>CAVSTK010000001.1:0-28915 GCA_963730855.1 uncultured Actinomycetes bacterium
CGCTGGCCGTCTTGCCCCGGCGTCCGACGGCCTTGAGCGGCTTGGCCGCGTCGGATGTCTTGGCCGCGGACCGGGCCCGCGTCGCCGGCTTCGCTGGTGCCTCGGCGACCGCGTCGGCGGTCACGCGCTTGGCTGCTGTCGTCGCCGCGGCGACGACAATTTTGCGTGCTGGGGTCAAATCGCTGGAAACCACATTGCCCTTTCGACCTACTTGCGCAGCTTGGGCCTAAGTCCAAGCGCGAGAACCAAACCGCAGACGCGGACAAGGAGTCGACGGCTAGATTTCGCAGACTGTTGGTTGACTCAGGTCGAGTCCAGTTCGTGCGAGCACCGCGATGTCATTGTACAAACAGTCACCCGGACCGCCACTCGGGCACGCCCGCGCCGGGTGTTTTATCGCCTCCGCCGAGCCAATTGCGGCGCGTCGGCCGGAGTAGCCGGCCCGGTCGATCGCTGCGGTCAGTCCGCGGGACGTTCGGCGGCCGCCATCGCCGCCCCCACGATGCCCGCGTTGTTGAGCAGCTGGGCCGGTCGGACCGGCGCCTGCAGATCCAGCAGCGGGATCCACTTGTTGCCGTCCTTGCTCACGCCGCCGCCGACGACGAACAGGTCGGGTGTGAACAGTCGTTCGAGGTGCGACATGTAACGCTGGACGCGTTTGGCCCACTTCGCGTACGACATCTCGTCACGGTCCTTCACCGCGGCCGATGCCCGCGTCTCGGCGTCATGACCGTCCAGTTCGAGATGACCCAGCTCGGTGTTGGGAACGAGTTTGCCGTCGATCAGCAGGGCCGAACCGATGCCGGTGCCGAAGGTCAGCAGGATGACGACCCCGGCCACACCACGGGCGGCCCCGAAGCGGGCCTCGGCGATGCCGGCCGCGTCGGCGTCGTTGAGCACGGTGACCTGGGTGCCGGTCGACTTGGTGAACAGCTCGTCGGCGTCGGTGCCGATCCAGCTCGGGTCGACGTTGGCCGCCGAGCGGGCGACACCATGTTGGATCACGGCGGGGAAAGTAGCGCCCAGCGGACCGTGCCAGCCGGCCTGCTCCACCATCTGCGCGACCACGGCGGCGACGGCGTCCGGAGTTGCCGGATGGGGCGTGACAGTCCTTACCCGAGCCGTCACCAGCTCACCGGTAGACGTGTGGACGACGGCGCCCTTGATTCCACTGCCGCCGATATCGATGCCGAAGGCGGTATCGGCAGACGCTGTCTGGTCGACCACTTCAGCTCCTTTGACGAGATAGGGACGTTGTGGGGGTCGTCAAACACTATCCCGCGTGCCAGACGGCCGCATGGTGTGCTGCGATGACGCAATGGCCATCGACCCGTCCGCCGCCCCGATCGATCCGCGCGAGCTGACCGAGATCGCCGATCTGTCGGTCGAGCTGGCGGTCGAGGCCGGGCACCGAGCGCGCGACTGGCGAACGGAGGGCTTCACGGTCGGCTCGAAGTCGACTCCGACCGATCTGGTCACCGAGGTCGACGGACGGGTCGAGCGGTGGATCGGAACGCAACTGGGTACGCGTCGCCCCGACGATGGCGTGGTCGGGGAGGAAGGCGCGGCCGATGCCAGGTCGCGCGGTCGGGTGCGCTGGTTAGTCGACCCGATCGATGGCACCGTCAACTTCACCCTTGGGTTGCCGCAGTACGCGGTGTCGATCGCGGCTGAGTGCGACGGTGCGGTCGTGGCCGGTTGCGTGGCGAACCCGATGACCGGCGATGTGTTCCGGGCCGTCCGCGGTCGCGGGGCGTACCGGCACGCGGGTACCGGGGGTGCCGAGGGAGCAGCGGGTACCGCCGTGCGGCTGAACGGGCCCCGCGAGATCGCGCTCGACCGGGCCGTCATCGGCACCGGGTTCGGCTACGACACCGCGCGTCGGGCCCGGCAGGGTGACGTCGTCGCCCGGCTGCTGCCTCGGATCGGCGACATCCGGCGCGCAGGCTCGGCCAGTCTGGACCTATGTGCGGTTGCGGCCGGCTGGCTCGACGGTCACTTCGAGGCCGGCCTCAATGTGTGGGACTACGCGGCCGGCCTGCTGATCGCGACCGAGGCCGGATGCGTCAGCACGGGCCTGGCCGGTCGAGCGGCGGGGGAATGGTTCTGCGCTGTCGCCGGCCCGGTCTGGGACCTGACTTGTTCGAGCTGCTCGAAGAACTCGACGCCGGTTCGGTACTCGGCTGATCGCTCAGCAGCGCGCCGAGGCCGACGAGCTGCTCCTCGACGCCGACGACTTGGCCGAGGACTTCGCGGTACTGACCGCACTGCTCGAGGCCTTGGGGGTAGTCGTTGCGGGAGCCGGCGACGATGCCGCAGGCGTGATGGGAGCGGCCGGAGCGGCGGCCTGGCTGACCTTGGCTGCGATGAGCGCCTTGGCGGCGTCGGCGGCGCTGAGCACCGCCGTGAACTTGGCGCCGACCGCGAGATCGACCGAAGCGTCGGTGCGGCCGTCAGGGACCAGCACTGCGCCGGGAACGTAGAACGAGACCAGCGTGGCGGCCGCCGCGCCACTGGGTCCGTAGCGAATCTCGGCGACGCCCGCTACGGGGTAGCGCGCCGTCTGATCATTGTTGGGGGTCCCGGTCTTGAAGCCATCGGTGACCAATAACGCGGTCACCTGGGCGGCGAGGCCGGTCTTGGTGGTCGAGTTGAGGACGTTCACGGTGACTGACGCCGGAGCCGGCACGACGGTCAGGGTTGGCGTGGCCGAGACCGAGCAGGACGGATTGGACGATGCCGCGGCGCTGTCGGAGCGATGCAGGACCCGCCACCACACCAGAGCCGTGAGGAGCGACAACGCCAGCAGGAACGCCAGGGCCGGCAACGGCCGACGAGTCCGTGACGTGGCCATCGTGGCGGACTCTCCCTGGGGCTGCGGTGGGTCTATTGCTGAGGACGAGACTAACCCGACCAGCGGACGGGAATGGGGAACGTGCCCAGGATGTTCGCAGGATTCGAGGAACCGGTACCGCCCGCGGGCCTAGACGCGGACGGCGAAGGTTGGGTCCGACACCCGCACCACCGCCTCCGATGGTGCGAGTGGTGGCTCACAGCACACAGCCGGTCGCCTTGGGCACAAAGGCAAGTAGCTGTACGTTGCACTCCGCGCCGACGACTTAAGCGTCAGTGTTGACGTGACTACACGTCAGCGACCCACTAGACCACCGCAGTAGACGAACCCGGTTCGGGTGGCGCAGACGCCACTCGATCGGCAAGCACCGATGAGGAGTTGACCACCGATGGCCACCGATTACGACGCCCCCCGTCGGGGCGACGTCGACGAGTTGAGTGAGGACTCGCTCGAAGAGTTGAAGGCCCGCCGCGCTGAGGCGCAGTCGGGCTCGATAGATATTGACGAGACCGAGCTCAACGAAGCACTGGAATTGCCGGGCGCCGACCTCTCCAGCTTGTCTGGAGAAGAGCTGACCGTCCGCGTGCTGCCCAAGCAGGACGACGAGTTCACCTGCTCGAGCTGCTTCTTGGTGCATCACCGCAGCCGACTGGCTCGGGAGAAGAACGGGCAGTTCATCTGTCGCGACTGTGCCTGAGCCGGCCTGAGCAGGCCTGAGCAGCACGGCCTGGGCCGGCGTGTGCGAACACGCGCCGGTTCAGGTATTGGCGCGCACCAGAGCGGTGACGCGGTCCGGGTGCCGCGTACTGATGATCCAGTACGGCGTCGGGTCCTCCGGGTCGTCCAGCTGTAGTTGAACGCCGGGTCCGATCCACGGACGGATCGAGACGAACGCGCGCGGATCTCCCTCGCGACCGATGACCCGCCGAAGTGTCCGCGCATCCAGCGCCACCACGCCGCTCACGTAATGCAATGGCAGATGGGCCCCGCGGATCGCGAGCTCACCGCCCGAGATCGTCAGCCGCGAGTGACCCAGCCACCACACGATGGCCGCCGAGAGCGGCAACAGGGTGCAGAAGGGGATCCAGTCGGTCAGCGGGTAGCCGCTGATATGGAATTCGGCCGCCAGCAATGTGGCGACCGCGAGCCCGAGCGGATACCACCACCAGGGCGTTCGCAGCGCCTCGCGGTATTCAAGGGGTGCCGCAGCCGGCTCACCCGAGGCCGGCAATCCCGCCTCGCTGCCATCGGACCCACCTATCACACCAGCGAGGGTAGCCTTGCGGGCCGTGACACCCGCAGCGCGTTCCCAGCCGTTGGAGATTCTCATTCGGCGCCTCGACTCGGCGATCGGCCTGCCGAGCTACGCCCTTGACGGCGACGCGGGGGCCGACATCGTCACCACCGTCGACGTAGCGCTGAGGCCCGGTCAGCGGGCCGTCGTCCCCACCGGCATCGCGATCGCGGTGCCCGAGGGCTATGCGGCGTTCGTCCATCCCCGTTCGGGGCTGGCCGCCCGCGCCGGACTCTCGTTGGTGAACGCGCCGGGCACGATCGACTCCGGTTACCGCGGTGAGGTCAAGGTGATCGTGATCAATCACGACCCCGTCCACGATCTCGAACTGCGCCGGGGCGATCGGATCGCTCAATTGGTCTTCCAGCGGGTCGAGTCGGCGCGCTTCGTCGAGGTCGACGAGCTACCGGAGTCCGAGCGCGGCGCGGGTGGGCACGGCTCGACCGGGGGAGCCAGCGCGTTGGAAAGGACCGGTTCGTAATGGCGATCCGCCGGCGCGAGAAGCGGACGCCTCAGTCCAAGCTCGACGCGACCCCGCCGTGGCCGACCCGAGACCGCCCGCACCAAGAGACGACGAGCGGTCCGTACGACATCCGCGACCGTCCCGACGACGGCATCCCAAGGGTCGATCTCGGCGGTCTGTTGATGCCGACCGCGCCCGGATTCGAGCTTCGCCTGGACATCGGCGAGAACCAACAGGTCTTGTCGGTCACCCTTGCCGGTGCGGCCGGGCACATGCAGATCGGTTTGTTCGCCGCGCCCCGCAGCCAGGGGATCTGGGATGAGGTCCGCGCCGAGATCGCTGAATCGGCCAGTTCGCAGGGTGGATCGCTGAGCGAACGTGATGGCGGTCCGTTCGGTCCGGAACTGATCGGCGCGCTGAAGGTGGACGGACGCTCGACCCCGGTGCGCTTCATCGGTATCGACGGTCCCCGGTGGTTCCTGCGAGCCATGATCGTCGGGACGATCGCTCGGGACTACGCCAAGGCGCGGCCCTTGGAAGTAGCACTGCGAAGCATCGTCGTGGTCCGGGGCAGCGATCCGCTGCCGGTCCGCGAGCAGGTCACCTTGCAGATGCCGGCCGATGCCTTCACGCTGGACGAGACCGAATCCGGGGCCGATATCGATTCCATCGACGCCGGCACGGGTGCCGACGCGGAGGAGCTGGCGTGAAGAGTCCGCTCGGGTTCCTGAAGCGCATCAGCGCCACCACCCACGAACTGGACGCCGACGATCTGCAGGATGACGCCGCGCGGATGTCCTGTTGCCCGTTGAGCGATCTGCATCGCGGTTCGCAGGCGCGCGTCACCGGCCGGCTGCGATCGGTCACCTACACACCGCGCGAGACCGTGCCGACCCTGGCCGCCGAGTTGTTCGACGGCAGCGCCTCGATCGAACTGGTCTGGCTGGGGCGCCGCCGGATCGCCGGGGTCGAGCCGGGTCGCCGGGTCATCGTCGAGGGACGGGTCGGCGTCCACGACGGTAACCTGGCCATCTACAACCCGCGCTACACCCTGCGCGAGCCCGGGTGAGCCGATGACCCCGGCCGCCCCGGCGCCGGATGCGGACGCGCCCCGGCCGGCCGACCGCATCACCACCAGCGACCCGCCCAGCCCACCCAGCCCACCCAGCCCGGTCGGCCCGGTCGGCCCGGTCGGCCCGGTCGGCCCGGTCGGCCCGGTCAGCGGTGTGCGGGAGCAGTACCGCCTCCAGTTGCTCGCCAGCCTGGGCGGCTGGACCGGCACGGTCATCGCGGCGGTGCCGACGGTGGTGTTCGTCATCGTCAATGTCACCGCCGGGCTGCGTCCAGCCGTGGTCGCCGCGGTGGGCAGTGCGGTGGTTCTCACCGCGTACCGGGTACTACGGCGTCAATCGGTGCAGCAGGCGCTCAGCGGCCTGTTCGGGGTCGCGATCGCGGCCTTCATCGCCTACCGGACGGGCCAGGCCCGGGGCTACTTCCTGTACGGCATCCTGACCAGCTTCGGCTACGCGGCCGCGTTCCTTGCCACGCTCGTCATCCGTCGGCCGTTGGTCGGGTTGGTCTGGGAGTTCCTCGACCCATCACCGACGGTCGCGCCGCTCGGGGACCTGGCGGACGGGGACGTCGCGGCCGACCAGACACCGGCGCCCTGGTACCGGCAGCGTCGGCTGCTGGTCGCCTATGACCTGGCGACTGCGTTGGCGGCGCTGATCTTTCTGGCCCGGGCCGGCGTCCAGCTCGCGCTCTACCACCGCAATGACACCGGATGGCTCGCCGTGGCCAAGCTCGCCATGGGCTACCCGCTGACCGTTGCCGTGCTGGGCTTCGGGTTCTGGGTCGTGAAGCGCGCCCGCCGAACCTAGTCGAGGAACTAGTTGACGCAGACGGCCTCGCGGATCGCGGGTTCCGACTCCGGCAACGCAATGAACAGCAGCTCGTCGCCCGTCTCGATCGGCTCCTCGGGGGTCGGGACGATGACCCGGTGACCGCGGACGATCGCGACCAGCGCGGCGTCGGGCGGCAGCTTCAGGTCACGGACCGGGGTCCCCGCGCAGGGCGCGTCGTCGGGCAGCGTGATCTCGATCAGGTTGGCCTGGCCCTCGCGCAGCGTGAAGAGGCGGACCAGGTCGCCGACCGTGACCGCCTCCTCGACCAGTGCCGCGAGGACACGTGGCGTCGACACGGCCACATCGACCCCCCAGGCCTCGGTGAACAGCCACTCGTTCGCCGGATGATTGATCCGGGCGACCACTCGGCGCACCGAGAACTCGGTCTTCGCGAGCAGCGAGATGACCAGATTTACCTTGTCGTCACCGGTCGCGCCGACGACGACCTCGAAGTCGGCCAGGCCGGCCTGCTCGAGGTTGTCGACCTCGCAGGCATCGCCCAGCAGCCAGGTCGCGCCGGGTACCCGTTGCTTGATGATCTTGGCCGGGTCGCGGTCGATGAGCAGGATGTCGTGACCGTTGGCGATCAATTCGCGCGCGATCGAGCGACCGACTGCTCCCGCACCGGCAATGGCGACCTTCATCCCGCGTGTCCGTTCGGTGGCTGCTCGGTGGCCTGTTTGAGCAGATCCAGCAGGTTGTCGGTGGTGAGGACGTGCAGCGTGTCACCCGATTGGATGAGCGTCGATGCGGACGGCAGCTCGCCGGTGCCGAATCGGGTGAGCAGCGCCACGCGGGCTCCGCTGGCAAATTCGAAGTCGGTCAGCCGGTGCCCGACCCAGCCCTCGTTCGGCGTCACGTTGATCAGCGCGACCGCGCCGGACGCGTCGCGCCAGACCTCGGAGGTCTGTTCGCCGAGCACCGTCTTCAGCAGCCGGCTGGTCGTCCACGGCACGCTGGCGACCGTTGGGATACCCAGCCGTTCGTAGACCTCGGCCCGCTTGGAGTCATAGATCCGGGCCACGACGTTCTGGACGCCGAAGGTCTCGCGGGCCACCCGGGCGGCAATGATGTTGGAGTTGTCGCCGCTGCTGACCGCGGCGAAAGCGTTCGCCCGCTCGATGCCGGCGGCGGTCAGGGTCTCTTGGTCGAAGCCGACCCCGGTGATCCGATCGCCGCGGAAGTCCTCGCCCAAGCGGCGGAACGCATCAGCGTCCTGGTCGATCACCGAGACGGAGTGGTCGAGCAGTTCGAGCTTATGAGCCAGCGCGGAGCCGACCCGTCCGCAACCCATCACAACGATGTGCACCGGGCGACTCAGCTCCTCTCGGGCCATACAGATGGCGAAATGGCGTTGGGCGACGGTACCCAACTCCGTGCTCAACGCGACAGTGACCCGTCTGTGCAGTGATTTAACGCCGATCGACGCAGCGTTGTCGGCTCAGTGGCCGTATGGTGCCGCTGTGAGCGTCCTGACCCGGGTCCTGAAGCGGTCGATCATCGGCAGCCCGGTGAGCTCGGCCCGGGCCGGGCACACCCTGCTCCCCAAACGGCTGGCGCTGCCGATCTTCGCGAGCGACGCGCTATCCAGCGTGGCGTATGCCACCCAAGAGATTCTGCTCGTGCTCACCATCGGCGGCACGATGTTCCTGCACATCACCCCTTGGGTGGCGGCGTGCGTGATCATCCTTATGGGCGCGGTCGTGGCGTCGTACCGGCAGTTGGTGCGGGCGTACCCGACCGGCGGCGGCGACTACGAGGTCGCCAGCAAGAACATCGGCCGGTCGGCGGGTGTCGTCGTTGCGAGTGCCCTACTGGTCGACTACGTCATGACGGTCGCCGTGTCGGTCTCGTCCGGCGTCGACAACCTGATCTCGGCCTTCCCGAGTTGGAATGAGTATCGGGTTCTGATGGCGGTGGTCTTCGTCGCGCTGCTCGCCGCGGTCAACCTGCGCGGGATCAAGGAGGCCGGACTGGCCTTCGCGGCGCCCACCTACTTGTTCATGACGGGTGTCTTCCTGATGATCGGCACCGGCTTGGTCCGGCTCGTCGTCGGCAGTCGGCCGGTGGCCGAGAGCGCGCACTACGGCATCGTCGTGCAGCACGGCTATAACTCGCCGAGTGTGCTGCTGCTCGGATTCCTCTGCCTGCGGGCGTTCTCATCCGGCTGTACGGCGCTCACCGGCGTCGAGGCGATCGCGAACGGCGTCCCCGCGTTCCAACAGCCCAAGGCCAAGAACGCGCAGAAGACGCTGGTCATGATGGGCGTCATCGCCACGTCGATGTTCGCCGGGCTGACCGCCCTGGCCCTGATCGCCAAGGTTCATTACGTCAGTACTACGTGCGACCTCACTCATCTGCCCTCCGGTGTCGACTGCACCCACGAGGCTCAGCGCACCGTCATCGCGCAGGTGGCCTCGTCGGTCTTCGGCGGCCCGCACTCGGTCGGGTTCTTCTTCGTCCAAGCGACGACGGCCCTGATCCTGGTGCTCGCCGCCAATACCGCGTTCAACGGATTCCCGTTGCTCGGCGCGATCCTGGCGCGGGACAAGAACCTGCCCCGCCAGCTGCACAACCGCGGCGATCGGCTGGCCTACAGCAACGGCATTCTCGCCCTGGCAATCGTTGCCGGGCTGGTCATCTTCATCTTCCACGCCAACGTCAGCAAGCTGATCCAGCTCTACGTCATCGGTGTATTCACCTCGTTCACCCTCGGCCAGACCGGCATGGTGCGGCACTGGAACCGGGCGCTGCGCCGTGAGCGTGACCCGGTAGAGCGATCGCGGATGTACCGATCGCGGATCATCAACGCCTTCGGTGCGAGCCTGTGTGCGATCGTGCTGGTGATCGTGATCATCACGAAGTTCACCAAGGGCGCCTACCTGGTGCTGATCGCGATGCCGTTGCTGTACATGCTGATGCGGGCCATCAACAAGCATTACTCGCGGGTCGCGACGGAGCTCGAGACGGAGGCGAGCGGGTTGATGCTGCCGAGCCGCAACCACGTCGTCGTCCTGGTGTCGAAGTTGCATCGGCCGACTATGCGCGCCCTCGGTTTCGCTCGCGCGACGCGCCCGGACACGCTCACCGCGTTGACGGTCAATATCGACGACGACGAGACGCGAGCCCTGCTGGCCGAGTGGGAACGCCACGATCTGCCCATTCAGCTGACCGTCCTGGACTCGCCCTACCGCGAGGTGACGAATCCGATCGTCAACTACGTAAGACAGCTGCGCCGCGACCGTCCCAACGACGTCGTCAACGTGTTCATCCCCGAGTACGTGCTGGGCCATTGGTGGGAACAGCTGCTGCACAACCAATCCGCGCTGCGGCTCAAGGGCCGGCTGCTGTTCCAACCCGGCGTGATGGTGACCAGCGTGCCCTGGCAGATGCAGTCCTCGCGGGTCCGGGCCGAGAGCCTGGCCGAGGCGGCCGCGCAGTCGATCGTCGGGCCGCCGGGCGCGGCAATCCGTCCGGATTCACTGTTCACGGGACCCGACCCGGTCGAAGAGTTGCCGGCGGAGCGCGAAGTCGAGCTGCTCGCCGACCGTGATTAGCGGCCGGAGCATCCGGTTGTGAGCCCGACCAATCCGAGTGATTCCCTGGCCGGCCAGATCATCGAACTGGACGTCGGCCCGGTAGCTCACGGCGGGCATTGCGTAGCTCGTATCGGTGACTCCCCGGGTGGCCGGGTCGTATTCGTCCGGCACGCTATTCCGGGCGAGCGCGTCCGGGTCCGGATCACCGAGGATGCCGGTGGTTCATTCGCCCGCGGCGATGCCATCAGCGTGATCAACGCGAGCGAGGACCGGGTTCAACCGCCGTGTCCGCACGCCGGTCCCGGCCGGTGCGGCGGCTGCGACTGGCAGCACGTGCGGCCGTCGGCCCAGCGGGCCCTGAAGGCGGCTGTCGTCCGCGAGCAGTTCGCGCGGCTGGCCAAGTTGGACGAAGCGGTCGAGGTGACCGAGCTGCCGGGCGGACCGCTGCACTGGCGTACCCGGGTGGGTTACACGATCGACGAGCGCGGCCGGCCGGGGTTGCTGCGGCATCGCTCACCGGTGGTCGAGCCGGTCGAATCCTGCCCGCTGGGCGTGCCCGGAGTGGGGGACGGACCGGTGTTGGCGCGAAGCTGGCCGGACGAGTCCCGCGTCGAGGTCGTCCGCGACGACGAGGGGTCGATCACCGTGCTCGCCGCGCGAACGGTCGCGCCGAAGCGGGCCCACCCGAACGGGCGCCGGCCCCGGATCGACCGGCGCCGGATCCTCGACGCCCGGATCGTCGAGGGCGCCGAGCAGCATCACCACCTGGTCGCGGCGGTCGAGGACGAGCCGATCGATTTCACCGTGGCCCCGTCGGGGTTCTGGCAGGTGCACCCGGCCGCGGCGCAGACCTTCGTCCGCACGGTCCTGCGCGAACTGGCGCCGCGTCCCGGTGAATCAGCGCTTGATCTCTACGCCGGTGCGGGACTCTTCACCGCCTTCCTGGCCCGGGCGGTCGGACCATCCGGACGGGTGGTGGGGGTCGAGGCCGACGCGCAGGCGGTGTCGGACGCTGCGATCAACCTGAACGGACTGCCGTGGGCCGAGGTCCGGCGCTCACCCGTGACCGCCGCGCTGCTGGGCCAGCCCGACCTGGCTGAGCTGGCCCCCGATCTGGTCGTCCTCGATCCGCCGCGGTCCGGTGTCGGGGCCGACGTGATGGCAGCCGTCCTTGCGATGGGCGCCCGGATGGTTGCCTATGTGGCGTGCGACCCCGCTTCACTTGCCCGTGACGTACGGGTGGCGCTGGACCACGGCTGGGTGATGTCGAGCCTGTCAGTGTTTGACGCATTTCCGATGACCCACCACATCGAATCCATCGCCACCCTGACGCCGGTGCGGCCGCGGGCGTGAATCTGGCGTAAACCGGCGGCGGCACGGGCGATCCGGGCGCGCCTGGTTGCGCATGCCGGCGCGCTCAGGTCGTAGGCTGTCCACTGTGAGTGAAGTCCTGCGCCGGATCCACCAGCCCGCTGATCTGCGCGATCTCACGGCGTCCGAGCTGGCCCAGCTGGGCGCCGAGATCCGCGACTTCCTCGTCCAGAAGGTGGCGCGTACCGGCGGCCACCTCGGCCCGAACCTCGGCGCGGTCGAGCTGACGATAGCGCTGCACCGCGTCTTCGACTCGCCATCCGAGCCGATCCTGTTCGACACCGGTCACCAGGCCTACGTCCACAAGATGCTCACCGGTCGACAGGACGGCTTCGACCAGCTCAAGCAGACCGGTGGCCTGTCGGGCTACCCGAGTCGGGCCGAGAGCCCGCACGACTGGATCGAGAACTCGCACGCGTCCACGGCGCTCTCCTACGCCGACGGGATGGCGAAGGCGTTCCAGGTGCGCGGTGAACGCCGCCCGGTGATCGCGGTCGTCGGCGACGGCGCCCTGACCGGTGGTATGTGCTGGGAGGCGCTGAACAACATCGCCGCGGCGGATCGTCCGGTGATCATCGTGGTGAACGACAACGGCCGCTCCTACGACCCGACGAGCGGCCGCTTGGCCGAACGACTGGCCGGCCTTCGGCTTCGGCCCGGATACGAGCGGGTGCTCGGCACCGTCAAGACCAATCTGCCTCGCGTGCCCGTAGTCGGTCCGCCGCTGTACGAGACGTTGCACGGAATGAAGCGCGGGATGAAGGACCTGCTCGCGCCGCAGGGCATGTTCGAGGACTTCGGCCTGAAGTACGTCGGGCCGGTCGACGGCCACGACATCGCCGCGCTCGAGACCGCGCTGCGGTTGGCCCGCCAGTTCGACGGGCCGATCGTGGTCCACTGCGTCACCCGCAAGGGCTATGGCTATCGCCCGGCCGAGGACGACGAGGCCGACCAGATGCACGGGCCCGGCGCCTTCGACCCGCAAACGGGTCGGCCGCTGTCGAGCGGTGGACGACGGTGGACGGGCGTGTTCGCCGACGAGCTGGTGGCGATCGCCGAGCAGCGCGACGACATCGTCGCGATCACTGCCGCGATGAGCGAGCCGACCGGCCTCAAGCGCTTCGCCGCCCGCTTCCCGCATCGGTTCTATGACGTCGGTATCGCCGAACAGCACGCGCTCACCTCGGCCGCGGGGCTGGCCTCGGGCGGGCTGCACCCGGTCGTCGCGCTCTATGCCACCTTCCTCAATCGGGCCTTCGATCAGCTACTGATGGATGTCGCGCTGCACCGCCTGCCGGTCACGGTGGTGCTCGATCGGGCCGGGTTGACCGGCGACGACGGCCCCAGCCACAACGGCATGTGGGATCTGGCGCTGCTCGGCATGGTGCCTGGACTTCGCCTGGCCGCGCCGCGCGACGAGCCGACGCTGCGGGCCGAGCTCAACGAGGCCCTCGAGCACGCCGACGGCCCGACGGTCCTGCGCTACCCAAAGACTCCGCTCGGCGATGACATCCCGGCCGTGCGGTCGGTCGGCGGAGTGGACGTGCTGGCCGAGCCCGATCGCGGTCCGGTCGACGTTCTGGTGGTCGCAATCGGTGCCACCGCGGCGATGGTGCTCGATTCGGCCGCGGCGGTTCGTCAGGCCGGCTTCACCATCCGCATCGTCGATCCCCGCTGGGTCAAGCCCGTCAACCCGGCCCTGATCGAATTGGCCCGTTCGGCGTCACTGGTCGTCACGGTCGAGGACGGTGTGGTCGACGGCGGCGTCGGCTCCCGGGTCGCTTCGGCCCTGCGCGCGGCCAACCTGGATGTCGCTACCAGAGAGATCGGCGTGCCCGTACGATTCCTCGACCACGGCAAGGTCAAGGACGTCGCCGCCGGTGTCGGGCTCACGGTGCTCGACATCGGACGCCGCATTGTGGAATGGTCGGCGCGGATTGCCGGCACCGACGACAGTGGCGTAGGCGGCGTCGGCGGATCTGAAGGCAAAAATCAGGGGAACGGCGGCGAACTCGGTCGCAGTGATGTGTCGGTGGCCGACGAGTTACGTCAACGGGGAGATTGAGCATGCGGGTACTGGTAGTCGAGGACGAGGCCCAGCTGGCTGAGGCGGTCGCGCGCGGATTGCGCCGCGAGGGGATGGCGGTCGACGTCGCGTTCGACGGCGACGACGGTTATCGCAAGGCCTCGCTGACGCGCTACGACGTCGTCGTGCTCGACCGGGACCTGCCGGGCATGTCAGGTGACGAGATCTGCCGCAAGCTGTCCGACGAAGGTGTCTTGACCCGCGTCATCATGCTGACCGCGAGCGGGACGGTCGAGGACAAGGTGTCGGGCCTGGCCCTGGGAGCCGATGACTACCTGGCCAAGCCGTTCGCGTTCGTCGAGCTGGTGGCGCGGGTTCGGGCGCTGGGCCGACGCACGACTCCGGCCGCACCCCCGGTCCTGACCGCCGGTGACATCGAGTTGGACTCGGCGCGTCGCACGGTGACCCGCGACGGCGAGCTGATCGATCTGACGCGCAAGGAGTTCGGCGTCCTCGAGACGCTGCTCATGGCCCAGGGAAGCGTCGTCAGCAGCGAGGAGTTGCTCGATCGGGTCTGGGACGAGAACGCGGATCCGTTCACCACGACCGTCCGCGTGACGATGATGACGCTGCGCCGCAAGCTCGGTGAGCCGGCGATCATCGATACGGTCGTCGGTTCGGGCTATCGCATCGATCCGGCCGCGCTCGCAACGCTGGAGGATGGCGCCGGTGTAGGAGGGTCCTCGCCCGAGTGAAGCTGTTCCGCTCGACGCTGCGCGTGCGCATGGCGCTGCTCTATGGCGGACTTGTCTTACTCGTCGGGGTTTCGCTGCTGTTCACCTCGCTCGTCCTGTTGGACCGAGCGATCTCGGGTGTGCAGTTCTTCAAGTTTCCGGGCACTGTGACGGCCAACCCCGCCGACGGTGGTCCGTCGCTGCAGCTGGTGCCCTCGGAGCTCGGTCAGCAGGCGCGGGACCGTTCCCGCGACTATCTGCTGCACACCGGCCTGATCTACTTCGGCATCATCGTGATCATCGGGGCCTCGGGCGGATATCTGCTGGCCAAGCAGGCCCTGCGCCCGATCGCCCGGGTGACCCGAACCGCGCAACAGCTCTCCACCGAGACCCTCGATCAGCGCATCAACCTCGGCGGGCCGGACGACGAGCTGCGGGAATTGGCCGACACGTTCGACGAGATGCTCGGGCGACTCGACGCGGCCTTCGACAGTCAACGATTATTCGTCGCCAACGCCAGCCATGAACTTCGAACACCGCTGTCCGTCATTCGCACGGAAGTCGACGTGACGATGTCCGATCCAGGCGTCGACCTCGATGAATGGCGCCGGATGGGCGAATCGGTACTGGTCGCGACGGACCGGGCCCAGGGCTTGGTCAGTTCGCTGCTGATCCTCGCGCGTCTACAGGCCGGTTCGCAGGTCGAACTCGAGATCACCGAGCCGGTCGATCTGGCCGCGTTGGTTCCGCCCGTCCTCGATGCCGTCGCCAATGAGGCGAAGGAGCGCCAGATCACGATCGAGCACGACACCTCGCCCGCATTGACGGTGGGGGACCCACGGCTGCTCGAGCGGTTGATCGGCAACCTGATCGAGAATGCGATCCGGCACAACGTCGTCGGGGGCTGGCTGCGGATCACCTGCGGCGAGGCCGCCGACCGAGTCTGGCTGCACGTCGCCAACGGCGGTCAGGTCATCGCGCCGTCGGACGTCGATCAGCTCTTCGAGCCGTTCCGGCGGGGCGGTCGGGTGCGTACCGCGACGCGCGGATCCGGACTAGGCCTGGCCATCGTGCGGCTGATCGTCGAGGCCCACCACGGACGCCTGCAGGCCGCGGCGCCGCCGTTCGGCGGTTTGGCCCTACGGATCGAGCTGCCCCGGGCCCCGCAGAGCGCGTCCGCCGGGCGGCTCGGGCAAGAGGCCGGCGGGCCACAGGCCGCAGTCGCCGATCCGTTCGGTGACGCCCAGCCGATCGAGATCCGGCGCGATCCGGTGGTCGAGTGGGGCACCCCCGAACAACGGGCCTGATCGCCGTTAGCTACTGCGTCGCCGGAGCTTCGGGGTCGGCGGTCGACTCGGCTGGCGCCCCTCCCGGTGTCGCTGACGCTCCCGGTGTCGCTGATTCCTCCGATGCTGGCGCTGCCTCGGCCGGCGGATCCCCGAGGGCCTGCAGCGCGGCTGCGAGCGGCGCCGCCGTCAGCTCGATCTGCCACGGTCGGGCTCGTAGCGCGGCGAGCGTGGTTGCGACCAGCTCGGTATCGAGTTCCTGGGCCGGCGCCGGCGGTGCCCAGGCGAGCCGGCGCACGGTGTCCGATGCGAGCAGGTTCTGGGCCAACACCTGGTGGGCCTCGGCGATTTCGGCGACCACATCGCGGCACACGGCCAGCCGCGCGGCCGCTTCGGGTGACCGTTCGCGCCAGCGTCCACTGGGTGGCAGCGCATCCGGCGAAACCCCGGTCACCGGCGGAAGTTCGTCATCGGGCAACCGCTGAGCGGCCTGCACGGCGGCGAACCAGCGCGGCGCGGTGCGACGTTGACGCGAGCCGCCGAATATCGGCAATGCGGTCAGTTCCTCGACACTCTTGGGATTGCGGCGCGCGGCGTCCACGATCGCCGCGTCCGGCAGGACCCGGCCCGGCGCGATGTCACGCTGCTCGGCAAGTTCGTTGCGCGATTGCCACAGGGCCCGGATCGCGCCCAACTGGCGGCGGTTGCGGACCGAGTGAATTCCCGAGGTGCGCCGCCAGGGGTCGACGCGGGGGGCGGTGGGCGGCGCGGTGCGGGCCGCCTCGAACTCCTGCTCGGCCCAGGCCATCTTTCCGGCGTCGGCCAGCACACCGACCAGTACGGTCCGCAACGGGATCAGCAGCTCGACGTCGAGCGCGGCGTAGATCAGCCAGTCGTGGGGGAGCGGCCGGGTGCTCCAGTCGTCGGCCGAGTGACCCTTCTCCAGGCCCACCCCCAGGTAGTGCTCGACCATGGTGCCGAGGGCGACCCGCTCCTCGCCGAGCAGCCGGCCGGCCAGCTCCGTGTCGAACAAGCGCGACGGGTAGAGGCCGACCTCGGCCAGGCAGGCCAGGTCCTGATGGGCGGCGTGCAGGATCCACTCGACGCCGTCGAGGGCGGCATTGAGCTCGCGCAGATCGGGCACAGCGATCGGGTCGATCAGGACGGTGCCGTACCCCTCGCGGCGTAGCTGCACCAGATAGGCCCGCTGGCTGTAGCGGTAACCCGACGCCCGCTCGGCGTCGACCGCGAGCGGTCCGTGCGCCTGGCCCAGTCCGACGATGGCCCGCTGCAGCGCCTCGAGGGTGGTGACCACCTCGGGGACGCCGTCGGCCGGCTCACGGAGCACCGGGACCGGCGGGGGCGGCTCGGTCGATTCAGGGTGTTCGGTCGATTCAGGGTGTCCGGTCGACTGGGCTGATCCATTCGGTTCGGGTGATCCAGCCAGGTCTGGCTCGTCAGTGCGGTCGTCGACGATCGGCAATTCGGCGTCAGTCATATCAAGTCGTCGGTAGAACCGAGATCCCCTCAGGGGGTAAGCCAGCCGCAGTGCACAGCAGGTCAAGGAAACCAAGCAGGTGCGGTCCGAGATCAGTCGTCCGCGCCGTCCATGATCCACGCAGTTCGATCGAGACGACCGACCTGGGTCCATGTAGGTCGCCGAATCGGGTCGACGTGGTCTGGGTGACGGTGCCGCCGGCGGCCAGGTGATCGGCTCGGCGATCGGTCAGGGCGCCGGTCAGCCAGCTCCAGCAAACCTCCGGCAGCGCCGGGTCGTTGGCGATATCGGCCTCGAGTTCGGCGGTGGCGAAGGTGACCAGGCGCAGCTGGCCGTCCCAGGCCTCAGCGCCGTCGGGGTCGTAGAGGAGCACGAATCGACCGCTGGCCAGTTCGTCACCCTCGGCGTCGATGATCTCGGCCGATAGCGCGTAGCTCCAGGGGGCGAGGCGCTGTGGGGCGCGAATCGGCTCGATCCGCAGCTCGGCCCGGGTCGGGGTGGCGAGCAGGTTGGCAACGGCTTCGCGGAAGGCATCCGGCGGCGGGGCGGCCTCGGGTTCAGCTCGGTGCGCGTCGCCCAATGGACTGACAGTGCCCATCAGTACGACGACCTCCCCGCGTTCTGACGTCACGCCGGGTCGGCGCGGTAGTTCCGGCCGGCTGTCTTGGTCGCCACGACAAGACGCTCTCATTACGAGTCGACAATTTCCCCCAGGCGCGCGGCGGGATCGATCAGATTGGCCGGTCGAGGACATTGGCGGCGGCGAGCGGACGGTACGTGGGTCCGTAAGATCGGGCGCGATGACAACTCATACAGGTATGTCCGAGTCGACGGCGGCCGCCGGGTCCCTGTTGCTGCGTGCCGCCAGCGGTCAGCCGGCCGCGCATCCGCCGGTGTGGTTCATGCGGCAGGCGGGACGATCGCTACCGGAATATCGTGCATTGCGGGTAAACCACAGCATGCTCGATGCGTGCCGAACCCCCGACCTGATCACCGAGATCACCCTGCAGCCGGTCCGCCGTCATGGCGTCGACGCGGCCATCCTCTTCTCCGACATCATGGTGCCGCTCGTGGCCCTGGGCCTGGGCATCGAAATCGTCGCCGGCGTGGGGCCGGTCGTCGCCGAGCCGGTCAGGACGATGGCCGATCTGGCGGCGCTGCGCCCGCTCGAGCCGGTCGACGTCGACTTCGTCGCCACCGCCGTCCGGCAGCTCGTCGCCGAACTCGGCGCGACCCCGCTGATCGGATTCGCCGGTGCGCCGTTCACGCTGGCCAGTTACCTGATCGAGGGCGGCCCGTCGCGCGAGCACGCCAAGACGAAAGCGCTGATGCACTCCGAGCCGCAGCTGTGGCACGCCCTGCTCGGCCGGCTGGCGGTGATCAGCGCGGAATTCCTCCGCGTGCAGGCCGACGCCGGGGCCGCGGCCGTCCAACTTTTCGATTCGTGGGCCGGCTGCCTGTCGGTGGCCGAGTACGAACAGTTCGTCCAGCCGCACAGCCGATATGTGCTCGAATCGCTCGCCTCGGCGGCGGTGCCGCGGATCCACTTCGGCGTCGGGACGGGCGAGCTACTGCCCGCCATGAAGGCCGCCGGTGCCGACGTGATCGGCGTCGACTGGCGGGTACCGCTCGATGAGGCGGCCCGTCGCCTGGGCCCGGGAACCGTGGTGCAGGGCAACCTCGATCCGGCCCTGTTGCTCGCCCCCTGGTCGGTGCTGGAGCCCGAAGTCCGGCGGGTCGTGCGGCAGGGGCGGGCCGCGGCCGGCCACATCTTCAACCTCGGCCACGGCGTTCCGCCCGATACGGACCCGGATGTGCTGACCCGGATCGTCGAGCTGGTGCACTCCCTCGATGACTGACACCGCCGAAGCCCGGGCCCCGCGTCGGGTCGTCATCATCGGCGGCGGCATCTCAGGTCTGGCCGCGGCCTGGCAGCTGTCCCAACGCGAGCCCTCGACCGAGATCATCGTGCTCGAGGCGTCGGCCCAGGTCGGCGGGAAACTGCGCCGGGCCGAGGTCGCCGGCGTGAGCGTCGACGTCGGCGCCGAATCGTTACTGGCTCGCCGGCCCGAAGGGCTCGAGCTGATCGAGGCGCTGGGCCTCAACGATGAGCTGATCACGCCGCTCACCCTCTCGGCGCAGATCCGGGCGGGCGGTGCGAACCACCCGCTGCCGGCCCGAACGATGATGGGAATCCCCGGCGACCTCGGGGCCCTGCAGGCATCGGGCGTACTCAGCCCGGCAGCGTTCGCCCGGGTCGAGGCTGAGCCGGGCAACGCGCCGCTCGGGCCACTCGAGGGCGATGTGACCGTCGGCGCGCTTGTTCGCGACCGGCTCGGTGACGAGGTCCTCGATCGGCTGGTCGAACCGCTGCTCGGTGGTGTCTATGCCGGGCGCGCCGACGCCCTGTCGCTGTCGGCGACCCTGCCGGCGCTGGCCGCGACGCTGCGCGGCGGTCCGACCTCGCTGGTGCCGCGCGGCCCAGGCGTCGGCGACCCCGCCGATCGCGGTGCCCGGCCCGGTGTTCGTGTCGCTGCCCGGCGGGCTGGCCCGACTGCCCGAGGCGCTGGCCGCGAGCGGCAACTTCGAGGTGCGCACCGGCGTCACCGTCCGTTCGATCCGCCGCCGCGGGACGGGGTTCGCGCTCGACTGCGGACCGGTGCCCGAGGCGACCGAACTGCTCGCCGACGCGGTTATCGTGGCGACCCCTGCGGTCAAGGCGGCGGCGCTGCTCCGGTCGGTGGCGGCGACGCGGCGACCGAGCTGGCCGAGATCGACACCGCCAGCATGGCGATCGTGACGCTGGCCTTCCGCGATATCGCGCCGCCGCCGGGCAGCGGGCTGCTCGTCGGCAGCGCCGAGCGGTTCGCCGTGAAGGCGATCACCATCTCGTCGCAGAAGTGGCCCGGAACACCGGCCGGCCTCACCCTGCTGCGGGCCTCGATCGGACGCGCCGGCGAGGTGCACGACCTGCAGCGCGACGACGATGAGCTGGTCGCGCTCGCCCGGCGCGACCTGGCCGGGCTGATCGGGATCAGCGCCGCGCCGATCGACGCCCGGGTCACCCGCTGGGGTGGTGGCCTGCCGCAGTACGCGATCGGACACGTCGATCGGGTCGCCCGGATCGAGGCGGCGCTCACGTCCGTCCCGGGGCTGGCCGTGTGCGGCGCGTCCTACGACGGGGCCTGGGCATCCCGGCCTGCATCGCGTCGGCAACCCGCGCCGTCGATTCGGTCGTTGCGGCCGGCGTGCTCGCCAATCGGCCTGGGCGATAATGGACTGATGGTCGACGGAAAATCCGCACGCGAACTCAACGACACGATCCGCTACACCGCCTGGTCGGTGTTCCGGGTGCTCGATCCGATCGGTGACTACGAGGCCGCGGCCGCCGATGATCGTCGAGGTCGAGGCGCTCTTCGAGCAGTTGGCGGCCAAGGACGTGGTCGTTCGCGGCACCTACGACGTGAGCGCGCTGCGCGCCGACGCCGACGTGATGATCTGGTGGCACGCGTCGACCGCCGAGGCACTGCAGGACGCGTACAGCCGGTTCCGGCGCACCATGCTCGGTCGTCGGCTCGCGCCGGTGTGGTCATCGATGGCGCTGCATCGGCCGGCCGAGTTCAACAAGAGCCACATCCCCGCGTTCCTCGCCGATGAACAGCCGCGCCGTTACATCAGCGTCTATCCGTTCGTGCGGTCCTACGAGTGGTATCTGCTGCCGGATGCCGAGCGCCGCGCCCTGTTGGCCGAGCACGGTCAGCTCGCCCGCGAATACCCCGACGTCCGCGCCAACACCGTCGCCTCGTTCGCGCTCGGCGACTACGAGTGGATCCTCGCCTTCGAGGCCGACGAGCTGTATCGCATCGTCGATCTGATGCGGCACCTGCGCTCGTCCGAGACCCGTCGGCACGTTCGCGAAGAGGTGCCGTTCTACACCGGCACCCGGCGCGACCCGGCCGAGCTGATCAACGCGCTGCCCTGATGATGTCCCGCTTTTCCTATGAGACGCCCACATCTGAGCGTTCGAAAGTGGGCGACTGATAGGAAAAGCGGGTCAGACCAGCCTGGTCGCGAGCCCGAAGACGACGATCACGTAGACGACGATGAAGACGAGGGCGCCCCACGCGAACCCCTGGGCGACCGTTCGCCGCCAGCCGGTGGCATGGGTCGCCGCGTCGGCGAAAGCGGTGATTCCCTGGATCTGGCCATCGGCCGTGTTCGGGTTGGCCGCCCCGCCCCAGCCCAGCACCCGCTGATCGGCTTCGAGGTCGGACGGGTCGACGGGGTCGGCTCCGTCACCGTAATCGCCAGTGGGATCGCTGCCAGGTCCGGGGTGCACCCTTCCAGGGTCCACCCAGCGGTGCGGCGCGCGCTAGGTTCGCTATATGGCCAAGCAGGCTCACCTCGAACTAGAGGTCGGTGGACGGACGGTTCGGTTCACCAGCCCGGACCGGGTCTACTTCCCCCTCGGCGGGCAGACCAAGCTCGACCTGGCCAACTACTACCGGTCGGTCGGCCCGGGGATCGTCCGGGCGCTGCGCGAGCGTCCCTGCATGTTGCACCGGTTTCCTGACGGCACCGCGGGGGAGCGGATCTACCAGAAGCGGCTGCCCAAGGGAGCCCCGGACTGGGTCGAGACGGTGCAGGTGCGTTTTCCGTCCGGACGGACCGCGGACGAGCTCTGTGTCACCGAACTCGCCAGCGTGATCTGGGCGGTGCAGATGTCGACCGTCGAGTTCCACCCGTGGCACTCGCGCCGAGCCGACACCGAGCGCCCCGACGAGCTGCGCATCGACCTCGATCCGCAACCCGGCACCGGGTTCGGTGAGGCCAAGGTGGTCGCGGCGATCGTCCATGAGGTACTCGATGAGCTGGGCGCTGTCGGTTGGCCGAAGACATCCGGCTCGAAGGGGCTGCACATCTACGTGCGGATCGAGCCGGCCTACGGCTTCCGCGAAGTTCGCCGAGCGGCACTCGCCTTTGCGCGCGAGGTCGAACGCCGGGCCCCCGACCTGGTAACGACCGCCTGGTGGAAGGAAGAACGCGGCGAGCAGATCTTCCTCGATTACAACCAGAACGCGCGCGACCGAACGATCGCCTCGGCCTATTCGGTGCGGGCCTCGCCGCTCGGCCTGGTGTCGGCACCGATCACTTGGGCCGAGTTGCCCGACGTCGAGATGGCCGACTTCACGATCGAGACGATGCCGGCGCGGTTCGCCGAGTTGGGCGACCTGAACGAGGGGATGGACGACGCGGTGTTCTCGATCGAGCCGCTGCTGCAGTGGGCCGAGCGCGACGAGGTCGACCGCGGGCTCGGCGACGCGCCGTACCCGCCGAACTTTCCCAAGCAGGAGGGTGAGCCGCCGCGAGTTCAGCCGTCCCGGATGAACAAGGCCAACTGGACGGACGCGGCCGATCCCGCGCTCGATCCGATGGATCGCGTCGAGCCGCAGCAGCTCGATTGACCTCAGTTGTGCAGCACGGCGGCGCCGCCGAATCGGCCGTGAGCAAGGTCGGACAAGGCTGTTGCGGCCTGCGCCATCGGGTACGCGACGGTGGTGGCCCTGATCGCGAAGCGGTCGGCCAAAGTGAGGAACTCGTCACCGTCGCTGCGGGTGTTCGCGGTGACGCTGCGTAGCCGGCGCTCCTGGAACAGTTCGGCGTCGTAGTTCAGTGCGGGGATATCGGACAACCAGATCCCGGCGACCGCCAACGTTGCCCCTCGGTCCAGCGCGCGCAGGGCGACCGGGACCAGCTCGCCGGCCGGTGCGAACAGAATGGCTCCGTCCAGCCGTTCGGGTGGCGTGTCGGCCGCCCCGGCGACGGAGTCGACGCCGAGCTCGCGGGCGAGTTGCTGATTGTGCTCGCCGCGGGTGAGCACGTGGACCCGCAAGCCGAGGTGGAGTGCGATCTGTGCGGTGAGGTGGGCACTGCCGCCGAACCCGTAAATGCCCAGCCGGCCACCGGGCGGGACGTCCGCGCATCGCAGGGCGCGGTACCCGATGATGCCGGCGCACAGCAGCGGCGCGGCGTGTTCGTCATTCAGGGAATCGGGCAAGTGGTAGACGTAGCCCTCGTCAGCCAGGCAGTAGTCGGCGTAACCGCCGTCGAGATCCCAGCCGGTGAAGCGCGGCGCCTCGCAGAGGTTCTCCTGGCCGCGACGGCAGAACCGGCACGTCCCGTCGGTGCCGGCCAGCCACGGAACACCGACCCGATCACCGAGTGCGAACCGGCTCGATCCGGCGCCGCGTGCGTCGACTCGTCCGACGACCTCATGGCCCAGGGCCACACCCGCGTGCTTGGGAACCAGATCGCCCTCGGCCAGGTGCAGATCCGTGCGGCACACCCCGCAGCAGCTGACCCGAATACGGATCTGGCCCGGACCGGGCTCCGGTTCACCCCGCTCGACCCGACGCAGCGGACCCTCGTCGATCGGGGCCGTGCGCTCGACGATCCAGCTCTGCATTGTCGTCCTCCCCGGGTTTCCTGCCCGCCGAGACGGGTCAACCATGCCTCGGATTCGCCAGGGTATCTAGACCCGCGCGGACCGTCGGCTCGGCGGCGGCAAGGCGGGCGGCCTCGGCGGCCCTATTCGCCTGGTGACGAGCGGGACAGTCGGACCTCTTCGTTGTCGAGCCCGGCCTGGACCTGACGCAGCACGATGTCATCGATTCTTCGCTCGTCGCGCAGTTCGAGCAGGACATCGCGCTGCCGGGCGATGAGCGCCAGCCGGAGTGAAATGTATTGGTCGTTGTGCCGCACGAGGGGATCGTCGGCCGCGTGGTCGGCGGCCAGCAGCTTGCGTTCCTTGTCGAGTTCGTGTTGGACCCGCTCGACCACGTGCGGACCGGAGCCGAGTTCAGCGGCCAGCTGCGTCATCGCCTCGACGGCGGCGTCGGCGATGGTCAGTTCGGCCAGGTGTCGCTCCTCATCGACCGAGGTGTCGACCGGCAGCCGGGCGAAGCGCACGACCCGCGGCAGCAGTAAGGCCTGCAGCAGGCTCAGCACGATGACGCCGCTCGTGATGACGATGATGAGGTCGCGGTCGGGGAACGGTGCGCCGGAATGGAGACGACTGGGGACCGCCAGCGCGGCGGCCAGCGATACCGCGCCGCGGAACCCGGTCGTCGCGCTGACGGTGCGCTGCCGGGCGCCGATCCGACGCATGCGCTGGGCCGGTCGGCGATCGACGGCTCGAAGCATGTATGGCGTCGTGTAGGTCCAGGCCCACCGGGTGCCGATGACGACGCCGGTGATGGCGAAGACGTAGCCGACGGCCCGGCTCGCCGAGACGCTGGACAGGTTGCGCACGGCTGACTGGGCCTGCAGCCCGACGAGCACGAACAGCACACTGCTGAGGACGGTCGTAGCCAGCGACCAGAACGCGGTCAGCTGTTGGCGCGCGGCCGCGCTGGTGATCCGGGGCGCGAGTCGGCTCATCGCGAGGCCGCAGGTCACCACCGCGAGCACGCCGGACGCGTGGATGGAGTCGGCGAGCAGGAAGGCCGCGAACGGCACGACCAGCACCGTGATGTTCTCGAGCATCGGATCGTCCATCCGGCGCCGCACCTGCCAGTTGACAAGGGCGACCAGGGCGCCGGCGGCTACCCCACCGCCGTACGCGAGCACCAGCAGTCCGCTCACGTGGGCAACGCCGAGACTCTCGCCACCGACGGTGACCCCGACGGCGAGACCGTAGATCACCAGTGCGGTGCCGTCGTTGACGAGGCTCTCGGCCCGGAGCACGGTGACGTCCCGCCTCGGAAGGGCCCGGGCCAGCACCCCGACCGCCGTGGCGTCCGTCGGGGCGACCGCTGCGCCCAGGACCCAACCCGGGCCCCACGCCATGCCCAGGGCATGTGCCACCGCGGCCACCGCGGCCGCGGTGGCCGCGACCAGGACCGTGCTCGCCAGGACGATCACCCGCAGGTTGCTACGGATCTCGCGCAGCGAGGTGGTCAGACTCTCCCAGTAGAGCAACGCCGGCAGGAACAGCAGCAGGACGACTTCCGGTGGGATCTGGGCCTGCCGCAAAGCTGGGGCGAAGCCGACCAGCACGCCGACCAGCACCAGCAGGATCGCCGGCGCCACCGGGTACCGCCGGGCGAGCGCGCCGCACATGACCACGGCGACGCCGAGGACGACGACCATCTCCAAACCAAGCATCGCCCTATCTTGGCTGACGGGCGCACCGATTGGGACTATCTGAATCAGCCATCGGTGCGCCAGAATGTGACGTGTCGAGTCGGGACCCTCGACGCGTCTGCGCCCCCGCTGTCGATCGCTCATTACTGAACAAACTCCACACCCTCGGTATCAGCCTGCGCGCCTAGGAGGCGACGTGAGCACATCGGTCGGCGGGTCGGTTGTCGATGAGAACGGTGTGGGGATCCCGGGGTTGCTGGTCGTCGTTCGTGACACATCCGCCCTCTTTGCGCCGGTACTGGGCTCGGCCACGGTGGCCGGCGACGGCGCCTTCGCGGTCCCGATCACGGCCGATGCGTTGACCGATGTGCCCGGCACCCGTCAGCTGGAGGTCTCGGTGCAGACCGGCACCGTACGCCGGGCCGTCTTCACGCACGTCTACCCCGACAGCACCGGACCGACGACTGACGTCGGCTCGATCTCACTGAACCAACGCGACGTGCAGGGCTGGGCCGTGTCGCTGCCGGGCACGACGAATGCGTTGCCCGTGCGGGCCGGCAACGCGGTGCGGGCGCTCGTCGATGACGAGTTCGCCTGGGGCCATGTGGCCGCCGCGATGAAGGACGCCACGAAGTCGATCTCGGTGATGCAACTGACCCTCGACATGCCGCCGTTCTACAACTCGGTCGCCAACGCCGAGCATCCCGAGACCGTGCTGGCCTTCCCCGCTACGTTCACCACCGACCCGCCGCCGCAGAAAGCCATCGACCCACTCACGTGTCCGCGCCCCGAGCGGCTGATGATCTCCGCCGCGCAGGACGGCCTTGACACCAAGGTGCTGATCTCGAGCCTGGGCAATCGGCTGCTCAACTCGCTGGCTTCGATCGCCGCCGAGTTTCACGACAACCCCAAAGGGACGGGCACCGCGGTCGAGGATTATTTCACTGCAGCTAGCAGCACGGCCCGTGCTTTGACGTTCGTGACGCAGGGCAGCAGCGTGGTGCACGCCAAGGTTGTTCTGGTCGATGCGGTCGCCGATAGTGTGGATCAGTCCGAAGCGATGCTCCTCGGCTCGCCGTTCGAGCAGAGCTATTGGGACACCAACGGCCATGAGGTGTTCGAGGCCCGCCGCGGTGGTTGCCCGGGCGAGCCGGTCGCGGTGCACGATGTCAGCATCGCCGTCCGCGGCCCAGTGGTGGCCGACCTGCAGGAACAGGTCCGGGTGCACTGGAACATCGCCGACGGAACGGCGTCGATGGTGCCGCTCGATCCCGCGCCGACCGAAATCGCAACGGCAGCCGACGAGAAGGAGTTCCTGGCCAGCGTGCAGCTGGTACGCACCGTCAACGTGCACACGCTGCCCGGGCTCGATGACGGTGAGCTGGGGATCCTCGAGGCCTACCTTCGCGCGATCGAGAATGCCACCGACTACATCTACTTCGAGAACCAGTACTTCACCAATGAGCGGATCGGACAAGCGTTGGTGGCGGCGCTCAATGACGCGACGCGACCCGATCTGCAACTCATCCTGATGGTGAATGTCATCCCTGACATGCCGTTCTACCCGACCTGGCAGACCAACCTGATCGCCCGGATCCGCCGCTACGCGCCGACCGCGGTCGACCGGATCGGCGTCTTCACGGCCTGGTCGCACGCCATACCGCCGAACGTGCGCAAACACACCAAGCCCGTCCTCATGCCCAATTACCTGCACACCAAGACAGCGGTGATCGACGGGAAATGGGCCACCATCGGTTCGGCGAACCTCGATGGTGCCTCGCTCGATGAGTTCCAGATTGCTCGCCCACTGATCGGGGTGAATCGCAATGACGAACTCAATTGCGTCGTCTTCAACGGCGTCGACGGTTGTCCGGCGACCGGATTCGTCGACTCGCTGCGACTCTCGCTCTGGAGTGAGCACCTCGGTATTCCGGTAGACGATGACCGGCTGCAATCGACCACGCTCTCATCCGGTACCGGCTGGCTGAAGATATGGACGGACCAGGCCGCCGCGAAGTTGCAGGCGCTGATCAGCAACCCGACCGTGGCCGACAAGACCAATGGGCGGGTATTGGCGTACCCGGCGACCGCGAAGTCGGGTGCCGTCCTGCTGTTGCCACGCCAACACGCGTATCCCAACTTCCTGCAGAGCGCGGGCGTCGACCTGACGAAGGTCGACGTCGTCGAGCACACGACCAAGTACGACTTCTTCACCGGAGAGTGGGCCGATAAATAATGCCATCTTCGGTTGACCTCGCCATTCGAGAGGTCGGTGCCGTCGTCGGTCAGGTCGGCGACATCCTTTCTGGCCCTGATGGCCCGGCGGACCTGCTCGCGCTGCTCGGCTGGCGACTGCCGCCGGGCGTCACCGACATCGGGCTGGCCGCGTTGGACTTCACCGATCTGGTCGGCGCGGTCGGGGAACTCGAATCGACCATCGACGCCGGGACAACCGGCGCCGCGCTCGACGCCGCCTATGTGCAGGTGGGGGTCGCGCTGGTCGATTTTCTGCAAGGCATCGATGCGGTCGTCACGGGCTTCTCGGCGACCGGCGACTACCTGACCAAGACCGAGTTGGCGACGCAGTTCGTGCCCCGGCTGCTCGATTACTGCATCGTGTCGGCCTTGCAGACCACGACCCTGTTGCCGCTCGGGCTGTTGATGTTCGCCGGGGTCGTCGAGTTGCGCCCGTTCGATGCCGATCCGAGCATCTATCAGGTCAGCCACACCCGCCAGATCGTGCGCTGGGATCGGGTGCCGCAGGTGTTCGGCGACATCAAGGGTCTGCTGAGCGAGGTGTACGAGTGGGGCCGCGCCGGTGGCGACGCGACGATCGTCGTCGGCGCGTTGGGCACCGTCCTGAGCGGACTGGCCGCCACCGTCGCCAGTCGGCCGCTGCCGCGCCGGGCCGAAGCCGCGCTCGTCGGTCACGACGTGCCCGAAGCCGACACCGATCCGATGCTTCAGCTGCTGGTCAGCATCACCAAGGCGCTCGATCAATCCGGGCTCGACCTGGGCGTCAGCATCAACGGACTGCGACCGAGCACTGCCGGCGGCGCGGACGCCGGGATCGTCTTCGCGCCCTATGCCATGGGCGGCGGCCCGGCCAGCGTTGCGATCAGCGACCGGATGACGTTCGGAATCGACGCCTCGCTGGACGTCGACACCGGCATCGCGCTCGTGTACCGGGCCGGTGCGTCGCCGACGATTCGCACTGGCCTGAGCGGGCGGACTGGCCGATTCGCTCAGTGGACACGTCCTGGCGACCTTGACGATCGAGAACTCCGACAAGACACCGATGAACCTGCTGACGGTCGCCGACGGACTCGGCCTCACCGTCGGCTCGGTCGGCGTGAGCGGGGGAGTCGACGTCAACGCCGGCCAGCTCAGCGCACTGGTCTCGGCCGCGCTGACGGACGGTGTCCTGAATCTGAGCACAAAGCACCTGGACTCGTTCCTGGCGACCTTGATACCGATCGATGCCACCGTCGACTTCACGCTCACCATCGGCTGGTCGTCCGCACACGGGTTGTTCATCGAGGGCAACGCCAGCCCGCATTTCGACATCGGTCTCAACACCGACATCGGCCCCTTCCACCTCGACGTCCTGCATCTCGCGCTGACCCTCGGCCAACCCGACCTGCCGCTGGAGATCAGCTTCGACGGCAACGCAACCCTGGGCCCGCTCCAGGTCGCGGTGCAGCGGCTGGGGCTGACCGCCGACCTGAAGTTCCAACGCGGCAACCTCGGCCCGATCGATCTGAGCCTGGGGTTCAAGCCGCCGACCGGCCTCGGCATCCA
>CAVSTK010000002.1:0-163556 GCA_963730855.1 uncultured Actinomycetes bacterium
TGGCTGCGGCTTGTTCAGGCGTCCCCCGGCCGCGCGCCGGATCCGCTCGACGGTGTCATCGAGGCTGCCCGCATGCCTCGACCGCGATTGCGGTGGAACGGACCGCGAGGAGCTTTCCATGGATCGGATCGAGCCCGGCAACGTCCGCTGGATCGACTAGCGAGGCGTTGATGAGATGCTCCGGTCGAGTCGGCGAGGCCGCCCGGCGGGCGAGGCGCCGGGTCAACGTCGCCTCGTCGATAACCAGGACGACCTCAATGAACGTGGCTCCGCGTTGCCGTGTGATCGCTTCGAGTTCCTTCGATGAACTGAGTTCTCGCGAGGAACTGGCCGAGGTACACGTCGTGACCAGCTTCAAGCTGAGCACCCGCCATCGCCACGGCAAGCTGTCGAGCGTGGCGCCCGGCTACCAGGGGGGCGGACTCCCACTGCCCGAGGGAGTGTTTGATCGCGTCGACATCAAGCGCGAGATTCAGCGGACCATCTTGGGCGAGCCGATGAGCCACCGTCGATTTACCTGATCCGGGCGCTCCGTTGATGAGGACCAGCATGGCCACGCCGGCAGGCTATCGCGACAGCCGACTGTCTGAGGTGGGAACAGACGTTTAGCCGTCCGTCGGTTCACTCAGATCTAGGGCCATCAGTCGCAACGAGGCGCAGATCGAAGCATCCTGCCCGTCTACCGGCCGAACCGACACCTCAGATGTTGAAACCACGGCCAATTATCTCGGCACTCGACGCCACATCAAAGGTCCTACCACGGTGAGAGCGCGTTCTCGGCACGGCGCGAGTAAGTCCGTTGGTCGCGCCGCGCTCGCGCCAAAAGCAGGCAGATACTTATAGTGCTCGACGTGGCGAGCCGAGTGATCCTGCTCAACGGCGCGTCCAGCTCCGGCAAGTCCAGCCTTGCTAGGGCGATCCAAGCGGCCCAGCCCGAGCCATTCCTCAGACTCAGTCCCGATCTGCTCCGCCCGGGCATTCCGCCGGTACTCGACGACCAAGGTTGTCACCTGCCCTGGTGGACCACCGGCCGCCTCAAATTCTTTGCTGGCTTCGTCGGCGCCGTCGCGGCAATGGCCGACGCCGGCAACGACCTCATCGTGGAGCTCATTCTCGAGAGACCTGGCACCGACAACAGCTCACGCAAAGCCTCGCCGGCCGCGACCTGTACGTCATAGGCGTGCACTGCGACCTGACGGAGATCGACCGCCGCGAGATCCAGCGTGGCGACCGACCTATCGGCGAAGGCCGCGCAGATATCGAGCAGCTACGCATCCACTCCTTCGGCCCCTACGACCTCGACATCGACACGACCCGACGAAATCCAGCCGACATCGCTCCCGGCATCGTCGCGGCATGGAACTTGCGCCGCTCCTCGGTGTTGCTCGAATGACCTGATCCTCGGGCGCCTCGCGCACCAGCGGCGTGGCATGCCGATTCCTGTGAGAGGGTGCCGCCATGGCAGGCGAGGCGAATCCGGGCCGCGACGTTGTGCTCGAGACTGGGCGCTTGGTGCTCAGGCCTTGGCGGGTGGCCGAAGCTGTCGTCTTACGTGAATTGTGGGCGGAACGTGATCCACGAGTGCCTCCGCATCGGCGAATCGACGCGGCTGGACATCCCACGGTGGCGGACCTAGAGGAATCGATCCGTAATACCCAGCCGTCGTCGGTCGGATTGTTGGCGGTCGAGCGGAAGTCCGCTCGTGACGTCATCGGCTACTGCGGGCTGATCGACAGCGGACGAGGGTCGTCGGGGGAGCCGGAACTGGCATTCGAGTTCTTGCGTCGGGTCTGGCGTCAGGGTTACGCGACCGAGGCCTCGACGGCGGTCCTCGATTGGGCGAGATCGTTAGGGCACGAACGCCTGTGGGCGACGGTGTGGGACTGGAACCTGGCGTCTCGCCGCGTGTTGCAGAAGGTTGGGTTTGCTGAGACCGCGCGCCGGAGGTTGACCCAGTTAGCGGGACCACGCTGTTCACCACGAGACGGCTATGAACGGCCACCTCGACTTCTTTCGTCGTCGTAGCCGCTACGTCCTGCCAAACTGACTGCGTGTTTTACGAGTACACGCCCCCAACTCGCGGGATCGCGTAGTGGGGCGGTCGGCGGATACATCCTCGCGCGCAGGTGACCGCGGTGGTGCGGCTAGCGGGCGGCATCACCGCGTCCATGGACCGCGTAACCATTGCTTCCCCGGCTGGACTCCACGACGTCGTGCTGCGTCGCTGGCCCGCCGAGGACTCAACGGCGGGTTTGGTGACGCGAGAAGCCGTCGCGCTCGAGGCGGTCCGCCGGCACGCGATCCCGGCCCCTCGATTGCTCGCGATGGACGCGGACGGCAGTGAAACCGGCGTGCGGTGCTCGCTGACGTCCGCTTTGGCCGGCCAACCTGACCTGGCTCCGATAAATGTGTCCTCCTGGCTGGATCAACTCGCGATCGCGCAGGCCGCGATCCACGCCGTTCCCCCCCGGACAAGCCCGTGGCCGGAGGTGGCAGTGCGAGCGGACGGCGCGACGCCTTCGCCGGAGCGGCACGACGTTCGCGAGCGTTCATTGGATTGGCTCACCGACCTCGGCTTGCGCGCAGCCGCTCGTGAGGCAGCCGCAGGGCCACTCGACGAGGCGAAGGTCTTCGTTCACGGGGATTATCAGCACTTCAACGTGCTGTGGTGTGCCGGGGCGACTTCCCGGGGTGGTGGATTGGCCGCACGCTGCGGTAGGTAGCCGTGGAAGCGACGTCGGCCACTGCCGACTCGACCTGGCGGTCTTGTTCGACGCCCAAACCGCTGACGACTATCTGGCGAGGTATGAGCGGGCCGCCGACGTCACGGTGGACCGGCGGGCCGACCTACGCGCATTGCTCTGCTTCGACCGCGACTGGCAACGCTTCATCCCACTCCAAGTCGCCGGACGCGCTCCGCTCGATGTCGCCGGCATGCCCGCCGGGTCGCCAGCGCCGTTCGCCATGCTCTCGACGAGATCGGCTAACAACACTATTTATCTGAAGGTCAGAGGATGCTGATCCTTTGTCGTTCTGGGAGTAGACCAGAACCATGAAGCTCCGACCAGCAGACGCGGCAAAGCCATCCTTAGTGCCGTCCTCGTCGCGCAGACGGTCAGTTCGGCCTTGGCGTGGCGTGACCTCAAGCAGCGGCCCGATGACCGAGTGCGCGGTCACAAGAATCTGTGGCGCGCGTTCATCACTGTGAACCCCGGCAATTCGATTGTCTACTGGCTGGCCGGCCGCAAGTGATAGCGAGATGGTAGGTCGGCATGGTGTCGAAAACGCTGGCGGTCGTGATCCTGCTCGTCGTCATGATCGCGCTCATTGTCGGCTGCGACGTCCTCTTTCTACGCGACCGTTTCGGCCTACGGCTAGCGGTGAATGTCGGAATCGTCGTCGCCTTCGGCGCGATCTACTTCGCCTTCCTGCGGCGCGCCTGACTCAGCCGGTCCGCGTACAAGCTCGCGGGTACGCGACCGGCTCCGCGGCTGTGAGCAGGCATCTGAGCAGTTCCGCCTGCAGTCGAACCATCCAGTGAATCCGCCGGAGCGGAGTCATGGATCGCGCTAGGAGCGCGGTTGGCCTCGATACGAGGCTCGTGTGACTAGGCGGAAGCGGAAGTCGCGGATAGAGGCCCGTCGGTTCCGTAACCAGGTGGGCCAGCCGATCATGAAGGTCGGTGTTACCCGCCGCCGCCGGGTCCGCCGTTTCCGGGTAGCCGCAGTGACGGGTCGCGGCGGGCCCGGTTGCGGGAGGCCGCGTTGCGTCGGTCGGGGGATGACCAGGTCGGGTTTGGCGAGGTGCGCGCGCTCTTCGACGGCACGCTGGTGACGGGTGTAGAGGGAGTACTTCTGATCACTGTCGAGGTTCAGCCGTTCGGCGATTTTCCATGCGGCGCGCGATTCCAGGCTGCGCAATACGTCCCAGTCAGCTCCCTTTTCGAGTCGTCGCAGCGGCAGGTGGTCCTGCCCCAGGACAGGACCCGCCAGGCGCGCGGGTCGAGGTCCTCGATCGGTAGCGGCGGCCGGTCCAGAGTCCCGGCGGGCGTCAAGGTAGGCATCGCGATCGGTTCCCGCTCAACCGGGCCGCCGAGCAGGTCGACGGTGCGGGCGCGCGCCACGGCCGGATCAACGCCCCGGCTGGTGAGCAGGCCGGTGACCTCGGGATCGGCCTGGTCGAGCGCGGCCACCAGCAGATGGCCGGCTCCGACGCTCTCGCCCCGGCGGTCGGCCAACCGCCGCGCCGCTTGTTGCAGCTGCATCGTCAGATAGGAGGAACGGTAGCCGCGGTCGGCGACGGGCTCAGCTCCCGGAGGAACCAGCGGTGCTCCGTCGGCCGGGCGCAGCGCTCGACCGACGGGCCCTGACACCTCCGAGAGGGCGGCGACCACATGAACGGGTCGGCATTCCTCGCCATCCAGCGCCGCACGCACGAACGCCCGTCGCAGCACGCCGTCATCGCCGTCAAACACCGACCCGGTACCTTCCGCACGTGGCCTTGAGGAGCCAGAAACTCACGCGGGCAGCGCAGTCATTCAGATTCCGAAAATCCACCGGCCGTCGACAGTTCCTTGTACGTCCGCCTGAGTGCCCACCGGCAGCCACCGCCGGCCAACCTGACGTCTTCGATTCAAGCACGGCAGCGGCTGCTCGTCGGGGTCCTCGGACCGGATCTCCGATACACGCTCTGAGCGATCCGAAACCTGAGCGACCGACACGTCCACAGCGTGTACCAGCCGTAGTTATTCCAGCCGTTCGCTTCGAGGTAAAATTCGAGTGAGGTTTACTGTTGCGTGGTCCCACGAAGGCGCCATGGCGGTGGCTCATCGGTGAGCGTTGCGATGCCATTGTCAGCCGCCGTGGATCTCGGCACGTCGAGAGGCATTTCGAGCTTTGAGAGGGCTCGGTCGCGCCGCTTCATGAGGTACTCGACTGCGTCGACGCGTGCGGCGCTGTTCCCGTACAGCGCCAGCCCTCGCTCCGTCCACCATATGCAGGCGGCCCAATCTTGCTTCTTCTGCTGACGGATTGCCATCTGCCTGTATGTCTCGAGGAGCGGTAATTTCCCCCACTTGTCGACGAACGCTTTACAGATGCTTGGCATCTCTAGGTCGTGTTTCTCGCAAGTATCGTCGAACTCATCCAGCGCGGTATCGGAAATATCGCGCGATCTGTACAACCGTTTCTCGAGTTCTACGAACTGGAAGTGCCGATCGATTGGATCTGACTGCGCCGAGAGCAATGTGCGTAGTCGTGAGATCGCCGGCGCGTCTGTTTCGGGCAGGCCGCTGAACCAGGAAAGGTCATAGGAGTCATCTTCAACGTCTGTCAACCAGGCTTCGCTGAATCCGGTCCGCATCGTTCCGGCGTGGGCTGGTTGCGTGGGGTGACTTGTCCAGTGAGCAGACTTCGGCGGTGCCAGACCGAAATCCTCTGGGTCATGCTCGAGCCAAACGCCGAGACGACCGGGGCCGTCGCTATGGTAGCCGCCGCCGACGACCTCACCCTCGAGCGCGACGTAGGTTCCGTAGCGGGCCATCAGGGCAAGTAAACCTGGGAGGTATTGGCCGGCCAGATCCCGCGCAAGATAGCCGACCAGATTGCCCTCGATCTGAACGGAGATGGTGTTCGGGTCATGCGGGTTGTCAGGCTGGGGCACGAGGACGGCTACGACCTTGTGCCTGATTCGGTCGCCAATGCATCCACCCGAGATCGCCCAGAGCGGGTTCTGATAGTTGCTTTCGCCGACGACCTCGAGGCCGTCGGCGCCACCGAGGAGATGCGCGAGCATAGTTGAAGGCCCCGGCTGCGCGGCTGGTGCCGCTGAGGCGAGGGTTGGCCTCCCTCTTATCCGGTCGAACAGGCTCATTAGCTGATCCTCCACTCCCTCAATCAGACGTGTTTGGATCGTGTTTTCCACCGAAGATTGCCGAAGCGCTCGAGTTGCTTCTCACGCGGATGACCTCTCGGAGCGCAACGCATGAATGGTTCCCGGCTTAGCGTTGCTCTCCAAAATGCTCGTAAATCGAGAGTCAATTTCCATCAGGCCATCGCTGATGCTCTGGTGAGCGCGCTGTCGCTCGGTCCACTGCTTCTGATGGTGTCAATGCCGATTGAAAACAGGACCAGTTGTGCCGACTGAAAATGGGGCCACCTTCGGGTTGATGTTGGTCAGTCTTGGTCTGGGGTGGTGGCCGCGGAGCGGCCGAGGTCTCGGTCTTTGAGTCGGTAGCTGTCGCCTTTGAGGGCGATGACTTCGGCGTGGTGGACGAGGCGGTCGATCATGGCGGCGGCGACGACGTCGTCGCCGAACACTTCGCCCCAGCGGCCGAAGGGTTTGTTGCTGGTGACGATCAGCGAGGCCCGTTCGTAGCGGGCGGACACCAGCTGGAAGAACAGGTTCGCTGCTTCGGGTTCGAAGGGGATGTAGCCGACCTCGTCGATCACGAGCAGCGGGTAACGCCCGAGGCGGATCAGTTCGGTTTGCAAGGTGCCGTTGCGGTGCGCGACCGCGAGCCGGTCGACCCATTCGCTGGCGGTCGCGAACAGGACCCGGTGTCCGGCTTGGCAGGCGCGGATCGCGAGCCCGGTCGCGAGGTGCGTTTTGCCGGTCCCGGGCGGGCCGAGGAACACGACGTTGTCTTTGGCGGTGACGAAGTCCAGCGTGCCCAGGTGGGCGATCAGGTCGCGTTTCAGGCCGCGGGCGTGGTCGAAGTCGAAGTCCTCCAACGACTTGCGGGCCGGGAACCGGGCGGCGCGGATGCGGCCTTCCCCGCCGTGGGACTCACGGGCGGAGACCTCGCGTTGCAGACAGGCCACCAGGAACTCTTCATGGGTCCAGGACTCGGCCCGGGCCCGTTCAGCGAGCCGGGCGACCGCGTCGCGCATGGTCGGTGCCTTCAGCGCCCGGGTCAGGAACGAGATCTCGGCGGTGAGGTCGCGGGCTGGCTTTAGTGGTCGCGGCGGCCATCAGGCCACCTCCTCAGCCAAGCCGAAGATCTGGTCGTAGTCGCTGAGCGCACGCTGCTCGACGTCATCGACCAGCGGCCCGGACGCGGTCCGCGGGGCTCTGCGGAGAGCCTCGGCTGCAGCTCGGTGCTCGGGGTCGGTGATGCTCTGATGCCGGGCCCAGCAGCGGTCATGGGCGGCGACGATCCGCCCGCCGCAGGTGACTGTCACCGTGTCCAGGTCGGCGTGGACCTCGACCCGGCGCCCGATCACCGAGGGGTGCACGGAGTAGTCGTTGGAATCCAGACGGACGTAATAGTCCCGCGGCAGCCGCAGCGTCATTCGCCATCCCAGCATCGGCGTCACCGGCGGCAACGCGAGCATCGCCTGCCGGTCGGTGTCCCACCGATCCGCCGGGCGGCACCCCAATGCGCGATGCTGACGGGTGTTCGCCCGGACCAGCCAGTCCTCGAGCTGGGCGTTGAAATCAGCCGGCGAAGCGAACACCCGACCCGGCAGAAACGACGTCTCCAGATAGCCGTTGGCCCGTTCAACCAGGCCCTTGGACTCCGGATCACGAGGCTTGCACTGGATGACCCGGACACCGAGCATCCCGCGGAACGCCTCAAACTGATCAGTCAGCTTCGGTCGGCCCTCCCGCCACGACCCGACCGCGGACTCGTTGTCCCAGACCAACGCCTTCGGGACCGCCCCCAGCCGTTGCAGCAACAGCCAATGCCCAGCGATCAGATCCGGCGCCTGCCGCGAGGGCAGCAGCACCGCACTCATCACCCGCGAATACCCGGCCACCATCACCAACACCGGCGGCCGCCCGACCTGCCCATGCCCCAACCCGATATCGGCCGGCGGGAACCACAGATCGCACTGCACCAACCCGCCCGGGTCATACCCGGTCCGCGACGCCGGATCAGGCGGGGCGAACAACGGCCGCAACCGCGCAACCCGATCCCGCAGCACACTCGAGGATCGGGTCCAGCCGACCCGCTCGGCGATCACCGACGCCGGCATCGACGGGAACTCCGCCAACAACTCCCGGATCGCCGGCTCGAACGCATCCACCGCCGAACCCCGCGGCGGCCGCGAATACCGCGGCGGACCAGCCGAGGCCAACGCCCGAGCCACCGCCCCCCGCGACACCCCAAGCCGGCGGGCTATCGCCCGCGCCGGCAAACCCTCAGCCCGATGCAACCGGCGGATCTCCGCCCAATCCTCCACGGCAAGCACACCCCTCACTGTCAGGGATGGCCCTCTTTTCACTCGGCAACATCGGCCTAGTTTTCACTCGGCAGCGACAGATGGCCTTGCCGTTCACGAGTCAGCAGGCCATCGAGCGAATCGATTGACTCGGACAACGAATCGAATGCTTGCCGGAACTGCATGCTCGAGATGAATCGGAAAAGTTCGGCGGTCTTTCCTGCCTGAGATCCGGCAACGATACCCGCCCGGTAGGACTCGATTGCCATTCGCCGCACGATTTGTGCGAGCGCAACACACCGTCCGGGCTCTATGACGACGATGTCGTCGAGCACTACGAGGCTGGAGGAGCCTTGAGGGAAACGACGACTTACTAGAACGGCATACGGAGTTCCATGCAGTTTCGCCTGCGCGCGAATCTGTTCGACAAAGCGATTACTCCACTGCAGCGTGTCTTTGCACTCGTAAATGATCAGTCCCGCTTCGATCAGCTCGCCGTTAGACCGAAACCGCACTCGCTGGAAGATGTCGGCGCCACGTTGCCCTCGCCTCGTCCTCGTAATCTCGTCGTCAGGGAATGCGCTCGTTAGCTGGACAGCGATCTCGTCCTCGTTGAACTCGCCGCGGTCTCCTGCAGACAGGCCCTCAACGCGACGGGACAGCTCATTGTTCTGTTCTTCGAGCTTCTTCAACGTCAATCGCAACTGCGATTCGCGCTTCGCGAACTCCGTCAACAACCTGGCCCGCGCCAGCTCCTCCGACACGGCGACCTGCTTATCGACCTCCGCCTGGACAAGGGCGTCCTGGTTTGTTTGAAGGTCATCGAGTCGGCGAGCGAGTTCCGCGACCTCGCGGGCTCGCTGCTCAGCCGCAGTCTTCAGCGCAGCGGCGGTCTCGACCTTGAAAGTCGCTTCCCTTTCTGCGACTTGCTTCTCAACCTCAGCCTGGGCCTGCTTGCGCTGACGTGCCTCATAGGCAGAAGTCTGCCCCGCCAGATGATCGACAGCACGCGTGCTTAGAAGCGGCTGACCACAAAAGGGGCACGCCTCTGGCGGATCGGCGGGAACAGACGCCGTGACGATCGCTCCGGATACCACGATGGGAACCTCCTTCGGCAATCCAGCGCTGTGGCTGGGCCGCAAGTCAACCATTCGCTTGGCAATCCATCACCAATAGGGTCAAAGGTCACATTACGTCGGGACCGGAGCTGGAACAGTATTAAAACCGAGTTAGCCGGACCGGAACTGTCTAAGTGACGTTGTCAGAGGCCCGGCAGCCGTCCACGGCGCCTCGGCGGTGGCCACTACATGCGCGATATCGACGGATACGGCGTAAACCTCGGGGCAGTCTGACTACGCGTTGGCAAAGTTCTTACTCGAAAGGCGTCATGGTTACGCCGGCGTCGCTAAGACGGTTCCGGCGGTGATGCGCTGTGTCGTCCAGGACTTGCGCCGGCGGCGAGCGCAATCTCAGTTTCACTCTGGTGGAATTCGACAGCCTCGGGTATCTCGACGAATTCCAGGATCTCGCCGGACAGCGACGCGAGATGCCCTCGAGCCTCTGTCGGTGTTGCATAGAAGAACTCGCGCCGGGAGTTGACTCGGTTGACTCGCTTGTTGGCGAGCAGCTGATGCATCTTCGTTTCGATTCCGACAGCGTCAGCGGAGAAGAACAGTGCGTGAACGTCGAAGTTGAACGGCACGGAGGCGTCCGACAGCTCACGGACACGATCTCGCGGATCGAGGCGACGGGTCATGCCGACCTTGATGACGGTAGGGCCGAACGACCCGACGTTGGATATGACGTAGACGTAGCCGGCGCGAATGTTGGCCGCGCGATAGTCGACCTCGGCGATGGCCTTGTCGACGTCGGCCAGCTGGGCGCGCAGGCGTTCGGCGCCGGCGGTGTCGCCGCTGGCTTCGAGAGCCGCGAGCGCGTTGAGGTGATGTTGACGTTCCCGGTCTAGGCGCTCGCGTTCGCGCTGCATCTCAAGTTGGGCTTGCCGTTCCTCGCGCAGTCGGGCTTTCTCCTCGCGCTCGCGTTCCTTCTGTTCGGCCTGCTTCTCGAGGAAGTCTGCGGTCAGTTCGAGTTCTCGGATCCGCAGCTGGTGGTAAGGAGTGGAGATCCGGATACTCATCGTTTTGCCGAGTCGTTCGATAGTCAGCGCGACCTTATTTAGTCGATCGATGGATGTCGCGAGCTTGTAGGGCTTGAGGCCGCGGACGAGGTTGTCGGCTTCTGCGTTATAAGCGCGAAGCATTAGTTTCGAATACTCCCGCACCATGGTTCGGCCTTGGGCCGCTGACCCATTGACCGTCCACGACGTCGCCGCCTCGATGGCGCCGCCGTCGCGGGCAGCCATCGCCTTGACCGCGTCACTCAATCGGGCGAGTTCAGCCTGGTAGGCCGGCGCGTCAGACAGCGGGTGTCGATATTGATAAATGCCGACTTCCTGAAGGATCGCCTGTTCCTGGGTGACCGCGACCTGTGTCTGCAACTCGGCCAGTCGCACATTGAGCGCCTGCACCTGACCAGTGAGATCGGCGACCTGGGCCGCAGACTGCGCGACCTGCTGATTGGTCAGATCCTGTAGACGTGCACCGTGGGCTTGCAGGTCGGCGGCCAGCTGCGCCTCTCGTGCCTGAATATCGGTGCCGAGTTGCTGGCAGCGCTGCTCAAGCTCAACCACGTCCAACAGGCCGAGCCGGGACAGTTCGGCCCGCAACGTTGCGACCTCGGCGTTGAGGTCTTTGACCCGTTGCCGGGCGCCAAACAGCCCCACCTTCTCCTCGTCGGGCGGCTCCGCGACGGGCAGAGAAGGTGGTTGGTAGCCGCCTACCCACGGTGACGCATTAGCCGGCGCTAGCGGGTACGACGCCATGCTCGGCGGCACCGCCGCCACCGTTGGCGTCACCCCGGTCGGCGTCGATACCTGAGCCGGCAGCGACTGCGCGTCGCGCGATGGCACCGCGGCATCCTCAACCCAGAACTGCCATCCAGGCGGAGCGGGACTCCAACCAGACGGAGGCGTCCACCCTTGTGTCGGCACCCAGCCGGGCGGGGGTACTGGCCAATTCGGCGGTGACACGTATCGGTACGCCACGAATACCTCCTAGGAGACAGACGCGATCCTCGTCCCCGATACGCCCGGCGGGCAATCTGAATGGCACAACGACCGTCGACGGCCCGGCGCTCTCCCCGGGCTCCCATTTGCGCCGTGCTACACGATGGCCACCGATTAACCCCCATCGAGTCAACTGCCAGCTGCCCATAACTCATCTGTCCGCCGAGGATGCACACCTGTTTAGCGGATGTCGGAGGCCGGGAGGTTGGAGTGGACAGCGAGGACGCGTGGGGCCAGTTGCTCGGCCTGGGCGACGCGCCCGGCGACGCATTCGACGATGAGGCCGCCGAAACGTTAGTTTACCTGTTGCATCAGCGTGGCGAACCCGTCGTGCTGGAATGGGCTTTGCCGGTTTTGAGCGACGAGGATCCATGGCGGCGACAGGCGGCAGCTTGGGTTCTCGGTGAACTTGGTTACGAGCATGGGCGACCATTCGCCGATCGAGTCATGCCAGCCCTAGCCCAGGCCGCTCGCATCGAGCGAGACGATGTCTCGCCCAGACGGTCACCGTGAGTCGTCGCCGGCCAGGATCAAGGCCGCGCTCGACCTACGGTGCTTTCGGCCGGGCTGGTTGCGGCAAGGCTGGGCACAAAACTCATGTCTTTGGTCCTGTCTTTAGAGGTCTCACGGCACCGTTACGGCGAGGACCTTGGGCCTAGCGTTGACATTGCAGATGCGACGGTGCCCCTCACCGAACTGATGTCCGGCCTCGCGTGTTGATGCTCGACCGAGAGAGGCAAGAGATGACCTATCAGACGGTAAATCCGTACACGAACGAGTTGGTGAACAGTTACGAGTTCGCGACCGACGCCGAGATCGACGCGACGATCGAGAAGGCGCACGCGGCGTTCTTGAGTTGGCGCACGTCCGGCTCGGGCGATCGTTCGAAGGTGTTGAGCCGGGCCGCGGAACTGCTACGCGAAGACAAGCGAGCGTTCGCGGACGTGCTGACGCTCGAGATGGGCAAGATCACCGGGGAGGCCGAAGCCGAGGTCGAACTCAGCGCCGAGATCCTCGACTATTTCGCTGACCATGGCGACGAGTTCTTGCAGGACGAGCGCCTTCCGGTGAAGGACGCGCGCGAAGGCACGGTCACGATTGCGCACGAGCCGCTCGGCGTCCTCTACGCCATCGAGCCGTGGAACTTCCCCTATTACCAGGTCGTGCGCGTCGCGGCCGCCCAGATCCTGGCCGGCAACACGATCGTGCTCAAGCACGCCGAGAACGTGCCGGCATCGGCGCTGGCCATGCAGAAGCTGTTCGACGACGCCGGTCTGCCCGAGGGAGTCTTCAATAACCTGTTCGCCCCGATCACCGCGACCGACAAGATCCTCGCGCACCCGCTCGTACGCGGCGTCGCACTGACTGGTAGCGAGCGCGCCGGCTCTGTCGTCGCGGCCGCGGCGGGCAAGAACCTGAAGAAGAGCACCCTCGAACTGGGCGGGGCCGACGCGTTCGTCGTACTCGAGGACGCCGACATCGACAAGAGCGTGGCCTGGGCGGTGTTCGGGCGGCACTGGAATGCCGGCCAGGTCTGTGTGTCGGCGAAGCGATTGATCATCGTCGACGAGGTCTATGACGAGTTCATGGATAAGTACCGCGCCGGCGTGGCGGCACTGCGGGCCGGCGATCCGCGGGATCCGTCCACCCAGCTCGCACCGTTGAGCACGCAGAAGGCGGCCGACAACCTGGCCACCGAAGTCAAACTGGCGACCGACAACGGTGCGACGGTCGAGACCCTCGGCGCGCCCGTCCCGACCCGCGGCGCGTTCTACCAGCCGACGATCCTGACCGATGTCGCGCCCGACAACCCGGCTTACCAGATCGAGTTCTTCGGCCCGGTCAGCATGGTCTTCCGGGTCGCCGACGAGAACGAAGCCGTCGAGGTCGCCAACGCCTCGCGCTACGGTCTGGGCGGATCGGTCTTCACGAAGGACGTCGCCCGCGGCGAACGGGTCGCTCGCCGGATTGAGACGGGCATGGTCTTCGTCAACCACCCGACGATGGTCAAGGCCGATATTCCGTTCGGTGGCCTGAAGGTCTCTGGTTATGGCAATGAACTGACCAAGTTCGGCGTCCGCGAATTTGTGACGAACAAGGTCATAGACGTCGTCGACATAGACGCCCCGTTCTGACCAGTCATCAACGATGACGACCTTGGCCGTGGCGGTTGCAGCCACGGCCAAGGCCTTCAGTTGTCGGGATACTTGACTAGGGGTGCGGCCTCGGGTTCGCGCAAGTAGGCGTCACGCGCCGAATCGAGCTCACGCCGGGTGATATCCAGCGTCGCATCCGCTTGGTGGACGGCAGCGAGTTGCTCGAGACTCGCGTCCATCGAGGATTGGTCCAGGGCCGCTCGGTCAATTCCCGCGGTCTGGTAGGCCCGGCTGGCTCGCTTGTAACGCTGAAACTGCATCTCTGATAGGCGCCATGGCATTGGTGCTACCCACTCTGTCGCGGCATGCCCGTTCGCTCGCCGGTCGTGAGCGGGAAGCTCGCGCATCACTGTCTCCGACGAGAAAGTGGCGTCCCGGCCTGGCTGGTTCTCAACCTGGACCAACGCTACGCCGAAATCCGGGCGCGGCGACGACCCCAGTAGGACCAAAGTCCGCGCAGCGGGGGTCTTTGGCCTCGCGCGCACCAGCGGTAAGGCCCCCATTCTGAAAAGTGCCACCGCGCGCCCTTGGAGAGAGACACCGTGACCGCATCCGCCAACGCACCCCACCACCAGCAGATCAACGTCACCGAGGACGGCCACGTCGTGGCTTCGTCCGACGTCAGCACACCGACAAATCCCCACGGCACCGCCCGGGTCACGCTGCACGCCGAATCGGGGCACGTCCCAGCCGGCGCCCGCGCACACCTCGTCGACGCGGTGCTCGACCTCCCCGAGGTGCGACTCGCCGACCACCTGCTGGCGTACGCACCGCTCGGTGACACCGAATCGATTCGACGGATCGGGGAGCGCACCACGGACATGCGGACACACGCTGCTGGCTGCACCGCGGTAGTCGACGCCGACATCAAACCGGCCTGCAATTGCACCGACCCACAGCTGTTGTCGCGTTCGCTCGCAGCCGTTGAGGCGACGCGCACGCCGAACCACGCGGCCGGCTGAATCGAATGGCCCTCTCTGAGCACGAGGAAGAAGTGCTCGCCCAAATCGAGCGAGGCCTTAGCAATACCGGTGCCACGTCCGCCGTGCTGCCCCGCCGATCCGCTTCGCAACCGGGCCGGCTGCGGCGACGGATAGTGAACTCATCAGCAGCGATCGCAGCCGGATTCGTCATCGTGATCGCCGGGCTCATGAGCGACATTGTCGTCATTTCAGTCGTCGGGTTTCTAATCATTGTCGGCGCAGCGATGGCGGTCGCGGGTGAGCCGACCCAGCTCTGGTCACGCTCACGACAAACCGCCCTCCGCTTGGCCAACCCGCCCCCCGCGACCACCCAACGAGTGAACAAGCCGGGACGGACACCACCCACAGCTACCTGAGTCAGCGCTGCTACGCCAGGGAGCCGACCCCACAAATGCGTGTGGTCCTGCTGGGCAGTGGCGGAGACGAACACGGGTATTGACGGGTAGTATATACTGAGTGTAGACACTCGGGTATGACGGTACCGCTTACGCTTCTCGGCCTACTCGAACGCGAGCCGAGCCACGGCTATGACCTCAAACGCGATTACGACGCATTCTTCGGCCGGGGCAAGCCGCTGCCGTTCGGTCAGGTGTATTCGACGCTCGCCCGGCTGGCCCGGGACGGGAAGGTCGAGGCGGGTGAGCCGGAGCCCGGGGCGGGACCCGAGCGCAAGCGGTACGTGATCACCGAGCAGGGCGTGACCGAGGTGCAGGCCTGGCTGGCCGAGCCGGTAGACCCCGAGCCGCACCTGCAGACGGTGCTCTTCGCCAAGGTCGTGCTGGCGCTCATGACTGATCGACCGGCCGACGTCTATCTGGACGCGCAGCGAGCCGCGCATCTGCAGCGGATGCGTGAGCTCACCGAGCTAAAGCGCAGCGGCAGTTTGGTCGACGGACTGCTGGCCGACCATGGACTATTCCACCTCGAGGCTGATCTGCGGTGGATCGACCTGACCGCCGCCCGCCTGGACGCGCTGGCCAAGGTCGTGCGGCCGTGACGACTCGTCCACGACATCGGCGCCCGCACCCACACCAAGAGCTCGACCGAAGCGGCGGTCTTCCTGGTCGGCGTACTGCTGCGTGATGTCCGGGCTCGTGATCGCCGGCCCCTGGCTCACGATGCTGATCTCACGCCTGGCCGCCCGCCACGCCAACCGACCGTCCACGCTGATCGCCGCCCGTCGCCTGGCCGATAACCCCCAAGCCGGATTCCGCGCGATCAGCGGATTGGTGCTCGCATTGTTCGTCGGTACCTGTGCCGCCGGGATCATCACCGCCATCATCGCCACCGGTGGCATCGCGTCAACGAGCAAGGCTGCGAATGCCACCCTGATCAACCAACTCGGCCCACCCGAGCGAACCGGGGCCCCCACGACCGTCTCGCCCGCGGTCATCAGCACCCTCACCTCGATTCCCGGCGTCACCGGCCTGCTCGAGATCCGCAATCGCGCCAACCCGGCCCCGGTGCCGGCCCCTCAGGTAAACGTGCAACGTGGCTCGGCCGGCCCGTTGATGAACGTGCAGTACGACCCGATCCAAGAACTCGTGTCCTGCTCGCAGCTCGCCGTCGTTGCGGCCCTTGGACGCTGCCAACCCGGCGCCACCGTCGCCGCGATCGAACCCGATTACGGCGGCGGGCTCATCGACCGAGCCGCGATGGCCGACACCACCTGGCCAACCGTCGACATGGCACCCGCCGACTTCGGTCACCTGTCGATCGACACGCTCGCCGTCGCGACCGACGGGTCAGTCGCCGCCATCGAACAGGCGCGCGGAGCCCTCGCTGCGGATTACCCCAGCACATTCGCCCCCGAGACCATGGGGGAATTGCGGGCCGACAGCACGCGTAACAGCGACGGCTACCGGCAATTGGCCAACGTCGTCATCCTCACCAGCCTGCCCATCGCCGGCTGCAGTCTCGCCGTCAACGTCGCTGGTGGCCTGGTCGAATGCAAACGGCCGTTCAGCCTGCTTCGTCTCGCGGGAGCACCGCTGGCAATGCTGCGCCGGGTGATCGTGATTGAGGCCGCGGCGCCGCTGCTCATCACCGCCGCCGCGTCCATCGGAATGGGCTTCGTCACCGCGGAGCTCTTCTTGCGGGCCCAGCTCCGCGAAACCCTGCACGCCCCGGGACCGTCCTACTACCTCGTGGTCATCGCCGGCTTGCTGGCCTCGATCGCCGTCATCGCGTCGACCATGCCCCTGCTCAGCCGGATGACCGGAGCCGACGTCGCGCGAAACGAGTGATCGCAACGAGCACGACTTGCCCCTGACGGCCGACCGTTCTCGAGTTGCACATCTGCTGCACAATGAGCCACGCATCGGGGCCAGGTACACACTCCGGACCGGGCGCGGCGTGGAACTGGAGGGGTACGGGTGCGTCTCGAAGAGGGTGCTCGGATCGCGGTCATCGGCGCCGGGCCGGGTGGTCTCGTAGCGGCCAAGCACGCGATCGAGGCCGGCTTCGACGTGAACGTCTTCGAGGCGGCCGATGACCTCGGTGGGCAGTGGAACACGGTGGCCCCGCACAGCGGGGTGTGGTCGGGTATGCGAACGAACACCAGCCGGGCGATGACCGCGTTCTCGGACTTCGAGCCACCGCCGACCCACGACTTGCACCCGTTCGCCGAGCAGGTTCACGACTACCTCCGGGCGTACGCGGCTGCGTTCGGAGTTACCGACCGCATCCGCTTCAGCTCGCCGGTCACCGATGTGCAGCCGGGTTGGCGAGTGAATGGTGAGTCATTCGATGCGGTGATCGTCGCGTCCGGACGATTCCGTGATCCGGTGCGGCCGGACGGCCTCGACGGTTTTACGGGCGAAGTACTACACGCTTTCGACTACCCCGGTGCCGATCGGTTCCGTGATCGACGGGTCCTGGTCTACGGCAACGGGGTGAGCGGCCATGAGATCGCGTCCGATCTCGCCCCGGTGGCCAACGTCGTCTCGGCGTACCGAAAGCCGCGTTACGTCCTTCAGAAGAATGTCGCCGGTGTCTCGTCCGACTGGCAGTGGTACACCCACATCGGCGCGCTGCGGCGGCGCATCATGTCGGCATCGGACTACGGCGCGCTGATGCGCGAGCGGGTGCTGCGCGTCGCCGGGAATCCCGCCGACTTCGGCGCGCCCGCACCCAGCGAAGACTTCCTCGCCGCCGGCCATTCGCTCAGCCAGGACTACCTGGCCCAGGTGCGAGACGGATCAATCCGATGTCGACCGTCGATCGTGTCGGTGCTCGGCCGTCAGATCACGTTCAACGACGGCAGCTGCGAAGACGTCGACACGATCATCTGCGCCACCGGATATCGCCCGCACCTGCCCTACATCTCCGTCGAGCTAGCCGCGATCCTCGGGCCTGATCTGAGACTGCACCACCGAACACTGCATCCGGACCTACCCGGACTCGGCGTGATCGGGCAGTTCGCCCTGCAGGGTCCGTACTTTCCGTTGCTCGAACTACAAGCCCGTTGGATCGTCAACACCTGGTCCGGGTCCGGGCCCGGCGTGGACGATCGCGCGGCCCGGCAGAGCATCGCTCTGCCGCCGCCGTCCGTCGACTCGCACAACACTCTCGCCCTCACGTTGGCCGAAGCCGCGGGAGTGGCACCGGTCGTGCGCGCGCGGCCCGACCTCGCCGAACCGCTGTTATTCGGACCGATGCTTCCGGCGCGTTACCGCTTGGACGGGCCGGGTGCCGACCACACCGCAGCGGCGACCTTCCGCCGCCAGCTGACCTCGTCACCACGGGCCGCCGTCGACCTCGACGACGTCGCCGCTCTCACCGATGTCGGCTACGGCGACCTACTCGATGCCGGACCCAACCGTGGTTAGGCGTCTCGTCGTTTCAGCATGACGGCGCCACCGATCAGGGCGACCGCCGCGTAGAGGGCCGTCACACCGAGTCCGGTCCACGGCCCCAGCATCGTGGGATCGAAGTTGCGAGTGACCATGATTTGAGTTCCGGCATTCAGTGGCAGGTATTTGGCGATGTCGGTCGAGTACGGATCGGGTAGTGCGTTCGTGAGCAGCGGCAGGACGAGCACCACGCCGAACAGTGCGGCGATGGCTCCCGCCGTGTTGCGGAGCAGGAATCCGAGCCCAACGGCGAGCAGACCGATGATGGTCAGATAGAGGGCGGCGCCGAACACCGCCCGAAGTGCGTTCGGCGTGCTCAGGGAGGCCTGCGCGTGGGTGCTGGCGAGCGCCTGCTGACCGAAGATGAACGCGAAGAACGCCGAGACACCGGTCACGATGAATGCCATCACCGCGAACACGATCGCCTTAGCGATCAGAACGGGCTGTCGGTGCGGCACCGCGGCGATCGAGGATCGGATCATGCCGGTGCTGTACTCGCCGGTGATCACCAGAACTCCCAGCACGCCGATGGCGAGTTGGGCCAGAAAAACACCGCGCAGACTGACCTGGGTGGCATCGAAGCCGGCGATACGTCCGTCTGGTCCAATCCCTTGGTTGAACCGGTGCGCGCGCAGGGCGCTGAACAGCGTCCCCAGACCGGTGATGATGACGACGGTCGCAAGCAGGCTGTACCACGTCGAGCGCAGCGAGCGGAGTTTGATCCATTCGGACCGGATGACGCCGACCTGAGTTATCCGTCCGGCGCCGAGGTCGACCGGCCGCGGGCCGGCCACGGCGGTCATCGCTGGCCGGCCGGGGAACTTGGCTGCGGCAGCGCAGCGCCGTGGGGCGCACTAAGGCCTCCGCGAAACTCGACCGCGTCGCGGGTTATCTCCATGAACGCCTCCTCCAACGTGGCTTGATGCGGAGTCAGTTCGACCAACGCGATTGCTTCGCGGGCGGCGACCACGCCGATGCCGGCGCTGTCGATTCCACTCACTTGCAGTACGTCGGACCCGACCCGCTCGATCTGCCGGCCGTCACCGGCCAAGAGGTGGGCCAGGCGGTCTGCTTCGAACGTCCGCACGCGGACCGCGCCACCGGTCGCACTGTTGATCACTTCGCCGACGCTTCCGGCGACGACGAGTCGGCCGCGACCTACGACGATCACTTCGGACGCAGTCACCGCCATCTCGCTCATCAGGTGCGACGAGATGAACACCGTCCGTCCCTCGGCGGCCAGGGACTTCAGCAGATTCCTGATCCAAAGGATGCCCTCGGGGTCGAGACCGTTCACCGGCTCATCGAGCAGAAGCACTCCCGGATCGCCGAGCAGCGCCGACGCGATACCCAAGCGCTGACCCATCCCGAGCGAGAAACCTCCGACTCGCTTACCGGCGACATCCTCCAGACCCACCAGGCCGATCATCTCGTCAACCCGCCGACGGGGAATGCCGTTAGTGGCGGCCATCGCCAGTAGGTGATTTCGCGCCGACCGTCCCGTGTGTATTGCGCGCGCCTCGAGGAGTGCACCGACTTCGCGCAGGGGGGCTGGGAAGTCGACGTAGGACTTTCCGTTGATAAGTGAGCTGCCTGAGGACGGACGATCCAGACCCAGCAGCAGTCGCATCGTCGTCGACTTGCCCGACCCGTTCGGGCCCAAGAAACCCGTGACGACGCCCGAGCGGACAACAAAGCTCAGATCGTCGACTGCCACCTTCTCGCCGTAACGCTTCGTCAATCCGCGCGCTTCAATCACGACGTGCACCCTTCGCCGACGAAATACTGCCGCCAGACGGGACCTTAACTAGCGCAGCCGTAGTAGGTCTGTACCGCCAGGCGAACTCACAGGTCCACCAAATCGGATGTCGCCGCGAGTTCGGGGTGTTGAGGATCGTCACCGGGGTGCTTCAAGCGCGCCCGTGCACTGCACCCGACCGTCTGACCCGGCCTAAGACCACTAGAAGCGGGGTCGATTCGAGTCTGGGAGACCCGAATTCTCGCCGAGTTTGCCCGTGTCGTCAGCCAAAATCGTTCAGATCCGGTCCTGCAGCTGCCGATCGGTCAGGTGCAGCTGTGTCGATGCCACTTCCCGGCTGTGGGCGGCGCCCCGCTTTGTGAGGACCTAGCGGGGCGCTGCCGCAACAAGTCCCTTCAGCAGCTGGCTCCCGACTTCGATCAGATCAGATCAGATCAGATCAGGCGCCCGCGTACCTGGTTGACCAGGTCGTCGATGAACGGGGGTCGAAACATCGAGTTGTGGCCGCCCTCGACCGACACATGCGTCGCCGGGGGGCTCAGATGGCTCTGAAAATCGGCCTCGTGTTCATAATCGTGCCGGACCTGGGCCATGTAGATCGTCGTCACCGCGCCGCGCAGCTGCCCGCGGTGAGTTGGCGATTTACGCATCGCCACGACGCCAACGTGCCACACGGCCGCGACACGATCTTCAGTGAACAAACGCCAGAACGAGCGAGATAGTTGTGGCATTCGATGCAGGGCGATTGCGTCAAGCCGATCGCGGAGGTGAGTCAGGTCCCGACTCGGAGCAGTCTCGCGCGTACGCGGTACCGAGTGCGCTGGTTCTGCCTGCTCCTCCGGCGCGGTACGAGGCGTACCTCCCAACGGATCGAACAAGTGCAGATGGACTTCCTCACCGAAACGGCGCAACCGACGTGTGACCTCATACCCGACGTGCGTGCCGAGTGAGTGTCCCGCGATGTTGTAGGGCCCGTGGGGCTGGACCTCGCGGATCAGGCGGGTGTAGCGACGCGCCATGGCTGCGATCGTGAAGTCGGGCCGTAGACCGCCCTCCAGGCCACGCATCTGCAGGGCGTACACCGCTCGCTCGTCACCGAGTCGTTGGGCCAGTTGACGGAACTGGACGGCCAGTCCAGCACCACCGCAGACGATGAATAGTGGAGTCTTGCTCGGGTTAGGCGCTGGGGCCAGTTGGCAGAGCACTCCGTCACGCAGGTCGGTCGGCGCGTCGCGGGGCAACCGCTCGAGCTCGGCCGCGGTCGGATGAGCCATCAAGGTTGCGGAGTCGATCGACAGATGCAACTCGGCTTCGAGGGCCGCAAGGATCTCTTCGACGGCCAGCGAATCGGCGCCGGCGGCAAAAACGTTCGTGTCCAGGCCGACGTACTCGAGTCCTAGCGCGGCGCAGAAGATCGATTCGATGATCCGGGGCACGCTCGCCCACTTGTCGACCTCGGCTATGTCGTACTCGGGAATGATCTGAGGGGCCGGCGGTAATGCCTGCCGGTCGAGCTTGCCATTCGGGTTCCGGGGCAGTGCTGCTAGCTCGATCAGGATCTGCGGAACCATGTACGGCGGCAGCTCGGTAGCCAACCGTCGGCGTAGCGCCGCGCTGGAAACCCAGTTCGCCGGATCGGGGACAACGTAGGCGACGAGTTGCAGGACGCCGTCACGGTTGGACTTCTGGCCCACCACGGCACATTCACGAACCTCGCCCTCGGCCCGTAGCTTCGCTTCGATCTCGGCCGGTTCGACCAGGTAGCCGCGGATCTTGAGCATGTGGTCCGAGCGCCCTACGAAGGCCAGTGCCCCGTTGAGATCCCACTGAGCGAGGTCGCCCGTGCGGTACCGGCGCCGGCCATCGGGGAGCACGGTGAATCTTTCGGCGGTCAGTTCAGGGTTGCCCCAGTAACCACGTGCCGTCCGGTGCGAGGTGATGGTCAACATGCCGGTGATGCCGGGTTCGGTGATCGGCGTGCCCTCGTCGTCCACGAGTTCGATTCCTCGATCCGGCAGCGGCGGTCCGGCCGGTATAGGGAGCCCGTCGGGCAGATCCAGATCGATCGGCAACCGAGTCGACGTCATTACCCCGGCCTCTGAAGACGCCGCCACGTTGTGGATGGCGCAGGCCTCGGTGACGCACCGACGCATTAATTTGACGTCTGAAGCCAGGACGGCCTCACCGCCGACATTGATTCGGCGAAGGGTGGAGAAGGTAACGTTCCGTTCGATCGCGGCCGCCGCGACCGAACGCATCGCGTGTGGCGTCAGGTTGAGAACGGTGATTTCGCGGGCCAGAACCCAATCGACCATCTGGTCGATGGTGCTGTGCCGCGCATCGAACAGGCATACCGACGCGCCCCAGACCAGCGCGCGCACCAGGGCTGAACTTCCGAAGCCGAAGCTGAGCGGCTGCGGAATGCCAACGTGATTGCCGGTCGGGTCGCCGCTCATCCCAAATGGCATTCCATCTGATACCAGCGCGCTCTCGGGCTGCATGACGCCTTTAGGAACACCGGTCGATCCCGACGTGAAGATGATTGTCGCGATCCGGTCGGCCGCATATTGCGAGATGTCGATCGGCGCTGTATCTCGGGCTGTGGGGTCGATGGTGATAACGGTGCCGCACACATCGCCGATTTCGTCACTGGTCGGGGTGAACTCGCTGGTGGCCACCGTCGCTATCGGCATTGCCATTGTCAGCAATTGTCGCATCCGGGTAACTGGCGTGGACGTATCGACAATGACGTACGGCCGGCCGGCCTTGCTGGTCGCCACCATGGCCGCGGCGACCTTCGCATCCTGCCCGCCAAGGATCGCGACCGGTTCTGGGCCGCCACCGACCGCGTCGAGGATTTGCCGGGCCACAGCGTTCGACCATGCGTCAAGCTCGGCGTAACTCGTAGCGGAATCGCCCGCGTAGACCGCAACTTCGCCGCCACGAGTCGCGACGACGTCGGCTAACAGACTTGGAAGATTTCCTTTGTCGATGGTCTTCATCCGACCGGGATCCATTGAATCCTTTCGTGCTCCCCGACAGCTGGCTTTGGTCCGACGCGACGTCGCCCAAATTGGTCAAAGCGTATATGCGCGTTACGCGCGGTGCGAGCCGAGCAAGACGGCGCGCTGATCTGAGGCCCAAAAGAGATCACGGTCTTTCCGAGGAACGGGAATCGGGTCCGGCCCGGTCCGCTCCGCCCGATCGCCGACCGTGTCGATCCGTTTTCGGGATCTTTATGCCGATGGAGCGGGGCGCTGCGGCGACAAGTCCTTTCCACCGTGCGCTCGCCGCTCGCCTATACGCCTTGGGGCCCAACTGGCATCAATTTGCGCCCCTCGGTTCGTAGGGCAGAATCGATAGGTAGCGGTTATCAACCGATCGGCCAGGCCGGTTGACCCTCAGGAGCGCGTCCGCGAAAATGAGGCCCTTATGACTGATTCTGTCTTCGATGCGCCACTCGTGGGAGTTGCCGACGCGGTGGCGTTCGCGGTTGCCGCGCATCAGGACGATCAGGGCCCGCTTACTTCCGATTTTGCACGATCTGCAGGCCAAGCTGGGTTATATCCCGGCCGAGGCCATCGGACTTGCTCGCCACCGCGCTGAACCTGTCGCGCGCCGACGTCTATGGCGTCGTCACCTTCTATCACGACTTCCGCAGACAGTCCCGGCGGCCGCTCGACGGTGCGGATCTGCCGGGCCGAGGCCTGCCAGTCGGTCGGCGCCAACGCGTTGATCGATTACGCCCAGAGCCGGCTGCAGACCAAACTCGGAGCCACGACGGCGGACGGACGGATGCAGCTCGAGCAGGTCTTCTGCCTCGGTAACTGCGCGCTCGGCCCGTCCATCGAGGTGAACGGCAAGGTCCACGGCCGAGTCGACGAGACCCGGTTCGCGTCGCTGGTCGATGCACTGTGAGTGAGGCGCCCGCCATGAGTGAACCCGTAACTGCTGTACGTGCCGGGCGACACCGCGGCCCGATCGGTCGGCGCGGACGAGGTGGCCGACGCATTCGCCGAACTGCTGGGGGAGCGGGCCCACATCATCCGCAACGGCTCGCGCGGCCTGCTGTGGCTCGAGCCGATGGTCGAGGTCGAGACCGCCCTCGGACGCATCGCGTACGGCCCGGTGATCGCCCGGCGATGTCGCCGAACTGTTGACGGCCGGCCTCGAACACGGCGGCGACCACCCGCTGCGGCTCGGCATCACCGACGACATCGAATGGCTGCGCACCCAGGACCGGGTCACCTTCCGCCGGGTCGGCGTCATCGACCCGCTCTCGGCCGATGACTACGTGGCCCACGGTGGCCTGGTCGGTCTGCGCCGCGCCATGGCGATGACCGGGCCCGACCTGGTCGAAGAGATGATCGCGTCCGGCCTGCGCGGTCGCGGCGGCGCCGGCTTCCCGGCCGGCATCAAGTGGAAGACCGTGCAGGCGGCCGAGGCCCCGCGCAAGTACGTCTGCTGCAACGCCGACGAGGGCGACAGCGGCACGTTCGCCGACCGGATGCTGATGGAGGGCGATCCGTTCAGCCTGATCGAGGGCATGCTCATCGCCGCGGTCGCCGTCGGTGCCTCCGAGGGCTACATCTATGTGCGCTCGGAATACCCGGCCGCGATCGCGGTGCTGCGGACCGCCATCGAGATCGCCTACGTCCAGGGCTGGCTCGGCGCGCCGCGTGCTCGACTCCGACTTCAGCTTCGATCTGCACCTGCGCGTCGGGGCCGGCGCCTACATCTGCGGCGAAGAGACATCGATGCTCGAGAGCCTCGAGGGCAAGCGCGGCGTGATCCGGGCCAAGCCGCCGATCCCGGCGCTGGTTGGTCTGTTCGGTGCGCCGACGGTGGTCAATAACGTGCTGACCCTGGCCACGACGCCGATGATCCTGGCCGACGGTGCCGCCGCGTACGCCGAACGAGGCGTCGGACGGTCGCTCGGCACCCAGGTCTTCCAGCTCGGTGGCAATATCGCGCACGGCGGCATCGTCGAGGCGGGCTTCGGCATCACGCTCGGTCAGCTGGTGCTCGATTACGGTGCCGGCACCCGATCGGGTCGGCCGATCCGCGCGATCCAGGTCGGTGGCCCGCTCGGTGCGTACGTCCCGGTCGAGCAGCTCGACCTGCCGATGGACTATGAGGCCTTCGCCGCTGCCGGCGCGATGGTCGGCCACGGCGGCATCGTGGTCTTCGACGACACCGTCGACATGGCTCAGCAGGCCCGCTTCGCGATGGAGTTCTGTGCCGAGGAATCCTGCGGCAAGTGCACGCCGTGCCGCATCGGCTCCGTCCGCGGGGTCGAGGTGATCGACCGGATCATCAACGACGACAACCGCGCCGCCAACCTCGTCGTCCTCAACGATCTGTGCGAAGTGATGACCGACGGCTCGCTGTGCGCAATGGGCGGCCTTACGCCCGCTGCCCGTCCGCAGCGCGTTGCTGCACTTCCCCGAAGACTTCGCGCGTCCCGCGCCCCAACCGGTGACCGTTCTAACGGAGGTGTCCTCATGAGCTTGCTCAAGGAACACGACCTGGGCACGCCCGCACGTCCGGGCGCAGCCACCGTCGATCTCGAGATCGACGGTCACCCGGTATCGGTGCCCGAGGGAACCTCGGTGATGCGCGCCGCCGCGATCGCCGGCATCGACGTGCCGAAGCTCTGCGCCACCGACAGCCTCGAGGCGTTCGGCTCGTGCCGGCTCTGTCTGGTCGAGGTGGAGGGCGGCCGTGGTACGCCGGCGTCGTGCACGCTGCCGGTCGCCCCCGGCATGAAGGTCAGCACCCAGACCGACAAGCTGGCCAAGCTCCGCCGCGGAGTCATGGAGCTTTACATATCCGACCACCCGCTCGACTGCCTGACCTGCCCCGCGAACGGCGACTGCGAACTGCAGGACATGTCCGGAGTGGTCGGACTGCGCGACGTGCGCTACGGCTACGCCGGCCACAACCACCTCGACGCCCCGACCGACAGCAGCAACCCCTACTTCGACTTCGACGCCAGCAAGTGCATCGCCTGCTCGCGCTGTGTTCGAGCGTGCGGTGAGACGCAGGGGACGTTCGCCCTGACGATCTCGGGCCGCGGCTTCGACTCGAAGGTCAGCGCCAGCGCGGGCGAGAGCTTCATGGGATCCGAGTGCGTGTCGTGCGGCGCGTGCGTCGCGGCCTGCCCGACCTCGACCCTGCAAGAGAAGGCCGTCATCCAGATCGGCATGCCGACCCGCAGCGTCAAGACGACCTGCGCGTACTGCGGCGTCGGCTGCTCGTTCAAGGCCGAACTGCGCGGCAATGAGCTGGTGCGGATGGTGCCCGACAAGGACGGCGGCGCCAACGAGGGCCACTCGTGCGTCAAGGGCCGGTTCGCCTTCGGCTACGCCAGCCACCCCGACCGGGTCATGAACCCGATGATGCGCGAATAGATCACCGACGAGTGGCGCGAGGTCGAGTGGGACGAGGCGATCGGTTTCGTCGCGCGTCGCCTCACCGAGATCCAGGCTGCTCACGGCGCCGGCTCGATCGGTGCGATCACGTCCTCGCGGACGACGAACGAAGAGGTCTACGTCGTCCAGAAGCTGGTCCGGGCCGCGTTCGGCAACAACAACGTCGACACGTGCGCGCGGGTCTGCCACTCGCCCACGGGCTACGGCCTCAAGCAGACCTTCGGTACGTCGGCCGGCACCCAGGACTTCAAGTCGGTCGAGCAGACGGACGTCATCGTGGTGATCGGCGCCAACCCGACCGACGGCCACCCGGTGTTCGCATCGCGGATGAAGCGCCGGCTGCGCCAGGGCGCGCGCCTGATCGTCATCGACCCGCGGCGCATCGACCTGGTGCGCACGCCGCACGTCGAGGCCGACTACCACCTGCAGCTCGCGCCCGGCACCAACGTCGCGATCATCAACGCAATGGCCCACGTGGTCGTCACCGAGAACCTGGTCGCCGCCGACTTCGTCGCCGAGCGCTGCGAGGGCTACCCGGAATGGGCCAGCTTCATCGCCGAACCGCAGAACAGCCCTGAGGCGGTCGAAGAGATCACCGGCGTACCGGCGGCCGACATTCGTGCCGCGGCCCGGCTGTATGCGGCCGGCCCGAACTCGGCCATCTACTACGGCCTCGGCGTCACCGAGCACAGCCAGGGTTCGACGATGGTGATGGGCATGGCCAACCTCGCGATGGCCACCGGCAACATCGGCCGCGACGGCGTCGGCATCAATCCGCTGCGTGGTCAGAACAACGTGCAGGGTTCGTGCGACATGGGGTCGTTCCCGCACGAGCTGCCCGGCTACCGGCACGTCTCGGACGACGCGGCCCGTGGGGTGTTCGAAGCCATCTGGGGACGCCCGCTGCTGAGCGAGCCCGGGCTGCGGATCCCGAACATGTTCGACTCGGCGATCGATGGCACATTCCGCGCGCTGTTCGTGCAGGGCGAGGACATCGCCCAGTCCGACCCGAACACCAAGCACGTGTTCGCGGCGCTGGAGTCGCTCGATCTGCTCGTCGTGCAGGACCTCTTCCTGAACGAGACGGCCAAGTTCGCGCACGTCCTGCTGCCCGGTACGTCGTTCCTCGAGAAGGACGGCACGTTCACCAACGCCGAGCGGCGGGTCAACCGGGTCCGCCCGGTGATGGCACCGAAGACCGGCAAGCACGAGTGGGAGATCGTCTGCGAAATTGCCCAGGCGATGGGCTACAACATGACCTACAACAGCTCGGCCGAGATCATGGACGAGATCGCCGCGACCACGCCGACGTTCGCCGGGGTGTCGTTCGACCTGCTCGACAAGCTCGGCAGCATCCAGTGGCCGTGCAACGTCGACGCGCCCACCGGCACGCCGATCATGCACGTCGACGAGTTCGTGCGCGGCAAGGGCCACTTCGTCGAGACGACCTACGTGCCGACGACCGAGCGCAGCACGCGGAAGTTCCCGCTGATCCTGACCACCGGCCGGATCCTGTCGCAGTACAACGTCGGCGCGCAGACCCGCCGAACGGCCAACGTCGCGTGGCACCACGAGGACGTGCTCGAGATCCATCCGCACGACGCCGAGGACCGGGGCATCAACGAGGGCGACGAGGTGCGCCTGACCAGCCGGGTCGGTGAGACCGTGCTGCACGCCAAGCTGGCCGATCGGATGCCGGTCGGGGTCGTTTACACGACGTTCCATTACCCGGTCACCGGCGCCAATGTCGTCACCACCGACAACTCGGACTGGGCCACCAACTGTCCCGAATACAAGGTCACCGCGGTTCAGGTGGCGCTGCGCCAGTCCGTCCCGACGTCTGAGGTTCAGTCCGAACGCGAGCCGGTACTTGTCGACTGACGCGCACGTCAAGCCGGTCGTGCGCCTGATCAACGACATCGCGGTGCAGTTCCACCGGATGCCGGTGGATGTCGCCGGTGCAGGCGATCGCAGATCACATCCGGCAGTTCTGGGATCCGCGGATGCGATCGCAACTGGCGGCACTCGAGCCGAGCGAGAGAAGACGAATTGGACGAGCGGGCCCTGGCCGCAGCCGACATCCTGCGAGTCGCCGCGGCGTCCAAGGCCTGAGGGGAGTTGCCATGGCCACCATCGAGTTGGCGAACGCCACGGTTGGCGACGCGATGCTGATGACGCCGACGCTGTTCGACGCTGACGCCGTGATGGGCGACGTCCGCGACTTCTTTCGCGACGACCACGTACATGCCGCGCTGATCGTGCGAGCGGGGGTACTGCTATCGGTGATCGAGCGCGCGGATCTGCCTGAAGGTCTTGGCGACGATGCCCCCGCGCTCGCGGTCGGGCAGTTGAGCGAGCGGATCGTCACGACCAGCACTCCGCTGGAAGCGACGCAGCAGCGGATGCTGCGCATCGGCCGCCGCCGGCTGGCCGTCGTCGACGGTGCCGGTGGTCTATTAGGGCTGCTCTGCCTGAACCGCAAAGGGACCGGCTTCTGCTCGGATGAGGACGTCGCTGCGCGGCGCGCCGATCCGCACCTCAAGCGTGATTAGCGTCGGTTGAAGGCAATTCCCTGAGCAGCCCGGGGGTTGAGGCTCGCGCGATCATCGAGATTGCCGCACTTGGGAGCTGCTGGGCCAGGTGCTCGGAGGAGGCAAGGGCGCGATCAGCGGCGACGAGACGGGTGTCCCGGCTCAGGGAATTGCCGGTCACGCCCGGTTATGAGCGACTGCTCGACTAGTTCTGAAGACAGATCCAGGGTCCGGGCCAGCTGATATCCAACCAATCGCAACGTAGCAGGAATTCGACGCCGTGGACATCCCTACAGCGAGCCATCAACGCTGCTTGCGGTGCCCGGATGGTTACTGCGAGAAGTGGCGAGCTTGTCCGGCCGAATTAGCCCGCTGTGGTACCGGCGGTGGCTAGAGGTGCGAGCCGACACATTCCAGGCGTTCTGCCGCGAGCTCGCTGGCGTCGCGGTTCTACCGATGCGCGAGGCACTCGCCGGCCGGTCTAGCTCGCAGCGAGGTTAGCGGTCTTCGCTTCGGGCGGAGGGTCGACGTCGGTCGTGTCGAGGTCGCGCACGTCCATCCGCAGTGCGGTGGCCAGTCGCGCCAGCGCGCCGTCGAGCAGGGTCAGGTCTCGCAGCGCGAACCGGGCGGGTGAGTCCCCGGGTGGCAGCGTCCGCGCGGCCAGTTCGAGCAGCGAGGCCGAGCGCACGTAGTCGCCGTGCTCACCGGTCTGGATCCGTCGTTCGATCGCAGCCATGCACTCACGCAGTTGAGTCGCGGCCTGGACGAGGGCCGGGTTGTCGATGGGCGCAGATCCGTCCGCCTCGACCGCCAGTGATCGGGCATAGGCGCGGGCGGCCGCACTGATCGAGGTGATCTCGGTCAGCTGCGTCGAATTGCGGCCGAACGTCGTACTGCGTAGCGGTTTGGCCGTCGCCTCGAGGGCAGCGTAGGCCGCGTCGAGTTCGCGCGCTTGTGGCCTCGATGCCACCTGCTCCCCGTCCACCAGTCGGTGCAGGCTGCTGTCGACCAGCGCCGACAGGGCCTGGAACCAGAGGAGGATCCCGGTGGCCAGCACCCGTTGCGGGCGCAGCGGGACGATGAAGGAGACGGTCAGCACGACTGCGCCGACGCCGATGGCCGTTTCGCCCAGTCGCAGTACGAGCAGGTGCCAGCTGAATTCGCCGAGCTGCGCATAGAGCTGCGACATCGTCACGGTGATGCCGATGACCATGAAGGTGTAGTTGACGCGCATCAGATAGATACCGAAGAAAAGCGCCACCAGCACGATCAGCAGCGATGACCAGATGTGGCCACCGGTCAGGTGCACCAGCAGATCGCCGACGACGATTCCGATCGCGGTTCCGCTGACCCGGAACAGCGCCTTGCGCACCTGCTCGCCCGAGTTCGTGGTCGCCATGAACGCCAGGAAGGTCGCCAGCACGGCCCAGTACAGCCGCGCGCCCGACACCAGATCGCCCACCACGATCGCGACGGTCGCGGCGACCGTCACCTGGATCGCGGCCCGCGCATTGGGGTCGAGCGTGGTTCGATCCAGGCGACCGCCGCGCCCAGGGGTAGTCGACGCAGCCAGGCTCACCGGTGCCGAGCCCGGCAGGAAGCCCGCGTTCAACTCGACCGCGGGGTGGAATTCGGCGATCGGTCGTCCGTGGTCGTCGATCGCCGCGAGCAGCTTGGTCCGTCCCAATGCGTAGTCGGCGATCGAGGCGGCGAGGCGATGAGCGAGGAGCGTGAACCGCGGCGACGGACTGGTGTAGGCCTCGAGCCGGTCGACGGCCGGCCGCCAGTCGGATTCAACCGCGTCGCCCTGTACGGCGGCCAGGGCGGTGCGGGCCAGCTTGACGGGTCTCGGCATCGACCTCGGCCGCGGCCATCGCGGCCGCGAAACGCGCGCAGTTCGACAGGGCGATCTCGACGTCGAACAACCGCAGGGCCCGCTCTGCGGCGAGGTCCGGGACGGACTCGACTAGCTGCGCGTCGATCATCAGGGTCGATTCGTTGAGGCGGACCACCTGGCGCCGTAGCCGTTCCTGCACGCCGGGGCGATGCTCATCGTCGGCCTCGAGGATCAAGGCGCTCATCTCGATGAGGCGATCGGCTCGAACTCGCCATGACCGGCGCATTCGCTTCAGTGTCGCGATGGGGTCGGGTCGGAAAAGCACCAAACGCACCGCCAGCGAGGCGAGCACTCCAATGGCGAGGTCGGCGGCGAGCCAGCCGATGTCCTTGACGCTCAACTCGGTGTGCAGGAAGAAACCGAGGAAGCCCCCGTTGAACGCGACCAGCCCGGCCGCGAAACCGCGCGGTCCCCATCGACGGATGTACACAGCGCCCGCGAGCAGCACGACCAAGAAGACCAGTGAGACGATCCGGTACGACCCGAGGACCAGGCCCAGCGACATCGAGGCGAGCATCGGCAGCGGCAGGATCAGCGTCGAGCTCACCTGGCCGCGCACGGTGCTGTCGTTGACCGTGAAGCCGGCCATCAGGGCGACCATGCCGGCCAGCAGCATCGACACGATCAGCAACCCGTGGTTGTAGGCGGCGACGGCCGTCCCGCCCCCGGTCGATTTCTGCAGCGCGCCCGTCAAATGCACGAAGACATCGACCAGCCCGACCGCTACGGCGATGCTCAGGACGGCCTGCAGGGCGTTTCGCAGCTGCTTCAAGCCCGGGTCGGCGCCGGCCAACCGGTCGATGGCCTCGCGGAGGTAGAACCGCAGCGAGTGGGCTCCGGGCGTCAGCATCAGAACGTCGTCGGTCAGCCCGTGGGCCTTGCGGCTCAGGCGGGCCAGCGAACCGTTCTCTGTCACCTCTCGAACCTAACCGACCACCGCCAGGGACGTAGGCTGCTCAATCATGCTCACCGACGTCGCCGCCGTCCGATACGTCACGCCGCTGCGTGAGGGCGGGTCGTTGCCCGGCCTGATGGAGGCCGACGATCTGGGCACCTACGTGGTGAAGTTTCACGGGGCTGGCCAGGGTCGTAAGGCGCTGATCGCGGAGGTGATCGGCGGCGAACTTGCGCGGAGCCTTGGGTTGCCAGTGCCGGCCCTGGTCACTATCGACGTCGATCCCGGGTTGGCGGCCAACGAGCCGGATGAAGAGGTGCAGAGTTTGCTCCGGGCGAGTGGTGGCCGCAATCTCGGAGTCGACTTCCTGCCCGGCGCCCTCGACCTCGACACCACCGCCTTCAAGGTCACCGCACGCTTCGCCGGGCAGGTGTTGTGGTACGACGCGCTGATCGGCAACGTCGATCGGTCATGGCGAAATCCGAATATGTTGTTCTGGCACGGAGCGCCGTACCTGATCGACCACGGCGCGGCCCTGACCTTCCACCACAACTGGGCGGCGGCGAGCATCGCACCTCGCGCGTACGACGCTCGCGATCACGCGCTGCTGGGCTGCCGGCCCGACCTCGACGACGCCGACGCAACGCTGGCGCCGCTGATCACCGAGCTGCTGGTGACTCAGGTCGTGGCCCTCGTCCCCGAGATCTGGTTGACCGACGAGCCTGGGTTCACCGATGCGTCCGAAGTCCGGGCCGCTTACGTCGACCGCTTGCTGACGCGCGCTCAGGCCCACGATGAGTGGGTGGTCGCCCTACGCCAGGCCGTAGCCGACAATTCGACCCGTGCGCGCAGTGCGCAACCGGTCGGCAGCAATCGTCCGAGCTGGCTGGACGGCCGCAGATGACCGCGCCTCGCCACCCGTTCGAGTATTCGGTGCTGCGGGTCGTGCCCCGGGTCGAGCGGGCCGAGTCGATGAACGCCGGCGTGATCCTCTATTGCCGCGAACTTGGCTACCTCGGCGCGCGGGTGCACCTCGACGTCGAGCGCCTTCGTGCTCTCGACCGGGCCGCGGACGCCGCCTCGATCCAGGCTGCGCTCGAGGCCAGCGCCGCGCTCTGCCGGCTGGAGTCCGATCAGCGTGGGGTGGCCGACATCGGGTCGCGCTTTCGCTGGCTGACCGCGCCCCGCAGCACGGTGATCCAACCCGGGCCCGTCCACACCGGACGGACGCTTGACGCCGCCGCCGACCTCGAGCGGCTGCTGCAGGTGCTCGTCCTGCCGCTCTCCTGATCGCCTGTCCCCGGCGCGTCGGTCCCTACCCGGATCCGGCGCCCTGTGCGAAGGTCGAATGAGGCCACACCTGCTGAGAGGGGCATTGGAATGACTTCAGACGATGCACAGAACCGGCCGCGCGTTAAGCATTCGAAGATGCCACTGCTGTGGGGCGCGCTGATCGCCGCCCTCGGGCTCGTGTTTGGCGGTATCTCCTCCGCATCGGCGCACGGGCCGGGGGAGGCCGTCTCTAACCCGACGCCCGCACCGAACGCCGCGCCACCGCTGCACGGCGATTCGATCCCGAACGTCACCACGGTCGAGGCGCAGATCAAGGCGTACTACGGCAGCGTGGCCGGCACCGAGCCCGGCGTCGGGGCGGTGACCCTGCCATCGCCCACCAGCAATTACGCCAAAGAGGTTGCCAGCATCGAGACGCAGTCCAAGGCCTATCTGCAGTACGCGATCCACACCTCGCGCCACTCGACCGGCAAGCCGGCGCTGATCTTCGACGTCGACGACACGACGCTGAACACCTACGACTACGAGGTCGCCACCAGCTTCGCCTACTCACCGACCAGTAACGCGACCTTCGTAAATGACGGCGCGTTCCCGGCGGTCTTCGGCATGCCGGCGCTGGTCGACTGGGCCAACAGCAGCGGGTACACCGTCTTCTTCATCACCGGCCGTCCTGAGTCGCAGCGAGCAGCGACCGCGGCCAACCTGGCCAGCGTCGGTTACACGGCCCCGGTTGATGCCACGCACCTGTACCTGAAGCAGCCGACCCCGCCGGCCTACCTCCAGTGCGCCGCTGCTCCGACGTGCACGACCATCGAATACAAGTCGGGCACGCGCGCCTACATCGAGTCCCAGGGCTACGACATCGTCGCCGACTTCGGTGATCAGTTCAGCGATCTCAACGGGGGTCATGCGGGCGACGAAGTGAAGCTGCCGAACCCGATGTACTACCTGCCGTGACGACTTGATGGAGCCGCCGACACTGTTTGACTGGGCCGGCGGTCGGGACGCGATCGCTCATATGATCGATGCCTTCTACGACCGGGTCGAACGAGATGAGCTGCTGGCTGCGTTCTTTCCCGGCGGTGTGAGCGTCGAGCACCGCGAACACGTCACCACCTGGTGGAGCTGAGGTGTTCGGCGGGCCGGCCGACTACACGAACTCGCTGCGGCGGCTATCACGCGATGCTCGAACACCACCTCAATCTGGCGATCACCAGCGAGCAACGGTTCCGGTTCGCCTCGTTGATGAGCTTGGCGGCGGATGATGCCGAGCTGCCTGCTGATCCGGAGTTCCGGGCCGCGCTCGTGGGCTATCTCGAATGGGGAACCCGGCTGGCCATGCACAACTCGCAACCGGGCGCCGGGGTGGTCGAGCAGGCGCCGGTCCCGAAATGGGGCTGGGGCGTTGCGCCCCCGTATCAGCCGTAGCTGTGGCCGACGAGCACCGCATCGTCGTCCCGGGACCCGAGGTCGACCGGACCTGATTGATATGCGTGTTGAGGTTGATGACGCCGGCGGGCTCGCCTTGAGGTCTGATCAGTAACTGTTCGAAGCACCGGATCGGGGGAGGTGCTGCGTCGGGCCGACGCATTACCTCCCCCGATCCGGTGTCTTGCTCAGGGCCGGAGCATTCGGAATGAGGTGGTGCAATCGGGGCCGCGGCGCCCGTCTGACCGCATCGCGAAATGCGCAAATCTGGCCAATCCCTCCACGACTATGCCCGGATTTCTGCTCAGCTGTTTGCTGTGATTCGACTCAGCTAAAGTGCCGATTGCTGATTCCGTCGATCCGCTCGCCCGGTGTGCCCCAGGAGGTCGTCATTAGTCGTTCGCGGTTGCCCTCGGTCGTCCTCGCCAGCCTCGCGCTGGTGGGCCTAGCAGCGTGTTCGTCGACCCTGAAAGGCAGTGGGAGCGGCAGCATCAGTGCGTCGGCCTCGAGCTCTTCGAGTTCCAGCGCGTCCTCCTCCAGCGCCGCGTCGAGTTCGAACGCAACGCTGAGTTCGGCCGCGTCAGGAGTGACCTCGAGCTTCTCGACATCCGCCCCGGGCGTGCCGGGCCGGACGGTCGTCGTCACCACGACCCAAGTCGTCCAGCCACCGACGGCGGCGTTCACTTCGCTGACACTGTCAGTCGCAAAATGCGCGTCGCCGATGTCCACCGCGGACGCGACGCTGACCTGGAAACTCGCCAACGCCACGGGCATCAGAGTGGGCACCGATAACGCGAACTTCGGTGACGCGACTGCCTACTCCGGCGCGTCCGGCTCGGTCGTAATCACCGCTACCGGATGCCAGGGCGGCACCGTCTACAACTTCTTTATATGGACAACCGGTGGCACGAACGGTACCCAGGCCAGCACCGAGAAGACCTACACCAGTCCCAAGTGACCATTCTCAGCACTAAACAGAAGGACGCCCAGTGACGAATCCAGGACCACCGCCGTATCAGCCGCCGTGGCCGCCCCAGCAGCCGCCGCAGCCGCCGCAGACGGGCGGACCGTATTCGCCGCCTAACGGGTACCCACCGCAGCAGCCGGGCCAGCCCTACCCGCCGCAGCAGCCTTATCCGCCGCAGCAGCCGCGAGCCAGCAGCTACGCCCAGCCGGCACGGCAGCAGCTTATCCGCCGCAGCAGTACGCCCAGCCGGGACAGTACGGGCCGCCCCCCGGCCAGTACCCGCCAGCGCCGGGCGGCCCGGCCGGCGGTGGCTCGAACAAGAACCGCAATATCGCTCTGGCAATCGGCGCGCTCGTCGTGGTGGTCGTGGTCGTTCTCGCCGTCGTACTGAGCAGCGGCGGTGGCTCGAAGTCCAAGTCAACCTCGGCCCAGGAGTCGGCGAACGCGATTGCGTCAGCGATCTCGTCGGCGGTCGCCAAGGGTGGTTCGGTCGGAGTGCCCAGTGGATCGTCCGGCAGCGCGTCCTCCGGTGACGGATCGTCGAGCGATTCCTCCAGCGACTCGTCCGGCACCGGCAAGGCGCTGCCCCTGACTGACGGCGACTGGCGTCTGGACAGTGTGACCATCTCCAAGGACGTCCTGGGTGACCTTGACGCCTCAGCTCAGGTCACCTACCTCGGTAAGGCGGCACCCGCCGCTGGGGTGGCGGCGTTCAATCTCGAGGTCTATGCCAACGGCAAGGACGTAGGCAGTCTCGAAGGCGGCGCCGATTCCGGCTTCACAACCGGTGCGAGCCAGAAAATTGATCTGATCAGCGGCGACGACTACGTGGACGGGCCGTACACGTACGACTTCTCGTCCGAGTAGCGGTACCGGCAGATTGGGTAGCGTGACGGCCATGCCAACGGCCGTCCGCATCTCGCTGCTGTTCATCGTTGCCGCGATTGCCGAGATCGGCGGGTGCTGGCTCATTTGGCAGGCCGTGCGCGAGCACCGGGCCTGGTGGTTCGCCGTCGGTGGCGTCGTCCTGCTCGGCGCTTACGGCTTCGTCGCCACCGCCCAACCGGACTCGCACTTCGGCCGGGTACTCGCGGCCTACGGTGGTGTATTCGTGGCCGGGTCGTTGCTGTGGGGCGTGGTCGCCGATGGCTTTCGACCGACCCGCTACGACTTCGTCGGCGCGCTGATCTGCCTGGTCGGGGTGGGCGTCATCATGGCGGCTCCCCGTCGCTAGTCAGTTGCCGGCTGCGGTCCAGCTGGCCAGTATGTCGCGATGGGCAGCGCGCTCGGCGTCGTCGATGAAGGCGGCATCGAAGGAGTTCTGCGCCAGCTGACTCAGCTGCGACGACGTCGCTCCGGCCGCGACCAGCGCGTCGTAGTTCTGGTCGACGTAGCCGCCGAAGTAAGCCGGGTCATCGCTGGACACCGTCACTCGGATGCCTGCGTCGAGCATTGCGAAGACCGGATGCTCCGCGATCGAGGGCACCGCCTTGAGCGAGACGTTCGACAGCGGGCAGACGGTCAGCGCGACCTGCTCATCGGCCAGCCGCCTGATCAGCTCGGGATCCTCCATCGCTCGCAGCCCGTGGTCGATTCGTTCGACGTGGAGCAGGTCGAGCGCTTCGCGCACGTAGTCCGGGCCACCCTCTTCGCCCGCGTGCGCCACCAGGTGCAGTCCCTCGGACCGGGCCCGGTCATAGGCCTCGACGAACAGCGACGGCGGGTAGCCGACCTCCGTCGAGTCCAGCCCGACGCCGATGAACAGATCGCGGTAGGGCAGCGCAGCGGCCAGCACCTCACTGGCGACCTCGCCGCCGAACTCGCGCTGGAAGCTCAGGATCAGGTCGCAGGAGTAACCCGTCACGGCGGGCCTCGGCGAAGGCCTCGCCGTAACCTCGGATGACCGCCTCGAGCGGGACACCGCGGACGACGTGGACGGTCGTGTCGAAGAACGTCTCGGCCCGCAGCACTCCGGCCGCCTGGGCCCGGCGGAGGTATAGCCGGCCCACGTCGTAGAAGTCCTGCTCGGTGCGTAGCACCGTCATGTTCGAGTACAGCACGTCCAAAAATGATTGGAGGTCCCCGAATACGTACCGTGCGTCGAGCTCGGCCGGGTCATAGGTCGGCAGCGGGACGTCATTGCGTCGAGCGAGTTCGACCAGTAACTCCGATTCCAGGCAGCCGTCGACGTGCAGGTGAAGTTCGGCGTTCGGAATCGGATTGCCCATCGGAGCAGCGTAACGGCAACAATGCCTCAGCTACGGGCGTTGCGATCGGCGCGAGCCCGAAGGTGCCGGACTCGGCCGAATGATCCAGCTGACCCGGTTCGGGACGGCCAGCAGAATGAGCAGATAGAGCGCGTGCGTGCCCAGGATGAAGCTTCCCGGAATGCAGAGTCCGAAGACGCCGACGCTCAGCCAGCTGCGCCACCGGTGCGCGTAGTCGTCCTCGTCGGCCAGGTCGTGATCGGTGAGCTGCTGGCGGCGGACGTCCCATGCCATGAGGATCAGGGTGCCGGTGGCCAGCACGTTCATGCTGGCGTAGAGCGTCAGCGATATCGGCGCGCTGCCGTACTGGCCGATCAGGCTGGCCGGGAACGGCATGGCCGCGACCAGGAACAGCAAGAAGAGGGTGTCGCGGATCAGCAGCGGGGTGAATGGTCACCACCGAGCGCATCAGCCGACGGTGCCGAATCCAATAACCGGCCACCACATAGAAGGTGAATAGATACGACAGGTAGCTGTCGAAGATGGTCGGACGAGGTAATGCGGCAGGCCACGATCGGTGGTCGCGGCCTGCGGGCACCATCAGGTCCAGCGACAGCAGCGTCATCGCGATCGCGAAGATACCGTCGGCCAGGGTGAGTAACCGGCCGAGCGAGTTGTCGGCCCTAGGGCCGGCCCCAGCCACCGGCTGGACGGTCGCGGCGGCGGTCTGATCGTCTTCGTTCACGTGCCCACCGTAAAGGTCGGCCCGGTTCGGATCAGGTGACCCCGATGGCGGCGGTGTCGAGGTCGGACTCCAGCGCCACCTTCAGGAACGCCAGCAGGTCGCGCTCGCGTCCGTCCAGCAGCTGTTGACGGTGCCGCGTGCTCGCGTCCAGGTGGTCGCGGAAAGTGCCGTCGGTGTAAGCGCTCAGGACGTGCGGATGGATGTAGTGCGCGCGGGCGACCGTGCGGGTGTTGCCGAGAACGGCCGAGGCGGCGTCGGCCGCGGCCAGCACGTCACGCTCGAGGTCATCGCTGTGACCGAGGGTCTGCTCGAGGTGGCTGAATGCGGCCAGTGTCCCGCGCCAGGTTCGGAAGTCCTTGGCGGTGATGTGCTCGCCGGTGAGTTGGGCGAGTAGCTCGTTGACCTCACCCGATTCGATGACGTGACCATCGACCGTGAACAGCCGGCGCTTTCGGTGCTGCTCGAGCTTCGTGATGACCCGGGCGACCTGGCGGTCGTTGATCGTCAGCTCGGCTCGCTTGTTCGACTTGGCCGGGAACGACAGGTTGATGGTTGATCCGCTTACCTTGACGTGCCGCTTCGTCAGAGTGGTCAGACCGAAGCTGTCGTTCTCTTCGGCGTAGACCTCGTTGCCGATGCGGATCGCGGTGGTGTCGATGATGCGGATCATCGCGGCCAGCACCTGATCGCGATCGAGGGTGTGGCGGCGCAGCTGGTGATTGACGTGCGCGCGAACGGCCGGCAGTTGCTCGGCGAAGTTGATCAGCCGGTAGAAGTTCAGCAGATCGCGCAGCTCGCGCCACCGCTCATGATAGATGTACTGCTTGCGGCCGCGGTCGTCCTCGCCGACCGCCATGATGTGGCCGGTCTCATCGGGGCAGATCCACACGTTCTGCCAGGCCGGTGGGATCGCCAGCGCCAAGATCCGTTCCTTCAGCGCCTGGTCGGACAACGGCCGGCCGTGGGCGTCGCGGTAGCCGAAACCTTTTCCGTGGCGCCGCCGCCGAATGCCCGGGCGCGCCATCGGTGATGTAGACCAGACCGGCGGCCGCCGCGCACTGCTGGGTGTCGGCGTAGAGCTCGGTGATTCGGGCGCTGATCTGAGCCGAACTGGGTACGGCGAGGGGACGGGCGGTGGTCACGGGTCCGACATTCCCAAATCCCGCGGAAATCTCGCCGATCCGGCAAAATTTTTCGTTCCCAGCGCGAAAAACATTGCCGAGTCGACCGGCCTTAGGCGCCCGGCCGGTTCTGCGCAACCATCCGCTCGCGCTGCGGGACCACCGTGTACTTCGGATCGCGCGCTGACGCCTGGCCGGCCTCGAAGATGCCGAATCGGGTGCAGACCGAGCCGGCTAGCGAGGGCTGCGCCCGACACTGCGGCGACGACCCGGCTGCGCCGAGCGCCCAATGCGCCGACTCCGCCAATAGTGGTCAACGCACGCGCGGCCCGCATCAATCGACCAGCGCGCCCCTGATGAAGCGGCTCGGCCGAGAGCCCCATGCTGGATTCCATCTGGTGCTCGATGGCGAGTTCGGCCATCGAGGCTCCGACTGCCAACCGACGGGCCGGCCCGGCCTCGCCGATCGGCGCGCACAGCATCCCCATGCCGGCCGCCGCCGCGGCCGCGGAGCTCGCGAAGAGGAACGGCAGCTCGCGGCGGGCCGAGTTCCAGCTCGGGGTGGCGGTGTCGGCGAGCAGCACGCCGGTGTACGCGGCGACGGCGGGCGCGATCGCGGCGGCGGCCAGACCGGCCGGCCGCGCCGACCAACCCAGCAGCCGCGATACCGGCCTCGGCAGCCGCGTCGCCAAGCCGGTGATCTCGATCAGCTCGTGTGCGCCCGCGGCATAGACGAATGGCGCGTAGCCGGTAAGGATCCAGGTGCCGACCGACATGGGCGAGGTCACCTTGACCACGCGCAGCATGTTGATGAACCGGCTCGGCCGGCCGAGGTCATGAACGAGGGCCACGAAGGACGCGCTCAGGGCCGCCGTCGCGGTCAGCCGTCCAGCGCGCCGCAGCACCGGTCGGTTGGTGAGATCGGCGCCAGCGCTCATGCAGCGACGAGCCGGCCGCTAGGCCGCCGAGGAAGAGGTAGGCCGGGATGTCGTCCTGCCACGGCGATTCCTTGACGATGGGACGGCCGTAGTAGGAGGTGAACGTCGCGTCGGGCACCATCTGGTACTCGTCGCGTCGCCGCCTCTGCGACGCTGGCCGAGCATCGCCGCCGGAACGGCATCGTGGCCGCGCGGCTCGGGCGCGACGGGTGATCGGTCATGATCGGCCCAGGAATGCCGCGGCGGCGGCGGCGAGCAGACCGGCGCCGGCCAAGGCGGCCTTCTTCCACATGTCCGGCAGGTCGCGGGTCGACACGACCGGGTCCGGTGGCAGGCCGTAAACCTCGGGCTCGTCGAGCAGGAGGAACAGCGCGCCGCTGCCCCCGACCCCGTCGTCCGGGCTCTCGCCGTAGAGTCGCGCCTCGGCTGACACCGGCCTGGTGCATTGTTTCGAGCCGCGCGGCCGCGCGTTCGCGCAGTTCGTCGAGGTCGCCGAACTGGATCGACTGGGTCGGGCAGGCCTGCGCGCAGGCCGGCGTCTGGCCGTCCTGCAGCCGGTCGTAGCAGAGCGTGCACTTCTGCGCGACGCCGACGTTCTTGACATCCTTCTCGCCGGTGCGGCGTTCGATGACGCCGAACGGGCAGGCCGGGATGCAGTAACCGCAGCCGTTGCAGATGTCGGCCTGTACGACCACGGTGGCGAACTCGGTTCGCATCAACGCGCCGGTCGGGCAGACGTCGAGGCAGGCCGCGTGCGTGCAGTGCTTGCAGACGTCGGATTCCATCAGCCAGCGGAACTCGGTCAGCGGCCCGTATTCGGGCTGGCCACCGGGGAGGCCGACCTGCGGCATCCCGAGGCTCACCGGCGGCTTGACGGGCTCGCTCACCGGTGGGCTCACGACAACCTCGGCCACCGGACGGGTCTGCTCGATGAACTTGACGTGCCGCCAGGTCGACGCCCCGAGCGCGAACGAGTTGTCGTAGGACGAGCCGAGCAGATCCAGGTTGCCGTCGGCCGGGATGCCGTTCCATTCCTTGCAGGCGACCTCGCAGGCTTTGCAGCCGATGCAGATCGACGTGTCGGTGAAGAAGCCCTTACGCGGTCGGGCATCGGTCCAGCCGGCGTCCGCAGCCGGATCCGGCAATGGCCCGGACAGTGAATTGACCATCAGATCTCCGATCCATCGCGCGGCGGCGGTGGGCCCGCCTCGTCCGCCGGCGTCCGCAACTTGCGTGCCGGTCTCGATGGTGATTCCAGCCCGCTGCTGATACCCGCGAACGTAATCGAGCAGAGCTGGTCCGGTCGGGCGCCGACCGGGTTGAATGTCGCACGATCCGACCTTCGACTCCTGGATGTGGGCATTCGGGTCGAGGGTCACGCCGAACAGATCGTTGGCCGAGTCACCCGACACGATCGCCGAACGGCCGACCCCCCAGTGATACGGCAGCCCGACCTGATGGATCGGACGACCGCCGATCACCAATGGCGTGACCCGGTCGGTGACGAGCACGCGGGCCTCGATGGCGGTGCGGGCGGTGACGATGGTGGCCCAGCCGAGATGCTCCAGGCCGCGCTCGCGCGCGAGCTCGGGTGATATCTCGCAGAACATCTCGGGCTGCAGTTCGGCCAGGTAGGGCAGCCAGCGACTCATGCCGCCGGCGGTGTGATGTTCGGTCAGCCGGTAGGTGGTGAAGACGTACGGGAACACCTGCGAGCCGGGCGTGCCGCCGGACGGATTCTGCAGGTTCTCGCGGCGCCGGTAGACCTCCCGGGCCGGGTTGGCCTGCTGGCGGTAGAGCGGATTGCTGACCGGCGATTCCTGCGGTTCGTAGTGGGACGGCATCGGCCCGTCCAGCAGCCCGGCCGGCGCAAAGAGCCAGCCCTTCCCGTCGGCCTGCATGATGAACGCGTCGTCGCCGGCCAGGCCGGCCGCGCCGCCGGTGCCCGGTTCGGGGCGGAAGCTGGGCGCTTTGTCGACCGGGAAGTCGGGCACGTCATGGCCGGTCCATTTGCCCTCGGCCTCGTCCCACCAGATGAATGCCTTCCGCTCGCTCCACGGCTTGCCGTCAGGGTCGGCCGAGGCGCGGTTGTAGAGGGTGCGCCGGTTGGCCGGCCACGCCCAGCCCCACTCGGGCGCGACCCAGGACTGTTCGCGGCCGGGTTTGCGCCGGGCCGACTGGTTGATCCCATCGGCATAGACGCCGGTGTAGATCCAGCAGCCGCCCGAGGTCGAGCCGTCGGACTTCATCTCGGTGTAGGTCGTCAGTGGCTGACCGGCCTTCTCGCCGGTCAGGTGGAAACCGTTGATCTCGCGCAGCACATCGTCGGCCGACGGGTCGCCATGCTCGTCGACCGAATAGTCCCAGGTCAGATCGAGCAGAGGACGATCGCGGTGGTCGGTCGATCCGGCCAGCCGCTCGCGCAGCTTGCGGCCCAGGTGGAAGAAGAAGTGCAGCTCGCTGCGACAGTCGCCCGGCGGCTCGATCGCCTTATGGTGCCACTGCAGCATTCGCTGCGTCTGGGTGAAAGTGCCGTCCTTCTCGACGTGTGATGCGGCCGGGAAGAAGAAGACCTCGGTGGCGATGTCTTCGGTACGCAACTCACCCGTCTCGATCTCGGGGGAATCCTTCCAGAACGTGGCCGACTCGATCATGTTCAGGTCGCGGACGACCAGCCACTTCAGGTGCGACATGCCCAGGCGCTGCAGCTTGCCGTGCGCCGACCCGACGGCTGGGTTCTGCCCGAGCAGGAAGTACCCGTCGATCTTGTCGTCGATCATGTCCAGCACGGTCTGATACGTGCCGTGGTCACCCGTGAGGCGCGGCAGGTAGTCGAAGGCGAAGTCGTTCTCCGGCCTCGCCGCGTCGCCCCAGTAGGCCTTGAGCAGGCTCACCATGTAATTGCGGGCGTCGGCCCAGAACCCCTTCTGGTTGCTGCTCGAGACCGTCGCCATGTATTCGTCGAGGGTGTCGTGCTCACCGACCTTGGGCATCGGAAGATAGCCCGGCAGCAGGTTGAACAGCGTCGGGATGTCGGTCGATCCCTGGATCGATGCATGCCCGCGCAGCGCCAGGATGCCGCCGCCCGGCCGTCCCATGTTTCCGAGCAGCAACTGGATGATCGCTGCGCCCCGGATGTATTGCACGCCGACCGAATGATGCGTCCAGCCGACCGAATAGACCCACGCGGTGGTTCGTTCGCGGCCGCTGTTGGCGGTGACGTCGTCGACATATCTGCTCGAAGTCCTCGATCGAGACGCCGCAGACGTCGGCCACCATCTCGGGCGTGTACCGGGCGTAGTGACGCTTGAGGACCTGGAAGACGCAGCGCGGGTTCTGCAGGGTCGGATCGTGCTGGGTCTCGCCCGTCTCGAGCGCCGCGCCATGGCCACCGAGCTCGTGCCCGGCGCCGCGCGCGGTCTGCGACTCCTCGCTCTCATCCGAGTCCTCGTCGTCCTCGGTGGGCTTGCGATCCCCGGGCGCGGCGAGTCCTTCGACGCCGGCGTAGCTCCACGACTCGGTGTCGTAGACGCCGGTCTCGGGGTTGTAGCCGGAGAAGACACCATCGAGGTCATCCACATCGCGGAAGTCCTCGCGCAGGATCACCGACGCGTTCGTATACGCAAGGACGTACTCGCGGAAGTACTTCTCGTTGCGCAGGATGTAATTCACGATGCCGCCGAGCAGCGCGATGTCACTGCCCGCCCGCAACGGGACGTGCAGGTCCGAGACGGCCGATGTCCGGGTGAACCGCGGATCGATGTGGATCACCTTCGCGCCGCGGGCCTTCGCCTCCATCACCCACTGGAACCCGACCGGATGACACTCGGCCATGTTCGAGCCCTGGATGACGATGCAGTCAGCGTGCTGCAGGTCCTGGGTGAAGTTGGTCGCGCCGCCGCGACCGAAGGAAGCCCCCAGACTGGGGACGGTGGCGGAGTGTCATATGCGGGCCTGGTTCTCGATCTGGATCGCGCCCACGGCCGTGAAGAGCTTCTTGATCAGATAGTTCTCTTCGTTGTCGAGCGTCGCGCCACCCAGGGACGCGATGCCCATCGTCCGGTTGAGGACCCGGCCGTCGTCATCGGCGTCCTCCCACCGCTTGCGGCGGGATTCGATGATCCGGTCGGCGATCATGTCGGTGGCCTGCTCGAGGTCGAGCGGTTCCCAATCGGTTGAGTACGGGCGCCGGTAGAGCATCGCGGTCTGCCGCCCGGGGGAGTTCACGAGCTGCTCGCTGGCCGACCCCTTCGGGCACAACCGGCCTCGGCTGATGGGGGAGTCGGGGTCACCCTCGATCTGGATGACCTTCTCGTCCTTGACGAAGACGAGCTGGCCGCAGCCGACGGCGCAGTAGGGGCAGATGCTCTGCACGACCCGGTCGGCGGTGCTGGTGCGTGAGGTCCAGTCGTGCGGGCCCACTGCCGCGGTGCCGCGACCCAGTGGATCTGCGCCCAGCGCCTGACGCACGACGGGCCAGCTCAGCAGCTGCCGACCGATCCCCATGCGCGGCGCCCCTTCGAGGAGTATTGAACGGTTCGATCCACATCGAATCATGGACCGCCCCGCGGGGTCGGCACCGCCGCCTTACTGCCCAACCGGACACATTCCCAAACAAACTGGTGGCCCATATAGTCGGGCCCAATCAGCCGGCAAACCAGATGGGACGGGCGCAGATGACTGGTTCGCCGATAGCGCAGACCGCCCCGATGACCGAGCTCGAGCGGGGGCGGTCCCTGACTCCCGCCGAGCTGCGCCGGCGGGCCGACTGGATCCGCCTCGAGGTGATCGATCTCATCGACCGAGCCGGCCTAGGTCATTACTCGAGCTCGTTCTCGTGCGCCGAGCTGGTCGCCGGGCTCTACTATCACGCGCTGCGGCTGCGTCCGAATGAGCCCGATTGGCCCGATCGTGATCGCTTCCTGCTCGGCAAGGGCCACGCGGCGACGGCGCTCTGGCCGGTGCTGGCCGACCTCGGCTACTTCCCCGAGTGCTGGCTCGAGCAGTTCGGTCAGGTGGCCGCGCGGATCAGCGATCACCCCAACATGCTCACCGCGCCCGGCATCGACTTCAGCTCGGGCGCACTCGGCCACAACCTCTCGGTCGGCGTCGGGATGGCCCTGGCCGGTCGCCTGCAGGGCCGCGATTACCGGACGTACGTACTGACCGGCGACGGCGAACTGCAGGAGGGCCAGGTCTGGGAGGCGATCGATGGCGGCCAGCCACTACCGGCTCGGCAACCTGGTCGCGGTGGTCGATGCGAATGGTTTCAGCGGCGGCGGCCCCACGTCGGCCGCGATGAACATCGAGCCGCTCGGTGAACGGTTCACCGCCTTTGGCTGGACGGTCAGCGAGATCGACGGACACGATGCGCGGGCCGTCCTCGACGTCTTGGACGGGCCTGCCGGACGCCGCCTCGGACCAGCCCGTCTGCATCCTGGCCCGGACGCAGAAGGGCCGCGGTCTGGCCCTCACCGAGGACGCGCCGCAGGCCTGGCACCTGGGGGCGATGACCGAGCAACAACGGACGGACGCGCGGGCCGAGATCGAAGCGAGGATGCGATGACCGACGTGCAGGTGGGCACCGAGCCGAAGATGGTCGACGTCTTCACTGACGAACAGCCGCCGACGGACGCCGCGGCCAACCCGATCGGCTGGGAACTGGCCCGGCTGGCCGACACCGATCCGCGGATCGTCGTGCTGAGTGCCGATCTCAGCTCCGGATTGACGCAGTTGCGCGAGCGGCACCCCGATCGCTACATCGAGCTCGGCATCGCCGAGACGAACGCGGTGTCGGTGGCGGCCGGTCTGGCGGCGAGCGGGCTGCGTCCCTACATCATGTCGATGGGGCCGTTCGGCGCGATCAAATGCGCCGAGCAGTTGCGCACCGACGTCGGCTATCCGCGGCTGCCGGTGCGCTTCATGGCCCGGCTGTCGGGGCTGGCGATGGGTTTCTTCGGACCCAGTCATCAGGGCACCGACGACATCGGTATCGCCCGGTCGATCGCCAACCTGACGGTGGTCAGTTCGGCCGACGCCAACGCGCTGATCGGCCTGATGCGCTCGACCTTCGAGGTGCCCGGGCCGGTCTATTTCCGCGTGACCGAGAACGCCGGCGCCGTGTATGACGCGCCGCCGCGGTTCGAGTTCGGCAAATGGCTGCCGGTCCGTGACGGGCGACCGACCTGACGATCATCGCGACCGGGGGCGCCGTCGCCGTCAGCGTCGGCGCGGCCAGCCAACTGGCCGAGCAGGGCGTGCAGGCGCAGGTGCTGGACGCGGCGTTCCTGAAGCCGGTCGACGTCGACGCGGTGCTCGAGTCGGCGGCGCGCGGACCGATCGTCACGGTCGAGGAACACATGCCGATCGGTGGTCTGGGCAGCATCGTCTGCGAGATCCTCGGTGAGCACGGGGTGTCTGCGCGCGTCGATCGGATCGCGGTGCGCGATGAAGCGATCGAGGCCGGCGTCCCGGCGGCGCTGCTCGAGTACTACGGGCTGACGCCGACCGCGGTCGCCGAACGCGCGCTGGCTCTGCTGCGAGCGGGCTGATGCGCGCCCTGGTCGTCGCCGGCTCGAACGTCGAGGTGGCCGAGCGGCCCGATCCGACGCCGGCGCCGGGCGAGGTCGTGGTCCGGGTGTCGGCCTGCGGCATCTGCGGTTCGGACGTGCACGCGGTGAGCGATCGGTTCGCGGCCGACGGGCAGGTGCTCGGCCACGAGATCTCGGCGGTGGTCGCTTCGGTCGGCGCGGACGCCGGGCCATGGGTCGAGGGCACACCGGTCGCGGTCAACCCGATCGGTAGCTGCGGGCAGTGCGCGGCCTGCCGCCGCCAGCTGCCGTTCCTCTGTCAGCAGGTGCCCAACGTCGGGATCTCGGCCGCGGGCGGGTTCGCCGAGTACCTGGCCGTGCCGGCGGCCCAGCTCATCGCCCTGCCCATCGGCCTCGAGCCGTGGGTCGGATCCCGGGCCGAGCCGCTCGCGGTGGCCCTGCGAGCGGTCGAGCTGGCCGGGCTGACCGGGCGGCGAGGACGTCGCCGTGTTCGGTGTCGGGTCGATCGGGCTGAACGTGATCATCGCGCTGCGGCTGGCCGGTGCCGGTCGCATCGTCGGCGTCGGACGCTCACCCGGACGACGGGCCGCGGCCGCAGAGGTAGGGGCCGACCTGGTGGTGGACGGGTCTGAGACATCGCTGGCCGACTACGCGCGCGAACACGACCTGCACCTTCGCGGCCACCTTCGAATGCGCCGGTTCACGCGATGCCCTCGATCAGTGCGTCCAGGTTCTGGAGCCGGGCGGGACGTGCGTGCAGGTGTCGTTGCCGAGTGAACCGGTACCGGTGGATGCGCGCCGGCTCGACCGCATGGGGCCAGCGGATCGTCGGCTCGTGCGCGTTCGTCCCGTCCAACTACGCCGCCGCCGTCGATCACCTGGCCGCCGGCCGGGTGCCGGTGGCGTCGCTGGTGAGCGCGCGGGTGTCGATGGACGAGGCGCCGGACATGTTTCAGCGGCTGCTCTCGCCCGGCCAGCTGGTCGGGCGTCCTCGTCGAACCCTGGAGATAGCCGGAGATAGCCGGAGATAGCTGGAGATGATGAATTGACCACGCGTGCACGCGGACTGGCCGGACGGGTCGCGGTGATCACCGGAGGTGCCGCCGGGTTCGGGCTCGCGGTGGCCGAACAGCTGCTGGCCGAGGACGCCCGGGTGGTGATCGTCGACCGGGACGAGGTCGCCCTGGCGGCCGCGGTCGACCAGCTCGGCGCTGCGAGTGAGGTCACGGCCGTGCACGCGGACGTCTCGATCGAGGCCGACGTGGTCCGTTATATGGCCACCGCCTGCGAACGACACGGCACCGTCGACCTCTTCTTCAACAACGCCGGTATCGAGGGTCGGTTGCTGCCGATGACCGAGATGGACGTCGCCGACTTCGACCGGGTGATGGCGGTCAATGCCCGAGGCGCATTCCTCGGTCTTCGCGAAGCGCTGCGCATCATGAAGCCGAGGGGCAGCGGCGCGATCGTCAATACGGCCTCACGCGCCGGGGTGCGCGGCGGGCGCACCTTCAGCCCGTACGTCGCGTCGAAGCACGCGGTCATCGGGCTGACCAAGTGCGCGGCGCTGGAGGCCGCGCCGTTCGGGGTACGGGTCAACGCCGTCGCGCCGGGCGACATCGACACCCGCATGGCCCGCGACCTGACCCGCCAGATCAATCCGGACGACCCTGACTCGGTCGCCCGCGACATCGCCGCTCGGATCCCGCTGGGACGTTACGGCGAGGCCGACGAGGTGGCCCGGCTCGTCGTCTGGCTGCTCAGCGACGAGGCGTCCTACGTGACCGGCTCGACCCACATGATCGACGGGGGGCTGACCGCGTGATGCCGGAACTGTCCGGCCGCGTCGCGGTCGTCACCGGTGCCGGGTAGCGGCATCGGCCGCGCGCTGGCGACCCGGCTGGCCGCCGAGGGGATGCGGGTGGTGATCGCCGACATCGAGCAGGGCAACCTGGACGCGGTCGCCGCGAGCCTGAGCGAGAGCGGCGCCGAGGTGCTGGCCCGTCGGGTGGATGTGTCGAAGCCGGATCAGGTCCGCGCGCTGGCCGATGCCGCAGTCGAAGGGTTCGGGCGCGTCCACCTGCTCTGCCAGAACGCCGGCGTCGAGGGCTACCTCGATGGCGCGATCTGGGAGGCGACCGACAACGACTGGTCGTGGACGTTCGGCGTGAACTTCTGGAGCATGGTGCACGGCATCCGCGCGTTCGTTCCCGGCATGCTGGCGCACGGCGAGCCCGCCCATATCGTCAACACGGCTTCGATGACCTCGGTGGTCCGCGCGGGCAACATGTACGGCATCACCAAGCAGGCCGTGCTGGCGCTCTGCGAGGTCCTCGACAAACAACTTCGCGAGCGGGGTTCGTCGATCGGGGTCACCGGATTGTGTCCCGGCACCATCGCGACCGAGCTATTTCACGGCAGCCGCAATCGACCACCCGAACTGACCGACGATGCACCGGCGCCGGATGCGACGAGCGGGCGCGAGCTGCGCGAACGCATGCACGCGACGCTGGCCCAGGGGATGCCCCCGTCCGAGGTGGCCGATTGCGTGGTCCGGGCCGTGCGCGCCGGCACCCTTTACGCGTTGACCGATCACGAATGGGACGGCCGGATCCGGGAGCGGGTCGACGCGATCCTGGGCGGCCCCGTCCCGGCCTGAGGCGTTTCGCGGCCGCCGGAGTTGGGCAAGGCTGAATCGATGATTACTCCCTGGCCCCGCGAGATCATGCAGCTGGCCGAACGCGGCCGGCAGACCCTCGACCGGGTGATCGCGCTGGCCCCGCGAGCGGTGGCGCTGCTCGACCAGGTCGAGGCGCTGATGGCCCGTGTCGACGCTCTGGTCACCAGCATCGAAGAGACCGACCGCCAGGCCCGGCAGGTCGTCGCCAATGCGCAGGACACCGTCACCGCGGCTGACCAGGCGGTCGGTCGGGCGACGGCGCTCATCGACCAGGTCGCGCCGATGCTGGCCGCCAGCGAGCCGGCGCTGAACCGACTGATACCCGTGCTCAACGAGGTGGCCGGCGCGATGACGCCGCAGGACGCGGCCGCTATTGCGCAGTTGGTCAACGATCTGCCCGAGATCGTGAGCAAGCTCAACCGCGACATCCTGCCGGTGCTCGACACCCTGGGGACGGTCGCGCCGGATCTGCGTGAGGTGCTCGACGTCTCGAAGGACGTCAGCGAGATGCTCGGCGCCGTACCCGGTCTGGGGCGGGTGAAGCGCCGGATCGAGGAAGACGAGCAGGCCGCCGCGAGCCGTGAATATCTGGCCGACGAGGAGCCGTCCACCGCCCCGGACCGACGATCCTGATTGTTAGGTTGCCTGACAATCGCTCTAGATTCGGCCGGTTCCCGCGGTGTACGTTCGCACCGGAACGTAGATGTCCACATTGACTCGGCCGACTGATTGCCCGGCTCTACGAGCCCGGCGCGGGCCAGGCGGCAATCCGAACGGAGCCGCAGATGCAGGTTTGGAACGTCGGAGATCGTCGAGTACGAACTGGTCGAGGGTTGGGGCGAGCTGCCCGACGGCTGGAGCCTGGGGCCAGACGGCCGGGGTCGGCGGTCGACTCCGAGGACAACGTGCACATCTTCACCCGCACCGACCACCCGTACATGATCTTCGACAAGTCGGGCAAGCTGCTCGATCACTGGGGCGAAGGCATCTTCGGAGTCGCCCACGGCGTTTGCGTCACCGCCGGACGACTCGGTGTTCTTCGTCGAGCACCAGTCGCACGTCATCCTGAAGTTCGACAAGACCGGCCGCCACCGCCTGACGATGGGCACCCGCGGCGTCGCGTCCGACACCGGCTACACGAAAGAGATTCGCGAGCCGGACGACGCGCTCGCTGCTGGGCTCGTACACCGAGGCGACGGCGATGACCAACGGCGTGGGCTTCGGTGGCCCGCCGTTCAATCAGCCCACCGACCTCGCGGTCGCCCACGACGGCACCATCTTCGTCTCGGACGGCTACCGCAACGCGCGCGTGCACCGCTTCGCCGCGGACGGCACCCTGATCAAGTCGTGGGGCGAGCCGGGAAACGCCAGCGCGCTGCGCAACACCAAGGACGGCCCGGGCCTGTTCCACACGCCGCACGGCATCTGGACGCACGGCGACAAGGTCTACGTCTCGGACCGCGAGAACAATCGCATCCAGATCTTCACCCTGGACGGTGAGTACCTCGACATGTGGACCGGCTTCCTGCGCCCGACCAAGATCTATGTGGGTGCCGACGACATCATGTACGTGTCCGAGCTCGATGACCGGGTGTCGCTGCTCGACCTCGAGGGAAACGTGCTCGGCCACCTGGGTTACGGGCACAAGATCGGCACCGTCGACCAGGGCCGCAGCCATGCGCCGGGCGAGTTCTACGGTCCGCACACGGTGTGGACGGACTCCGAGGGCTCGATCTACGTCGGCGAGGTTCTCGGCGGCGCCCGGCTACAGAAGTTTGCCCGCAAGTCCTGAGCCTCGCGGCCGGCCGGGTCCGGCATTGATCGGTACAGCCGGTTCGGTAGCCTCCGGACTGCGTCGAGCGAACTTAGACACGCTAACGATCCGCAATGTGAGGAGCTCAACGTGGAGATCATCGACGGCCAGTTTCACGAACCGTCCCCGCCCAAGCCGCTCGGTGAGCAGTACGGCGACGACGTGCGATTGCTCGTCGACGTCGAGATCGCTCGCGAGGCGCTCGACAGTGTGGGCGTGAACAAGGCGCTCGCCTTCGCCCCGCAGGACTTCATCGACGCCGCGGTGGCGCGCTACCCCGATCGCTTCGGCGGCGTGCTGGTGTTCGACCACTTGGCCCCCGATCTGGAAGAGCAGATCGCGACCTACCGCGACAAGCCCGGCAACCTGGCCGGCCGCAACATGTTCGGCGACTGGAAGACCGCGCTGATCCGCCCCGAGTTCGAGCAGGGCCTGTTCGACAACTACTGGAAGTTCGCCGAGCAGTACAACCTGCCGCTGTTCTTCTCGACGCACGGCACGGCCAACCTGATGAACGTCGTGGCCGAGCGGCACCCGGATCTGACGATCATCATCGACCACATCGGGGTCAGCCAGTCGCCGGTCTCGCCCCGGCGGCCGGACGACGGGCTCTGGGATCAGCTCGACGGACTGCTGGGGCTGGCCAAGTACCCCAACGTCAACGTGAAGCTCTGCGGTGCTCCGGTGCTCTCGCTCGAGCCGTTCCCGTACAACGACGTCTGGCCGCACCTGCACAAGGTGTTCGACGCGTTCGGCCCGGAGCGGATTCTTTGGGCCTCGGACTTCACCCGGATGCGCTGGCTCGCCGGCGGTGCCCCGAACCCGGACATGAACACCTGGTGGTACTACAGCGATTGCCTCAACTACTTGCGCGACACCAACGAGATCTCGGAGTCGGACAAGGAATGGGTGTTCAGCAAGACGGTCCGCAAGCTGCTGCGCTGGAACGACTAGCCCACTGTTCGTCCTCACTTTTGGCGGTCCGCCGGTCTATCTGACCGGTGGGCCGCCAAAAGTTTGTGCGGGACGGCCGGGCTAAGGTTCGCTCCATGAGCGAGACGTGAGCAAGTTGGACGCCCAGCGGGCGATGCGCGAAGCCCGTTCGCCGGCCCCGTCAGGCCCGGCGCGAGGCAGCGCGATCGACGTTAAAGCTGGCGGCGGCCAGGTCACCCGCGGCCAGGTCGGGCGCGGCCAGGAAACGGCCGCTGCGGCTGAAGCTGCCCGAGCGGTCCGCGGCGATCTGCGGCCACCGAAGCATCGGCAGCAAGGTCTGTCAGCGCTTGGCCGGTCACGGCGAGAAGAGCCACCGCTACTGACACTTTGGGTGCCCGGCCGTCCCACCCGGCGGCGGGGCGCCAAGACGTCTTTCGGTCCGGCGGGTTACTTCGGTTTCTTGGCCGCGATCGTCTTGGTCACCACGTTGATCGTGTCGACGGCCTTCACGGCTTTGGCTTGCTTGGGCTTGCGAACCTCGCGGCCGCCTTTGTTCTTTCCCGCCATTGCACACGCTCCCAGCGCTTGCTGATCTTCCCGGAGGGCGCCAGGCCGCGGTCTCGGTGCTAGGCCAGACCCTACGCGCTGCGTGACCCGTCGACCGCCGAGCCGAACGCCTGTCGGCGACGCTGCCCGCGCAGCCGGCCGGCCGGGCGGCGCGCGCTAGGCTCGCGCCGAGTCGCGCCGGGCGGCTCGGTGACACTCGGAGGACGAATGATCATCGTTGCGGGCACGTTCGATGTGGCGCCGGAGCGCCGGGCCGAGTTCCTCGAGAGCCGCCGCGAGCTCCAGCTGCACAGCCGCTCCGAGCCGGGCTGTATCGAGTACGTATTCAGCGCGGACTCGCTCGAGCCGGGGCGCGTGCGGCTGTTCGAGATCTGGTCGGACGACGCCAGCCTGGCGGCCCACGGCGCGGCCAATCGGGAACGGGTCGCGGCCGCCGAGGCCGCCGACCCGGTGGCCGCCGCCGCGGCCGTCCCAGTACTGGCCCGGAATCTCTTCGTCTACGAACTCACCGACACCGAGCCGCGTCCCCTCTGATTCCAGCGCGGAGGGTGGGTCGACGGTAAGCAGCTCGGCGAACGGGTCGAGTCAGGTGCTGGCGATGCGGCCGAGCTGACGATCGGACACGGCCGGCTCATTGCTCAGTCGCAGCGATGACCGCAGCGAGCTGATATGCAGGTCGAGATGGCGCCGCCAGCCGCGCGCGGTCACGGCGCCGCTGCTCTCGATGATCCCGCGCATCGCCCAGATCAGCGCGAGGATGTCGCCGAGCACGATGTCGGGCCCGATCCGACCCCGCTGCTTGGCCTGCACGAGTAGCTCGCCGATCAGCTGACGCAATTGAACGGCGCCGTGCTTGGCCTGGTCCCGACTACCGAACAGTCTTGCGTAACCGCGATGGTCGGTGAGCGACTGACCCATGACGACCAGGAAGAGCTCGAGGCCCACTCCGTCCTCGCGCTCGAGCGCGGTACGGGCCGAGGCGATCAGTTCGGCGACGATCTGGCGCTGCAGTTCGTCGATCAGCGCGTCCTTGGTCGCGAAGTGCCGATACACCGTGCCGACCCCGACGCCCGCCTCGGCCGCGATCGCCTCCATCGTTGCGTCCAGGCCGTCTTCGGCGAGGACGGACCGGGCCGCATCGAGTACGCGCTGCTGATTGCGTACGGAATCGCGGCGGGGCGCCCGCTCGGTGGTTTCGGGTCCGACGGCCACGCGCGCGGCGTCGGGTGTGGAGCGGTCGTCATCGTCGTCCTTTCCGGTCGTTATTCGGAATCTATCTTCCGGAACGCGGTTTGAACACTGGTAGCGACGAAAGTCCGGGCCGCTTCTTCGGCGCGCAGATCGGCTCAGCGCTCATGTCGCCCCGGCCGGTGCCGATACAAGGTCGGGGGGCAGCGCACCGAAACCCCCGCTCGGTGCGCTGCCTTCTCGTATCTCCCCTCGTATTCTGGCGGCGCTATTCCTGGGCGACCTGACTCGCCCGCATACCGTCCGAATGCCGGTCGAGGATCCGGTCGCTGCCCATACGCGCCGGACTCGTGACGCTTATAACCGGTTGGCGCCGATCTGGTCGGCGACGACCGATGACGGCCCGTTCAATGCCCACCTCGATCGTCCCGCGCGGCGCAGTCTGATCCCGAGGCCGCTGGCCGGCACCACGATCTTCGATGCCGGTTGCGGGTCAGGCCCTCAGTGCGAGTGGCTGCTGGATGCGGCGCGCCATCGACGCGTTTGCCGACACCGGCTTCGCCATCGACCGGATCGTCGAGGCCCGCCCGTCCGCCGAAGCAGTGCGACGGTTCCCCGACGATCTCGGGCGGGCGCCGGTCGGCCGACCTTCTATCGTCTACCGACTGGCTGCAGTCGTCGGTCCGCGACTCAGGCGCTGTGTCGGCTGGGCCGCGGCCGCCGGCTACGGGCGAGGTACACGATCGCCAGGCCGAGCAAGCGTCGCCGCGGCGCCGCCGCCGACCAGCTGACCGTTGTAGGCACTACCGGTGCTGGCCAGCACCGTCGTCGTCGTGTTGACGGGAGTGGGTGTCACGACCGGCGGGCACTGCCGCGACCGGTGGTAGCGCCGCGACCGAGACACCTACCGATGCGGAGGTCGAGCCGAGCAGAGTCGGGGTGCCGTTGAATCGAGCCGTGACCGCTGGGGTGCTCGCGGTGGCGCCGGCCGCCAGGGTCAGCGTCGCGTGTCCGAGGCTGTCGACGGCCACCGGCGCCTGGGCGACACCGTTGACGGTGAAGGTCACGGTGCCGGTCGTGGCGCCTGGGACGGTCGCGGTGACAGTGGTACCGGTTGCCGTCGTCGGTCCTGCGGTCACCGTCGTCGTGGTCGTGGTCGTCGCGCACGCAGCGGACGTGAACGTGTTGTCGTCCAGCGTGACGGCACCGTTTCGAGCCAACGCGCGGCCCTGGATCGTCGCTCCGGTAATCAGCGAGATCGACGTCGAGCGCCAGGATCGTGCCGACGAAGATCGAGCTGGTGCCTACGCGTGGCGGACGTGCTCACCTGCCAGTAGACGTTGCAGGCCTGCGCGCCGCCGGTCAACAAGATGTGGGTCGCGCTCGCGGTCGTCAGGCTCGAGCCCGCCTGGAAGATGAACACCGCGTTGTTGTCGCCCTGCCCGTCGAGGGTGACATTGCCGCTGACGGCCAACCCGCTGCTGGCGGTATAAACGCCGGGGATGAGCGTGCCGCCGGCGATGGGACGCGGTGAGGGTGTTGCTGCTGGGTGCGCCAGCCGCATCGTTATAGGCGGTGATGAGGTCCACCTGGGCCTGAGCTGCGGCGGCATCGTTCTGATGGAGGGCGCCGCCGATCGAGGCCGGGCGGGAACCCCGAAACCGCTGAACCGGGACTGACGCCGAGGTCGCCGCTCAGGGTCGACGGGCCGGTATTGGTGACACCCGATCCGCCCAGCACCGAGATAGGAGGCGTCCGTGCCGAGCAGAACGGTTCCAGGGCCGACGGCGCTGGCGCTGGTCGCCTGGGCCACCATGGCCAGCGCGAGGATTCCGGCGACCGTTAGGCCGACGACGGCGCGGCGGCGCAGGGGCGATTGGGTGGCAGCATGCACTTGTCGACCATGCGACATGGGGGTCCTAACGAACTGTCTTCGCCCCCGCGATGGCGCAATCCGGGGAATCCCGGATGTCGGTGAAGCTCCTGTTAGGCGGCTCGTTCCCCAGAATCGGGGTCCTCAATCGGCGGCGCATTGTCCGCACCTGACCGACTACCTAACAAGGACCATACACGGAGTACCGTCGTTGTCGACTCGGCGCGCGGGCCTAGACTGCCCAAAATGAGCCATCAATAGGGATGAGGGCGCAGCGATGGAGACCTGGGACGCGATTCGAGCGCGGCGCAACGTCCGCACCTATACCGACGTCGCGATCCCGCAGGCCGACCTGGATCGGGTCCTTGAAGCGGGCTGGCGCTCCCCATCGGCGTCCAACCGCCAGCATTGGGACTTCGTCGTCACGACCGATCGGGCCCAACTTCAGCAGCTGTCGACCGTGTGGCAGGGCGCTAAGCATTTGGCCGGTGCGGCGGCGGCCATCGTGCTGGTGCTGCCCGAGCCCGAGAACGAGCGCTTCCTGATCATCGACCAGTACGACCTCGGCCAGGCGACGTACGCCATGATGCTCGCCGCGGCCGACCTCGGTATAGGGAGCGGTCACTCGTCGGTGGGCGACCAGGACGCCGTCCGCCGGATCATCGGTATGCCGGCCGAATACCACGCCGGCTACATGCTTGGTCTCGGCTATCCGGCCGATCGTCCGTTGGCGCCGATCGAGAGAATCAATCGTCGCCCGTTCGATGAGGTGGTTCACCGAGGCCGCTGGTAGTCGATCGGCGGGGGAGTCCGCCTAGTTGGTGGTCGGAGCGCCCTCGTCGGAGTCGAGCGCAAGTGCCTCGGCGATGCGCTTGGCGCGCTCCGGGTCCTCGTCAACGATCGTCACGCGCTGAAAATTTTCCTCGGCGCCGGCGTTGAGGGCGGCGTCTACTTGCTCCTGCTCGGTGGGCTCACTCATGGCACCGACAATAGCCGGGTAACTCAATCCAGGGCGGCGACCAGCGGCGGACCGGCCTCGGCGGCGGCTTCGGCGACTGCCTTCAATGCGGTCTTGCCGGCCTGCTCGACGTGGTGGCTGGCTGCGAGTGACGCCGCCTTCGCGTCCCGTCGCTCGACCGCCTCGACGATCGCGAGGATCTCGACGACCGTTGTGTCGGACCGGTTCGGTTGGGCGAGTGAGATACCGCGCAACAACTGCACCCGGGCATGCAGACCGGCAACAACCGATCGGAGTTCCTCGTTGTCGGCGCCGTCGAAGAGCACCTCATAGAAGTCGTCCTTGGCCTCGAGCAGATCGCCACCCTTGCGGTTGGCCTTGCGGATCTGGTCGAACGCGGTACGCAACTGGGTCACCTGGCGGTCCGTTGCGCGTTCGACGAACAGCCGCGCGGCCAGACCTTCCAGGCTCGAGCGGAGCTCGTAGAGCTGGGTGGCCTCCCGGGCGGTGAGACCGGCGACCACCATGCCGCGGTTCGGGATCGAACGCACGAGCCCCTCGGCGGCGAGTTCTCGGAGGGCTTCGCGGATGCTCGTCCGCGAGACGCCGGTGAGTTCGACGAGCTCGCGCTCGACCAGTCGCTGCCCGGGCTGGAATCGCATTTCGCGGATCGCCTGCCGAAGGATTTCGGCCACCTGTGTCCGCACCTGCGGCGCCTGCCGCTGCACGCGCATCGATGTTTCGACCATGGTCGTCCAGTCCTGGAATGCTCGTCGCGAAGGCTAGCTATGTGTTAACAATGCAAAGCCAGAGAGTATCAGGGATGCCGTCATAGCTGCAGGACGATCTTGCTGGCAATGAGGCGTGCGGTAGCCGTATGTGTCAGCACAAATGCCAGCCAAATGCTTGCGTGCTTTGTCTGACGATCATATATTCACCAGGCATGCTTAAGACGATCCCCAGCCTGACTTTTTGCGACGGCTGAGCAATGGCGCTCGAACTCGAGGAGACGACATGGCTGTGACTGGTTCTGGTTCCGACCTCGAGGTCATCCAGGTCAAGTACGGCGAGCGGATCACTCGGCGGAGCGTGGTCTTCAACGACTACGCCCAGTACGGATTGCCCGACAGCGACCTGCACATGGAATACAACTTCTGGGTTATTCGCGACGGCGAGACGGTAATGCTGCTCGACACCGGCTACGACATTCCCAAGCATGACTGGTTGGGCGAGATTCCGGTCGTCGCGACGCCGGACGGTCTGGCGCTGGTGGGGATCGATCCGGGCTCGGTCTCGATGGTCATCACGTCGCACTTCCATTACGACCACATCGGCTACCTGTCCCTGTTCGGCAATGCGCAGGTCGTGTCGGGTGCTCGCGAGTACGAGTACTGGTTCGGCAAGTGGGACAGCGGCGCGCTCGAGGGCGAGTTCACCACGGCGGAGGACCTGGCCGTCGTCAAGAAGGCCGAGGACGAGGGGCGGCTGCGGCTCATCTCGGAGGAGACCGAGGTCTACCCGGGCATCACGGTCTACCCGGTCGGCGGACACTGCCCGGGCGAGCTGCTCACCATGATTCAGAGCCGGTCCGGCCCGATGATCATGACGGTCGACGCCGCGCACTTCTACGAGCAGATCGAGCACGAATGGCCGTTCTTCGCATTCACCGACCTGGACGAGATGAAAGCGGCGTTGTCCTTCATCACCGCACTGGCGGCCCAGCACAGCGCCACCGTGGTCCCCGGCCACGACGGCCGGGTGCGTGACCGCTTCCCGCACCTCGCCGGGCCGGCCGAGGCCATCGCGACCGTGCTCGCCTGAGACGTCGTCGTTCGTTCACATGCCAGATCACCGTCGCTCGCAGAGGGATACCTAAATGACTAGTTCAGCGCCAGACCAAACGCGCCGCGAAACCTACGAGGCCGGATTGGGTGTCCGCCGCGAGGTACTCGGTACCGCCCACGTCGACCGCTCGCTCGGCAGCGTCAGCGAGTTCTCCCGTCCGGTGCAGGAACTCGTCACCGAGTACTGCTGGGGGGCGATCTGGACCCGTCCCGGCCTGCCCCTGCAGACCCGGAGTCTGCTGAACCTGGTGATGCTGACGGCGCTCAACCGCTCGCACGAGCTCGGCGTCCACGTTCGCGGAGCACTGCGCAATGGTGTAACAGTGGAAGAGATCCAAGAGGCGTTGCTGCAGACCGCGGTCTACGTCGGCGCCCCGGCGGCGCTCGAGTCGTTCCGAGTGGCCGAGCGTGTGCTGGCCGAATACGCGGCCGAGGTTGCGTCGACCACGTCTGATGAGAAGGAGTCCTGACGATGGCCCTGAGCGAGAAGCAGGAAGAGATTAAAGCCGAGTTCATCAAGGTGCGCGGCACCTGGAGTGAGGGCTGGCAGCAGATCCTCGAACTCGACGCCGACTTCATGCAGGGCTATCTGAACTTCTCGGCCGTGCCGTGGCGTAAGAACCACCTCGACGACAAGCTCAAGGAGTTCATCTACATCGCGGTCGCCGCCAACGCGACGCACATGTACCTGCCCGGTGCGCGCGCCCACATCAAGGCTGCGCTCAAGCTCGGCGCGACGCCGCAGGAAATCATGGAGGTGCTCGAGCTCTGCGCGACGCTCGGCATTCACGCGATGAATATCGGCGTGCCGATCCTAGTCGAGGTACTCACCGAGAAGGGCCTGCGTACCGGCCCCGCTCCGCTCAACGCGTACCAGGAAGAGGTCAAGGCCGACTTCACCAAGACGCGCGGTTACTGGCACTCGTTCTGGGACGAGATGCTCGAACTCGACCCCGAGCTGTTCGCCGCCTATACCGAGTTCTCGAGCGTCCCGTGGAAGACCGGCACCCTGTCGCCGAAGGTCAAGGAATTCATCTACATCGCCTTCGACACCGCGGCCACGCACCTCTACGTCAAGGGCCTGAAGCTGCACATCGAGAACGCGGTCGGCTACGGGGCGACGCCGCAAGAGATCCTCGAGGTCATGGAGATCGCGAGCGTCCTGGGCATTCATGCCGTCACGACCGGTGTCCCGATCCTGATGGAAGAGCTCGCGGCGCAAGAGAAGTAGCTCAGCAACTACAAGTTCGAGAAGGACGGTCTGCACACAATGGCGCCTGACGCGTCCTACGAAGTGCTCGCGATTAGGTATGGCACTCGGATGACCGAGCGAAGCGACGTATTTCTCAGCTATCCGACCTACGGTGAGCCCGATGGTCCGATCGGCATGGACTACTTCTTCTGGGTGGCCCGCAACGCCGAACGCACGATCGTCATCGACTCCGGTTACTCGGCCGCCGGCGGCGCGAAGCGCAACCGGACCATGCTTCACCCGCCGACGGACGCGCTGCGCACGCTGGGCATCGATCCGGCCGGCGTCACCCAGGCGATCGTCACGCACGGCCATTACGACCACATCGGCAACCTCGACGCGCTCAGCTCGGCCGAACTGATCATGTCCGGCCTGGAGTACGACTTCTGGATGGGTCCGGACCCCGAGCGCACGCTGATCGGCCACCACGCCGAGGCGGCCGACCTGGCTGAGCTGCGCTCGGCCCAGGCGCAGGGCCGGATCACCCGGATCGCCGGCACCACCGACGTGGCGCCGGGCATCTCGGTCGTCGAGGTCGGCGGACACACGCCCGGCCAGGTGATAACGCTCGTGCAGACCGCGACCGGCACCACCGTGCTGGCCTCGGATGCGATCCATTACTACGAAGAGATGGAGCAGGACCGGCCGTTCTCCAACGTGCTCGACCTGGTCGGCATGTACCACGCCTTCGACACCCTGCGCGAACTCGAGCGCCAGCCGAACACGGTCATCGTGGCCGGTCATGATCCCGATGTGCTGAACCGGTTCGACGCCTACGCGAGCGATCTCGGCAGCGACTGCGTAAAGGTGGGCTGACGATGGCTACATTCACTTCCCTGGCCGGCAAGGTCGCGATCGTGACCGGTGCGGCCGGCGGGCTGGGCGGGGCAACCGTGCGCCGTCTGGCCAACGAGGACGCGCACGTCGTCGCGATCGACCTCGACGTCGCCGCCGTCCAGAAGGTGCTCGACGGGCTGCCCGGTGAGCACTTGGCCCTGTCGGCCGACGTGTCGACCGAGGGCGGAGTCGACGATTACGTCAGCGCGGCCGTCGAGCGGTTCGGCCGCATCGATCTGCACCACCTCAACGCCGGCATCTCGGGCTCGCTGGCCCAGTTGCCCGACCTCACGATCGAGGACTTCGACAAGGTCATCGCGGTAAACCTGCGCGGTGTCTTCCTCGGCCTGCGCGCCGCGATGCGCCAGTACCGCGCGCAGAACAGCGGCGGCGCGATCGTGCTGACCGCGTCGATCGGCAGCCTGCGCGGCAGCTCCGACCTGCTGCCGTATCAAACCTCCAAGCACGGCGTGCTCGGGCTACTCCGGGGCGGTGCGCTCTACGGCGGCCCGCTCGGCATCCGGGTCAACGCCGTCGCCCCGGGCATCGTCCCGACCGAGCTGTTCGCCTCGCAGGGCAATAAACCCGGCGGCAGTGGCGACATGGCCCACCGGGCCAGCACCACTCCGCTGCGACGTGCCGGAACGGGTGACGAGATCGCCAACGTGGTGGCCTTCCTGCTCAGCGATGAAGCGAGCTACATGACCGGCGAGGTCGTGTCGGTCGACGGTGGCGCGGCCGCCGTCAGCATCGTGCGGCTGTCCGGCGGGGCCGGCGCCTGGGATACCGAAGCCTTTGATCAGAGTGTTTACGGCGAAAGGAACAGCCAGTGAGTGAGTCCACGCGACCTCGGGTCGGCTTCATCGGACTGGGCAACATGGGTGGGCGGATGACCCAGCGGTTGGTCGGCGCGGGCGTCCCGGTGCTCGGTTTCGACACCGCGCCCGGCCAGGCCGAGAAGATGGGTGCCACTGCCGCGGCCTCGGCCGCCGAAGTGATCCAGAACAGTGACTACGTCCTGCTGTCGCTGCCCGACACCAAGGTCGTCGAGAAGGTTGTGCTGGGCGAGAACGGCCTGCTCGCGAACTCGCGCGAGGGCCAGATCATCGTCGACCTGAGCACTGCGGCGCCATCCTCGACCCAGAAGATCCACGCCAAGTTCGCCGAGCGGGGCGTGCAGTACCTCGACGCGGGCATCTCGGGTGGGGCGGCCGCGGCGGGTAAGGGCACGCTGACGATCATGGTCGGCGGCTCGGCCGACGCGCTCGCGGCACTCGACTTCGTGATGGAGCCGATCGCGGCCAAGGTCGTGCACATGGGCGACAGCGGCGCCGGCCATTCGATGAAGGTGCTCAACAATTTCCTCAACGCGGTCACCCTGTCGGCCACCGCCGAGGTGATGATCGCCGCGAAGTTGGCCGGGCTCGACCTGGTCAAGGTGCTGGACGTGCTCAACACCAGCAGCGGTCAGAGCTTCGCCACGACCAGTCGGTTCCCGTCCATCATCACTGGCAACTACCTCGAGGGTGGCCTGACCAACTCGATGATGACCAAGGATGTCGCGCTCTACGTCGAGCACGCCCGCGAGCTGGGCGTGCCGGGGCTGAACGCGGCCGGCCCGCTGGCCACCTTCGGCCTGGCCAATTACCTCGGCTACGCCGACCAGATCAGCAACAAGGTGGTCGACGCCATCGGCGACGCCGCCGGTGGGGTTCGACTCCACCTACCACTGCCCACCGAGGGGACGGACTAAGAAATGAAGCTTGTAAAGGCCCACAACGCGGGTAAGCCGTCCGAACAGCGGACCTCGACCTTCACCGGAACGGTCTGGGCGGACGTCGTGCTGCCCGAGTCCGACGGCACCACGGTCAACAACGTCTTCTTCGGACCCTGCTCGCGGACCTACTGGCACTTTCACGAACGCGGTCAGTTGCTGCACGTAGTCAGCGGCCGCGGCCTGATCTGCAGCGAGGGCGAAGAGCCTCAGGTGCTCGAGGTCGGTGACACGGTGTGGGTTCCGCCGGGCGAGAAGCACTGGCACGGCGGCGGCCCCGAGTCGACCCTGCTGCACATCGCCATCTCGTTGGGCACCACCACGTGGCTCGACGAGGTCCCCGACGAGGTCTACAACCAGGCGTCGAAGTGACCGAGATCGGCACCGACACCACGGTCGCGTTCCTCGGCCTGGGCAAGATGGGCCATCCGATGGTCGGTCGGCTCGCCGATGCCGGCTACCCGGTGCTGGCCTTCGACGTCTCGGCTGAGGCGGTCAAGGCGGCAGCCGCACACGATGGCATCACCGGTGTCAGTTCGCTCAGCGAGCTCGCCGGTGCCGGTGTCGTGATCCTCATGCTGCCGAGCTCCGACGTCGTCGAGGACGTGCTGATCAACCAGCACCTGCTCGAGTCGCTGGCCGAGGGCACCTACATCATCGACATGAGTTCCTCCGAGCCCGCCCGCACGCAGGAGCTGGCCAAGGTCGCGGCCTCACACGGCGTCACCCTGGTCGACGCGCCGGTGTCCGGTGGCGTCTCGGGCGCGGTGAAGGGCTCGCTGACCATCATGGTCGGTGCGACCGAGGATCAACTGGCCGCCGTGCACCCGATCCTGGCCACCATGGGCAGCCGGATCCTGCGTTGTGGCGATGTCGGGGCGGGTCATGCGGTCAAGGCGCTCAACAACCTGATGTCGGCGGCACATCTGCTGGCGACGTCCGAGGCGATGGTCGCGGCGATCGACTTCGGCCTCGATCCGGCCGTCGTGCTCGACGTCATCAACACCTCCAGTGGGCGCAGTGGGTCGAGTGAGAACAAGTGGCCCAACTTCGTGCTGAACGAGGCCTACAACTCCGGCTTCGGGCTGCGGCTGATGCTCAAGGACACCAAGATCGGGCTCGGCATCGAACAGGCGGCGGGCACTCCGTCGACGCTGAGCGAGCTAACGGTGGCGCTGTGGGCGAAGGCGGCTGACGAGCTGCCGCCGGACGCTGATCACACCGAGATCGCGCGCTGGCTTCGGCTGCCGGCGAAGTAAGCGACCGCGCCGGGTGAGTCAGCGGTAATCGGTCGCGTAGATCGCGGCGGGGAGTTCGGCAATGTCGTTGCGCAGGGCCCGGATCAGCCCGCTGGCCGATTGGAGATCAGCGAGCTCGCGCTCGGCCGAACTGCGGGCCATGCGCGGGCGCAGGTAATAGCCGACCGCGAACGAGCCGCCACAGCCAAGTACTGCCAGAAGCATGGTGGTCATGGTCTACCTGCTGTCTCGAGGGACTGTGCATCTAACCATTCGAGGGTGGTGGGCTGCGCGGTTCCGTTTTGACCTAACCGATTCCGGGTTAGGCGGCGGGTGGGGCGGTGCTGGCCCGGATCACCAGGTCGGCGCTGATGCGCGGAGCCCGAACGGCCTCACCGGCCAGCCGCCGCAGCACCAGGCGGGCGGCGCTGCGGCCCTGACCGAACAGGTCGTGGGCGATCGTGGTCAACGGTGGGGAGCTGGTCGAGGCGGCCTCGATGTCGTCGAAGCCGACGACCGAGAGCCCCTCGGGCACCGGCAGGTTCGCGTCCTGCGCCGTGTCGAGGACGCCCAGGGCCAGGATGTCGGTTACCGCGAACAGCGCCGTCGGTCGGGCCGGGTAAGGGCGGCTGAGCAGCCCGCGCACCGCTTCGGCGCCCGCACCCCGGCTGTTGTCGTACGCGCCGATCAGCTCGATCGAGGCCGGGTCGACGCCGACGGCCATCAGCGCTTGGCGGAAACCTTCGACGCGCTGGCCGAACACCGGATGCGGTGCCCCCGTCGCGCTGTCGCGGGCGGCGCTCAGGATCGCGAAGCGCCGATGCCCCAGGCCGTGCAGGTACTCCGCAAGCATGGCCGCGGCCCGGCCGTTGTCGGGCCCGACGCAGGGTGTCTCGGTCAGCCGCGGATGCCCGACGGTGACCAACGGCAGGCGCCGCTCGAGCGCGGCGGCCACGGCCGGGTCGTCTGCGCTGAGCGAGCACAGGATCAGGGCGTCGACGATCGCATGCCGCAGCAGCGACTCACCGTCGGCCCCGAACGCCGGGACGAGCAGCAGCGCGTTGCCGGCCGCGCTGAGTTCGGTCGCGATCCCGTGCAAGATCGTCACCAGACCGGGGTCGGTGAACGCGTAGGGGAGTCGTTCGGTCAGCACGACGCCGACCGTCTTCGTCCGACCGATCCGCAGCGAGGCGGCCGCCGGATCGGGACCGGCGTACCCGAGTTGACGGGCCACCTCGAGGACGTGCTCGCGGGTCGCCGCGGCGATCTGATCCGGGCGGTTGTAGGCGTTCGACACCGTCATTCGAGAGACCCCGGCGGCGGCCGCCACGGTGTCGAGGGTCACCCGGCCGACGGGCCCTGCACTCGCCATAGCCCGATCCTATCTGTATCGTTACAGAAGTGCATTCGCTAGCGTTCGCCTGTGGCTACTTCGGATCGATCCTCGGAGTGCTGATGGTGATTCCGCAGATCGTGCGCACGCTGAAGAATCGCACGCTGCCCGGCGTCTCGGCGATGACGTGGGCCCTCACCGCGCTGTCGTGCCTGACCTGGATGCTCTACGGATTCCGGGCCGACGAGACCCCGCAGATTCCGGGCAACTTCTTGATGGTCATCGGTTCGGCGTTCGTGGCCGTCGCCGTGGTGTCAACCGTTTCGGCCCGCTCGCGCGCACTTCGGCTGGCCTTGCTGGTCGGTGTGGTCATCGCCGCCGGACTCACTCTGCCGCCCGCAGCGGTCGGCTTTCTGGCCTTCGGGATCGGCCTGATCGCGGCGGTACCCCAGACCATCCGTTCGGTGATCGGGCGGCACCGCCCGTCCTCGGGAGTCTCGGTCTCGGCCTGGTTCCTGCGGGGCGCGGCTCAGGTCTTCTGGCTGATCTTCGCGGTGATCCAGCACGACGTGGTGATCATGATCTCGGGGGTCTTCCTGTTGTCGAGCTGCGTCCTGCTCGTTTCCGTCGAGCGCTCGCGTCCGGCCGCGGTGCCGGTCGAGGTCAGCGACGACTCACTGACTGATGGCGCCGATCAACTGAGCGCGGTCAGCTAGCAGTACTGAAGGTCAGCGCCCGGTCGAGGATGTCGACGCCGGCGTCGAGTTCGTCCTCGCTGATCGTCAGCGGGGGAGCGATGCGGAAGATGCCACCCATGCCCGGCAGCTGCACGATGTTCATGTGCAGGCCGAGGTCAAGGCAGGCCGCCGTCACCAGCTGACCCAGCTGATCGGCCGGCGCCTTCGTCACCCGATCGGTGACCAGTTCGATGCCCTGCATCAGGCCCCGGCCGCGCACGTCACCGATCACCTCGTGGCGCGTCTGCAGGTCGATCAGCCGCTCGCGCAGCTGCTTGCCCAGCAGCTCGGACCGAGCGACCAGACCGTCGCGCTCGATCACGGCGAGGACGGTAAGGGCCACTGTCGCCGCCAGCGGGTCGTTGACGTGGGTCGTGTAGAAGAGGAAGCCGCGCTCGTGGCAACGCTGTTCGATCTCATCACTGGTCACGACGGCCGCCACCGGCAGTCCGGCGCCCAGCGTCTTGGACAGGGTGAGCAGATCGGGAACGATGCCGTCACGCTCGAACGCGTACATCGCGCCGGTGCGACCGAGGCCGGTCTGCGCCTCGTCGACGATCAGCAGCATTCCCCGGGCGGCGCACATCTGTTTCAACGCGGCCAGATAACCGACCGGTGGGTCGATGATGCCCGCCGGAGGACAGGATCGGTTCGACGATGCAGGCGGCCAGATTGCCCGAGGACTGCGCGTCGATCAGGCCGAAGCCGTAGTCGAGTTCGGCCTGCCAGTCATAACTGCCATCGGCGTGCCGGAACGGCGACCGGTAGCGTTCGGCGTCGGCAGGGTGAGGTTGCCGGGGATCGTCGGCCCGTAGCCTCGCCGCCCGGCCGAATACGTCGCCGCGGACGCGCCCGAGGTCATGCCGTGCCACGAACGGTCGAATGAGACGACCTCGTAGCCACCGGTGTAGAGCTTGGCCATCTTCAGTGCTGCCTCGTTCGACTCGGCGCCGGTCGTCAACAGCAGCACTCTCGTCAATGGGTCGGGCAGGGTGGCGATGAGAGCGTTGGCGAAGTCGACCACCGGACGCGACAGCATCCCGCTGTACAGGTGGTCCAATGTGGCCACGCTGTGGCTCACGGCGGCGACGATGTCGGGGTGCGAGTGGCCCAGTACCGCGCTCATCTGCCCCGAAGTGAAGTCGAGGATTGCGGTGCCGTCCTCGTCGTAGACGTATGACCCGTGGCCCCGGGCAATGATCCGCGGGGTGAAGCTCGCCCCGTACCGGATCTGGTGCCTGTCGACGTCGCTCCAGAAGTTCGCGCTACTCATCCGATCAGCATTCCAGAGCACCGACCGTCCCGATACTGTCGGCACCATGACCAGCACAGGCAGCTCGAACAAGAACCTGGTGCTGACCGCGATGATCTTCGCGGTCGCCATGACCTTCATCGATCAGACGATCGTCTCGATCGCCGTGCCGCAGATCCAGCATGAGCTGCATCTGACCAGCACCGGGGTGCAGTGGGCGGTCAATGCCTATCTGTTGACGCTGGCGGCCCTGTTCGCGTTCGGTGGCCGGCTGTCCGACACAGTGGGCCATACCAGGATGGTGGTCATCGGGGTGATCGTGTTCGCGGCCGCGTCGGCGATGTGCGGGTTCACGCCGAAGGGCAGCCTCGCCGAAGCCTGGATCGTCGCTTTCCGGGCCATTCAGGGCGTCGGCGGCGCGATCATGTACCCGGCATCGCTGGCGATCGTCGTCAATACCTTTGCGTTGCACGAGCGAGGCAAGGCGCTGGCCAAGTTTTTCGGGATCGCGGGTGGCCTGACCGCGGTCGGTCCGCTGGTCGGCGGTTACCTGACCGAATGGACCTGGCGGGCGATCTTCTGGATCAACATCCCGGTGGCCCTTATCGCGCTGGTGCTGATCTGGAAGTCCAAGCCGGTGACCGAACACCAACCAGCCCGGATGGATTACCGCGGCGCCGTGCTGATCGCGGCGGCGGCCGGCCTGAGCGTCTTCGGCTTCCAGCAGGCCAACATCTGGGGCTGGTCGAATCCGGCTATCGGCATCTGCATTGCGGCTGGCCTGGTGCTGTTCGTGGTGTTTTACCGAGTCGAAAAGGGCACCGAATCGCCGTTGATCGCGGTCGACATCTTCCGGATCCGGGCGTTCTTCGTCGAGAATCTCGTCCTCGGGGTGTCGATGCTGGTGTTCGTGCCGGTGTTCTTCTTCGCCAGCGAATATGCCCAGATATCCCTCGGCGACAGCGCGCAAGAGGCCGGCCTATTCCTGCTCTACCTGTTCATCGGCTTCGTGATCGCGGCCCAGATCGGCGGCCGGATGCTCGACCGCAGCGGCGCCAAGCGCCCCGTCGTCCTCGGCTGTGCGATCAGCGCGGTCGGCTTCGGCCTCTGGGCCGGCAGCGTCCTCAAGCTCAGCCTGAGTTCGCAGCTCTGGTACATCATGATCGCCGGCTTCGGCCTCGGCATGATGCTCGGCACCTCGAGCGCCGATGCGGTCAACCGCGCTTCCCGGTTGTCCTACGGCGAGGCGACCGGCATCACCCAGACGGTCCGCAACTACGCCGCGAGCCTCGGGTTGGCCGTGCTCGGTACCATTCAGGTGTCGGTCTTCCGGTCTCATCTTGCGAGCTCGCTCGAAGCCCAGGGCGCACCGAAGGCGGTCGCCGACAAGACCGCCGCGTCGATCGCGCAGGCCGGGCAGGCCAGCGGCAGCGCCTCGACCACGATCCCGCACTTCGTCAGCGTCGACTTTGCCCACGCGACCCAGGTCGTCCTCTACTGCATGTGCGCAATCATGGCCGCGGCCGCGCTGATCGCGCTACGGGGACTGCAGCGCGGTGTGCAGCAGGACATTCCTGAGACCCGCGCAGCAACGGCCGATTAGTGCTGAACGGCGCCGGTGCTGACCGCCTCGAAGGCTGAACCGGGCACCGACTTGAGCTGGTTCAGGTCGGTGTCGTTCCACCCGGTGTACGTCGCTCCCGACAGATACCAGTTCGAGCCGTTGTCGGCGACGATCATCCCGTAGGTCTTCAGCGCGGTCAGGATGACCAGCGCGGCTCCGTGATACTTCGACAGGTCGAACGACGCCTTCAGCCGGAACCGAGCGCCCATCGGTGGCACATTCGGATCGGTGGACGAGCCGGCCGAGTGCGTCGCCGGCAGGATGAAGCCGGACTGCGACTTCGAGATCGTGAACCGCAGTGCGTGGTCGATATGACCAGCGGCGACCTCGTCGGGACGGACCAGGCCCGGCAGGATCGGCAGGCCGGCCGCGTCGGCCGATGTCCAGCCCAGGGGTCGCAGCGCGTCCGAGTTCAGGTTGAACACTGCGCCGGAGTCGGCCGACCAGCCCGCGGCCGTCCGCTTGGCGTTGTACAGCTCGTAGAGGTGACAGTTCGCCGACGCGACGAGCACGTGGCCGTCGCCGCCGGCCTCGACCGGCGCATTAAGCGGCACCGGGTACGGGCCGGGATCACTCTCGTCGCCGTACGCGGTGAACGTGATCGGCACGCTGGGCTGATTGGCGGGGACGACCACGTACGGAATGCCGTAACTCGGGTCGCTGCCGAAGTCGGGATGCAGGTTCGTGGTCGCGCCGATGCTGGCCACCCAGGCCGCCGAGTGTGGGTCGAGGGCGGCGGTCGACACGTTGCGTCGCCAGGCATTGTCGGCCGGGAAGAGCGGGCAACCGGCGATGCTCGCGCCCGAGCCGGCGCCTGCGGCGCCACCCGCGGCCGGGGCGCCCGGCGGGGCGACGGTGGTCGATGCGGGCGAACTCAACTGGTGCGCGTTCGCGGGCGGGACGGTCGGGATCGCGCTGGCGGCCGAATGTGGCGGACGGTGTCGAACTGAGCGAAGGGAACGGAACGTCGGCGCTCGGGCGGGTCGACGAGCGGGCCGTCGGGTGGGCCGGCCGCAGCATCGCTGCCACAGGCGGTGAGGCAAACGACCAGAACCGACAGCGCCGCGCCGGTGCGCAGGGTCCGGATCGGCCGACGAAGCATCCGTGCATGATCGCGCAAAGGGCGGCATGACGCTCGTCGGAGCTGGGTATCACCCACTTTGACCAGGGCGAACTGCCCGGGAACGTGAGGAGGCGGGGGATGCCGCAGCAGGCCTGGAGCAAGAAGCGCGAGCGTCAGTACGAACACATCAAAGAAGGCCTCGAGCAGCACGGCCGCAGCGAGGGCCTGGCCGAAGAGATTGCGGCCCGCACGGTCAACAAGGAGCGGGCCCGAGCGGGCGAGGCGAAGCAGGCGAGCCGGACTTCGACGGACGACATCTCCTCCGGCCGTCGCGGCGGCTTGCGATCGCACTCGGGTCCGGGTGGCCGCACGCGCGATCAGCTCTACGAGGAGGCAAAGCACAAGAACATTCCGGGCCGCTCGCAGATGAACAAATCGCAGCTCCAGCGCGCAGTCGACGGCAAGTGACGTCAGGGGGTTCCGTCCCGCGCCGATCGACGACAGAATGAAATCTCGCCTACGCGCGGGAGAGCGACCCATGAGCGGAACCCCGGTAGTTTTCATCCACGGTCTTTGGCTGCACGCCGACTCGTGGGGCGCTTGGCTGGAGCTTTTCGGCGAGGCCGGCTACGAGCCGGTCGCCGCCAGTTGGCCCGGCGACGGATTCACGGTGGCCGACTCCCGGGCCAACCCTGAGGCGATTGCAAATCACGGTATCGACGACGTGACCGCGCACCTGGCCAGCATCATCGCGACGCTGCCCGAGCGGCCGATCGTCATCGGGCACTCGTTCGGCGGGATGCTGGCCGAGAAACTGCTTGGCCTGGATCTGGCCGCCGCGGCGATCGGCATCGACGCCGCTCAGATCAAGGGCGTGCTCCCGTTGCCGCTGTCGGCCCTGCACGCAACGTTGCCCGTCTTCAAGAACCCGGCCAACATCCACCGAGCGGTATCGCTGACGGCCGACGAGTTCGCGTTCAGCTTCGGCAACGCGGTGCCCCGCGAAGAGTCCGACGAACTGCACGAGAAGTGGTCCGTCCCCTCGCCCGGCCGGCCGTTGTTCGAGGCCGCGGTGGCGAACTTCTCGCTGCATTCACCGTTGAAGGTCGGCACCGACAACGAGGCCCGCGGACCGCTGCTGCTCACCATGGGCGGTCGCGACCACACGGTGCCCGAGGCGATCACCAAATCGACGATCAAGCAGTACCGGCACTCGAGCGCGGTCACCGACCTGCTCGAATTCCCCGACCGGGGTCACTCGCTCACGATCGATCACGGCTGGCGCGAAGTGGCCGACGGCTGCCTGAACTGGCTCAAGCAGCAGGGCCTCTGAGGCCTGACCGGGCAAGATAGAGGCTATGGCCGCCTCAGACGTCGTTGGACTCATTGACTTCGATTCACTGCTCAGCGACGACGAGCGGTTGATCCAGCAGACGGTGCGCGAATTCGTGGCCCGCCGGGTGCGGCCGAACATCACCCAGTGGTTCGAGGACGGCGTCGCCCCGACGGAGCTCGCCCGCGAACTCGGGGCGATGGGGCTGTTCGGGATGCATCTGACCGGCTACGGCTGCGCCGGGACGAACGCCGTCAGCTACGGCTTGGCCTGCCTCGAACTCGAGGCCGGCGACAGCGCGCTGCGCAGCTTCGTGTCGGTGCAGGGGTCGCTGTCGATGTTCTCGATCTGGAAGTACGGCTCACCCGAGCAGAAGGACGAATGGCTGCCGCAGCTGGCCGCGGGCGAGGCGATCGGCTGTTTCGGACTGACCGAGCCCGACTTCGGCTCGAACCCGGCCGGGATGCGCACCCGCGCGGTCCGCGACGGCTCGGACTGGATGCTGACCGGCAGCAAGATGTGGATCACCAACGGCAGCCGGGCCGATGTGGCCACGATCTGGGCCCGAACCGACGATGGTATTCGCGGGCTTCCTGGTGCCGCGCGGAACGCGGGGATTCACCAGCTCCGACGTCGAGCACAAGCTCTCGCTCCGGGCGTCGGCCACCTCGCAGCTGTCGCTGGACGACGTGCGAGTGCCGGCCGGGGCGATGCTGCCCGAAGCGCGCGGCCTCAGCGGACCGCTCGGCTGCCTCAACGAGGCCCGCTTCGGCATCATCTTCGGTGCCCTCGGCGCGGCTCGTGACTGCATCGACGTGACGCTGGACTACGCCGGGTCGCGGATCCAGTTCGACCAGCCGATCGCCGCGTTCCAGATGACGCAGGCAAAGCTCGCCGACATGGCCGTCGAGCTCTACAAGGGGCTCGTGCTGGCGCTGCACCTCGGCCGGTTGAAGGATGCCGGGCGGATACGGCCGGAGCAGATCAGCGTCGGCAAGCTCAACAGCACGCGCGAGGCGATCGAGATCGCACGGACCTGCCGCACCATCCTCGGTGGCTCGGGGATCACCCTGGACTATTCGCCGATGCGGCACGCCAACAACCTCGAGTCCGTCCTGACCTACGAAGGAACCAGCGAGGTGCACCAACTAGCTATCGGGCAGGCGCTCACGGGCCTGTCGGCCTACCGCTGAGTCGGTCGAACCTTGCGCACCTACCTAAGGTGTTCGCTCACATCAGTGCCCGAACTTCTCCGGGTCGGCGCCCTTGACCGCGCCGGTGTCGAGCGCCGAGACCTGGGCCATCTCCTCGTCGGTCAGCGCGAAGTCGAATACCGCTAGGTTCTCGGCCTGACGCCGTGGGTCGGACGACTTCGGGATCGGGACCACGCCGAGTTGGACGTGCCACCGCAGGACGATCTGTGCCGGCGTCTTGGCGTGCCGCTCGGCCAGCTCGACGAGTACGGCCTCTCGCATCAGGGCGGCACTGCCGTGACCGGCGACCGGTGACCAGGACTCGACTGCGATCCCGTGCTCGGCCGCGAAGGCGCGATCGATGGACCGGTTGAGTGGTGGACTGAGCTGAATCTGGTTCACGTCGGGCGCGACCCCGGTGGCATCGATGATTCGCCGCAAGTGGTCGGGCGTGAAGTTCGAGGTGCCGATCGACCGCAACCGGCCGTCTTCCAGCAGCCGGATCAGGCCGCGCCAGGCGTCGACGTACCGGTCGTACTGCGGATTCGGCCAATGGATGAGCAACAGATCGATGTAATCCAGACCCAGCCGCTGCAGGGACGCGTCGAGCGCCCGCTCGACCAGGTCGACGCCGTGCCATTCGCGGTTGAACTTGGTCGTGATGAAGATGGCGTCCCGCGGTACGCCGCTCGCGCGCACGGCCCGCCCGACCCCTGCCTCGTTGCCGTAATTCTCGGCGGTGTCGACCAGTCGATACCCAAGGTCGAGCGCATGCCCGACCGCACCTTCGGCCTCGTCGTCGTTCATCGGCCAGGTGCCGAGCCCGATCAACGGCATCTGCGCGCCATGGGTGAGCGTTCGGGTCGGCGCGGTCATCAGGGTCCTTCGGGTCATCGTCGGCTCGGGCGTAACAAAAGTAATGCATCGTCGCCACCGGTAGGCTCAGCGGACTGACGACGACGACTGGAGGCAACAATTGACCAGCGTCCACACGGTCCTGGCGTTGGCGCTCGGCGCTCTTGTCGTCATCGTGATCGTCGAATTGCTGGCCAAGCGCAGCGGGCTGCCGGCCGCTGCGCTGCTGACGATCTGCGGGCTGGTGTACGGCTTCCTGCCTGGTCCGAACCTGGATCTAGACCCTGACATCATCTTGACCTTCGTCCTGCCGCCGCTGCTCTACAGCACCGCGCTCAACTCCTCGCTGCTGGCGATCCGGATCAATCTGCGGTCGGTGATCAGCCTGTCGGTGGTCCTGGTGCTGGTGACCTCGCTGCTCGTCGGCGTCGCCGTATCGCAGTTCGTCCCCGGGCTGACGCTGGCCGCCGGGGTCGCGCTGGGCGCCGCAGTCGCTCCGCCCGACCCGGTGGCGGCGCTCGCGATCGGACGACGGGTCGGGCTGCCGGCCCGCCTGATCACGCTGATCGAGGGCGAGGGGTTGCTCAACGATGCGACCGCGCTCACCACCTTCCTGGTTGCCGTCAGCGCGGCCACCAGCGGTGACTTCTCGTTCGGCCGGTCGGCGCTGGTGCTGCTCGGCGTCTCGGTCGGCGGTGTTGCGACGGGAATCCTCGTCGCCTTCCTGGTCCGGCTGACCCGGCGGCTCATCACCGACACGATCGTGCTGAACGCTCTGTCGCTGGGTACGCCGTTCGCGGCGTACCTGCTCGGCGAGGAGCTACACGTTTCGGGCGTTCTCGCCGTCGTCGTCGCCGGCCTGATCATCGGCCACGACACCCCCCGGGCGGTCTCGGGTGCGAGCCGACTGCAGACGAGTGCCGTCTGGCGCCTGGTCGACTTCGTCCTCGAGGGCTTCGTCTTCCTGCTCATCGGGCAGCAGCTGCCGAGTGTGGTCCGGGCGCTGAAGCCGTACCCGACCTCGACCATCGCGATCGCCGCGGCGGTGACGGTCGGGGTCACGGTCACCGTCCGGCCGGCCTGGCTGGTGCTCACCCAATCGCTGCCCCGCGGTCTGCATACCCGCCTCGGCGGGACCGCCGCCGGCACCGAGCAGCGACTGTCCGGTCGCGAGGTCTCGGTCATGACCTGGTCCGGTACGCGTGGGGTGATCAGCCTCGTCGCCGCCTTCAGCCTGCCGCTGTTGACCGACGCCGGCGATCCGTTCCCGGATCGGGAGCTGATCATCTTCTGCACATACCTCGTCGTTCTGGTCACCCTGATCGGGCAGGGGGTGACGTTCGGGCCGTTCGTGCGCACACTGGGTCTGCGGGCCGACGTGGCCGACCAGATCCGCGTCCGCAACGAGGCTCGAATCGCTGCGCTCACGGCGGGGCTCGAACGGCTTGACGAACTCGTGGCCGAACAGGCGGGCCACCCGGACCAGCCGCCCGATCTACTGGCCGGCGTGCTCGAGAAGGCGCCGGTCGAGGACGTCGTGGTCGACGACGTCAGACTCGACCTCGATGCAGTGAACGCGCTCCGTTCGCGTCTGAGCGGACAACTGCAACGGGCCCAGCGGCGGATCGCATCGACCGAGGCGTCCGAGCTGCCCGAAGCCGGGTCGCCCGTCGTCGCTCCGGCCGACATTGCGATCGCGGCGATGCGCCGATCGGTTCTCGACGCGCAACGGGATCAGCTGCTCACCTGGCGCGATGCCGGACGGCTCCCCGATACCTCATTGCGGATTCTGCAGCGCGAACTCGACCACGAAGAGCACGCATTGCCCGGGATGCAGCCAGGGTGACGCTGTTAACGCGGTGTGGTTGGGACGATACGAGCCCGCTCGTAAGCATCGCTTTCGGCTGCGGTCGGCTCGAGCGGCGACGGCGCCGACTTCGCCCGGATTACGGCCCCTGCGGCAATTGACCAACACGAAGGTAAAGACCGCGCGAGTGTGCCCCTTGTTTGCCGGTACCCCCAATGTTAGTGTTGCCCGGTCCGATGGGCGTGAACGTCGCGTACGGGGGTTCGCGAGTCATGCAGTCGGGGGACGCATTCGCACCCGTCGGCAACTGAGGCGCTTTGTCGATCTTCTTCTGGGGAAGAGGTCGAGGGAGCGCCTCAGTCCATTTCTCTAGGATTCGGTCGACGTGATCGTCCGCACCGACCAGGGGAGTCTCAGTTGTCCCAAGTGGCCGTCCAGGTCGAGGACTGGCACCGCGAGTCCCGGCCCGTCACCATCGTGCGCGTGCTCGCCACGCGAGGGTTCAGTTCGCTCGACCGGGACCCGCTTGCGGCGTTCACCGCGGACGCGCCGGTCGCCGGGTCGGTGCTCTCGGGCGCGATCGATGCGCAACTGCGCGCGCGATTGGCGGCGACGCCGACGCTGCGCACCGTCCTCGAGTTCGGCGTCACCGATGACGAGGCAACCGACGTGGGTTTGTCGTGCGGCGGGCTCGCGCGACTGCTGATCCAACCGGCCACCGATATCGACGCCGCCGGTTGGGCGGCACTCGCGACCGGATCGCCGGCCTGCTTGGTGACTGCCCTCGCATCGGACGGGACGGTCGGTGCGAGCGAGGTGTTCACCGGCGCGACGATCGATGCCGGCGAGGATCGGTACGGACCGGGCGTGCGTCGCCTCTACGTCCGCGGTGTCACTGAAACGGCGCTGCTCGAACGCGCGGCCAGCGCTCCACCGGCCTCGGCCACCTCGGCCACGGCCGCGGTCACCTCGTTCTGGCCGGTGCCATCGCTGATCGTCGTCGGTGGTGGAGGTATCGCTGCGGCGTTGGCGGCGGCGGCCGGTCTGCTCGGGTGGCAGACCACGATCGTCGACCAGGCCGACACCGCGACCGCTGCCGTCACTGGACTTAACCAGGCCGACGCGGTGGTGGTCCTCAGTCACGACCAGGCAGTGGCCGGACCAGCCCTGCTGGCCGCGCTGGCGGGCGAGGCCGGCTACGTCGGCGGACTCGGCTCGGCCCGCACTCAGGCGGCCCGTGCAACCTGGCTCACCGAGCATGGGGTCGACGATGCGGCCGTGAGCCGCATCCACGGTCCGGCCGGGCTCGATATCGGTGCCTTCACGCCGGCTGAGATCGCGACCGCGATCACGGCCGAGATCATCGCGGTTCGGTCCGGAGCGTCGGGCGGCTCGTTGCAGGGGCGACGGGGTCCGATCCGCAGCGTCTGACCGGCCGAAATAGGCGCCGCAACCACAACCATTTGCGCAGAGTGGCCGATTCCACCGGGCCGGTGCGCTAAAAAGGACACATGACGCAGACGACTTCGCAGGCCTCGGGCAGCAGCTGGTTGACGCCTGAGGAGCTGGATGCGGCCCGGGAGCGACTCCCGATCCTCTACGTCGACGCGATTCCGGTTCGGGTGGACGTGCACGGCCAGATCACGTCCGTGGGCCTGTTGTTGCGTGCCACCGGTCAGGGGACCATCGCCCGGGCGCTGATCTCGGGGCGGGTGCTCTACATGGAGCGGGTCCGCGACGCGCTGCTGCGCCATCTGGAGAAGGACCTCGGACCGCTCGCGCTGCCGCGGGTACCGATCTCGCCGCAGCCGTTCACGATCGCTGAATACTTCCCGACGCCCGGCGTCACGCCGTTTCATGACCCACGTCAACATGCGGTCTCGCTCGCCTATGTCGTACCGGTCGAAGGGGATTGCATGCCGCAGCAGGATGCGCTCGAACTGACCTGGTTCACGCCGGCCGAAGCCCGTGAAGAGAGCCTGCTGGCCGAGATGTCCGGCGGCCAGGGCGTCCTGCTCCAGCAAGGCCTCGCATTCGCCGGCTACTGATCATTTAGCTCCGAGCCTCGCTCGCTTCGCATCGCTTCGAGTCTCCGCACAACCGCGGGGGCTGGGATTCGTTGCGTCCGGTTCGCTCCGAGCCTCGCTCGCTTCGCATCGCTCGAGTCTCCGCACAACCGTGGGGGCTGGGTTTCGTTGCGTCCGGTTCGCTCCGAGCCTCGCTCGCTTCGCATCGCTTCGAGTCTCCGCACAACCGCGGGGGCTGGGATTCGTTGCGTGCGGTTTTGCTCGCTTCGCATCGCCGAGGTGAAGCGAGGGCTCAGGGTGAGACGCCATCATTCAGCGTCACTGTCTAGCTGAAGGTTATGGAGTATCACGCTCGACATTAGGTCGAGACACCCGGGGAAATAGTAATGACCCCGGACGTACGGGGGGCCGTCCGGGGCTGTACGTAGAGTTCCGGAACGACTACACAGTGTCAAGGAAGCGCACGGTGTGTCGCGTGTTGCGCGTGTCGTCGTGCTCCGGTCCTGGTCGGATTTAGCCAGTTTAGGCCGACTTACCCGAGATACGAGCGCGGGCTTCGTCGCGCTTAGCCACGAAGCGCTCAGCCCGTTTCTCGAGGTCCGCGAGGAAAGTATTCAGCTCGGTCCGGGCCTGCTCGCCGCGCTGACCCAGATCATTGCGCTCGAAAACCCGCCAGAACCGCAGCACCGGCAGGACGACGTCGTTGTAGTGCAGCGACAGGTCATAGATCCCCGCTTTGGCCATGGTCACTGAGTTGCGGGCCCAGTTGGTCATCCCGGCGCCGGGCATGGTGAAGTTCACGACCTCGTCGCGGACCGCGCACATCGAGTCATCGGGCGCGATATCGAAGGCGGCCGCCATCAGGTTGCGATAGAAGACCATGTGCAGGTTCTCGTCGGTACTGATCCGGGCCAGCATCTGTTCTACGAGGGGGTCACCGCTGAGGCGGCCGGTATTACGGTGCGAGACCCGGGTCGCCAGCTCCTGGAACGAGACATAGGCAAGCGCCTGCAGGGTCGTCTTGTCGCCGGAGTCGTAGCCCGCCTGCATGTGCTCCATGCGGGATTGCTCCAGCGCCACCGGATCGACACCCCGGGTCACGACGAGATAGTCACGGATCGCGATCGCGTGCCGCCCCTCCTCGGCCGTCCAGCGCCCGACCCAGTGTCCCCAGGCGCCGTCGCGGCTGAACCGGGTGGCGATCTCACGGTGGTAGGAGGGGAGGTTGTCCTCGGTCATCAGATTGACGATCATCGCGGTCTGGGCCACCGGGTCGAGCGTCGACTGCTCCGGGGACCACTCCGCGCCGCCGAGGAATGCGAAGTCCCGACCGCGGCTCCACGGCACATAGTCGTGCGGATTCCAGTCGCGGGTGGCCGACAGATGTCGGTTGAGGTTCGTCTCGACCACCGGCTCGAGCTCGATCAAGAGCCGTGAACTCAACGCGCTCAGGTAGGCGTCGTCGATGGTCGTCATACGGCGACTCCGAATCGATTGCGTTCATCGCTGGGCACGAGGGACGCGGTGTCCGGGTGTTTGCGGATGTAGGAGTTGACGAACGGGCAATACGGCAGCACCTGGCCTCCGTCCGCGCGTAAGCGCTCGAAGATCTGGAAAACGAGCGCGCTGGCCATGCCCTGGCCGGCGAACTTGGGCACGGTCTCGGTGTGCAACAGCGAGTACACCTTGGGATCGTCCTCGCGGTAGTGGATGGACGCGGCGAGTTCGTCGTCGGCGCGCAGCTCAAATCGGTGCGCTGCCGTGTTGTCCACGACTAGGAGCTCCATCCCTTGACCCTATCCTTGCGTCATGAGCAACGAAGTGCGTGGCGTTGTCGCCCTGGGCAGGGGCGAGCCGGTCCGGGTGACCACCGTGTTGGTTCCCGATCCGGGCCCGGGCGAGGCGCTGGTGAAGGTGCAGGCCTGCGGGGTGTGCCATACCGATCTGCATTACCGCGAGGGCGGCATCAACGACGACTTCCCGTTCCTCCTGGGTCACGAGGCGTCGGGGATCGTCGAGGCGATCGGGACGGGCGTCACCGACCTCGCGGTCGGGGACTTCGTCATCCTCAACTGGCGAGCGGTCTGCGGAAACTGCCGAGCCTGCCGGCGCGGCCGTCCGCAGTACTGCTTCGCCACCCACAATGCGACTCAAAAGATGACAATGGCTGACGGCACCGTCTTGTCGCCGGCGCTCGGCATCGGGGCCTTCGCCGAAAAGACCCTGGTGCACGCCGGCCAATGCACCAAGGTCGACCCGGCCGTCTCGCCAGCGGTCGCCGGTCTGCTCGGCTGCGGGGTCATGGCCGGGATCGGAGCAGCAATCAATACCGGCGGGGTGGGCCGCGGTGACACCTTCGCCGTCATCGGCTGTGGGGGAGTCGGCTGCGCCGCGATCGCCGGTGCCCGCCTGGCCGGCGCCAGCCGGATCATTGCCGTCGACGTCGACGACCGAAAATTGAAGCGCGCGCAGGCCCTCGGCGCGACCGACGTGATCAACTCGGCGCACACCGATCCGGTGGAAGCGATCCGCGCGTTGACCGGTGGCTTCGGTGCCGATGTCGTGGTCGAGGCGGTGGGACGGCCTGAGACCTACGAGCAGGCGTTCTACGCTCGCGATCTGGCCGGGACGGTGGTTCTGGTCGGCGTGCCGACGCCGCAGATGCGCATCGATCTGCCGTTGATCGACGTCTTCGGCCGCGGCGGTTCGTTGAAGTCTTCGTGGTACGGCGACTGCCTGCCGTCCCGCGATTTTCCGATGCTTATCGACTTGCATCTGCAGGGCCGCTTGCCGCTGGAGCAGTTCGTCAGCGAGACCATCGGCCTAGACGATGTGGAAGAGGCCTTCGCGGCAATGGGCCGCGGGGACGTCTTGCGCTCAGTGGTTGTGTTCTGACACGCCGAAGCGACTAGCGCATCAGCGGCACCATCGGTAACAATAGAACTCGAGCATCACGCCAAATTTGCAACGGACCGTCGGGGAAGGCGAATCCGTCGCCGGTGGAGGTGCGTTATGAGCAGTGCCCGGAGTGTTCGCGGGGCCACTAATACTCGTGGTGTCGTGTTCGTTCATTGCAGCCCAGCCGCGCTCGGACCTCATGTCGAGTGGGCCATCGCCGGCGTTCTCGGGGAGCCGGTCAAGCTCACGTGGACGACCCAGCCGGCCGCGCCGTCACACCTGCGCGCCGAGCTGACCTGGAACGCACCCATCGGCACCGCGGCTCGCATCGCGGGCGCGTTGCGGTCATGGCCGATGCTGGTGTTCGAGGTGACCGAGGAACCGACGTCGACCACTGACGGCGAGCGGCTGGCGCACGTGCCCGGTCGGGGATTCCACCGCAGCATGATCGCGGCCAACGGCGACATCGTCGTGGGCGAGGAGCGAATCCGCGCGCTACTTAAGCGGGCCAAGACGATCGATGACTACACCCACGGTCTGCGCGAACTGCTCGGCACCGCGTGGGATGCCGAGCTGGAGCCGTACCGACTGGCCGGTGACGGCACCCCGATCGCCCTCTTGCACCAAGTCGTCTGATTCATTCAGCTCCGCTCCTCGCTCGCCTTCGGCGTCGCTGCGAGGCTCCGCACGAGCCACGACACGGCGTTGCCCGCTTGCTGCGCCAGCGCAGCCGTCCGGTCTGACTACAGCGGAATGTTGCCGTGCCGGCCCCGTCGGGCCGGTGCGGCGGCCAGCGCCTCGACGATGGTGGCTCGCGTGGTGGCGGGGTCGATGACCTCGTCCACCACTCCGAGTTCGACCGCTCGCTCGAGGCTGCCGGCCAGACGGGCGTGTTCCTCGGCCAGCTGGGCGTGCAGCCGTTCGCGCTCGCCGGGAGGTGCCGCGGCCAACTTCTTTCGGTGCAGGATGCCGACCGCGGCACTCGCCCCCATGACTGCGACTTCGGCGCCGGGCCACGCGTATACCTTCGTGGCCCCGAGCGAGCGGGCGTTCATGCCGATGTAGGCACCGCCGAAGGACTTCCGGGTGATCAGGCTGACCCGGGGCACGACGGCTTCGGCGAACGCGTGCAGCAACTTCGCGCCGCGGCGCACGATGCCGTCCCATTCCTGACCGACGCCGGGCAGGTACCCGGGTACGTCGACCACGACCACCAGTGGCACGCCGAACGCGTCACAGATCCGGACGAACCGCGCCGCCTTCTCGGCACTCGGTGAGTCCAGACAGCCGCCCAGGCGCAGCGGGTTGTTCGCGACGATGCCGACCGTCCGTCCGGTCAGCCGACCGAACCCGGTGACCACGTTGGGCGCCCAGCGGGCGTGTAGCTCGAGGAATTCGTTGCCGTCGAGCAGCCCGGTGACGATCGGGTGCACGTCGTAGGCCCGCTTCGGATTCTCGGGCAGCAGCGCGGCCAGGTTCTGATCCGGACCGATCTTGCTCAGATCGAAGTTTCCTTGCGCGGCCAGCAGGGTGGTGACCGCGCGAGCCGACTCGAGGGCTTCGGCTTCGGTGTCGGTGGTGATGTGGACGACGCCGCTGCGCCGGCCGTGGGTGTCGGCGCCGCCGAGTGCCTCCATGTCGACGTTCTCGCCGGTGACCGAGCGGACGACCTCGGGACCGGTGACGAAGACGCGGCCACCGGTCGACATGATCACCACGTCGGTGAGGGCCGGGCCATAGGCCGCGCCACCGGCCGCGGGACCGAGGACGACCGAGATCTGCGGAATCTTGCCCGACGCCTGGATCATCGAGTTGAAGACGCGGCCCACCGCGTGCAGGGCGAGCACCCCCTCAGCCAGCCGGGCGCCCCCGGAATGCCAGAGGCCGATTACCGGAATGCCTTCATCCAGCGCTGTGTCGATCGCCTCGACAATCAGCTCGCAACCGGCCGAACCCATCGCGCCGCCCATCTTCGTGGCGTCGGTCGCGAAGGCGGTCACCGGGTTGCCCTCGATCCGGCCGCGGACCGCGAACACGCCGCTGTCGTCGCGCGGCGCAAGGGCGACCAGACTGTCGACGTCGAGCAGGTTGCGCAGCCGTAGCTCCGGGTCGCGGGGATCCGGGCCGGCTTCGACCTCAGCGGTAGCGGTGCTCGTCATTCAGTACTTCCTCAGGCTTTGGTGAACAGCAGCGCGACGTTGTGGCCGCCGAAGCCGAATGAGTCGTTCAGGGCGGCGTCGACAACCATCTTGCGGGCCTCACGCGGCACGTCGACCGTAACCTCGTCGTCGATGTCCTGCAGGTTGATCGTCGGCGGCACGATGTCGTTCTTGACGGTGAGGATCGTGGCGATGGCCTCGATCGCACCGGCGGCGCCGAGCAGGTGCCCGGTCATCGACTTGTTGGCGGTGACGACGGTGTCCTCGCCGAATAGACCAGCGATCCATTTCGCCTCGGCGCCGTCGCCGGCGGGAGTCGAGGTGGCATGAGCGTTCACGTGGACGACGTCGTCGTAACTGAGCCCGGCCCGGGTGACCGCGAGCTTGGCCGCGCGCCGCTGGCCGTTACCGTCGGGATCCGGCGCGACGATGTCGTAGGAGTCGGCCGTGACGCCGGCCCCGGCGAGGACCGCGTGCGGGACGCGGCCGCGGGCCTCGGCGAACGAGCGTCGCTCGATGACCAGGGCGCCGGCGCCCTCACCGAGCACGAACCCGTCACGCTGCTTGTCGAACGGGCGCGAGGCCAGTGAAGGCTCGTCGTTGCGGGTACTCATGGCCCGCATGTTCGCGAAGCCCGAAATCGTCAACGGGTGGATGCATGCCTCGGTACCGCCGACGAGCACGACATCGGCTCGGTCGAGGTGAATCAGGTCCAGGCCGTACGCGATCGCCTCGGCGCCCGAAGCGCACGCACTCACCGGAGTGTGTATGCCCGCCCGGGCCCCGATCTCGAGACCGACATAGGCCGCCGGTCCGTTGGGCATGTTCATCGGGATGAGCAGCGGCGAAACGCGATTGGCGCCCTTGTCGAGCAGCACATCGTGCTGATAGATCAGGCTCGTCACGCCGCCGATGCCGGTGCCCATGACGACCGCGACCCGCTCGGGTTCGAGCCCAACCTCGTCACTTCGGCCCCCGAAGCCGGCATCGGCCCACGCCTCGCGGGCGGCGATGATGGCCGCCTGCTGGCTGCGGTCGAGCCGGCGGGCGAATACCCGGGGCAGGATCTCGGCCGGATCGACGGCCATCTGCGCCGCGATCCGCACCGAGATCGACGGCGCCCACTCCTGCGTCAGCGGGCCAACGCCGGATCGACCGGCAAGCAGCCCGTCCCAGAAGCTGGCGACGTCGCCACCGAGCGGAGTGGTCGCACCGAGACCGGTGACAACAACCTCGTCGCGCGCGATCGCTGGGCTACTCATGATGATGACCCCTGAATGTGATGTGGTGTCAGCCGTTGCTGAGGATGTAGTTGACTGCGTCGCCGACCGTCTTGAGCTTCGGCAGTTCTTCGTCTGGAATCTTCACGCCGAACTTGTCCTCGGCCGCCATGGCCACCTCGACCATCGACAGCGAGTCGACGTCCAGGTCGTCGGTGAACGACTTGTCGTCGCTGACGTCGCTCGCGTCGACATCGGCAACCTCGTTCAGAATCTCGGCAAGACCCGCGCGGATCTCTTCGACTGTGGCAGCCACTGGCTGATTCCTCTCTCTTCATTCGATTGTGCTGATCGTTTCGGTTCAATCCGAGTGGACGGACCGCTAGACAACTTGAGAACTCTAAGGGGCGAGCACGACCTGGCCGGCGTAGGTCAGGCCGGCGCCGAAGCCGAGCAGTAGAACGGGTGAACCGGACGGAATCTCGCCGGCCTCCACCATCCGCGACAGGGCCAGTGGAATCGTGGCGGCGGAGGTATTGCCGGACGTGACGATGTCATGCGCGACGATCGCGTTGGTGGCGCCGAGGCGCTTGGCGATCGCGTCGATGATGCGCAGGTTGGCCTGGTGCGGAACGAAGGCGGCCAGATCCTCGGGCTTGACTCCGGCCCGTCGGCAGGCCTCGAGCGCAACCGGCGCCATGTTCGAGGTGGCCCACCGGTAAACGGCCTGGCCCTCCTGGCGGAAGAACCCGGTCGACTCATCGATCGCGATCGCGTCCGACAGCGAACCGTCGCTGCCCCAGACGACCGGACCGAGTCCGACGTCGGCACTCGGGCCGACGACGGCCGCACCGGCACCGTCGCCGAGGATGATGCACGTGGTCCGGTCGTTGAAGTCGATCCAGCCCGAGAACCGCTCGGCGGCGACCACCAGGACGTTCTTGGCGTTGCCGGCCTGCACCGCTGCCGACGCCGTGCTGAGCGCGTACATGAAGCCGGCGCAGCCGGAGTTGACGTCGAAGGCGCCGGGGGAGTGGATGCCGAGCCGGTGCGCGAGCTGCGGGGCCGCGGCCGGTACCGGGGTCGGCATCGTGCAGGTGGCGACCAGGACGAGGTCGATGTCGTCGCGCGATACGCCACTGGCCTTCAGCGCCATGGCACCGGCCGCCTCGGCCAGATCGACGACGGTCTCACCTTCAGCGGCGAAGTGCCGCTCGGCGATTCCGACGCGGCTGCGAATCCATTCATCGTTGGTGTCGACGCCACGCGCGACGAGGTCGTCGTTGGTCACCACGTTGGCGGGACGGAAGTGGCCGACGCCCAGAATGCGCGTGCCCGGCTGGGTTGTCCCGGCGGTGAGGACGGTCATGATTACAGCTCCGATCCGTCGTGTCCGTCGTGCAGGCGGACGACTGGCAAGCCGGCCGCAACGATGTCGCCATCACTGCGTAGCCACTCGGTCAGAATGCCGGCGTTCGGTGCCACTATCGCGTACTCGTCCCGGTTGGTCCGAACGGTGCCCAAACGCGCACCCCGTCCCACCGGTTGTCCCTCGACCAGTCCCTCACCACGGGTGAAGACGCCTTTGGCCGGCGTCACGACGATCCGGAACTCGAGCGTATGCTCGCCCGATTCGTGCTCGGGCCGGTTGTCGATCATCGAGCGGGCCGCGTCCAGGTCCTCGGGCGATTTGATCGCGAGCAGCTCGATGCCGGGTATTTCGCGCTTGGCCATCCCGATCAATGCGCCGGCCGGGGCGAGCTCGATCGCCGCCGTGATGGCAAGGTCGGCCATCGTTGCCTGGCACAGATCCCAGCGGACGGGACGGGTCACCTGGCCGACGATGCGTTCGATCATGTCGAGACCGGACGCGACGGACGTGCCGTCGGAGTTGGACAGCAGCATGAGCAGCGGATCGTGCACGGTCAACCCGGCGACAGCGTCCGCGAGCGCGGCCTGAGCCGGCGCCATGTAGGCGGTGTGGAACGCGCCGGCCACCGCAAGCGGTCGCAGCCGGGCCCCCGCGGGCGGGTTCGCGACCAGCTCGGCCAGCCCGTCCAGGCTGCCGGCGGCGACGATCTGGCCGGCGCCGTTGCGATTGGCGGCGGTCAGGCCGGCGGCCTCGATGGCCGACACCACCTCGTCGGGGTCGCCGCCCAGCACCGCGGTCATCGACGTCGGCGTCAGGGCGCAGGCGGCGGCCATCTCGGCCCCCCGGCGCGCCGCCAGGCCGACCGCGTCCCGGTCGCTGAGTACGCCGGCGATCGCGGCTGCGGTCAGCTCGCCGACGCTGTGCCCGGCGACGATCGTGCTCGGTGCGAACTCCAGCTGGCTGGCCACGATGGCACCCAGCGCCACGATCAGCGGCTGGGTGACGGCGGTGTCCTTGATCTCGTCGGCATCGGCGGTGGTGCCGAGGCGCAGCAGGTCCATCCCGGCGATCTCACTGAACTCAGCGATCGCGGCCGCCACGCCCGGCAGATCGAGCCATGGACTGAACATGCCGGGGGACTGGGCACCCTGACCGGGCGCGAGGACTGCAAGCACCCTATGACCATGCCCTCTCGCGACCCCGATCGGCGAGGACGACGCGCACAGCGTTCTGAGTGCGACCTTGTAGGAATCCTCTAATTGTAACTAGATGAACGGGCATCAAATGCGCTGTGGTATCAGAGGGTTTGGACTAATCAGGCGGTCGTGTCCAAACGCCCCAGGACTAGGGCGACCTGCAGCGTAAATGCGCCGCGATAGTCGGTCGGACTCTGGCCGGTGACGTCCGCGACCCGCCGCAGCCGGTAACGCACCGTGTTGGCGTGCACGAACAACCCGCGGGCCGTCGCCTCGAGCGACCCGCCGCTGGCGAAGAAGGCGGTCAGCGTCGTGAGCAACACATCGCCGCTGTCGACCAAGGGTTGGTACACGTCGTTGACCAGGCCGTCGCGGGCGGCAATGTCGCCGGCCAGGGCGCGCTCGGGCAGCAACGCGTCGGCGCCCACCGGTCGCGGCGCGCCCGGCCAACTCGGCACCGCCCGCAGCCCCGACAGGGCGGCCTGGGTCACTGCGCTGGCGGCGGCGACATCGGCCGCGAGCGGGCCGGCCACCACCGGCCCGTCGCCGAAGTTGCTCAGCAGCGTGGTGGCGGCGTGCACCGGGTCACCGACGCCGCCGAGGACGACCACGAGGCGAGATCCGTGCACGGCGGCCATCGCGTCGAATCCGGCCCGCCGGGCGGTGCGGTGCAGCTCGGCGAGGACGGCCTGGCTGCTGCGGTCGGGCATCGCACCGACGACGGCGGTAATCGGGCCCATCGATCGCCAGCCGAGGGCAGCCAGCTGCGAGACCGGTTCGTCGATGATGGACGAGCCGCGGACCAGCCCCTCGATCACCAGCGCCTCGAGCCGGGCATCCCAGGCCCCACGGATCTCGGCGACGCTGGCATAGACCCGGGCCGACGCGAAGGCGATCTCGCGACTGAACAGCAGCATCTCTTCGCGCAGCAGGCCGCGGTCGTCCTCATCGGCCAGCATTGGCAGCTGCTCCTCGGCGACCGCGATCGTCAGCTGCACCAGCTCGACGGTCTGGGCGAGGGTGACCAGCCGGGCCAGCTCGCGGGGGGCGGAACGAAAGACCTCACCGGTCAGCCGCATCACCTCATTCGGCGAGCGCAGCCACTCGACCAGCGATGCGATGCCGGTCTGGGCGACCAGCATGACCCAGGACCGTTGATCGGCCGGCAGTGCGCGGAACCAGCCCAGCTCGGCGTCCATGCGGGCCACGCTCAGCGTGGCCAGCCGTCCGGTCGACTGCTCGATCTGCTTGATCGTGCGCTCGGGCAACCGGGTTCTCACAACGTATGAGCCTGCCACTTCGCGCCGGCGGTTAGCCTTTGAGGGTGGTCGACCGTCCAACGCCGCGTGATCCGGTAGCCGATCTGCAGCGCATCGCTTTCCTGCTCGAACGGGCGAACGAGCCGTCCTACCGGGTCCGTGCGTTCCGCAATGCCGCCGCCGTCCTGGTCGAACTCGGACCCGATGTGGTGGCGGCTGAGTCGGCTGCGTCCACGTTGCGCAAACGCAAGGGGATCGGCGAGGTTACTGCCCGCTGCGTGGTCGAGTCCCTCGACGGTGAGGAACCGGTCTACCTGCGCCGGCTCGAAGCGCTGCCGTGGACAGCCGACGCAAACACAGGCGCCGAGGCCGGCGAGACCGAAGCGAATGGCGAGCGACTCGTCAGTACGGCCGCGGCGGCCTTGCGGGCGGCCCTGCGCGGGGACTGCCACTCGCACTCGGACTGGTCCGACGGTGGGTCACCGATTCGCGAGATGGCGCTCGCCGCCCGCGACCTCGGACATGAATACCTGGTGCTGACCGACCACTCGCCGCGGCTCACGGTTGCGAACGGACTCAGCCCCGAACGGCTGCACGAGCAGCTCGATGTGGTCGCCGAGCTGAACGTCGAGCTGGCCCCGTTCCGGATACTGACCGGTATCGAGGTCGACATCCTGGACGGCGGCGAGCTCGATCAGACCGATGAGCTGCTGGCCCGGTTGGACCTGGTCGTGGCCAGCGTCCACAGCAAGCTACGGATGCCGGCGGATGAGATGACGCCACGGATGGTCGCCGCGATCGCCAATCCGCACACCGACGTACTCGGCCATTGCACCGGCCGGATGGTGACCGGCAATCGGCACCGGCCACCGTCCGAGTTCGATGCCCAGGTGGTGTTCGCGGCCTGCGAGGCGTTCGGCGTCGCGGTCGAGATCAACTCACGGCCCGAGCGCCAGGACCCGCCCAAGCGGTTACTGCGGCTGGCGATCGAGGCCGGCTGCCTGGTGTCGATCGACACCGACGCCCACGCGCCCGGACAGCTCGACTGGCAGACCTACGGATGTGAGCGCGCGGCCCTGTGCGCAACGCCGACCGAGTCCGTCATCAACACCTGGACCGCCGAACAGCTACTGGCCTGGACCGCCGACCACGACGTCCGCCCGTCCTGACGACTGCGTCCGGACGCCGCGATCGTCAGGCTGAGCCGTCGGTGTTGCCGGCGCCGGCGGCCCGGACGTCGAGCAGCCGGTAACGGTCGATCGCCTCGCGCGGAGCCTCGGCCTTGACCGCGCCCGTCTTCGCGAGTTGCTCGAGCACCGCGACCACGATCGACTGGGCGTCGATGTGGAAGAAGCGACGGGCGGCGCCCCGGGTGTCGGCGAAACCGAACCCATCGGCACCGAGCGAGGTGTAGTCGGCCGGCACCCAGCGCGAGATCTGGTCGGGTACGCCGCGCATGTAGTCCGACACCGCGACGACCGGCCCCGATCCGTCCGCCAGCTTGCGGGTCACGTACGGGGTCGCCGGCGGGTCGGACGGGTCGAGCAGGTTGGCCTCTTCGCACTCGATCGCGTCACGACGCAGCTCGTTCCAGCTGGTGACCGACCAGACGTCGACGTCGACGTTCCACTCGTCACCGAGCAGCTGCTGTGCCTCGAGCGCCCACGGCATTGCAACACCGGAGGCGAGCACTCGCGCCCGCGGGCGCCCGTCCAGACCGAGGGCCGGGCTGTAGCAGTACATACCGCGTAGCAGTCCCTCGACGTCGAGGTTCTCGGGCTCGGCCGGCTGGGTGATCGGCTCGTTGTAGAGGGTCAGGTAGTAGAAGAAGTTCTCGGACTCGGCCGAATAGGCGCCGGGGCCGTACATCCGCCGCAACCCGTCCTTGACGATGTGGCTGATCTCGAACGCGAATGCCGGGTCGTAGGCGATCACGGCCGGGTTGGTCGAGGCGAGCAGCAACGAGTGCCCGTCCGCGTGCTGAAGACCCTCGCCGGTGAGCGTCGTGCGTCCCGCGGTCGCGCCGAAGACGAAGCCGCGACCGAGCTGGTCGGCCAGCTGCCAGAACTGGTCGCCGGTGCGCTGGAAGCCGAACATCGAATAGAAGATGTAGAACGGGATCATCGGCTGGCCGTGGGTCGAGTACGACGTCGACGCAGCGATCAGCGATGCCATCGAGCCGGCCTCGCTGATGCCCTCGTGCAGGATCTGGCCGGTCTTCGACTCCTTGTACGACAGCAGCAGTTCGCGGTCGACGGCCTCGTACTCCTGGCCGTGGGGGGAGTAGATCTTCGCGGTCGGGAAGATCGCGTCGAGGCCGAAGGTGCGGGCCTCGTCCGGGATGATCGGCACGAAGAGCTTGCCGATCTGCGGGTCCTTCATCAGGTCCTTGAACAGCCGCACGATCGCCTGGGTGGTCGCGAGCTGGTGCTTGCCGGACCCCGACCGCAGCTCGTTGTAGGCGTTGTCGCCCGGCAACTGCAGTGGCTTGCTGCGGACGACCCGCTTGGGCAGGTAGCCGCCGAGGGCCGCGCGCCGCTCCTTCATGTACTGGATCTCGTCCGACTTCTCGCCCGGGTGGTAGTACGGCGGCAGGTCGGCGTCGAGCGCGGCATCGCTGATCGGCAGGTACAACCGATCGCGGAAGGCCTTCAAGTCGTTGTGGCTGAGTTTCTTCATCTGATGCGTGGCGTTGCGACCCTCGAAGCTCTCGAGCGTCCAGCCCTTGATGGTCTTGGCGAGGATGACGGTCGGCTGACCGGTGTGCTCGCGGGCCGCCTCGAACGCGGCATAGACCTTGCGGTAGTCATGGCCACCGCGCGGCAGGCGCCGCAGGTCATCGTCGGTGAGATCCTCGACCATCTTGCGTAGCCGGGGGTCCCCGCCGAAGAAGTGTTCGCGAATGTAGGCGCCGCTCTCGACCGAATAGGTCTGGTACTGACCGTCTGGCGTCGTGTTCATCTGGTTGAGCAGCACGCCGTCGTTGTCGCGGGCCAGCAGCGGGTCCCAGTCGCGACCCCAAATGACCTTGATGACGTTCCAGCCGGCCCCGCGGAAGTAGGACTCGAGCTCTTGGATGATCTTGCCGTTGCCGCGGACGGGTCCGTCCAGACGTTGCAGGTTGCAGTTGATGACGAAGGTCAGGTTGTCCAGCTCTTCGCGGGCCGCTACACCGATCGCGCCGAGCGACTCGACCTCGTCCATCTCGCCGTCACCGAGGAAGGCCCAGACGTGGGAGTTGGACGTGTCGGCCAAGCCCCGCGCCTCGAGGTAGCGGTTGAAACGGGCCTGGTAGATCGCGCCGATCGGACCCAGACCCATCGATACGGTCGGGAACTCCCAGAACTCGGGCATCAACCGCGGGTGCGGGTAGGAGGACAGGCCGAACGGCGCCTTCGACTGCTCCTGGCGGAATCCGTCGAGCTGCTGCTCGGAGAGCCGTCCCTCGAGGAACGCGCGGGCGTAGATACCCGGCGCGGCGTGACCCTGGAAGTAGACCTGGTCACCCATGCCCGAGGCTACGTCCTTGCCCCGGAAGAAGTGGTTGAAGCCGATCTCGTACAGCGACGCCGCGCTGGCGTAGGTGGCGATATGGCCGCCGACGCCAACCGTTTTATTGGCGCGCGACACCATGATGGCGGCGTTCCAGCGGATGTAGGCGCGAATCCGGCGCTCGATGTCCTCATCGCCCGGGAACCAGGGCTCGCGCTCGGGCGGAATCGTGTTGATGTAGTCGGTGCTGCGCAGGGCCGGCACCCCGACCTGACGCTCGCGAGCTCTCTCCAGCAGTTTGAGCATGAGGAACCGGGCTCGTTGTCGTCCGCCGGCGTCCACGGCCGCATCGAAGGATTCGATCCATTCGCGCGTCTCGTCCGGATCGACGTCCGGCAGCTGGCTGGGCAACCCGTCAGTGATGATGCTGAACCTGTCTTCGGTCACTCCTCTAGTGTCCTCCTGTCTGGTGAATTGATGCGACCGCGGGCGTTGAGAGGCGTGTTACGTCGCGGAAGCCGCTGCTGTAGTAACGTGCTGAAACCATTAGTACGACACCCACCACCGACACGCATGGCCCGCGGACAGACCGCGGCCCGATCATTGCCCAGGAGGCCCCTGCGTGACCGCGTCCCCCCCAGCTGGTGGGGCAGAAACCAGTCCCGGCCCGGTAGGTCCAGCAGGCATCGCTGAGCGGATGGGTTTCACACCGGGCATGGTCGTCCAGGAAATCGGATACGACGACGACGTCGACGAGGACCTGCGGACGGCAATCGAAGATCGCACCGGCGAGGAGATGGTCGACGAAGACTCCGACGAGGTCGTCGATGTGGTCCTGCTCTGGTACCGCGAGGACGACGGTGATCTGGTCGACGTCCTCGTCGATGCAATAGCACCGCTGGCCGACAACGGATTCATCTGGCTGCTGAGCCCCAAGCGCGGGCGCGCCGGTTACGTCGAGCCATCCGACATCGCCGAGGCCGCGCCGACCGCCGGCCTATCGCAGACCTCGCTGGCGACGCCCAGCCCGACCTCGGCCTGGGGCGCAGCTCGTCTGGTCGCCCGGAAGTCACGGTTGGACAAGCGCTAGGTTCATTCGTTCCACCCTGCTCTGCCCTATGCGCCACCTTTGCCCCCATCTAGGAGCTGTCACTCCATGCTTGTCGACGTCGGTTCGCACGCGCCGGACTTCACCCTGCGCGACCAGAATCGCGAAGAGGTCACCCTCTCGTCGTTTCGGGGCGCCCAGGCGGTGCTCGTCGTCTTCTTCCCGTTGGCGTTCACGGCGACCTGCACCGGTGAGTTGTGCAGTGTCCGCGACCATCTGGCCCAATACCAGAACGATCGCGTCCAAGTGCTGGCGATCAGCGTCGACTCGAACTACACCCACAAGGTGTTCGCCCAGCAAGAGGGTTATGACTTCCCGCTGCTGGCCGACTTCTGGCCGCACGGCGCGGTCGCCTCGTCCTACGGCGTGTTCAACGAGGACGCCGGCTTCGCCAACCGCGGGACGTTCCTTATCGATCCGCACGGCATCGTCCAGTTCGCCGAGATGAACGGACCGGGCGAGGGACGCGATTCCCAACTCTGGCTCAGCGCCATCGAAGCGCTCGTCGGCAGCTGAGCCCGCCTCTTTGGGGCGGCCAATTCGGCGCCGAGGCCAGCGGTTCGGATACCCTGACCCGGTTCTTCGGGCGCTTAGCTCAGCGGGAGAGCACTCGGCTTACACCCGAGCGGTCACTGGTTCGATCCCAGTAGCGCCCACCACTTGAGAAATGCCGACCAGCTGATATGTGCCAGGCACTGTGCCCCGCCGTTTGGCCTCGTTGCTCTACTTCGTTGTCGACCCGGTTTATGGGCAGAGCGCATCGCGACGTCGGCTGCTTCGACGCGTCCGACCCAGAACTCTGACTGGCACCCGTGGGACCGTCCGACCTCCACAAGCTATCTGCCGATGGCGTCACGGCCAGAACCTTGACGCGGTGTCAGACTGCTTCGTGACGAGGGACTCGTGCGTCGGCGGCCTTAGCTGGCGTCGGTCAAATCTGTTCGGCCGAGGCGGGCGAAGTGTTGGTTGCGGTCTTGGGTGCCATGTTGGCGCATGGTGATGAGATCTCGGTAGTAGCGCTGGATGGGGTTCGAGGCGTACACGGCGCTCGCGCCGAGTGTTTCGAACAGGCCACGCACTGCTGTGATGCATTCGTGGGCCGTTTCGCTGATGGCGGCGGCGTATCGGTCGTTGTCTAGGGGTGCGATCGTGTTGCCGCCGAGGGCGGTTCGCGTGATCTCGCGGTACGTCTCGACCAGTTGGCGCTCCGCGCGGGTGATCGTGGTGTGGGCCTCGGCGAGGCGGAGGTGAACGTAGGGGTCGTTGGCCTTGTTTGTGTTGGTGCGTTTGGAGATGTAATCGCGTATCTGCTGGATGAATTCGTTCATCGCGCCTTTGGCGGCGCCAACCGCGGGGGCTGCGCCGGGGCCGAGGTAGATGAGCCCGCGGGGCAGCGTGAAGATTGGGTTGGTGTTGACGGCTAAGCCTGGCCCGGTGCGAGCGGTGATGACGTCCTGGTCCATAGTGCGGTGGGCTGGCACGAAGACGTCATGGAGGACGACGCTTTTGCTGCCGGTTCCGGCGAGTCCGAGCACGTACCAGTCGTCGAGGATCTCGATGTCCCTGACCGGAACCAAGACGTGCTTCACCTGGGGGCTTTCCGGGTCGTCGACGCGTGCGCCCACAACGACCCACTTGCAGTGGTCGATTCCGCTGGAGGAGCGCCAGCGACCCCGCAGGATGTAGCCGCCGGGCACAGTGGTGGCGACACCTTGGGGTGAGTATGACGACGCGACGAGGGTCTTGGGGTTGTCGCGGTACAGCTCTTCTTGCGCTTCGACCTCCCATTGGGCGAAGTCGAATGGGTGCACGCTGAGCACGGCGAGGACCCACGCGGTCGATGGGCAGGCCCGGCCGATCTCAATGACACTCTGGAAGAACTCGGCGGGGTCCCGTTCGAGTCCGCCGAATTGCGCCGACTGCAGCGCCCGGGTCAGGCCCGACTCGACCAACTCGTCGATCGTCTCGCGTGCGACGTTTCGTTGCGTCTCGACCGTTGAGGCTCGTGAGGCAATCCCGTCGGTGAGGCTGCGGGCCAGCTCAACGAGAGGTTGGCGCCCCAGCACCGCGCTGGGTGACGTGGTGGAAACCGAAACGCGTGTCACAGCTTCTCTCTCTGGCTCGTGCGGACGCCGACCGGCGACGGTCGCGTCAGGTCGTCGCGGCGGGTGATGTCGGCATTCCCTCAAGCATCGCGACCAAGTCCTGCTCGGACAGTGTCAGGTCGAGCGGTTCGGCGTACGGCTGTGGCCAATCCTTACCGGTATGCCAGTAAACCTCGATCCGGTTTCCTTCGAGGTCGCGGAAGTAGCAGCCGAAGGCGTTGCCGTGCGTGACTACCCGATCGATTTGCAGACCGCGCTCGATGATCTGCCGGTGAAACTCACGCAGGTCGGCGAGGGTGGCGACGGTGAACGAGATCTGCTGGGCGTCTGTGTGGCGACTGGGATCGTGAACCAGCGCGAACTCGTGGTGCTCGATGTCGGGCTGCGCGCTGAGGAAGGTGATCCGGTCGTCCTGGTCGGTCACAGTCATGCCGAGGAAGTTGGCATAGAAGTCAACCATCGTTGTGGGGTCGGCGATGTAGATTCCGACGTGGCCGAGTCCGGTTACCTTTGGCATTGCTGGTCCTCTCTGTGATCATCGATTGAGCCGACCCGCGATTCCCTACTGGTCGGCCGAGGCGTATTTGCCGCTGACTTGGGGCGTCGGCCCTGGCGTACCCGCCTCCTGACGCTGGCGGCGCGTCTCGCGGTTCCATGTTCGCTGTAGCGGGTCGGAGACGGTGATGTGTAGCCGGCCAAGTCCTTCGACTTCAAGTTCCACCTGGTCGGCGTCCATGAACGGGTTGAGCCCACGGTGGTTTGTTCCAGTGGCGACGATGTCGCCGGGCTCCAGAGTGTGAATGGCGGACAGGAACTCGATGGAGCGGGCGATGGAGTGGGCCATGTCGCCGGTGGTGAAGTCCTGCATCAGCTCGCCGTTGTTCCACAGTCGAACGGTGAGGTCTTGGGGATCGGCGATCTCGTCGGCCGTGACGATGTAGGGGCCGATCGGGCAGAACGTGTCCCGGGACTTCATCTGGAAGAAGCTGTTTTGTGCCGGCGGCAGCCCACGGGCCGAGCCATCGATAAGGTTCGTGTATCCGAACACGTAGGACATCGCGTCGCTAGCCGCGACATTGACTGCGCGCTTCCCGATGACGACGGCCAACTCAGCCTCGCCTTCAAAGATCGTCGCTGGTACGTCGGGCAGCACCATCGTGTCGCCGTCACCGATCACTGAACTCGCCGACTTGTGGAAGGCGTTGATCGGCGGCCGTTCAGCCAGCGTCCCGTTCTCCATGTAGTTAACGGCCATGCAGTCGATGTTGCGCGGAACGGGTAACGGCGGTCGGAATCGGACTGACGCGAGCGGCACCCCCGAATTCGCCGCCGCTGCGCGGGCCAGTACGCCGGTGTAGGTGTCCCAGGACTCGATCACCGCGCGCATCAGGGACTGAGGATCGCCGCTCGCGATGTCAGTTAGCGCGTCGGTCACATCGACGACGATGTCGCCCTGTACGACGCCGAACCGAAAATCATCGAAGAAGGCCAGTCGCACGAGCGCCTCACTTGGTTGAGGAATGGACAAAACAGGGACTGCGACGAGTTAATCGTCAAGCATCGGTGGTGTCAACATATTGAGCTATGGCAAATTCGGGCAGCATAGTTAAGTTGTTAATGTATGCTGTGCTTGTGGAAACCAGCCTGACCAGCGAAGAAGCCGCCGACCAGCTCGGCATCACGGTGCCGACGCTTTACGTGTACGTCAGCCGCGGACTCATCGCTCCGGAGCGGCGTGGCGGACGCCGAAGCTACTTCGCCGCCCTGGATGTAGAACAACTCGCTGAGCGTTCCCGCAGAAGGACGTTGTCACGTGTCGGCGACGCCAACGAACGCGTGCGCGCGCCGACCCCGAGGGCGTCCATCGCGGAGCCGGCGGGTGGGTCTATCAGCGTGTCGGGGTTGACTTCTGCCGTCACAAGCATCAGCGGCCACGACATTCGCTACCGTGACGAGCCGATTCGGTCGCTAATGGATCAGCCATTCGAGAATGTGGCTGAGCTGCTCTGGCAAAGTGATGACGGTGACTGGGGCGGGCAGCCAATTCAAGTTCCTGCGGGATTGGGGCCGCTGGACCAACTTCGTTGCGCCACCGTCCTTGCCGGGGCGCAGGACCCGTTCCGCTCCGACCGCCGACCGGAGGCCGTCCTCAGCGCCGCCCGCCGGCTGCTGACCGGCGTGCCACAGACGTTCAACGCAGACTCAACGTCGACACAACCCGACTCGATCGCTGGCTCGATCGCACGTGCCCTCTGCGAAACAGGGCCCGAGGACGCTCTCGTGCGCGTGGTTAACACGATGTTGGTGCTACTCGCCGATCACGGCCTCACCCCATCCACCGTTGCCGTCCGACTGGCCGCGAGCGCCCGCGCCGACCTCTACAGCGCAATCATGGCTGGGCTCGGCGTCCTAGCCGGGCCCTTCTACGGCGGTGACAGTGAGGCCGCCACACGGTTGCTTCGCTACGCCCGCGACGTCGGCGTAGAACGCGCCCTCGACGACGAACTACGCTGGCGTAACTCCCTGCCCGGTTTCGGCGTGAGCTACTACCCCGACGGCGACCCACGGTTCGCCATGATCAAACCCCAGCTTGAGGAGATACTCGACTCAGGCAGCCGCGCCTTGCTCAGCACCCTTCTCCGCCACGTCAATCAACAACGCCTACCACCGCCTAACATGGACCTCGCCCTCGCGCTGCTCACCCTCGCCACCGACGCGGACGCCTCATTCGGCCCAGCCATCTTCGGCACCGCCCGCATCGCTGGCTGGGCAGCCCACTACATCGAAGAACTAGGCGAAACTACCGGCCGACTCAACACACGACACCTAGCAGCCCAGCCAATGGTGGAACGTTAGATCTCGTCGGCCTGAACTAAGACCCCTGGGACGTCATCAACCCCGGCGGCTCGTACGATTCGGGTCGCGCAGCTGTAAGCCCGAACGCTTCAAGGTGTCGTAGACCGAGCTCGGATGGAAGCCCAGAACAGTAGCCACCTGAGCGACTGATTGGCCGGAGCCGTAGAGCCGAATGGCAGTGGCCACCTGCTCCTCGCCCAAACCTTGATGGCCGAGGCGTACTCCCTGATGACGAAGCAAGCGAGCGATCGCAGTCTTGCCTACGTTATAGCGAGTGGCAAGCTCACGTGTTGTCTGGCCAGCCCCGTAGTCAGCCGCAAGTTGGGCAATGGCGTCATGGCTCAGGCGTCTACGGACCTGACGTGGTGGATCGGGTTTGTCCTGCACGCGTGGGTTCTGATCTGGCGAGCTGGGTTGGAATGGTTAGCTCGCCACGTGCTCCGTGGCGCAGAGCTCAGCGTTCCGGATTCGGTCGATGTCGAGGTCGTCTCGGTCTTGCGTCGGCGTTGGCTAGCCAACGCGATCTACGCGCGACGGTTCGCCGCCGTCGATGACGTGAGCGGCGCTTCCCGCCGACCGCTACCCGGTGCTGCCATTCATGCCGCGCGCGTACGAGCTTCGAGCGAACGTCAGCGCCTATGACGCGACGTACGTTGCTCTGGCCGAAGAACTCGACTGTGCCCTGGTTACCGGCGACCGACGGTTGGCGTCGGCGCCGGGTTCGCGGTGCCCGATCACGGTGATCAGTACCTGATCGACGGCGCTGCTACGACCACCAAGCGGTTCGTATGGGGGTGAGTAGGCCCACCAGGTTACCTATTGCGAAGCACCTGACGCCTCGATACGGCGGGCGTCGGTCGAGGGCGGAGCCGCACGAAAGAACCTGGCTATTCAGGCGGCGGCACGATGAACCGCGCTACGCAGGGGCAGTAACCGAAATTCCGTTCAGACTTGCGGCCTCAGCCAGTCGCTCGTCGTAGGTGACCACGCCGTCGAGGTCATCGCCGAGGTCAAGCGCGGCGGCGAGGTGTATCGCATCGAGACTGCGCAATCCGGGCGGCTCGAGGCGACCGGCTTGCTCAAAGATCGAGGACGTGACCTGGATCAAGGTGAGGGAGTCGAGAACGGCGCGTGCTTGCACCAAGCGACCAGGGGCCGATCGGCGTACGGCCCGGATCAACTCGGTGCGTACGAGATCGCAGGCGACTGGTTCGCGTCCTGTCCTGAGCCACGCGCGAAGCGCCTTGCTTTCGGCTTCGGCGACGACGAGTTTGGTCAGCGCAGAGGTATCCAGGTAATGCGCCACCTCAGTACCGCTCGGTGTTCCTGATCGCGATCAGGTCCTCGGTCAGACTCGGACCCGGTTTTGGAGCTGGAAGCGTCGTGATGTCGCGACGCGGCCGGCGTGCGCGTCCGGCCGCCGTCAGTTCTTCGAGTCGAGAAGCGGGGATGGGCGTCAATCGAGCGACGGCTCGGCCTCGATCGGTGATCGTGATGGTCTCGCCGGTCGCCACCTGCGCTACGACGGCCGAGGCGTTCTGTTTCAGAGCCCGGATGCCGACTTCACTCATGTTCTTCAACGTAGCACAATGACCCGCTTCAGGGGCCCGCGCCGGGACCCGGTGCTGCCCTTCATGCTGCGCGTTAGTTATCGGCGACCGACGTTTGGCCGCGACACCGGACTCGCGGTGAACGATCACCGTGGTCGGCTAGCCGCAACCTGCGGATGGCCCGGCCGCAATGTCGTCACCTGACGTCAGCCCCGGTCGAGGCAACCCCGAGTTGCCGGTTCATGGGGCGGTTCGGTCCAGATAGGCGGTGACGAGATCGTTCACGCTCGCCGGCCCACTGTCGGCCCACGCAGCGTTGATCTCGAGGAACTCGTGCTCGGCCGCCGGTACCCCGCTCGCCGGGGATATCGCGCTCACCGGGCAGACCGGCTCGCACGCGCCGCAGTCGATGCAGATGTAGGGATCGATGACGAGCATCCGGTCGACCTCGAAGATGCAGTCCACCGGGCAGACATCGACACAGGAACGATCCTGCACGTCGATGCAGGCAGGCCCGATGACGTAGGTCATCCGGCCGCGGCCGCACGCACGGACTGGAGGTAGGCACCCTGGCGAAGCAATTCGCGCTGGATCTGCTCCACGTCGACGTCGGCCATGGCGACGCCATTTCCGGCGGCGATCCCGGCCGCGACGCCCGCAGCCTGCCCGGTCATCCAGCACTGCGGAATCTCACGCATGAACGATTGCGTCTGCGCGTCGCTGGCGACGTGCCGGCCACCGACGACGACGTTGTCGAGGTGAACCGGGACGAGGGCGCCATAGGGAACGGAGATGTTCGAGAACTTCGCCGACGGCGATGGCGAGACGCCGATCTCGTCGTCGTGGCGGATCCCTGTCTGCCACTCGCCCGACACGAGCGGATGGGTGCCGATCAGGCGGCGGGTGTGGCGCACTCCGACCTGTGGCGCCGACAGCATGATCCAGGCGCGCTCGAAACCAGGGGCATGGCTTCGGAAGAAGTTCAGATGCTCGACCATCCGGCGGCGCGACTCGACCTCGACCCGCGTTGAGGTCATCGACCCGCAGCGCGCTGTAGTTGGCCAGCCGCGGACCCACGAACAACGCGACGTCGTCCCGCCAGCCCACGTGCGGCATCTCGGCGAAGCCCATCTCGTCGGTCGCCTGTTTTACAAAAGCGCGGAAGCCGCCCGGATCGGCCGCCTTGAACGCCAGCCAGCGGGAGAAGTCGACCCCGGCCCAGGTGAAGGCGGTGTTCACGCAGTGCTGCACGTTCCCGCTCGACTGGTCTGCCTCGATGTCGGACTCGTAGGGCACGCCGGCGAACGCGCAGATGTCGAGGTCGCCGGTCGTGTCGACGACGACCTTCGCGAGCACGGCGCGGCGACCCTGCTTGCTCTCGAAGACGACGCCCTTCACCGTGCGATCCTCGGCGATGACCGCAGCCGCCCAGCTGTGGAGCAACAGGCGCACCGCCCAGCTCCTCCATGAGCTCGAGCGAGACGAGCTTGAGCCACTCCGGATCGATCATCGGCGACCAGGTCACCGTGTCCCGGAAGGCGCCGAGACGCTCTCGCCAGTGTCGAACGGCCTCGGCGTCGGTCGATCCCCACAGCTCGCGCGGCGAGCCGGCGATGGCGTCGGCCGGGAGGCGATCGAGGATCTCCTTGCCGAAGCCGGCGATGACCTGGGTGCCGGCCCAGTCCGTCATCCGGTCGATCCAGATGACGAGCCCGCCGGTCGAAAGGCCGCCGAGATGGTTGTAGCGCTCGACGAGGGTTACCCGGGCACCCACGCGGCGCGCCGCGGCGGCCGCGGCGCATCCCGCCGGTCCTCCGCCGACGACGAGCACGTCGGTCTCGTCGTGCACCGGGATCTCGCGGGCCGGCTCACGCACCGAGCCGAGGGTGAGATTGGCGAGCGATCCTGCCGTCTTGGCCGAGCGGTCCTCGACGTACCACTGATCACGACCAGTGAACCAGCGCGCCTCGTTCTCGTCAGTCATCGCTCTCGTCCTCTCACCGGTGTGACACGGATCCATCCGATAGTCCAAGCCTCCGTAGCGGTGAAGGCGCCCACGGAGAAGATCATCGCAATTAGGCGGGATCGAAGGAAGGGACCGCCCGCAATTGAGGGCGGGCCCGGCCGGGCCGTCCCGCAGGTGAAGGTTGACGCAACTCAGTGGTTGCCATAATATAGCAACCACTGAGTTGCAAAACTGGCCGAAGGAGCCTCCGTGACGACCAGCACCGATTACCGAACCTCCGTTCACATCAATGCCTCGGCTGACGTCGTGTTCGATGCCATCACCACCACGCAGGCGCTCGCCGCGTGGTGGAGCCCGGTAACTGGCTCCGGCCTGACTGATGGCGAACTTAGATTTCCGATGGTGGCCGATCACTCGCCTCTGCTCATTCGCGTCGACGAAGCAACCCGCGCGAGCACTGTCCGCTGGACGGTGATCGAGTGCACCTTCATGCCGGACTGGGCCGGCACTCAGCCCACGTTCACGATCACGTCGATCAGCGATACGTCCTGCGAGCTCACGTTCGAGCACCTTGGCCTAAACGACCAGCTCGACTGTAAGGACATGTGCAGCCGCAGTTGGGATCATTTCATCGGCACCAGTCTGCTCGAGCTGGCCGAAGGGGGCGTCGGCGCACCCAACCGCAGCCCGCGAGACCTCGCCCGCCGCGCGGCCGAACGGGAAGCCTGACCAGCGGTCGCCCCCGGGCATGATCACCAGTCGTCGTCAAGGAGGAAACATGGCGTTCCCGGACCGAATCGAGCGCACGATCAGCCTGCCGCGCCCGCCGCGCGAAGTGTGGCCGGCCCTCACCACCGCCGAAGGTCTGAGCGCATGGTTCGGCGAGCGAGCAACCATCGACCTACGGCCCGGTGGCGCAGCCACCATGACCTTCGCGAGCGGCCGGACCGTCGACATGCGCATCGAGCAGGTCGACGAACCAACGCTGTTCTCCTACACCTGGCGCCTACTAGACCTACCTGACGACGACCCCCGTCGCACCTACGTCGAGTTCACCCTGCAGCCCGACGGAGGCGGCACACTGCTACGCGTGGTCGAGACCGGCTTCGCCCAGCTGCCAATTGCCACAAGGCGCGACACCTACGACTCCCACACTGACGGCTGGTCCCGCGAATTGGTCGAACTGGCAGAGCACATCCGTGACACCTGATCTCGAGGCAATCGCCGAGCAAGTCTTCGTCGCACTCGCCGACCCGACTCGCCGGAGCATCCTCGCGACACTCGCCACCGACGGGCCGTCGACCGCAACCGATCTGGCGACTCGCCTGCCCATCACCCGCCAAGCAATCGCCAAGCACCTTGCCCTCATGGCCGATGCCGGGCTCGTCACGACCGAGGCGGGCGAACGTCGGCGCGTTCGCTATCGCCTGCAGTCTGCTCCAGTCCAACTGGCCGAGCAGTTTCTGGCGGCCTTGAGCCATGGCTGGGACGACCGGCTTGATGCGCTGCAACGCCATCTCGCGGCGCCCTAACCAAATTGACGTGACGTTCGGCCAGCACGACGCTGTCAAATCCAGCGCGGTCGGGGAGTATCACCGCCTGCCGCACGGTCGGTGTCCGTGTGCTCGCACCATCTCCGTGTCGGGTACGTGGTCCGATACTCGTGTTGCTCAGCACGAGACGAATTCGTTCATCCGACCCGGAAGCACGCTCAGGCCGACGGCTGTGCCGCAGCCCGCGTCCAGCCGAGTCCTTGTACTTCGTCGAGCCAGCGCAGCAGGAGGCTGTTGATCTGATCGGGGTCTTTTTGATGCAGCCAATGCCCGAGTCCAGGAATGACTTCGTGTGTGATGAGTGCAGGCATGGTCTGCGAGTCCTCGTCGATGACTTGCGAAGCCATGAACGGGAAGAGTTGTGCTCACCGATGGCGAACAGGGATGGCTGCTCGATCGGTGCGCCGTCCAAGTCGGCCAAGTCCGCTTCGGACAGCCAGGCTGGCAGTGCTGCTTGGGCCGGAAAGCTGGCTCGCATCGTTTGACCGGATGGTACGAGGTACAGGGGTGCCTCTGATGTAGCGGCCGTGTCGCCGGCGAGGGCGCTATTGAGACCGGTTAGTGCTCCGCACGCTCTTTCAGGCAACCTGATCGCACAACACGCCCGCTCACGTCGCGTTGACCGCATGAGCCCGCAGCGAATTGAGGATGTTTACCTCGCGCTCCTACCGGCACGCGCTCACCGGTCCTTCCGCCGAATGTCGCGGTACGTTCAGGTCATGCACATCGTCTACCTATTAGTGGCGATCGGGATCTTCGTGCTGGCGGCGTTGGTGATGGGTGGCCAAGGTACGGGAAGCGATGGACGGCGCCCGCGTCCTTGGCGTAGCGGCGGCGGTCAGATGTTTTGGAAGCGGCGTCGCCCCGAAGACTGATGCAAAGCCCCTCGGTTCCCGTCGGGTCATTGGCTGCGCCTCGGACAGGTGCCTTCAATTACGCGATTCATCAGAATCGGGTTCACCTATCGAAATCGTCCCGATCGTATTGCGCGACGGGCTGATGACCAATGCCTCGGGTGTGTCGACCCGCGGCGTGATCGCGTGTTGTCGGCAATTACGAGACCTTCGACGCGGGCGGTACCTCGAACCAAGGTCCGGGGCCGATATTGATGCGCGCCGGGGTTGCGGGTAACCGGTCGGTGATGAGCACGGTGCCTACGACGTGATTGTTGTCGGCGCTGGGATAGACGAGGTCGATATCGGTGGGCCGCTTCGAGTCGCTGCGACGGTACGTCTTGAGCGTCGCTTCGCTTACGTTGGTGACCGCAGGCAAACCGGTCGCGAGAATGACCGAGTGCCGTGACAGGTCTGTGGCGGCGATCTGGTTGCGCAGCTCCGAATCTTGAATAAATGAGCAGAGTCGCTGAAGGGACTTCTCAGTCCGAGCGACGACGGCCCCCCTGCCGGATCGTCCGACGGGAGCAACTTCGAGCCGAACGGCAACCACCTCCGTGCCTGTGACCTCCTCTACCTCCTCGTACTGCGACCACTCCTCGTCCGCGTCGAAAAAATCTGCTCGTAGCCGTTGCGCCCACTCGGCTGACGGCGTTCCCGGCCATGAGTGCTCGATCCCCATGACGAGGCGCCCGACGCGGAAAAACACGACCTCGTGGGACTTGACCCAAAGCATCGAGCCCCTCAAATGGCGTTGCGCGCAGAGTTCGGCAAATACCGTCCGGGCGGCATCTTCGGATCTCATCAGGAATGCAGCTGCGGGTGCCTCTCCCTGCTCGGGTCCCCACGCCACCCACTGTGCAATTACGTCGTCAACGTTGCCGCGAACCCTCGGATTGGCTGGGCTAGCTCCGACCGGATATCGGTGTCCGCCCGATTGGAACGGAATGCCGGTCGCGAGTAACCGAGAGTGTGCAGCGGCTATCTCAGGGTCAGGCGGTGAGTCTTGGCTACGGAGCGGCCGAACGGTCAGACGTTGCTGAATGTCGGCATCGCCCCACCCCCACGGCGCGTCGTCGTCTTTGGACGCGATGTGATTCAGTAAGCCGGAGACAAGACGCTCGATGAAGCTGCGGGCAAACGATGTCGCCCACCGCTCCTCGTCATCGGCCGTTTGATACCTGTAGTAGCTGCAGTGCTTCAAGCCTTCCTCGGCCGTAACGGCAAACGGCAAGGCCGCGAACACATATCCCGTGTCTTCGACGATCCCCGGCTCGCCGTGATCGTGAACATTGACGGCGATTAGATTCTGCCGCCGCAGGCGCGAGCCCAATGCATCCGCGTCGTCCGCGAGCGGGACCCAATGCGTCGCGCCGAGCGGCCCGTTCATAGCCAGATCGACCAGCACGTCGATGTCCAATTTGCTGACCGTGTTCGCGCTCATTCACCGTCTCCCCGGCCACGCACCATTATCCCGGCCACCATACAGAAAACACATATTGTCCACATGTCGAAACGGCTTCCCGCGCAGCTGCTGCTTAACCGGCCTTGGATCGGAGAACTAATCCGTATGAGCGCTATCCGGCAACCGGCGGCATTTCCGCTGTTGTGGTCGGCCCCGTGGCCCGTGGCCCGTACGGTGATTCCGGATCGATGTCGTACCACCCGTTGCGGCCCATGAAGCGCCACCCTTCGGGTGTCCTCACCAGCTTGTCATCGTAGAAACCGGTGTGGGCCAAACCATCGCGGCTGATCATCGTGAGATAGGCAAATCCGTCCGCGCCTTCTTTCGTCGGCGTGATGATGATGTTGCTGACCAGGTGCCGTTCGCCATTGTTGCCGGTCGCATTCGTGCGTTTGATGAGCTCATCGACGTAAACCGGTCGGTGGCCCGACGGCAGGTTGGCGTAATAGCCACCGGTCGTGAACGTCGTCGCCCGCGCCTCGCCATCGCCCAGATCGAGCGCCAAGGCGTAGCGCGCGTAGAGCTGCTGAATCTCGATGTAGTCCAAAGCCGTCAGCGCGCTGCGGTCAGCGATCAAGCCCGGCGGTACGAGCGATTGCTTGGTGTCCGGAACGTCCGGGGAATGCCCGCTCATCGCTCTCTCCCTTGAACTATTGGTCGACTCGTCGGTCAGACTGGACGAAAGAGATCATCCAGGCAAGCTCTCCGCACCTCGCCCAGCAAATGAGCTTCGCGTGGTTGCCCATCGCATCGACCGCGCTGGATCATCGGTTCGGTCTGTGGCAACAGATTGTCGAGCTGGTTGGAGATCACAATGGTCAATCCGATTCCCGGCGGCTATCCCCGGGTGACGCCGTATCTCTTCATCGATGGCGCGAGCGCGGCTATCGATTTCTACACGGCCGTACTCGGCGCGCAGGTTCGCATGACGATGCCGGGTCCTGGCGCAACGGTGGGTCACGCAGAGTTGAGCATCGGTGAGTCGATGATCATGCTGGCCGATGAGGCTCCCGCGATGGGCGTTCGCGGACCCAGGTCGGTGGGCGGGACGCCGGTCGCCATTCACGTCTATGTCGAGGACGTGGACGCCACTTTCGAGAAGGCGCTGGCCGCCGGCGCGGTGACCCTGCGACCGGTCGAGGACAAGTTCTACGGCGACCGGGGCGGTGAGTTCGAAGACCCCTTCGGTCACCGATGGAGCATCGCCTCGCACGTCGAGGATCTGACGCCCCGAGGAGATGCAGCAACGCATGGGCCAGCTGCCCGGTTAGGGTCGCGGGATGCCGCCACTTGACTACCCCCCAGGATCAACGGTAAGCGCGACGCATGCGGCGCTGGGCCGCTGAGGGGACGTGTCCGGATGGCTGAGATCTACGGCGAACGCAGCGGACTCAATCTCGACAACCTCGAGGTGACCACCGACGAGGAGATCAACGCCTTCCTGACCTATGCGCGCACCGGTGGACACGATCTGGTGAACGGCCAGCGCTTGAGCCGCGGGCCGCTCGACCCGGGGCCGCGCTACGACATGAGCGCCAACAGCCTGTGGCTCTATACCCGTCCCGACTTCGCCAAGCTGCACTATCGGATGACCAAGACCTGGGCGCGCACCGGTGGACCGTCCACCGCGCTCATCGCATCGTCGGCGGCGAACATGCACACCTACATCAACCAGGGCTGGGAGATCGGCATCGAGAACTGCATGCGTGGTCTGCAGTCGCGCGGTTTCACCCGAGACCAGGTGCTTGAAGTAGTGATGCATGCCCAGCTGAGCGCGGGCATCCAGGGCCTCGAACTCGTCCAGCGGGCGATCGGACCGATTCTCGGTGACTACGTGCAGCGCAGCACCACGCCCGACTGGCCGACCGGCTGGGCGCCTGACATGGATGCGTTCTACTGCGGCCTCGACCCGACCACGATGCAGATGACCGCGCGGGACATACAGAACCTCGAAGCTTGGTACGAGCGCACCATCGGCTGGCAGCCCCCACGCATCCGCTTCCTCGCCAAACACGACCCGATCACGCTGAAGGGATGGCGGGCCAAGTGGGAAGGCGCCTTCCGGGGTGCGCTGCCGAAGCAGATGATGCCCTATCTGTCGCTGCGGCATAACACCGTCAGCGGCAACGCCGGCGGGCTGAAGGAGGCGGCGCTGCTGGCCAAGGCGTGGGGTATCGCCGACGAGATCATCGTCAACACCGTCGTGCAGGGCGCCTACTACTTCTGCGGAATCGAGCGGATGGACATGGTCGAGGAAGTGCTTGGCGACATCCTCTGACCCGTCTAGGGCAAGTAGGTCGACACCTCGATCAGGCTTCCATCGGGATCGCGACAGTACAGGGACGTCATGAGGCCGAGGGCGCCGCTTCGTTCGACCGGCCCCAACTCGACCTCGACGCCGCACGCCGTCAGGTGCGCTTCGATCTCGGCGGCCGAGGCGGTCGCACTGAAACAGAGATCGCTCCCACCGGGAGTCGTCGTGCGGCCGGTGAACCACTCCTGCTGGCTCGTCGAGTGCGGGCGCACATGGATCTTCTGCTGGCCGAACCACAAAATGGTGCGACCGTTCGCCGCCTGCTCGCGCCGCATACCCAATACCTCGGCGTACCACTGGGCTGACGTCTCGACATCGGCGACGTTCAGGACCAGGTGGTCTATTCGGTCGACCGCGATCGACATTATTTCTCCCTGAGTCTGGACGGACGGCGGACAGACGACCGACGAGGCGGCCTGTCAGCCCGTGCCACCAATCAGATCAGGTGGGGGAGCGAAGCCGGAAGTGGGATCGCGACCCAGCCCTCGAGGCGACCGATGAGCAACTGGTCGTTCGACACTGCTTCCGTCTGTCCGATTGCTTGGGCCCGGGCCGCGAGGGCGGCGACCACCGAATCGAACGCATCGTCGGCCGATCGGCAGAGGGCCGCATCGGACGGCCGGTCGAAGCGCAGCCAAGGAGCGGTCGCCACCAGGTGGTCGAATGCCTGAGCGAGGACGGTCGAATTGGCGACCCCCTTATAGCCCCGATGGACCAGGCCCCATCGCTTCAACGAGGCCGCGGGATAGACCTCGGCCACGGCGCCGTCGACTCCGCTCCGATCGATCTTGATCCCGGCCGCGGTCATTTCGGCCAGCAACGCCGCGCACCGGAAGGCCACGTGCGCGATCAGATCGGCCGAGACGCTCAACGGCGTGAGTCCGGTCTGATCACGCACGAAGAGATCGGTCTGCCGCTGAGCCAGCTGGCGCCGCCAGACCAGCGGCCGGCGCTCATCCGGTTCGACGACGCCGGCCATGTGGTCGTTGATGAACTTGAGAAAAGGCAGCGGCCAGCCGAACGGGCAGTCGATTCCCGTCTTATCCGCCGCCGCGACGGCGCTCACGATCTCGGCGTTGGCGATACCGCCGGTGACGCTCCGGACGATCGCCTCGCTCCCGGTCCAGCTGATAATCGCCATGAACGTCTTTCGCACCTCGGCTGACAAATCGACCCCGACCGTCAGCACCGCGAAAGCATCCCATGACCGCTCGGTTGGACGGCCGGAATCACGCCGAGGGTGGTTTCGGCCAAATGAACCGTTCGCGCCGAAACTTTAGCCGAACTGACCTACACAGTAGGAACTAGTTGCCGATGAAATGGACGTGACCACCCGTATTTATCGTCATTCACGACGAGCGGCGGATCGACGAATGGCCGATCTCCCGCGGGCTGCACTGGCGTTGCTCAGCGGGCTGAGTCCAGCTCGGGGCGGCCAAGTCTTGCTCTTCGTGACCGGGCTGATCACGTCGATCAGCTACCCCGCCGTCGCCCACAACCACAATGCGTGGCGGGCGTTCGTCGTCGTGACGGTGCCGATGGCGCTGCTGCTCGCGGTCAGCTTCGCGGTGCCGTGGGACCGGTTACCGCGTCAGACGCGACTGGTCTTCCCATTCTTGGTCTGGATCGCCGTTGCGTCCCTCGGGCTGGGGGGTGACGGAGTCGGGGCCAACTTCCTCGGAACCTTCGTGCTCAGCTTTCTCTACATCGGGCTGACCCAACGTTCGGGAACCGGCACGGTTCTTGCCCCGCTCGCGGCGTTGGCCTACGTCAGCGCTTATGACAGCTGGTCGACGCAATTGGTTCCGCGGTTAATCATTGCGCTGAGCGTCTACGTTCTCGTCGCTGAGATTCTGGCCGCCCTGCAGGGCCAACAGCGCAGCTTGAACAAGCAGTTGCGGATTGCCGCGCAGACCGATCCGCTCACCGGTCTGCCGAACCGACGCGACCTCGACACGCACCTGACGAGGACGAGCCCGGGCGACCTGCTGGTCATCTGCGATCTCGACCACTTCAAGCGCATCAACGACACTCGCGGCCACGCCGTCGGCGATCAGGTTCTGGCCGACTTCGGCCTTCTGCTGCGTGGCGTTCTGCGCGAAAACGACTACGCCGCCCGGCTCGGTGGTGAAGAGTTCGCGGTCGTCCTGCCGGCGACCAGCCCGGACCAGGCGGCGCCGGTCCTCGTCCGGCTCCACACCCGCTGGTCGGTGCTGCAGCCCGACGTTACGTTCTCGACCGGGTTCGCTTCCTGCACTGACGATCGGAGCATCAGCGAGACGTTCAAGGCGGCGGACCGGGCGCTCTACCAGGCCAAGGCATTCGGCCGAAACCAGGACGTCGGCGCACCCATCGCGATCCGCAGCCGCTAGCGACGAGCGATGTGGTCAGGCCGCACCCATCACTTTTCGAATCGATCGCCACGACATCACGGAGCGATCTGACGCGGCCGAAAGAATCGACAGGACGCTAGCGAACGAGCCGATCGAGAAGGCGGAACAGAACGACCCGATGCTGCCGATCGACAGTGCCGACCCGACTGATCCGATCGACAAGACGGATCCGCGCGACCCGATGCACAACACCGAGTCCTGGGACCTGATCGACAGGATCGAACCGCTTCGTTTACTCATACGAGTGATTGTCCGCCCTTACGCGTCAGGGATCAGCTTCGAGATCGCATCCGCATCGTCGGGCGGCAGCTCGAAGCAACCGAACCGCAGGCGACTCGTCGGCAGGTGTCCGCGCAGCTGCGACAAGAAGATCGGCTCGATCTCGCGCAGGTCGGCCCGCAACCGGAAGCCGCCCGGAATCACTGCGCTCGGTTCGGGCTCGGCGCCGGTCACGCGGCCGACAATGGCGATCGCCCGGAAGGGTCCGCCGTCCGGGAAGGCGGTTTTCGGCGAGTAGATGAAGATCTGATCACCCACCCGCATGCGCGCCAGCGGAGCCCGCTTGCCGTGATTCGCCATGATGAAGCCCTCGGCCACGCCCCGCCGGGCGTGCTCATGCGACACGACGATCACCCAAGTCCGAGCGCCCGCGACCGATTGATCCACGGCACGACCATATTCGAGCGCTCCGACAACGCGATCAAAGACGGGCTAGGTGTGATGTCCAGGCAGGTTGGTCAGTCTGCTGATGGGCGGTAGGGCTCCGATTGCGCTGTGGGCTCGGTGGTGATTGTAGAAGTGCAGCCATCTGGGCAGGGCTTCTCGGCGGGCGGTTTCTGATTCGTAGTAGCTGGCGTAGGCCCATCCGTCGGCCAGGGTGCGGTGGAAACGCTCGATTTTGCCGTTGGTCTGAGGTCTGTAGGGCCGGGTCCGCTTGTGCTTGATCCCTAGTGCCGTGCAGTTTTCGCGCCAGGCGTGAGAGCGGTAGCAGCTGCCGTTGTCCGACAGCACTGCCTCGACGGTCACGCCTCGGTCAGCGAACCACGCGACTGAGCGTTGCAGGACGCCGATGGCGGTGTCGGCTTTCTCGTCGCCACAGATCTCGACGTAGGCAACGCGCGAATGATCGTCGATCACGGTGTGCAGGAATGCCGTCCCGGTGCGCGGGTTACGGTCGGCGCCCTTGGGCAAGTCCGGGGTAGCTCGCTTGTTCTTGCGGCCCTGCTGGCGCCCGACGAAGCGATGCCCGCCGCCGTCGGGGATATTGCCGAACTTGGTGACATCGACGTGGATCAGCGAACCGGGATAGTCGTGTTCGTAGCGGCGGATCGGTTCTCCGGTGACCCGGTCGATGCGCGAGAGCTGGTTGATGCGACAGCGAACCAACACCGCGTGCACAGTCGATGCCGGCAGCCCGAGCTGACCGGCGATCTGCACCGGCCCGAGTCGCTTGCGCCAGCGCAGCGCGACGATCTCCCGCTTGACCCGTTCAGGGGTCCTGGTCGGGCTGAGATGCGGCCTCGAAGACCGGTCGGCCATGCCGGCTGGGCCCTCGGACCGGTAGCGGTCGGCCCACTTACGGGCCGTCCTCGGCGACACCATGAACATCATGGCCGCCGCTGAACACGTCCAGCCGGTCTCAACGACCAGACGCGCCAGCCGTAGGCGAGCACGCGGGGTCAGCAGGGCATTAGCGTGGGACATGAAGGCCTCCGGTCGGTGAAGCGGTTCCTTAGACAGCTCCACTTCACAACCGGAGGCCTTCGCCTGTCTCAACGACAGGCCGAGATCAACTCAACTTGGAACAACGTCCCTGGACATCACAGCTAGGCCAGCCGGTCCGACCAGATTCGCGAATGCCGCAGCAAGACCTCGGTCATCTGTTGTTGTATTGCGGTTGAAGTAATCCGGGTCGTGCCCGATCACGACGACGCCGCTGGGACGGCCGAAGTGGTTGCGAATCGCGGCACAGATCACCCCGGTGTCGTTCCCGGGGTATCCGATGCGCGGTGTAATCCCGCGGACGATGCCGCGGGTCACCCCGGTCTCGCGGATGTCGGCGAGTTCGTGGAGGAACTCGCCCACCAACTCCTTCGACGGATGGTCCCTGAGGAAGCGGTGCAGGTCGTCGTCGTCCAACGCGGCCAGATAGACCTTGCCGGCGATGCTCGCCAACATGTTCATGCGACTACGGGTGCGAGCCAGATGCTGCAGGTACGGATGATCACCGGCCTCGTCAATGATCACGAGCTCGTCGGCAATCCGAATCGCGAACAGCACGGTGAACCCGCCCTCGGCGGCGAGCTTCTCCAGGTCCCGATGGCTGATCACGGCCGCGGGGGACGTCTCGGAGTGAAGGCTGAGGACGAACGGCAGCGGGCCGAGCACGTAGGCGGCCTTCACCCGCTCGACGAAGCCGGTTTCGACGAGGCCGTCGAGCAGGTCGCGAACCGACGAGAGCGGCGCGGCGATCGTCGTCGCGATCTCGGACAGCGTCAACCCATCGCGGCGCGACGCGATCAGCTCGAGCACCCGCGCAATGCGCAGCACGTTCCGATTGCTCATCGCGGATGACTCTTGACTGGGGGGCGGGCCATTCGTACGCTCCTACGCAGTACCGCAGCGTGTTGCGGATATACGCAATACGATATCCGACTTTTCAATTGCGCAAGTCAGGCGGGGAGCACGACGCGATGAATCACAGCACTGATCGGATCCTCACCACTCACGTCGGAAGCCTGGTCCGCCCGGCTGATATCACCGAGGTACTGCGGGCGAAAGCGCTGCACGAAACGAACGACGAGGCCGCGTTCGAAGCCATCCTGACGCCTGCGGTCGCCGACGTCGTCGACTCGCAGGTCGCCGCCGGCGTCGACATTCCCAGTGACGGCGAATACGGCAAGACCGAGTGGACGGACTACCTCGCCGAGCGCCTGGGCGGAATCGAGTACGTGCCCCGCGACCTGGCCGGGGGCATCGCGAGTAAGGACTGGCAGGACTTCGCCGAGTTCTATGCGGTGTACAACGGGGAAGCCGGCTCGACCTGGATACCGGCCGAGGTTCGACAGCGGCATCCGGGGGACTCGTGGGCCACCGTTGCGGCGGTCGCGTGCACCAGCCCGATCACCTACACCGGTCAATCGATGATCACGCGCGACATCGAGAACTTCAAGGCCGCGCTGGGCACGGTCGATGTCAGCGAGGCCTTCCTTCCGCTCGCCGCCCCGGCCAGCGTCGAAGCCACCATTCCCAACAAGTACTACGCGTCCGACGAGGACTATCTGCAGGCGCTCGCCGACGCGCTGCGCCAGGAGTACCAGGCCGTGGTTGATGCCGGATTCATCTTGCAACTCGACGATGCATTCATCCCGTTCAACTATGACCTGATGCTGGCGCGGGGCGCTTCGATGCAGGAATACCTGGCTCATTGCGAGCTTCGGGTCGAAGCGGTGAACGAAGCGTTGCGCGGAATTCCAGCGGACCGCGTTCGATATCACATCTGCTGGGGTAGCTGGGCCGGTCCGCACACCACCGACGTCCCATTGGCCGACATCGTCGACCTCATCCTCAAGGTCAACGCGCAGGCGTATGCATTCGAAGCCGCGAATCCGCGTCACGAATACGAATGGGAGGTGTGGAAGGACGTCAAACTGCCGGACGGCAAAATCCTTATCCCAGGAGTGGTTACGCACTCCACGAACGTCGTCGAGCACCCCCAGACAGTGGCGCAGCGGATTGGTCGGTACGCCGAGATCGTCGGGCGCGAAAACGTGATCGCCGGTACCGACTGCGGGTTCGCGCAGGGCTGGAGCATGCCCCGGACGCACCCGACCGTACAGTGGGCCAAGCTGCGGGCCCTGGCCGACGGCGCTCAATTGGCCAGCGCGAAGCTCTGGAATTAAGCGCGAACAGGATTCAGCATGTACAAAGTCATCTGGATGTGCCGGTTCAAGCCGGGGCTGGATCTTGAAGCGGCCAAGCGCCACTGGCATGACGTCCACGGCCAGCTGATGCTCAAGGTGCCCGGCGTCCTCGGCTATGTGCAGAATCACCGGACCGGTGAGATCGGCGGACTGCAGAACGGTGATCCGTCGCGGTCATTCGACGGCTACTCGGTCGCATGGTTCGAAAGCCGAGCAAGCTATGAAGCCGCCCGTCAGACGCCCGAATGGGCCGCAATCAGCGCAGACTCGGCCAATGTTTTCGATAATTCGACCATGTTGGAATCCGAATTGACCGAGCACGTAATGCGCCAGGTGCCACGAACATAATCGACGCCGGACGTATCGCGATCCGTGCCGATTCTTCTCAAGTATGAGATGTCCGCGCCGATTCTTGTAGCGGCAACAAGTTCGGGTGGATGTGAATGCGTCATGCGAGCTAGCTCAAGCTGGTACGACTTCGGAGTGGCTTTGGCGTCCTAGGAAAGTCAGGCGCTGCGTCGGAGTACGGCCGGTGGAGGTTGGTGAGTGTGGCGCTCTCAGGTCCCCCCGCGACAACTTCGGCAGCGAGGGATTCGACGGATGGGAGCCAGGCTCAGCCGTCGCAGTTTTCTCATCGGTTCATCCGCCGTCACTGCGGGCGTACTCGTCGCGTCGCTGGCCGAGGCCAGCTCGGCGACCGCGTCACCGATGACGTCCACGGCCTGGGTCCTACAGACCACCAACCGCTGCCGATGCACGGCCTGCCGGGCCCATGCGGCCAACCGGATCTTCGCGTCCTCTGCTGACGCTTCATCCGGACTAGCCCATCCGGGGTGTCTGTGCACGGCGGTGCCATTGACCGTTTCGGCCGGCGCCTACCAGCAGCTTTTCGCGACCGACCGAGTCGTGGACCGGCGGCACGCCGGCGTCCAGGCGATTGTTTCGGGCAGCGCCGCGCAGGTCGCCTCGCCCGCGGTCGCCTCGCCCGCGGTCGCCTCGCCGGCAGCGTTATCCGATGCTTCGCTGCTCGACGCAGCGTCCGCTGCGTCCGCGGCATCCGCGGCATCCGCCTCGGCCGGACCGAACGCGCCGGCCCCGACACTCGGGACTCAGGTGAACGCGACGGACCGTCCATCCGGTGCGTCATCCCCAGCCGCCCCGCCGGGCCGATCCAATGCGGTGCCGCCGGTCATCGCCGGACCGCTGCCGGCCCAATCGGCTCAGGGCAGGACAGTCACCCGTTTGGATGCGTCCGCGCTGGAATGGGCCCCCCTGCCCGTCGCGGCCGCCGCGCTCGCGCTAATCGCCCGGTTCCGCAACCGCCGTGACGCGGCCGACCTCGAGACGACCGGTAGCTGAATGAACCGCACGTTCGGCTTGGCCCGGTATTGGTCCTGGCGGCAACCGGTGACAAGCTAGGTCTCCATCGGTAGACGCACTCAGCGGAGGCACTCATGCGGCTCGGCATCTCGGCCGGCAACTTTTCGTGGCCAATCCCGACCCATGAGATCGGACCGAAGGTGTCCGCGATCGCACGAGCCGCGGAAGATGCGGGCTTCGACGGCTTTTGGGCAATGGACCACTTCTTCCAGATCGCCGCTACGGGGGAGCCACCTGAGTCGCCTTTGCCCGAGGCCTATTCCGTCCTGAACTTCATTGCCGGTCAAACGATGCGTATCCGTCTCGGCACGTTGGTGACCTGCGCGATCTACCGGCAGCCCGGGGTGTTGCTCAAGATGGTCACCTCGCTCGACGTACTGAGCGGAGGGCGGGCGATCTTCGGTATAGGTGCCGGTTGGAACGACGAAGAGGCTCGCGGCCTAGGACTGTTCTTCCCTCCGACCGCGGAACGTTTCGAACATCTCGAGGAGACGCTGCAGATCGCCGAGCTGATGTGGGCCGAGGATGACCGCCCGTTCGTGGGCAAGCACTACCAACTCGAGCGCACCCTCAATTCGCCGAATTCGTTGCAGCGCCCGCGGCCGCCGATCATGATCGGCGGCGGCGGCGAGAAGAAGACGCTGCGGCTTGTGGCCCAGTACGGCGACATGTGCAACCTGGTCGACCAGCCGGGCCCGGCCGGCTTGGCGGCCCTTCGTCATAAGCTCGAGGTGCTCGCCGCGCACTGTCACGACGTCGGCCGCGACTACAACGAGATTCACAAGAGTGTCATGGTCTTTGTCGATCTGGGCGACGATGTCGATGCGGGCAAGACGCGGCTGCTGGGCCGCTTGAGCGAGCTAGCTGAGCTCGGATTCTCCGACGTCATCTTCGTGAAGGCCGGCGCCTTCGACGTGGATTCCGTCGAGACGCTCGCCTCGCTCGTGCCCGCTGTCGCCGACCTGTAGACGTCCCCGAGGCCCTACGGTCATGGCTGATCTCAAGAGCGTCAAGGACGTCGCTGAGATCGTTCAGGCCCTAGTGACCGCGGCCGGGATCACCGTCGGCGCGATTGCGGCCTACTACAAGTTCGTCAAGGACCGCGTCTACCGGCCGCGAGTGAATCTCTCACTCGACTGCAACGCGGCCGAGGTCGCCGGTCGGCGCCTGCTGATATGTCGCGCCGCGGCTACGAGCATGGGTGGTACGAAGCTCCGTCTCGATGGGGGTCCGACCGCCCTCTTGGTCCACCCGGGGGTCGTGTCCGCCGATCCGCACAAGGTGGTCGCCTGGGAGAAGATCATTGCGGTGGCCGCGGTGTTCAACGACCACATCTGGATCGAGAGCGGCGAGACGATCAAGGACGTAGCGGTGCTGACACTGCCCGACGACGGTGCTGCCGTCTATCAGGTCGAACTGCTCGTCGCCGTCCGCCGCGGTTATTGGTTGCGAGAGAAGACGATCTCGGTGTCGACATTCGAGGCCGTCATAGTCGATCCTCGACCTGTGCTGCAGCCGACCGCCAATCGCGATGGAGATAGCGATGATTGAACGCTCGAAGAAGCTGGACGAGGAGTTCGTCCAAAAATTACGTCCGGACGATGAGGACCGGGCGCTCAATTGGCGCGACCTGGACGAGGCCAAGGCCAAGGAGATCGAGGAGATGAAGCAAAATCCTCGACCGTGACCGACGATCAGCGGGTGAACATCGGGTTGGCCGCGCGATCCTCGGCCGCTAGGCGATCCGGCTCGCTGACGAATCGACGCACGAATCGAGCCACCTCGCGCGTGCTGATGTCGAGCATCGCCGGGGACAGATCGAATTCGTGCGTCTCGCCGGCGTGCAGGTGCAACTCGGCCGTCACCCCGAGCTCGGTGAGCCGGTCGTAGAGGAGCCGACTCGAGAACGGCCGGATCAACCAGTCCGACGTCCCGTGCTGGATCACCGTCGGCGGGAAGTTCGCGTTCAGGCGGTGGATGGGGCTGGCTTCGCGCACCCGGTCCGGATCCACGTCATCGCCGAGCATCTGATGACTGGGCACGGTGCCGTCGGCGGCCTGGTCCACCGGGTCGAGACCGATCGGCGGCTCGGCCGGTGGGGGCTGGACGTACAACCCGGTCGGTGCGTAGAAGCAGGCGACCGCGGCCGGGTGCGCAACCACTCCGAGCAACAGGGCGAGATAGCCTCCGGCCGAGTGGCCTTGGACGACGACGCGGTCGGGATCGATCCGCAGTTCAGCGGCGTGGGCGCGGGTCCATTCGACGGCGGCAACGGCATCGTCGAGCGGCGCGGGCCAAAGAGCTTCGCCCAGCAGGCGGTACTCCGGGGCGATAGCGACGAAGCCGAGTTCGGCGAATGCCCGCACCCGGCCGTGCACCGCTTCGCGCGAACCGACGCGTAGGCCGCCACCGTGCAGGATCACGATCGCGGTCCGCAGGGTGTCGTCGTTCGGCCGGGCGATATCGACGCCGAGGGCGCGGCCGGGCCCGTCGAAGGTCAGCCGCTCGATCTCGACCGTCACGCCAGTTCCTGATGGTGCTTTCGTACTGCTGGGGCGACCTCATCGGCGAACAGTCGTCAGCGATCGTTTGGCCTCGTCATGCGTGAGGTTGCCCCACTGAAAACCTGAGACCAGGTAATTGAAGCCGGGCCCGGCGACGTCCAGGTAGTCGGTCAGCACGTCGCGGACCGTGGCCGGTGATCCGAAGAGGATGCTGCCGGCACGAAGTGCTTCGTGGTGATCGCCGCCGCCGGTGATGCCGGTCGCCGTTTCGCGATTCAGCGAGTGGCCGCCGCTGCGGGTGTCGGTCGCCCAGAAATGGTCGCCCAACGTCGGCCATGAGCGACGCACGACCGCCTCGGCCTCCTCGTCCGTTTCGGCGACGTAGATCGGCCTGGTGGCGCCGATCATCGGCTCGGGCTCGCGGTGCGCAGCGCTACCGGCCAGGTGGTGCTGGGTCCAGGTCGCCCGGAACTGGTCGATCTCGTCCCGGCCGGGTTGCCGGGCCAGGACGTTCATGCCTTCCTCGGCCGCGAGCGCAGCGTTTCCGACATACCAGTACCGCGGGCCGCCGGGCTGGGTCGGGGAGTGCAGCAGCGGGACGACGGCCGTACCGCCGCCGGGCTGGTCGACCTCGATCTCACCGGTCGCCAGGGCGGCGCGGACGCGGCGGAAGGCGGCGGTGTACCGCTCGCGCGCGGTCGCCGGATCATGGCCGAACCACTCATGCTCGACGTCGCGAATTCCACGCCCGACGCCCACGTCGAGGCGCCCGTCGGACAACGCGTCGACCATGCAGATCTCTTCGACCAGTCGAATCGGTGGGTAGAGCGGCACGATCACCACCATCGCGCCGAGCCGGATGCGCTCGGTTTCGCGCGCCACCGCGGCCAGGAAGGTCAGCGGCGACGGGGCCATCGACAACGGGCTGAGGTGATGCTCGGCGACGTGGTAGCCGTGGAAATCGAGGGCTTCGGCCGTCTGGATCAGTTCGATGCGCTGCGAATACTGGTCGGCCGCGCTCACTCCCGTCTGGTGTTCGAACGAATCCCACATACCGAATTCAAGGCTCACGTCGCGCCCTCCGCTAACGACCCTTGGCCGGATCTGCCGACACGCTACGTCCGGCGTCGAAGGATGTCTATGGTTCGTCGGCCTGGGTAAGACGTCCGTCATGGGAACCGAACCGGAACATGACCGGACCGACGAGCCCAAGGCCCACGGACTGGGCGGGTTCGCCGAGGCCAGCAGTATCCAGCCAGGCACCGCCGAGACCGAGGAGGAATCGGATTCCGACGTCCCGACCGCACCGGCCGATCCAGGCGATGCGCCGGCGCCGAACGGCCCGCTCAACCCGGCCTGATCCGGCCCGGAGTCGCTCGTGGGTCACATGGACTGGTCAGGATCGAAGAAGCGCGAGGTCGCCTCACGACCATAGGCTCAGCCCATGAAGACAATGAGCTGCAAGCAACTGGGTGGGCCGTGCGATCACCTGCTGACGGGTGAGACGGCCGACGAGGTCATCAAGGCGCAGGACGCCCATCTGAAGCAGAGCGTGGCCGACGGTGACGAGACGCATCTCGGCCGCGCACAACGAGATGAAGGGCCGTTGGAAGCACCCGATCGCCGGGATGGGGTGGTACCGGACGGTCAAGCGCGACTTCGCCGCACTGGCCGACTGACGTGCGGCCCGGGGGTGTAAAGGACGACCGCGGCGGGTATTCGTGAATGGTGAGAAGTCTGTGGAGAGACCGCCTGTTCTGCCGTCTGCACGGGCACGAGTGGGTCACCCAGGTCAGTTTCGGTCCGGGCGACGTCCGCAACTTCAGCCGCTGTACCCGGTGCGGTGACATCAGAGCCGGATCGAGGCCGAGACCGAGCCCGCCGACGATGCCCCGCGCACAGCCGCACTGATCCGAGCCGATTGCCTTAACATCGACGGCACTACCGGGACCCTGGAGGGAACCACGTGTCGATCTTTCGGCTCAACCACGCCGTGCTCTACGTCCGCAATGTCGCCGAGAGCGTCGCGTTCTACTGCGACGTGCTCGGATTCGAGCCGATCCCGGGCGGCTCGATGAGCCGGGCGGCCTTCATCCGGGCGCCGGGATCGACGAACGACCACGATCTGGGTCTGTTCGAGATCGGCGCCGGAGCCGGTCCGTCCCCGGCTGGCCGTACCTCGGTCGGGCTGTACCACCTGGCGTGGGAGGTCGACACGCTCGGCGATCTGGTCGATCTGGCCCAGAAGTTGATCGCCGCCGGGGCGCTGGTCGGGTCGGCCAATCACGGCACCACCAAGTCGCTCTACGCCAAAGATCCGAATGGGCTCGAGTTCGAGGTCGTCTGGTTGATTCCGGCCGAGCTGCTGACCGATGAGGATCGCGCGGACGGCAAGCGGATCCAAGAGCTCGATCTCGACCGCGAGATCGCCAAGTACGGCCGGGACGCGCGTGGCGGCGTAGGTATCTCACGAGTGCTCGCCTAGGTCGGTTAGCTGCTCAGGTCGGCGCGGGTCGGCGGGTCGGCACCGGCCCGTTGGCAGGTGATCGCCGCGGCCCGGGCCGCGAACTCCAGCAGCCCTACCAGCGAGGACTCACCAATGCGCGATAGCTGAGTTCGTCGATCGGCACCGAGCAGGTCTCGGTCGGCCAGCCCGGCCAGGATGGCGGCCATGAACGAATCGCCGGCCCCCACCGTATCGACGACGTTCGTACGGATGGCCTCGATCGACGCCGTACCGACGGCCGCGCAGGCCGATGCGCCGGAAGCCCCGCGAGTGACGATGACGACCGACGGACCGGACGCGTGCCAGCGCGCCGCGACCTCGCCGTCCCGCTGACCCGGGTACAACCACCGCAGGTCCTCATCGCTGACCTTAACGACATCGCTGGCCGCGACCAATGATTCGATCTGCCGACGTGCAGCCGTTACTTCGCCCATCAACAGCGGTCGGCAGTTGGGGTCGTAACTGATCGTCGCTCCGGCGCCGGCGGACTCGACCAATGCCCGCACGGTCTCGGCACCGGGGGGCATGGTCGCGCCGATCGAGCCGATGTGGACGCACGCGGCTCGATCGATCGCCGCTCGGGCGGAGGTGGTCAGTTCGCCGAGCGTCCAACTGACGTCGAATTCGTAGCTCGGCGTGCCGTTGGGACCGACGCTCACGACGGCGGTGCTGGTGGGCTCGGGACCCTGGGGCTGCATCAGGGCGACGCCGTTGTCGGTCAGGTGCGCGCGGATCAGATCGCCGTTGTGGTCGTCACCGACCTGGGTCAACAGCTCGACCTCGACGCCCAGACGCGCTAGTCCGAGCGCCACGTTGGCCGGACTACCGCCCGGATAGGACCGCCGCGGCCGGCCGTCGCGACGATGTCGACCAGGGCTTCGCCAACGACCGCAATCATCGCTGACGTCCTAGCGGGGGTCAGTTGCGTGCCGTCGGCGATTCGGGATCCGTCGCGGGTCGCATCGAGGGCGACGTCCCCGGAAATTGCGATCGATGCGCCAAAGGTGATGTCACCGCGAACGGTGAGGCTGGTGCATTTGAGCAGTGACGGCGCCCCGGCGGGGAAGTGCGCGTCGAAGTCCCGCATCAACCGGTAATGCTCCGGGTCGAGGTCGACGAATGGATCGCTGTCACCGGTTCTTCCCGGAGCCGCTTGTAGCCGGCCGTCCCCGTTTAGTCGGTAGTAGTCCGAGCGCATGACAAGTAGATCGTTGGTCGTTTTCACCGGCATGAACCGGTCGCGACCGACCAGCAGCGACTGCGAATCGTCGAACAGGCTGACGGCTGCACCCATCGCCGTCTCGAGCTGGATCACGGTCGGTGACGTGGGTATCTGCGGATCGACCGGCTTGACGTTGCGGATCAACGGCAGGTCGAGCACCCCGTCGGTCGCGTCGAGGAGCTTGGCCAGGGCAGCGAGGTCGAGCCACAGGTTGTTGGTGTTGCAGAACGGATGGCGGTCGATCTGCTGCAGCGCACCGAGATCCTGCGGTGCGGTCTGCGCGCTCTCGCGCAGGATGATCCGGCCGTCCGCGCGCCGCCGGGCCAGGTGCCCACCCTTGCGATCGGACGGGGTGCGGCGCACCGACTCCAACAGGAAGGGAATGGCGTTGTCGCTCATCCAGCCGGCGATGCGGGGCTCGGGGATTGCGCCGAGGTTGTCGGCGTTGGCGACGAAGAGGAAGCGGTAGCCCTGCGCGAGCAATTGTTGGAGCAGGCCGGATGAGTAGAGCACCCCGAAAAGGTCGGCGTGGCCGGGCGGACACCAGGCCAGCTCCGGGTCGTCCGGCCATTCGATCGGCGTCAGGTCCTCGGCCTTCAGCTTCGGCTCGCGGCTCTGCAGGAAGTCCAGCGGCAGCCCGTCCGTAGCGATGTCATAGCCGGCCAACGCGGCCAGCGTGTCGTCGCGCGTGCGGAAGCTGTCCATGAACAGCAGCGGCAGCCGGACCCCGTACTGCGACCGCAACGCCTGGATCTGGGCGACGATGACGTCGAGGAACGTGTGCCCGTCCTTCACCGGCAGGAGCGACTTGGCCTGATCCAGGCCCATCGAGGTCGCCAATCCGCCGTTGAGCCGGATCACCGCAGTGGCCGCGAATGCCTCGGCGACGACCGACTGCGCGACCTCGATCTCATCATACGTGGGCAGCTCGGTGATCGGCTCGATATCCGATTCGGCGATGAACCCGTCAGCGCCGTCATCGACGATTCGGTAGTAGTTGGCGAAGGTTGCGATCGCGGTCGGCGTCGCGCCGTCGCGGCGCATCAGTTCGACCGCGGCGCTCAGTCCAAGTTCGCTCATCTGTCGTCATCTCCGGGGGATACTCGCCGACATTTGCCAGCTTGCGAGGCTAGTCGGACCGAGCGGGTGTTGGCGGTAGGCGGTCAGGCGTCGAGACAGACGTCCGGCAGTTCGAACCAGCGCAGGCGCTCGAACTCGGCCGACATCTCCGTGTGCGCGACGGGCGCGCGGTAGGCGGGCGCCGCGGCCCGGGCGTCGGCAATGATGAGCCGGGCCTGGTCGAGATATCCCTCCAGCGCGTCCTCGGGCACCACGACCTTCTCGTTGGTGTACTCGAGCCGCCCGCTCGCGTCGTACTTCAGTGCGGTCAGCCGCAGCGGCGGCTCGGCCGGCTTGTCGCGGTGGCGCCATAGTCCGGAGAACGGCTCGAACCGGTATTCGTGGATCAGGTCCCAACCCTGGTCGGCGACCAGTTCGATGGCCGAGATGATGTAGTCGAGGGTCGCGGCCGAGATGAAGTAGTTGAAGTTGACGCGCACCCAGCCCGGTTTGATGCCTTCGCAGCCACCCAGGATCTCGCTCTCGAACTCGCGCGAGCGGGCGGCGTCGATGCCGAGCAACCGGTGACCGTAGGGCCCGGCGCAGGAGCAACCGCCGCGGGACTGGATCCCGAACAGGTCGTTCAGGATCGCGACGACCAGATTGTGGTGCAGGTAGCGGCCGTCGCGGCGGACGGCGAACGACACGATCGACAGGCGTTCGGCCTCGAGGTTGCCGAGGATGGTGATATTCGGGTGCCGGTTGAGCCGTTCGAGCGCCAGCCCGATGAGCTCCTGCTCGCGGGCCCGGATCAGGTCGAGGCCGACGGCCTGCTGCAGCTGGAAGACGAGGCCGGCGCGGATCGACTCGATGATCGCCGGAGTTCCGCCTTCTTCGCGATGCGCGACGTCGGCGATATAGCGATGACCGTCCGGGCTGACGTAGGAGACGGTGCCACCGCCGGGGACGGCCGGCACCCGATTGCTGAGCACCTCCTTGCGGACGGCGAGCACGCCGGGCGTGCCGGGCCCGCCGATGAACTTGTGCGGAGAGATGAAGACGGCGTCGATGTAGCCGGTCGAACCGCTGGACGGGCTGCCCATATCGATCGCCATGTACGGGGCCGCCGCGGCGAAGTCGAAGAACGACAGGGCGCCGTGCGCGTGCAGCAGCTCGCTGATGGCCGCGGTATCGGTAACGATGCCGGTCACGTTGGATGCCGCCGAGAACGAGCCGATCAGCAGTGGACGGTGGGCGAAGCGAGCCAGCTGGGTCGCCAGCTCGGCCAGGTTGATGTGGCCGTTGGCGTCCTCGCCGATGACCACCACGTCGGCGATCGATTCTCGCCAGGGCAGCTCGTTGGAGTGGTGCTCGAACGGCCCGATGAACACCACCGGGCGCTGGTCCGGCTCGATCGTCGCGTCGAGGTGGTAGCGGTCCTCCATCGCCGACGGCAGGCGGATGCCGAGGATCGCTACCAGTTTGTCGATGGCGCCGGTGGAACCGGTGCCGGCAAAGATGACGGCTACGTCGTCGCCCGCCCCGATGGACTGGGCGATGATCGCCCGGGCGTCCTCGCGCAGCCGGGTGGTCTGCAGGCCGGTGGCACTCGATTCGGTGTGCGTATTGGCATAGACCGGCAGCACCTCATCGCGGATGAAGTCTTCGATGAAGGTGAGGGCCCGGCCGGACGCGGTGTAGTCGGCGTAGATCATCCGCCGCGCGCCGTAGGGCGTCAGCATGGCCAGATCGTCGCCGATCACGCACGCAGCGCAGGTGAGCCAGGATGGGCGCTTCGCCGTCGAACCGGTCAGCTACGGGGGCGTCGCTCATGGCGCCATTGAACGCCCCACGCCGCCGGCTTGGCGACCCGGTCGGCCGCTGCGTAGCACCGAGCCGCCCCGGCCGCGACTGCGCTACCCGGATTAGGAGCGGTTACTTGGCCGCTGCGGGCTGGCTGCGCCCGGCCAATCGGCCGACCCGCACGCGCGGGTGCAGGAGCGACATCCGATGGGGGCGGTGCTTGCCGACGTATTCGGACTCGTCGTCCTCGGTGACCATCGAGCCGCCGTCGGTTTTGGGGGAGGCTTGCATCCGATCTGCCCTTCGTCTGTTAACGCCGAGGTTCAGCGCAGTGCTGTGACGCAACTAGAACTAAACGACGATGTAAGCGTCATGTCAAATTGACGCTACGACTCTTAGGTTCCACTCACCTCGACCGTACTTACGGATGTATCTCCTCGTCCGAGCCGGACGCCGGTAGAGTCAGCGGCCGTGCCGGACCTGGACGAGCTGATCGCCGCGCTCGAGGGCTGGTACGAACCCGCGTGGGCCGAGCCATGGGACGCGATCGGGCTCACCTGCGGTGACGGCGCCGAACCGGTCCGCCGGGTACTGCTGGCCGTGGATGCGGTCGCCGCCACCGTCGATGAAGCGGTATCCGTCGGCGCGCAACTACTGCTGACCCACCATCCGTTGCTGCTCACCGGCGTGCACGGCGTCGCGGCCGACACCGCCAAGGGCGCGCTGATCCATCGGATGATCCGGGCCGGCGTCGCCCACTTCGTCGCCCACACCAATGCCGACGTCGCCCGTCCCGGGGTATCGGACGCGCTGGCCGAACTCTTCGGGCTGAGTGGGTTGCGCCCGCTCGAACCCGATGGCCGAGGACGCGCTCGACAAATTGGTGGTGTTCGTCCCGGTGGCGGACGCACCGGTCCTGATCGATGCCCTGGCCGCCGCTGGGGCCGGCCGGCTCGGCGATTACGACCGGGCGCGCCTGGACCGCCGTCGGCCAGGGCACGTTCCGGCCCGGCCCGGGGGCGCACCCGACGATCGGTCGGAGCGGTGAGATCAGCGAGGTCGTCGAGGCGCGGATCGAGATGGTGGTGCCGCCGGCCGTCCGCGCCCGGGTTGTCAGCGCGCTGCGGCAGGCCCACCCGTACGAAGAGCCGGCCTTCGAGCTGATCCCGACGGTGGCCACGGCCGAGTGACCGCGGCCTGGGCCGGATCGGCCAGCTCGACACCGCGGTCACCCTGGCCGAGTTCGCCCAGCTGGTGGCGGCCGCGTTGCCGGCGACGGCCGGGGGAGTACGGGCGGCCGGTCGGCCTGATCAGCTGATCCGCACGGTCGCCGTCTGCGGCGGCTCGGGCTCCAGCCTGATCGCGGCGGCGGCGCGGGCCGGTGCGGACGCCTTCGTCACCGCCGACCTCAAGCACCACCAGGTGGTCGAGGCGGTCACCGAGAGCGGTCGGCCCGGCCATGGCGCTCGTCGACGCCGCGCACTGGGCGACCGAGCGCCCGTTCCTCGACGATCTGGCCCGGCGCCTGCGCGAGCGCTTCGGCACTACCGTGGAGGTAGCCGTTTCGGCGCAGGTCACCGATCCTTGGGGCCTGCACGTCCCGTCCAGCGAATCGAGTCAGACCGACCGTGAACGCAGATCCCTTCGCCCAACTTCGACTGCTCGACCTGCAGGGAATCGACACCGCGCTTGTCGCAGCTGCGCCACCGCCGCGCGACCCTGCCCGAACTGGCCAAGATCGGCGCCGCGCTCGAGCGGGCCGACGGCGTGCGCAATCAGCAGCTCGACGTCCGGACCGCGCTCGACGACACCGCCGGTGAGCAGCGCCGGCTCGAGAACGAGGTCGACACCGTCCGCACCCGGGCCGAGCGCGACAACAAGCGGCTGTCCGGGGGCGGCCTGCCGGCGAAGGAGCTCGAGAGCCTGCAGCACGAGATCACCTCGCTGGCCCGCCGCCAGGGTGCGCTCGAGGACGAACTGCTCGAGGTGATGGAGCAGCGCGAGACGCGCGAGGGCGAGCTCGCCGCGCTCGATGCGGAGCTGGCGGGCATCGAGGCCGAGCTGGCCGAACTCGAGGCCAAGCGCGACGCCGACGTTCGCCGAGATCGACGCGGCGATCGGCCAGCGCACCGACGAGCGGACCGAGCTGGCGGCCGGGCTGCCGGCCGACCTGCTGGCGCTGTACGAGAAGGTCGCGGCGTCGACGCGGCGGGGTCGGCGCGGCTGCAGCTCAAGCAGCGCCGCTGCGAGGGCTGCCACCTCGAGCTGGCCGGCAGCGAGCTGAACGTGTTCCGCGCGGCGCCGCCGGACGCGGTCCTGCGCTGCGAGAACTGCCGCCGGATCCTGATCCGGACCGCCGAGTCCGGGTTGTGAGCATGGCGTCCTCCGAGGAACCGGTCGGCCGTCGCGTGGTCATCGAGGCCGACGGCGGGTCGCGGGGCAACCCGGGCCCGGCCGGCTACGGCGCGGTCGTCTTCGATGCCGTGACCGGTGAGGTGCTCGCCGAGCGGTTCGACTACATCGGCATCGACACCAACAACGTCGCCGAGTACCGCGGGCTGATCGCCGGCTTGCTGGCGGCCCGCGAGCTCGGCGCCACCGAGGTGGCCGTCCGGATGGATTCCAAGCTCGTCATCGAGCAGATGTCGGGACGGTGGCAGGTCAAGCACCCGGCGATGCGGCCGCTGGCCCGCGAGGCCTCGACGCTGCTGACCGACTTCGCCGGTGACGACGCTCGAGTGGATCCCGCGCGAGGCGAACAAGCACGCCGACCATCTGGCCAACCGGGCGATGGATGACGGGCAGGGCAAGCCGGCCCGCGACCGTCCGGCGGCGCTGAGCGCGGCGGCCGTCGAACCGGCCGGTGCAGTGGACCCCGCCGGAGGGCGACGCCGACCCGGCTGATCCTGGTGCGGCACGGCTCGACCGACCACTCGCCCGAGCGGCGCTACTCCGGCCGCAACGACCTGCCGCTGTCGGAGCTCGGCGAACGGCAGGCCGCCGCGCTGGCCCGCCGGGCGCCGTCCGTTCGGCGCCGGTCAGCGCCGTCGTCAGCTCGCCGCTGCGCCGGGCCCGGCAGACCGCCGAGGCGATCGGCGACGCGATCGGACATCCGGTCGAGGAGGTCGACGGGCTGATCGAGACCGACTTCGGCGACTGGGAGGGGTTCACCGGCGACGAGGTGCGATCGCGCTGGCCGGCCGAGCACGCGGCCTGGCTGGCGTCGGTCGACATCGCCCCGCCCGGCGGCGAGACGTTCGCGCGCGGTCGCCGGCCGGGTCAGCGCAGGCCCGGGACGAGATCATCGCCCGGCATCCCGGGCAGACGGTGCGTCGTCGTCACGCACGTGACCCCGATCAAGACGTTGCTGATGCTGGCCCTCGACGCGCCGCTGACGTCGATGTTCCGGCTGCACCTCGACACCGCGTCGATCTCGACGGCCGATTACTTTCCCGAACGGCTGCCTCGCGGTGCGGCTGGTCAACGACACCAGCCACCTCGCCGACGTCTGAGCGGCACGGCCGCTCTCAGGCGACCAGCCAGAGCGCCGGTCGTGCAGGCGGCCAGGATCGGCCGGCGCCGTCAGCAGCGCCGTAGCGATGGAACGCGGCCGCGCTCACGGGCTCGTCCGGCGCGAGCAGCCGCCGCCACAGCAGCGTCGCCAGCGACCCGACGTAGGTCGCGTTCGGGCCGATGTTGACCCCGAGCAGCACGGCGAGGACGGCCGCCGGGTGCCCGGCGACGATCGGGGTCAGCGCCAGGGTGGCCGGCAGGTTGTTGGCCAGGTTGGCCGCCAGCGCCGCGATGAACGCGATCGCGAGCAACGACGGCAGCGACTGACCCGACGGGACGATATGGCCGAGCGCGTCGCCGACGCCGTGCCGGCTGACCGCGTTGACGATCACGCCGAGCGCGAACACGAAGACGACGAAGCCCAGGCTGGCCGAGCGGACCAGCGTCGAGCACCGAGATGCGCCGCCGGGCGCAGCAGCGGGCACGGCCAGCAGGATCACCCCGCCCAGCGCCGCCCAGGCCGGCGCGAGGTGCAGGGTCGAGGCCACGCCGAGGCCGGCCACGGTGAGCGCCGACGACCGCCAGCGCGTAACGGGGCGCGGCCGGTCGGGTCACCGCTGGCGGCCTCGGGTGCGGCCAGGTCGCGCCGGAAGAACCACCGCAGCCCGGCCCACTCGAGCACCGAGGCGACCAGCCAGGGCAGCGCCATCAGCAGGGCGAACCGGCCGAAGCTGAGCCCGGACGCCGAGAAGGCCAGCAGGTTGGTCAGGTTCGAGATCGGCAGCAGCAGCGAGCCGGCGTTGGCCAGCTCGACGCAGGCGTAGGTGTGCGGCTCGGGCCGGCACCTCGAGCTGGCGGGCGCCGCGCAGCACGACCGGGGTCAGCAGGACGACCGTCGCGTCGAGGGTCAGGGTGGCGGTGACGAGCGCGGCGAACGCGACGACGACGACCAGCAGCCGCGAGTCGGACGGCCGCGGCTGGCCGCCGCGGCGAGCCCGCCGAGGTAGTCGAAGACGCCGGCCGCCGGCGCAGAGATGGCCGAACACCAGGATCAGGGCCAGGAAGGCCAGCGTCGGCGCCAGGTCGCGCGCGCTCGACCGGGCGGCCGAGCACGGCTCGATCCCGGCGAGCGACCAGCACGCCCGCGGCCGGCACCGCGAAACACGCTTCGGGCAGCCCGAACGGACGCGCGATCGCAACAGCGAGCGAGCCGGCCAGCGCGAGCAGCGCAACGACAAGGGCGATGGCCACGGTGAACGGATGTTAGCGAGGCCGGCGGATCGCTCCGATCAGTCGAGCAGCGTGCGTCCGTCGAAGACGCCGATCTGCTCCTCGTACAGCTCGATGCCGACGCCGTTCGGGTCGCGCAGGTACAGGCTGTCGTCGATGCCGCGATCGGGGCCGCAGTAGCTGATGCCGGCCGTCGTCCAGCGTCTTCTTGGCGGCGGCGAAGTGGTCGTGCGTCGACCGAGATGGCGATGTGCTGCACGCCGCCGATGCGTCTCGGTGAAGTCGGGGTGGTCGTGGCCGGGGAAGTCGAAGAAGCCGAGCAGGTTGCGGTTGCCGACGTCGAAGAAGAAGTGGCTCGAGCCGGCGTAGTCGCGATTCTCGACCAGTTCGACGAGCGGGAAGCCGAGCAGGCCCTGATAGAACTCGATCGTCTCGGTGACATCGCGGCAGATCAGGGCGACGTGGTGGATGCCCCGTCCGATGGTCGGGTCGCGGTCGGCTGGCCGGGCTCAGGAACCGCTCGCGGATCTCGCGGCGGCGCTCGCGGATCGCTTCGAGCTCGGCTCCGGTCGGTTGTGGCATGAGGTTGATATGCCCCCGAGGTCAGCGCGGAGTAATCAAGCGCGCGAGCTGATCGGCACGTCCAGCGAGCTACCATGCTAGCCGCGGCGGACGAGCCGACCGGGCGGCCGCGTCTGCGCCTGGGCGACCTAGGCGCAGCCGAGGAAAGTCCGGGCTCCACAGAGCAGGGTGGTTGTTAACGGCAACCCGGGGTGACCCGCGGGAAAGTGCCACAGAAAACAGACCGCCAGCGCGTCTTCGGACGCGCTGGTAAGGGTGAAACGGTGGTGTAAGAGACCACCAGCGATCCGGGTGACCGGAGCGGCTTGGTAAACCCCACCCGGAGCAAGGTCAAGAAGGGCCGGCTTGCCGGCTCTGCGCAGGCGTTCGAGGGCTGCTCGCCCGAGTCTGCGGGTAGACCGCTAGAGCCTGCCGGCAACGGCAGGCCGAGATGGATGGCCGCTACCGGCGCGCAAGCGCCGGCACAGAACCCGGCTTACACGTCGACTCGTCCGCCGCGCCCGTCTTGAGCTGCGCTCCTCGCTCGCTTCGCATCGCTGCGAGGCTCCGCGAGGCCAAATCGGCGAGTCGGGTCCCAGGACCGTCCAGCAGCTCAGTTGCCGGAAGTCAGCGTTCGTAGCTCGTGCGGAGCCTCGCAGCGATGGCGAAGCCGAGCGAGGAGCGCAGCTAAATGAATCAGTGGTATTCGTGCTCGGGAGCGGGGTAGGCGCCGGTCCGGACCTCGTCGGCGAAGCGGCTGGCCGCGTCGGTCAGGATCGCGCCGACGTTCGCGTACTCCTTGACGAACTTCGGCCGGCTTGCCGCCGTCCGCAGCCCGGCCATGTCCTGCCAGACCAGCACCTGGGCGTCGCAGCGCGGCGCCGGCGCCGATGCCGATGGTCGGGATGTCGAGTTCGCGGGTCACCTGCGCGGCGACCTCGCTCGGGCACGACCTCGAGCACGACCGCGAACGCGCCGGCGTGCTGCAGCGCCTTGGCGTCCTGCAGCAGCCGGTGGGCCGCCTCGTCGCCGCGGCCCTGCACGCGGTAGCCGCCGAGGACGTTGACCGACTGCGGGGTCAGGCCGATGTGGGCCATCACCGGGATGCCGGCGCCGACCAGCGCCTCGACCTGGGGGGCGACCCGCTGGCCGCCCTCGAGCTTGACCGCCTGGGCGCCGCCGTCCTTCATGAAGATCGACGGCCGATGTCGAGCGCCTGCGCGGGCGAGGCCTGGTAGCTGCCGAACGGCAGGTCGGCGACGACCAGCGCCCGCTCGGTGCCGCGGACCACGCCGCGCACCAGCGGCAGCAGCTCGTCGACCGTGACCGGCACGGTGGTGTCGTAGCCGTAGACGACGTTGGCGGCCGAGTCGCCGACCAGCAGCACCGGGATGCCGGCCTCGTCGAAGACCCGGGCGGTCGAGTAGTCGTAGGCGGTGAGCATCGGCCAGCGCTCGCCGGCGGCCTTGGCCTGCTGCAGATCGCGGATGGTCACCCGGCGGTTCTGCACGCCGCCGTAGAGCGATTCAGACATTGGAGCCCCACTTTCTCCTCGAGGCCGGCTCGCCGGTCCCCGGGCACATGGATGGACGCGTCCATGGTGCCGCTCGGAGCGCTGCGATTGTCTGTAAAACGCACCACAGTCAGATCACGTCACGATGCTGGCGACGGCGGCTGTCGGTGCCCTCGCGCCAGCGGTTGGTGATCGGCAGCCGGCGGTCGCGTCCGAACGCCTTGAGGCTGATCTTCGGGCCCGGCGGGTACTGGCGCCGCTTCCACTCGGCGGTGTCGACCAGGCGGGCGACCCGGCGGACCAGCTCGGCGTCGAAGCCGGCGGCGATGATCGTCTCGACGCTCTCGTCGCCGTCGACGTAGCGGGCGAGGACCGCGTCGAGCACCTCGTAGTCGGGCAGCGAGTCGCTGTCGAGCTGGCCCGGGCCGCAGCTCGGCCGACGGCGGCTTGGTGATCGAGTTCGGCGGGATCGGGGGACGGTCGCCGGCGGCCGTCGGCGTGCTCGTTGCGCCAGCGGGCCAGCGCCCAGACCAGCGACTTCGGGCACGTCCTTGATCGGGGCGAAGCCGCCGACCGCGTCGCCGTAGATCGTCGAGTAGCCGACCGCGAGCTCGCTCTTGTTGCCGGTGGCCAGCACCAGGTGGCCCTCGGCGTTCGACAGCGCCATCAGCGTCGTGCCGCGCACCCGGGCCTGCACGTTCTCCTCGGCCAGCCCGGTGAGCTCCAGCCCGTCGACGAACGCGGCGGTCATCGGCGCGATCGGCACCTCGCGGTAGTGCGCGCCGAGCCGCTCGGCCAGGTCGGCGGCGTCGGACTTGGAGTGGTCGGAGGAGTACGCGCTGGGCATCGAGACGCCGTACACGTTCTCGCCGCCGATCGCGTCGGCGGCGATCGCGGCGACCACGGCCGAGTCGATGCCGCCGGACATGCCCGAGCACGACCGAGCGGAACCCGTTCTTGCGCGCGTAGTCGCGCACGCCGAGCACCAGCGCGGCCCAGACCTCGGCCTCGTCGCCGCGTGCGCTCGGCGATCATCGGCGGACGCGGCGGGTAGGCCGCGACCGCGGCGGTGCCGGTGTCGTGGCGCTCGACCCGCATGCGTCGGCCGGACCGCGGCCGTCGGCCGGCCGCGGTCGGTCGCGGCTCGGCAGCGTCGAGGTCGGTGTAGAACAGGCCCTCCTCGAACTGCGGCGCCCGCGAGATCAGCTCGCCGCTGCGCGCCGACGACGAACGAGTCGCCGTCGAAGACCAGCTCGTCCTGGGCGCCGACCGTGTTCACGTAGGCGACCGGCGCGCCGGCCTCGATCGCGCGGCGCTGCAGCAGCGGCAGCCGGACGTCGTCCTTGTTGCGTTCGTAGGGCGAGCCGTTGATGTTGACGACCAGGTCGACGCCGGCCGCGCGGGCCTGGGCGAACGGGCCGCCCTCCTGCCAGGCGTCCTCGCAGATCGTCAGCGCGATGTCGACGCCGTGCAGCCGCACGACCGTGAAGCGGTCGCCGCTGACGAAGTAGCGGTGCTCGTCGAACACGCCGTAGTTGGGCAGGTGGTGCTTGAAGTAGGTCGCCACGACCCGTCCGCCGAGCAGGAACGCGGCCGCGTTGCGCGGGCCGCCGTCGTCGTCGAGGTAGCCGACGACGACGCGCGATCTCGCCGAGGCCGGCGTCGGCCAGCTCGGCGGCCAGCCGGTCAGCGTGCGCGCGGCGAGGCGTCGCGGAACGAGCGGCGCAAGGACGAGGTCCTCGGGCGGGTAGCCGGTGAGCATCATCTCGGGGAAGGCGACCAGATGGGCCCCGCCGGCGGCGGCCTGCGGCGGTGTAGGCCAGCACGCTGGCGGCGTTGGCGGCCAGATCGCCGACGGTGTGGTCGACCTGGGCGAGCGCGATCCGAAGCTGAGGCACGCCTCCATTGTCCCGCATCGCCGAGCGAGCGCTCGCCCCGAGCGCGGCGCAAGCCTTACCATCGGGACTAGTCGGCTCGACCGTGGTCGTTTACCCAGTCGGAAACGTCCGTCGGCGAGAGTGGAGAGTCGTGGACCGCCAGCAGGAGTTCGTGCTTCGCTCCCTCGAGGAGCGCCAGATCCGCTTCGTGCGGCTCTGGTTCACCGACGTGCTCGGCACCCTGAAGTCGGTGGCGGTCGCGCCGGCCGAACTCGACGGCGCGTTCGACGAGGGCATCGGCTTCGACGGCTCGGCGATCGAGGGCTTCGCCCGGGCCAGCGAGAGCGACATGATCGCCCGCCCCGACCCGGCGACCTTCCAGATCCTGCCCGAGCCGGACGGCCGCGCACCCGACTCGGCGCGGATGTTCTGCGACATCCAGATGCCCGACGGCTCGCCGTCGTGGGCCGATCCCGCGCTACGTCCTGCGCCGCACCCTGTCGAAGGCGGCCGAGCGCGGATTCACCTTCTACACCCACCCCGAGATCGAGTTCTTCCTGCTCAAGAACCGCCCGTCCGACGGCACCGAGCCGGTGCCGATCGACACCGGCGGCTACTTCGACATGACCAGCCACGACTCGGCGCACCACTTCCGCCGCGAGGCGGTGACGTCGCTCGAGAGCCTGGGCATCTCGGTCGAGTTCAGCCACCACGAGGTGGCGCCCGGCCAGCAGGAGATCGACCTGCGCTACGCCGACGCGCTGTCGATGGCCGACAACATCATGACGTTCCGGCACGTGATCAAAGAGGTCGCGATCTCGCAGGGCGTGCACGCGACGTTCATGCCCAAGCCGTTCCGGCACCAGCCCGGGCAGCGGCATGCACACGCACCTGTCGCTGTTCGAGGGCGACCGCAACGCGTTCCACGATCCGTCCGATCCGCAGATCCTGTCCAAGACGGCCAAGGCGTTCATGGCCGGGTCTGCTGCGGCACGCGCGCGAGATCACCGCGGTCACCAACCAGTGGGTCAACTCCTACAAGCGCCTGTTCGGCTACTCGGCCCGGGGCGAGCTGGTCGAGGCGCCGACGTTCATCTGCTGGGGCCACGCCAACCGCTCCGCGCTCGTGCGGGTGCCGATGTACAAGCCGGGCAAGGCCAACTCGACCCGGCTCGAGGTCCGCTCGCCCGACTCGGCCTGCAACCCCTACCTCGCGTTCGCGGTCATGCTCGCCGCGGGCATGAAGGGCATCGAGGAGGGCTACGAGCTGCCGCCGGGGGCCGAGGACGACGTCTGGTCGATGACCGACTCCGAGCGCCGCGCCCTGGGCTACGAGGAGCTGCCGCACAACCTGGCCGAGGCGCTTGCGGGTCATGGAGTCATCCGAGTTGGTGGCCGACACCCTCGGTGAGCACGTCTTCGACTTCTTCCTGCGCAACAAGCGCGAGGAGTGGGTCGACTACCGCGCCGAGGTCACGCCCTTCGAGCTGCGCCGCTACCTGCCGTCCCTATAGCTCGGCTGCCAGTTCGGGTACACGTTACGGCCGACCTGCCCACCGCGCGGCGGCTGTAAGTCGGCACCTGGGCCGCAACGTCATTCTGCGGACGGGCGAGTCGCCGTCGGCGAATACGCTGATGCAGTGACTGTGCTCGTGATCGAACCCGAGGCCTCCGATCCGCTCGGTCGAGTGGGCGACTGGCTCGTCGGATCCGGGCTCGACCTGCAGGTGCTCCGCCCGTTCGCCGGCGACGAGCTGCCGGCTGATCTCGATCGAGCCCAGGGACTGGTGGTCATGGGCGGCTCGATGGGGGCCGCGGACGACGCCGAGTACCCATATCTGTCCGGCATCCGGCGACTGCTCGCCGAAGCGGTGGCGCGCGAGGTGCCCACACTGGGCATCTGCCTCGGTGCATCAACTGATGGCCCTCGCCACGGGTGGACGGGTCGAGCGAAATCCCGAAGGGCCCGAGTACGGCGCCCTGCTGGTTGCCAAGCGGGCCAACGCGGGAACCGATCCGCTGTTCGGCCCGCTGCCGATCACCCCGGACGTGATCCAGTGGCACGAGGACGCGGTCACCCAACTGCCGGCCGGGGCCGTCCACCTCTACGCCTCACCGAGCTGCGAGAACCAAGCCTTCCGACTGGGCCGAGTGGCCTGGGGGATCCAATTCCACCTCGAGACCACGCCCCAGCTGTTGGCGAGTTGGGCGGCCGAGGACGGCCTGGCGGATGCGGGGTACGACGTCGAGCGAATCCTGACACGAGCCGCCGCTGCCGATGCCGATGTGATCGAGGTCTGGCAGCCGTTCATCGAACGATTCGCCGCGGTCGTCCTCGATCCGTCGTCGGTCAAGGCTGCGCGTCCGATCCGCATCAGCACCGCTGAGCCGATCACCGATCCGGCCGAGATCCGGGCCGCGCTCGCGGCTGAGCTGCAGGCCAGCCGTCAGCTGCCGAATCTGCTGCCCTGGCCGACGACCGAGCCCCCGACGACCGAGCCACCCACGACCGAGCCTCACGACCGACCGCCTCACGACGATCTGCCGACGCGAGTCCGACGAAGGGCTGCCCGACCGCCGCGGAGCGCACCTGCTGGCCCGGGTCGGGTTCCAGGACGGTCCGGCCGCCGAGGCGCTGCTGGCCGGGCCCGTCCTGGCCTGGTGGAACCTCGAGACGGCCCAGCCGGCCAATTCGGGCGCTGCCGCCGCGATCGCGGCGCTCGGGCGCAGCGCCGAGCCCGACGCTGCGCTGGTGGCGTTGGTGCGGTTGGTCGAGGCAGCCGGAGCACTCGGGGCGGCGGATGAACTGACCGCCACGATCTGTGCCAATCCGCGGGTGGCGCGGCGGCTGCTCAATCTGATCGGCATCTCGACGGCCCTGGCCGACCACCTGATCGCGAACCCGCTCGACTGGCGCGTGCTGCGCAATGACGACGACGAGGCGATGCTCTCGGAGCTCGACCCGCGCGGCCCGGATGGCCGCGAGCGTCGGTATCGATCTCGACGATCCGGCCACCGGCACGCACGGATCGCGCGCCATCGGCACGACTGCGGCGGCGACCGCGAATCTGCGTGCGGCCTATCTGCGGGAGCTCACCGCGATCGCCGGCCGTGATCTCGGCGGTGACCTCGAGATCGAACTGGTCACCCAGGCACTGGCGCATCTGGCCGACCAGACCCTGCAGGCGGCGCTGGCGATCGCGGCGGCGGCATTACCGCCCGGCAGCCCGCCGGCCCGCCTGGCGATCGTCGGCGATGGGTAAGGCGGGTGCGCGTGAACTCAACTACCTGTCGGATGTCGATGTCATCTTCGTGGCCGAGCCCGGCGATGAACGGGCACTGGCCACCGCATCGACGCTCGCGTCCCAGACGATGCAGATCTGCCGTTCGGTCGCCTGGGAGGTCGACGCCGCGCTTCGCCCCGAAGGACGCGACGGCGCGCTCGTCCGCACCCTGGTCAGCCATGAGGCCTACTACCGGCGCTGGGCGAGCACCTGGGAGTTCCAGGCGTTGCTGAAGGCCCGTCCCGCGGCCGGCGATCTCACGCTCGGCCGGGAGTATCAGCAGCTGATCGCCCCGATGGTGTGGACGGCCGCCGAGCGCCCGGACTTTGTCGCCGATGTGCAGGCGATGCGTCGGCGCACGGTTGCCAACCTGTCGCCCGACCTGGCCCCGCGCGAGCTCAAGCTCGGTTCGGGTGGCCTGCGGGATGTCGAGTTCGCGATCCAACTGCTGCAGCTCGTGCACGGCCGGGGCGATGAATCGCTACGGGTAGCGGGCACCCTGCCGGCGCTCGCCGCCCTGCACGCCGGGGGCTACGTCGGCGGTGACGACGCGATCAGTCTGGCCGACGCCTACCGCTTCCTGCGCGCCGCCGAGCATCGGGTGCAGCTACGCAAATTGCGACGCACGCACCTGGTTCCGCGTGATGCGGACGAGCTGGCGGCGCTGGCCCGCAGCATGGGATTCCGCCCGGACGCCCGGGGGAGTGCGACCGCGGTCTTCGAGGCCGAGTGGGCGCTGCACGCGCGCGAGGTGCGCCGGTTGCACGAGAAGCTGTTCTACCGTCCGCTGCTCGAGGCGGTGGCCCGGGTGCCCTCCGAGGCCCTGCGCCTGACGCCGGACGAGGCGGGTCGACGGCTGGCGGCCCTGGGCTTCGCCGATCCGGCGGCCGCGCTGCGCCACATCGAGGCGCTGACGTCCGGACTGTCGCGTCGCGCCGCGCTGCAGCGCACCCTGCTGCCCGTCCTGCTGGGTTACTTCGCCGACGCCCCCGAGCCCGACGCCGGACTGCTCGCCTACCGGCAGGTATCGGACGCGTTGGGGGAGACGCCCTGGTACCTGCGACTGCTCCGCGACGAGGGTGAGGTCGCGTCCCGCCTCGCCTATCTACTCGCGACCAGCCGCTACGTGGCCGCGATGCTGCCGCGCGCACCCGAGGCGTTGGCCCTGCTGGCGGGTGACGATCTGCTGCTGCCCCGCCCGCCCGGCGAACTGCAGGCTGCGATGTTGGAGGCGCAGCAGCGTCAGCCCGACGCTAACGCGGCCGTCCTGGTGATCCGCGGCCTGCGCCGGTACGAGCTGCTGCGGATCGCGTTCGCCGACCTGCTCGGCCGCCTGGACGTCATCGGGGTGTGCGAGGCGATCAGCGCGGTCACCGAGGCGACCCTGGATGCGTCCCTGCAGGTGGCGATCAACGCTGTCGCGGCCGAGTCGGGTCTCGATGCGACCGCGTTCCCGGTCCGAATCACCGTGATCGCTTTGGGCCGCCTCGGCGGGATGGAGACGGGGTACGGCTCCGACGCTGATGTCATGTTCGTCTACGAGCCGACCGATCCGAGCCATCCCGGATCCGACGATCTGGGGCTGGCCCAGCGGGTCATCGTCCGGCTGCGAGCCATGCTGTCGGCCCCCTCGACCGATCCGCCGCTGAACGTCGACGCCGATCTGCGTCCCGAGGGACGAGACGGTCCGCTGGTGCGGTCGCTGACCTCCTATGCGCGCTATTACGCCCGCTGGTCGTCACCATGGGAGGCCCAGGCGTTACTTCGGGCTCGCTTCGTGGCCGGTGACGCGGGGCTCGGGGCGCGGTTCATCGAGATGATCGATCCGGTTCGCTATCCGACTGAAGGCATCAACCAGGAGCAGCTGCTCGAGATCCGCCGGATCAAGGGGCGGGTCGACAGTGAGCGGTTGCCGCGAGGTGCCGACCCGGCCACTCACACGAAGTTGGGACGCGGCGGTCTGGCCGACATCGAGTGGACCGTCCAACTGCTGCAACTCGGGCATGGTGCCCAGCAGCCGCGGCTGCGCACCCAGCAGACACTGGTCGCGATCCATGCCGCCCGCGATGCCGGGCTGCTCGACGCCGACGCCGCCGCGATCCTGGAGGAGGCCTGGCGGATGGTCACTCGGGCGCGGAACGCGATCATGCTGGTGCGCGACAAGGCCATCGACTCACTCCCGACGTCCGGACCCGCCCTGATCGGAGTGGGACGCGCCATGGGCTATCCGACCGGGTTCGACCCCGGTCAGCTCACCGATGACTATCGCCGGGTCACCCGCCGGGCCCGCCGGGTGGTGGAGCAGATCTTCTACGGCGAGTCGGGCGAGTCGGTCGGCTAAGAGTGGTTGAGAGCGGCGACTACTGTTCTAAGCAAGATTCTGCGATCTCGCCGGAAGGGGCGGTCTCGTTGCTGACACTGGGTTACAAGGCTTCGGCTGAACAGTTCGGGCCGACGCAACTACTCGACTTCTCGGTCCTGGCCGAGGAGGTCGGGTTCGACTCCGTCTACACCAGCGACCACCTGCAGCCCTGGCGTCACGACGGTGGCCACGCACCGGCCGCGCTGGCCTGGCTGGGGGCGCTGGGCGCCCGGACCGAACGGGTCGTCATCGGCACATCGGTGCTGACGCCGACCTTCCGCTATCACCCCGGTGTGGTCGCGCAGAACTTCGCGACCCTGGGCTGTCTGTTCCCGGGACGGGTCGTGCTGGGCGTCGGATCGGGGGAGTCGCTCAACGAGGTCCCGCTGGGGCTGGAGTGGCCCGAGCCCAAGGAGCGCTTCGCCCGGTTGCGTGAGTCGGTCAGCCTGATCCGTCAGCTCTGGACCGAGGACCGGGTCAACTTCGCCGGCGAGTACTACCAGACCCACAACGCCACGATCTATGACAAGCCCGAGGTGCCGGTGCCGATCTACATCGCTGCGTCCGGACCGGCGGCGACCCGATTCGCCGGTCGTGAGGGCGACGGCTTCATCACCACCAGTGGCAAGGATCCGAAGCTCTACACCGACACGCTGCTGCCGGCCCTGGAGGAAGGGGCCGAGAAGGCGGGACGGACGCTGAAGGACCTCGAGCTGCAGATGGAGGTTAAGGTGTCCTTCGACCACGACATGGCGGACGCCATTGCCGCGTGCGGCTTCTGGGGTGCGCTGGCGCTGACGCCGGAGCAGAAGGCCGGCGTCGAGGACCCGATCGAGATGCAGCGACTGGCCGACGCGATGCCGGCCGAGAAGGCCGCTACCCGCTTCATCTGCTCGACCGATCCGGACGAGCACGTGGCCCGGATCCAGCACTACATCGATCTCGGCTTCACCAACCTGATCTTTCACGCGCCCGGCCCGGATCAGGCTCGGTTCCTGCGCCTGTACGGCGAAGAGATCCTCCCTCGGCTGCGCGCCGCATGAGCGAACTCGACAAGTCGGCGCTCTCGAACGGGATGCGGCGCGCGCTGCGACGCGCCCGTGACGGCGTCATGCTCGACGCCGCCGAGGCCGAGGTCCTACTCGAGGCGCGGGGCGACGCGCTGCGCGACCTCTGCGAGTCGGCGGCCCGCGTCCGCGACGCCGGCCTGCTGGCGGCCGGGCGTCCGGGTGTCATCACCTACTCACGCAAGGTATTCATCCCGGTCACCCGGCTGTGCCGCGACCGGTGCCACTACTGCACCTTCGCCACCACGCCGAACCGGCTGCCGGCCGAGTACCTGTCGCCGGATGAGATCCTCGCGATCGCCGAAGAAGGGCGCGCGGCCGGCTGCAAGGAGGCCCTGTTCACCCTGGGCGATCGTCCCGAGGACCGCTGGCCCCAGGCGCGGGCGTGGCTCGACGAGCACGGCTATGACGACACGCTCTCCTACATCCGGGCGATGGCGATCATGGTGCTCGAGCGCACCGGCCTGCTGCCGCACCTCAACCCCGGTGTCATGAGCTGGCAGGACATCCAGCGGCTCAAGCCCGTCTCGCCTTCGATGGGCATGATGCTCGAGACCACCTCGACCCGTATCTTCACCGATCCGCACGGTGCCCACTACGGCTCGCCCGACAAGGATCCGGCGATCCGACTGCGGGTCCTCGAGGACGCGGGACGGTCGGCCGTGCCGTTCACCACCGGCATCCTGATCGGGATCGGTGAGAACCTGGCCGAGCGGGCCGACGCGCTCTTCGAGCTGCGCCGGATCGCCCGTACGTATCACTCGATCCAGGAAGTGATCGTCCAGAACTTCCGGGCCAAGCCCGATACCGCGATGGCCAAGATGGCCGACGCCGAACTCGACGACCTGGCCGCGACCGTGGCCGTAGCGCGGCTCGTCCTGGGCCCGAAGATGCGCATCCAGGCGCCGCCGAACCTGATCGATGACGAGTACGCGCTGCTGATCGCGGCCGGAATCGACGACTGGGGCGGCGTCTCGCCGATCACCCCGGACCATGTCAACCCCGAGCGTCCGTGGCCGCAGATCGACGAGCTCAGCGAGCGCACCTCGGCGGCGGGCTTCCGGCTGGCCGAGCGGCTGACGATCTACCCCGAGTACGTCCGGGCCGGCGAGCCGTGGATGGATCCGCGGATCATGGCGCACGTCCACGCCCTGGCCGACGCCGACGGGCTGGGTCGCCCCGATGTGATCGCCGAAGGCCGTCCCTGGCAGGAACCGGACGAGGACTGGACCGACACCGGCCGCACCGACCTGCACACCTCGATCGACAGCGAAGGTCGCACCGAGGACCGTCGCGGCGACTTCGACGAGGTCTACGGCGACTGGGACGAGATCAAGTCCCTGGTCCGCACACCCGAGCGGATCGACCGCGACGTGGCCACTGCGCTTCGGCACGCCGAGGCCGACCCGGGCGGTATCTCCGATGCCGACGCGCTGGCCCTCTTCTCGGCCACCGGGCCGGCCTTGGAGGCAGTCGCCGCGCTGGCCGATTCGCTGCGCGCCAGCGCTGTGGGCGACGACGTCACCTATGTGGTGAACCGCAATATCAACTTCACCAACGTCTGTTACACCGGCTGCCGGTTCTGTGCCTTCGCACAACGCCGCGACGACGCCGACGCCTACACCTTGTCACTCGACGAGGTCGGGCGAAGGGCGGAGGAGGCGTGGGCCCTCGGGGCGTCCGAGGTGTGCCTGCAGGGCGGCATCCACCCGGATCTGCCCGGCACCGCGTACTTCGACATCGCCAAAGAGATCAAGACCCGGGTGCCCGAGATGCACGTCCACGCATTCAGCCCGATGGAGGTCGTCAACGGCGCCTCGCGCACCGGACTGTCCATCCGCGAGTGGCTGACCGCCGCGCGCGAGGCGGGCCTCGACACCATTCCGGGTACCGCCGCCGAGATCCTCGACGACGACGTCCGCTGGGTGCTGACCAAGGGCAAACTGCCGACCGCCAGTTGGATCGAGGTCATCACCACCGCGCACGAGGTCGGCCTGCGCAGCTCCTCGACCATGATGTACGGCCACGTCGACAACCCGACCCACTGGGTCGGTCACCTGCGCACCCTGAGCCGAATCCAGGACCAGACCGGCGGCTTTACCGAGTTCGTGCCGCTGCCGTTCATCCACACCAATGCGCCGTTGTATCTGGCCGGTGTGGCCCGTCCCGGACCGACCGTGCAGGAGAACCGCACGGTGCACGCGGTCGCGCGGATCATGCTGCACGGTCGTATCGACAACATCCAGTGCTCGTGGGTGAAGCTCGGCGTCGATGGCTGCCGGCAGGTACTGCGCGGTGGTGTCAACGACCTCGGCGGCACGCTGATGGAAGAGACGATCAGCCGGATGGCGGGCAGCGAGCACGGTTCGGCCAAGACGGTCGCGGACCTGCACGAGGTGGTGGCCGGCGTGTCCGGTCGCACGGCCCGTCAGCGCACCACGACGTACGGAACGGTCTCGGACGAGCGGGTGGCCGCAGCGCAGAACTACGACGGCACCCTGCCCGGCATCGCCGGCTCGCGCCAGCTGACGCTGCGCGCGCTCTAGGCGATGGCGAATCCCGGTCTGGTCGCGCCGGCTATCGCGCTCACCGGGCCAGCCGCTCATGAGCGGGCGGTGGCAAAGTTGCGTGCCTCTTACGCGGCGGTGCCGGCGGGCCAATCGGTGCGGCTGGCCAAGCGCACGTCAAACCTGTTCCGGCCGCGCACCAGCGAACCGGTCACCGGCCTGGATGCGTCCGAGCTGACCGGCGTCATCAGCATCGACGTCGAGGGACGCACGGCCGACGTGCAGGGCATGTGCACGTACGAGACGCTGGTCGCGGTTTGTCTGCCGCACGGGCTGATGCCGTTGGTGGTGCCGCAGCTGAAGACGATCACCCTCGGCGGCGCGGTGACTGGGCTCGGCATCGAGTCGACCTCGTTCCGCAGCGGCTTGCCGCATGAGTCCGTCCTCGAGCTCGATGTGCTGACCGGGGCCGGTGAACTGATCACGGCCAGCCGCACCACTAATGCTGAGCTGTTCCGGGCCTTTCCGAACTCGTACGGCAGCCTGGGTTACGCGGTCCGGCTTCGCATCGAGCTCGAACCGACCAAGCCGTTCGTCGGACTGCGCCACGTGCAGTTCACCGATCCGGACGAGCTGTGTGCGGCGATCGCGACCATCGCCTCGACCCGGCACTGGGGCGGTGAGGTGGTCGATTTCCTCGACGGGGTGATGTTCTCGCTGACGGAGTCCTACCTGACCCTCGGCCGGTTCTGCGACACCGTCGGCGATGCCGGTGTGACCGAAGCGAGCAGCTACACCGGTCAGAAGATCTACTACAAGTCGCTGCAGTACCTGTCCAAGGACTGCCTGACGATCAGTGACTACCTGTGGCGCTGGGACACCGACTGGTTCTGGTGCTCATCCGCCTTCGGCGCGCAGCAGCCGGTGATCCGGCGACTCTGGCCCGCGAAGTACCGGCGCAGCGACGTCTATCACCGCATCATCGGGCTCGAGAACCGGTTCCACGTCGCCGCCCGGATCGACAAGCTGCGTGGGCATGGCGAGTCCGAACGGGTCGTGCAGGATGTCGAGATCCCGCTCGAGCGCACCGCGTCCTTCCTGCGCTGGTTCACCGCCAACGTTGAGATGGCGCCGGTGTGGCTGTGCCCGATCCGGCTGCGCGAGGATCCGATCGACGACGGCCGACCACCGTGGCCGCTGTATCCGATGCACGCCGGCGAGGACTACGTGAACGTCGGTTTCTGGGGCACCGTCGCCATCAAGGACGGCCGAGCCGACGGTGACGTGAACCGAGCGGTCGAGGCCGCGGTGGCCGAGCACGGTGGCCACAAGTCGCTGTATTCGGACGCCTATTACGACGAGGCGACGTTCGCGGCGATTTACGGGGGTACGGTCTACCGGGCCGCGAAGGCTAGTTACGATCCCAATCAAAGGTTGACCGGAATGTACGAAAAGGCGGTGGGTCGGCGATGAAGGTGGCGGACCTGATCGGGGCGATCACCGAGGGTGAGCCGCCCCTACGGATCAGTGCGTACGACGGCAGCTCGATCGGCCCGTCGGGCGCTGCGATCGAGCTGCACCTGGCGAACGAGCAGGGGCTGCGTTACATGCTCACCGCGCCCGGCGAGTTCGGCATGGCCCGGGCCTACGTGGCCGGTGACCTCACCCTGACTGGTGCCCATCCGGGTGATCCGTACGAGGCGCTGCGCGCGTTCTCGGCCTGGAAGGTGCGCCGGCCACCGGCGACCGAGATCGCGACGCTGCTGCGCGAGATCGGCTTGAGCCGACTCCGTCCGCCGGAGCCGCCGCCCGAGGAGGCCCCGCCTCGTTGGAAGCGCAACCTGAATGGCCTGCGCCATTCGCGCGGTCGGGACGCAACCGCGATCAGCACGCATTACGACGTCTCGAACGCGTTCTATGAGAAGGTGCTCGGCCCGTCAATGGCCTACACCTGCGCGGTGTTCCCGAAGGCCGACTCGACCCTGGAGGAGGCCCAGGAGGAGAAGTTCGACCTGGTTTCACGCAAGCTCGGCCTGGCGCCGGGTATGCGCCTGCTCGACATCGGCTGCGGCTGGGGCGGCATGGCCATTCATGCCGCCAAGCACTACGGGGTCAACGTCGTCGCGGTGACCCTCTCGCGCGAGCAGGCGCTCTGGGGACAGGCCGCGGTCGAGCGTGAGGGGTTGGGCGATCAGGTCCGCATCCTTCACTCGGACTACCGTGACTCGCCCGGTCGGGACTACGACGCGGTCTCCTCGATCGGGCTGACCGAACACATCGGCGTCGGCAACTATCCGTCCTACTTCAGCTACCTGCACGGCAAGCTCCGCGATGGTGGGCGCATCCTGAACCACTGCATCACCCGGCCGACGAACTCCGAGCGGGTGCTGCCGGGCAAATTCATCGACCGCTACGTCTTCCCGGATGGTGAGTTGACCGGATCGGGTCGCATCATCAGCAAGGCCCAGGACGCGGGCTTCGAGATCCGCCACGAAGAGAACCTGCGCGAGCATTACGCGCTGACCCTCAAGGGCTGGTGCGCGAACCTGGTCGCCAACTGGGACTTCTGCGTCGCCGAGGCCGGCATCGGCCGCGCGCGCGTGTGGGGGCTGTACATGGCCGGTTCCCGGGTCGGGTTCGACACCAATGAGGTACAGCTGCATCAGGTGCTCGGCGTCAAGCTTCCGCCCTCAGGCGAGTCCGGCTTCTCACTCCGTCCCACGTGGTAGGGATTCTACGAGGCAGAAAGCCTTCATCTGGACGTGGTGCGGGCTTCTGGTCATCCTGATCTGTGGGTACCTCCGGGCGTCGAACCCCCGCAAGTTTTGACGGTCCCGGTGCCAATATTGGCGGCACGGGGGTTTGTCGACCCGTACACCGCCCAGTCGTCCACAGGGCGCTGCTTGTCCACAGTCTGCGGCCGCGCGTGTCACTGCGTCCCCAGCGCCATAAAATCGAACGTATGTACGACTCGGGTGCCTTGGTCAGTCTGATGGCCGAGTTGGTGGCGGTCGAGCGGGAGTCGGCTCGGTTGGCGGCTCGGCGGATTCGGGTCCTGGCTGCGATCCACTCCGCCGAACTGGTTGCGCGGGCGGTTGAGATCGCCGCCGGGCAAGGTCCGCGGTCGGCGGATTCCTCGGTCGAGCGTGAGCGCCACTGGGTGTCGGAGGAGGTGGCGCTGGTGCTGCGGGTTGCGGGGGTGACGGCTCAGGATCGGCTGTTGCACGCCCACCAGATGGTCAATCGGATGGGCGATTCGGTCCGGCGCCTCGAGGCGGGCGAGATGCATCCGGTGCAGGTTCAGCGGCTCAGTGATGCGGTTATTGCGCTCACCGATGAACAGTGTGCCGAGATCCAGTCGCGGATGCTGACCCGCCTGACGACCGACCCCGGTGTGTCGATCAGTGGTTTCACTCAGTCGTTGCGCCGGGTGGTGATGCGCGCCGCACCCAAGTCAGCCGAGCAGGCCCACGCGGACGCGTTGACTGAGCTTCGGGTTCAGGTGCGTCCCCTCGATGATGGCATCGCGCTGCTGCTGGCCTGGTTGCCGGCGGCCGATGCGCTGCGGGTCATGAACGCGGTCGATCGTCGGGCGACGCGGCTCGGTGGTCGCCCGGCGAATGCCGGTGACGACGGGTGCCGGTTGGCCGACGTGCGGCGCGCGCAAGCGTTGATCGAGTTGATCGATCTGGGGGAGGCGAGTGATCCCGCGGTCAGGTCCGCGCGGGCGGCTCCGGCGGTCGCGGTGACGGTCAGCCTGGCTACGCTGCTCGGCGCCGACGACGAACCGGGCGAGCTGGCCGGGTACGGTCCGATCCCCGCGTCGATGGCCCGCCGGATCGCCGCCAACCCCACCAGTACGTGGCGGCGATTAGTCACCGACCCACTCGGCCAGGTCATCGATTACGGCCGCACCCGCTACAAGCCACCACCCGACCTCGATGCGTTCGTCCGCGCGCGGGATCAGGTCTGCACGTTCCCGAACTGTTACCGCCGCTCGATCAACTGCGACCTCGACCATATTCAGCCGTGGGACGACGGGGGGACGACGACGGCTGTCAACCTGACCGCCTTGTGTCCTCGCCATCATCACGCCAAGCACGACGCCGGTTGGCGGGTAAGCCGAGACGGCACGACCGGCGTCACCCGCTGGACCAGCCCGACCCGCCGTCGCTATGCCAACCAACCCGCCGAACTTCCAGGCCGACCGATGTCCGGCGCAATGTAACGGGCATCTAGGCGTGGAAACCTGGACGCAGCGGTCACGTTCGGTTCCGCCGCGGGCCAGATACTTGAGAGGAACGCTAGATGAAGCTCGGCCAGGTCGGGGTCTATCGCCAGACCTACGAGTTCACTCCCCAGCTAGCGGTCTTCTTCGAAGAGCTGGGTTACTCGACGATCTGGCTGGGCGGCAGCATGGTCGGGGACTTCGGTCTGATCGAGGCGATGCTTGATGCCACCGAGTCGATCACCATCTCGTCCTCGATCGTAAACATGTGGCGCAGCACCGCGAGCGAGGCCGCGGATGCGTACCGGTCCATCGCTGCGAAACACGCGGACCGCTTCGTGCTGGGAGTCGGGATCGGCCACGCCGAACACAGCGCCGGCTTCGCGAAGCCGTACGCCACGATGGTCACCTACCTGGATGACCTCGACGCGCTCGGCGTTCCGGCGGCTGTTCGGGGGCTGGCCGCGCTCGGCCCGCGAGTCATGGGGCTGGCCGGCGAACGGACGGGTGTCGCGATCCCGTTTTTGACGACCCCTGGCCACACGCGCGAGTCCAAAGCGATCCTGGGCGATCGCGCGTTGCTGGCCCCGGCCCAGCGGCTCGTGTTGAGCAACGATCCGGAGCGGGCGCGCTCGATCGCCCGGCCCTCCGTCACCGCTGTCGCGGCATTGGGAAACTACCGAACGAGCCTGCTGCGTCAGGGGTTCAGCGAGGATGACATCGACGATGTGAGTGACCACCTCATCGACGGACTCATCGGCCACGGCGACACCGCGACCGTCGTCGCCCGGATTCAGGAACACTTCGCCGCCGGCGCCGATCACGTCTCGATCGACGTGATCGTGGCCGAGGGCGACGACTACCGTCCGGGCTACGAGGCGCTCTCGGCCGCGCTGGGGCTCCGCTAGCCGCCTCAGCGAGCGACTCGACTCGGGTAGCGGCGCCCGGACGCCGCCGACCTCAGCTAGCGCCCCGACTCGGATGGAACAGCCTACAAGGCACCGTCGAGAAACTTCGATATCGCATTCAGCCCCCGCGAGACTGCGCGGCTTACGGTGGCGACTGGCACCGCGAGGCGATCGGCTATCTGTTGTTGGGTCTGGCGCTCGACGTAAACGAGGTCGAGGGCGTACCGCTCCAATGGTCCGAGTGCGGCCAAGGCGGCGGTCAGGCGTGGATCGGCGGGGCCGGCTGTCACGGTCAACGTCATTCCTTATCGACGTGAGGCACGTGCTGAAGAACGTCGGACCTACGTCGTGCGACCCGTTGCACGGTAGCTATGCCCCGAGCACACAAGAATCAAACTTGACCTATGTGTTCGCCCGCCTCGGCCGATACCTCAGGTGGAGCACCCGTTGGCCGGGCCCTGGACGATCACGGCGGAGCTAGGGGACGCCACCGGACAACCAATCCTGAACGACGACCGCGGTCCCTTATCGCTCGCGGTCGGTGACGGTGATCCCAGCAGCGCTGACCAGTGCCGCGCCTATCGGGATGAGCTGTCCGATGTCGATCTTGGCGCCGCTGAGCGAGTCCGCACCACGCAGGCCGTCGACCGTCGAGCCGAACAGTTCGAGCTCGGGCGTCCTGGCCTTGGTGAAGTTGGCTTGTCCGAGGTCGCAGTCGACGATGGCGGCGTGCGTGAGGTGCGCCTCGAGGAAGTCGGCGTCGCGTAGCGAGGTCCGATCGATTCGGATGCGGTCGGCCCGGGTGAGCCGGAAGTGCGCAAGATTGGCCGCGCAGTCCTCGATCGTAACATCGACCAGGCGGCTGCCCGAAAGCACGACACCGGTCAGCCGGCAGCCGGTGAATCTCACCCGCGCCAGATCGGCGCCATCGAGGATGGTGCCGGAGAAGTCGCACCGAACGAACTCCACGTCGACCACTCGCAGGCCGGCGATCCGACGGGCCGAGGAAATCGGTACCTTCCCAGCTCGATTCGGTCAGCGTCAGGCCGTCGACGACCGCAGCGACCACGACCGAGTCATCCGCGCGGACATAGCTGACGCTGTCCCGGCTGGTGATCTCGGTAGGGGGCGCGTCCAGCCGGCGCGGCACTTCGGGGCCTCGTATCGCCACCGGCCGTGCCTTGGCCGGACGGGAGGGCATGCGTCACGATAACAACCACGCCGCGACCGGGAGGAATCGATGACGGTCACTTGGTCCGCCGGACAGCTCGACCTGATCGGACGGTCAGTCGAACTCAACGTCGCGAGTCGCCGTATCGACGGCACGTTACGCAGCCCGGTCCCGATCTGGGTCGTCTGCATCGACGACGCCGTGTACGTCCGCACCTGGTATCGCCGCACCACCGGCTGGTTCGGGCACGTCATCGAGGTTCCCCGAGCGCACATCCAGGTACCCGATCTCGAGGCCAACGTGGTCGTCACCGATCTCGGGAACGGCCCGTCCGGCCTGCGGGCGAGTGTCGACGCCGCTTACCAGGCAAAGTACGGCGCCGGCCATCGATCGATGGTCACCGACGATGCCGCGGCGACCACCCTGCGCTTGGACCCGCAGTGACGAACCGGGACCGAAGGCTCAGTCGAGGAGTCGATTGAGCTCGCCGAGGTACTCGATCTCCTCCGCCGGGCTGGCGCCGAGGAAGGCAAGACTGACCTGGTCGGCGCCATTGGCGAAATGCTCACGCAGCCGTTCTGCGACGACGTCGATCGGTCCCAGCGCCATCAGCGAGTCGATGAGGTTGTCGGATCCGGGCGGGGCGTAGTCCTCTTCGGTGAAACCGAGGTTCTTGTACTTGTTGATCTGATGCGGCAGCGGCAGGTAATACTCGAGCATCTTGCGGGCGTGAGCCCGGTTCTTGGCGATGTCGCCGACGCCTACGGTTACGCCCACACTCAGGAAGGGCTCGGGACCGAGCAGCTCGCGGGCCCACTTGGTGTGCCCGGTCGTGACCAGGAAGGTCTGGATGCCGTCACACATGTCGCGGCCGATGGTCGTGGTGCCGGTCGAGTACGCACCCAGAATGCGGGGATAGCGGGTGTCGCTGCCGGTCAGGCGTTTGGTGTTCTCGTCGAGCTCAGTGAGGTAGTCGCGCAGGAACTGGACCGGACTCTTGCCCTGTTTGCGGGTGTCGCCACTGGCACCCAGGCCAAGGATGTACCGATCCGGGAACTCGCGCAGAATCGTCCACTGCGCCGAGGCGGCGTTCTTGGCGCCGCGCTCGAGGGCACGCACAACCCCGCTGCCGATGACGATCTTCTCCGATCCGTACAGCAGCTGCTGCGCGAAGGTGAACGCCTCCTGGCCCCAGGTTTCCCCGACCCACAAGCTGGCGACGCCGGCCGCCTCGATGTCGCGCAGATGAGCCTTCGCCTCGGCTACCGGCAGGTCGAGCAGATACCGGCCGCTGGCCGACAATCGTCCGACATTCAGGCCCTGATTGCGCAGTGTCTCCAGTGACATCGGCTTCCTCTGTTAGATGAACCTAGCGTCTCGTCCTGATCGATCTGATCGTTTAGCGCCAGCTCCACGGACGGACTCGCCACCCATGTCGCCGGCCCGGCCAGCCTGCCATGCCGCGCCGCTGACCGGAAGAGTTTCTGAACTTTTGAACATTTTTGTCCACTATCCGGACGCTGTCAGCCGACTTGGTACACCGCTGGTTGCGGTCAGAGGCATTGCGGCATGGTGGTGGAGTGACCACCCTGTGCGCTTCCGCGACCGGTTCGCTCGCGCCTGCGCTCGTATGGGAGCGATACGCTGACCCGCGCCGCTGGCCGGACTGGGCTCCCCAGATTCGTCGGGTGGAGACCGCCGGTGATCGGATCGTCCGTGGCTTGAGCGGCCGGGTTGTCGGGCCCCTAGGCGTGGCGGTGACATTCGTCGTTGACGAGGTAGACGAGGACGAACGGATCTGGAACTGGTCGGTCCGGATCGGTCTGATCCAGCTGAGGTTGCGCCACGATGTCGCGCCCAGCGGCTCGGGATCGCGAACGCGGCTGTGGGTGTCGGGGCCGTTGCCGGTCGTCGGGGCGTACCTGCCGATCGCTGCGTTGGCGTTGCGCCGGCTCGTAACACCCTGACCAGGCCCTTGCTCACACGGGCAGCTCGCGGACCTGGCCGGCATCAACCTGCAGTCGCCGGTTCGTCCGCACGGTCGCGAGCATTTGCCGGTCATGGGTCACGAGCAGAACAGTGCCGGTGAATGACTCGAGCGCCGATTCGAGCTGTTCGATGGCGGCCAGATCGAGGTGGTTGGTCGGTTCGTCGAGCACCAGCAGGTTCACCCCGCGGGCCTGCAGCAAGGCAAGTGCGGCCCGGGTGCGCTCGCCCGGCGAAAGGGTATGGCTCGGCCGGTTGACGTGGTCCGCGCGCAGCCCGAACTTGGCCAGCAGGGTACGCACAGCGGCATCGTCGAGGGTGGGCAGTTCGGCCCCGACCGCGTGGGACAGCGGCAGATCGGTGTCGAGCACGGCGCGGGCCTGGTCGACCTCACCGATGACCACGCCCGACCCGAGGGACGCCGAACCCGAATCTGGCGTCAGACGGCCCAGCAGCAACTGCAGCAGCGTCGTCTTGCCGGCGCCGTTGGGCCCGGTGATCGCAACCCGATCAGCCCAGTTGATCTGCAGGTCGACCGGTCCGAGGACGAAGTCACCGCGACGCACGATCGCCGCATTGGCCACCGAGGTGACCGTCCCCGAGCGCGGCGCCTGCGCGATATCCATCTGCAACTGCCATTCCTTGCGGGGCTCGATGACCTCGTCCATCCGCTCGATCAGCCGTTGGGTCTGGCGCGCCTTCGCGGCCTGCTTCTCCGACGTCTCGCCGCGGAAGTTGGCGACGAATTTGTCGTTGTCGGTTGCTTTGCGGCGCGCGTTGCGAACGCCCTTCTCCATCCAGGCTCGCTGCATCCGGGCCCGATCGGTCAGGGCTTCGCGTCGGTCGGCGAACTCGTCGTAGGCCTCGCGTTCGTGCCGCCGCTCGACCTCGCGCTCGTCCAGAAAGGCCGCGTACCCGCCGTCGACCTGGCGCACCTTCTGCTGGGCCAGGTCGAGCTCGACCACCCGGGTGACGGTCCGAGCCAAGAATTCGCGATCGTGACTCACCAATACGGCGCCCGCTCGCAGTTCGGTGACGAAACGTTCGAGACGGTCGAGGCCGATCAGGTCGAGGTCGTTCGTCGGCTCGTCGAGCAGCACGATGTCGAACCGGCTGGCCAGCAGCGACAGCAGTCCGGCCCGGGCCGCCTGGCCACCCGAAAGCGCCGCCAGGGGAGTGTCCAGTCCCGCGGCCAATCCGGCGCCGAGGCCGATGTCGGCCGCGATCTGAGCCATCCGTTCGGCCAGGTCGGCCCCACCCAGGGCCAGCCATCGCTCGAGCGCGGCGGCGTACAGGTCGTCGGTGCCGGGGGAGCCGGCGGCGAGCGCCTCAGCCTGCTCGTCCATCTGCCGCTCGGCGCCGGCGACCCCGGTGCGCCGAGCCACGAAGTCCGCGATCGACTCACCCGGCCGTCCCGAGCGCTCCTGCGGCAGGTAGCCGACGGACGCGTCCGGCGGATTGAGTCGGACCGAGCCCTCGTCGGCGACGCGCTCGCCGGCAAGAATGCGCAGCAGGGTCGATTTGCCGGCGCCATTGACGCCGACCAGTCCGACGACGTCACCGGGTGCGACTACGAGATCGACACCCGCGAACAACGTGCGCTCGCCGTTCAGGGCGCCCACGCCCGACGCGACCAGCGAGGTACTCACGGCCTCAGCCTAATCGCCGGACGTAGCCGAATTGCCGCGTCAGCGGCGGACGAGGCTTCTACCAGGCGTAGTGCTCGGGCGCCGTCTGGTAGCCCGGGAAGATTTCATCGAGGCGGGCGAGGGCCTTTTCGTCGAGCTTGACGTCCAACGCCCGAACGGCCGCATCCAGGTGCTCCTGGATCCGCGGACCGACGATCGGCGCACTGACGGCCGGCTGATGCAGCAACCAGGCCAACGCGACATCGCCCGGCTCGTGGCCGAGTTCGGCCGCAAAGTCTTCCCACGCCTCGATCTGGCCGCGGTTCTTCTCCACGGCCGCAGCGGACCGACCCTGCAGGCGGCGGCTGCCGTCGCGATCCTTGCGCAATACGCCACCGAGTACGCCGCCCTGCAGCGGTGACCACGGGATAACGCCCAGACCGTAGTGCTGCGCGGCTGGGATGACCTCGAGTTCGATGTCGCGCTGCAGCAGGTTGTAGATCGACTGCTCGCTGCTCAGGCCGATGTAGTTGCGCTGGGCCGCGGCCGCCTGGGCCTGGCCGATGTGCCAGCCGGCGAAGTTACTGCTGCCGCTGTAGAGGATCTTGCCCTGGGCGATGGCGACCTCGATGGCCTGCCAGATCTCGTCCCACGGCGTGCCACGATCGACGTGGTGGAACTGGTACAGATCGATGTAGTCGGTCTGTAGCCGGGACAGGCTCGCATCCAGGGCGCGGCGGATGTTGAGCGCCGACAGCTTGCCGTCGTTCGGCCAGTCACTCATCTCGCCGTAGAGCTTGGTCGCCAGCACCGTCTTCTCGCGTCGGCCGCCACCCTGCGCGAACCAGCGCCCGACGATTGCCTCGGTGGCGCCGGGCCCGAGGGGACCGCCGTAGCGGTTGGCCGTGTCGAAGAAGTTGATCCCGTACTCGTGGGCCGAGTCCATGATCGCGAACGAGTCGGGCTCACTCGTGATGGAGCCGAAGTTCATCGTGCCAAGTGCGATCCGCGAGATCGACAGGCCCGAGCGGCCCAGATGCGTGTATTCCATGGCGTTACCCTCCTGCGACACCCTGCGCCCGTCCACGAATAGTGGCGCGCTTGTCACGAGCGGACGGCTGGCGGGGCGGACTGCGGACCCCCGGCTAAAATGCGGGGCGGCCGAAACCCGTTCGGGTTCCGGCCGCCCCGTGTCGTTACGCGATCAGAGGATGAACAGCATCTCCTGATACGTGGGCAGCGGCCAGAGGTCGTCCGCCACGATGCCCTCGAGTGTGTCGGCAGCGTCGCGTACTGCTTGCATCGCCGGGATGAGGACATTCGCCGCGTGCTTGGCCTCGGCCTCGACGCCTTCGTGCTCGGCGTTGACGCCGGCCTTCAGGGTCGCCAGCGCGGCCCGCAGGTCGGCGACCGGTCCCGAGATCTCGTCCAGCGGTGCGGTGTCGCCGGTGGCGCCCGCCTTCTTGAGCGCACCGAGGTTGAGGGCTATCTCGGTCTGGTAGCGCACGGCCGCCGGCAGGATCGCCGTCGAGCCGATCTCGAGGGTCGAACGGGCCTCGACGCTGATGTTCTGGGCGTACTGTTCGAGCCCGATCTCATAGCGACTGTGCATCTCGCGGTGGCTGAAGACGTTGTACTTCTGGAACAGCTCCATCGCGTCTTCCGAGATCAGTTCGGGCAGCGCGTCCAGCGTCGTTCGCAGATTCGGCAGGCCGCGCTGGGCCGCCTCGATCTGCCAGTCGTCGGAATAACCGTTACCACCGAAGACGGCCGCGCCGTGATTGGTGATGATCTCGGCGAGCAGGTTCTGCACCGCGACATTGAACTCGGTGCCGGACTCGACCGCCGCCTCCAGATCGGTGGCGATGTAGTCGAGCGCCTCGGCCATGATCGTGTTGATCGTGACCATCGGGCCAGCGACGGACTGCAGTGAGCCGGGCGCGCGGAACTCGAAGCGGTTGCCGGTGAAGGCGAACGGGCTGGTTCGGTTGCGGTCACCGGGGTCGGTCGGCAGCACCGGCAGAGTGTCGACGCCGATCATCAGCGCGCCCTTCTCCTTCGAGGAGGTCGCACCGCCCTTGGCGATCTGGTCGAAGACGTCCGAGAGCTGGTCGCCCAAGAAGATCGAGATGATCGCCGGGGGAGCCTCGTTCGCACCCAGCCGGTGATCGTTGCTCGCCGAGGCGACCGAAGCCCGCAGCAGTCCGCCGTACTTGTGGACGGCCCGGATCACCGCGGCGCAGAAGACCAAGAACTGCGCGTTCTGGTGCGGGGTGTCGCCCGGCAAAAGCAGGTTGCCCTCGGTCGAGTTGCCGAGCGAGAAGTTGACGTGCTTGCCCGATCCGTTGACGCCCTGGAACGGTTTCTCGTGGAACAGGCATTCCATGCCGTGCTTGTTCGCCAGCCGCTTGAGCGTGGTCATCATCAGTTGCTGGTGGTCCGCCGCCTGGTTCGCGCGCTCGAACATCGGTGCGAGTTCGAACTGGCCCGGGGCAACCTCTTGGTGACGGGTCTTGGCCGGGATGCCGAGCTTGAAGAGCTCACGCTCGCAATCCATCATGTACCCGAGCACCCGCTCTGGAATGGCCCCGAAGTAGTGGTCGTCGAACTCCTGGCCCTTCGGCGGCTTGGCGCCGAAGAGGGTGCGGCCCGAGTTGAGCAGGTCGGGGCGGGCCAGGAAGAAGTGCCGGTCGATCAGGAAGTACTCCTGCTCGGCGCCGCAGAACGAGACGACGTGGTCGGGGTTCGGGTGGCCGAATAGCCGCAGCACCCGCTCGGCGTGCTTGGCCATCGACTGCTGTGAGCGAAGCAACGGAGTCTTGTGGTCGAGCGCGTCGCCGAACATCGAGACGAAGACGGTCGGGATGCAGAGCGTCTTGCCGTTCGGGTTGTCGAGGATGTAGGCCGGACTGGTCGGGTCCCAGCCGGTGTATCCGCGGGCCTCGAAGGTGTTACGCAGGCCACCGCTGGGGAAGCTCGAGCCGTCGGACTCGCCCTGGGCCAGTGTCTTGCCGGCGAACTCGGCCAGCGACAGGCCGCCACCGGCCGGCTCGAAGAAGCTGTCGTGCTTCTCAGCGGTCAGCCCGGTCAGCGGGTAGAAGACGTGCGAGTAGTGCGTCGCGCCCTTCTCCATGGCCCAGTCCTTCATGGCTGAGGCGACGGAGTCCGCGACCATCGGGTCGAGCGGCTTGGAGTGCTCGATCGTGGCGACGATCGACTTGTAGACGAGCTTGGGCAGGCGCTTCTGCATCACGGCGAGGCTGAAGACGTTCTCGCCGAAGATTGCGCCGGGGACCTCGTCGGTGACGAAGGTCGGTGCCGGGGGCACATAGGCCTCGACGTCCTTGATCGCTTGCAGCCGAACGTTATTGCCACTCATGGCGAGGCCCCCTAGAAGACAGTTGCGTGACGCTGCGAAACGCAAGGACGGGAGCGATTCCCGCTCATAGAACCTAGGAACTGGCCGGGTCGGTCGTGTTTCCGGACGATGAAGGACGTGATTCGCGTGCTGTGAAAGGCGGCGACACGCCGGCGCAAGTGGCGCAATAGCGGGAGGCGTGGCGGATATGCGGGAGTAGGGAGCGGAGCGAGTAGCGCAAAGGCGGCGCAATCGACTGTTGGCTCGCACGTAATCGGGGTCGGGTCTTATAGCTGCATGACCTTTATGGACAGCGTGTCTGACGCCTCGTCGTCGTTCGCCTCCGGGCGACCGGTCGTGATCGTCGACGACACCGGCCGCAAGGACGAGGGGTGCCTGGTCGTCGCGGCTGATCTGGTCACGCCGGCCTCGATGGCCTTCATGGTGCGACACAGCTCGGGGTTCGTGTCGGTCGCGATGACCGAGCGTGACGCCAACCGGCTGTGGCTGCCGCCGATGACGCGATTCAACGACTCTCACTTCGGCTTCGCGAGCGGCGTCAGCGTCGATGCGGCCGAGGGTATTTCCACTGGTATCTCGGCCGCAGACCGAGCTCGAACGGCCCGCGTTCTCGCCGACCCGGATTCGCAGGTCGACGACCTATTGCGACCGGGACACATCATGCCGTTGCGGGCTCGTCCCGGCGGTGTCTTCGCTCGTCCAGGTCACACGGAAGCCGCGGTCGATCTCGCGATCCTGGCCCGACGCGCTCCCGTGGCGGTACTGGCGAGCGTCGTGAGCCCAAGCCGGCCGGTCGAGATGGCGCGCCGGGTCGAACTGGTTGCATTTGCTGCGCGACACGATCTGGCCATCATCGACATCGACTCGCTGCGGGCATTCCTGATGCACGAGCCGTCCGAGCTGCCGGTCGCGCTCTAGGCCGCGTCTGTCAAGCTGCTGGATCGGCGGTCTAGGCCGCGTCGACTACGAACGTGACGCGGTCCGAGCGGTAGTGCGAGTAGGCGAACTCCTGGGGCTTGTCGAAACTGTCGTAGAGCGTCTGCTCCTTGACCAGGGTCGGGATGCCGACGGGTAGGTCGAGCGCGCGTCCGGTCCTGGGGTCGCAGACGAACGAATCGATGGTCGTCTCGACCCGGCCCAGTGGTGAGCCGAACACGGTCACGAAGGCCGTCCCCAGGTCGGGGCAGTTCTCCCAGCCCTCGGGTTGGGTGATCTCGAGGTGGTAGTAGGCGACTCGGATGCCGATTGCTTCACCTTCGAAGGTGAAAAGGTGCTCGATGGCGCCGACCTCGTCGGCGTCGGTCTGCAGGCGCGAGCGGATGAGCGCGGTCGACGGCACCCGACGATCCTCCAGGCGCTTCACGCCGAAGCCATCCGGGGCGACCCGCGACACGATGTCGTTCAACGGGATGCGGATCACGCTGCGGACGACGGTGGTGCCTTCGCGGCGCTCTCGGCGAACTAGGCCCTCGCTGGCCAGCATCTGCAGCGCTTCGCGTACCGCATTGCGGCTGGTCGCCATCTCGCGGATCAGGAATTCTTCGACGATTCGGTCGTCGGGCTGCAGCATGCCCTCACGGATAGCCGTACGCACCAGGTCGTGCACTCGGCGTGGCGATGTCTGGCGCGGATCCGCGAGACCCTTCCGGGCCCGAAATTCAGCCGATGTTGGCATGGGTGCGACTCCGACCGGTGAGGTCTGGTTGCTCGGCCCACGGTTTCCGTGGCGGTCGCATCATTTTGGCCGGACGTTGTTACGAATGTCCCACTCACGTTAGCGCTGTGTTGCGCCACCTAGGCGACCTACGTCACCCTGGTGCTATCCAGCGGTGGCCGCCAGTCGGTTCAGCAGGTGCTGGGCCAGCAGTACCTCGGTCCCGGCCAGGCCGACGGATGCATACAAGGTGACGTCATCGTCGTTCACCCGGCCGGCCGCGCGTCCGGTCAGAATGTCGCCGAGTGACACCGCGGTCCGTCCACCGGTCCACGGCTGATCCGTACCCTCCATCGCGAGCAGTTGCACCGGTGAGTCCGACATCAGCAGTGTCGCCGCCTTCACCAACGCGTGTGGGCATTCGCCCTCGTCCGCGCCCTTCGGTCCGAGCGTGTGGACGTGAGTGCCCGGCGCTATCCAACTGACGTCGATCAGTGGCTCAGGCGCTGGCGTCGACAGCACGACGATGTCGGCCCCGTCGACCGCGTCCCGGGGGGAGGCCACCACTTCGACGTCGAGGCCGAGTTCGGACCGGGCCCGGGCGGCCAAGGCGTTGGCGGTCGCCGGATTGCGGCTGTAGACGCAGGCCGAGGCGAGGTCGCGGACCGCGGCAATCGCCCACAGCTGGGTGAAGGCCTGCCCACCGGCCCCAACCAGTCCGATGCTCGTCGAGTCGGCCCGCGAACAGAGCTTGGCCGCTACCCCGCCCAGTGCGCCGGTGCGGCGACGGCCGAGGTTGGGCCCGGAGACGATGCCGAGGCTCTGCTCGCCCGGTTGGAAGACGAGGGTGACCTCGGTTGCCTCGGCCGCCGACGAGTACACGCGAAAGCCAGTGGCGACGCCCGGCAACCGACCCGAGGTCAGAGTCATCGCGGCCGAACCGAGGTCGATCGTCGTCCGAGCCGGCGCGTCCAACCGACCTTCGCCGTGGTCGCGTACGGCGTCCCACATCACGCCGACGGCGTCCGCCGCCGAGATCGCGAGTACGTCGTCGTTAGTTGCTGAGAGCACCACCTAGAACTCGAGCAGATTCTCGCGGAAGGTCGACTTACTGAAGCCGTCACGGATCAAGCCGCGCCGCTGCAGGGCCGGCCCCACTCCGTCGGCGATCAGGCTGATCGTGTTGCGCGTCATTTCCGGGTAGAGCAGGAAACCATCGCCGCCCACCTCGTCCATGATCTCGCCCATCTTGGCGGCGATCGTATCGGGGGACCCGACCATACCGAGGTCGCCGATCTGGCGCTTGGACAGGATCACCTCGCGCAGCGTCATCCCCTCGCTGCCCTTGGTGTACTGCGCCAGCGAACTCTGCTCGCCGTTTCCCTTGACCTGCGGCATCGGACCGTCCAGGTCGAACTGCGAGAAGTCGACCTCACCGCCGCTGACGTAGGTCAGGCCCCAGAGCAGTTCCTGGATGTGGTGCTCGCTGCCGATGAAGCTCTGCCGGATGCGCTCCTTCTCCTGCGCCTCGCGGTCGGTGGCCCCGACGACCGGGGTGACCAGGAACAGCACCTTGAAGTCATCGGGCTTGCGGCCGAAGGACAGCAGACGTCGATGCATGTCCTCGCGCAGCTCGCGCATCTGCTCGACGCTGTGACCCATCGCCAGCATCGTGTCGGCGTGCTTGGCGGCCAGGTCGCGCCCGACCGACGAGTTGCCGGCCTGCGCGATCACCGGCCGCCGCTGCGGTCCGGGGATCGTGTTCAGCGGTCCACGGACCTTGAAGTACTTCCCCTCGAAGTTGATGGGATGCACCTTGGTGTGGTCGGCGTACCGGGGCGTCTGCTGGTCCAGCAGGACGGCCCCGGGTTCCCACGACTCCCACAGCTGGCTGACGGCGTCCATCCACTCGTCGGCCATCGCGTACCGCTCGTCGTGTTCCAGATGACGGTCATAGCCGAAGTTCTGGGCCACCCGGTTCGTCACCGAGGTGACGACGTTGATCCCGGCCCGTCCCTCGGTGAGGTGGTCGAGCGTCGTCATCAGTCGGGCCGCCAGGAACGGCGGATACTGGATGGTCGAGATCGTTCCGATGATGCCGATGTGCTTCGAGCCCTGCGCCATCAACGGGATCAGCGGCATCGGGTCGTTCTTCGGGGCCATCACGCCCCACTTGAGGGTGAACTCGGACGAGCCGCCGTAGGTGTCCTCGACCATCGAGGTGTCCTCGATCAGGATGTAGTCGAAGCCGCCCCGTTCGAGCGACGAGGTCAGATCCCGATAGAGACCCGGCGTCATCCAGTCGCGGCCGTTGTTACCGGCGAACGGGTGGTGGCCTCCGAAGCTCGTCCACGGCTGAATCCCGAAACCGTTGCCGAGAAACCATCCCAGATGAAACATCACGCCACCACCCTGTCGCCGTCCGTCTTCGTGCTGGTCAATTACCGCGCCAGATACCTGCCGGTTACTTCAGATCCTTGGCCCAGGTGAAGTTCGAGCCGTGCCCTCGGATGTTGGTGATGTCCTTCGCCGTCGGCACGATGCCCGGGTACCTGCGCGAGCGGAATGATCGGCAGCTCGTCGATCGAGCACCTTCTGCGCCGCCTTGATGAGCGTCACCTGCTTGGTCGGATCCGTTTCCGTGGCCAATGAGCCCACGGCGGCGTCGACGTCCGCGTTCGAGTAGTGCAGCAGCACCTGGGTCGGCTTGGTCGGGAACAGCAGCTGCAGGCCATAAAGCGCGTTCGGGACCAGCGGAGTCGACTGTGGATCGAGCCACATGGACAACGTCGCCGCGGTCAGCTTGGTCTGGAACGCGGTCGGGTCCATTCCGTCGAGAGCGATCTTAGACCGACCGCCGCCAACGAGCTCTGGATCAGGATGGCCAACTGCTGCAGCACGGCGTCGCCGGAGTGGTACTGGAGGGTGATCGACTTGCCGACGTACGGCGCCAGCATCGACTTGGCCTTGCGGTGTCCATCGTGTAGTTCCAGTACTCACCCGTGTAGCCCTGGAAGAAGGACGGCAGCACACTCTTCATCTCGGTGGCCTGGCCCTTGTAGACACTGTTGACGATCTGATCGAACGGCAGCGCATAGGCGATGCCCTGGCGGAAGGCGACGTCCTGGTAGATCGGCTGGCTGCTGTTGAAGCCGATGAACGTCGCGCCGGTCGTGGCGACCGTCGTCACCTTGGCGACGCTGCTCGAGTTCACCGAGGCGACCTGGGTCGGTGACAGCGAGTCGATGATCTGCGCCTCGCCGGTCAGCAGCAGCTGCAGCTGGGAGTTGGTGTCGGTCGTCTGGCGCCAGGTCAGCGTCTGGATCGGCGTGTCGCCGTAGTAGTTCGGGTTGGCCGTGAAGACGTTCAGCGAACCGTCGGGCGACGAGGACTTGATCGTGTACGGCCCGAATCCGGTCGCGTTCGCCGCGATCCACTTCTGGGCCCACGGGTCATCGGCGGTCACGTGCTTCTTGGCCTCGGTCGAGTCGAAGATCGGGACGATGAAGTTGCCGAGGAGCTGCAGGAAGTACGTCTTTCCGCTGTCGATCGTACGGCTTCATGATGATCGTGTCGGCGCTGGGTGCGGTCACTTGCGAGATGTCGGTGATGCCGATGCGGTTGAGGAAGATGCCGCCGTACCACTTCATGGCCAGATGACGCTGGAAGGTCCACATCACGTCGGCCGAGGTGAACGAATTGCCGGCCGCGCTCTTCGCCTTGGTGTTCAGCGTGATCGTCCACGAGCCGTCGGACGCCTGGGTCCACGCGGTCGCCAAAGCCGGGTGCGGGGTTGTAATTGGCCAGCAGCTTCGTGACGTCGGCCAGCTCGGGCGGCGTGCTCGTGTCGAACAGCGAGTCATAGAGCAGCGGGAAGAGGGTCAGCGATCCGGCCGGCTGCTCGGGGTCGAAGTTGGTCGCGCCCAGACTCGAGGCGACGACGATGCTGGCCGGGAGCTTGACGCTCGAGCTGCTGCCCGAGCTGGCGGCTGCGCTGCTGGCGCCGCTGCTGCCGGCGCCGAGCTCGACTTGCTGCTGCCGCCGCAGGCGGCCAGCAACGCGGCCAGGCCCCCCGCGGCGAACGTCGTCCCGCCCGCCTTGCAGTACGAACCGGCGAGAAAACTGACGTCCGAGCAGTTCATTCTTCGTTGCACCGGGCACGACGATCGCTTCATCAGAGTTTTTTCGCACGTCAGAACCACCTTCAAGGGTCGGACTTCAAGGAATTGAGAACGATTTATCGAGAGTCGCGAGGTCATCGCGTCGATGCGATACCTGTACTTGCTGGTTTCAAAAGGCTATGAGTCAAAATGATTGTGCAGGGAACGTTGCGGTTAACGGACCATTACGCCGCTTGATCTCAAAGCTGGCAGCGATTATTGCTGCGCTCTGACCCCATCGCGCCGGGTAACGATTTGCTAAAAGGCAAAGAGGTTTTCGCGCAGCCGGGTCGACTCGTACTCCGACCGCACGACGTTGAGCTTCTGCAGCTCCGGCGCCAGGCCATCGACGACTTCGGTGAGGTAGCGCCGGTTGCCGATACCAGCCAACAGGAAGCCGTCACCGCCGACGTAGTCGATTGTTTCGGCCATCTGCGTCGCCACTTCGACCGGCGTTCCGACCAGATCCATACAGCTAATGGACCAGTTCTTGAAGGAGCTCGCGCAATGACGATTGGGCCGAACCCAGGCGGGCGAATTCGGCCAAATAACCGGCGTGACCATTGGTGGTCACCGCCGGTAATGGTTCATCAAGATCGAACAGTGAGAAATCGATCTCGGTGATTGCCGAAAGGCTGCCCAGCGCGGCGTCGATGCTGCGACTCGATCGCAGCTTCTTCGCGCTGGCCTCATGAGAGGTGTCGCCCAGGGTCGGCATAACCACCCACATGATCTTGCAGGAGTCGGGATCGCGACCGAATGTCTCCATTCGCCGGCGCAGGTCGATCCGGTAGGCCTTCATCTCATCGAGTCCATGGATCGACGCCAGGATCGTGTCGGCATGCTTGGCGGCGAAGTCGCGACCACGCGGTGAGCTGCCGGCCTGGCAGTAGATCGGTCGGCCGCCGGGCGGCGCGAGCGTGTTCAGGGGGCCGCGGCTGGAATGCCACTGACCCTTGAAGTTGATCGGGTGGACCTTGGTGTGATCGACGTAGACGTTCGTCTCGCGGTCCATGACCAGTGCGTCGGGCTCCCATGAGGCCATCAACTGGCTCACGACGTCGACGAACTCCTCGGCGCGACCGTACCGATCATCGTGCTCGGGCAGCTTGTCCAAGCCGTAGTTCTGCGCCGCCCGGTCCTCGCTCGACGTGACGATGTTCCAGCCCGTCCGTCCCTTCGTGATGTGGTCCAGTGTCACCAGCGTCCGGGCCAGCATGTACGGCGGGTACAGGCTGGTCGATCCGGTGGCGATGAGGCCGAGGTGGTTGGTCGCCTTGGCGAGTAACGGCATAAGCATCATCGGGTCGTGCTTCGGCGCGTAGAGCGCGTACTTCAGGTCGGCCTCGGAGGTGCCCCGGTAGGCATCCGACACCATCGAGGAGTCCTCGAACATGACGTAGTCGAACCGAGCCCGTTCGAGTCCCTTAACCAGGTCGACGAAGAAGTTGCCGTCAGCCCAGGTCTCGCCGTGCTCGCCGCCCCAGGGACCGGTCCAGTCCAATGGCTTGAATGTGGTGAAGGCTCCGAGGTGGAACATGACGGATCGACCCCTAAACGTGGAAGGTTGCGGGTGACGGCGAAGCGGCTAGAACGAGAGCAGGTTCTCGCGCAGCGTCGGGTACTCGTACTCGCGACGGATCAGGTCACGTCGCCGCAATGCAGGACACAGGCCGTCGGCGATCTCGGCGATGTAGCGACGGTTCGGACGGCCGGTGATCAGGAACCCGTCGCCACCCACCTCCTGCATCGCCTCGTCCATCAGGCCCGCTACGTGATCGGGAGTGCCCACCAGGTCGAGGGAGTTGATGGTCCACGAAGCGGCGACCTCGCGGAGGGTCTTGACGTTGCCCTCGGCCAGGCTCAGGAAGTCGGCCAGTGTGCTCCGATGCCCGTTCGTCGTCACCGTTGGGACTGGCGCGTCGAGGTCGAAGGTCGAGAAGTCGTTCTCGGTCAGCGCTGACAGATGTCCGAGCGCGGCCTCGACCCGGAGGTCGGAGTACGCGTTGGCCAGAGCGGCTTTCTCCTGGGCCTCCTCCATCGTCTCGCCCAGGATCGGTGACACGATGAACATCACCTTGCAGCTGTCGGGATCGCGGCCGACCAACTCCATCCGGCGCCGGATGTCGTCGCGGTACGCCTTCATCTTCTGGACCCCGAAGGCTGAGGCCAGCAGCGTGTCGGCGTGGCTGGCCGCGAACTCGCGGCCTCGCGGTGATCCGCCCGCTTGGCAGAATATTGGCCGCCCCGCCAACGGCGGCAATGTGTTGAGCGGACCGCGGCTGGCAAAGAACTTGCCATCGAAGTCGATCGGATTGACGCGGGTGTAGTCGGCGTAGGTGCCGGTCGAGTGATCGAGCACGACGGCGTCGGAATCCCATGAGCGCCACAGCTGGTCCATTACTTCGACGAACTCGTCGGCCCGTTCGTAGCGGTGATCGTGTTCGTAGAGCCGGTCCATTCCGTAGTTCTGGGCCGCTCGATCCTCACTCGACGTCACGATGTTCCAGCCGGTACGGCCGCCGGTGAGGTGATCGAGGGTCGAGAGGCGGCGGGCGAGGAGATACGGGGGATAGAAGCTCGTCGAGGCGGTCGCCACGAAGCCGACGTGCTTGGTGGCGTCGGCCATCAACGGGATGAGCGGCATCGGATCGTGCTTCGGCGCGTAGAGACCATGCCGGAGATCGACCCGCGACGTACCCTCATAGCCGTCGGACACCATCGATGAGTCCTCAAGCATCAGGTAATCGAATCCGCCGCGCTCGAGCGACTGGGCCATCTCGACGTGCACCGAGCCATCGGTCCAGTTGGCGCCGTCGGTGCCGGTGAAGTTGCCCTGCCAGGCCGGTTGGCTGAAGTTCAGGAACCATGCGAGGTGAAAGCGATTCGCCGTCATGTCATACCCAATCGGTGCGATCGGATGGGGCTAGCGGTAGATGTCACGCGCTCGCTCGATGCCGTCCGCGAGGAGGTTGAAGCCGGCCACCGCGACGAGGATCGCGAGGCCGGGGAATACGACCGTCCACCATTGACCGGTGGTGATGTTGTCCTTGCCGATGAGGATCATCGATCCCCATTCAGCGGTCGGCGCCTGGATGCCGAC
>CAVSTK010000003.1:0-85031 GCA_963730855.1 uncultured Actinomycetes bacterium
CTGCGGCCGTGGCGCGATGCACTGTCGGCCGCCTTCGCCATCGACGGCCAATCGCTCCGCGTTCGACAGCCCGGTAGCTGACCACCTACGCCGAAAGCTCAGCTTCGACTCGATCTGGCGGCGCTATAACCCTCGACTCATCTCTACCCCGGATGGAGACAGAACCGATCGCGGCCCAGAGGACGAGGGCGACAACTCCGCCGCCGAAGGTCAGCCAGTACCACGTGCCGCTGCCAGTGTCAGCGGTGACCGAGGTGACGAGCGGCAGCTTGTCCGTCTCCCACGCTCCGTCGCGGATGCATTTCTGGGTGTCGATCACACCTATCGAGTTGGCAGGTGCGTAGGGGTTTTCGGCAGCCGACTGACAGTAATCGTGCCGGTTCCAGGTAGCGATGATCTGGTCGGTGTAGGTCTGCGGATGGAAGACGACACCGATCGACGGCGCCAGGACCAAGGCGCCGACCAGGCTGAGCGCGACCGTTGAGGGTCCGGACAACCAGCGTCGCAAGGCTGACGACTCGGACTGGGCCGGCAGCGCCAACACGATAATGGCCGGAACAACAGGCATCAATAATCGTGGACCCCAGGCATACCAACCATACGGTTCCCACCACACCGCAAGCACGGCAACGTTGCCGAAGAACGACGCGAGGGCTAGGATTGCGCCAATTCGCACTCTTCTCGTGGCAAGGCCGATCGAGAGCCGCGAATCATCAGTACGACGAGCACGACTACCGCGAGCATCGCCCCTGGCCAAAACAATGTGATTGCGCCGTTTGGTGATATCAATTGACCGAAGAAGGAATTGACAGCCATCTGTTTCGTCGCGTGCGGATAGGAGAGATACGACTGGTTGACCAGGCTGTTATAGCGAAATACGTTGAATGCCGTGGCAGCCAGGTACCCGAGCGCGGAACCTCCGACGAGCCAAATAGCAGAACGGCGACCCGTCCGATAATCGCAGCCGGAAAATACGATGGCTGCCAACCCGAACATGATGACGAAAGGCGCTGCCGTGTCCTTGCTGATCGCTGCGGCAAAGGCCATTAACGCAAGCCAAGGCGATGTACGGTCACGCCGCAACCCGGCCAGACATAGACCACCGAAAGCCGCGGTCGCGAGCGGCTCACCGAAGGATTGAATTGCATAGGGGATCAACATTCCTGGTATCAAAAGAAGGCCGGCCAGGACAGCTAGTGGTAACCCAGCGCGAACGTAGGCCCATCTGAGGACCACAACACAAAGTCCGACGACGACGAGTGAATTCAGCCACGCCAACCCGCCGATACTGGTACCGGCTGAGATCCCGATCAGGTGAAAGAAATACGCTGGCAGCGTCTGCAGTAGCGCAAAGGCAGATATCGTGCCCCCGTGGGTATTGCAACCGCGGAGTATGTGCGCATCCAAGCAGGCTGAGATGCTCGGCAGACCTTTTACTAGCGCGACCGTGTCGCCGGTCTGCCAATCATGCCGTCCACCTCGAGCGAGTATGGAGGTCGCGACCACAGCAGTGAGGATCCCAGCTGACGCTGAAGTGATTTCAACTGCCGGCCCGAGCGCGACGCCTCGGTGCGTGCCGTCGACAGGCTCGCGGTCGCTGAGTGAGGCCGCCCCCCGGATTCATCCCTGGCTGACCTCGTGGGCAGCCGCGATTCGATGCGGGCGAGGCAAGCGGGACACGACCTACCGCGAACACGCTTTGTCCGAACGGCGGCCGCACGAACCGTTCGATCCTGCGGGCTATCGGGATCACCAGACGGTCCCAGAGCCGTACTGCCGGACCATCGGTCGGGGTCATATGCAGAAGTCGCATGCAGATAAACCAGGCCGGTAGTCCAGGGGCGTTGACATAGGTGACGTGTTCGACGACAAGGCCAGCGGCAACGTAGGCCTCGGTCAATGACCGTTTGGTTAGCGGCGTACATGCCCCACTCGACGGTCAAAGTCACCCATCGCGAAGTTGAATGCCGGCACGAACATGATCACCAAGCCGCCCGGTCGCAATAATCGGTGTGCGGCTTTCAGCGCTGTCACCTGATCCTGGATGTGCTCGAGAACGTTAAACGCGACGAATGCACTGTGTTGCGCAACAGGTGGCGAGTAAACGTCGAGCTTGGCGACCTTGACCCGCTCGTCACCCTTGAAAACGCTCAGTCAGATACGTCAGGCGGGAGCCGTCGATCTCAGTGAGGGTGATTGCCGGTACACCCTGGTCCAACCACCCTGGGCATACTCACCCAGACCGCTCCCGAGTTCAATCGGGCTCTCGCCGAGGTGGGGCCGAGATAGAGCAATCAGCCATTCTCGGTATCGAACTGCAGAGGTTAACGATTCGAGAATATCAGTTTGAAGCTCGGTATCGCCAAGAACGACCGACTCCGGGTTCCCGCCGTGTGACATGACGGCGAGCTTACGGTGCGTACCCGTTCAGAACGAAATGTGGGGGCGTCGCGGGCGCGTGTTGAAGCTTGTTCACGCGGAGAGCGCATCTCGGTAGGCCTGTCTGGTTTGCGCCGCGCACTGCTGCCAAGTCCACCGACGAGCCTGCGCGATTCGTCGATCACGCGCTACCGGGTCGGGTTCAGCATCCAGCGCCAGACGCAAAGCCTCGGCCAGCGCGTCCGTGTCGCCGGGCGCTATCAGCTGGGCGGCCGCACCCAGGACCTCTCGTGTCACGGGCAGGTCAGTCGCTATGACGGCGACGCCGCAGGCAAGCGCCTCGACCGGTGGCAGACCGAAGCCCTCATACATCGACGGAAAGGCGAGACAAGTCGCTCCGGCAACGACGGATCGTAGGTCGTCATCGCTGAGGTAGCCGGTCCTGATGACGGCTTCGGCCGGAAGGCCGGCCAGTTCGAGCGCAGGCCCCCACCGGCGCCCCCAGCCAACACGATCGGTGGCACCGAGCCGTCACCACGCCGCAGCTGTGCATAGGCCGCAGCAAATGAGTGATGTTCTTCCGGGCTCCAAGGTGCCCACCGCGAGCACATACCTCCCCGGGAGCCCAGTCGAACAAGCGTCTCAGGTTCAGGCGGGCTGACGCCAAACCAGGAGTCGTCCACGCCCGGGTACGTCACCTGAATACGGCTCGGATCGACCTGGTACTCCGCGGCGATTTCGTCGCGCATGGCTTCGGTGAGGGTGCACACGATGTCAGCCCGGGCGATGCTCCGCGGCACCAGACTCCGATAGCGCAGGGATGCAGCGCTCACGGTTTCGGGATAATGCAGGTAGGACAGGTCATGCACCGTGACGATCCCGGCGGCTCGGCCGGTCGGCGGTAGCACGAAGTTCGTGCCGTGAAACAGATCCAGCGGACCGCTGCAGAGCTGAACCGGGGGCAGCTCTGTGTGCTGCCACGCCCACTGGAGTGCCCGTGCCGGGAGCCCACGAGCGCGAACCTGGACTGACTCTGGAACTAAAGCCGGGAGCTGATCGCGTCCCCGCAGACTGAATGCCGTGGCGACAAGTTCCAGCTCAGGGTTCGCGGCCGGAAGGGTTCGAAGGAGTTGGTCGACGTAGTGGCCGATTCCGGTCAGCGGGCCTAGCAGCGGCGTGGCATCAAGACCGATTCGCACGTTAACTTCCGATTTTAACTAACAAGACGGAGCGCTCTGCCGGGTACTCGTCACAATGGGGTAAATCATACTGGCAAGAATCAAAGTCCGGCTGTGGCGCTCGCCGACCACGAAGGGCAACAACTGCTGGCCGACGCTGGACATAGAGTTCGAAGTAACGCGCTGGTGCCCGTAGATTTCCAGGTCGGCCCTGCGATCATTGAGGTGATGAGGACACTGACTACCAAGACTGCGTCAAGTGTGATCCCGAACGGCTCTGTGCGCCTTGCAGCTGTGACCAGCGGGGTCCGGCAATGACCGCAGTTAGTGCCGCGAGCGTCGCCAGATCCGAGAAGCTCGCGACGGAGCCCTTGGTCGACGCCAGCCCGGCCGTGCAGTTTTGGGGAGGAACTGCCCAGTCGATTCGGGGCGTCTGGTCATATCGCGATCTTCTCCGGCTGCTGTTTCGTCGCGAGCTGCGCGTCCGGTACAAAGACAGCGCACTCGGGTTCGTCTGGACCCTGCTGCGGCCCTTGGCCCAGTTAGCTGTGTACGCGATCGCCGTCGGACAGTTCCTCGGAGCCTCTCGGGGGCACGACAATTACCCGGTCTACGTCTTCGCCGGTTTGACGATTTGGCAGTTGTTCTCCGAGATCGTGCTGACCGGAACGGGGGTGCTGCTGGCCAACAGCGGACTGATCAAGAAGATCTACCTTCCCCGTGAGGTGTTCCCGCTGGCGGTCGTCGGTTCGGCGCTCTTCAACTTCGTGATGCAGATGGGTGTCCTCGTGCTGGCCACGGTTGTCACCGGCAGACTGCCGCACCCCGCTGATCTCGGATACGCCGTGCTGGCCATTGCGATCATCGTGGTTTACGGCACGGCGCTGGCCTTCGTTCTTGGCGCTGTCAATGTGTACTTGCGCGATGTTCAGTACATCGTCGAGATCTGCTTGATCTGGGGTCTGTGGACCGCGCCGATCGTGTATCACTGGAGTCTGGTGACTCCGCACCTGACCGGCAGCAAGGCTTGGCTGCGCGACTTGTATCTCGCCAATCCGGTCACCGAATCGGTGTTGGGATTCCAGCGCGCCTTTTGGACGAGCGGGACGGCCAAGGACACCCTTTCAAATCTGACCCAAACGATGCTCACGACGCTCGGCGTCGGAGTGGTACTGCTGTGGCTTGGGCAGCGGGTCTTCGCTCGGTTGCAGAGCAACTTCGCGCAGGAAATGTAGGTCGGCCGATGACCTCGGTAGTCCGCCTGCAGGATGTGTCGAAGCGATTCGTTATACGTAAGGAAAAGTCGCTCAAGGAGCGCATCGTCAACTTCGGTCGATCGAACCGGTTCAAGGATGACTTCTGGGCGCTGCGCGGCATCGACCTCGACATCTCATCCGGATCGACCGTCGGTCTGATCGGGCCGAACGGGTCGGGCAAGAGCACTATGCTCAAATTGATCGGTGGCATCATTCAGCCGACGTCCGGGTCTGTACAACACCGCGGACGCCTTGCTGCTCTTATCGAGCTGGGCGCCGGGTTCCACCCGGATCTAACTGGTCGTGAGAATGTCTACTTGAACTGTGCGATCCAAGGATTCAGCCGTGCGCAGACCGATCTGCACTTCGACGCGATCGTTGACTTCTCCGGTATTGAGAAGTTTATCGACACCCAGGTTAAGTTCTACTCGTCAGGTATGTACGTGCGGCTCGCATTTGCGGTCGCTGTGCACGTCGACCCAGACGTGCTGTTGGTCGATGAGGTGCTCGCTGTAGGTGATGAGCCATTCCAGCGTAAGTGTATGGACCGGATCCACAGCTTCCAGAACGACGGTCGGACGATCATCATCGTCTCGCACTCCCTGGATCAGATTGTCGACCTGACTGATCGTGCGGTTGTGCTTGAGGAAGGCGTCGTGCAGTTTGACGGCGAGCCGCTGACCGCAATGCGCCACCTACGGCACGACTTCGAAGAGACTCGCAACGCCGAACGCGAACGTGAACGTGAATCTACTAACGCCCAACGCAGCGCACGGGCAAAGATCGCGGCTGTGTCTACCGATAGCAGCGGCAACAACTCTCTCCTGATGAAGCCGGGCGACGACCTCACGCTGCACATCGATGTCGACGCGACTGAAAGGTTGTCGGGTTGGGCGCTTGGCATAAGCATCGAGACCTCGACTGCGCAGGTCGTGTACGGAACCACCACCAAGCTTTTGGGTCACTCGCTGCCGGACACGATTGGTCAGCGGCGGTTTACCCTTACGCTGCCGGAGATTCAGCTCGGTGAGGGGATCTACTCGGTCCAGGCGGCGATCGCTGAAGGAAGCGGCGTGGAGATCGACCGGCTCAGTGATGCGGCGACGATCACGGTCGAGTCAGACGGGCAGAGCGTCGGGTTCCTGCACGTTCCTACGGTAAAGCTGGAATAGCGGGCGGTCGTTCAGCTCCGTACTCGACGCACCACAGCCCGCACGCGCGCTAAGGGTGAGGCCGTCGCAGAGCGAGCGGCGAGTTCGGCCCGTAATTGCGCAGCCTCGAGTTCAGCCGCCTCGGCTCGGCGTAAGGCCGCGTCGAGATCCCATTCGAGTTCCCCGAACAAGGAATTACGCGCCCGAGCAGACTGAAGTTCGATCGAGAAGTCTTTGTCGCGCGGGTCGAACGAGACGGCTATGAGACCATCACCGCTAAAGGACTCAGGGATGCTGTGTTCGGCGATCACGTGAGCGCCCGCAGCGCGCAAGGACTCAAGCGCCTGCTGATGTGTGATCGCGCTGTGCGAGATCGAATGATGATGCGTCGACACGATCAGGAACCGAATGCGGCCCGCGGCGAAGTCCGGCCTGGACTGCTGGAGGAGCAGCGTCTCGGCGCCCTGGATGTCGGACAACACGACGTCGGCGTACTCAAGGCCGCCTTCCGCCATCACCGAGTGCAAGTCATATTGGCGAACCTCATGCACGGTGCCGTCGTCGCCGATGAATTCGGTCGTAGCGCCTGGTTCGGCGCCGATTACGCCGTGGATGAATTGGGCCCGGCTCGACAGATCATTGAGGGCGAAATTACGGCGACCGAGCTCGAGGTTCGCGGAATCGGGCTCCATGAGGAGCGCTCGCGAACCGGGCAGCGCTGAGCAGAACCACATCGCGTAGTAGGCCCAGAAGCTGCCGAGCTCGACGACGCTGGTCGACGAGGCGCCTTCGGCCCGCAAACGCTCGACGATCTGGTGGAAGACTGCTTCTTCCTGCGGCTCATGGTGACCTCGCAGACTGCGGATGATTTCCGCCATCCAGTCGCCGAAGTAGCCACCTGCCTCCACCAGCAAGCCGTTGTGCATGACTTGGACCGGTACGCCATTGTGCGTGGTGATCGTTCCGGCGACATCGACCTTTGGGAATGTCGTCCGTCTGCGTGCTCGAGATGGTCGTCAGTACCCGGCCGACGATCTCGGGCGGCAGGTGGTCGATTCGCGGATCGGGCCGGTCAGCGGGCAATGTTCTCATCCAGTTCGTTCGACGTTGACTGGTCGGGTCGCGGTCCGTTGACGAGGAAGTCCCAAGTCAATGCTGCGTATTCGTCCCAGCTGCGTACGGAGAGCGCACGGGCCTGTTGTGCGAGCTCCTCGTGCAGGTTTGGCTCGGTCAGCAGACGCCGAAGGCCGGCAGCGATCGCGTGGTCGTCCCGCGGATCCACTAGCAGCCCCCCGCCGTGTCCGGCGATCTCGCGCATGCTGCCGAACTCGGAAGTGACGACCGGGGTGCCGCACGCCAACGATTCGGCGATCGGCAGTCCGAATCCCTCGTTCAGCGACGGAAAGACCAAACAGTGAGCAAGGTCGTACGCGGCCCAAAGCAGGTCGTCGGGAAGGGCCCGCATCGAAACAACCGGCCGGCCCGCGCTCTGCAGTTGTTCGACGTGTTCGAGGAAGCGATCGTCGTGCCACGCATTGCCGCCGATGAAGAGCAGCGAGAAGTCGACGCCCTCACGCCACAGCAGCTCAGCAGCATGAATGACAGCAAGATGGTTCTTGCGCGGTTCGTGGCTGCCGACGCAGATCACCAACGGCAGACCATCGATCAAGAGTTCACGGCGGGCCTGCTCGATCGCGGCCATCGATGGCGCCGACGCCTCGGTGGCCAAGCTGATAGCGGTGATCTCAGGACCGGGCAGGCCCGTGCCGGCGAGCATTTCACGCCACCCGAGATATTCGGTTGCCGCGGCGTTCGGAAATGGTGGCGATACGCGTCATTTGAGTGGCAGCCGCTAGGCCGGTCGAGAATCCTTGGCCCATACCCTCAGAGACGGTCTCGGCCGACGTGAGCGGTACAAGATCGAAACCGATACTCGATCCATCGTTGCCCGAGAAGCGCAACAGAGATTGAAGCCGGTGATTGCGTTTGGGCTCGGCAATCAGTTCCGGCAGCAGGTAACGGCAACGCCAGGGCACCGCGATCTCGGCGGTGCTCGGTATCTCGATCGGATCCGAGGCCTCATCGCCGAGCGCGCGCATCTTCTCCGCTGCGCTCGAGTACGCGCAGGGAGCTGATCGTCGTGCGTCCAACCGATCACCGTCACGTCGTGGTCGCGGTCCCAGCGGCGCGCAGTCTGGCGAGCGACCCGCTGAATGCCGGTGGCGACTTTGGTGCGCGCGGTGTCGTGCAGATCGACGACCACCCGGCCGGTGATGACGCGGACCGCGGGCCAGTTGCGGCTCGGTGGGAGCGTCGGCACGGTCAGGAGTTCGGCCAGGGCCGCGAGCGGCCCGTCCAGGCGGGTGACTCGAACTGCCCGAAGAACGTCGTCCGGCAGCGGGAGCCGCCCCGAGATCACAGCGAGCGCGAGCCACATTCGGTCCGGTTCGCCGTCCGGCCAGCGATGCCGCCAACCGATCCAGCAGGACCGTACGTGGGCAGGCGCGCACTCGATACGCCGGTAAGCGTCTCGACAACAGTCGCGATGCGAGCCCGAAGGGCGGCGCGCCGGTTGGGCCCGCGCAGGTCGATCTGGGCGCTGAGCAGCCGCGGATGGGTCGGAACTCGCGATAGGCCGGTCATGAGTGCCCCGCGGCGCGCTCGGGTTCGACCAGGTATTCCCACAACTCGGCGCTGTAGTCGTTCCAGGTGCGCGAGACGTTGCCTCGGGTCTCGGCCCGCAATCGAGCGAGTAACTCGTCGTCGGTCAGCAGGTCGCGCATCGCATCGGTTAGCGCACGATCGTCGCGAGGGTCGATCAGCAATGCGCCGCCGCCGGCTCCGATCTCAGCCGTGCTCCCGTAGGAGGACGTGATGACGGGCAGGTTGAACGCCAGCGACTCGGCAACCGGCAAGCCGTAACCCTCGTGCAACGACGGGAACACACTGAACCGAGCGGTGCGGAATGCCTGTTCGAGCTCGGTCGTCGCTGACGGCCCGGCCTAACGGTGACCGACCGTCCGAGCCTTGTCAGACGTTTGATCAGTGCGGGGAGGCTGGTGCCCCACCCCGATCCCCCGATCAGTTGAACGCGAAAACGGCGACCCTCACGCCAGAGCGTCTCGGCGGCATAGAGGACGGCCGCGTGGTTCTTGCGTGGCTCGAGGCTGCCGACGCACAAGATCGTCGGTTCGTCGTCACGGCTGCGGTGCAACGGCGACGTTGCCCGGGTCTCCGATTGCCTCGGTCGGCAGCAGGCACTCGGCTACGTCCGGACCTAGCAGGCCCTGCGCGGTAACGGCATGGGCGAAACCACGAAACTCCTGCGCGGCCGCATCGCTGATGCCGGCAACCCGACGCATGTGCTTGACGATGCTCAGGTAGCGAACGAATCGATTAGGTTCGGCCGTCGGAACCATGTCGGCGCTGACCACCGGAATGCAGTCGTAGCCGATCGCGACCACTCGGTTGCCGGAGTGCTGGGCCAAGCGCGGCGAGGCGTTCGCAGGCGTTGCGAAACGGCACCTCGGCCAGGACGACGACGCAATTCCACGGCACGACCAGCGCCCACGCGGCGGTGTCGACGGATGAACGCGACACGTTTGTCTCGTCGCCAACGCCGCCGTGCCATCGCAGTACGCGGTCGGCCTCGTCGGCCGCCAAGGTGCGCATCATTCCAAAGCCCGGGGCCCAGGCCACCGGCACAATGTCGTGGTCACGATTCCAACGGGGGAGCAGGGCGCGGGTGACCCGTTGGATGCCGGTGTGCAGGTTGTAGCGGGCGCTGAAGTCGACCTCGACCACGACCCCGTCGCGGACGATCTGAAGTTCGAGCAGCGGGTTGCCGAAGACAACCGCCGCGTTCAGGCAGACGTCCAACAGCCAGTGCATGGCCTCATCGACGCGTCGACAGTTCGAACTTGCGCAGCGCTTCCTCGACATCGACCGCGTCGGGCAGGACGGTCGACAGCGCGGCGTACAGCAGCCACATCCGCGGGGGCGACGGGTCGCCGATGCACGTCGTCGACAAGCAGATACAGCAGATCGCTGAGGCCGCGCCAATCGGCATCGATGGTCGGGTCGGCGTCGAGAAGCACCTCGGCCGCCGCCTGCAAACGTTGGGCTAGCGCGCTGTCGACGCTGGCGGTCGACCGTGGCGGTCATCGGCTACCGGTCGGCAGGAACCCGGCTGCGAACGGCACGCAGTGGTCGGGTGACCCGCCAGGACAGCGTTTGCTTGATGTTGATGAGCTCTTGAGCGGCGTTGAGCGTGTCAGAAATGGAACCCCGCGCGGACCAGCCTTCAAGTGCGCTAGCGCGCCACCGACGAATGCTTGACTGGTCCAGCTTGATGATCGATCAGTGCTGTGGCCAGCGCGCTGGCCAGGTTGACATGTTCGATCGGCCAGAAAGTAGTCGTGGGTCCCGTCGAAGAGGATGTGTCGGTAGATCGCAAACGCCTCCGGCGCGTCCGCGTCGGACGCCGAGGTCAGCGAGCGACCCACGGGCCGTGATCGCGACAGCCGGCGAGTCTCAGCGACAGAACGGTCGGCAGCAGCCGCGGCCTCGTCGACGCGTGACGAGATGCAGCGGAAGCTGCGTGATCCAACCCGCGAGATCGAAGAGCCGACATCGTCGGTGGACTGCCGACCGAAGATCGCTGGCGTGGCATCGGCACCGATGAGTGTGGTCACCGTCGCGCAGTGCGCCGTCTGATCCGTGGTTTCGGGGGGATCGGGAATCGAACTCACCCTGCGCATTCTAGGTCGCGATCGGACGTCGCAGCCCACCTGAGCTCGCAGTCCGAGTTGGTTCAGGCCGGCGGCCCGGAGTTGCCTTGGATGCCCAACCGTACTGAACGCAGCCCGTACACCCATCGCAGCGGTTTGGTGACCCGCCACGAGACGGAGCCCTCGATCGCCGCCAGTTCGGCTTCGAGATCGGTTGTTCGCTGGATGTAGGGCTCCCTCGCTTCAGCGACCGCGTACCAGTGAAGACCGTTCTCCCGTAGCCGTCACCAGGCGGCCCATCACCTCGCGCTGGCTGTAGCGTCTCGAAGTTGTCGAAGACGCTGGGGCCGTAGGACAGGGCATCGCCGAGTTGTTCGGCGTGCTCGCGAGCGACGTAGTAACGCGAAAGTCCGTCGAAGAGGCAGAACTGGTAGCCGGCCCGAAGAACTGAGGTTCCCACTCGCTGTGCGTCGGACTGGTTGTCAGCGGCTCGGTCGACTCGATGACAAGGATCCACGGCCGCCAGCGGTCAAGGTCGATCGAGGCGAGAACGTCGCCTTCCGCTCCCTCGACGTCAACAGTCATGAAATGGATGTCGAGTCCGTCCCACTTGGCTTCGTCGAGGATCTCGTTCAGGGTCTTTGTCGGCACCTCGACCTCGCGCACCTTCCAGCCCTGACTCGCGTGCCGGTCGCGTACCTCGTCACGCAGGGTCGACAGGCCACTGTCGTCGATCTCGTGCAGGGTGACGGTGCCGCCTCCCCGCGAGGCAACCGCGGCCTCGACCACAATATCGCCGGGCCGTTGGTCGCGATGCAGTTGCGCGAAGTGATGGCTGGGCTCGACGCTGATGCCCCGCCAGCCGTGGTCGTAGAAAGCCTTCGAAATCGAGAAAACGGTCGGGTCGTTTGCGCCGACGTCGACGAAACGCCCGTTCGGGAATATCTGCGGAGCGCTCGCCACAGGACAATGTCTTCGCCGTTTTGGGCGAAAGACTGAAATATGTCGTCGGCCACGCGGGCATCCTACGGCTCAGCCCGCGCCTCGTGTTGCGGCAGCCGGCGGACCGGCGAGATAACGGTGTGGAAGTCGGGCGCCGTTGGTAGCCTTGCCGTCACTGTGGGCTTCGCGGTCCCGTATTGCAGGCATCGCTAAGTGCGGAGGCTGATAATGCGGGCCAGCACAGCGCTGATCATCCTTCAGATGACGCTCACCGCGTCCATCGCCACCGTGGGTCCGCCCACATTCGGATAGAACTGGATCCGAATGTAGCTGTGGGGTTGGGTGGCCTGGACGCAGGCCTTCGATACCACGAAGTGGTCGTGCGTCGGCAGGTTGTTAGTTACGTTGATCCCGTTCTCGGCCGCAGTAACGCCGAGCAACCAGATGACTAGGCCCCCCCGCCGCCAGCGGTGTCGGCGGTCGTGAGTTCGGCGGAGGCGCAGAATGTGTCGCCCGGAATCACGTTGGTAGGTATGTCCTCGAAGACGCTGCCATTCGAAGCGCTCGCATTAACTGCCATGAAGCCAGCGCCTTCGTAGGCAGCAACGCCACTCTGGCCGGTGTAACGGAAGCTATTCGTATTAGACGTCTGGGTCCATGACCGTGGCGCTGTTGAACCCACCGTTGACAGCGCGGTCAGGCGTGACGGTCACGTTGTCCAGGGCGACCGTGGGTCCGCCGGGGTGAGGAAGAATTGGACCCGAAGGAAGGCATGTGGGTTGTGGTCGCGGTGACACAGACCTGCTCTCGGACCATGTACTTCCGCCCGGCAGTTCGAAGCGACCCGCATCGAACTCTCGTTCGACACGCCACCAACCAGCCACAAAACGAACGCGCGCGGTCGCGCCAGTCGCCCCGTCAGCCGGTCGTCAGGTCCATTGACGCGCAGAACGTCTGATTAGGCGAAATTTGGCAGGAATATCTTGATAGACGCCGCCATTGGCGACGGAAGTATTGGTGGCGATGTATCCCGATCCCTCGTAGGCCGGCGTTCCGCCGGCGCCCGAGGGATAGACGACGAAGTTAGTGCTAGGCGAGTTGCGCCAGCCGACGTCCGAACCGTTGAACCCGCCGTCGCTGACCAAGTTTCGGTCGGGCACCGATCCGCTTGCGCTACGTGTGATCGACCCATCCGGCGCGACCAGGCCGGGTGCATCCGGGACGAAACTCATCGATATCGGCGATGTTCCCGACCTGGCTTCCGACCTCACCGTATTGCCAGACGGTCGTCGCTCCTGGCGGCGCGCAGGATGGCGTTGTTGCAACCCAAGCGGGCGCGTTGGCTGGCCCAGCGGCGTTGACCGTCGAGTTGAAGTCAGGCTCGGGTTCGGACGCGCTGAGCGTGACATGCGCAACCATGCCAGGAACTGAGCCGGCCGCCGCGCAGAAGGATGTGGAGAAGGTGTTGGTCTGGCTGTAAGAGTTGCCGTAGAAGCCGGCGGCGTAACTCGATGCCGCCACGGTTTGGTACCACGATGCGATGTAGGCGGCGGATGGCTCGTTGGGGCACTGCGTTCTGCTCGAAGTCCTTGAAGATGACGGCGCCAGCGTTGACATGTAGGGCCGATGCGGCGGCGATTGCTGTCTGGGCATCTGCGACGGCATCTGCGGGGTTGAGGTCGCGACCACACACCAGCGGGCTCGAGTTGTTTCGATCGGCGACCAGCAGGTAGAGGTAGATGCCATTCTGGGAGGCGTAGTTCATCTCAGTCGTCGTGAGCGCGCCACCGATGTCGCTTATATAGCGACCCCATACCTGCGGCGTCCCGCCCTGGTACCAGTTGCGGACCGCCGCCAGGTCCGCCGCGTTGATCGGGCTGACGGAATCGACGCCCCACCAATTCCCCGCTGGCGTGTAGCTACCTGCGTGGGCTTTCGGGGCCGACTCAACGAGAGTCTGCAACCCGAAGACGGCCGCCATCAAGACGAGCGCAAGGGCAATGAGGGGTCGAACTGCCCTGGCCCTATGGCGGCCGCCGCTCATCATTCTCTCCGTCCTGAGGTCCGCACCCGGCGCATACCCCGATGGTCGTGACCTAAGGCTTGGTGCGCGCGATTGTCACTCTGTGCTACGCATCGCCTATGTTTCTGTAGTGCCGACTGCGAGACAGTACCGGAAGTGTTCGTCGTTCCTGGCCCTACTAGCGATCTCGGTCAGCTGTTTTACTGCTTGCACGAGCCGAGCCCACACTTCTGTATCGACTCCGGGGGCTGGATCCTTAGCGATCAGTTCGGTGGCTTCGACGGTCGCGGTTGGTAGCGGCTCTTCGAGCGCTACAGGTTCGGCGGTTCCCACAGATGCAAGCAGCCCCGCCGCGGTTCCCTCATCGTCGCCGAGATCATCGGTTGTGCCGACCGCGGGTGAAGGCTGCGGCGCTGCCGGTTTGCGGCTCGCGCTCATCGATGTCTCGGGCGCCGGTGGACGGAGCTTCAGCACTTACCAAATCACCAATACTGCGAGCCTCCGATGCACGCTGACCCAACCGACGCTCTCGTTCGCCAATTCGGCCGGCGTCGCCGTCGGGCAGGCAGTTCTGTCGGGCGCACCGGCGACGGTCTCGCTGAGCGCGGGAACATCGACGACATTCGTCGTATCTGACGACGCCTGTGCGCAACCGGTCGCGGCGGTGCAGTTAATTGCTTCAATCGCCGGATCGGCGAGCGCACTTGCGCTCGCCGGCCAATACCGGATCTGCACGCCAGTCGTTACGCCCCTCGGTGCAACTCAATAGCGGTGCAGCGCCCGAGCGCGCCGCGAAGATTTGGGCCACGAACGGTCGGGGCCTTGGTAGGTTCGCGCCGGTTACGAGTACTCGCGGTTGCGTGGAAGGTACAACAAAGGGGAATCCGTGCAGGTCGCCGCGGCGCGCAAGGTCGTCCGTTCTCCGCGGCTAGCTCTTGCTTTGTGTGTCTTGCTGGGCACCACGATCCGGATCGTCAGTTTGCTGGTAAGTCCGGTGACACTCAACGGCGACGAAGCCGTGACCGGAATCATGGTGCGCCGGATCCTGGCCGGTGCTGACAACTACATCTACTTTGCGGGTCAGCCGTACAACGGATCGCTCGAGCAGTACCTGCAGGCGGGGATGTACGCGATCTTCCCTATTCCGCGTAACCCGTTCACGCTTCGCCTGCCCGAAGTCGCACTGAACGCCGCCACGATCTGTGCCTGCTATTGGCTCGCGCGGGTCGTTCTGCGTTCTCCGTGGTCCGCTGTTTCTGCGGCCGCGATCTACGCCGCGGGACCGCTATGGAACGTCGTTTCCGGAACGCAGACGATCGGGGCGTACCCAAGTCCACAGCTGATCGCGGTTTTGGGTGTTATCGCCGCGCTGCGCGCGACTGGGTTCGGTCCCGGAGGTGGTCGAACTACGCTCACCTCGGCTGCATGCGATCGCTGGTGCGCCGGCGCCGGATTGTGCGCCGGGCTCATCCTCTGGCTCAGTCTGACCGGTCTCGAGGTGCTTGCCGCCGCCGCGATATGGATGCTGCCGGTCGTCCTCCGGTCGTATCGGTGTGCTGCGTCCGCACTTGCGGGAATGGTCGTGGGCGCCTCGCCGGCCCTACTTTGGATTCTGCGTAATCCGGGAAAACTCCCGGGGACCGGGGACCCGCAGCCGCCGACGAGCGTTGCTGCGCGCGCTTATCACCTTTACAAATCCGTCTCTGGCGAATTTGTCGGCATCACCGGGCCGAGTGGTCTGAGCTGGTGGTGGCCGGCTGGCACCCAATACGTTGCCGTACTTACGCTGGTCGCAATATGGATCGCGTGGGTTGCTGTTCGCCGCCGTGGGCTGCTCGCCGTTCTAAGCCTTCGCCGTGACGCTCGCGAGCCCATCGATCTGATTTTGTTGATCTTTCCGTTCGCTGTCGCGCTGTATTTGATTTCGCCCTACACGTTCTTTACCGGCAGTCCTCGCTACTTATTCGCGCTATACCCGATCTTCGCGGTCGCGTTAGCTGCCACCGCCACGGTGGCTGCCCAGCAAATTTCGGCGAAGTGGCCGCGTCAGGGTACCCGAGTCGCCTTGGCATTCGGGGGAGTCCTGCTCGTCGCGCTGGGATCCGTCGACACTGTGACATCAGATATGCACTTCCTCGGCGGCTCGAGGGGATACACCAGCGACGCGCGACTCAGGCAAGCGGTGCGCTTCCTGCATGCGCAAGGTGATCAATACGTATATGGCGAGTACTGGACGGCGATGCCTGCCTATTACTTTGCCGGTGGGACTGACCTCCGCATTGCCGCCTGGGACTTTGGGTTCCGGTTCGCCGATGTGCTGGCGGCTGTCAACGCGGCGCCTAAGTTCGCCTACGTCTCAACCGATCGCCCCGGCGACTACAGCGCCAATGCCGTAATCGCAGCGCTGAACGCCAACGCAGTCACTTATCGCGTAACCCGGTTCGGATCAGCCACCGTCGTAGATCAATTGAGCCGACCGCTGCGCCCCGATCAGCTGGGCCTGGTCAAGCACAACTAGCGTGGCGTTGCGTTAGTGGGTCCGGCTGGGTCTTGGTCAACCGCAAATAGGCTGGCAAATCAACGCGTTGTCTTCGGTCGCGCGGAGCTGACCTAGTAACCTCGCTGGTCAGTAGGGGGTCAAGCTCACGGACTGAGCGGCCCGACAGCACTGACAGCACCGACGAAGGGTTCGAATGCCGCGCGCGCTCGTTACTGGGATCACTGGTCAAGACGGTCTTTATCTGGCTGAACTCTTGCTCAGTAAGAACTATGAGGTATTCGGCCTGATCCGAGGCCAGAACAATCCGAAACGTGAGCTCGTCGAGCAGGCGGTCCCCGGGGTGAAGCTGCTCAACGGTGACCTCACCGATCTGTCCAGCCTGATGCGGGCCTTCGGCGACGCGCAGCCCGACGAGGTCTACAACCTGGGCGCGATCTCGTTCGTCGCCTATTCGTGGGAGAACGCCCGCCTGACGTCCGAGGTGACCGGCATGGGCGTCCTGAACCTGCTGGAGGCCACCCGGCTCTACGCCGGCACCGACATCTCGAAGGTGCGGTTCTACCAGGCGTCGAGTTCAGAGATGTTCGGCAAGGTACAACAGGTACCGCAGAGCGAGACGACCCTGCTCTGGCCCCGATCGCCCTACGGCGTGGCCAAGGTCTTCGGCCACTACATGACGATCAACTACCGCGAGTCCTACAACATGTTTGCCTGCTCAGGGATGCTGTTCAACCACGAGTCGCCGCGGCGTGGGCCCGAGTTCGTCACCCGCAAGATCACCCAGGCAGTGGCTCGCATTGCGTTGGGCCAGCAGAAGGACCTGGCCCTAGGGAATCTCGACGCCAAGCGCGACTGGGGATTCGCCGGCGACTACGTCGAGGCGATGTGGCTCATGCTGCAGCAGGACGAAGCCGATGACTACGTCGTGGCAACCGGTGAGACCCATTCCATCCGCGAGTTCCTCGATGTCGCCTTCCGTCGGGTCGGGATCGATGACTGGGAGCAGTACGTCGTGCAGGATCCGCGATTCTTCCGTCCGGCCGAGGTCGACCTGCTCGTCGGCGATGCCTCGCGGGCCAAGCAGAAGTTGGGATGGGAGCCGAAGGTCAGCTTCGCGGCCCTGGCCGAGATGATGGTCGACGCCGACTTGGCGCTACAGCGCACGCTCGCCGGCTCGTAGGCCAACGGTGCCCACTGCCTTCGTCACCGGTATCACCGGCCAGGACGGCAGCTACCTGACCGAGCGGCTGATTGGCGAAGGGCTACAGGTGCACGGTCTGGTGCACGCCGGCGACCAGCTGGCCGCCGCCTTCCGAGCCGAGTTCCCGCTGGTCGAGCTGCACGACGGCGACCTGGCCGACTCCGACGCGGTCGCGGCGATCATCGCCAAGGTCGGACCGGATGAGATCTATAACTTCGCCGGCATCAGCTCGGTCGCGTTGTCGTGGGAGCGACCGCTGCTGACGGCGGCCGTCACCGGCGTCGGGGCTGCGGCCGTCCTGGAAGGGGCCTGGCAGCTCCAGCTTCGCCGAGGGCGTCCGGTGCGGGTGCTGCAGGCGTCCAGTGCCGAGATCTTCGGTTTCCCGCAAGAGGTACCGCAGACTGAGGACACGCCGATTCGGCCCCGCACGCCCTACGGTGCGGCCAAGGCCTTCGCCCATCATCTGGTCGGGGTCTATCGCGGCCGGGGTCTGCACGCTGTCACCTGCATCCTCTACAACCACGAATCACCGCGCCGGCCACCGACGTTCGTCACCCGCAAGATCACCCAGGCAGTGGCGGCGATCGCCGAGGGCGGGTCGGAGCCGTTGGTTCTCGGCACGCTCGATGTCCGGCGCGACTGGGGTTGGGCGGCCGATTACATCGACGCCATGTGCCGAGCGATCCGGCACGAGGTCCCCGACGATTACGTCATCGCGACCGGCCAGTCGCACACCATCGCCGACTTCGTGACGGCCGCCTTCGCTCACGTGGGGATCACCGATTGGAGTTCCTACGTTCGGATCGATGATGAGTTCGGCCGGCCGGCTGACCCGCCGGAGCTGGTTGGTGACGCGTCCAAGGCGTTGGCTCAGCTCGGTTGGCGACCGACGGTCGAGTTCACCGAACTGGTGGCCCGGATGGTCGATGCCGACCTGCGCGAACCTCGGCCGGCCTGACGGCGGTGCGGGTCTCGGTCGTCGTCGAACAGCTGCTGAGCCCGGTTCCGGGCGGCTCCGGCCGCTACGCCACCGAGCTTACGGCCGCCCTTGCGCGGACCGCCGCGGCGGGCGATCAGGTGCACAGCGCCGTCGCCTGGCACCGTGACACCAGCGCCGCGCGTATCGAAGGCGTCGGCGACCCGCAGCGCCTTGCCCTCCCCGCAGGGCGCTCGCGGCCGCGTGGTCGCGGGGGCTCGGGCCGTCCCCCCGTCGTAGCGACGTCGTGCACGCGCCGACGCTCCTGCTGCCGCCACGCCACGGACGGCCGCTCGTCGTGAGCATTCACGACGCGGTGCCGTGGACGCACCCTGAGACGCTGACCCCGCACGGTGTGCGCTGGCACCGCGCCATGGCCGCACCGGGCGGTCCAGAGCGGCGCGTCGATCACGACGCTGACCCAGGTGGTGGCCGACGAGTTGCTGACGCACCTGCCGCAGTTGCGTCCCGAGCGGATCACGGTTCTGGGCGCGGGCGTGTCGCGCGCACTGCGGGCCGAGCCGGCCGCGGCGGCGGTCGAGCGAACGCGGGCGAAGTTCACCCTGCCCGCGGAGTTCGTACTCTCACTCGCCACCCTTGAACCGCGCAAAGGCCTCGACACCGCGCTCGACGCGTACGCGCTGCTGGGCGCGGACGCGCCGCCGCTGGTGGTGGCCGGACCCGCCGGCTGGGGCGGCATCGAGCCGGCCGCGCTGGCTCGCGAACGCGGCCTCACGGCTGATCAGGTACGGACCTTGGGCCGCGTCAGCGACGAGGAACTCGCGGTGCTGCTTCGAGACGCGACCGTGCTGATCATGCCGAGCCGGGCCGAGGGGTTCGGCCTGCCGGTGGCCGAGGCCTTGGCTGTCGGCACGCCGGTGGTCTGCTCCGACATCCCCGCGCTCGCCGAGGTCGCGGCCGGCGCGGCGTTGCTCGTCACGCCGAACGACGCGCTGGCGCTGGCGGACGGACTGCGCGCGATGCTGGGCGACGCGTCCCTGCGCGAACGCCTGATCGCGGCTGGGCGGCAACGGTCCGCGGCCTTCGATTGGGACGCGGTCGCGGCGCGGGCTTGGCAGCTTTACGGCCGTCTCGTTTAGGCTTCGGCGATGCTCCGCGTGCTGGTCGATGCGACCTCGGTCCCGGCCGACCGGGGCGGAGTCGGGCGGTATGTCGACAATCTGCTGCCGGCCCTGACCGGGCTCGGCGTGACCGTGCGCGCGGTCTGCCAGCAACGTGACGCCGTTCACTACAGCTCGCTGACCGGTATCGAGCCGTTGCTGGCGCCCACCGCCATCGAGCGGCGGCCGGTGCGGCTCGCCTGGGAACAGACCGGGCTGCCGCGAGCCGTCGCACGGGCCGCGCCCGACCTGCTGCACTGCCCGCATTACACGATGCCGGCGCGGCGGCCGGTGCCGACGGTCGTCACCCTGCACGACGCGACCTTCTTCACCGATCCCGAGTTGCATACCCGCACCAAGGGTCCGTTCTTCCGGGCGGCGACCCGGCTGGCCCTGCGCCGGGCCACCGGCTGTGTGGTCGATTCGCAGGCCACGGCCGACGAACTGATCCGGGTCGCCGGCGCATCGCCGGACCGGATGCAGGTCGCGCACCTGGGCGTCGACACGTCGGTCTTCGCACCACCCGACGAGACGCGAAGGCCGCCGTCCGCCCGAGCCTCGGATTGGCCGACGGGCAGGAGTACATCGCCTTCCTCGGCACTCTCGAACCGCGCAAGAACGTGCCCGCCCTGGTGCGGGCCTGGGTCGAGGCGTGCCGCGACCGGGCCGACCCGCCCGCGCTCGTCCTGGCCGGCGGCGCCGGCTGGGATCACGACATCGATGCAGCGATCGCCGAGGTGCCGCCGTCACCTCGCGCTGATCCGGCCCGGCTACCTGCCGGTCGAGCAGCTGGCCGGCCTGCTCGGGGGAGCCACGCTGGTTGCCTACCCGAGCCTCGGTGAGGGGTTCGGACTGCCGGTGCTCGAGGCTATGGCGTGCGGCGCGGCCGTCCTCACGACCCGTCGGCTGGCGATCCCCGAGGTCGGCGGCGACGCGGTGGCCTACGCCAAGCCGACCGCGCCCGCCCTGGCCGCGGCGCTGGTGGAGCTGCTCGATGATCCGGCCCGCCGGGCGCAACTGGCCGCAGCGGGTCTGGCCCGATCGGCCGGCTTCAGTTGGCGGGCCTGCGCCGAGGCGCACGTCCTCGCTTACGAGGCGGCCCTACGGCGGGCCGGTGCTCGCCATGGCTGACGTGTCGATCGTCGTAGTCACCTACTCACCCGGGCAGTCGCTGGCCGACTTCCTGGACGTCGCTCGACCGGGCCAGCTCCCAGGCGCCGGACGTCGTGCTGGCCGACAACGGCTCGACCGACGGTTCGGTCGAGCAGGCCGGGCAGCGCGACCGGGTGACTGTGATCCGCACCGGCAGCAACCTCGGCTATGGCGCCGCCGCCAACATCGGGGTCGCGCACACCGACACCGAGTTCGTCGTCGTCGCCAACCCGGACGTCATCTGGTCCGAAGGCTCCCTGGACGCGCTCCTCGAAGCCGCCAAGCGGTGGCCCGATGCCGGCGCGTTCGGCCCGCTGATCTTCACGCCGGACGGCTCGATCTATCCATCGGCGCGTGCCCTGCCGTCACTCGGCCGCGGGATCGGCCATGCGTTGTGCGGCTGGTGGTGGCCGTCCAATCCGTGGACGGCCGCGTATCGCTACGAGCGCGGCACCCCGACCGAGGGCACCGTCGGCTGGCTGTCGGGTTCGTGCCTGCTACTGCGGCGCAAGGCGTTCGACGCGGTGGACGGATTCGACCCGGCCTACTTCATGTACTTCGAGGACGTCGACCTCGGTGATCGGCTCGGCCGGGCCGGCTGGCCGAGCATCTACGTGCCGGCGGCCGAGGTGGTGCACACCGGTGGCCACTCGACCGAACGCAACCGCGACCGGATGACTATCGCGCACCACCAGAGCGCCTACCGATATCTCTCGACACGTTACCGGGGCGCGCGCTGGGCTCCGGTGCGGTTAGCATTGCGGGCCGGACTGGGTGCCCGGTCGATGCTCGCCCGACGAGTCGTCGGGGTGGCCGAGGGTGCCGCACCGCAGCGGCACTCCGACGATCGGGGGACGCGCAGTGAGTAGCGCTGGCTACGGGGCCGATAGCGCCGACATCACCGACACGGTCGATGCGGTGGTGCTCGTCGGCGGCCTCGGCACCCGACTGCGGCCCCTGACCCTGTCGGCGCCCAAGCCGATGCTGCCGACGGCCGGCGCGCCGCTGTTGGCCCATCTGCTCAGCCGGATCCAGGCGGCCGGTGTGCGGCACGTCATCCTCGGCACCAGCTACCAGGCCGAGGTCTTCTCCGATACGTTCGGCGACGGCTCGCCGCTCGGTCTCGAGATCGAGTACGTCGTCGAGGACGAGCCGCTCGGCACCGGCGGCGGTATCCGCAACGTAGCCGGCAAGCTGCGCGGTGACACGGCGCTGATCTTCAACGGCGACGTGCTGTCGGGCGTGGACCTTCGCGCATTGATCGCCCGGCACGCCGAGGCGAAGGCCGATGTCGCGCTGTACCTGACCAAGGTGAGCGACCCGCGGGCGTTCGGCTGCGTTCCCACCGACGCGGCCGGACGGGTGCTGGCCTTTCTCGAGAAGGACCCGAATCCGGCCAGTGACCAGATCAACGCCGGCGCGTACGTGTTTCGGCGCGAGGTGGTCGAATCGATTCCGACCGGCCGGCCGGTATCGGTCGAGCGCGAAACGTTCCCCGGTCTATTAGCGGCGGGTGCCACGGTGGTCGGTTTCGTCGACACAAGTTACTGGCGCGACCTCGGTACGCCGTCGGACTTCGTGGCCGGTTCGGCTGACCTCGTGCGGGGCTTCGCCCCGTCGAGCGCCGTGCCCGGTCCGGTCGGCGAATACCTCGTGCTGCCCGGCGCCTCGATCGGCGATGGCGCCGTGCTGACCGGCGGAACGACGATCGGGGCCGGCGCCGTTGTCGGCGAGGGCGCCATCATCGACGGATCAGTCGTCTTCGACGGTGCCCGCATCGCGCCCGGCGCGGCGATCCGGGCCAGCGTGATCGGGTTCGGGGCCCAGATCGGGGCCGGCACCGTACTGGACGCGGCCGTCATCGGTGACCGGGCCCGGATCGGTGCCCGCGTCGAGCTGCGACACGGCGCCCGCGTCTGGCCGGACGTCGAGCTGGCCGACGGAAGTGTGCGCTTCTCCGCCGATGCCTGAGGCCGCTGACCTAACCGTCCATTCGGAACCCAATACCCGGACGTGGGCCGCTGATTGGCCGGTCGACCTCGCCCGCACGCTGGGCCCGATCCGGCGCGGCACCGGCGACCCGGCCTATCAGGTGACGGCCGACGGCACGTCGTGGTGGGCCACCCGCACTCCGCTGGGTGTCGGCACGTTGGCGGTACGGGCGGTTCGTGGCGCGGGCACGGCGCAGGTCACCGCCCACGCGTGGGGCGCTGGCGCGGGTTGGTTGCTCGACCGGCTGCCGCAGTTGATCGGGGCCGACGACGACTGGCGATCACTGGACGTGTCGGCCTACCCGGGCCTGGTCGATTGCGCGCATCGCCATCCAGGCCTCCGGCTGCCGTCGACCGGACGGCTGTTCGAGGCGGTCCTCGCGGCCGTTCTCGAGCAGCGGGTCACCGGCCGCGAGGCGCGCCGCTCCTGGCGCGAGCTGCTGCAGCGATTCGGGACGCCGGCCCCTGGTCCGATTGCCGGCCGGGCGCCGAACCTTTGGGCGCCGCCGGACCCCGCCACGGTGCTCGATATCACCACCTGGGACTGGCACCGGATGGGCGTCGAGGCGGCTCGCCAACGTCCGATCCGGGCCGCGGCCACGGTTGCCGCCCGGCTCGAGCGCTGCGATCAATCGACCGTGCTCGCCGTGCTGCGCGCGCTGCCCGGTATCGGCGTCTGGACGGCCGCCGAATCAGCGCAACGCGCTTTCGGGCATCCGGACGCGGTCAGTGTCGGCGACTACCACCTGCACGATGTGGTCGTCCATGCGCTCACCGGACGGGCCCGTGGCGGCGATGAGGAAATGCTTGCGCTGCTCGCACCCTGGACGGGACAGCGTCAACGGGTCGTCCGCTTGATCGAGCTGTCCGGGGTCGGCAAGCCCCGGTTCGGGCCGCGCTACAGCCCGCTCGACATCCGGGCGCTCTAGTCACTCGCGCCGGGTCTACTCAGCAGAGACCTAGGTTGGCCGGTTAACGTCCGGAAGAATGTAATTCGGACGGAAGGACCCTCGGTGCCGAAAGCTGGTCAGGCTCGGACAATCGCAGATGCTGACGCGCCCGATCCGGATGGGCTGACCACCGACCCGCCCGAGGGTCAGCGCTCACTGCGAGTCGTGCGCGGGACGGTCGGGCTGATCGAGTCCGTCACCACCGTTGAGCACGCGCTCGGTCCCGACGCGATCATCGCGCCCGATCTCGGCGGCTCGCCGATCACACCCACACCGAGCGCGGCGGCGGCTCCGCAGCTCACCGCCCTCGATGCGACGATCGTGCTGCCCTGCTACAACGAGCAGCACCACGTGCTGGCCGAGATCGAACGGATATCGGCCGTAATGGACGCCAGCGAATTCAGCTACGAGCTGCTGGTGATCGATGACAAGTCCACCGACGACACGCTCGCGGTGATCCGCGAGGCGCTGCCCTACTACCCGAACATGCGGCTGGTCGCCTTCCGACGAAATGGCGGTTCGGGCACCGCCCGGCGCATCGGCACCCAATCCGCTCGGGGCCGCATCGTCGTGTGGACCGACGCCGACATGACCTACCCGAACGAGCGGATCCCCGAGTTCATCCGCTACCTCGGTGCGAACCCCGAAGTCGATCAGGTAGTCGGCGCGCGAACGAGTGAGCAGGGCACCAAGAAGTTTCTGCGGGTGCCGGCCAAGTGGATGATCCGCAAGATCGCCGAGTCGCTGTCGTCGACCAAGATCCCTGACCTCAACTCCGGGCTGCGGGCCTTCCGCCGTGACGTCTCGCTGCCGTTCCTGCGGCTACTGCCGCCCGGTTTCTCGTGTGTCACGACCTTGACCCTCTCGTTCCTGTCCAACCAGCACGCCATCGATTACCTCGAGATCGACTACGCGAAGCGCGCCGGCGTCAGCAAGTTCCACTTCCTGCACGATGCCTACCGCTACATCCTGCAGGTGCTGCGGATGGTCATGTACTTCAACCCGATCAAGGTCCTGATGCCGCTGGCGCTCTGGATCTTCGGCATCGGTGCCGTCAAGGCCGTCGTCGACGTCGCCCGCTATCACTTCCGGTTGACGACCAGCACCATGCTGCTGATCCTGGCCGGGCTGATCATCGGGGCGATCGCGCTGTTGGCCGACCTGATCGTGCGTTCGCGTCCCGAGTAGTCGCTACACCCGGCCGTAGGCCAGCAGGCCCGGACCCGAATCCGGCTGTAGTCGTTGCAGGTGCGCCAACGGGGTGACCGCCAGCCGTACCGCGGTTCCGGCCAGCTGGCGCGGTTGTAGCAACCGGCCGCTGGTCGCTGACCGCTGAGCCATCGCGCCGGTCTCGTCGTCCGGATGCGGGGTCGAACGCCGGGCCGCGATCTGATTGCGGACGGCCTCGAGCGCATACCCGAACGGCCAGCCGTACCCGCGCACCGTGACCGAGCGGCAGCCGGCCTGCTCCAGCACCGAACCCAACGATTGCGACGTGTAGCGCCGGTAGTGGCCCACGAGGGAGTCCATCGGACCGAAGCGGTCCGGATCAGCCGGCACCGAGACCAGCACCGCGCCGCCCGGGTTCAGGTGCCGGGCCCACGAACGCAGCGCGCCGGCGTCGTCCTCGAGGTGCTCGATCACCTCGAACGCGCAGACCAGGTCGAATCGCTCGTCATCATCGAGCAGATCGGACGTGCCGTGACGCACCCGGCCGCCGAGCGGCCCAATCCGGTCGCGCGCGACGGTGAACGACTGCTCATCCGGTTCCAGGCCCACGTAGCTCACGCCGGGACGGGCCGCGATCCGCGCGCCGTAGCCGCCCTGACCACATCCCAATTCGAGCACGGTCGACGGACGCAGCTCGGTCAGCACCTGGTTGACCTGGTGCCAGCGCAGGGTCGCCATCGGACTGAGCGGGGGCGGCAGGGCCATCAGCGCTCCCATGGCTGGGTCGGGTTGATCAGGTCCGGGCGATCAGCCGCTGGTAGAGCGGTTCCACGACCGTAGCCGGTGAAAATGTGGCGGCGGCGTGGGCGTGCGCGGCGGCGCCGATCCGCGCGCTCAGGGGCCGGTCATCGGCCAGCTGCCGCAGTGCCCCGGCGAGGGCGGTCGGGTTGCCGGCCGGCACGAATAGCGCGGTGCCGTCGCCGAGCGCCCGCCGCTGGGGCGGCGTGTCGGCCGTGACGATGGCGCAGCCGGCCGCCGCACCCTGGAACACCTTGTTCGGCACCACCCGGGCCGCCTTCGGGCCGGTGCCGAAGATCCCCAGGCAGACGTCGAAGCCGGCGACGACGGCGGGCAGCTCGCTCGCCGGCACCCAGTCGCGCCATTCGACCTGCGGGTTGGCCGCGGCCAGTTCGGTCGCACGATCGAGCAGCTGACCGGCGCCGATCATCGTCACCGCGATGTCGACGCGGTCGGTCAGTTCGGCCAGCGCCCGGGCAATCGTGTCGACGCCCTGCAGCGGGGTGAACAGCCCGAAGAAGACCACCCGCAGAGGCGCGCCGGGTGGCGGATCGCTGCGCCGGCCACCGGCCCGGAGCCAGTCGTGATCGGCCCCGACGGCCACGACCACCGCCTTATCGCGGTGTCGGACGGTGATCAGGTCGCGGTCCTCGGCCGTATCGACGAGCACGATATCGGCCGCGGTGACCGCGGCGCGGTCGAGCCAGCCGAGCAGCCGGTGCCGCAGTCCGCCGGGGCGACCGAGGCCGCGGTCGGCCGCGGTGTCGGCGCCGAATACCAGCTGGTCGAGCACGATCAGCCGGCGCGGGAAGAGGGCGCGGGCGAGCAGCACGTCGAACTGGCCGAGATAGCCGACGATGACCGCGTCGAAGCGGCCGTGCTGGCGCCGGGCGGCTCGGATCAGCCGGGACCAGCAGCGGACCAACCGCAGCGGGAGTTGGTACGCGCGCCACGCCTGGGCCACCATCGCGACCCGGGCCGCGGTATCGAGGTCGAGGGGGGCGTTGACCTCGACGACCTCGATGCCGCGCTCCCGCAGTCCCGTCAACACGATGCCGATCCGGGGATGCCGGCTGGTGTCGTAGGTGCCGAAACCAAGCACCCGCATCACGGCCTCCATCTGGACTGCTCCGCCGCTGTCACGGGTCGCTCCTCGGTCTAGAGGTTACGATGCCCGATGTAGAAGCCGACCCGCTGGATGCGCCGCGTCCGCCCCGCTGGCGCCCGATCGCGGCCGCCGCCGTGCTCGCCGTTGTCGTCGTCGCGGCCGTATTCGCCATCTACCGCGACCGGCATTCCTTCGCCGACACCATCGGCCACATCGGGGTCGCGGCGACGATCGCGGCGTTCCTGGCCGGGCTGGCCGGGGTCGCTGCCACCTACCCGGCCTGGCGTCAGGTGCTGGCCGGCCTCGGCATCGAGTTCGCCTGGGGTGCCGGCGCACGGGTGTTCTTCGTCAGCCAACTGGGCAAATACCTACCCGGATCGGTCTGGCCGGTGCTGTTGCAGATGGAGGCCGGACGCGCGCGGGGGGCCAGCCGTCGCACCATGCTCGCCGCCAACCTGATCACGGTCGTACTCAGCTGCGCGACCGGCCTGGTGCTGGCGTGCCTGCTGCTGCCGGTCACGGACGCGCACGCGCTGGCGCATTATTGGTGGCTGCTGCTGGCGCTGCCGCCGCTCGTCGGCCTGCTGCATCCGCGCGCGATGACTGCGCTGCTCGATCGGTTGTTCCGGCTGGTCGGCCGGGCACCGCTGGGTGAACGGCTGCCGCTGACCGCGACCGCCTCGGCCGCCGGCTGGTCGACGGTGTCGTGGCTGGCGCTCGGCCTGCAGCTCTGGATCCTCTACGCCGCGGCCGGTCCGGTCAGTTTCAGCGGCTGGCTGCTATGCACCGGAGCCATGGCGCTCGCGGTGTCAGGCGGCATCCTGTTCATCCCGGCGCCGGCCGGGGCCGGGCTGCGCGAACTGGTCCTCGTCCTGGTGCTCAAACCGGACCTGGGCGCCGGTGGCGCGTTGGCGATCGTGGTCGCATCGCGGGTCCTGCTCGTCGGCGCCGATCTGTTGCTCGCGGCCGGTGCGTTCGCCGTGCGACGAGCGGGCGCCAATCCGTCGGGCCACTCCGGCCACTCCGGCCACTCCGGCCGCTCGGCCGCTCAGGCCCGGTGCCCGCCCAGGACGGCGTCGGCTAACTGCGGCCAGGCCTGAGCCGCCCAGGGCCCGAAGGGTTCGTCGGTGAGCGCGATCAGGCCGAGCCCCGCGACCGGGTCGACCCAGAACATCGTGCCGCTCTGGCCGAAGTGACCGAAGGTCGCCGGGCTGTTGAGCGCGCCCGTCCAGTGAGGTTGTTTGTGACCGCGGATCTCGAAGCCCAGGCCCCAGTCATTCGGATCCTGGCGCCCGAATCCGGGCAGCACGCCGCGCAGTCCCGGAAAGTGCACGCGGGTGGCGTCGGCCACGGTTGCCGAGTCGACCAGCCGGGTCGGCGCCAGTAGCTCGGCCACGACGATCGCCAGGTCGTCGACGCTCGAGCGTGCGGCCCGGGCCGGCGACCCGTCCAGCGTGGTGTGTTCCAACCGCAACGGCGCAACGACCGCCTCGTTGAGGTAGTCCGCGAACGGCATCGTCACCGCATCCGCCACGACTTGACCGAGCAGCTCGAACCCGGCGTTGGAGTAGACCCGTCGATTGGCCGGCGGGAACATGCGTCGCGGCGCGTCCGGAGCGATGCCCGACGCGTGCGAAAGCAGCTGCTCGACGGTGGCGCCGGGGAGCAGGTGCGGCGCGGCCGGGTCGGTCAGCTCGAGCGCGCCCTCCTCGATCGCGACCAGGGTGGCCAGCGCCGACAGCGGTTTGGTCACCGACGCGAGGTAGAAGGCCTCGCCGGTGATCCCGTACCGAGCCAGTACGCCGCCACGCCCGACGACCGCCGCACCGGCTCGACCGACCGGCCAGGCATTGAGCTGGGCCAGCGCGTCGTCGTAGTCGCTCACTAGTCGCTTACAGACCCAGCCGGCCGCGCACGTAGGCCATCGACCGCTCGACGTCGGGTGCCACCTTGGCCGGCAGCGCGTCCCAGTCGAACCAGGCGAGGTCGAGGGACTCGTCGCTGCGGATCGGCGCGATCCGCGAATCGGCCACGGCGAGATAGCGGACGTCGAAATGATGGGTCGGCCGGCCGAGGGAGCAGGTGATCGGGTGGATGTCGAGGCAGATCGGGGCGGGATCGAAGTCGAGTGCGGTCAGCCCGCTCTCTTCGAGGGCCTCGCGGCGGGCGGTGTCCAGGACGGTCGGGTCAGTGCGCTCGCAGTGGCCGCCGACCTGCAGCCACAGTCCCACTCGCGGATGCAGGGTGAGCAACACCTGGCGGCGCTCCGGGTCGATCACCATCGTCGAGGCGGTGATGTGCCCAGGCACGCAGGTGCGATCGGTCGCGTCCGGACGGGCGGCCAGCAGCGCCAGGAAGCCGTACTTGATCGCCGCTTCGGCCGCCGGCTGGTCGGGCATGGCGCTGACGACGGCGACGACGTCCGCGTGCAGGGCCGGTGTGATGGCTTCGGGTCGCTCCACGACCTCGGCCCGTCCGAGCGCGATCGCCTCAGCGGTACCGAGCCGGAAGAGGTCCTCGTTGGCGTCGCGGATCAGGGTCGAGCTGCCCAGCCCGTCATCGCGCAGCTTGCCATCGCGCGCAAGGCCGCGCACGATCGCGATCGGCACCCCGCTCAGCTTGCCCTTGACCAGGTCGGCCGCGGCGGCGACCTCGTCGGCGACGGCCACCTCGGTGACGATCAACTCGTTGCCGAAGTGGTCGACGCTGCCGCGCGCATCGAACACCGCGCTCAGGCCGGCGACGCCGATGGCGTAGTCGGTGATTCCGGCCCGCCAGGGCCGTCCGGCCGAATCGCTGATGATGATGCCGACGTCGACCCCCAGCCGCGCACGCAGCCCGTCGCGCAGGGCGGCGGCCGAGGCGTCCGGATCGACCGGAAGTAGCGCCATCTCATCCGGGGACACGTTGGAGAGATCGACTCCGGCCGCAGCGATGACCAGACCGTGCCGCGTCTGCACGATCCGCAGCGTCTCGCGCTCGGCGACCACCCGAACCGTCTCATCCGTGATCGCGGCCTGCCGGGCCGCTTCGCGCGCTTGCGGCTCGGTCGAGGTGAGCGGCACCAGCCGTCCCTCGATCTTCGAGATCGCCTTCGAGGTGACGACGAGGATGTCGCCGTCACGCAGCCCGGGCGCATTCAGGGCGATCATCTCGCCGAGGTCATCGCCGGGGCGCAGCTCACCGATGCCGAGGATCGGCAGTACCTCGATGCCGTCGACCGAAGCGTGGTCGAGTGGGCCGGCTGAACCAGATGACTGCTCAGACATGGGCGAGCTCCATCGCGACGCGAACCATGTCGGCCGTCGCTTGATCGTCGGTCATATACAGCGGGACCGCGCGGACGTCGATGCCCGGCAGGTCGGCCTGGTCGGTTTCATGGATGAGCCACCCATCGATGACGCCGTGGCCGGAGCGGGCTCCGTAGTGCCGGCCGACGCCTTCGGCGCTGACCTCGACCCCGATGGTGCGCAGGCACACGTCGGCCATCCCGCGCACCGGCGCGCGGCCGATGATCGGCGAGAATCCGATCACCGGCGCGGCCGTTGCCCGCAGCTGATCGCGGATTCCCGGCACGCCGAGGATTGTTCCGATCGAGACGACCGGATTGCTCGGTGCGAACAACACGATGTCGGCAGTGGAGATCGCCTCGCTCACCCCGGGCGCGGGCTCGGCGACGTCGGCCCCGATCTGGACGAATGCACTGGTGGGCACCTGGGCCCGGTGCTTGACCCACCACTGCTCGAAGTGAATCGCCTGCTGAGCGCCGTCCAACTCGACGACGACGTGCGTCTCGCAGCGCTGGTCGCTCATCGGCAGCAGCCGCACACCCGGTTTCCACCGTTCGCAGAGGGCCGCGGTCACGTCGGTGAGGGAGTAGCCGGCGTCGAGCATCTGGGTGCGGACCAAGTGGGTCGCGATATCCAGGTCACCGAGGCCGAACCAGGTCGGCTCGACGCCGTAGATCGCCAGGTCTTCCTTGATCCGCCAGGTCTCACCTTCGCGGCCCCACCCGCGCTCGGGATCGATACCGCCGCCGAGGGTGTACATCACGCTGTCGAGGTCGGGGCAGACCCGCAGCCCATGGACGGTGATGTCGTCACCGGTGTTGACGATGGCGGTGATGTCGGCGTCGGGGTACCCAGCGCGTACGCCGCGCAGAAAGCGTGAGCCGCCGATGCCGCCGGCGAGGACCGTTATCCGCACCGACTGAACCTACGCGTCGAATTCAACCCGGCCGCCGACGGGGTGCGCGCCTGCGGAGTTGCCCACCATGCCCCGGGCCCGGGCGGGCCCGGTCCGGATTCAAGGGCCACAGGTGCGTCGGCGAAGATCAATTTTTCGCCTTTCGATTGCGCCGTTGCCCGGCCGATACTGGTCGTCGAACACGGTTGGATAACACCTTTTGGCTACGCAGCGTATGAATCGGTATGCGAAACCTCGCCCGATGTGCGCTCAGCGTAGGCAAACCAGCACACGTGGTGATTGACACATCGATCCCGACAGGCCGAGCAATAGCACCGCCCCGCTTGACTAACTGCGAACGACACGGGTGTAATTCACGTTGTGTCGTTCGCCTTGCAAGTCAGAAACCCCTTTATGCCCCCGGGAGGGCGCCGTGCCGAGCGAGTCTGAGGACTTCGACAGCGCAGACTTGACCTCGATCTTCGGTCTGCCGGACGAAGCCAGCTGGCAAGAACGAGCCCTCTGCTCGCAGACCGATCCGGAGGCTTTCTTCCCGGAAAAAGGCGGCTCGACGCGTGAGGCGAAGAAGATCTGCGTCGGCTGCGAGGTCAAGCCCGAGTGCCTCGAGTACGCCCTCGAGCACGACGAGCGGTTCGGCATCTGGGGCGGTCTGTCCGAGCGTGAGCGCCGTAAGCTCCGCCGTCGCGCTGGCTGACCAGTCAATGTGTGGCTGCGAACACTGCGCGTAATCGGCTGCTCGCCGCTCTCGCCTGACGATTGAGTCTCGGTTATCTCGGCGGGTCAATTTCGTCGACGTCCTTGCCGAGGGCCTCGGCGACCAGCTCGGCCACGACCGAGAAGACGAGGTCGGCGCGATCCTCGCGGTCGGTGGCACGCGACTCGAGTGGTCGCCGGTAGATGACGATCACCGGGCGGGCCCGGCTGGCCGCCGGGCGCACCAACCGGCCCAACGGGATGCCGTGATCGTCGATCACTTCGGGGTCGAACTCGGCGACGGCGGCCATCGCGCCACGGACCGGCGGCACGTCCTCGACCGCGAACTCGACGTCGGCCAGTTCGGTCGCCCAGGTGCGCTCGAGATCTTCGACCGCGTCGAGGATGAGGTCGTCGAACGCTTCGCTACGGGTGCGCGCCAGTGGCACGCCCGGTGGGGCCAGTTCACCGCGCAGGCCCCGGCCCCGACGGTCGCGGCGGCGACCGGGGTGCGGGCGCCTGGACTCGATAGCCACGCAGTCAGCGTAGTCGCGTCCGGGTGTCGCGACGGAGTCGATTCGCGGGATTGTCGGGCCATTTGGCCGGGTTGAACCACGCGGCTCGCCGCGACACGGGCCAACGCCTGGCCCCGTCCGAGCGGCGCGACCGGCTTCGGGTACTACAGTCGCGGGCTGTGAGGTATGTCCGCAGCTGCAGCCGCAACGGCTGCTCCCGTTCCGCGGTGGCCACTCTCACCTACGTCTATTCCGACTCGACCGCGGTGGTCGGTCCGCTGGCCAGCTTCGCCGAGCCGCATTCCTATGATCTGTGCGAGGAGCACGCCGTCCGTCTCACCGTCCCGCGCGGCTGGGAGGTCATGCGCCACGACGGCGAGTATCCGGCGCCCATCCCGCACGCCGACGACCTCGAGGCGCTCGCCGACGCGGTTCGCGAAGCGGCGCGGATCGAGCCGTCGCAACTGCCTGATTGGCAGGGCGGCACGAACGACTCTGGCGGGGTGATCCCCTCGACGGGGCGTCGGGGGCACCTTCGGGTGGTACCGAGCACCGAGTGAATCTCGAACACATCGTCAAGGCGTACGACGTTCGCGGCGTCGTTCCCGACCAGTTCGACGAACACATCGCGCGGGCGCTCGGTGCTGCCTTCGTCGACGTGATCGAGGCCTCGCACATTGTCATCGCCCACGACATGCGCGAATCCGGACCGGGCCTGGCCCGCGCATTTGCCGCCGGCGCGCTCGACCGGGGGGCCGCCGTGACGTCGGCCGGCCTGGCCTCGACCGACATGCTGTACTTCGCGTCGGGACATCTTGACCTACCCGGGGCAATGTTCACCGCGAGCCACAACCCGGCCCGTTACAACGGCATCAAGCTCTGCCGCGCCGGCGCGGTGGCGATCGGGCAGGACACCGGGCTGGCCGAGATCCGCCGCCGGGCCGAGGTCTACCTCCTCGCCGGCGGGACGAGTTCGGGCGACGCGGGCGCGCCGACCGATCGACAGCCGGTGCCCGCGGTCGACGCCGACGTCAACCTGCTGCGTGAGTACGCGAACTACCTGCGATCGCTGGTCGACCTGCGCGGGATCCGCCCGCTGCGGGTCGTCGTGGACGCCGCCAACGGCATGGGTGGCTACACGGTCCCGGCCGTCCTCGGCGACACCGTCCTGGACGAGCTGCCGCTCGCCGTCGTCCCGATGTACTTCGAACTCGACGGCACGTTCCCCAACCATGAGGCGAATCCGCTCGAGCCGGCCAACCTGGTCGATCTGCAAGCCGCGGTGGTCGCCGAGGGCGCCGACATCGGCCTCGCCTTCGACGGTGACGCGGATCGTTGTTTCGTCATCGACGCCGATGGGCGGCCGGTGTCGCCCAGTGCGATCACCGCCCTGATCGCCGCGCGCGAGCTGGCGGTGCATCCGGGCGCGACGATCATTCACAACCTGATCACCTCGCGCGCCGTGCCCGAGGTGATCGTCGAGCACGGTGGTCATCCGGTCCGTACCCGAGTCGGCCATTCGCTGATCAAGGCCGAGATGGCCCGGACCGGCGCGGTCTTCGGCGGCGAGCACTCCGCCCACTATTACTTCCAGGACTTCTGGCGCGCCGACACCGGAATGCTGGCCGCGATGCATGTCCTCGCCGCCCTCGGCGAACAGGACGGACCGTTGTCGGCCCTCACCGCGCAGTATGACCGGTACGCGGCCTCGGGTGAGATCAACTCGACGGTGGCGTCGCAGCAGCTGAGCACCGAGGCCGTCCGAGCCGCCTTCGCCGATCGCACCGAATCGACCGACGACCTGGATGGAGTCACCGTCGAGTTGGGCCAAGGGGCTTGGTTCAACGTGCGTCCGTCGAACACCGAGCCGTTGCTGCGGCTCAACGTCGAAGCCCGCACGACGGCTGAGATGGAGTCGATCCGCGACGAGGCCCTCGCGGCGATCCGCGGAGCCGGCTAGCTGCTGCGACCGTCCCCGGCAGTTTGATTGCGGGTGCACCGGCTGATCGTGCAAAGCTAGTTCCATGCCGATAGATCCGGACCTACTCGCCTTATGTGTCTGCCCGAGCGATGACCATGCACCGCTGCGCGACGACGGTGATGTGCTCGTCTGCACCTTCTGCGCCAGCAGCTACCCGATCGTCAACGGCATAGCCGTGCTGCTGCTCGACGACGCGACGCCCGGTCCGAACGGCGTCGGCATCGCAGCGTCACCCGTCCGATGACCGCTCCTCGATGACCTTCGATCATGCGCTGCTCGAGGACGGGGAGCTGATCGAGCGCCGCGACGAGGGGCGGCTGATCTGGTCGCTTGCGCGAGCCGGCGCCCAGGTTCGGCGCGCGGCTGAGGTCGTCGACGAGTTCGGCGTCCAACGGCTGGTCGGGGCCGGTCGGCCGCGTGCGGTGCTGCTGGTCAGCGACGCTCCGGGGGCAGCGGCAATGCGGGTGCTCGCCCGGATGCTGTCGGCCGCCGCACCCACCATCGTCTGGAGCGGTCCCGAGCTGCCGCGCTGGGCCGGGCCCGCCGATGCCCTGCTGGCCGCGTCCGTGGACGGGCGCCACCCACGCGTAGTCTCGATCATCGCCGAGGCCGGCCGCCGCGGACTCGAGAGCTGCGTGGTCGCCCCGGCTCGTTCGCCGGCCGCGCTCGCGGCCGGCCGGGCGCCGGTGGCGGCGCTCGAGGCTTCGGTGCATCATCGGGCCGCGCTGTGGCCGGTGCTCACCCCGCTGCTGCAGGCGGCCGACGCCCTCGAACTCCAGCCGCTGCTGGACGGTCAGTTGGCCGAACTGGCCGACGCCCTCGACACGGTCGCAGAGAGCTGCCGGGCGACGAGCGACGCGTTCACCAATCCGGCCAAGTCGCTGGCCGCCGAGTTGTCGGAGGCGGTCGCGATCGTCGCCGGTGCCGGAGCACTGGCCGGAGTCGCCGCACGCCTGTTCGTCGATGCGTTGCGGCTGCTCGGCGGCTCGCCCGCGGTGTCGGTGACCCTGCCCGATGGAACCCCGACCGCCATCGCGTTGCTGACCCGCCCGTCCTCGGGTGATGCCGGGCCGGCCGATTTCTTCCGTGACCGTATCGATGACACCGACGCCGATCCGATCGCACCGCCCCGGCTGATCATCATCGGCGACGAGAGCGACGTCGAGGACCTTGCCCTGACGCCGCGCTCGGATGCCCAGCTGCAGCTCGACGAGTTGGCGGCGCTGCGTGCGGCCGACGCGCTGACCCAGGTCGCGCGCGACGCCGGTGTGGGTGCGTCCACCCTGGATCTGCCCCGGGGCATGCCGCTGACCCGACTCGGCGCGGCCCACTCCTTCGGAATGTTCACCGCGACCTACCTAGCGCTCGGTCTGGGCATCGACCCGTCGGCCCCGCGCGCAGGTGAGTACGCATGATCGCGGATGCCGCGCGCATGGATCCGATCCCTTGAGCAGCGGCGAGGGCAACAAGGCAGTCGTCGCCGCGCTGGCGGCCAATCTCGGCATCGCGGCGATCAAGTTCATCGCGTTCGCGATCACGTTGTCGTCATCGATGCTCGCCGAGGCGGTGCATTCGGTGGTCGATTCCGGCAACCAGGTGCTCCTGCTGGTCGGTGGTCGCCGCTCGCGCCGTCGGGCTACGCCTGAGCATCCGTTCGGGTACGGCCGGGACCGCTTCCTCTATGCGTTCCTCGTCGGGTTGGCGCTCTTCTCGCTCGGTGGCCTGTTCGCGTTCTATGAAGGCGTCGAGAAGGTGCTGCACCCGCACAAGATCGATTCGCCGATCGTCGCCATCGTGGTCCTGCTGATCGCTGGGGGGCTCGAGTCGTTCTCGTTCCGCACCGCAATCGTCGAGTCGGCCAAGGTGAAGGGCGACGACAGCTGGATCGGGTTCATTCGCCACTCCAAGACGCCCGAACTCGTCGTCGTCCTGCTGGAAGACTTCGCCGCCCTGATCGGACTCCTGTTCGCTCTGGTCGGAGTGGGCGTCGCCGCGCTGACCGACAACGCCCGCTGGGACGGGATCGGCTCGATGGCGATCGGGCTGCTGCTCAGCGCGGTGGCGATCACCCTGATCGTCGAGGTGAAGAGCCTGCTCATCGGCGAGGCGGCGGCGCCGGCAGTGGTCAATTCGATCGTCGCCGCGTTGACTGGCGGTGGCATCGATCGGGTGATTCACTTGCGCACCATGCACCTAGGTCCGGAGGAACTCCTGGTTGCCGCCAAGGTTGCGATGCCGGCCAGCCGGACGCTTGCCGATGTTGCGACGGCGATCGATGCGGCCGAGGTCCGGGTTCGGGCTGCGGTTCCGGCGGCTCGCGTCATTTACCTCGAGCCCGACCTGGATCGCGGCGATGAGTGAGCGGCTGATCCGGATCGAGCCGGTTGCCCGCCACTACGCCTGGGGCTCGCGCACCGCGATCCCGGCGCTCTTAGGCCAAGCGCCAGGCGACGAGCCGGTGGCCGAACTGTGGTTCGGGGCGCACCCCGACAGCCCGTCCACCTCGGTCGACGGCAGCCTGGACGAGTTGATCCGGGCCGATCCGAAGCGCGAGCTCGGGGTCGCGGTCGCCGAGCACTTCGGTGATCGGCTGCCCTTCCTGCTCAAGATCCTGGCCGCCGAGCACGCGCTGTCGATCCAGGTGCACCCGACGCTCGCCCAGGCGCAGGCCGGCTTCGTCGACGAGCAGACGAGGGGCGTGCCGGCCGATGCCCCGAACCGCAATTACCGCGACCCGAACCACAAGCCCGAACTGCTCTGCGCGATCACCGACTTCGACGCGCTGTGCGGGTTCCGGCCGGTCGCGGCGACAGCGGAGCTGCTCGCTGTCCTCGACGTCGCGGCGCTCGATCCGCTCCGCGCGCGCCTGGCCGAACCTGACCCGCTGCGGGCGGCGATGCGGTGGCTGCTCGAGCTGGCCGGCAGCGAAAAGGCCGCGCTGCTCGCCGACGTGATCCCCGCCGGCCGCCGGGTCGCCGACGCCGGCGGCGAGTGGCAGCTCGAAGCCCGGGCGCTGCTGTTGGCCGCCGCGGACTTCCCGGGCGACATCGGCGCGGTGATGTCGCTGCTGCTCAACGCCGTTCGGTTGGCTCCCGGCGAGGCGATCTTCCTGGGGGCCGGAACCGTACATGCCTATCTGCGCGGCGTCGGCGTCGAGCTGATGGCCAACAGCGACAACGTCCTGCGCTGCGGATTGACCCCGAAGCACGTCGACGCGGCCGAGGTCATGCGGATCGCCGATTTCAGCCCGCTCGCCCAGCCCCGCTGCGAACCGATCGCGCTCGGGCCGCTGGCCGCGCCCATCGGGCTGGCCTTTCCGGTACCGGTGCCGGACTTCGAGTTGTCGATCATCGAACTGGCCCCGGCCCGACTCGTCGACGGGCAGCTGACCGGACCGCAGATCCTGCTCTGCGGCGATGGCGCGGTCGCGGTGGACGGGCTGGATCTAGCGGCGGGCCAAGCGGTCTTCGTGGCCGCGGGGCGTCCGGTCGAACTGAGTGGATCCGGTCGGATCTACCGCGCGACGTGCGCGGCTGCTGGCCATCCGGGCGACTCATTCATTACGGTGAGCGCCACGGAATTGGCCGAAGCGGTCAGGTTGGCCAGATCGTCCAGGTCGTGAACGTGCGCCCGGCTGCCACAGGCCGGGCAGAACAGGTGGAACGCGGCACATCCCGGGACTGCGCACCGGTTGTGTCCGCAATGATGGTCGGAATCGGGTTCGGTAGCCACGGCGGGCATCCTTCGAAAGGTCGGATCAGTAGGTATGCATCTGATCGACAAAGTTAAGTTCATGTTAAATATATTGCCTATTCAGAAACCTGACACAACCGTGGTAGAGTCCACTTTAGAACCATGAAGCCACTAAGTAAGAACCTGACGATCGCGCAAGCGTCCGATGCGACCGGGTGGTCGCAGCGGATGCTGCGTTATCTCGAGCAGGCCGGCCTTGTTGCTGCTCTGCGCACTCAGGGGGGCCATCGAAGCTACGGCCCACGACAGATCGAACGACTGCAACGGCTTCGCGAACTGATCGACGAACACGAGCTGGGAATCACCGATATTGCGTTCGAACTCCGGATGCGAACCGATGCCGGCCTAGCCCGTGCCCTCGACGAGTGGTTCGGCGCGCTGCACCGTGTCACCCCACCACCCGAGGCGTCGTTCTATCGCCGTCTTGCAATCGACCAGCCCGACCCCGTCCACTACCCGTTACAGGAAACAGGAGACACTGTGAGCCCGACCATGACCGCTGATTCAGCGGGCACCGTCAACGACTTCAAGGTCGCTGACCTCTCGCTTGCCGCCTTCGGCCGCAAGGAGATCCAGCTGGCTGAGCACGAAATGCCGGGCCTGATGGCACTGCGTCGTGAGTACGCCGCCAGCCAGCCGCTCAAGGGCAAGAAGATCGCCGGTTCGCTGCACATGACGATCCAAACCGCCGTTCTGATCGAGACCCTCACTGCCCTGGGTGCCGACGTGCGCTGGGTCAGCTGCAACATCTTCTCGACCCAGGACCACGCCGCGGCCGCGATCGTCGTCGGCCCGAACGGCACGGTCGAGAACCCGTCCGGCTGCTCGGTGTACGCCTGGAAGGGCGAGACGCTCGAGGAGTACTGGTGGTGCACCGAGAAGATGCTGGTCTGGCCCGACGGCAGTGGCCCGGACTCGATCGTCGACGACGGTGGCGATGCCACCCTGCTGATCCACATGGGCACCGAGTACGAAGCCGCAGGCGCGGTTCCGGGCGTCGATGTCGATGACTCCGAGGAGTACCAGGTCATTCTCGGCCTGCTGCGTCGCTCGATCGCCGAGGAGCCCGGCAAGTACACCCGCATGGGTGCCGCCATCAAGGGTGTCTCGGAAGAGACCACCACTGGTGTCCACCGTCTGTACGAGTTCGCCAACGCGGGCACGCTGCTCTTCCCGGCGATCAACGTCAACGACTCGGTCACCAAGAGCAAGTTCGACAACAAGTACGGCATCCGTCACTCGCTGATCGACGGCATCAACCGTGGTACCGACGTCATGATCGGTGGCAAGACGGCGCTGGTCTTCGGCTACGGCGACGTCGGCAAGGGCTCGGTCGACTCACTCAAGGGCCAGGGCGCTCGCGTCCTCGTCACCGAGATCGACCCGATCTGCGCGCTCCAGGCGTCGATGGACGGACTCGAGGTCGTCACGCTCGAAGACGTCATCGAGAAGGTCGACATCTTCATCACGACGACCGGCAACAAGGACATCATCATGGCCGAGGACATGGCCAAGATGAAGCACCAGGCCATCGTCGGCAACGTCGGCCACTTCGACAACGAGATCGACATGGCGGGCCTGGCCCGGATCCCCGGCATCGTCAAGACCGAGGTCAAGCCGCAGGTGCACGAGTGGGTCTTCCCGGCCACGCCCGATCGTCCGGCGCACTCGATCATCGTGCTGTCCGAGGGTCGCTTGCTGAACCTGGGCAACGCCACCGGTCACCCGAGCTTCGTGATGTCGACGTCGTTCGCCAACCAGACGATCGCCCAGATCGAGCTGTGGACGAACGCCGGTTTCTACCACAATGGCGAGAAGCCGCAGGTGCACCGTCTGCCCAAGCACCTCGACGAGAAGGTGGCCCGACTGCACCTCGACGCCGTCGGCGCCAAGCTGACCGTGCTGTCGAAGTCGCAGGCCGAGTACATCGGTGTCGACGTCGCCGGCCCCTACAAGCCGGATCACTACCGCTACTGAGCACCGGCGACACCGTCGCTCACTGGCGTAGCTAAGCGGCACCGATCGGGTGCTGCCGGTCCCATAACGGGATCGGCAGCACCCGATTTTTTTTGGCTCCGCCCGATCCGGGGAGGTATTGCGTCCGGTGGCCGCAGAATCCACCCGGATCCGGTGCGGAATTGCGGCGGCAGCCCTTCGATACGGTTGGTCGCGTGGAACTCGACTGGCAGCCGGTGCTGGAACATCTCGACCTGGTCGCGCCGCCGGTCGCGGCCGCGCTGCTCAAGCTCTCGTTCGCCGATGAGATCCGGGTGGCGCCGATCGACCCGGACCTGGCTGACACCACTGCCTTCTGCGAGCGCTACGGAGTCACCCTCGACCACTCGGCGAACTGCGTGATCGTGGCCGGTAGACGCGGCGGTGAAACAAGTTACGCGGCCGGTCTGCTGCTGGCGACGACCCGGCTGGATGTGAACGGATCGGTACGGCAGCGGCTCTCCGCCCGTAAGGCGTCATTCGCACCGCTGGCCCAGGCGACCGAACTGACCGCCATGGAATACGGCGGCATCACCGCGATCGGCTTACCCGGCTGGCCGGTGCTGGTCGATTCTCGAGTGCCGCAGGTGAGCGGCCTGGTGATCATCGGCAGTGGCATCCGAGCGTCGAAATTGGCGCTGCCGGCAGCGCGCACAGCGCAACTGCCGGCCGCGGAGGTAATCGACGGATTGGCGCAGCTAGCTCAGAATGCTCAGTAGCCGTACGCCGACGCCGAGGCCGCCGACGATGCGGCCGAGCTCGACGCGGGTGCCACCGCCGCGGTGATCCACGAGCCGCTCGGGGCCACGAGCCACCAGGTGCCACCGAAACTGACCACTCCCTGACCAGCGGTCGTGCCGGGGCCGGTGTCCTTGATGAAGTTATAGGCCGGGTAGCCGTTGATGGTCAGTTCGCTCGAGCCGTCCGCGGCGCTGAAGGTGCCGAACGTGGCCGTGATGCCGGTAAGTCCGGACGGCAGCGGGGTCGGCGCGGCAATCGGCGGCCACGCCTTGAGGCAGCCGACCGTGCAGGCCGATGCACCATTGGGCTTGTCGCTCGTCAGGATGTAGATGGCCTTGCCCGACTTATCGACCAAGTAGCGGCCGAGCGGCCCGGACGCGACGCTGACCGCGCCGCTCACCGCCGCAGCCGCCGACGACGAGGCCGACGAGGAGCCGGCAGCCGCCGAACTCGCCGCCGCCACCGTGCTCGACGAGCCGGATGAAGAACTGGTTCCGCTGCTGCACGCGGCCAACACCGCTACCGCTGCCGCCATCGCCGCGGCCACCGCTAGTGGCTTGCGGGCGAGCATGTTGATGGTCATATAGATCCTCCGGAACGTGGATCGAGTCTGAAGTCTGGAAGTGGCTCGGATCGTCTGCAGCCGTCGTCGCTCACAACCAACACGCGGCGGCCCGGAGTTCGGTTCATCGGCGAACATGGCGGTCAATTCCAGTGAATGGCAATCGATAGCGCGCGAAGACGTGCAGTGCGCCACATCGCGGTAAGGAAAACGTGAGCTCGGTCGTTCTAGTCACTGTTAGCAGCTGGCCAGGGTGGCTGGCGCAGGACCCGAAGGAAGCAACACCATGAAGAACCGAATCGCCCAGCGGATGCGGGCTCGGCGCGCGCGGCTTGACTACGCGCAGGCGCTCGAGAGCGCGTCGCCGGCTATGCGCAGTGAGCTCACGGCCGCCGCCGCGCACCAGGACTTCCGCCGCTAATCGGCGCCACGTCCGACTTCAGGCCGGCGGCGTGAACGTCCCGCCGCCGGTCGAGCCGGTCCGTCGGCTCGAACCGGCGTAAGGCTCGGTGGGCGCGTAAGCCTCGTAGGACACCGGAATCGAAGCCGGCGCCATTAGCGATGAGCGCCGGCGTCGTTCGGCCAGCACCGTCGTCAGCAACAATGGCGTGGGCACACCCGGCGGCGCGGGGGGCGCCAGAACCGCCGACAATTGAGCGCGAAATCCTTCACCGAGGGCCACCTGGGCCGCCGGTGACATCTGCGGCGCCCGAGCCACGAACTGGCGCAATGCCAAAGCCAACGGCTCGGTTACGCCGGATAGGTCGAGTGACTGCGCCCAGCCGTAGAGTTCGGGCGGCACCCAGAATTCCAGCGGTCGCAACGTCGCCGCCGGTCCGGCTCGTTCATTGAGGACGAAGGTTCCGGCCATCATGTCGCCGACCCGCTTACTGCTCGCGCTGGTGCCGATCGTGATCAGGCCGATAGCCGTGCCCAACCCGCCCAGGACGATGCCGGGCTTCTCGATCAGGAAGCCGGCCAGGCCGCGCACGAGTGCCTGCCGAAAGCCGATCGGGCCACCGTCGTCGCGCAGCACCCGCAGTCCCATCGCCAGCTTGCCCAGCGTGCGCCCATGCGAGAGCCACTCGAACGCGATCGGGTACCCGGCTAGGACCAGTACGAGCTCGACCAGGACGGTCGCGGCCTGTGCGTCCGAGTCCCCGCCGCCGAGCTGACTGGTCACGACGACGAGTAGGAACAGCGCGGCGATCTGTACACCGATGTCGATGGCCGCAGCGATCGTCCGGCTGCCCAGACCGGCATGGTTGAGCTCGAGCGAAACTCCCTCACCCGACACCAAAGCGGTCACTGTGCAAGTCTCCCCCTTCTAGACTCGCCGGCGTGGACCTGGACGCGTTCGTCAGCGAGAACACGGGCGCCTGGCATCGCCTGGAGCAGCTGACCGGACGCCGACGCCTCGATCCGGCCGAGACGGACGAGCTGGTCCGTCTGTATCAGCTCACCTCCACCCACTTGGCGCTGATCCAGTCGCGGATGCCCGACCCGGCCACGGCCGCGCGGCTGTCGCGATTGCTGGCGCGAGGCCGCGGCGCCTTGGTCGGTGGTTCGCGCCGGCGGGGCTGGGCCGCGCTGGCCCACGGCGTCCGGGTCGACTTCCCGGTGACGGTCTATCTCGCGTGGCGCTGGTGGACCAGCGTCGCCGCGGCGAACATCGTCGTATCCGGGGCGATGATGCTGTACCTGCGCGAGCACCCCGAGCGGCTGTCGCGGGTGATCTCATCGGATGCACTTCGCCAGCTGGTCGAGCACGACTTCAGCGACTACTACTCCGAACACCCGGCCCACGCATTCGCGGCTCAGGTCTGGACGAACAACGCGGTCGTCACCGCCATCTGCCTCTTTCTCGGGGTGACAGTTGTTGGCGTGTTGTGGATCCAGTGGCAGAACGCCGTCAATCTGGGCGTCGTCGGGGGGGCGATGCTGGGCGCGGGCAAGTCCGGCGTCTTCTTCGGCCTCATCCTGCCGCACGGCTTGCTCGAGCTGACCGCGGTCTTCGTGGCCGGTGGCATCGGGTTGCGGACGGGTTGGGCCTGGATCGCGCCGGGCGCGCGACCCCGTGCGCAGGCATTGGCCGAGGCCGGCCGAGCCACCGCGGTGGTCGCCCTGGGGCTGGTCGGAGTGCTCGCGGTCTCGGGGGCCATCGAGGCCTTCGTGACCCCGTCCGGACTCCCGACCGCGGCCCGGATCGGTATCGGGTGTGTCGCCGAGCTGACCTTCCTCAGCTACGTCTTCGTACTCGGCCGTCGAGGCGCTCGCACGGGCGAGACCGGGGACCTGGCCTTCGACGAGCGCGAAGCGGTGCTGCCGGTCGCATGATCCTGATTCAGGAACGTGATCGATCAGAGGCGACCGGCGGCCTTGAGACGCAAGTAGGCATCGGCCACCTCCGAGGCGAAGCGGTCGGCGGGTGCGTCGACCACCTCGCAGCCCAGCCGGATCAGCCGCTCGCGCAGGGCCGCGCGTCCGGCGATCGCGAACTCGGCGGCGGCCGCGGTGTAGACCTCGCTCGCGTCGCCGCGGGCCGCCGTCAGCTCGTCGATGCGCGGGTCACCGACCGACGCCACGATGACCTGGTGCCGGGCCGCCAGCGTCCGGACGGCCGGCATCAGTCCGGACTCGGCCGGGCCGGCGTCGAGGCTGGTGAACAGCACGACCAGCGAGCGCTTGCCGGCCTGGGCGATCACCTGGCTCGACAGCAGCATTGGGTCGGTCTCGACCAGCGCGGGCTCGAGGGTGGTGACCGCGGCGACCAGGCTGCGCATGATGTCGGCGCCCGAGGTCAGGCCCAGCCGGGCTCGCACGCGGATGTCGGCGGCAACCAGGGCCACCCGGTCGCCGGCCTTCGCGGCCACCGCGGCGAGTAGCAGGCTGGCGTCGAGGGCTGCGTCCAGCCGCGGTTCGCCGTCGGGTGCCTGACCCGGGGTAGCGCTGCCGCCGATACGTGCGGCCGAGGTGCGTCCGGTGTCGATGGCCAGCACGATGTGCCGGTCGCGCTCGGGGCGCCAGGTGCGCACCACGACGTCGTGCCCCCGGGCGGTCGCCCGCCAGTCGATCGAACGCACGTCGTCGCCGAGCACGTATTCACGCAGCGAATCGAACTCGGACCCCTGGCCGCGCAGTTGCATGACGACGGCGCCGTCGATCTGGCGCAGCCGGGCCAGCTTCTCGGGAAGGAACTTGCGCGAGGTGAACGGCGGCAGCACGCGCAGGCTACCGGGCACGTCCAGGTGTCGCTGCCGAGCGGCCACCCGCAACGGGCCGTAGGACCGAATGATCACCCGGACCGCCACGCGCTCGCCCCGACGAGACGGACGCAGCTGAGTGCGTAGCACCCGTCGCTCGCCCACCGGAACGACCACCGCCTGTTCCCGCGGACTCGTGCCGGCCGATGGCACCCAGGCATCGCGGACCCGGCCCCGCAGTCGCCGACGCCCGGAGTTGGTGATCCGCAGTGCGGTCTCGGATGTTGTGCCCAGCCGCACCGACGGGCTCGGGTCGCGGCTCAGGCGCAGCGCGCTGATCGGCGCGGCCAGAATCAGGTCGGCGGCCACCGCGACGAGCAGCAGGCCGCTGTAGCCGACGAGCACGACGGCCGGGTAACCGACCAGCAACAGGCCGAGCAGGGCCAGCAGGACGAGCCGTCCCGAGAGGGCCACCGGGATCTCAGCGCGGCGAGGGGACGGAGGCGAGGATCGAGTCGAGCAGCCCCTCGACCTGGACGCCTTCGAGCTCGGCCTCGGGTCGCAGTGCGATCCGATGCCGCAGGGTCGGTCGGGCCAGCGCCTGCACGTCGTCCGGGATGACGTACTCGCGCCCGGACAGCCAGGCCCAGGCCCGGGCGGTCGATACCAGCGCGGTGGCCCCGCGGGGCGATACCCCGAGCGCGGTCGAGGGCGCCGCCCTGGTCGCGCGGACCAGTTCCACGATGTAGGCCAGGATCTCGGGCGCCACGTACACGCCGCGCACCGCCGCGCTGGCAGCGGCGAGATCGGCCGGTCCGGCCACCGGACCGACCCCGGCGGCGGCGAGATCGCGGGCATCGAAGCCGGCCGCGTGGGCGGTCAGGATGCGCAGCTCGGTGTCTCGATCGGGCAGCGGCATCGTCACCTTGAGCAGGAACCGGTCGAGCTGCGCTTCGGGCAGCGGATACGTCCCCTCATACTCGACCGGATTCTGGGTGGCGATGACACAGAACGGGTCGGGCAGCGGACGCGGCGTGCCGTCGACGCTCACCTGCCGTTCCTCCATCGACTCCAGCAGCGCCGACTGCGTCTTGGGCGGCGTGCGGTTGATCTCATCGGCAAGCAGCAGGTTCGTGAAGACCGGGCCCTCGCGGAAGGAGAACTGCGCCGACGACGCGTCATAGATCAGCGACCCGGTGATGTCGCCCGGCATCAGATCGGCGGTGAACTGGATCCGGCTCGTCCGCAATGCCACCGCGGCGGCCAGTGTGCGGACCAGCAGCGTCTTGGCGACTCCGGGAACACCCTCGACAAGCACGTGGCCGCGGCACAATAGGCCGATCAACACGCCGGTCACGGCGGCGTCCTGCCCGATGACGGCCTTGGCCACCTCGGCGCGAACCCGGGTGATGGCCGCGCGCGGGTCACCGGTCGCGGCGGGGCTCGCCGCCCGGATCACAGCGTCGCTCACTGTGTCGGCCCCCGCATCTGACGCACGCTACCGGCCGTCAGTTCGCCGAGCTCGTTGGCGAGCCGGACCAGTCCCTGATCATCGACGGGGACGGGTCCGAGGAGCGAATCGGTTGCGCGGCGCCGGCCGTCGACGGCATCCAGTGCGGCCGCCACCTGGTTCGCACCGGCGCGCCGGTCGAGTCCCAGTTGGCTCGCCAGCCGGGTGGTGGCGGCCGCGCGCAACAGCTCGGCCGCCCGGTGCCGGGCCTGGGCCCGGCGATAGAGCCGCCCGTGGCCTTCGACGAGTTCGGCTGATCGCACGACGACCGGCAAGGGTTCGGAGACGACCGGGCCGAAGCGGCGCCCGCGCCAAAGGACCACGAGGCCCCCGACCACGAGCAGCCACCAGAAGGCCCGTTGGGTCCAGGACGGGAACAGTGACCAGATCGATGGGCTTCCGGTGCCGGCGTCCTCGATGCCGGGCAGCAGCCAGGCCACGTCGGCGACCGTCCCGTCGGCCGAGATCGCGTTGATGTCGAGCGCGGCGATGTTGTTGTGGGCCAGCTGGTCGTTTCGAAGCAGGTCGGCCGAGCCCAATACGACCAGCTGATCGGTGATCACGACCGCGCCGCCGTAACAGGTGCCCGGCCCGCGGTAGGTCGTCGTCCCACTCGGGAAAGTGACCGCACCGGTCGCCGCACCGCCGGGCCAGGAGCAGCCGGCCGCAACCGGGGCCGGGCCCGTGGTCGAGTCGCTCTGGTAGTCGCCGGTGAACGCGGCCAGCGCGGCGACGTCCGGGTCGATCAGGACGATCCGGTGACCCTTGAGCGCATTGCGCTGATCGCGGCCCAGGTCGTCCGGAGCGACGACGAGGACGGTTGTGCCGGCCGGCCGGGCGGCGGCGTCGCCGGGCGAGCTGAACTTCGAGACCGCGGTGCCGCGTTGTTCGAGCAACCGAGCGAGAGCCCGGCTGCCGTTGTGCGACGGTGAACCCGGATCCAGCGGTGCGTGGGCCGAGGCGGTCGAAGCGATCGCGGTCACGATCACGGCGCCCAGAACGAGCACCGCGCCGAGGGCGAACCAGAGCCGCAGCCGGCGCCAGGTCGACCCGGCCAGGGGCGGCGCCTGGACGGTGGTCACCGCATCACGGCGGCGCTGATGCGGGCGTCGCGGACGTCATCGGCGACCCGGTGGGCCCGGGCCACGTCGCCACTGGTCACCGGGCGCCGGCCGAACCAAACCGCATCGAACGCGTCGACGACCGCGTCGAGTTCGGCGGCGATTTCGGGTAGCACGGCACCGGCCTCGCGGGCCAGCCCGGCGCCGGTCCGTCCCGGCCGCGGGTCGAGCACGCCACGCGACTCGATGACCACGATCGTGGCGCGCAGCCATTCGCGCAGGGCGTCGGCCAGCCGGCCGGCCCGTTCGTGCTCGAGCGCCAGCCGCCGATGGTCGACGCGTTGGTCCGGGGCAAGTGGGTCGCCGCGACGGGCGGCCAGCGCCGCGGCGCGCCCGGGTCGTCCGGCCCGGATCACGGCGAACGCGATCACCGCGACGAGCAGCACCAGCAGGATCAGCGTCGCCGACCCGGAGGCGGTGCCGCTGACGATCGAGTCGAGCCGGTCGCCGATCCACGTCAGGATCCGAGTGACGACGCTGGGGTCGTCGCGGTGATATTCGGCGTGCCGCAGTTCGGCCACCGCGGCCGCGTGAGCATCGCTGCCGCTGATCGGGCCGACCGGGTTCACCATCGCGGCGGCGGTGGCGCCGACGGGATTCCCAGCGCCTGCTGCTGCAGCACGAGATCGAGGCCCTCCTTGCGCATCCGGAGGTCGACGTAGAGCAGCACATCGATCGCGGCGCGGACGGGAGCGGTGAAGGTGGCCGAGATGACCGTGCCGACCGCGCTCAGCAGGATCAGCGTCGTCGGGACGTGGCCGGGACTTGCGCTGAACCCATCGACGATCACGCCGGCGATCTGGAACGGCGCCCCGATGATGGAAGCGACCACCAGGACCAGCAGCGCTCCGAGCGCGCGGATGCCCCACACCCGCCAGAACATCCCGGCGACGAGCTGCCGCGAGCGACCGAGCGCGCCGCGAACCGAGAGGCCCTCGACCATCAACGCTGGCATCGACACGGCCCAGATTCCCCAGAGCCACACGCCGAGCACCAGGCAGGGCAGCAAGCCGAGCAACTCGAGGAGGGTGGTGACGACCGACAGGCCGACCAGGGCCCAGATCCTGGGTCGGGTCCGCTGCCAGGCGTCGGCGATGCTGAGCTTGACGCCGAGCACATCCTCGGTGATGACCGCGGTCAGCAGCCCGGTCAGGATTGCGCCGAGCAGGGTGCCGATGACCAGCAAGCTGAAGGCCGCGCTCAATTGTCCGGTGAGTTGGCCGCCGGACACTGCTGGGTCGTTGGGATCGGCGACCGACTGGGTGCGATCGGCGCCGTAGACCAGGAACTGGAACGACGCGACGAGCACCGCCTGCACCACCGCGACGATCACGGCCGGACCAAGGGTTGCGCGCGGGTTGCGACGAACTACCCGAAAGGCGCCGTCGAGGATGTCGCCCACCGCCAAGGGCCGCAACGGAACGCACCCGGGTCGCAATGGCGGCGGCGGTGGTGGTGGGAAGTACGGCGGTGGCAACTGGGCATAGCCCTGGGGTGCGTAACCCGGCGGCGCGAAGCCCAATTGGCCTGGCGGCAGCCAGCCGGGCGGCGGGGGAGGTTGCACGCCGAACATCCTGTCACTATGGACGCATGAAACCGCGTGTTCTGGTGGTGGACGACGACTCCGCCCTCGCCGAAATGCTTGGCATCGTCTTGCGCTCGGACGGCTTCGAGCCGTCCTTCGTCCTGGACGGCGGACGGGCGCTGCAGGCGTTTCGCGACGTCCGGCCCGACATCATCCTGCTCGATCTGATGCTGCCCGGCCTGTCGGGGATCGATGTCTGTCGGCTGATCCGGGCCGAGAGCGGCACCCCCATCATCATGCTGACGGCGAAGACCGACACCGTCGACATCGTCCTCGGTCTCGAGTCGGGCGCCGATGACTATGTGGTCAAGCCCTTCAAGCCCAAGGAGCTCGTCGCTCGGATGCGGGCCCGGCTACGCCAGCACGACGAGATCGCGGCCGAAGCGCTGACGATCGGACCGCCCGAGTCGCCGGTCTCGATCGACGTCCCGGCCCATCAGGTGCGTCGGGGTGGTCTGCAGATCGCGCTGACCCCGCTCGAGTTCGATCTATTGGTCGCGCTCGCCCGCAAGCCGCGCCAGGTCTTCACCCGCGAGGTGCTGCTGGAGCAGGTGTGGGGTTATCGCCATGCCGCCGACACGCGACTGGTCAATGTGCACGTACAGCGGTTGCGCTCGAAGGTTGAGACCGATCCGGAGAAGCCGGAGGTCGTCCTGACGGTTCGCGGTGTCGGGTACAAGGCCGGACCGCCGTGACCCATGGCGCTGAAAACGGTGGGACGGGCGCAGCTGGCGCGATCGGGACCGGGCCCGGCGCCGAACGTAGCGACACCGACGAGGTCATAGCGCCCAGGCCCACGCTCTGGTGGGTCACCTGGAACCACATCCGGGTCGCGGCGAGGGCGGTCGGCCGGGTCTGGGGCGACTCGCTCCAGCTTCGGGTGGCGGCCAGCACCGCCGTCGTCACCGGCATCGTCGTGCTGCTCATCGGCATCTTCCTGGTCGACGAGATCAGCGCCGGTGTGTTGCGCGCGAAACGGACGGCCGCAATCGCCCAGGCCTCGGTCGGCCTGTCGGCGTTGCGGACCCAGATGGCGGGCATCGACGCTGGTGATATCGCCGGCATCACGACGACGATCAATGATGCGGCTTCGTCGCTGACTGCCAACGGGAACAACGCGGGTTTGTACTCGATCGCGATCAACACCAAGAACAGCTTCGTGGCCTCGAACCTGCCGACCCAGGCGCCGGTGCCGCAGAAGCTCCGCGCACTTGTCCAGCGCAATGACCTGGCCGTGCAGTACGCGCCCGTGCCCAGTGCCACGGGCAATACCAATACGGTCGCCGGACTCATCGTCGGCGAACCCGTCTCGACACGGGCTGGTCTGTTCGAGCTCTATTACCTGTTCCCGCTCACCGCCGAGCAGAACACCATCTCGATCGTGCAGCGCACCGTGCTGCTGGCCGGCCTGAGTCTGGTGTTCCTCGTCGCCCTGATCGCCCTGCTCGTGACCCGTCAGGTCGTGCGTCCGGTAAGGGTCGCGGCCCGCACCGCCGAGCAGTTGGCCGCCGGTGATCTCGCCCAGCGCATGCGGGTTCGGGGCAGCGACGACATCGCCCTGCTCGGTCGCTCCTTCAACGACATGGCCGGCAGCCTGCAGCGTCAGTTCCGCCGGCTCGAACAGCTCTCGCGGGTGCAGCAGCGGTTCACCAGTGACGTGTCCCATGAGCTGCGCACGCCGCTCACGACGATCCGGATGGCCACCGAGGTGCTGTACGCCGAGCGGGGTGACTTCGCCCCCGAACTGGCCCGCTCGGTCGAGTTGCTGCTGTCGGAATTGGACAAGTTCGAATCGCTGCTGGCCGACCTGCTCGAGATCAGTCGCTACGACGCCGGAGCCGCCAGCCTCGAGGCCGAGGTGCTGGATCTACGCGGAGTGGTCGGCAACGCCGTCGAGGCCAGTCAGGTGCTGGCCGGGCGGCACGGCAGCGAGTTGGTGACGGCCGGCCTCGAGGTGCCCGTCCCGGTCGAGATGGATCCGCGGCGGGTCGAACGGATCCTGCGAAACCTGCTGGCCAACGCCCTCGATCACGGCGAGGGACGGCCGGTGGTGGTGACCATCGGCGCCAACGACGACGCCGTCGCGGTGACCGTTCGCGATCACGGCATCGGGCTGCGGCCGGGTGAGGCCGGCCTGGTGTTCAACCGATTCTGGCGCGGCGATCCCTCACGCAGCCGGCTGACCGGTGGCACCGGGCTGGGCCTGGCGATCAGCTTGGAGGATGCCCGGCTGCACGGCGGCTGGCTGCAGGCCTGGGGCGAGCGCGGAAAGGGCGCCCAGTTCCGGTTGACCCTGCCGCGGGCGGTCGGCGCCACGATCGTCGTTTCGCCGCTGCCGATCGAACCGGACGAGGAAGCGGCGATGAGCACATGAAGCGCCGTCGGCTCAACGTCATCGCCGCGATCGGCGGCGCAATCGTGCTCGCCGCTCTGGTGGCCGGCTGTTCGGGCGTACCGACCAACTCCAACCCCGATGTCATCGGACCGGTCGTCGGCGGTGTGGCCCCGTCGGCGGCCTCGGTGGTCACCCCCGCGGCCGGAGCGGACGAACGCTCGATCGTGCTCGGCTTCCTTGCCCAGAACGTCAGCGAGGACGCGCACCACACGAGTGCTCGAAACTTCCTGACCCCGGACGCGTCGAAGAAATGGATCGACACGACGACGCTCGTCGTCGCCAACGCGCCGCTGACCGGGGTCCCGAACCTGCAGACGCACACGGTGAATGTCACGGCCAACAAGCTCGGGACGGTCGATGCTCACGGCATCTACACACCGGTTACCGAAGGCAATGGATCGACGCCGATCACGCTTACCTTCGGACTGTCCCAAAGCTCGGGGCAGTGGCGCATTACGACGCTGCAGAACGGTCTGATCGTCGATCAGAGTGCGTTCACCCAGACCTACCGCCAGCGTCCGATCTATTTCTTCGACCAGACGCAACGCCACCTGATCCCCGATCTTCGGTACAGCCCGCTGACCGCTCAGACGTTGTGCAGTTGGTTGCTCGAACAGCTGGCGGCGGGTCCGCGAGCCGAACTGCAATCGGCGTTCACCAGCGATCTGCCCGAACAGACCGCGCATGCGGCCGTGGTCTACGGCGCCTCCATTGCCGTCGATCTGCCTGGGACTGCGCAGCTCGACGAGCCGACCCGATCTCGGTTGGCCGCGCAGCTGGCGTACACCTTCAATCTCGACTTCTCCGGCCCCCCGTTGACGTTGACCGATGCGTCTAAGCCCGTGTCGATCCCAGCCGTGAGCCAGCCGTTCAACTACGCGCTCTTCGCGAACTATGCGCCGACGACGCCGCAGCCTGGTGTGTTCTACGTCCGGGACGGGCTGGCGGTCAGCGACTCCGGCCCGAAGGTGGTCGGTCAGGCCGCGACGATCGGCGGCCTGAACTCGATCGCCGTGGCGCAGCGCGGCCCGGCGACCGAGGTTGCGGTAACGAAGGGGAAGGCTGATCAGCAACAGCTGCTGGTGGGGGTGCTGAACGGCGCGCTCGCCGTTTCGAATGTGCCACCCGGTCCATTGACTCGCCCGGCGTGGGCGGTGGGGGTCAACGAGGTCTGGGTCGGTGACGGCCCGACCTTGCTGCGGGTTCCGAGCGGCGGGGTGACCGCAGGATCAGTGGCCCTGTCGAGTTCCAGCGGCACGGTGGCCGGACAGATCCGGTCCGTTGCGTTCAGTCCGGATGGCGTGCGGGTCGCGGTGATCCTGCATGACGACGACGGCACCTCTCAGCTCTGGATCGGCACGATCGTGCGCACTGCCGACGGGGCGAGCGTCGAGAGCCTGGAACCGATCACGCCGGTCGATCTGGTCCTCACCGACGTCTCGTGGAACGACTCGAGCACGCTGTACGCGATCGGCACCAACTCCAGCAATCCGGGCGCCTACGGCATCTGGTCGGTGCAGCTGGATGGTTCGTCGATGAGTGCCCGATCGATCAGCGGGCTGCCCAGTGCGCCCGACACGATCACCGCCTCGCAGAACGGTTTCCCGTGGGTGTCGGCCAACAACACCGTCTGGGTGCAGAGCGGTGAGGGCGGCAGTTGGACGGCCCCGGGTGGCGCTTCGGGCACCGTCATCGGAGCGGCGCCGAACTACCTGCAGTAAAGCCGCGTCCACAGGTCCGCCGACCGTCCACACCTTGCCAGCGGGCGGCTGGCCGCAACCGCTGGCCGTCCAGACTGGCGGGCATGAGCGTCGCCGCATCTCTGCTCACCGGTCTCGGTGACCTGGTGATCGCTCGTCGCTGCCTGCACTGCGGTGAACCAGGGGTGGCGCTGTGCGCCGACTGCTGCGGGCCGGTCGAACCGTTCGTCGTGGCGACGGGTGGCCCGGCGACGTACGCCGCCGGCACCTATGAGGACGGACTGCGGGCCGCGATCCTGGCCTACAAGGAGCGGGGCCGGCGTGACCTGGCGATCGCACTGGCCGGTCTGCTGGGGGTCGCCATCACGGCCGCGCTCGAAGCGCAGGGGGGGCCGTTCGTGCTGGTCGCGGTGCCGTCGGTGCCGGCGCTGGCCCGCGCCCGGGGTGGTCAGCATGTGCTGCGCTTGGCCCGGGCCGCGTCCGGGCAGCTCGGTCTGCCGGTGGCCCCCGACGCCCTGCGGCTGCGCCGCCGCACCCGCGATTCGGCCGGTCTGGGGCTCGCCGCCCGCCGGGCTAATCTGAGCGGCGCGTTCGCCGCCATCCGTCCGCCCGGCGGGGCGGTCAGCACCGCGCTGGTGGTCGACGACGTGGTGACTACCGGCGCAACGCTGACCGAGGCGTCGGCGGCGCTGCAGCGGGCGGGCTGGTCGGTCGTCGGAGCCGCCGTGATCGCGGCAACCCCATTGCGAATTCCACGCCGAATTATCGCGCTCACCTAGCGGTCGGTCGGTCGGGCGGTCTAGCGTGGGAACGACCTTACGGAAAGCAGGTGTGCACCGCCCCCGCGGCAGTCACTGTTCGAAGTTTGCCGTGTTCGACCACGCAGGGTGCGGTCCGCCGCCAGGAGTGTGGAGGTCGCATGGAAACTAGCGAACGACTTATCGAGGTCGTTGTCCAAGGCCGTAACGTCGAGGTCCCCGAACATTTTCGACAGCACGTCATCGACAAACTCGCGCGAGTTGAACGCTACGACAACAAAATCATCCGAGCCGATGTGGAATTGCATCACGAGAAGAACCGGCGCCAGAAGGCCGGCTGCCAACGGATCGAGATCACCTGCCGCACCCGCGGGCCGGCCGTACGCGCCGAGGCCTGCGCGGCCGACTTCTATCAGGCCCTCGAACTGGTCATGGACAAACTTGAACGCCGGTTGCGAACCGCGGCTGACCGCCGGCGGGTCCACCACGGCCGTCGCACGCCCGTCTCGGTGGCGGTGGCGACTGCGTCCGCCGCGTCGACGGTGCAGGTGCTCGAGCGCCTGGACGGGCTCGACGAGCGGGATGAGCTGCGCGGCTCTGATTGGGGTTCGGCCGGCCCGGGGCGGATCGTGCGCGAGAAGGAGCATCCCGCCAAACCGATGACCGTCGACCAGGCGTTGTTCGAAATGGAACTGGTCGGCCACGACTTCTATCTGTTCTCCGACGTCGACAGTGGTCGCCCGAGCGTCGTGTACCGCCGCCACGCCTACGATTACGGCATCATCCGGCTCGCCAGCTGAGCGGTTCGCGGTCGCTCTGGAGGCTCCGATCGGGCCCCCGGGGCGGCTGCGAGCCGTCCTGTCGGGTCGCCGCGCGTGATCGACCCGTGATCCGGCGCCAATTGGCCGTACCATTGCCGCCGTGGTTCTCGCGAAGCTTCTCCGCGCCGGTGAAGGCAAGATGGTTCGACGTCTGTCGGATATCGCTGATCACATCGAAACGCTTGAAGGCGACTACGTCGACCTGACCGACGCCGAGTTGCGCGAGCTCACTGACATCTTCAAGGTTCGCTACGGGGACGGTGAGTCCCTCGACGATCTGCTGCCCGAGGCCTTCGCCGTCGTTCGCGAGGCCGCGCGGCGCACGCTCGGCCAGTTCCACTACAAGGTGCAGCTCATGGGCGGTACGGCCCTGCACCTGGGCAACATCGCCGAGATGAAGACCGGCGAGGGCAAGACGCTTGTCTCGACGCTGCCGGCCTACCTCAACGCGCTCAGCGGCGACGGCGTCCATGTCGTCACGACCAACGACTACCTGGCCTCGCGCGACGCCGACTGGATGGGCCGGGTACATCGGTTCCTCGGGCTGTCGGTCGGCAAGATCTTGTCCCAGCTGCCGCCGGAGCGGCGCCGCGCGGCCTACGGCAGCTGACATCACCTACGGCACCAACAACGAGTTCGGGTTCGACTACCTGCGCGACAACATGGCCTGGGCGATCGATGACCTGGTCCAGCGTGGGCACAACTTCGCGATCGTCGACGAGGTCGACTCGATCCTGATCGACGAGGCCCGTACACCGCTGATCATCAGCGGTCCGGCCGAAGAGAACCAACGCTGGTACCTCGAGTTCGCCCGGCTGGCGCCGCGGATGAAGCGCGACGTCCACTACGAGGTCGAAGAGGGCAAGCGCACCGTCGCGGTCAGCGAAGAGGGCGTGGCGTTCGTCGAGGACGAACTGGGGATGGACAACCTCTACGAGGCGGCCAACACCCCGCTCGTCGGCTACCTCAACAACGCTCTGAAGGCCAAGGAGCTGTTCAAGCGCGACAAGGACTACATCGTCACCGATGGCGAGGTGATGATCGTCGACGAGTTCACCGGTCGAGTGCTGCACGGCCGTCGGTTCAACGAGGGGCTGCACCAGGCGCTGGAAGCGAAAGAGGGTGTGCAGGTTCAGCACGAGAACCAGACGCTGGCGACCATCACGTTGCAGAACTACTTCCGGCTGTACAAGAAGCTGTCCGGCATGACGGGTACGGCGCAGACCGAGGCCGCCGAGCTGCACCAGATCTACAAGCTCGGGGTGGTGCCGATCCCGACCAACAAGCCGATGCTGCGCCAGGACAACACCGACTACATCTACAAGACTGAGGACGCGAAGTTCGCGGCGGTCGTCGATGACATCGCCGAGCGCCACGACGCCGGCCAGCCGATCCTGGTCGGCACGGCGAGCGTCGCGAAGTCCGAGCGGCTCGCCTCGCTGCTGCTGCGGCGCGGGATCGCCCACGAGGTCCTCAACGCCAAGCAGCACGATCGCGAGGCGGCGGTGGTTGCGGCCGCCGGCCGAAAGGGCGCCGTCACCGTGGCCACCAACATGGCTGGTCGAGGCACCGACATCATGCTCGGTGGCAACCCCGAGTTCGCGGCCGACGCGGCTCTGCGCGAGCGTGGCTTCTCACCGGACGAAACCCCGGAAGAGTACGAAGCAGCCTGGCCGCAGGCGCTCGAGAAGGCGCACGCCGATATCGACAAGGAGCACGACGAGGTCGTCGCCTTGGGCGGTCTCTACGTCCTCGGCACCGAACGGCACGACTCGCGCCGCATCGACAACCAGCTGAGGGGACGCGCCGGACGCCAGGGCGACCCGGGCGAATCGCGGTTCTATCTGTCGCTCGGCGATGACCTGATGGTCAAGTTCAGCGGCGACCGGGTCGCGTCGATGATGAACATGCTGCGGGTGCCCGAGGACGTGCCGATCGAGGCCAAGGTCGTGGCCAAGTCGATCCAGTCGGCGCAGAGCCAGATGGAGGCGCAGAACTTCGAGATCCGCAAGGACGTCCTGAAGTACGACGACGTCCTCAACCAGCAGCGCACCGTGATCTATGACGAGCGGCGCCGCATCCTCGAGGGGCTCGATCTCTCCGACCAGATCCGGCCGATGATCGAATCAGTCGTTCGCAGTTACATCGAGGCGGCAACCAGCGACGGCTACGCCGAGGAGTGGAACCTCGAGCAGCTGTGGACCGCGCTGAACACCCTCTACCCGGTGTCGCTGACGATCGATGAGGTGCTGGCGCAGGCGGGCGGCGAGAAGTCCGACCTGACCCGCGAGCTGCTGCTCGAGGAACTGATCGAGGACGCCAAGGCGGCCTACGACGAGCGCGAAGCGGACCTGGGCGCCGAGACGCTGCGCGAGCTCGAGCGCCGGGTGCTGCTGAGCGTTATCGACAGCAAATGGCGCGAGCACCTGTACGAGATGGATTATTTGCGCGAAGGAATCTCGCTGCGGGCAATGGCTCAGCGAGACCCGTTGGTCGAGTACCAGCGTGAGGGCTTCGACATGTTCGCGGCGATGATGGACGGCATTCAGGAGCAGTCGGTGGGACTGCTGTTCCATCTCGAGGTGCAGATCGTCGGGCCCGACGGCGAACCCGAGCCGCTGGCCCCTGCGCCCGCCATTGACAACACCCCGACGCTCGATGAGGAGATGCTGGCCGCGGCGCAGCAGGCCCACGAGCGACCGCGCAGCCGCAACGGCTCGAGCCCGCAGATCACCGCGAAGGGGCTCGACCGCAGCGCGCCCGCGCGGCCTCTGGTCTACAGCTCGCCGTCCCTCGACACGGCCGGCCCCGAGGTCCGCACCGCCGATCCGGCCGCGGGCGACGAGGGCGCCCCGGCGAAGCGGGCCGCCGCCCCGCGAGCCAACCCGAACAAGGGCAGTCGGGGCAATCGGTCGAACAACGCCCGTCGCCGACGCGGTTGACCGGGATCGGCGTCCGCCGAGTTAGCGGTCAGCCGAACTGCAGGCGAACACAGCGCCAGCGGCCGTCCTGAGCTTCCAAACGAGCCGCGATTGCGCGGTAACGGGTGCCCGCGCAAATCACCGCGGACACTTCGGCAACCCGATCGGCCGGCTCGCAGACGTGGATCGAGGTCACCGTGGCCGCCCGCGGCCGGCCGCCCTGACCAGGCGGCCGGGTCAGTTCGCGCGCCAACTCGGCCGCCAATCCGGCACTCACCGCCGGACTCAAATAACCGCTGAGCTGCCGAAGCGGGCGCAGCCCCACCCGGGCCTCGAGTAGCGCGACGAACAACCGCCGCGACCAGCCGGCCGGATCCGGCAGTTCAGCGGCGCCGTCCATTGCCCCTTCGGCGGTTCCCGCTGCCGTCGACCCGAGGGCCCAGGAGCGATGATGGCCGCGGACCGCCACTGGGGCCGGCACCGCTTCGAACGGCAACGGCTGGGCGCCGGTGTGCACCCAACTGCGCGGAGGTGACTGGCCGTCGCGGCCGTCGATCTCGTCGTCGAAGGGCGGCTCCCGACGAGGCGCCGCCCGGACGGTGATCGGGCGGGGAAGCAGGATCGGGTCGAAGTCGAGGTTAGGCGCAGTTGCGGTCATCAGGTTCTCCTGGTTCGGATTCGGCTCGGGCGTCGCGCGTGATCAGGGCGTGCGAGTCGGCGCGAGCAGCTGCTGCCCGGGGTGGAGCAGGGCCGGATCCGGCCCGATGACCGTGTGGTTCGCGCCGTACCACGCGCCGACCTGGGCGGCGACCTGTTGGTCGGTGACCGGTTCGGCCGGAGTCGCCGCGGTCAATGCGGCGGCCGCGATCGTCCACAGACTGTCACCGGGGCGCACGACATGCGTTGCGTTGGGAGTCGCGCCGGGCTGGGTTGCCACTGGCGTGCCGATCGTGGGACTCGCCGGAACCACCGGCCAGACCGGTCGCGGCCGGTAACCCCGGCAAGGGTGCGCCTGGAGAGACCAGCGAGCCGGGCGACGCAGGAGTCGTCGCCGTTACGGGCCAGGCCGGGACGCCGGTGCTGGTGCTGGTGCTGACAGTCCCCGTGCTCGGTGCGACGGTTGCGGCGTCAGCCAAAGCCGGCCCGAAAATGCCCAGACTCATCGAGATTCCGAGCGTGGCGCCGGCCGCCCGCACAACGACGGCCGGTACCACTCGGGCCGCGGCCCGCTGGGCTAGCGCTCCGAGCCAGCCCGGCGCAATCGTCAACGCGGTGAGCACGAAGGCCAGGCCGAGCAGGGCGGCACACAGCCACAATCCGGCCCCGGTCAACGTTGCCGCGGCCTGGTCGGCGCCGGCTTGCATCACCCAGCCGCGGGGGTGGCGTAGGTCGCGAACCAGCGCCGACCAATCCGGGCGCAGCACCACCAGGGCAGTGCCGTCGGCCGCGAGTAACGCGGCCAAGCGCAGCGGATGGATCGACGTCGACATGCGAAACCTTTCGTTTAGCTACGTTTGCTTGCATTCATACGCTATAAATTCGGACTAGTCAACGAATATGTAACAATATGTTTTTAAGCCAGAAAGGTGATCTTGTGCGCTGGGATCTCTTGTTCGCCGATCTCGAATCGCAGGCCGCCGCGCTCCAAGCGGCTGAGCGGGACGCTGCGGTCGACGAGCGCACCCGAATCGAACTGAGCCGAATACGGCTGGTCGAGCGGCTGCTGCCGGCGGTCGATCGGGTGATCCGGGTGAGCTGCCGCGACATCGTGGTGAACGGAACCCTCGCGCGCGTCGGCGCTCAATGGCTACTGGTCGATGAGGCGTCCGGGCGGCAGGCGCTCATCGCGACGGCGGCCATCACCGGAGTGGGCGGGCTGGACCGCTATACGGCGCCAGCGGAATCGATGGGATTGGTCGAATCACGATTGGGACTGGCGCATGTCCTGCGCGGGATCGCTCGCGATCGCTCAGGCGTGCAGGTCGATCTCATCGGTGGGCCGGCCGTGCACGGCACGATAGACCGGGTCGGATCGGACTTCTTCGAGCTCGCGGTGCACGACGTCGGGGTGGCCCGGCGGGCCGGTGATGTCCGCGAGATCATCGTGATCACCTTGGCGGCGCTGGCGGTGCTGCGACGCGACGGTGGCCGGTCGGACGAGCTTACGTTTCCGGTGGTGTCTAGGTGAAGCTAGCCGGCGGTTAGGTGGCGTCGGCGTCGACGAACGGGTGACTGGCAATGAACTGCTCGGTCTCGTTGTACATCCGTTTGATGTAGCTCTCGAGTTGGTCGCGTTCGACCCGCCATTGCCCGCGACCGCCGATCTTGATCGCCTTGAGTTCGTTGTTACGGACCAAGGCATAGGTCTGCGAGGCCGAGATGTTCAGTACCTCGGCCACGTCGCCCAGGGTGAGAAATCGTTCGCCGGTCACGTTCAGTCCTCGCAGCATCGGGTGCGCAGTATCGCCTGACTGATCACAGCCTGCCAGATTCGGCCGTCGATGGTTAAAAGTTATCCACAGATCGTTACGCGGCTTTCGTATTAGATGCCCGTACTGCACCATGTATGCGGTGGTCCTAAATTCTCCCGTCTCGCGTCGCGTCCGTACCCCCAGCTGGCTCGATCTGCGATTGGTTGCCGGCGTTGTCCTCGTGCTGGTCTGCGTGCTCATCGGGGTGCGGGTGGTTTCCTCGGCCGACCGGACCAGCCGTTTCTGGGCCGCCAGTCACGACCTGTCGGCGGGCGTCGTGCTGGCGGCTAGTGATCTGCACGTGGTGGACGTCCGTCTGCCGGCCGATTCGACGGGTTATGAACCGGTGGCCACGGTAATCGTCGGCCAAGCCCTGACCCGCCCGATCGGTTCCGGTGAACTGGTGCCCCGCTCGGCGTTGGGTGCCGTGCCCTCGGCCACCACGATCACCATCCCCCTCGGTGGCGACAATGCGCCCAAGATCAGCGCCGGGCAGCAGATCACCGTGTGGGTGTCGACCAAGCAATGTCCGTCGGCGATCGTGCTGAGCGAGGTGACGGTCCAGTCCGTCCAGTCCGCGCGCGCCTCGATCGGGGCCGGTGACGGCGAAGACGTGATCGTGCGGGTCAGTCCCGATACCGCCCAGCGGGTCGTCGAGGCGCTCGCGCTGACCGGTTCGGTGCTGCGAGCCGGAATCGTCACTGGGACGGGCCCGTCGGCGCCCGACTCGGCGCCGCTGCCCGACCTGAGTCGATGCGCGGGGACAGGTTCATGAAACTGCCGGTCCTGATCGCTGCGGACGGTGCCGGTTGGGAGGCCGGTCTGGTCGTCGCGCTGGACGCTGGCGACCACGGCGTCATCGTCGTGCGCCGCTGCGTCGACATCGTCGAAGTGCTGGCAGTGGCGGCTTCCGGTCAGGCCCGGGCGGCCCTGCTCGCCGCCGGATTGGCTCGACTGGATTCCGATGTCGTCGACCGGCTGATCGCGGTCGGGGTCGTCCCCATCGGGGTGCATGCCCGCGACGACGTCGACGCCGAAGCCCGGCTACACGCCCTGGGATTCGGTCACATCCTGCCCGCCGATGCCGATCCGAGGGTGATCGCGTCGGTCGTCGAGGCGGCGGTCGAGGCATTCGGCCGGCCCGAACTCGACGACCTCGACCGGCCGACGACCTCTGCGCGCAGCTTCAGCACGGCCGGTGTGAGCGGGTCGACGGACCGCTTCGCACCGACCGAGACTGTCGAAGAGTTGCCACCACCGGGCTCGATCGTGGCCGTCTGGGGACCGACCGGCGCGCCCGGACGGACGACCGTTGCCGTGACCATTGCCGACGAACTGGCCCGGCTGGGCCGCACCAGCCTGCTCATCGATGCCGACGTGTACGGCGGCGTCGTGGGCGCGGTACTGGGGCTGCTCGATGAGTCGGCCGGGCTGGCCGCAATGTGCCGTCAGGCCGGCACCAGCCGACTCGACGCGCCCACGCTGGCCGCCGCCTGCTGGCAGGTCCGGCCGACCTTCCGGGTGTTGACCGGTATCCCGCGCGCCGAACGCTGGCCGGAGTTGCGTCCGAGCGCACTGCTCTCGGTGTTGACGGTAGCCCGGCGACTGGCCGACGTGGTCGTGGTCGACTGCGGCTTCTGCCTCGAGTCCGACGAGGAGTTGAGTTTCGATTCAGTGGCGCCGCGCCGTAACGGGGCTACCCTCGCCGTTCTCGATGCGGCTGACCTGATCCTGGTAGTCGGGGCCGCCGATCCGTTGGGTCTGCAGCGGCTTGCCCGTGGACTCGTCGAACTGCGCGACGCCGAGATCAGCGCGACCAGCTGGATCCTTCTGAACAAGGTTCGGGGCTCGGTCGTGCCCGGCAACGTGGCCAACGAACTGAGCGCTGCGCTGGAGCGTTTCACCGGCCGCGTTCCGACCGCGCAGCTGGCCTTCGATCCGGCTGCCCTCGACAGTGCGCTGGCGGCCGGTCAGACGCTGGCCGAGGCCCGCCCGTCCAGCGCGCTACGCCGATCACTCGTCGAGGTTGCCGCCAGCATCGCCGGGATCGAGGCGCCGAGACCACGCCGTCATCGACGGCTGAGCTAGGCGATGATGGACGGTGGGCCCGCCAGCGATGGGCCTGGGCAGCTGGACCGACGCGAAGGGAGACGCCGTGGTCGATCGACTTTCGGCCGTCGACGTGTCGTTCCTCTACCTCGAAGGCCCGACCGCGCCGATGCACCTGGGCAGCCTGGCGACCTTTGCGGCCCCGCCGGACGCGGCTGACCGCCTGACCTATGAACGACTGGTTGCGCTCGTCGAGGCGCGAATCTCGCAGGTGCCCCGCTACCGGCAGAAGGTCGTGTGGGTCCCGGGACGGCTGGCCAACCCGGTCTGGGCCGACGATCCCGACTTCGACGTGTCCTACCACGTGCGTCGTTCGGGACTGGCCCGTCCGGGCACCGACGAACAGCTGCGCGAATTCTGTGCGCGGATCCAATCCCGGCCACTGGACCGACGGCGCCCGCTATGGGAGATGTACCTGATCGAGGGGCTGGCCGGTGACCGGGTCGCGATCGCGATCAAGTCGCACTACGCGATCGTCGACGGCGTGGGCGCGGTCGATCTGGCCCAGGTGGTCCTCGACCCGGTCCCCGACACCACCCAGCCCACGTCGCCCGAATGGACGCCACGACCGCCGCCAACGACGACCGAACTCGTGCTGGACGCTGTCAGTGACATCGTCCAACGTCCGACCGCGGCCATCGATGCCGCCCGATTCGCGCTCGGCGATGTACGGCAGACGCTGCGACGGTCGCTCGCGACGGCGGGCGGATTGTTCACGGCGGCCCAGATCGCGACGACCCGCCCCCGGTCGTCGCCCCTGCAGGCGCGGCCCAGTGATCGCCGCCGATTCGCAACTGCGATGGTGCCACTGGCGACACTGCGCGCGATCCGCGCCGCGCAGCCGGTTCGAGTCAACGATGTCGTGCTCGCCCTGGTGGCGGGGGTACTGCGCAACTGGTTGCTGCAGCGGGGTGAGCCGGTCGAGCAGGCCACCACGGTGCGCGCGCTCGTTCCGCTGGCGCTCCCGGATCCGTCACGGATCGTGCCGATGTTCGTCGACCTGCCGGTGGGTGAGCCCAATCCGCTGCTCCGGCTGACCCAGATCGCATTTGCCACCAAGGCCGACGCGCAGTCGAGCCAGGCGCTGGGGGCGAAGGCGTTGGTCGCCGCCGGCGGTTTCGCGCCGCCGACCCTGCACGCGGCCGCCGCACGGGTGGCCGGTGGCCTGTCGAACCGGCTCTTCCAGCTGGCGGTGACCAACGCGCCCGGCCCGCAGCACCCGCTCTTTGCCGGCGCGGCCCGGCTCAGCTCGATCTATCCGATCGTTCCGGTCGGTCCGGGGCAGGCGCTCGCGATCGGCGTCACCTCCTACGACGGCGCCGTGTACTTCGGACTCAACGCCGACTACGCCGCGCTGCCCGATCTGGACGAGCTGGCCGGCCTGGTCGAGGAATCGCTCGCCGAATTGGCCGCCGCGGCCGGGGTTGTGGTGTCCGAAACTGCCGGGACGGCCGGATGAGTGCCGTTGCCGACCGGCCCCGCCGCGCATTCGTGTTCGGTGGCGGCGGCGTCCTCGGCTACGCCTGGATGATCGGGGCGCTCAGCGCGATCGAACGATCTACTCGGCGTGGACGCGATCGACAGCGACATCGCGATCGGGACGTCGGCCGGCTCGGTGATCGCCGCGCTCACCTCGTGCGGGATCTCGACCGCCGAGCTGCGGCGCCACCATCAGGGCGAGCCCGGCCCCGGCGACCTCGCCATCGACTGGGACTACGACAACATCACCGGCGGGGCGCGGCCACCGCGTCCATCCTGGCGGCCCGGATCGCCGCGTCTGCTGCTGGCCGCGGCCCGCCATCCAGCGACGGATCGGACCGGTGGCGGCGATATCGGCCGCACTACCGGTAGGGCGCGGCTCGTTGGCGGCGATCCGCGACGCGGTCGGTGCGGCGATCGCGGTGACCGAACGGGACCGGCCGGCCGCGGCCGGAACGCGCCGTCCCGAACCCTGGGTGGTCGCAACCGACTACCGATCGGGTGAGCGGGTGGTGTTCGGTCGCGATGTCGTGGTCGATCTGCCGACCGCAGTCGTGGCCTCGTGCGCGATCCCGGCGTGGTTCACGCCGGTCGTCATCGGGGATGGTCGCTACATCGACGGCGGCACGGTGTCGAACACGTCCTGCGACCTGCTGCTGGACCAGTCGATCGACGAGGTCTACGTCATCGCGCCCGCCGCGTCCCTACACGATGTCGACCCCGGGCGGACGCGGGCGGAACGGATCGAGCGGTGGGTGCGGCGGGCGATCACGCGGGGCGTCCGAGCGGAGTTGACGCAGTTGCGCGCTCGCGGCACCCGGGTATTCGTGATTACCCCGACCTCGGAGGACCTCGCGCTGCTCGGGGTCAACCTGATGAACCCGGTCCGGCGCCGGGAGGTACTCGACACCTCGCGACGTACTTCGATTCCGCAACTGAGGGCCCAGCTAGCGTTGCTCGGATGAGGACCTATCTCGCCGCGACCAGCACCATCATCGGAAGGCTGCTCGAAGACGGTCAACTGGCGGCGCCGATTACCGGATACGCGGTGACGCCGGGCTTACGGGCGCGCTACGCCGAGACCGATCCCGATGCCGATATCGAGGAGCTCGAGTACGCCGCGCTGACCCTGGCTGCGCGCGGATCGTTGCGTCTTATCGACGCGGATCTGACCGCGTGGCGTCGACGGGTCGTGCTGGTGGCAGACGTGCCCGACGACGCGGTCAGCGTTCGCGACGACCTTGACGATGGAGCCGTTCAGCTCAGTGCGCCAGTGCCGCTGGCCCAGATTGCGTCGGCGCATCTCGACGATGTCGAGGTGACCCATACGGTGGCTGCGGCGGCCAGCGCGATCATGCGCGCCGATATCGGGGATGAGTCCGCCCAGGACGCGGTCGATGATGCTGAAGGCAATGAGCTGTCCTGGTACGCCACCCAGGAGCTCTCCCCGCTGCTCGAGCTCGGCTAGCCTGATCCGCGTGGACTCCATCACCGCGCCGCCCGTCCCGTCGAATGAATCGATCCGCACCTACCGGCCGGGCAGCGACGAGCAGTTGGCGCTGTCGGCCATGCTGGCGCGGTTGTCGGCCGGCGGGATCGAATTGCCGATGACGATCGGCGGTGTGCGGCGGATGGCGGGCGGTGACCCGATCGATGTGGTGATGCCGCACCGGCACCGGTCGGTCCTCGGCCGTACTGCTCAGGCGACGGCGCCCGACGTGCAGGCCGCGATCGATTCCGCCCTCGCCGCGGCGCCCGCCTGGCGCGAGCTGCCGTTCGACGAGCGTGCCGCGGTGTTCCTGCGGGCCGCTGAGCTCATCGCTTCGACTTGGCGCGACGAGATCAACGCAGCGACCATGCTCGGACAGTCCAAGTCGGTGCACCAGGCCGAGATCGATTCGGCCTGCGAGTTGATCGACTTCCTGCGCTTCAATGTGCACTTCGCGCATCGGATCCTCGCCGACCAGCCGACCAGTGACCGGGGGGTGTGGAACCGCAGTGAGTACCGGTCGCTGGAAGGGTTCGTGCTGGCGATCACGCCGTTCAACTTCACCGCCATCGCCGGCAACCTGCCGACTGCGCCGGCCCTGCTCGGCAACGTTGTGGTCTGGAAGCCATCACCGACCCAGCAGCTGGCCGCTGATGTGACGATGCGTGCGCTCGAGGCCGCCGGTCTGCCGCCGGGCGTGATCAACCTGGTCACCGGCGATGGGGCGGCCGTCAGCGAGGTCGCCATCGGCCATCGGGCGCTGGCCGGAATTCATTTCACCGGGTCCACCGCCACGTTCCACCGGCTATGGAAAACGGTCGGCGAATCGATCGACACCTATGCGGGTTATCCGCGCATCGTCGGTGAGACCGGCGGCAAGGACTTCGTGGTGGCGCATTCGTCGGCCGATCCTGCAGCACTGATCACCGGCTTGGTGCGTGGCGCATTCGAGTATCAGGGCCAGAAGTGCTCGGCCGCGTCGCGGGCCTACATCCCTCGATCGCTGTGGGATGGCGGGGTTCGCGACGGATTGGTCGCGGCCACCGAGTCGCTGCAGTACGGCGATGTCAGCGACTTCGCGAACTTCGGTGGTGCTGTCATCGATCGGCGCGCGTTCACCCGGCTCAGTCACGTGCTGGACGGGTTGAACGCGTCGTCGGAGGTGTCGGTGCTGGCTGGCGGGACGGCCGATGACAGCGAAGGTTTCTTCGTCGCGCCGACCGTAGTGACGAGTGACGACCCGACTCATGATGCGTTCGTCAGCGAATACTTCGGCCCTATTTTGGCTGTCCATGTCTATGACGACGCCAACTGGGATTCGACCTTGACCCAGCTCGACTCCGTGTCGCCCTATGGGTTGACCGGCGCGGTGTTCGCGCGCGACCGAGCTGCGGTCGATCAAGCGCTGCGGTCGCTGCGCTTTGCCGCCGGCAACTTCTACATCAACGACAAGCCGACGGGCGCCGTCGTCGGACAGCAGCCGTTCGGAGGCGCCCGGGCCTCGGGGACCAACGACAAGGCCGGCTCGATGTGGAACCTGATCAGGTGGTTGTCGCCGCGCTCGATCAAGGAGACATTCGTTGCGGCAACCGATCATCGCTACCCGCATATGGGCTGAGTGCTTCGGCTGGCGGGTCAAATCGCGACCTGAATCGGTAGTGCTGCCCGTCCAGCGGACAACCGCTCGAGCTGTGGCTGATCAGCAACGAGCACCCCGCGCCCAGGTGGCACTATCGAGCGGGTCCGAGGCAACGAAACGCCGAGCAGCTCCCCGTCGCCGGCGCCCGGTTGCAGCAGTATTCCGGTCCGGGCGTGCCGGACTGATGCGACGATGCCGTGGTAGCTGACGGCGAGATCACCCGGCCGGCCCGCCAGCACGATGGCGATGTGATCGCTCTCCGCGTTGGTCGAGTCGGCGAGTTCGGCCAGGACGGCGCCGGCCGGCGCCGTGGCGAACGCCGGACCGTCGTCGATCAGCACGACCTGCGGACGAGCGGCGGGCAGCTGAGCAGCGGTCGAATCGGGCCGCAGCAAGTCGACCCCGAGGTCGGTGGCGTATTTGGCCAGCGGCGAGCCGCGAGGTGCGGCGACGAGCAGGTTGAGCCGCGCTGTGTGCAACTGACGCAGTACCGACGACAACAGCGTGCTGCGCCCTGACCGGGGCGGCCCGGCGATCAGCCAGCGGGCGGCGCCCGCGAACAGGTCAACGACGACGGGATCGGCCGCGTCGCCGCCGACACCGAGCACGATCTCGGTCGGGCGAAGCGGTCTTGGCGGATCGATCTCGTCGTGTCGAATCGAGCCGGGCAATGCGCGTAGGAAGATCGGAGCGCGTTGTTGGTGGCGGGCCGACCGTGGCCGCCGGCGGGTCCATTCAATCGCCAGGTCCCTGATGGCGGACCACTGTCCGTCGCGGCTGCCGTCATCGCCCAGCACCGCGAACTGAACGTCGCTGCCGTCCATCAATCGGATGCCACGCCCGGGAGGTGTCGCTACCGCATCGATCGAGCCCGGGCGGCCATTGCCGGGTCGTCGACCAACCGATGCCGGCAGCGGATCGGCCCAGGTGGGCGGCCCTAAGGCGAACGTCTGCGCGACTTGGTTGGCGATGCGGTTGGTCAAACTGGCCCGGCCACCGGTGATTGCGACGGTCAGGCCCACGGCTGGCGCCTCTCGTAGCAGTCGGGTCACCGCGTCGGTTGTGGCGCCGGCGTCGTAGTCGTCGCAGCTGCGGGCGAAGTTCTCCCAGTCGTCAAGTAGCAGCAACAGGGCCGGGAACGCACCGTCATCCGGACCGTCGGCGGGTCGATCGGTACGCCGTCGGGCAACCTCGACGGTGAGCCGCTCGACCAGTCGCGCAACTGTCTCGGGGTCGTCGCGCGAAGCAGTTGCGCCACAGTGCGGCAGGTCGGCGAGCCGAGCGAGGCCGCCACCGGCGCAGTCGATCAGATAGATCTGCAGCCGCTCCGGGGATCGGTTGGTGGCGGCCGCGCCGGCGATGGCGCAGAGGGCGCTGGTTCGACCGCTGCGGGCCGGCCCGGCGATCAGGGTTGATCCGCCCATGGCCGGATCTATCGTCAGTGGACTCTGCCGTTGTTCGTCGGGTTCGTCGACCAGACCGACGGCCACCGTCGAAGGTTCTGCCGTCTGAGCCAGCTGGCCGAGTGTGATCAGGGCGGGCAGTGGAGGCAACCAGGGGCTTGGCGGGGCGAGCGTGCCGAGCGTGATGCTGGCCGCGCGCATCGCCTCGACCAGTCGGACCAGATCGGTCACAGCGCCAACGGGCGGTTGCGGCTCGGGCGGTAGTTGGCCCCAGCGGCCCAGGCCGTCCACTCGTAAGTGATCGGGCTCGGTCGTCAGTCCGCCGATTCGACCCGTCTGGAATTCGATCAGCTCGGCGCCGGCGCGGGCGAACGCCCGGCCCGGTTGGGTTCGGCCGATCCGGGCCGCCTTGGGACTGGCGACCACCGATTCCGAGTCACCTGGATCGATCATCCGCAGCGCTATTCGCAACGACATGTTCGCTTGGATCTCGGCCGAGATGATCCCGGCCGGCCGCTGGGTCGCGAGTACCAGATGCATGCCCAGCGATCGGCCTCGTGCCGCGATCGCGACCAAGCCGCTCAGCAACTGCGGTAGTTCATCGGCCAACGCCGCGAATTCGTCGACGATGATGACCAGGCGGCCCAGTGGCGAGGTGAGCTGCTGCGGGCCGGCGCGGTAGCCGTTGAGACTGGTGGTGCCGGCGTCCGCGAACTTTTCCTCGCGCCGGCGAAGCTCGGCCCTTAGGGACCGCAGGACCCGCTCGGTCAGCCGCGCGTCGAGGTCGGTAACCAATCCGGTGGTGTGGGGTAGGTCGGCGCATTCGCTGAAGGCCGCGCCGCCCTTGTAGTCAATCAGGATGAAGGCAAGGTCGGCCGGCGAGCAGTTGAGCGCGAGGCCAGTCACCAGGCTGCGCAGTAGTTCGGACTTACCGGCGCCGGTAGTGCCGGCGATCAATATGTGCGGACCATCGTGCTCGAGGTCGACGCTGAAGGGCGCTCGGGCCGCGGCGCCGAGAACAGCGTGCGGCTGCCCGCCGTGCCGCCAGCGCTCGCCGATCAGATCCGCGGTGGGGATCGGCATCGAGTTGACGCCGAGCAGACTGCAGACCGCTGGTATCGATCGGCTGAGGTCGTTGTCGGTGTCGCGCTTCGGCGCGAGCGCCCGACTCAGCGCGTCGGCCCAGGCCAGATCGACCTGGTCGGCAAGGCACTGCAGTGGCTCGCGGCCACCGCCGTACTCGACCGTGAGCTGTGAACCGACGTCGCCGCCGATCCAGATTGTGGTGTTGACCGTCGCAGGTCGTTCGGACCGGTCGCCGGACAGACAGATCGCCGTGATGCCGACCGCGGGGCCGGTCTCGAGCAGCCGCAAAAGCCCGGCGATTCCGAGGGTCTCATCGAAGAGCAGGACGATTGACGGACCCGACCATGGTCGGTCGGTCGACGTCAATTCCGCCGCGCGTCGGGCCACCTCTTCGAGCAGATCGTGCACCAGCGCTGCGCCGAGTTCGACGGTGTCGGCCACCGGGCTACGCAGCTGCGGCAGCCAGCGGGCCCAGGTCCAGGCCGAGGCTGTGTCGGGCGCCAGAACAAGTGCGATCTCGAGGTCGGCCGGGGAGTGCAGCGCGGCCAGCTGGCTGATCAGCCAGCGCGCGACCGAGCGACTGATCGACTGCGGCCCGCAGATTGCGAGCGCGCCGACGCGAAGGTTGACCGCGACCGGGACGCTGGCCACCGCGCCGGCCGAGCTGGTTTTGAGCCGGTCAACCAGTCCGCCCGACACTCGGAGATAGGACGGTTGATCTGCGAGGCCCACCCGCAGATCAAGGAAGTCGTCGCCGCCGCGGCGCCGTGTCCAGCTGGGATCGGCGCGCATCGTGGCCGCTCGTAGCAGCTGGGCCGGATCGGGGTGTGCGTAGCGACGTTGAGTCACCTCGGCGCCCAGCCGGTGAGCCAACTCGATCGCTGCCGCCGCCCGACCTGCACGTCTACTCTGTCGGCGACGTCGCCGTCCCCATGCACCCAATAGTCGCTCGCCGAGAAGAGCGGCCGGCCCGGCCACGGCCATGATCAGAAATAGTGGTTGGCGGGTGACGTAGGCCATCGCGGCCCCGCCGACGGCCGGCACCAGCGCCGTCATGATTCCTCGCGAGGTGCCTCGCTCGGCCAGCGGCTCCGGGGAGAAGACGCCGCCAGCAACGGGTACGGCGAAAATTGGCGCCGAGCGGCTGAGCAGCTCGCGTCCTTGCGAACTGGTTCGGGTTGCGACCACGGGATCGGAGTCTTGAGCCAGACAGAGTGTGGATTCGCCGATGCGAAGGTGGGCGCCGAGCGGCAGTGACCCGGTCGTCGCCGGGCGCCCGTCGAGGGCTACGCCATTGGCCGAACCGAGATCGCGGAAGGTGACTCCGCTGCGAGTGACGGTGATCGCGAGATGGCGACGGGACAGCTTCGGATCGGTCAGCACGAGATCGCAGCCACCGCAGCGACCGATAATCGTCTCGCCCGGGCGCAGCGCAACCGTCCGCCCCGCGCTCGGGCCGCCGACGACGTGCAGGCGTAGTAGTGGTTCGGCGGTCCTATCGGGGCCACTGCCGCAACCAGCGGTGACGATGTCGCCGCGAAGCAGTCCTAGGGCACCGAGCTGATCGTCGTTCATCAATCGAGTGGAGCCGACCCAGAGCCCGTCACTGGCGTCGGGGACGAGCGGAGCGAGTTCTGCCAGTACGGCTCGAAGCGTCGTGCGCCCATCGGCGCGGATCACGATGTCGCGATCGCAGCCAGCGCGGTCGCGGACGGTCAGCTCGAGCAACATGCGACCGAGCCTTCTCGCTGAACGCGACGCGGGATGCGCGCTTCCTTGATCTGTGGACGACCGATGAGTTATCCACAGATCGCGCCGACGGGCTATCGCGGCCCGTGTTGCGGAGTTGGCTGAGCGAGTCACATCACTTCAGAGATTGGAATCCACCCATGGGCGCCCTTCGCGTAACTCCGGATCAACTGCAGACGATGAGCGCTGGGGTCGCGCGATCATCGGGCGAGATTCGCGGGATGCAGCAAACCCTTCGATCGCAGCTCTCGCCGCTGTTCGGCACCGACTGGACGGGCGCCGCCGCCGTCCAGTTCGAGACGCTGTACGACGAGTTCGACCAGCACGCCCGCGGACTGTCCGACGCCCTCGACGGCATCGGCCAGCTGCTGGGCAAGGCCGGGTCGTCGTACGCCGATGTCGAGGCGCAGATCGCCTCGTCGTTTCGGTAACCGCCAGGATGCCTGCGTCGCTTCGACCGAGCTCAGTAGGCGTCGCTCGTCTCAGGCAGGTTCGCTTCTAGAAAGTCATAGATGTTGTCTGCGAGCACCATCTCTTGCAGCATGATCTTGTACTTGGGCAGGAACGCATCCGGTGCGCCACCGACCTTCCACCGCTCTTCGCCGAACAGCGCTCGTGCGAACGAGTGGTTGAACAGGATCTCGTACATGCTGTACTCGGTCATTCCCAGCGTGACGGTGCGGGATGAGACTGCTCGCGGTGGCATCCCGCCGTTGTAGCCGCGCGCGACCGCCAGGTCGATGGCAAGTTTGAGGATCACACGCTTCGGCTTCACTCGGGTTCCCCGTTCACCGGGCCCGACATCTGTCGTCGAGCCGCACGTCCAAGTCGGACTCAGACGGTACCGAGAGGGGAACGGTAGGGCCAGCTCCGGGCGGTCAACTGTGTCCAAGATCGGCTAGCTTCGCGACATGACCGATCGATCAGCCCGCGGTGTCCTAGCCGAGGTCGAGCGGTCCGTTGTCGATCGGCTCGGCTTGCATCCGGCCCGGGCCTCGGTCACGTTCGTCGGTGTCGATCCGATCGAAGTGTTGAGATGGTCCGGTCGCGGCGGTGGAGCGCGGAGATCGACGGTGATGGTCACCGTGGGGATGGCTGGCGTTCCGATGGGGGCCAGCGACCGACGAGCCGAGCTACTGGTCGAGGTGTACGGCGACGGCGGTCAGCTGTGGCGGCAGCTGGCCGTTCTGGCCGCTGCGCCGGTGGTCGAGGCAGTGGTCTATTCGCCGGGGATGACGGTCGAACTCGGCGGGTCGGTCGACGCGTCATCGCTGTGCGTCGGTGGCCTGATCGTGCCGTCTGACATCGGCGCCGTTGCGACAGCCGCCGGCGAGGTGACGATCTTCCGGGTCGTTCCCGCTACGGCGAACGAGTTGGCCTACAGCCGACTCCATGGCTCGACCGCGCTGCAAGAACTCTGGTGCCGAGCGGGGACGGATCTGCTCGATCTGGGCCGGTCCACCGTCGAACCGAACGCGAGCTGAGTCGCTAGACCGGGTTGGTCTTCGTCGCCGCCGGCAACGTCAGCAGTTCCGAAACGGTGACGAATTCCAGGCCACGGCCGCGCAGTCGATCGATCAGCGCGGGCAGCGCTGCGACGACGACCTCGCAGTTGAGGGTGCCGCCGTCATGCCCGAGGATCACCGAGCCGGGCCCGGCCAGCCGGCTGAGACGGTCGACGTTCGACGCGGCCGAGTCGCCGTGCTGGTTGAACTCGATGTCCCACAACATGATCGGGTAGCCGAAGCTGGTCGCGATCATCGCGGTCGCACCCGAGAAGGCGCCGTACGGTGGCCGGAACAGCGCCGGCTTACGTCCGGTCACCGAGGTGATCTCGTTAGCCGCCCGAGTGAGCTGGCGGGACGCGTCCGGAGCTGCGTAGAGGCCCATGTTCGGATGCGACCAGGTGTGGTTTCCGATCTCATGCGTACCCGCGGCCCGTTGCGCCAGAGCGGGCAGTGCCTGCACGTGCTGACCGATCAGGAAGAACGTCGCTCGCACGCCTTTGTCCTCGAGGATGTCGAGCACCCGCTCGGTGTACTTCTCCGACGGCCCGTCATCGAACGTGAGCGCAATCTTGGGCTGGCTGGTCAAAATTCGGTAGTTGATCGAGGTCGTCAACAGTCCTGGCGGGCGGTCGGCCCCCACCGCATGTCCGGCCGTGCTTATCGACAGATCGATCCGGCTCTGCTCGACCCCGACGGTCGCAGCCACGCCCACGACACCGCCACCGGCCACCAGGCCGGCGCGACGCAGGAAACTTCGACGATCCACCGACAAATCGTAGCTGCGTCTCAGCTTGGCAGCTCGTTCCAGCCGGCCAGGGCCGCCAGCAGGCCCGGGGCCAGCTCGAGAGCGTCCAGCTCGGTCCGACTGGCCCAGCGGGCATCGCTGGCATCATCGCCGGCGCACAACGTCCCGCCGACGACCTCGCAGACGAAGTCGTCGATGTCGAAGACGACCCCCTCGGGCCCGTCCCGCTCGACCCGTCCGGCGTAATACAGGACGCGGACGTCCAGTCCGGTCTCTTCGGCGACCTCCCGCACGCAGGCCACTTCGGCTGGTTCGCCGGACCGGCACTTGCCGCCGGGGACGGACCAGCTGCCGGCTGAGGGCGGATTGGCCCGACGAATCAGCAGCAGTCGGCGGGCCGGCCCAACTGAGTCGAAAACGATGCCGCCGGCGCACGGGATGTTCGGTGTTCTCACGCCGTGAGTCTGGACCCATCGACATTAGGACGGCGCGGCGGCGCGGTTTACCCTAAGGACTGCGGTATCAAGTCAAAGTTGAGACTTATTTGCCTGCCCCCGATGGAGAGCCGCACTGATGTCGAAGTTCTGGCGCTACGTGATCGTGGCGTTCGTCGTCTTCTACATCCTTGTGTACACCGACAGCGCGGTCGCGATCCTGCAGGGCGCGTGGCATGACCTCGATTCGATCGCTCATTCGCTGGGGCAGTTCCTGAACCGACTATCCGGCGACAAGTCCCAGACCAGCTGAGGCCCGCTATGGCTGCGAAAGTGCCCACCCCGCAGACGGATCAGTACCTGCTCCGTACCGAACGGATGATCTTCAGCGTCCGTCGGCATTGGGCCGCGCTCGCTGAGGTCGCCGGCATGCTACTGCTCTACTGGGTCGGCGCACTGATCGTGCTGGGCCTACTCGGCCGGTTCGAGATCATCCGGCTGATCGCCCTCTGCTTCATGTTCTTCAGCCTGTGCTGGTTCGGCTGGCAAATACTCGACTGGCGGATCGAACGGTTCATGGTGACCAACCGCCGAGTGTTGCTGATCAGCGGGATCCTGACCCGAAACGTGGCCATCATGCCGCTGATGAAGGTCACGGACCTCACGTATCAGCAGACTCCGCTGGGCCGCGTCCTCAACTACGGATCATTCATCCTGGAGTCGGCCGGCCAGCAGCAGGCGCTGAGCCGGGTCGACTTCCTGCCGCAACCGGCCCAGCGCTATCAGCAGGTGTCGGGGTTGCTGTTCGGCACGAACGTTGACGTCGACCCCGAGGACAACCAGCTGGCGGCCGACGCCGATTACGACACTGCGCCGGTACCTACGATCCCGCCGCGCCGCTGATCGGCGAGGCCGTTGGAAAACGTTTACTGACTGGCTGCTCGTAGGCTGACGGTCGTGCGCATCGATCTGCATACCCACTCGAACGCCTCGGACGGGACGGACACCCCGGCCGAGCTGGTCGCCGCGGCGCACGCCGCCGGGATCGACATCCTGGCGATCACCGACCATGACACCACCGGTGGCTGGGATCCCGCCCGAGCGGCGTTGCCGGGCGGGATGACGCTGATCACCGGCACCGAGTTCTCCTGCGTCTACGTCGGGGCTGACCGTCCGATCAGCATGCATCTGCTCGGTTACCTCTTCGACCCTGACCATGACGGCCTGCGCGCCGAGCGGATCCGCCTGCGCGAGGCCCGCCGCGGCCGAGCCGAGGCGATCGTCGAACGGATGGTGGCCGACGACGTACCCATCACCTGGGACCAGGTGGCCGCCATCTCGGCCGGCGGCGCGGTCGGCCGTCCGCACATCGGTCGCGCGCTCGTCCAGGCCGGCGTCGTGCCGACGGTCAATGCAGCCTTCGCCGAGCTGCTCTCGAGCCGGTCGAAGTACTACGTCGGCACGCCGAACACCGATATCTTCACCGCGATCGACCTCGTTCGCGCGGCCGGCGGGGTATCGGTGTTCGCCCATCCCCGGGCCCGCCGGCGGGGTCGGGTGGTGGACGACGAGGTCATCGTGGCTATGGCCGCGGCGGGCCTCGGCGGTCTGGAGATCGATCATCCGGATCAGGATCCGGTCGACCGGACCGAGCTGCGGGCGTTGGCCGCCGATCTGGATCTACTGCGCACCGGCTCGTCGGACTATCACGGCACGAACAAGACGACGCCGCTCGGCGCCGAGACCACTGACCCCGAGCAGTACGAGCGTTTGATCGACCTCGCCGTCGCGGCACCGGCAGTCGGTCGGTAGCGGAAGTTACCGTGGACCGGTGAGTCGTCGAGGAACGCGCGCCCTGAAAAAACTAACCATTGCCGCAACCGCCCTGGGCCTGCTGCTCGGCGGTGTCCTCGTCACCGCGCCGGCCGCCTCAGCCGACACGGCCAGTACCGCCATAGCCGCGTTGGCCGCCAGTCCGCCGATCTATGTCGGCGACACCACCGCTGTGATCTCGACGGCGACAGTGACCGCCGAGTTGCCCTCCTACGCGCGGATCGCCATCGTGGCGTCCGGGACGACCGACACCGAGGCGCTCGCGGTGCAGATCGGCCGAGGTCTCGACCCCAGCGGCGCGCAGGGGCTCGTCGTCGCCGTCGTGTCCGGACACTCCTTCGGAGCCGCGTCGAGTCGTTACTGCAGCGGGTACGCGCAGAAGGAGGCTCAGCAGGCGGTCGATGACCACTCGGCCCAGCTCAAGGCGGGCGGTGACCACCCCGACCTCACCGCGCTGATCACCGACTTTTCCGGCCTGATCAAGTCAGGCCCGGCGGCGGGTAGCTGCACTGGCAGCTCGGCCGGTAGCGACGTCACCGCCAAGAGCAGCTCCGGTTCGTCCACCGGGTGGATCTGGCTGCTCGTCATCCTGCTCGTGGTGATCGGTGGCGGCGGTGCGACGATCTTCTACTCCCGCCGGCGCAACCAGCGCCGGCTGGCCGACGCTCGCGCGCAGATCGAGCCGTACCTCGACCGGCTGGCGGGCGAGGTGAACTCGATCGACCCCAAGGACGATCCGGTCGCCCGCCAGGCGATGGCCGACGCGTCCGAGCGCTACACCTCGGCCGGTGCGCAGCTCCAGCGGGCCAACACCGCCGCCCGGGTCCTGGGCGTGCGACAGACCGTCCTGCAGGGGCTCTACGCGGCTCGCACGGCGCGCGCGGCCCTGAAGCTCGACCTGGGTCCGCCGCTGCCGTCGATCACCGACGAGACCGATCAGCTCAACGAGCAGCGGCCGGTCACCGTTCAGGGCCAGACGTATCAGGGCTACCCGAGCTACGCGCCCAACGCGCCCTACTACTACGGCGGCGGCTACGGGGTGCCCGGTGGTTGGTACGGCACACCGTTCTGGGAGACGTTGCTGCTGACCAGTGCCCTCGGCGGTGGTTTCGGCTTCGGCGGGTTCGGTGGCTTCGGTGGTGGTGGCTACGGCAGCGGCTACGACAACGGCTTCGACTCGGGCTTTCAGGCCGGCGAGAACCAGGGCAACGGCAACGACGGCGGCGCCGATTGGGGCAGCGGTAACGGCGGCGGTGGCGATTGGGGCAGCGGGGGTAGCGGCGGTGGCGACTGGGGCGGCGGTGGTGGCGGCGGTGGTGGTGGCGACTGGGGCGGAGGCGGCGGCGGCGACGGCGGCGCCAACTGGTGAGCCGGGTTGACTAGCGCCGAGCAGCTCACGTTCGACGGAATGCCCAAGCGTCTGTTCAGCTGCACGCCGTCGCGGTTAGTGAGCTTCGACTGCCCGCGTCGCTACCGGATGACCTATCTCGAGCGGCCGACGCCAGCCCGCGGGGCACCGTGGGCGCACAACACGCTCGGCGCGGTCGTCCACCTGGCCCTGCATCGGTGGTGGCAGCTGCCCCGGTCCGAGCGCACACCGGCATCGGGTGCCACCCTGGTCGAGCGCAACTGGCAGCACGATGGGTTCCGCGACGCCGAGCAGTCGGCCACCTGGCGCGTCCGGGCGCGCGGCTGGGTCGAGCGCTACCTCGATGCCATTGATCCGGACGACGAGCCGGTGGGCGTCGAGCGGACCGTCGCCACCCGCACCGACACGTTGGCCGTGAGCGGCCGGGTCGACCGGATCGACGATCGCGACGGTGAGCTGGTGATCGTCGACTACAAGACCGGTCGCCGGATTCCGGACGCCGACGATGCCCGGGGCTCGCTCGCGCTGGCGCTGTATGCACTGGCCGCGGCGCGCACGCTGCGTCGACCGTGTCATCGGGTCGAGCTGCACCACCTGCCGTCAGCCACGGTGAGCTCGTACGACCACACCGACGCCTCGCTCGCCCGTCACCTCGACCGCGCGCAGACGAGCGCCGATGACATAGTCGCGGCAACTGACACGCTCGCAGCCGGTGCGCACAATGACGAGGTCTTCCCGCCGCGCCCTGGTCCCGGCTGCTCGTGGTGCGACTTCAGGGCGCACTGTCCCGAGGGACGTCTTGCCTCGCTAGATCGTCAATCGTGGTCGGCCCTGGACGACGCGTTCGGCTGAGCGTTGTTCGATTGAGCGCTGTCGGTGGAGTACGGACTTGATCAGCTGGTCCTTGCTCGGGCCGCTGACCAGCCAGGTGATCAGCAACTCGTCGTCGCTCGGCCGCGCGATGACCCCGCGGTAGACGTCGGCGACGCACGGATGGAACACCGGCTCGTCCAATTGCCACGGATGGAACGGACGCCCATCGGCGAAGGTCATCCACCACTGATCGACCGGCCGTCGCAGGGCCAGGTTGCGGAAGGCCGGGACGGCATGACCGTCCCAGGCGACGGTGCCCGTCTCTCGCCAGGCGTAGCCATCGGCGTCGGGCTCGATCACGGCGATACCCGTGAATGAACCACTCAAGCCGAGCAGTCGGTCGAGCATGGTGCGATCAATGGCCCACTCGCCGGTGAGGGTGGCCGGGTCGGCGCTGGCGCTCAGCGGTACACCGTGGTCGATGAGCCCGCCACCACGAACCCAGTGCCGAGCCGGTAGGCCACCGAGCCGCCGGGTGGCGTTGAGATCGCGAAAGAGGTGAGCGGTCGACCGGTCGATGGGTCGATCTCGGTGATTCCCTGCGCGTTGATGACCAGCGGGTCGGCGTTCTGCGTGGTCAGCCGGCCGGCCCCGGCGAGCGTCCACAGCTGGGCGCCGGTGGTCGTGGCCAGCCCGTAGCTGGTCGAGTTGATCGTCACGACCTCGCCGACCGAGGTGACCGCATTGGTGATGGTCGGCGCCGGAGTCGTGACCGGCAGTGGAGTGAGGATCTGCGAATCCTGCGCTGTGCCGTCGGTGGAGGAATAGACCATCAACTGGCCGGTGGTCGGATCGAGGGCGGTGATCAGACCGTCGGCGCTGACCGGGATCGCGTCAGAGAGCACATTCCAGTCGGCCTTGGCCTTGTTGTCGTTGTCGTCGGAGGTGTACGCGTCGCGCAGGATCAAGTGGTTGCCGTTACCGCAGTGTTGGCTGATCAACACTCCGACACTTCCCTGGACGGCCGAGGTGTTCGTGCAGCCGGGGGGATCGATGAAGGTCCACCGGTCGATCGCACTTACCGGGTCGACCGCTTGGATGTACTTGGGGGCAACGATCATGAGCGTGTACTGCGTCGCCGTCATCACCACGGGCCCGTTGACCGTGTTGCCGTTCGAGTCGAGCGTGCGCTCCCACTTGCGGGCTCCGGTGCTCGTGTCGAATGCGTCGGCCTCGTCGCAGAACCCGTCGCGGTCGGTGAAGATCGCGAAGGTGATGCCAAACTCCTGGAACACGTTGCAGGTCGTGACATCGGACCGGGTGTAGGTCCAAATGGCCGCCCCCGTTGCGTAGTTGCGCCCGGTGACCGTGTGCGAGTCGTAGGTGACGACCGTCCCGGTGTCATACGGCACGCCGGTGGCGGTGGCGTCGTTGCTGTGCCACGCCTGGGCCAGGGTGGTCGACGTGGTGGTGCCGGCCGGCGCGGGCAGGGTCGACGTCGCCGGTCGCAGGGTGGCATTGCCGATCTCACCGGTGCGCATGACGACCTGCACGAGCACGACGATCGCCACTGTGATCAGCGCCAGTACGGCGATGTAGATCCGGGTCTGGCGGCGCATCCGGCCGCGGTAATCGGCCAGCGCGACGGCGGACGGGTCACGCGGTGGCGCCTCGACAGGTTGGGTCGGCGCTTGGACCGGGCCGCCCGCGTCGATCGTCACCTGGACATAGTGCCGCAACCGGTTGTGAGCGAGTTACGCCGTGGGTGCTTCGCCGGCCGGTTTGCCGGCCCGGGTGCGCTGACGCGAACGGTTGCGCCCCGACTTGGCGCTCGCCTCGCGCCGCTCGCCCGACCCGTTCGGATTATCGCCGCGCGGCGCGGTGCCCGAGCTGGCGGAGCTCGATCCGGAGCGGCCGCTACCACCACGGCGGTTGCGGCCACCGGAGGATGCGCCGTCGCCGGATCCGCTGCCGCCGGATCCGCCGCCCGACCGGCCGCGGTCCGGGCGATCGCCGGCCGGCTTGCGACCACCGAGGTCTTCGAGCACCTCGGCGTCCAGACCGACGCGCGTGCGCTCGGCCCGCGGTAACCGACCAGTCGCGCCGTCGGGTATGTCGAGCTCGAGGAAGAGGTGCTTGGAGTTCGAGTACGTTTCCGGCGGCTCATGCAACGGCAGCGCCAACGTGTCGCAGATCAGCTTCCAGCGCGGCAGGTCGTCCCAGTCCACGAGGGTCACCGAGCGACCGGATGCCCCGGCCCGGGCCGTCCGTCCGATCCGGTGGACGTAGGTCATCTCGTCGTCCGGCGCCTGGTAATTGATGACGTGGGTGATGCCCTCGACATCCAGGCCCCGGGCGGCGACGTCGGTGGCGACCAGCACATCGACCTTGCCGGATCGGAACGCCCGCAGCGCCTGCTCCCGGGCGCCCTGGCTCAGGTCGCCGTGGACGGCCGCGGCCGCGAAACCGCGGTCGGTCAGTTCGTCGGCGATCTTGGCGGCCGATCGCTTCGTCCGGGTGAAGATGAGCGTCAATCCGCGGTTGCGCGATTGCAGCACGCGCGCCAGGACCTCGACCTTGTCGAGCGCATGCGCACGGTAGGCGAACTGCTCGACGTGTTCGGTGCTCGGTATATCGCTGTCGGACTCGGCCCGGATCTGGATCGGCTGATTGAGGAAGGTCCGCGCGAGCGAGACGATCGGGCCCGGCATGGTGGCCGAGAACAGCATCGTCTGCCGCTTGTCGGGCAGCATCGCCATCAACTTCTCGATGTCGGGCAGGAACCCGAGGTCGAGCATTTCGTCGGCCTCGTCGAGCACCAGGATGCCGACGGCGCCGAGCACCAGGTGACGCTGCTGGGCCAGGTCGAGCAATCGTCCAGGCGTGCCGACGACGACGTCGACGCCGGCCTTGAGGGCCTCGACCTGGGGCTCGTAGGCCCGGCCGCCGTAGATCGTCAGCACCCGGACGCCGATCTTCGAGCCGGCCGCTTTGAGGTCACCCGACACCTGGACCGCCAGTTCGCGGGTCGGTGCGATCACCAGCGCCTGCGGCGAGGCGCCCGGGCCGCGATCGAGGGCGATGCGGTTGAGGATGGGCACGCCGAAACCGAGGGTCTTGCCGGTGCCGGTGCGGGCCTGACCGATGAGGTCACCGCCGGCGAGCGCGATCGGCAGGGTGAGTTCCTGGATCGCGAACGTCTTGACGATGCCCACGTCGGCGAGTGCCTCGACGATCCCGGGACGGATGTCGAAGTCGGAGAAGGCCGGGCTCTCTTCGCGAACGGCCGCCCGAGCCGCGAGCGGGGCGACGGCCTCGTCAATCACAGATTCCTCGAGCGCGGTTTCCTCGCTCAGGGCGTCGCCGGACGTGCCGCTCGGCTGATCGGTGCTGGATGAACTACTAGATGTCAAAGTCGGAACGTCCTCGCCGCTGTGATAGCAGCGGTCAACGCAGGAAGGAAGCAACCGCCGAAACCTCGAGAGGCGGCGGGCAACCTTGATCGGTTGCGATCACCGTCAATATAGCTGTCCCAGCCCACATAGGCCGCGCTACTGTGCCGCAATGGCCGACAACGACCTGAATCTGGCGATCGGCGACCTGCTGGGCGGACTCGCCTACGGCGAGTTATCAGCCTTTGACCGGCTGTCCAACGATGCCCGCCTGGCTCCGACACTGGCGGGCCGGATCGCGTTGTCGCAACACGCGGTCCTCGAGTTCGGCCACTTCCAGGCGCTCGCTGAGCGACTGATCGAACTCGAATTCGACCCATATACGGCAATGGAGCCTTTCGTCGCCGCCCTGGACCGTTTTCACGCCTTGACCAACCCGTCGAATTGGCTCGAGAGCCTGGTCAAGGCCTACGTCGGGGACGGCTTGGCGGCCGACTTCTACCGCGAGATCGCCGAATTCGTCGACGCGCCGACTCGGGAGCTGATCGGGACCGTCATGGCCGACACCGGCAACGCCGAGTTCGCGGTCCGCGAGGTCCGGGCCGCGATCGCCGCCAGCCCGCAGTGGCGGGGCCGGCTGGCGCTCTGGGGACGGCGGCTGGTCGGCGAGGCGCTGAGTCAGACCCAGCACGTGCTGGCCGAACGCGATGCGTTGGCGCGGCTGCTGGTGTCGGGAGCGGGCGACCTGGCCGGGATCAGCGCGCTCACGACGCGGATCACCGACAAGCACACGGCCCGGATGACCGAGCTGGGTCTGGACTAGGCGCTCGGCGCCTCCGTCGAGCGGCGTCTAGCTCTTGGCGGCGACGAAGCCGACCCGACGGCCCTCGGGCTGGGCGATCTCGACGTAGGCGATCAAAGCGGCCGGGACGAGTACCTTGCGGCCGCGCTCGTCGGTCAAGGACAGCACGCCTTTGCCCGCGTCCAAGGTCTCGGTGACGAGCTGCTCGACCTCGGTCGGCGTCTGGGTGCTCTCGAGCACGATCTCGCGCGGCGTGTGTAGTACGCCGATCTTGACCTCCACGCCGGTCCTCCAGTTTGTATTCGCTTGCAGTGCGCTCAACCGTAGCCGAGCGGGGCACCGACCGGCCGCACGGGCACTGTGCTCTTGGCGAACAAGCAGCTCCCGGCGAACAGGCGGTTAGTGCCGAGGGCTCCGCTGCTTCGTTGGCGGCTTCGTTGGCTTCGCTGGCTTCGCTGGCTTCGTGGCCTTGGCGTCCTTCGATGGCGGCGCCTTCGACGCCGCCGGGGGCTCGAGCGGTGGGCGGGCGCGCAGCGTGTCGGACAGGACGTCGGCAAAGAGGTCACCGTTGGCCTCGACCCGCGCCCGCACGTCCGGCGCGGTGAATACCAGCGAGCCGCCCGTCTCGACCTCGTCCCAAGTGAGGGGAGTGGACGCGGTCGGCTGCGGACGCGCGCGCAGGGAGTACGGCGCCACCGTCGTCTTGGCCGGGTTGTTCTGACTCCAGTCCACGAAGACCTTGCCGCTACGCAGCGACTTGCTCATTCGTGAGATCGCCAGGTTCGGCAGCGCCTTCTCAAGTCGTTGGGCGACATCGTGGGCGTAGTCCGACGTCTGCGCGGCGTTATCGACGATGACCGGCGCGCTGACCTGCATGCCCTTGGATCCGGACGTCTTGGGCAGGGGGCTGAGGCCGTCGGCGACCAGCACGTCCCTCAGCGCCAGGGCGACCTCGCGGCATTCCTCGATCGTGGCGGGGGGCCCGGATCCAGATCGAAGACGATCAGATCGGTCTGCGGTTCGTCTCGTCCCGTGACCTGCCACTGCGGCACGTGCAGTTCGAGCGCGGCCAGGTTCGCGACCCACACCAGGGCCGCCAGCTCCTCGACGATGATGTAGTCGATGCGCTCGCGGTCCTTGGTCGACCCGGGCACCGGCAGGCTGACCGTGCGGATCCAGTCCGGGGTGCCCCGTGAGGCGTTCTTCTCGTAGAAGAAGGCGGCGTCGACACCGTTCGGGTACCGCTTGATCGTCAGCGGCCGACCGACCAGATGGGGAAGGATCACCGGAGCCACGTGGGTGTAGTAATCGATCACCTCACCCTTGGTGAAGCCGTGCTCGGGGTACAGCACTTTGCCGAGGTTCGACAGGGTCAGCTTGCGCCCGTCGACGTCGACCGTCACCCGGTCGGAGTTCCTGCCGGAAGGAGCCACAGACTCCATCTTGGGCCATGATGGACTAGTAGGCGACTGGGTGGCGACCGATAGACGTTTAGTGCGGACCTTCGACGGTTACAGGAGAGCTATGCGATCGATCTGGAAGGGTTCTGTGTCCTTCGGGCTGGTCAGCATCGGGGTCAAGATGTACTCGGCGACCGAAGAGAAGGACGTCAGCTTTCATCAGGTTCGCCGTAGCGACGGATCGCGAATCCGCTACAAGCGAGTCGCCGAGGCCGACGGTGAAGAGGTCGCCTACGCCGACATCGCCAAGGGCTACGCCCTCGATGACGGCGAGGTGGTGGTGCTGACCGACGAAGACTTCGCCGACCTGCCCCTGGCCACGGCCCGGGTCGTCGACGTGCTCCAGTTCGTGCCACTCGACCAGATCGATCCGATCTACTTCGCCAAGTCCTATTACCTCGAACCCGAGGCGAGCGCGATCAAGCCGTACGTGCTGCTGCGGGAGGCGCTCGAGGACAGTGACATGGTCGGCGTCGTCAAGGTGGCCCTGCGCAATCGCGAACAGCTGGCCGTCCTGCGGGTCCGCGAGGACGTCATCGTCCTCGAGACGATGATCTGGCCGGACGAGGTGCGTGCGGCCGACTTCAACTTCCTCAACGAGGACATCACCGTCCGTCCACAGGAAGCCACGATGGCCAAGTCGCTGATCGCGAGCATGGCCGGCGACTTCGATCCGAGTCAGTACACCGATGAGTACCGGGCCGCACTGCAAGCAGTGATCGATGCCAAGGTCGAGGGCCATGAGGTCGTCGAATCGGCCGAGCCGGCCACATCCGGCGGCGGCGAGGTCGTCGATCTGATGGCGGCGCTGCGGGCGTCGGTCGAGGCGGCCAAGAGCGCTCGGTCGGGAGTGAGTACTACCGGATCGCCGAAGAAGGTGGCCGACGCGGCCGGCAATAGCAAGCCGACCGCCGCCAAGCCGACCGCGAGTAAGCCGACGGCCGCGAAGAAGCAGGCGAGCAAGCCGGTGCCGAGCAAAGCGACCGCCAAGTCGACCACCAAAGCCGCGAATACCCGTCCCGTGGCGCGTAAAGCCGCGGCCAAGAAGGCGGCGCCAGCGAAACGGGTTGCCAAATCGGCGTGATCGAAGCGCGATCGGCCGGGCGCGGAGCGTAGTTGGCGTGATCCACAAAGTCGTGTGAGACGCTGCGTGGGTGGTGTCGCAGGACGTGAAGGACGTGCGGGACGCGCAGGACGTGAAGCGGCCCGGTCCGGCCATCACCCTGCGAACGTTCGTGCGGCGCTACGGCTGGCGGGCCTACGCCCTGCCCATCCTCGTGGTCGTTTCGGTGGTTGCCCTGTTGAACTCCGGCAGCGGCGGTGACGGCAATAAGCGCGTTGCCGCGGTCGCGCCGAAGACGCCGACGTCAAGCTCGGCCACCGTCAAGGCGCCACCGACCGCGACCGGTAGCCAGGCCCTCAAGACCGACGATCCGGCCGCCGGCTCGCTCAATACCGTGCTGCAGTCCGACGCGCTGCCGGCCGGCGCCGACTACACCCAGCAGGGGACCGGCACGTTCACTGTGATCCCGGGCTCGGGTCCGGTGGTCGGCACGGGCACCGTGCACCGCTACACGATCGAGGCCGAGAACGGCATCACCGGAATCGACCTGACCGCCTTTGCCGCGACCGTCCAGGCGGTGCTCTCCGATCCGCGCAGTTGGACGGCGGGGGGCAAGATGGCACTGCAGCGGGTCGATTCGGGCCCGGTGGACTTCCACATCACGCTGACCTCCTCGATCACCGTGCGCAGCCTGTGTGGATACGACATCCCGATCGAAACGTCGTGCTTCGCGGCGGCCGGTCAGTATTCGAGCACGGTGAATCGGGTCGTCATAAACAACTCGCGCTGGGTCCGGGGCGATGCGGCCTACATCGCCGACCTCGCTTCCTACCGGGAGTACATGATCAACCACGAGACCGGCCATGCGCTGGGTCACCTGCACGCGCACAGCTGCCTGTCGAACGGTCTGGCGCCGGCGATGATGCAGCAGACGATCGGACTCAACACGCCCAGTGGGCAGATCTGCCAGGCCAACCCGTGGCCGTTCCCCCCGGGCGCGACCGATGCGCCCGGCGCCGAAGCAGCCGACACGCAGGTCAACAACGAATTCAACCTCCAGAACGAGTAGCCGACCGGCCCTGGAAGCTGGCTCGGTCCATG
>CAVSTK010000004.1:0-195712 GCA_963730855.1 uncultured Actinomycetes bacterium
GAGCTAAAGGCCCGGTAGCTTCGGCCCCCATTTTGCGGGGCCTGCAACACGTGCAGTCGCGCTATCCGGTGTCTCGGTGGTCCGCGTCCGACCAGGCCGGCCGAGCGTGCGGCTGTACGTGTCACTTGTGATCGTAATGGTCGGGTGACCGCGGTTCCTACGGACGACCGCCCTCGGGAGCCGCAGGCGCCACATCGGCTGTCGATCTCGCCCCATCCCGATCGTCGTCTAGCTAATAGTCGCTGCTGGTTGATGTCCGGCCAGCGATCCTCTGGGAAGGACCTGCCCTCGTGCCGTCTGAAACATGGGAACTCATCCACGCCGAGCGCCGCCAGCTCGTCGAGACCTGGATGGCTGCGCGCCGAACAGTGGTCGACGCCATCGCTGTGTCCGGGGTGGAGCGTGCATCAGATGCTCGGCCACGTGCTCGCCCTGACGAAGCAGACGCCGCCGAAGTTCTTCGTCAAGATCATCAAGAGCGGCTTTTCATTCGACACGATGGTCGCCAAGGACTCCGCGAACGAGTCGGCCGGCTCGCCCAACAGACACTGTCCGAGCTGAACCGCCACCTCAACGACACCACCTCGCCGCCCGGACCGGTCAAGTCGTGGCTCGGCGAGATCGTCGTACACGGCGCCGATATCCGCCGGCCCCTTCGGGCTGCCCTACGCCCCCGCACCCGCCGTGACCGTGCAGGTCGCTGACTTCTATAAGGATTCGAATCTGCTCATCGGCAGCAAGAAACGGATAGACGGCTTTCGGCTCGTCGCCACCGACACGACCTGGAGCCACGGCGCCGGGCCAACCGTCCAAGGCCCGATTCTCTCTCTGGTCCTGGCGATGACCGGGCGCGCGGACGCCCTGGCCGACCTCGAGGGGGACGGCATCCCGGAGCTGCGCACGCGGATGCCAACGACCTGACGAGCAGCGTTTAAGGCGCTACCGGAACGCTGTCGGGATCGTCTGGACCTGGCATCGGCTCGACCGGAGCCGGCGGCAGGGTCTCGGGGGTGTCGGGCAGCAGCGGTCCGGCATCATCCGGGACGGGCTCGGACGGGTTGATCGGCGGGTAGTTGTCGGGGTCCGGCCCGGGTAGCGTCATGCTGCGTCCGTGCGGCGCACCTGCAGCGTCGCGTGGGTCTCGCCGGCGAAGGTGCCGGTGGTGACCCGCGTGACGGTGAACGCGGCGCCGTCGTGGGTCAGGGAGTCGGCGCGTTTAGGCAGGTCGCGACGATCCATCTCTTCGTCCCAGCTGACCGCGTCCGTCGATCCGACGTCGTCGGGCTTACCGTCTCGGACTGACTCCTGCACCACGAACTTGACCCGCATACCTCGACAGTAGAGCAGCCCGCGGCGCGCGTGCACTAAATGACAGTCCGGTCACCACTGCGACATGACCGGGATGATCTCTTTGCCGATCGTCTCGATCGGGGTCAGCGATCCGGCGTTCTTGACGCCGGAGTGCACCCCGTCGAACCCGAGCTCGTGCAGCCGATGCAGATCTTCCAGCAGCGCCGGGACATTCTCGCCGTTCTCGCCCAGGTCGAGCCGGTACAGCGCGGTCTTGCTGATCTCGTCGTAGTCCCGACCGAGGTCGGCGCAGTGCTGGCGCAGAACGTCGAGCTTGTGCTTCGGAGCCTCGTCGTCGAATCCGGGCTGCACGCCGATATTGCAGGCGTCCGCGTACTGGGCGACCATCCGCAGCGTCTTCTTCTCGCCGCCGCCGGCGACCATGATCGGCGGACGCGGTCGCTTGATCGACTGCGGCACGTTCAGCGTGCTCTCGAGCTGGTAGTGCTTGCCCTCGTACGGTCCGTCGTTGTCCGACCACATCTGCAGGCAGATCTGCAGCGCCTCCTCGAGCATCTCGAAGCGCTGGGCCAGGGGCGCGAACCCGAGACCGAGGCCGGCCGCCTCTTCGGCGTTCCACCCGGCGCCGATGCCGAGCGCGGCCCGACCGTTGGAGAGCACGTCGAGAGTGGTCACCTCTTTGGCCAGCAGCCCGGGGGAGCGGTACGTGACGCCGGTGACGAGGGTCATCAGGCGCACCCGCTTGGTGATCGCGGCCAGGTAGCCGAGGGCGGTGTAACCCTCGAGCATGTCCCATTCCTTGGGGCCGTTGATCGCGATCTGCCAGACGTGGTCCATGACGGTCAGATTGTCGAAGCCGACATCCTCAGCCAGCGTGGCGAGCTCGGCCAGGGTGGACGACATCTTGGTCGGGCCCGCCGTCCCAGGTGAACGTCCCAATGTGCAGACCGAGCTTCATATGCGCCGCCATCGTCAGGCCGAAGATTGTTAGGGACCCGAAGTTTATCGCCGACGCCGAGCCTGCTCAGCTGATGGTCACACCCGCCGCCGAGATCGTGATGACCTGCCGGGATGGATCAGCGACGGGTTGGCCCCGATCACCGCCTTGTTGGCGTCATACAGGGCGCCGTAACCGTGCAGATGGAACCAGGCGGCGATGATGCTCAGATTGTCGCCCGGTTTGACGGTGTAGGTCGCGGGGACGGGCGGCGCGGTGGCCGCGGCCGGATCGCTCGATGATGACGAGGACGCAGATGACGAAGAAGATGTCGACGGATCTGTCGAGGACGACGCGACCGTCGGTTCGACCGGCGCGGCGAGCACCGACTGGCTGGTGGCGGCGCTGCGATGACGCGCCGGCCGCCTGGTCCGGGTGGCTGCGGTGCCCGGTCGTCAGCCCGACGATGGCCGCCGCGGTCGCGATGACGGCCAGGACGGCCGCGGCCACCGCCAATGGACGGCCCGAGCGTTTTGGCACCGAGCGATGAGTTCCGGTCACGCCACTAGCCCCCGATTATCAAGCGTTGCCGGCACCGTACCCAGCGTGAGCATCCGATAACCCTCGAAGCGGTCGGCGATCCGACCCGGTCAGCAGGGTGCGAACGTGAGTCGGCTGCGGAGGCGAGGGTCAGGTCGTGAATCGTGTCGAGGGTAGGTCGGATCGCACGCGGTCAGGTGCGCGGAATGCGCTGGCCGTTGCCGGTGAGGTCGACGTGGCAACTTCCGATCGGTTCCGGGAGTGCTGCGAGCTCGGCCTGGCCGACGCGACGACGACCCTGCGGATCGACCTGTTCGGCGTCACTTTCATGGACTCGACGGCCGTGCGCCGCGCTCGTCCACGTGCAGCGCCGGGCGAACGCAGCCCAGCAGGTGGTGATCCTCGAGGACTTGCAGCCGCAGGTCCGACGGGTGTTCGACCTGACCGGGCTGACCGACTTCTTCGTCATCAACTAGCGGTGTCCGCTGGGGCGGTCAGCCGGAGGATCATCCAGTGCGGACGGCCAGCGCCAGGTATCGGTCGGCACGCATCGTCGATGGCCTCGAACCGCCAGCCGTTCGTGCCAGGGCCGCCCGAAGCTGCGCCTCGCCTCGGATGTCGTGCGGATCGGGCCGGCGACCGTGCCGGGCCGCCAGCGCCGTCCGTCCGATCGGGTGGAACAACGCCAGCCGAGCACGGGGACGGGCGATGCGGGCGAACTCGCGCAGCCCCGCGGCCGGGTCGTCCAGGTGATGCAGCAGCCCGGCGGCGAAGAGGGCATCGCAGGACTCGTCGGCTAGTGGCAGCCGGGCGGCATCGGCCCGGACCGCCCCGCCGCGACCGTCCAGCCGGCCCCGGTCGCGCGCCTCGGTCAGCATCGCGAGCGTGAGGTCGAGGGCGACGACGGTGCCCTCGGGTCCGACCGCCGCGCGCAGGTACGGCAGGGCCCGGCCGGTGCCGCAGCCGAGGTCGACGGCCACTGCGCCGCTGACCGGGGCCAGCTCGGCCACCGCTCGTTCGAACCGGGGACCGTCGTCCGGGAACTTCTCATCCCAGGTCGCGGCCCGTTGGGCGAAGAAGTCGGCATCCATCGCCCTATCGTCGCGCACCGCCCCCAGTCAACCGTTGCACATTCGATGCCGTACCTATTGACTCATCAACGAAGCGGACAGGTCATGTCCTCAGCATCGAAGGAAGGTACTAATGAAGCGCAGCGATGGCCGATTCCTCACCTCGCATGTCGGCAGCATCATCCGTCCGACCAGTCTGCTCGACGCCGACATACGCGCCAAGGATGACCCGAGCCAGGCCGACGCTTACGAGCAGGAACTGACGGCCGACGTCACTGGCGTGATCAAGTCGCAGATCGATGCGGGCCTCGATGTGGTCAACGACGGTGAGTACGGCAAGTCGAGTTGGGCGGCGTACGTCCTTGACCGGATCAGCGGCTTCGAGGTTCGAAAGGACCAGCTCAAGCCGCTCGTCTGGCTGGGGCGCGACCGCGAGCGTTTCCCGGGCTTCTTCCGCGACGGTGATATGCCCGCGGCGCTGACCGGTGCTCCGGCCGAGGTGTGCGTGGGGCCGATCAAGTACACCGACGACCACACCGAGATCGATCGCGACCTGGCGAACCTGGCCGTGGCCGCGGCCGACCCGGCCGTCCAGGCCTCGGGTGCGGAATTGTTCTTCACCTCGGTCGCCCCGGCCAGCACCGCCTACCAGGGGATCAACGAGTACTACAAGACGGACGAGGAATACATCTTCGCCATCGCTGATGCGCTGCGGGTCGAGTACCTGGCGGTCATCGACGCCGGGTTTATCCTGCAGGTCGACGACGCCGTCTTCGCGAACATGTACGACTACCTGATCGAGCAGGGCCGCGATGTCTGGGAGACCTGGGCCCAGAATCGGGTCGACGCGCTGAACCACGCGCTCGAGGGAATCTCGCCGGATCGGGTTCGCTATCACATCTGCTACGGCAGCTGGCACGTTCCGCACGTCGCGGATGCGCCGTTCTCAGAGGTGGTCAATTACATGCTGCAGGTCAATGCCGGCGCGTACTCGATCGAGGCGGCCAACCCGCGGCACGAGCATGAATGGGATGTCTGGGAGACGACCAAGTTGCCCGACGACAAGATCCTCATCCCCGGAGTGGTCACCCACCACACCACTACGGTCGAGCACCCCGAGCTGGTTGCCCGTCGCCTCGAGCGCTACGCGGGTCTCTTCGGACCTGAGCGGGTCATCGGCGGAACGGACTGCGGCTTTGCCCAGAACGCTGGCATGCAGCGGGTGCACCCCGAGGTGATGTGGGCGAAGTACCGGACCCTCGCCGAGGGTGCGCGCATCGCATCCGAGCGGACGAACTGGAGCTGATTTCAGCCGAACGGCGGCTGACGTAACGCTGACCGGCCAGCGTTACGTCAGCTGGCCGGTCAGTGGTCGGTGGCAACGAGCCTCGACGTGCGGCCCTGACCGGGTTAGGCGGCGACCGTTCGCTGGCCCGCTGCGCGCCGCAGTTCATCGAGGTCGGCGCCGAGCATGTCGAGCAGCGTGCGGGCGTCGTTTACGTCGGACGCGGCGGCCGCCACCACCCTGATTGCCCTGAGGCGTTCACCTTCGTGCTGCACTCGTTCCGCTTCCGCACGGACCGCCGCCGGGTCGGCACTGCTGTGGTCGGCCCAAGCGCTGTTCGTCAACATTTCGCTCGTCATGCGCGGCTGTTACCCAGCTTCAGCCGCCGGCTAAACGTCGTTCTCCGCGGTGGTTTATGACCGTCCGTTCCCGACACGTTGCCGTAATGAATCGGCCCAGCAACGTCACGCCGGTGTAATGCGGCCCTGCCACGATCCTTTTCATGAACCCGCGAACCGCGACCTGCCTGCCCGCGAACCGACCGCTTGCGACCTCGATCGAGGCCAGCCGGAGCCTCACCGACGGAGGGCGTCACCACGCTTCGCTGATCCCGTTGGTGCGCCGTCCGTGGCTGCTCCGGGCCGGCGCGGCAAATCTGGTCATCCGTCCCGCTGTCGCCCGTGACCTCGAGGCGGTTGCGAATATGCACGCCCGCTGCTCGGCCCGCAGCCTGCTCGACCGGTACCGCGTCGGCGGCCGTGGGCCGTCGGTGACCGCAATGCAGCGCCAGCTCCGGCGGCCGTTGGCATTCGTGGCCGCCACCCCGCGCGGGGCCATTCTGGCCCTGGCGATCGCCGGGATCGACGTCAACCACGGCCGGGACAGCGCCGAGATCGGGATCCTGGTCGAGGACGAATGGCAGGGTGTCGGCATCGGCCGCGAACTGATCGTCCATCTCGCCGGGGCGGCCGTCGTCTGCGGCTACACCGAGTTGATCGCCTACACCGCGACGTCGACGGTCCCGATGCAGCGGCTGCTGGTCGAGGTCGGCCACCCGCGCGTCGTGTCGGACCCGACCCACTCGCACCTGCACATGCCGCTGCCCGAGGCGGCCGCACTCGGACTGGGCGCGGTCCGCGAGCGGCTCGCCAGCTGATCGGCGTCGCCGGGATGGGTCGACCGATCGAATGGCTGCGGAATCCGCCGTCATGTCCTCAATCAGCGACTGAATTCGTCGTTGATGGCCTCGCTTAGTGCGTGTAGCGTGCTTTCATGCCTCGTTCAGTCATGAACTTCATCGCCGGTGCAGTCCGTCGACACGGTGGACGGACGGCGGGCCGATCTGATCGATCCGTCCACCGGCGAGGTGTTCGGCTCGGCGCCGATCTCCGGCGCCGAGGATGTCGACCGGGCCTACGCGGCCGCGGCCAGTGCGTTCGAGACGTGGGGGCAGACCACCCCGGCCGAGCGGCAGCGCGCCCTGCTCAAGTTTGCCGACGCCCTCGAGGCCCGCTCGGATGAGATCGTCGCCGCGGAATGCGAGAACACCGGCAAGCCAATCGCGCTGACGACGTCGGAAGAGATGCCCCCGGCGATCGATCAGATCCGCTTCTTCGCCGGCGCCGCGCGCGTCCTCGAAGGCCGCAGCGCCGGCGAGTACATGAGCGGCTTCACCTCCTACGTCCGCCGCGAGCCGGTCGGCGTGATCGGTCAGGTCGCCCCGTGGAATTACCCGATGATGATGGCGGTGTGGAAGTTCGCGCCGGCGATCGCGGCGGGCAACACGGTCGTGCTCAAGCCGTCCGACACCACCCCGGTGTCGGCGGTACTGATGGCCGAGATAGCGGCCGAATTCTTCCCACCGGGTGTCTTCAACGTCGTCTGCGGCGACCGCGACACCGGCCGCGCAATCGTGGCCCACAAGACGCCGTCAATGGTCTCGATCACCGGTTCGACCCGGGCCGGGATGGAGGTCGCCCAGGCGGCCGCTCACGATCTGAAGCGCACCCACCTCGAGCTCGGCGGCAAGGCGCCGGTGATCGTGTTCGACGACGCCGACATCGAGAACGCGGCTGAGAACATCGCGATCGCGGGCTACTTCAATGCCGGCCAGGACTGCACCGCAGCCACCCGGGTGCTCGTCGCGCCGGGTATCGCAGGCGACTTCGCCGACGCGCTGGCGGCCCAGGCGCGCTCGACCCGTACCGGGCCGCCGTCGGACACCGACGCCTTCTACGGCCCGCTGAACAACGCCAACCAGCTCGACCGGGTCGGCGGCATGTTGTCGCGGCTGCCCGACCACGCGCGCGTCCTCGCCGGTGGATCGCAGACCGGCGAGCGGGGCTACTTCTGGGAGCCGACCGTGGTCAGCGAACTGCGTCAGGACGACGAGGCGATCCAGGACGAGATCTTCGGACCGGTGATCACGGTGCAGAAGTTCAGCGACGAGGACGAGGCGGTGCGCTGGGCCAACGGCGTCGAGTACGGGCTGGCCTCGTCGGTCTGGACCAAGGACCACGGACGGGCGATGCGGGTGTCGCGACGCCTCGACTTCGGCTGCGTCTGGGTCAACTGTCACATTCCGCTGGTCGCCGAGATGCCGCACGGCGGGTTCAAGCACTCGGGGTACGGCAAGGACCTGTCGGTCTATGGCCTGGAGGATTACACCCGGATCAAGCACGTCATGCATTCGCTTGACTTCTGAAATCTCTAGGCTGTCGGACATGCTGCACACGGTCGTCGCCGAGTTGGTCGCCACGGTCGGGCCGGTGCTCGTGTCGAAGGGCGATCAGGTCGGCCCGCTCGACACCCTGGTCATCCTGGAGTCGATGAAGATGGAGATCCCGGTGCTCGCCGAGGTCACCGGAGTGGTCAGTGAGATATCGGTCGCCACCGGCGACTCGATCAGCGAGGGCGACGTCATTGCGGTGATCGACACCGCATAGTCCCGGCGTCCGTTTGGTCCCGGCGCCCGTCGGAAGGGAGATCGGTATGGCAGAGGTCCCGCAGCATCGGTTGTTGCGCACGTCCATTCCGGGTCCGGCGTCGATCGCGCTGCACGAACGCAAGGCCGCAGCGGTCGCCGCGGGCGTCGGGGTCACCCTGCCGATCTACGTGGTCGAGGCCGGCGGCGCCATCGTGGTGGACGTCGACGGCAACCAGCTGATCGACTTCGGGTCCGGGATCGCGGTCACCTCGGTGGGCAATTCTTCTCCGGCCGTGGTGGCGGCCGTGCAGGCACAGGTCGAGGCGTTCACGCACACCTGCTTCATGGTGACGCCCTACTCCGGCTATGTAGAGGTGTGTGAACAACTCAATGCGCTGACGCCCGGCGATCACGCGAAGAAGTCAGCGTTGTTCAACTCGGGCGCGGAAGCGGTCGAGAACGCCGTGAAAATTGCCCGGCATGCCACCGGTCGGTCGGCGATCGTCGCCTTCGACCACGCGTATCACGGGCGCACCAACCTGACCATGGCGCTCACCGCGAAGAACATGCCGTACAAGGACGGTTTCGGCCCATTCGCCGGCGAGATCTACCGAGCGCCGATGGCGTATCCGTACCGCTGGCCGGGTGGTCCGTCGGCCTGCGCGAGCGATGCCTTCGACGTCATCACCGCGCAGATCCACGCGCAGGTCGGCGAGTCGAACGTCGCTGCGGTGATCATCGAGCCGATCCAGGGTGAGGGCGGCTTTGTCGTGCCGCCGGACGGGTTCCTGACGTCTCTCGCCGAGTGGTGCACGTCCAACGGCATCGTGCTGATCGCCGACGAGATCCAGACCGGGTTCTGTCGGACGGGTTCGTGGTTCGCGTGTGACCACGACGGCGTCGTGCCGGATCTGATCTGTACGGCCAAGGGCATCGCCGGCGGGCTGCCGCTGGCCGGGGTGACTGGACGCGCCGAGATGATGGACGCGGTGCACGTCGGGGGCCTGGGCGGTACGTACGGCGGCAATCCGGTGGCCTGCGCGGCGGCGCTGGGCGCCATTTCGACGATGCAGTCGCTCGATCTGGCCGGGGCGGCCCGGCGGATCGAATCGGTGATGGTGCCGCGACTTCGCTCGCTAGCCGACAAGTACGACGTGATCGGTGATGTGCGCGGACGGGGCGCGATGCTGGCCGTCGAGTTGGTTGCGGGCGGCGGTTCCTCGGCGCCCAATGCGTCGCTGACCTCGGCGATCAGTGCCGCCTGCCACCGCGAGGGCCTGATCACGTTGACCGCGGGCACCAACGGCAATGTGCTGCGCTTCCTGCCGCCGTTGGTGATCGATGATGCGCTGCTGAACGAGGGCCTCGACATCCTGGATGCCGCGTTCGCCGCGTCTGTGTAACCCCCCGCTTTTGGCGGTTCGCCGGTCAGATAGACCGGTCGGCCGCCAAAAGCGGAATCGATTTGGGCGGCGCCGGTAGTCTGGTCAACGGCCAGCGGGGCGTCGACATGATCGTGAGGAAATACAGTGGGGCTCGTCGTGCAGAAGTACGGCGGCTCATCCGTCGCCGATGCCGAGCGGATCAAGCGGGTCGCTGAGCGCATCGTCGACACCAAGCGGGCCGGCAACGACGTGGTCGTCGTGGTCTCGGCCATGGGCGACACCACCGATGAGTTGATCGAGCTGGCCGAGCAGATCACCCCGGTGCCCTCCGGACGTGAGTTCGACATGCTGCTCACCGCCGGCGAGCGGATCTCGATGGCGCTGCTGGCGATCGCGGTCAACTCACTCGGCGGCAAGGCCGAGTCGTTCACCGGTTCGCAGGCGGGTGTCCTGACCACGTCGTCGCACGGCCGGGCCCGGATCGTCAACATCACGCCGGGCCGCATCGTCGACAGCGTCGCCGAGGGCAACGTGGCGATCGTGGCCGGTTTCCAGGGCGTCAGCCCCGATACCAAGGACATCACCACCCTCGGCCGGGGTGGTTCCGACACCACCGCGGTCGCCCTGGCCGCCGCCCTGGGCGCCGATGTATGCGAGATCTACACCGACGTCGATGGCGTCTACACCGCCGACCCGCGGATCGTGGCCAACGCCCGCCGCCTCGACCGCGTCACCTACGAAGAGATGCTCGAGCTGGCTGCCTGCGGCGCCAAGATCCTGCATCTACGCAGCGTCGAGTACGGCCGCCGGTACAACGTGCCGATTCACGTCCGTTCGTCGTTTTCGACCAAGCCCGGCACGATCGTTGCTGGATCGATGGAGGATCAGTCAGTGGAACAGGCGATTATCAGCGGGGTCGCGCACGACCGCTCCGAGGCCAAGGTCACGGTCGTCGGGGTTCCCGATAAGCCGGGTTCGGCCGCCAAGATCTTCGGTGAGCTGGCCGGTGCCGAGATCAACCTCGACATGATCGTGCAGAACGTGTCGACGCGGGGCACCGGGCGTACCGACCTGTCGTTCACGCTGCCGAAGGCGGACGGTGCGCTGGCGCTGTCCGCGCTGACCCGGGTCCGCGACTCGATCGGGTACGAGGAACTGCTCTTCGATGATCACATCGGCAAGCTGTCGCTGATCGGGGCGGGCATGCGCTCGCACCCGGGTGTGTCGGCGTCCTTCTTCTCCGCCCTGGCCGAAGCCGGCATCAACGTCGAGATGATCTCGACCTCCGAGATCCGGATCTCGGTGATCTGCCGCGACAGCGATCTCGACTCGGCCGTGCGGGCCGTCCACGATGCATTCGAGTTGGGCACCGCCGACGAGCAGGCCGTCGTGTACGGGGGGACCGGGCGATGAGGGTTGGTGTGGTCGGCGCGACCGGTCAGGTGGGTGGCGTGATGCGGGCCATTCTGGCCGAGCGCCGGTTCCCGATCGACTCGATCCGGTTCTTCTCCTCGGCTCGCTCGGCTGGTTCATTCATCGACTGGGACGGGGTGGACGTCCGCGTCGAGGATGCCGCCCGGGCTGATCCGCGTGGGCTCGACGTCGCGCTCTTCTCAGCGGGCGGCGCCGGGTCGCGTGAGCTCGCACCGCGGTTCGCCGAGGCCGGGGCGATGGTCATCGACAACTCGTCGGCCTGGCGGATGGATCCCGATGTGCCGCTGATCGTCGCTGAGGTCAACGGCGCCGAGATCGCGAATGCCCGCAAGGGCATCATCGCGAACCCGAACTGCACGACGATGGCCGCGATGCCGGTGCTCATGCCGCTGCACCTCGAGGCCGGGCTCACCCGACTGATCGTGTCGACGTACCAGGCCGTGTCCGGATCCGGGCTGGCGGGCGTCGACGAACTCGACAAGCAGATCCGCGAGACCTTCGACGGCGCAGCCGGCCTGACGCGCGACGGTCACGCGGTGACCTTCCCCGAGCCGGTGAAGTACGTCCGTCCCATTGCGTTCAACGTGTTGCCGTGGGCCGGTTCGCTGGTTGACGACGGTGCCTTCGAGACGGACGAGGAGAAGAAGCTTCGCAACGAGTCCCGCAAGATCCTAGGGATTCCGGAGCTGCTGGTGTCGGGCACCTGCGTGCGCGTCCCGGTGTTCACCGGCCACTCACTGTCGATCAACGCGGAGTTCGCCCGGCCGCTGTCGGTGGCCCGCGCGACCGAGCTGCTGGCGTCCGCGGCCGGCGTCGAGCTGTCCGAGATCCCGACGCCTCTCCAGGCCGCCGGCGCCGACCCGTCCTTCGTCGGCCGGATCCGCCACGACGAGGGTGTGCCCGGTGGCCGCGGGCTGGCCATGTTCGTCAGCAACGACAACCTGCGCAAGGGTGCCGCGCTGAACGCGGTGCAGATCGCCGAACTACTGCTCTAGTACCACGCTTTTGGCGGAATTCCGGTCATATGGACCGTCCGGCCGCCAAAAGCGGGCCTGTGGACGACGGAATCCAGATTCGAGCGCTTTGCGGCAGTCTGCGTCGTATGGACTGGGCCCTGGTAGCGCGTCGCCAGGGCGGCGTGGTCGGACGGCGTCAGATGATGGCAATCGGGTATAGCGAGGCGTCGATCGATTCGATGGTGCGACGCGGTCACCTGATAGGCACGTTGAGCCCGGGCGTTTATCGCGCGCCGGGTGCGCCGGATGGACCCGCGTCGGACGTCTGGCGCCTGATCCTCGCCACCCGATCGCCGCTCAGTTACTCGACCGCCGCCGCTCTGTGGGGCCTTCCGGTTCTGACTGACGTAAGACTGCACATAACTCGCTTCGATCGCCGTCGCCTCGACTGGCCGACGGGCGTACGCGTGCATCGAGTGCTCCTGAATCCGACGGCCGTCACCGAGCTTCGAGGCCTACTGGTCACCACCCGCACCGAAACTCTGCTCGACTGCCTCGGCTGGCTCCCTCTTCCGGATGCGCGCGTCCTGGCCGATCGAGCCAAGCAACAAGATTGGCTGCACGAGTTCGATATCAGAAGTCGGCTTGAGAATCAGCCCGGTCGATGGGGAAACCGCCAGCTTCACGGTTTGCTGTCAGGCCTCGGCGATGGCGCCCACTCGGAGGCGGAGCGACGGCTCCATCGGCTACTGGCGAGATACGGGATCAGCGGCTGGCAATCGAACTTCGACGTGGTTATCGGTGGGCGTCGCTATTCAATCGACGTGGCGTTTCCAGCGCAGCGCGTGGCGGTTGAGGTTGACGGCTACCGCTATCACTCGAGTGCGGATGCTTTTCAATCCGACCGCACCAGGCAGAACCGGCTCAGCGGGGCGGGTTGGCGGGTGCTCCGGTTCACGTGGTCAGATCTTGCCGACCGTCCCGAATACGTCATCGGCGCGATCACCTCACTTTTGGCGGGGTGACGGTCAGATAGACCGGCGATCCGCCAAAAGCGGGGGTTAGGGGGCGGGTGCGTTCCACTCGAAGGGTTCCATCTCGCGCAGGACGCGGCGCCGGCGGTTGCGCGGTAGATGGTCGATGTACAGCACCCCGCGCAGGTGGTCGGTTTCGTGCAGCAGACAACGCGCGAAGAAACCGGTGCCGCTGACCTCGACCGGTTCACCCGTGCGGTCGACGCCGCGCACCGTCGCCTCGGTCGGACGTTCGAGTTCGTGAAAGGGACCCGGCACCGAGAGGCAGCCTTCGTCGTCGACCTCGATCGGGCCACCGGTTGACACAACCGACGGATTGACGATGTGGCCCTTGTGCTGTTCACCCGCCGCGTCCCAGCAGTCATAGACGAAGACGGCCAGATCACTGCCGATCTGCGGAGCGGCCAACCCGACGCCGTCCGCGATGTACATCGACGCGAACATGTCATCGATCAGGGCCGACAACTCGTCGTCGAACTCGGTAACCGGACGGCACACCTTCTCGAGGACCGGGTCGCCGACGACCCGAATCTTGCGCACAACCCCGGTCATGCCTCAACCGTACCGGCCATCACCGAACCCACCAGTTGGCCGGCTCGAAACGAACGCGGTTAGACGAACAGCACTTTGTGGCACTATCCCGGGGTGGCGTTCACGGTCCTGGTCATCTGCACCGGGAACATCTGCCGCTCCCCCCTCGGTGAACGGATGCTGCGCGCGGTGGTTCCGGCGGGCGCCGATGTCGTCGTGACCAGCGCCGGGACGCACGGGCTCACTGGACGGCCGATCGACCACGATTCGGCCATCGCGCTGCGCGAGCTCGGGATCGAGCCGGACGGTCACCGGGCCCGGCGCCTAGACCTGCGGTTGCTCGGCGCGGCTGACCTGATCCTGACCGCGACCCTCGCGCACCGCGGCATCGTGCTGGCGGCGGAGCCGCTGCTGCTGACGAAGGCGTTCACCCTGCGAGAGTTCGGTCGGCTGGCGACCCTGCCGCCGCAATTGCCGTCGGTGGCCGGTCCGGTGCCTACGGTGACTGAGTTGCGGGCCCGGGTCGCCGCTGTGGCCGCCCGCCGCGGACAGGGTGAGGCGGTGGTGAACGACGACATCGCCGATCCCTACGGTGGCTCATTGAAGGCCGCCCGGACGGCCGCCGCCGAAATCGCCGCGGCCACGACCGCGATTGCGGCCGGGTTGGGATTCGCGCTGCCACCGCCGGCGCACGCGCTCAGTTTTGGCACGGTGACGTCGCAACCGACGGTTGGGCGCCCAAACCGACGCGGAAGCCATCGCGCCAGCTGATCAGCCCACCGATCCGGACAGATCCTCAAGTGCCGTCGGCCGCGGTCGATCAGACCGACGTGATCGTTGTCATGATCGTCGGGGTCTGGCTGGCCGCGCAGTTGCCGCTCGGCATCGTCGTCGGACGCTACCTCGGCCGCAAGCACCAAACGACGGCGTCCACGGCTCGTCAGCCGGCCGCGCGGATCGCCGTCGGTGTGAGCGCGGACAGCGTCTGGATGACCGCATCGAGTCCCGGCCGGGCCAGGATCACCCGCACGATGGTGTGATCGAGTCCTTCGGTCAACCGCGCGTAGGCCGCCGCCGCGCCTGACGCCGGGCCGTAGTAGCCCACCGACTTGAACAGCTCGTCGGGCGCCGCATCGATCACCTGCGCCGTCGATGCACCGCCATCGCGGCGCGCTTCGAGATCGCGCAACACGTCATCGAACCCCATCTGGCCGAACAGCCCGCGGTATCCGACCGTCGTCGGCGATCCGGGTCGGCTCAACGCGTAACTCAGGAGCTGAGCGCCGTACGCCCGTCGGGCCAGGTCGACATCGTCATCGACGCAGACCCGGATGTAGGAGGTGACCGAGACCGCGTCAACCGGACGGCCGACCCGAGCCGCCCCCTCGGCGAGCAGCGATCGACTCACTGCGACCCGGTCCGGCGTGGCCCAATTGAGGAGCACCCCGTCGGCCAGTTCGCCGGCCAGCCGGACCATCTGCGGACCGAGCGCGGCCAGGTACAACGGCACCGGGTCGACGGAGGGCGCCAGCAGTTCGCGCAGCTGATTCAGTGACTCGCGCATGAATGCGATCGGACGGTCGGGACGCCCCCGCTCGGCCCAGAACGCCGGCCCGGCGCCACCGGTGCCAATCCCCAGGATGAACCGTCCGCCGGTCTCGCGGGCCAGATCGAGCGCCGGCGCCGCAGCGTCGGCCGGGGAGGGCAACCGCCCGGCGGGAACCACCGAGATACCGGTGAGCAGCGACGTGTCGCGCGCCCAGTCGGCGCAGATCCGGTAAGCGTCCGGCACCTGGCCGCGCGTCCAGAGGCTCTCGAAGCCCAACCGCGCAGCCTCGCGCGCCGATTCGCGCCAGTCCTCCCAACCCAGCTCGAGCATGTCGTCCAGGCCGGCGCCGATCATCATGACCCCGAGTATGCCGACCGAATGATTCGCGACTCGAAAAGCGCGGCTAGGGTCGACGGATGGCAATCTTCCGGCTCGGTTTCCAGTTCTCGAACATCAGCTACCCGGCGACGCCGACCCAATCGATGGTGGATCAGTTGTTCGAGGTCTCCCAGTCGGCCGAGGACAACGGCTTCGATGTGATCTGGCTCGCCGACCATGCGCATCAGAACAACGCCGGCGGCAAGGGTCCGCTCGAGCCGATGCTCGAGGCCTACACGATGCTCGGCGCGCTGAGCGTCGTCACCAAACGCGCCCACATCGGGGCGCTGGTCTCACCGGTCACCTTCCGCAGCCCGTCCCTGTTGGCCAAGACCATCACGACGGTCGACGTGATTTCGAAGGGACGGGCGGTGCTCGGCATCGGCGCGGCCTGGGACACCAGCGAGCACGCCGCCTACGGCATCGACTTTCCGGGGATCGCCGAGCGGCAGGACCGGCTGGAAGAGGCGGTGCAGATCATCAAGGCGATGCTGACCGAACCCGCACCGAGCTTCAGCGGGCAGTACTACTCGATCGCTGAGGCCATCAACTCGCCGCGGCCGGTGCAGAACCCGATCCCGATCATGATCGCCGGCGGCGGTGAGCGCCGCACCCTGCGTACGGTCGCGAAGTACGCCGACGCCTGCAACTTCTTCGGTGACCCCGAGATGCTTGCGCACAAGCGCGACGTGCTCGCCCGCCACTGTGACGAGGTCGGCCGTGACATCAGCGAGATCACGACGACGGCATCCTTCAACGCGATCGACGACATCGCCGAGATGAAGGCAATGCTCGATGCGCGCCGCAAGATCGTCGACGCGGTCTTCGTCCATGGCACCGAATGTCCGGATGCCGCCACGGTCGCCCGCTGGGGTCAAGCCCTGGCCTAGGCCGGGCGGTGCGTAGCCTGATTAAGTGCGCGGAGCTATTAGCACGGCCTGGTGGACGCTGCGACAGCGGCGTTACGCGGCCCTCGCTGCGCTCATGGTGGTCGTGGCCGCCGGCTGCGTGGTCGCCGGCACCTGGCAGATCTCGCGCTATGAGCAGACGGCCCGCACCAACCGGCTCATCGACGCGAACGCCCACGCGGCGACCGTCCCGCTGACCACCGCTCTCGTCCCGTTGGTCGGCCACGGTCCGACACCGACCCGCGAGGCGATCCGGTATCGCACCGTGACCGTGTCGGGCACCTACGTCCCGGGTGTGCAGCAGTTGGTGCGTGACCAGTCCGTGCTTGCTCACAGCGGCTACTACGTGCTCGATCCGCTGCGCACCGCCGACGGCATCCTGCTGGTCGTTCGGGGTTTCGTGCCCGACGGCGGCAAGGAGGTGCCGCCGACCACGATCGCGGTGGCCCCGACCGGCCCGGTGCAGGTCACCGGTCGGCTGCAAACGGGATCGAGCACCAACGACGGGGCCAGTGAACTCACCGACAACGAGATCGAGTCGGTCAATCCGCGCGAGCAGTCGACCCGGCTCGACGCACCGGTGTTCAACGCCTACCTGACCCTCGAGCGCCGACCAGGCCGGGACGGACGGGCTCACCGTGCTGCCCGCACCCGATCTGTCCAATCCGGCGGGCGGTGCTGTCGAACCCCAACACCTGGCCTACGTGATCCAGTGGTATTTGTTTGCGCTGCTGGCCCTGGCGGCGCCGTTCCTGATCGCCCGCCACGAGGTGCGCGAGGCGCAGAAGCACTTCCTGGGCATCGATCCCAGCCGCGAGGACTTCACTGAGGACGCGCCGGCGCTAGCAAGTGGGTCCGAACCGCTGGGGTTGCCAGCCGGTGCCGCCGGTGCCGCCGGTGCGCTCGCGCGACGAGACAGCGGGGCGCTCGCGGTCAGCGGCCAGCCCACGGCCGAGGAGTGGGAGCGCGCCGCTCGGATGGCCGACCGGTACGGCCGCTCGCTCGGCGTCGGAAAAATGACCACTGGGTTGAGGCGCAGTGATCCCCGCCCGCAAGCGCGCGACAACAGCTATCACGACTCGTACAACGACTACCTATGGGAGCTGGCAATGTCGGACGGCGCGGCTCCCGACGTGGTGGTGCCGAACGTGATCGAAGCGGAACCGCTCCCCGTCGGCGAACCAGACCGATGATCCGACGAAGGATGCCACCGAATGAGCAGCAACGCAGCCGACGTCGGAGTGCTCGGACTGGGCGGGCTCGGCCTGCCGGTGGCGGCGAATCTCGCCAAGACCCTGTCGGTGGCCGGGTTCGACCCGCAACGACCCGCCGGTCACCTCGTTCATAACGTGGCGACGCTCGCCAGTGTGGAAGCGGTTGCGGCGGCGACGCCGGTAACGATCCTGTGCCTGCCGAGCCCGAAGGTCAGCATCGAGGTCGTCGCGACCCTGGCCCGGCTGCCTGATCCGCAATCGAGGCTGATCATCGAGCTGTCGACGATCGGGATCGAGACCGCGCAGACCTGTGCAGCGATCGCCGAGGAGGCGGGCGTCGGCTACCTTGATGCGCCGGTCAGCGGTCTGGCGGCGAAGGCCTGGGCCGCGGCGTTGACAGTCATGGCGGCCGGACGGGCGGGCCACATTGCGCGAGCGAGACCATTCTTCGAGCTGATCAGTGCCCACGTCTTCGAGTTGGGCGACCGCCCCGGCCTTGGGCAGGCGATGAAGCTGGCCAACAACGTCATCAACGCCACGTCGTTCGCGATCACGAGTGAGGCCATCGCATTCGGCATCCATGCGGGCCTTGATCTCGCCCAGATGCTCGACATCCTCAACGTCTCGACCGGACGGACGTCGGCCAGCCTGGAGAAGTTTCCGCAGGGCGTTCTGCAGAAGATCGTCGGTGCCCGGTGCGCCGGGCGAGATCATCGCCAAGGACGTCGCCCTGTTCCTGGCCGAGGCATCCCACGTGGGAACGTCGGTCGCGGTGGCGAGCGTCGTCGGCTCGGTATGGGCCGATTATGTCACCGCGCACCCGAATACCGACTCGATCGAACTGTTCAGCTACCTCAACGATAGGACGGGAAAATGACCACGGCCACACCCATCGGGTTCATCGGACTTGGTGTCATGGGAGCAGCCCAGAGCGCAAACCTGGTCCGCAAGTCCGGTCGTCCGGTGGTCGTTTTCGACCTGGACGATTCCAAGGTGGCCGATTTGGTGACGATGGGTGCTCAGGCGGCTACTTCAGTCGCCGACGTAGGCGCGCAGTGCGACGTCGTCTTCTTGTCGCTGCCCAGCCACCGTGCGCTGATTGCGGTCACCCAGGACGCCGATGGTCTATTACGGAATGCGCGGCCGGGTCAGGTCGTCGTCGACATGGGCACCTCGCCGGTGCCGTTGGTGCGCCAGCTCGCTGAGGAGTTCGCAGCGGTCGGGGCTAGTTACCTCGACGCGCCGGTGGCCCGCACGCGCCAGGCCGCGATCGACGGCACGCTGGCGATCATGGTCGGCGCCTCCGACTCGGCCGCCTTCGAGCAGGTGCTGCCGCTGTTGCACTGCATGGGCACCGACGTCACCCTCTGCGGACCGTCCGGTGCCGGTGCATTGGTCAAAGTGCTCAACAATCTGATCGTCTTCGAGACCGTGTCCGCGTTGGCTGAGGCGCTCACGATCGCCCGCGCCTCGAACCTGGTCGCCGACGACCTGCTCTTCGAGGTGCTGGGCGGTAGCTCGGCCGGCAGCTTCGCGCTCGAGGCGATGGGCAAAAAGAATCTGGTGCCCGACGTGCACCCCGAGAAGGCGTTCTCGGCGACCTACATGCTCAAAGATGTGACGTACGCGCTTGATTGGGCCGCCGAGGTCGGTGTGACCACCTCGATGGGCGCCACCGCGCAGGCATTATTGCAGGCGACGGTCGATGGTGGCTACGCCGATCTCTATCACACGTCGGTGATCAAGACGGTCGAGGCGAAGGCGACCACGAAGCCCGAATAGACCACCTGGTTTGGACGGTCAGCCGATCTGAACGGCGATGCCGGCCAGATCTCCCGCGCACGCAGTGAACCGATTCATGACCGCGTGGTCGTGGCCGGCCACGAGGCTGGCTGCCGGGCGCCGAGGTGAGCTCACGCAGCTGGTCATAGACCCGGTACATGCCGACCACGTCCAGTCCACTGCCGAACGGACGGTCCAGCTCGACCTCGCCGAACAGATGCACCGCGTCCGAGGCCACTACAGCCGATCCGGTGGCGGTCGAGATCACGATGACGGTCTGACCGACCGTGTGGCCGCCGACCTCGATGATCTCGATGCCCGGTGCCGGGCTGTATTGCCCCTCGACCAGGGTGAGCCGGTCGCCGGCGCCGAGGATCGTCGCGATCCCGTCGGGCTCGGTGTACGCGCCGACCTGGCCGCGCCGGCCGAAGGGACCGGTCCAGAAATCGAGCTCGCTGCGGGCGATGACCAGTTCGGCCGAGCCGAACTCGGCCACGTTGCCGATGTGGTCGTAGTGACCGTGGCTCAGGATCAACTGATCGACGCTCGCGGCCTGGATGCCGAAAAGACTCAGGGCCGCCACCGGGGTGATCGCCATGGGGCGGTTGCGCCGCGCGGCCGCCGCCGGGCTGTAACCGCAGTCGATGACGATGGTGCGTTCGGCGTTGCGGGCGATCCAGAAGAAGTAGCCGAACGGCACCTCTTCGTCGGGCTCACCGTAGAAGTGGTGGTTGAGATAGAGCTCGCTGACCGCCGCGGTGCGCAGACCGTACTCGACGGCGAAGACCTCGTAGCTGCTGTCGCTGATCGCCAACCCCCAGGGTCCGGACCGAGGACACATTGACTTCTGTACTCGGTGGATCCAAAGTATACAAATATGACCCACACCGCGACGCCGTCGTCCAGCCTCGAGTTGGGGAACTTCGCGGCCGGCTTGCGGATCGACGATATCCCGGCTGACGTGATCGAACACATCAAGCTCTGCCTGCTCGACACGGTCGGCTGCGGACTGTACGGCTCGACCCTGCCGTGGACGCGCATCGTCCGCGAGACGCTGCTGGCGATCGATACGGCCGGCCCGGTGCCGGTCTGGGGCAGCGCCGACCAGCTGTCGGCCCCGAATGCCGCGCTGCTCAACGGCAGCGCGGTGCACGCCTTCGAACTCGATGATCTGCACGCCCGGTCGATCGTGCATCCTGGTTCGGTTGTCGCGCCGGCCGCGTTCGCCGCGGCCGGCCCGACGACGACCGGCGCCGACCTGGTCGTGGCGCTGATCGCCGGCTACGAGGTCGCCGCCCGCGTCGGCATGACCATGGGCGCGGCGCATCTGATCGCCGGCTGGCACCCGACCGGCACGCACGGCTGCCTCGGTGCGGCCGCCGCAGCCGGCTCGATCCTGAAGCTGGACGGTGAGCAGCAGCGCAACGCGCTCGGGTCGGCCGGCTCGATGGCCTCCGGGCTGATGGCCGCCCAGTACGAATCGATGGTCAAGCGGCTGCATGCGGGACGGGCCGCGCAGAGTGGTCTGTACGCCGCGCTGCTGGCGGCGCGGGGCTATCTCGGCATCGCCGACCTGTTCGAGGCCGAGTACGGCGGGTACGGCTCGACCTTCTCGCCGCGCTTCGATCCGGCGCCGTTGACCGACGGACTGGGTTCGACCTGGCACACGCGTGACGTCGGCTTCAAGCCCTACTCGTGCAACGGCAGCTGCCACCCGACGATCGACCTGATGAGATCGATGCGCGAAAAGGACCAGCTGCGTCCGTCCGACGTCGAGCGGATCGATGTATTCGTCTCGACCGCGACCGTCAAGCACGTGGGCTGGACCTACGTGCCGGGCAGCGTCACCACGGCGCAGATGAACCTGCCCTACATCGCGGCGGCGACGCTCACCGATGGCGACGCCTTCGTCGACCAGTTCACCGAAGAACGGGTCAATGATCCGGCGCTGCTCGAGTTTTCGCGTCGCGTGAACGTCATGGTCGATCCGGCCACCGACGCGCGCGGCGACACCGCTCGGCACGCGACCCGGATCGTGGTGACGCGCCGCGACGGCACCACCATCGAGGACAGCCGCGACTTCGCGCACGGCAGCTCGCGCGATCCGATGACCCGGGCCGACACCGAATACAAATACGAGCGCCTGGCCCGGACCGTGCTGGCCGAGCCCGCCGTCGCCGAACTAGCAGAGCTGATCGGCACGCTCGAGCAGCAGCCGGATCTGAGCCGGCTCACCGCGCTGCTGGCCGGTTCGTGACCCGCGCCGTGATTCGCCATGACCCTCGAGGGGGGCGCGCCATGACGGCCGAGATGGGCGGCCGGCTCAGTGACGAGGCCGTGCTGCGGATCCGCGACATGCTCAATCAGGGTGTCCTGGCCCCCGGCTCGCGCATCCGCGAGGCGTCGCTGGCCCAGGACCTGGGAATGAGCCGTACGCCGGTGCGGGACGGGCTGCGTCGGCTTGAGGCCGAAGGGCTGATCCGCGAGATTCCGCATCAGGGGTACCTGGTCGTCGAGGTCAGCGCGGACGAACTGCGCGACATCTACCGGGTGCGTTCGGTGCTCGAAGGGCTCGCCGCCGAACAGGCCGCGGCCCGCCTCGGCCGGATCGACCTGGCCCGGCTGGAGGACCTGATCGAGGCGATGGCGGGCGAGATGGATCGGGATCAGATCCGGTTGGCCGAATTGAACCAGCAGTTCCACCGGGTCATCGCCGAGGCGAGTGGCAACGCCTTCCTGATCGCGCTACTGGCCGACGTCGACGCCGTCTCGCAGCGGTTCCGCCGGGCGGCCGTGGGGATCTCGACCCGCCGGGTCGATGCGCAGTCCCAGCACGAACAACTGCTCGAGGCCCTGCGCGCACACGACGGCGACCGAGCCCGCCAGCTTGCCGACGAACATGCCGCCAGTGCCCTATCAACCCGACTCGGAGCCGATAATGCCGACAATGCCTGATCAGAGCGCGCGCACTGCGCCGAACATCAATGACCTGACCGGACTCGGTGCCGCGATCAGCGCGACTGAGCTGCGGCGCCGGCTGCGCGAACGGCTGGCCACCGACCGTCCGCTCGTGCTGCCCGGCGTCACCGATGCGATGGGGCTGCGGCTGGTCGAGCAGGCCGGCTTCGACGCTGCGTACGCGACCGGCGGCGGGGTGGCCAACGCTGCGTTCGGGATCCCGGACGTCGGCCTGATCACGATGTCGGAGACGGTCGAACAGGTCGGGCGGCTCACCGCGGCCAGCACCGTGCCGCTCATCGTCGACGCCGACACCGGGTACGGCGGGCCGCTCGCCGCCATGCGCACGATCCATCTGCTGGAGCGGGCCGGCGCGTCCGCGATCCAGCTCGAGGATCAGGAATCACCCAAGCGCTGTGGTCACTTCGACGACCACCAGCTCATCCCGGCCGAGCACATGCAGGCCAAGCTCGAGGCTGCGCTGAACGCGCGCTCGGACAGCGAATTGGTGATCATCGCCCGGACGGACGCGCGCAGCGTCTACGACATCGATGAGGCGATCCGTCGCGGTCACCTCTACCGCGAGGCCGGTGCCGACGCGCTGTTCGTCGAGGCGCCGCGAACGGTCGATGAGATGGCCCGGGTCGGCAAGGAACTCGCGGGCGTGCCGCTGGTCGTCAACGTCGTCGAGGGCGGTAAGACGCCGCAGCTGACGGTGGCGGAGTACTACGAACTCGGCTTCTCGATCGTGCTCTACGCCAACTACCTCATGCGGCACCTGATCTTCGCCGGCCGGGATGCACTGGCTCATTTGTACGAGACCGGCGAGACGAGCAGCCGGGTCGATCGGATGGTCGCGTGGGACGAGCGGCAGAACATGTTCGGTCTGCCGGCGTTCACCGCGGCCCAGCGTTACTACGACTCGCCGCCGACCGCCTGAGCTGACGTTACGTCAGTGGGGGCGGGGCCGATGCCCAGCGCGATGACCCCGGCGACCACGTAACAGATCGCGACGGTGATCGCGGTGGCCGTCCACCCGCCGTGGACCCACGCCAGCCCGATCGTCGAGCCGCCGATGCTCGAGCCGATGTAATACGCGGTCAGGTACAGCGCCGAGGCCTGTGAGGTGTTGGTGGCGACGCGGGTGGTGACCCACGCGCTCGCGGTCGCGTGGCAGCCGAAGAAGCCGGTGGTGAAAACGACCAGGCCGACGATGACGCAGCTGATGTTGTCGGGCAGCGTGATCGCGAGCCCGGCGATCGAGATCAGCACCGAGCCGCCGAGGACGGACCGTCGGCCTAGTCGGCTACCCAGGCGGCCGGCCAGAACCGAGGCGACCGTGCCGGCCAGATAGGCCACGAAGATCAGCCCGACCAGCGCCTTCGAGAGTCCGAACGGTGCTTCGGTCAACCGGTACGTCAGGTAGTTGTAGATGGCAACGAAGCCGCCCATCAACAGCAACGCGATCACGCAGAGCCGCACAATGCCGGGGTCGCGCAGGTGCCGGCCGGCGGCTCGCATCGAGGGGAATCGTCCCCGCGGGGCCGCTGCGCGCGACGGCGGGACGAGCCGGATGAACGCCGCAGTGCACAAGGCGCCGACCAGGCCGAGCGCTAGAAGCGCCCAGCGCCAGTCCGCGAACTCCTCGACGGCGGCCGGCACCACGCGACCGGACAAGCCGCCGATCGTGGTGCCGGAGACGTAGAGGCCGATCGCGGCACCGGAGGCGCTCGGGGCGACCTCGTCGCCGATGTGCCCCATCGCCACCGCAACGACGCCGGCCAGCGCCAGTCCGGCGACGGTGCGGGTGGCCAGCAACTCCCAGAACTGGGTGCAGGCCGCGCCCAGGGCGACAGCGATGCAGGCGACGGCCAATCCCGCTGACATGACCCGGGTACGGCCAGCCCATTCGGCGAAGGCCGACATCGGCAGCACGGTGATGCCGACGGCACCGGTGGCCACGGCGATGGTCAGGCTGGCGGTGGCCGGACCGACGTCGAACGCCGAGCTGACGGCCGGAAGCAGGGCCTGGGTCGAGTAGAGCAGCGCGAACGCCGCGAGGCCGGCCGCGGTCATGGCCAGCTGCAGTCGGCGCAGCCCGGGCGAGCCGGGCTCATGGCGACCGACGCCCGGGACCGGATGCGGTGCCCGGTCCATAGCTCGCGCCTCTCACCGTGACGGGTGACGCCGCAGCGACGAACCCGCCGCGGCTACCGCGCGAACTCTAGTTCAGCGTCAGGCGACACCACGGCGCACGATCAAGGTCTGCATCGCGTCGACCTCGGGAGCGTCGTAACGCCCGAGGACGGCTCGTAGTTCGCTGACCTCGCGCTCGGTGGTGTTGCTGGCGAGTTCGCGCTCCATCGAAGCGAAGGCGCGGGCTGATCGGTTGGCGCGCGAGCGGGCGGCGCGACGGATTCGCAGTTCGTCGCGCGCCGCGGTCCAGCGCGACTGGGTGGACTGGGTGGACTGGGTGCCCATGGTGACTCCTAACCTGGGGGATTTGTTACGTCTTAAGTCTCCCGGACAGTCGGTCATGCGTCCAATGAGGCAATCGAATCTCATCTATGCACTAGAGTCATAACCATGGAGACGGACGCGCTGCGCTGGTTCCAACTCATCGCCGACGGCGCCACGATGACCGAAATTGGTGACGTGGAACGCATTTCTCAGTCGGGCATATCGCGCGCGCTCGCCCGGTTGGAGACCGACATCGGCACTCCGCTGCTCAGCCGATCGGGGCGGTTGTTGCGCACTACGCACGCCGGCGCGGTCTTCAAGCGACACGTCGACGCGTTGCTCAACGAGCTCGATGACGGGCTGGCCGCGGTCAGCGAGCTGGTCGATCCCGAGTCGGGCCTGGTTGCCCTGGCGTTCCACCTATCGCTGGCGACCTGGATGGTGCCCGATCTGGTCAGCAGCTTCCGGGCCGTCCACCCGCAGGTGCGGTTCGCCCTTCGGCCGCTGCGCGACGAGACGATCTCGGTCCCGGATCAATGGGCGCGGGTCGACCTGGCAATCACCACGGTCCGTCCGCGCGAGAGCGGTGTGCGGTGGCGCTCGCTGTTGATCGAACCGCTTCGTCTTGCCGTGCCGATGGACCATCCGCTGGCCGGACGGACGGAGCTTGCGCTGCGCGAGGTCGCCGACGAGCAGTTCATCGTGCTGCGGCCGAGCTCGCTGCTACGCCAGCTGGGCGATCAGCTCTGCACCGCGGCCGGTTTCAGCCCGCAGATAGCGTTCGTGTCCGATGACATACCGACGGCGCGGGGGTTCGTGGCCGCGGGGCTCGGAATCTCGATCGTTCCGGCCGTCCACGTCGGGTCGCCGGACGTCGCCACCGGAGCGCTGCGCCAGATCCCGATCACCGATCCGGGGGCGCATCGTGAGATCGGTCTGACCTGGTCGAGCACCCGGCGGTTGCTCCCGACCGCCCAACTCTTTCGGCGCCACGTCGTCGACCGGGCCACCTCGGACCTGCTGCCGGCGGTCGCCGACAACGGCTGACACTGCTCGGATCGGCCGGCCGGCAAGCGTGTTAGCGTGCGGCATGCGAGCTATTGGGGTCACAGAATTCGGCGGTCCGGACGCGCTGCAGGTGGTTGATCTGCCCTTACCCGAAGCCGGTACGGGCGAGATCCGCATCCAGGTCCTCGCGGCCACCGTCAACCCGACCGACGTCGGCCTGCGCAACGGCACGCGGGCCGAGATGTTGAAGGACGTTCCTAAGCCGCATGTGCCGGGCATGGACGTTGCCGGTGTCATCGACCAGGTCGGTGTCGGAGTCGATGGCGACCTGGCGGTCGGCGACGACGTGATGGCGATCGTGATCCCGAACGGCCCGCACGGCGCTTACTCCGAATACGTCGTGGTGCCGGCCGCCTCGGTCGCCCGGATTCCGGCCGGCATCGATCACGCGCACGCGTCGACGCTGCCGATGAACGGACTGACGACCGTGCAAGCGCTCGATCTGCTCGAACTGAGTCCGGGGGACTACCTGGCGGTGACCGGCTCGGCGGGCGCGGTCGGCGGCTACGCGATCCAGCTGGGCAAGCTCGCCGGTCTCATCGTCATCGCCGACGCGTCGCCGGCCGACGAGGAGCTCGTCCGCGGCTTGGGAGCCGACCACATCGTGCCCCGCGGCGATGACTTCGCCGGTGCGGTCCGGGCGATCGTGGCCGAAGGCGTCCACGGTCTGGTCGATTCCGCGCTGCTGAACCAGGACGCCGAGGGCGCCGTCCGCGATGGTGGCCGAATCGCCACGGTCCGCGGCTTCGTCGGGGAATCCGACCGGGGCGTGACCTTCCATCCGGTGAGCGTGCGCAAATACGCCGAGGAGCAGGGCAAGCTCGAGCAGCTCCGCCGGCAGGTCGAGGACGGACAGATCAGCCTGCGCGTCGCCGACACGCTGGCGGCCGAGCACGCGCACGACGCCCACCGGCGACTCGAGGCCGGCGGAGTACGCGGCCGGCTGGTGCTGACCTTCTAACTCGACCCCGCACCCCCCCCGCGATTCGGCAGGAATCTTCGTCCTCAGACCGAAACTTCTTGCCGAATCGGTGACGCGCGCGCGTGGCCGGCCTGCATAGACCAGGTATATAGTTTGACTATATGAAAACGGCAACCAAAACCGCGCCGGCCGACACCGCTCGCGCCGAGGCGATCGATCTGGTCGCCAATACGCTGATGCACCGGTCGTCGCGGCTGCAGCGGCTGCTGACCAGCTTCGGCGAACGAGAGCTCACTCGCACCGAGGCCGGCCTGCTGGTCACCCTGCTCGGCGGTCCGCGCCGGATCACCGAGCTGGCCGAGTCCGAGGCCCTGGCCCAGCCGACCGTCACCAAAATGGTCGACGGTCTGCAGCAGCGTGGCCTGGTCGCGCGCGAACGCGGCGAGGCCGATGGCCGGGTCGTCAACGTAGCGATCTCGGTCGATGGTCAGCGCACCATCGAGGCCTACCGCGCCCAGGTCCGCGAACTCATGCGCGAGACCGTTCAGGAACTCAGTGACGACGACCTGGCCCAACTCGTCGCCGCCAGCGATCTGCTGGCCCGCTTGATCGAGACCCTGCAACAGCGACGGATGAATGCATGAAACGCGAACGGGCGCTGGTCGCCACCCTTATCTTCACCGTCAGCGTCGTCTCGCTGATCAGCTCGGTCGGCGCCCCACTGCTGCCGAGCATCGCCAAGCAACTGGACGTGCCGCTCAGCGAGGCGCAATGGTCGTTGACCGTGACCCTGCTCGTGGGGGCGGTCTGCTCGCCGATCATGGGCCGGCTCGGGGATGGGCCGCGACGTCGCGAAACGATGATCGGCGGACTGGCGGTCGTCACTGCCGGCGGCGTGCTCGGTGCCCTCGCCTCGAACCTGGGCGTTCTCGTGGCCGGCCGCGCGATGCAGGGGGTCGGGCTCGGGCTCGTCGGCCTGACGATGGCCGCCGCCCGGGACCATCTGCCGCGTGAACGGGTCGGCCCGACGATCGCGCTGCTGTCGGTGACGACGGCCGCCGCGATCGGTATCGGTTACCCGGTCAGTGGCCTCATCGCGCAGGTGCTGGACGTGTCGGCCGCCTTCTGGTTCGCCGCCATCGTCAGCGGGCTGGCGCTTATCTGCGTGATCGTCGTCATGCCGTCGAGCCGCGATCACCCACCGGCGCCGATGGATCTTCCGGGCGCGGTGCTGCTCGGCATCGGCCTCAGTTCGCTGCTGCTGGCGATCGCCGAGGGTGACTCGTGGCGCTGGGACTCACCCACGATCATCGGCCTGCTCGTCCTTGCGGCGGTGGTGCTCAGCGGCTGGGCCGTGCAGCAGCTGCACGCGTCCTCGCCACTGGTCGAGCTCCGGCTGATGCGGCACCCGGCCGTGCTCACCGGCAACGTGTGCGCGATCGTCATCGGCGTCGCGATGTACATGTACATCTCGGGCGTCATCGAGTACGTGCAGGCCCCCAAGTCGGCCGGCTACGGCTTCCACACGTCAGTCGTTGTCGCCGGGCTCTGCCTGGTTCCGCTCTCGGTCACCAGCTTCCTGGCCAGCCGGGCCCTGCCGTGGCTGACCGCGCACATCAGTACCCGCGCGCTGCTGCCGCTCGGCTCGACCGTCACCGCGGTGGCCGGGATCTTCCTGGCCGTGTGGCACACGTCGCTGTGGCAGGCATTCGTGATGATGGCGATCCTCGGGGTCGGCGTCGGAGCGACGTCGGCCGCGATACCCGGGCTGATCGTGAAGGCGGTGCCCAGCACTGAGACGGGCAGCGTGATGGGCTTCTACCAGGTCGTTCGCTACGTCGGGTTCTCGGTCGGCAGCGCGCTCACGGCCGCGATCCTGGCCAGCCACACCCCGTCCGGACGGCCGCTGCCGACCGAGAGCGGCTACACCCTGGTGCTCTGGATCGCGCCGGTCGTCTGTCTCGCCGCGGCCGCGGCATCGTGGTTGGTGGCCGGTGGCGACCCCGCGCCCACCTCGACTCCGCCGGCGGATGAGCTGGCGCTCGAGGAGGAGGACGCCGAGTTGGGTCCGACCGGATTCGTCGCGGTCAGCAGCGACTGAACCACCCGCTTTTGACCCGATCGGGGGAGGTGTTGCGTCGGGGGACGCAATACCTCCCCCGATCGGGGATGGGTGGAGCGCAACCGGCAGGATGAGGTCATGGAATTCAGGTACCTCGGCAACTCGGGCATGCAGATCTCGGCCATCACCTACGGCAACTGGCTGACCCACGGATCACAGGTCGAGAACGACATCGCCACCCAGTGCGTCCGCGCCGCCCTCGACGTCGGAGTGACCAGCTTCGACACCGCCGACGTCTACGCCAACGGCCGGGCCGAGACCGTCCTGGGCGAGGCGCTGAAGGGCGAGCGGCGTGAATCGCTCGAGGTGTTCACCAAGGTGTACGCGCCGGTCGGGCCCGACCCGAAAGGTAAGAACGACACCGGCCTGTCGCGCAAACACATCATGGAAGGCATCAACGGGTCGCTGCGCCGATTGCAGATGGACTACGTCGACCTTTATCAGGCCCACCGTTTCGACCAGTTCACGCCGTTGGAAGAGACCATGCAGGCCTTTGCCGACGTCGTCCGCGCCGGCAAGGCGCTCTACATCGGAGTCAGCGAATGGACGGCGCCGCAGTTGCGCCACGCCAGCGCCTTGGCCCGTGAGCTGGGCGTCTCGTTGGTCTCGAGCCAGCCGCAGTACTCGATGCTCTGGCGAATCATCGAAGGCGAGATCGTCCCCACCAGTGAAGAGCTTGGAATCGGCCAGATCGTCTGGTCGCCGATCGCTCAGGGAGTGCTGACCGGCAAGTATCTGCCGGGTGAGCAGCCGCCGGCCGGGTCGCGCGCGACCGACGACAAGGGTGGCGCCAACATGATCAAGCGCTGGATGAGCGACGACGTCCTGACGCGGGTGCAGCAGCTCAAGCCGATCGCGGCCGAACTCGATCTCACGATGGCGCAGCTCGCGGTGTCCTGGGTGCTGCAGAACCCGAACGTCTCGGCGGCGCTGGTCGGGGCATCCCGACCGGAGCAGGTGGCCGAGAACGTGAAGGCGGCCGGGGTGTCGATTCCGGCGGATGCCATGGCGCGCATCGACGATGTGCTCGGCGACGCGGTAACCAGCGACCCGGCGAAGGTCGCCGAGCAGATGCCGACCAAGCGAGCGATCTAGCCGGTACGCGTGTTCGAGGCGGCGGCGTACGTCCAACCCGACCACCGGAAGACGTCGATCGCGATGACCGGGCCATTCGGGGGCGCTTCACGGTACTGCGGGTACCGATCGGTGAGGGCCGTCAGTGCGGTGAACGCCTCGTCGTCGGCTGATCCGAGTTGGCGGCCGCGGCCGTCCGCGCGAGCCCACCACAGCTGTGCCCAGTCGTCGGCGTAATGATCGGCCAACAGGCTGACCGTGGGATTCTGGGCAAGATTGATCAGTCGCCGTAAGGGCTTTCCACTCTTCGGCTTGTGGTCGATCGCAAAATAAACGGTGTCACCGATGACTGCGAAGACGATCGGGACAAGATGCGGCTGGCCCCGCTCGTCGGCGCTCGCCAGTCGCGCAACGGGCACGGACGCGAACGCTGCGCGCGCCCAGTCACTGTCACGTCGCACGTCATCACCCTAGATCGCACCGATTGACGGGCTGCAACCTGAGATTGGCGTAAAGTTGATGTTGTGCGAACGCGGGTGTGGGTGGCTGATCTGCTCGCCGTGAGCTCAGCCTTCGGCATCTTTGCCGTCACCGCCGCGCTACTCACGGTCGCCGCGATCGTGACCGGCATCCTCGGGGTGTACCCGACCACCTGGTTCCTCATCACCGGCACGCTCATCTCACTGTTGGTGGTCGTCTTCAGCGCCTACGCCAGCGCGGCCCGCGAACGCGATGCCCGGCTGGCGCTACCGGTTCAGCCGGCCCCGCCGGCCCACTCGGCCCGGCCGGTCACCGGCGCTAAAGCGCTCGGCCCCGATGCGGGCGCACCGGTGATCGACGACCGTGACGGCTCGTTCACGATCATCGACGATCTCGGGCCGCCCTTGCCGTACCAGGCGTCAGCCTGACGCTGCGTCGCGACGGCCGGTCGAGGCCGGCGCCGACCGCCATTGACACTCGGAATACTGTATGACGATCGTATAGATGTCCCGCGTGTAGAGAGGTGGCCCGAACATGCCCGAACGGCTGCGGAAGTTCGAACCGGACGAGCTCGACGAGGCGCAGCGCGCGATCTATGACCAGTTCGGTGCCGGCGGCAGCCGGGCAACGATCCCGGGCGCGTTTCCGCTGCGCGACGAGGCCGGCCACCTGAACGGGCCGCCGAACGCGTGGCTGCTCAATCCGCCGCTGGGCGACGCGTTCCAGGTGCTCGGATTCAACATCCGCTCGGCCACCGGGCTGCCACCGCGGGCGCAGGAGATCGCGATCCTCGTCGTGGCCCAACGGTTGCAGAACGCCTTCGAGCGGTACGCGCACGAGCCGGCGGCCCGCAACAACGGCTTACCCGAGGCCGACATCGAGGCCCTCTCGGCCGGCCGTCCGATCGGCTTCGATGACCCGTCCGAGCAGATTTGTTACGAGGTCGCGGTCGCCCTGATGGACCATGGCAAACTATCCGATGACGCATACACGCGGGCCGTCGCTGTGCTCGGCGAAAAGGGTTTGTTCGGACTGACAGCGATCATCGGCTGGTATCAGATGATCGCGCTGCAGTTGTCGGTCTTCGAAGTGTTACCGCCAGTCTGATAGCCCAGCATCGGTCACCTGTCGGAGGACATAATGAGTAGCCCGATCGCTCGACGGCGATTCAAGATCGCGATCATCGGCGCCGGCTTCGGCGGGATCGCGGCTGCGGTGAAGTTGCAGCAGGACGGCTTCAACGACTTCACCGTCTTCGAGAAGTCCGACGGCCCGGCCGGCACCTGGCGATTCAACGTCTACCCCGGCGCCGAGGTCGACGTCCCGTCGCACGCGTACTCGTACTCGTTCCTGAAGTACGACTGGTCACGTACTCACGTCCGTCAGCCGGAGTTGCTGCAGTACGCCAATGACGTGATCGATCACTTCGGGCTGGCCCCACACTTTCGCTACAACACTGCGATCACCTCGGCAGTCTGGAACGAGACGACCAAGCAGTACACCCTGCGCACGGAGGCGGGTGAGGAGTCCACGTTCGACGTAGTGGTCAGTTCCCTGGGACTGCTGAGCAACCCGCGTTACCCGAATTGGCCGGGCCTCGACTCGTTCGCGGGCACCGCCTTCCACACCGCGAACTGGGACGACAGCGTCGAGCTCGCCGGCAAGAAGGTGGCGATCGTCGGCACCGGGTCCACCGCCGTGCAGATCGGCCCCGAGATCGCGCCGGTCGTCGAGCAGCTGACCATCTTCCAGCGCGAACCCGGTTGGATCATGCCGAAGGACGAGCGCGATTACACGCCGTCCGAGCGGATGCGCTTCCGGCGCATTCCCGGGCTGCAGAAGCTGGACCGATTCAAGATCTTCCGCACGTCCGGCAAGGGATTCAAGGCGTTCGACACGAAGAGCCCCGAACACGTCGCCGCGCGCGACACCGCACTCGCCTACATCGAGAAGGCGATCACGGATCCCGAGGTGCGCAAGGCCGTCACTCCCACCTACCCGTACGGCTGCAAGCGCATCGTGCGCACGAGCACCTTCTATCCGATGCTCAATCGGCCCAACGTCGAACTGGTGCCGTTGCCGGTGGTATCGGTGACCGAGAAGGGCGTGGTCGACGAGGCCGGCGTAGAGCGCCCGGTCGACGTGCTGATCCTCAGCACCGGATTCCAGCCGACCAAATTCCTGGCCGGGCTGGACGTCGTCGGCGTGGGTGGCCAGAGCATCCACTCGTTCTGGAACGAGCAGCCTGAGGCCTTCCTGGGCATCACCGTGCCCGGCTTCCCGAACTTCTTCATGCTCTACGGCCCGAATACGAACGGGGCGACCTCGATCATCGCGCAGCTCGAGCGCCAGGCCGAGGTGCTGGTGCGGTCGCTGCGCCGGATGCGCCGCACGCACAAGCGCGTCGTCGACACCCGGCCGGTCGCGCTGACCCGATGGAGCAAATTCATCGACCAGCAGCTGATCAAGAACGCGTCGGCGATGGAGGCCAACTGCAACAACTATTACCACTCGGCCACCGGCCGCAACGTCACCCAGTGGCCACAGACCCATGCGGCCTATTACGCGCTGACCAAGCTGCTGCCGCCGTTCGGCCTGGTCTACCGCTGACCCCACCGCTTTTGGCGGATCGCCGGTCTATCTGACCGTCCAGCCGCCAAAAGCGTTCAGGTCGGCGGCAGGATGCCGAACACCGACATCTGCAGGCCGACCGTCCAGTACCAGCCGATGATCGCGGTGACGCCGAACAGCCGTTTCTCGCCGAGGACGCCGACGGCGTGGGCGTACTCGGCATCGGTCAGCCCGCCGTTGCTCATCAGGGTCTGCGTCAACTCATAGCTCGCCTGCTCCTCGGCGTCCGCGAAGGTAATCGGTGTGCCCCTCCGACAGCGCCGAGATCTCGTCCTCGGTCATGTCGATCGCCCGCGCCGCGGCCTCATGGGCGTAGCGCTCGAACGGATTCTGCAGCCGCTGGCCGACGACCAGGATGATGATCTCCTGGCTGCGCGGACTCAGCCCGGTCTTGGTTCGAACCGAGAGGCCGAGCGGAATGTAGTCGTTGCCGAACGCCGGATTCAGCAGCCAGGCGGCGGACGGCCCCACCAGCTGGCCGTCGGCGTCGAGCAGCGGTATGCCGCCGGATCGACCGCGTCGCCCCCGTGGGCTGTCGGGCAGGTACTGAGCGTAGAAGGCGTACTGATCCGGATCCAGATCGGCCGGGTCGTAGCGCGGTAGCCGGGAAGACATGGCCGAAACCTTAGCTCGGCGGCATGATCTGGAACACCGAGAGCTGCAGGCCGATCATCTGGTACCAGCCGATGATCCCGGTTAGCTCGAACAGGCCCTTCTCACCGAGCCCCGCGATTGCGCGGGCGTACTCATCGTCGGTCAGGCGGCCGTGATCCATCAGTGCGATCGCGAGGTCGTAGCAGAGCTGCTCCTCGGGGTCGCTGAACGAAATCGGCTGGCCGGCCGAGAGGGCCTCGATGTCGGCGGCGTCCATGGCGAGCGCGTTCGCCTCGGCTTCGTGGGCGAACCGCTCGAACGGGCTGTCCAGTCGCTGGGCGACGACCAGGATCGCTATCTCTTGGGCGCGTGGACCGAGGCCGGTCTTGGTGCGCACCACCCCGCCGAGGGGAAGGTAGGCGTTGGCGAACGCGGGATTGAGCAACCACGCCTTCGTCGGTCCGACCAGGTGACCGGCCTCGTCGAGCAGCGGGAAGGCACCCTTGCGTTTCGCCCGTTCGCCGCCGGGAAGGTACTGCGCGTAGAAGGCGCGCTGCTCGTCATCGAGCTCGTCCGGTTCGTAATCCCGCAGGCGATCCGTGGCCATCGCAGCAGGCTACCCGCAGCGCGGACAGCAGGCGATCCTGAGTGGTCCGGCGAGTGTGGTCCGGCCAGTGCGGTCAGGCGAGTGCGATCTCGGCCCACACGTGCATGCCATCGGTGGTCGGTTCGCAGTCCCATCGCGAGGCGAGCCGATCGACGACCTCGACCGCCTCGGTCGCCGGGGTGGCGAACTCAACCGGCGTGCAGGTCGGCATGCCGCGGCGGTGGTCTTCCACGTCGATCCGCAGGACCTCATGATCAACGGCCAGGTTCAACCGGATCAGTGGTGCCTTTGTGTGGGTGGCGTTTTCGAAGAGTTGGGTGACCACCCGCTTCGCCCGGTCGAGCAGCTCGTCCCAATCGGGACGCGCCGACAGATGGCTCGATAGGGCCGATGCGGTGAACGACTGGGCGTCGCTGACGTAGTCCGGGTCGTTGACGTAGTCACGCTCCACACTCCACGAAACATCTTCGAGTTCGGCTGCTCGATCGTCCATCCGCCACCACCCCCAGCCCTGACCGTTCGTGAGACTTCACGGTCGCATCTGGTTGTTTCAGGCCGATGACCTAGGATGCGAATCACCTCGAATTCGCACCCTGGGCGTGCGCGTCGTCACACATGGAGGTCTTGGTGTTCTGGAATTCCTTCTCCACTGCCGGTCCATTCAGCGTCACCGCCGAGCTCACCACCTTCACCGGCGGGGGCGGGGACGAGATCGGTGCCTACATCGCCCGTCCGAAGGAGATCGAGGGCCAGATTCCGGGACTGGTGTGGATGCACCACATGCCCGGCTTCGACGAGTTCACGTTCGAGTGTGCCGAGCGGCTTGCCCGGCACGGCTACGAGGTGATCGTGCCGGATCTGTACAGCCGCTACGGCCATGGGACGCCCGACGACGTCTTCGCCAAGGTCCGCAGCGAGGGCGGCGTCCACGACGACAGCGTCGTCGCCGATGCCGCGGCCGCGGTGGCCTACCTCAAGGCGCAACCCCACCACAACGGCAAGGTCGGCGTCACGGGCACCTGCTCGGGTGGCCGGCACGCCGTGCTGGCCGCATCCTTGGTCCCCGGGTTCGATGCGGTGATCGACATGTGGGGTGGCGGCGTGGTGGCGGCCCCAGAGGACGCCACGCCGGCCCGTCCGGTGGCTCCGATCGACTACACGCCCCAGCTCAACGTCCCGTTGCTGGGACTATTCGGCAACGACGACAAGAGCCCGACCCCCGAGCAGGTCGACATCCATGAAGAAGCGCTGAAGGCGGCCGGCAAGGACTTCGAGTTCCACCGTTACGACGGTGCCGGTCACGGCTTCATCTACTACCACACCGGTCTCTATCGGCAGGAGCAGGCCGTGGATGCCTGGGAGAAGATCTTCGGCTTCTTCGCCGACAAGCTCTCGGCGTAGGGGGACGTCCACATGTGCACGATGATCGCGATCACGAACCGGATGAACGGGATGGCCAAGGGGGATCAGGGCTGGTTCCCGATCACCCAGGCGACGGTCGGATATGACCACGCCACCCACAGCAGCGACGAACACGCGCTGCTGCTCGACTTCACCAACTACGGCATCGGTCTCGACGCGCGGGTCGCCTTCGAACTCGACCTCGAGTCCGGGCGGGCGCTGCTGGCGCAACTGCAGTCGGCTATTACCCAGGCCGAGGCCAGCGGGGTGTGAATCAGTTCTTGAGCTCGCGCATCCATTCGACCGGGTAACGGTCGATCCACGCTCGTTGGCGGAAGTCCCAGTGGACCGTGTTCGCACTGAGCCGACGGAAGGCCTCTGCGATCGGCCAGCGGGTCGCGGCCTCACCGTTGGGATCGACGTAGAGCAGTTCGTCGCTGGCCTGGCCGTACGTTCGGCGAATATAGGCGACGGTGGCCGCCAGCGTCAGCACGCCCTGGGCGACCACTTGGTCCATCATCCATAGCGCTATCTGCTCGGCCGCCGTCTGGGTCACGGTTGATCATCGCCTCGCATACAGCATTTCTACCCTGGCAATGTGAAGACGAAAACACGTTGCTGTTTAGATCGCTGTCTAATCGGCAACGCCGCTCACCCGCGGGCCTTGCGCCCGATCGCTGGTCGAGGCTGTCGAGGCAGCGATCGGGTCGAACGGGTGGATCAGGCGCTGCGGCGAGCCAGGACCTCATCGATCACGCGGGCGTCGGTGTTGTCGTAGCGCGCGGCAATGGCGCGCAGCTCGATGACCGAGGCCGGTGACTGGTAGTAGCTCAGGTCGCGACGGATCGCTCGCTGCGAAGAACGGGCGGCGCGCTTGGCGAGCAGTTCCTCGCGCAGGGCGCTCCACCGCTGGGCTGGGGTTTGGTTGCTCATGACGGACTCCATAACTGGTGCTTCGTAGGACTTACCTAGTGTGCTTTCGTCCAACCGATGCGTCCAATGAGCAGTTTGAATAATATCGATGATCTTTCATCATCGATTGCCCGGGGCCCCAATTTACGGGGCATTCACGTGATGTCTCCAGCCCGAGTGGCGTTATGGACGTGATTGAGCCCACGGAAGTTCACGGGTCATGGGGGCGCCGTAGACGTCTCGGATGGCGGCGGCGACCGCTGGGGCGACCTGCGGATCGAAGACGCTGGGCACGATATACGCGACGTTGAGCTGGTCGTCGGACACGCAGCGGGCGATCGCGTCGGCCGCACTGATCAGCATCTGCTCCGACACCTGGGTGGCGCGGGCATCGAGCAGGCCGCGGAAGACCCCGGGGAAGGCCAGCACATTGTTGATCTGGTTCGGGTAATCACTGCGGCCGGTGGCGGTCACGGCGGCCAGGCGCTGCGCCGCGTCGACGTCGACCTCGGCGTCCGGGTTGGCCAGCGCAAAGACGATCGCGTCCTTGGCCATGTCCTTGATCCACTCGGCGTCCATCACACCGGGACCGCTGACGCCGATGAATACGTCCGCGCCCATCAGCGCGTCGTGCAGCTCGCCGGTCACCCCGGCCGGGTTGGTCGTCTCGGCCAGCGAGCGCTTGGCCGGGCTCAGCGACTCGTCGGTCGGCGAGAGGATGCCCTCGCGGTCCCACACCAGGACGTGACGCACGCCGGCGGCTATCAGCAGGCCGACGATCGCGGTTCCCGCCGCGCCTCCGCCGGCGATCACGATCCGGGCATCGGCGATCTTCTTGCCGACGCATCGCAGCGCGTTGGTCAAGGCGGCCAGGACGACGATCGCGGTGCCGTGCTGGTCGTCGTGGAACACCGGGATGTCGAGTTCGGCGCGCAGCCGTCGCTCGATCTCGAAGCACCGCGGCGCCGAGATGTCTTCGAGATTGATGCCGCCGAAGCCGGGGGAGATGTGCCGCACGGTGTCAACGATCTCGTCCACGTCCTGGGTGTCGAGGCAGATCGGCCAGGCGTCGATGTCGGCGAAGCGCTTGAACAGCGCCGCCTTGCCCTCCATCACCGGCAGCGCGGCGCCCGGGCCGAGGTTGCCCAGGCCCAGGACGGCCGAACCGTCGGTGACCACGGCCACCGAGTTGCCTTTGATCGTCAGCCGGGAGACGTCGGCGGGGTTGGCGGCGATCGCGAGCGACACCCGTCCGACGCCGGGGGTGTAGGCCATCGACAGGTCATCTCGGGTGCGCAGCGGCACGCGGGACTCGACCCGGATCTTGCCGCCGAGGTGCAGCAGGAACGTCCGGTCACTGACGCGATGCACGATGACGCCCGGGATCTGGCGCATCGCCTCGACGATCTCTTGAGAATGGGTGCCGTCGACCGCGGAGCAAGTCACGTCGACGGTGATCCGGTCGGTCCGCGATTCGCTGACGTCGATAGCGGTCACCAGACCACCGGCCGTCCCGACCGCGGTGGCGAGCATGCCGACGACGGATGAGCTCGGCTCGGCGTAGAGCCGCACCGTAATGGAGTAGGACGCGCTGGTCGGCATCGGGCGGGGACGGGCTGAATCGGGGATGCTCACGGCGCTATCTTGCCAACGACTCGGCCCAGCGTGCGGTATGGGCTCGGATTGGAGCTCGTCGTGGCTAGTCGTCGCCGGTCAGGCCAGCCGGCTGGTCCGGTTCGGGGGTCGCCGATCGGGTCGGCGGGTGGACGGGCGGGGCCGCGCCATCAGCCAGCGCGAGTTGCCAGAGGTAGTCGTTATAGGACGACTGGAACGCGTCGCCCTGCGCCCGGACGGGCCCCTGCGAGCTCTGCGGCATCCGATAGCCGCGATAAGTGATCGGCTCCTGGCCAGCACTGCCGGGCCGTCCGGCCGGCGCCACCAGATTGGCCGGGCCGACGAAGTCCAGCCCCGATTCACCGCGCCGAAGCACCAGTTCGCCACTGGTGGACGCGTCGTCGGGCCGGCCGCGGACCGAGTCCCGCATCGTGCGCAGCCAGAACAGGATCGTGGCCGCGCTGAAGATCCACCACTGGAACGCGTAGCCGAAGTTCTGCAGATCGAAGTGTTTTTCATTCGAAACGTTCAGCTGCCACCGACCGAGGAACACCATCGCGATCGCGGCCGCCCACACCACCAGGTGCAGCACCACCCAGCGGGGCGTCAGCAACTTTCGGACGGCTCCACTCACGACATCGAAGGTACCCGAGCAAAATAAGACACCGGAGCATATATGTTGCTTGATACAAACAATTTAGCTGCTGCTCCGCGCTCGCTTCGCGTCGCTGCGAGGCTCCGCACGAACGGCGGTTCTTCAGTTTTGTCCGTCCGCGTGCGCACGTCCAAAAGGATCGGTGCCTGTAAATAGATGACTAGTTCCCCCGCCCCGAGCTCCGCCTCGACCGATCCTGATGCGCATCCGCTGACGACCGAAGAGGGGGGCCTCACCCATCGGCAGATCCTGCTGATCATGAGCGGCCTGATGCTGGGCATGTTCCTGGCCTCGCTCGACCAGACGATCGTGTCGACCGCGCTGCCGACGATCGTGGGCGACTTCCATCGCAGCGATCTGCTCTCGTGGGTGATCACCGCCTATCTTCTGGCGAGTACGGCAACGACTCCGCTGTGGGGCAAGGCCGGCGATCTGTACGGGCGCAAGCGGCTCTTCCAAGCCGCGGTCGCAGTCTTCATCATCGGCAGCGCGCTGTGCGGCGCCTCGCAGAACATGTACGAGCTGATCGCATTCCGCGGCCTGCAGGGCGTGGGTGGCGGCGGCCTGATCTCGCTGGTCTTCGCGATCATCGGCGACGTCATCCCGCCCCGCGCAAAGGGGACGGTATCAGGGCTACTTCGGCGCGGTCTTCGGCGTCTCGAGCGTTATCGGACCGCTGATCGGTGGATTCTTCGTCGACAGCCTCAGCTGGCGCTACATCTTCTACATCAACCTCCCGCTCGGCATCGTGACCCTGATCGTCACCCAGCGGGTGCTGCGGCTGCCCGTGCGCAAACGCGAAGCTCTCATCGACTGGTGGGGGGCGCTGCTGCTGGTCGCCGGCGTCTCGTCGATCCTGCTGGCCACCCAGACCGGCGGGACGGACTATCCCTGGGGTTCGTGGCAGGTGATCGGGCTGTTCGGGTTGGGCGCGGTCATCCTGGCCGGATTCGCGCTGCGCGAGGCGAAGGCGCCCGAGCCGATCCTGCCGCTCGAGCTGTTCAAGCTGCGGATCTTCACCGTCGCCAACATCGTCTCGTTCGTCAGCGGCGTGGCCATGTTCGGTGCGCTGGCGTTCCTGCCGCAATACCTGCAGTTGGTGCACGGAGTGTCGGCCACCGAATCCGGACTGCTGCTGCTGCCGCTGCTGGTCGGCCTGCTGGTGATGAGCATCGGATCCGGTCGCTACATCTCCAAGACCGGCAATTACCGATGGTTCCCGGTGGTCGGCACCGTCCTGGTCACCGTCGGGTTGGTGCTGCTGACCCAACTCGGCGCGCACACATCGCTGCTCGTCATCAGCTTCGACATCCTGATCTTCGGCGCCGGCCTGGGGTTGTTCATGCAGGTCCTGACCCTGGTCGTGCAGAACGCGGTGCCGATGCGGCAGATGGGCGTCGGTACGGCGTCGGTCAGCTTCTTCCGGTCGATGGGCGGCGCGCTCGGCGCGTCGGCGCTGGGGGCGATCCTGACCGATCGGATCGCGGCCGAGTTCCCGCATTACCTGCCGGCGGCCACGTTGGCCTCGGGCGGCGACAAGGTCGCGCAACTGGTGCAGAGCCCCGATGCGCTCAACGGGCTCAAACGCACCGATCCGGCGCTGCACGAGGGCATCATCCAGGCGTACTCACACGCCATCGACACGCTGTTCTACGTCGCGGTCGCGGTGTCGGTGCTGAGCATCATCGCGTCGCTGTTCATCCGCCAGGTCAAGCTACGGACGAGTAACTGATGGCCGGCGAGCTGCACGGCGTCACCATCTCGGCCGGCTACGGGGCCGGTGGCAGCATCGTCGCGCCCGCGGTGGCCGAACGGCTCGGGCTGAGCGTCCTCGATCGGGCGATCAGCTCCGAGGTCGCGGCCCAGCTGCACGTCTCGGTCCGCGAGGCCGAAACGGGTGCGATGCGGCGGTCACTGGTCGACCGGTTCCTCGGCGCGCTCACCCCGTTGGCCGGCGGTGTGCTCGGTGCCGGCACGGACGCCGCACCCGCGGAAGCGATCGGGACGGCGGATGAGGCGACGATGTTCCGGGATCAGGCCGCGTTGATCATGCGCGGCGCCCTGGCTGACGGCGCGGTCATTCTGGGACGGGCCGGGGCGGCGGTATTTCGGGACGAACCGGCCGTCCTGCGGGTGCGGCTGTTCGGTCCGTCCGCCGCGCGAATCCGTCAGGGTGCGTTGATCGAAAGGGTCGACGAGGCCACCGCGGCGCAACGCATCAACGAGGTCGACCGGGCCCGGGCCCAGTACGTCCGGCGGCTGTACAACTGCGACATCAATGACCCGGACCTGTTCACCGTGCAGCTCGACAGCACGGCGCTGTCACTCGATGCGTGCGCCGACCTGATCGTCGAGGCCTACCTCGACTTCCGCCGTTGATCGTGACGTTACGGCCGAGCGCCCATCTGCGAGGGGTCCGATGTGGGCAGCTCGGCCGTAACGTCACGTTCGCGGGAACTCGGCCGCGAGCTCGGCGTCGAACTCGGCCTCGGTGACGCTGCTCGGCGCCCGATTGGCCGCGGCCGCGGCGCGGGTCATCCGCTGGATCACGGCGTTCACCGGGGTCGGCACCGCGTGCAGTCGACCGAGTAGCACCACCTCGCCGTTGAGATGGTCCGATTCGGTGTTTCCGGCGCCGCGCGCGATGCTCTGCCAGGTCGAGCTGACGCCGTCCGGATAGCCCCTTATCTCGACCCGGTTGATCACGTCGCCCGGAGCAGTCAGCTGGTTCCAGACCTCGTCCGGGACGGATTCGATTCCGGCGGCCGCGTAGACCGCGGCGCATTCGGACCTGATCAGCACCGCGACCCGATCGACCAATTGCGGTTCGAGGATCGCCTGCGCGGCGTTGCGGACGTTGCGCATCAGCTTGGCGTACTTGTAGCTCATCACGTCGGCGTGGACGGTCGCCCGATAGTTGGCCGCGTTCAGCGCGGCGGCGACCTCCTCGATCACGACGTCGATCCCGGTCGGGAACCGACCGAGTTGATAGACGCCGCGCTTGGGGGCGGAGTTGCCGACGACCACCCCGGGAGCCAGATGGATCGTCCAGCCGATGGTCGAGACGCCGTAGACGTTCGCGAAGTACCGCAGCGCCGCCGGTTCGTTCGAGACGCCGTTCTGCGCGCAGACGACGGCGAGGCCCGGCGCCGTCGCTGCCGGCGGCGTCGGCCAGGGACTGTAGCGCGTCGTCGGTGTGTTGGCTCTTCATCGCCAGCACGACGATGTCGTCATCGGTGAAGGGTGACTTCGCGCGGATGACCGACGACCGGGATCGGCAGCGTCACCGTGGCGTCAGGCGTCACATACGTCAGCCCGTTCGCGCTGATCGCGTCATGATGAGCGCCGCGTGCGATCAGGGTCACATCTTGGCCGCTGGCGAACAGTTCCGCCCCCATTACTCCGCCGATCGCGCCGGCGCCGTAGATGATGAACCGTCTCATCGGCCCAAGCTAGCCAACGGCGCCGGTGTCGACCAATGTGGCGGGGATCGCCGTCGCGTACCGGCAATATCTGCGGCCCGACGGCGGTTAAGACATCGTGCTGAACAAGTTGACCGGATCGTCCAAGCCCGTTGATGTCGCTGCCGCCAAGGCGGCGGCGGCCAGAGCGGCGGCCGAGCGGCCGACAACCGGTGGCTGATCCTGGTCGTCGTGTCGATCGCCCAGCTGATGGTGGTGCTCGACTCGACGGTCGTCAATATCGCCCTCCCGTCGGCCCAGCGCGACCTCGGCTTCGACAACAGTGACCGGCAATGGGTGGTCACCGCGTACGCCCTCGCTTTCGGCAGCCTGCTGCTGCTGGGCGGACGGGTCGGCGACCTCATCGGTCGCAAGCGAGTCTTCATCGGCGGTCTGGCCGTCTTCGCGCTCGCGTCCGCAGTGGGCGGTGCCGCGCCGTCGTTCGGCGTGCTGGTGACCGCCCGCGCGGTTCAGGGCGTCGCGGGTGCGTTGCTGGCCCCGGCTGCGCTGTCGACATTGGTCACCACCTTTCGTGATCCCCGTGACCGCGGCAAGGCCTTCGGTGTCTTCGGCTCGGTGGCCGTGGCTGGCGGCGCGGTCGGGCTGTTGCTCGGCGGCGTGCTGACCCAGTACCTGTCGTGGCGCTGGGCCATGTACGTCAACGTCTTCTTCGCGGTCGGCGCGGCGATCGGCGCGCTCGTCTACATGGTCAACGAGAAGCCGGCCGTCCGGCCGCGCATTGACGTGCTCGGCGCCGCGCTCGCCTCGATCGGCCTCTTCTTCCTGGTATTCGGCTTCTCGCACGCCGAGACGGCCGGCTGGAGGGCGCCGGTCACGATCGCGTGCTTGGCGATCGGTGTCGCGTTGCTGGCCTCGTTCGTGGTGGTCGAGCGGCGGGTCAGCGATCCGCTGTTGCCGCTGCGGGTGGTTTCCGACCGCGCGCGGGGCGTCGCGTTCGGCGTCATCTTCATCGCCGGCATCGCGATGTTCGGGATCTTCCTGTTCATGACCTACTACCTGCAGGTCGTCAAAGGATTCTCGCCGGTGTCCTCCGGCTTCGCGTTCCTGCCGATGATCGTGTTCGTGGCGATCAGCTCGAATACCGCGAACATCGTGACGCTGCCCCGGTTCGGGCCTCGCATAATCATCACCATCGGACTGGCCGGCGCGTGCATCGCGATGGCGTACATGAGCCGGCTCACCGTCGACTCGAGTTACGTCAGCGGCGTGCTGCCCGCGCTCATCATCATGGGTGCCTCGATGGGCATGGTCATGGCGCCGGCGATGAACACCGCGACCGCGGGGGTCAAGCAACAGGACGCCGGGATCGCCGCGGCGCTGACCAGCACCATGCAACAGCTGGGTGGGTCGATCGGCACCGCCGTGCTGAGCACCATCACCGCAACCGTCACCGCCAACTACTTGGTCGAGCATCGGGGCGCCGCTCGCGCTGTTCTCGTCGCCGACACCCACGGGTACACGGTCGCGTTCACCATCGGCGCCTTCTTGTTCGCCTTCGGTGCCCTGACGGCGGGGTTCTGCTTCCCGTCCAAGGCCCGGATCGCCGAGATCCGCGCGGCCGCCGCCGGTGCGACGCCCCCCGCTGCTGACGCAAACGCGGCCGGCACAGATGCGAAGCGATTCAGCGGAGTCCGCCGACGCGGTGGCTGTCGTCCACTGACCGTCCCCACCGCCCCAACCCGATCGGGGGAGGTTTCGCGTTCTGAGGACGCAGAACCTCCCCGAATCGGGTTTGGGGGCGGGTTAGTCGCGCAGTTTGCGAAGGATTCGGGCCAGGTCGGCGCGATCGGTGGCGCTGAGCCGATCGAAGACTCGCTCGGCCTCGCTGCCCCGCGCGGCGCGGATCGCCTCGCCCACCTGGTGACCGGCCTCGGTCAGCGCGACCAGGGTCGCCCGCCGATCATTGGGGTCAGGCTGCCGTTCGACCAGGCCCTTGGCCTGCAGCCCGTCCACCACCTCGGTGGTCGAGCGGGCGGCGATGTGCAGGTGCTCGGACAGGTCCGAGAGGCGCATCAGCCCGTGCCGAACCAGTACCCGCAGGGCCCGGGCCTGGGACGGGTTGATGTCCCACTGCCGCAACGACTCACTTGACGCCTGGCGCAGCTGGCGGGCCAGGTTCCAGAACGCCGTCGCCAGCGTCTCGTGCGTCGCGTCGTCGCGATCGGCTCCGGTTCGGTCGCCCCGCTCACGGGAATAGCGTAGCAACGATTCCTGTTGTACCCTCATGTTGAGGTAACCTCAGCAATTCGCCTACGAACCGCGCGCAGCCCGACAGAATCGAGTACCTCTTGGAACCCGCGTCCAGAACGATCCCCACTCCCGAGTCGGCCCGTCCGACCAATCCACTCGCCCGACCGGTACGCACCGGCGCGGGCCGAACCAATACCGCCGCCGAGAAGGCCCAGGCGCGCGAGGTCTCGCTGCGCCGTATCGGCGCCCTGTTCCGTCCCTACCGGTGGTCGCTGGCCATCGTCGTCGTCATCATCGCGGCATCGTCGATCGTCGGACTGGCCTCGCCGTTCCTGCTGAAGGCCGTCATCGACACCGCGCTGCCGACCAAGAACCTGCATCTGCTGGTGTGGCTGGTCATCGGCATGGTTGCGGTCGCAGCGATCACCTCGGCGTTCGGCGTTCTGCAGACCTGGATCTCGACCAAGGTCGGCCAGCAGGTGATGCACGGTCTGCGAACCAGCGTCTTCGGTCACCTGCAGCGCCAGTCGGTCGCCTTCTTCACCCGCACCCGCACCGGCGAGGTGCAGTCGCGAATCACCAACGACATCGGCGGGATGGAGGCGGTCGTCACCTCGACCGCGACGTCGATCGCGGCCAACCTGACCACCGCCATCGCCACCTCGGTCGCGATGGTCGCCCTGTCGTGGCGGCTGTCGCTGATCTCGCTGGTGGTCATGCCGCCGGCCATCTTCTTCACCCGCAAGGTGGCCCAGATGCGCCGGGCCATCACCACCCAGCAGCAGCGCGAACTGGCCGACCTCAACGTCATCATCGAGGAGGGACTGTCGATCAACGGCGTACAGCTGGCCAAGACGCTGGGCACCGGTCCGTCCATCGTCGACCGGTTCACCGAGACGTCGGCCCGGCTGATCGAACTCGAACTTCGCTCGCAACTCGCCGGTCGCTGGCGGATGGCCTCGCTCACGGTGATCTTCGCCGCGATCCCGGCGGCCATCTATCTGAGCGCCGGGCTGCCGGGCTTCGCCGGTTCGATGACTATCGGCACCCTGATCGCGTTCACCACACTCCAGGGCAGCCTGTTCCGTCCGCTGACCGGCCTGCTCAGCACCAGCGTCTCGGTGATCAGCTCGCTGGCGCTCTTCGCCCGGATCTTCGAATACCTCGATCTCCCGGTCGAGATCGACGACCCGGTGAACCCGGTCGAGATCGACACCGACCAGGTGCAGGGTCACGTTCGTTTCAACGACGTCGGCTTCACCTACGCCGGTTCCGACCGGCCGGCGCTGCGTGGGATCGACCTCGACGTCGCGCCCGGGACGACACTGGCCCTGGTCGGCGAGACCGGTTCCGGCAAGACCACGCTGGCCTCGCTCGTCGCCCGGCTGTACGACCCGACCAGCGGATCAGTGACCATCGACGGAATCGACGTGCGCGACCTGCGGCTGGCCGATCTGAGCCAAGATCGTCGGCGTGGTCAGCCAAGAGACGTACCTGCTGCACACGACGGTTCGCGAGAATCTTCGCTACGCCAAGCCCGAAGCCACCGACGCCGAGATCGAGACGGCGGCCCGGGCCGCGCAGATCCACGATCTGATCATCGATCTGCCCGATGGCTACGACACGATGGTCGGTTCGCGCGGGCATCGGTTCTCGGGCGGTGAGAAGCAGCGAATCGCGATTGCGCGCACCCTGCTGCGCGATCCGCGGGTGCTCGTCCTCGACGAGGCGACCAGCGCGCTCGACACGCAGACCGAACGGGCCGTCCAGCTGGCCTTCGACGCGCTCGCGCAGGGACGGACGACGATCACCATCGCGCACCGGCTCTCGACCGTTCGAGCCGCCGATCAGATCGCGGTGCTCGACCACGGCCAGGTCATCGAGACCGGGACGCACACCAGCCTGTTGCAGGATCAGGGGCGCTATGCGGCGTTGGCCGCCTGAGTGGCTTGAACGCGGCGTTGGCCGCCTGAGTGGCTTGAACGCGGCGTTGGCCGCCTGAGTGGCTTGAACGCGGCGTTGGCCGCCTGAGTGGCTTGAACGCGGCGTTGGCCGCCTGAGTGGGCTGCCTTTACGGGGTGGACGGGGGCCGGTGTTCGGTGCGCAGCGTCGCTAGCTGCTCGAACCACGCGGCCTCCTCGTCCCGGACGCGGCGCAGCACCGACTGTTCCTCGGCCGGACCGATCGGGGCCGACTGGTCGGGCCGCCATTCCGGAGCGTCACTGTCGTGATCAGGCACCGGACCATCGTGACGCCGTCCTATTGCGGTTTGGTTTCCGGCTCGATATGAGTGAGCGCAGAACGCCGATCGAGGATGACGCGCAACGCGTAGGCCGCGGCGGCGACCGCGGCGACGATGCCGGCCACGATCAGCAGATTGGCCGCGTAGTTCTGGGTCAGCAGCGCCTTGGCCGGATTCTGCGGATTGGCGGATCGGATGAACGGCACGTAGCTGCCGTTCTTGGCCACGATCTCGATCAGCGCGATCGGTAGCACCGCAGCGATCGTGATCAGGGCGCCCTGGACGTAGCGCCGAGCCCGGGGACGCAGCGTTTTCGTCAGCACCCACCCGACCAGCAGCGTCAGCGGAAGGATCATGCCGTCGACGACGACGTCGGATGCGACGGCCCAGATGATGACGTGGATCGGCTGGTTGAGGTTCGGCCGGCTGAACAGCAGCCGGGCGCCGTAGAGCACGCCCGCGCGCGTCCGACCGCGATGATGGTGATCCGCATCCACAGGTCGCTCTTCGACCGCTGGCCGGTTTGGTCAGCCATTACCGAACCTCGATCGTCTTGAGCCACTTGGTGTTGAGAACGCCGGCTCGATCAGGAGCGATCAGCCGGATCGGGTAACCGTGATCCACCGACAGTCGCTCACCGTTGATATGCGTGGCCAGGATCGCCGCCTTCAGCTGCGGTCCCGAGATGTCGGACTGGTTGTAGATTCCGTTGGCTTCGATCGACTGAACGTGCACGCGGGAGTTCGCGTTGCCACCGGCCCGTCGCACCAGGTCGAGCAACGAGGGACCGACCCAGCGCGCCGCGACACTCCACCCCTCGACGCAGGCGAGCGGAAACACTTCATCGAGAGCAGGCAGCGCCTCGATGTCGGCAATCGATAAATCGAACGGCTTGGGCCCCATGATCGTCAGCCGATAGCTGGTTGATTTGCCGATCGATTCCACGTTCACCGTCTTGGTCGACGCCTCGGCCGCCAACCGGTTGATCGGCACGTGCGACTGCGGGGCGAGGTCGGGACGACGCGCGCTGAACAGGCTGACCTTGCGCAGCGGAGTGACGGTGCCGCCGGCGACCGTGAGGGCCACCAGGCCGACGCCGACACCACCGGCGACCAGCACGCCACGTCGCGAGATTCCGTCGTGGTCGATTTCGCGGTAGGCCGGATCGTCGTCGATGTTGGCGTGGTCTTTTACATCATGATCGTTTCCGGGCTGGTCGTCCGATGGCGTCGTTTGCTTCCGCGGACCATCCAACGGAGTCGCCAGTCCGACGCGAATGATCGGCAGTTTCACCGCGATGTGGATCAGCAGCGAGCCAAATACCACGTACGCCAGCGCGTAGTGAACTGACGTGAAGAACCACGGCCAGGGGTACCAATCGAGAGTATTGGCGAATCCGGTGAATACCTCGAGAAGGGATGACGTAACAAATATTGCGATCGACAAACGTTCGATACCGTTGAGAACGGTCTTCGCCGGCGGCCACGCGAAGAGCTTCGGGTAGACCGTCCAAAGCTTAAGAATCAATAACGGAATGGAGGCCGTGCCGGTGGTGACGTGCAGGCCCTGGGTGAATCGGTAACCCCAAGCTGGTGACGCAGGCTCGGGCAACCAGTGCCAAGGCCCGTATTGATAGTGGCTCAACACGCCGGTGACGAAGCAGATGGTGAAGAAGATGCCCAGAATTCGGCCCACGCGGGCCGTGACCGCTGGATTGTGGAGCGGGCTACTGAAGCGGGGCCAGAACGGCGGCGGTTGTTCAGGCAGCGTCGGCAGCTTGAACTCGCGGAACCGACTGGGTACAGAGACCTTCACAGACCGAGTATTCGCCCCGAGCTGCCCTTATGGATTTCTTTCCTTCTTACCGATCGCAGAAAAATAGCCAGTCGAAAGATCCGTGACCCAACTGTGACATGCATTTCCGATCGTTCCGAAACTCGATGGAACCACCTGGGTGTCGGACTGCGAACCAATCTGTAGCAGCCAATCGACATCAAATCAGTAGGAACGAGAGGACTTGAAATGAACAAGGTTATGAAGTCACTGATGCTCGGCGGCATCGCGGTTATTGCAACCGTGTCGATCGCCGCCTGCAGTAGCAGCAGCAAGAGCAGCAGCTCGAGCTCATCGGCCGACAGCACCAAGCCCGTCGCGACGATCGCCTCCCTGTCGGGCACGAGCACCTCGGTGAAGCTTGACTCCGGATTCACCGGTGCCCTGACGACCCTGGGTCTTACTCCGGGCGTGCTCGGTAGCGCGACCTTGGACGGCACGACCGGCACGGTCAGCTTCCCGATCACCGGCGGCCACGTGACCGTCTACCAAAAGGGCGCGGTCGACCCCTACGTGCAGGGCGACATCGAGCACGCCGGCAGTGGATTGTCACTGAAGGCCGGCACCACCGAGGTTGATCTGCAGAACTTCGACATCAACCCCGGTAGCTCGCAGTTGTTCGGTGACGTGTCGGTCAACGGCAAGGTTGCCGCTACCCACGCCTACCTGTTCAACCTCGACGGCAGCACGCTGGCGCCGATCACCCTGTCCGGTGGCGTCGCCACGCTGACCGGCACCCGGGTCCTCGTCTCGGACACCGCAGCCGGACTGCTCAACCAGACCTTCAACACGACCGCCGTCAAGGGCGGCCTGCTGGTCGGCATCGCGACCATCCTCGCGAAGTAATCCCAGCGCTCCACAGCGAAGCGGCGGTCCACCAATCGGTGGGCCGCCGCTTCGCCGTGCTGGGGACGTCGATCCGTGATCAGTCGCGTGGTGCGGCCAGCGGCCAGCCGGCGCCGGCCAGTCGGGCGCTGACGCGGGCCACGTCCTTGTCGAGCACGGTCTGGCGGGTCACCTGATGGATCGCGGTGCGGATCGCGCGTGGCTGAGTTCTGATCACCGTTGGCGTCGAGCTCGTCGGCAACCGCGATCACCTCGTCATCCGTGAGTTGGCGGGTGAGCAGTGCGAACAGCGGCAGGTAGTCGTGTTCCGGGACGCCTTCGGGGTAGCCGGCGCGCAGGAATCCGACGATGTTGTTCACGAGCGGTGGCAGGGCCACAGTGTTGTCTCCGATCAGGCGACTTTTCGGCGCGGTCAGCTGCCGGCAACGATGAAGTAGATGCCCCACCCGATCGCGGCAAGCACGATGGCGAAGCACAGACCGGCCACGGCGATGCCGATCGGGCCGGCCGCGACGATCGTGTCGCTGTCGGGGCCGGCCGGCACCGCGTTGAGCCGAGGCTGGCTGAGCACGCGCAGACCGATCGCGAACAGCGCCGGCAGGCCGGCACCGCAGATGAGGCCGAAGACCACGATCTGCCACAGTGCGTGGAAGTTGATCCATGCGTTCATCGAATGACTCCTTCTGGGTCAGGCCGAGGCCCCGACCGATTCCTCGGGGCTCCGGGGCGACCGATCCGGTCCACTCGTCGTTGACGTTGCCGGCGTGCACCGCCGTCTTGCGCGATCGCAGGTAGAACATCGCGGCCAGGGCGACCAGCACCACGAAGATGATCGCGACCCCGAGCGATCCGCCGATGCCGTCGGCGGCCCAGTACGCGCAGGCGCCGACGACGCCGGCCATGGGCAGCGTGAACAACCACGCCGTCGCCATCCGGCCGGCAACCGACCAGCGAACCTCGGCGCCCTTCTTGCCGATGCCGGTGCCGAGGATCGACCCGGTCGCGACGTGCGTGGTCGAGAGCGAGTAGCCGAAGTGGCTCGACAGCAGGATCGTCGCCGCCGACGCCGACTCGGCGGCCATGCCCTGCGGCGACTCGATCTCGACCAGGCCCTTGCCCAGGGTGCGGATGACCCGCCAGCCGCCGAGGTAGGTCCCGGCGCTGATCGCCAGCGCGCAGGTCAGGATGACCCAGAACGGCGCCTTGGCAGTTCGCGGCCACCGAGTGGTTCGCGATGAGCGCCAGGGTGATGATGCCCATCGTCTTCTGCGCGTCGTTCGTGCCGTGGGCGAGCGACACCATCGAGGCCGAGCCGATCTGGCCGATCCGGAAGCCGTGCTCGCGGGCCTTGCCTGGCACGTTGCGGCTGATCCGGTAGATCAGATAGGTGCCGAGGGCCGCGATGCCGCCGGCGATGACCGGCGACAGCGCGGCCGGGATGATCACCTTCGAGAACAGGCCGTGCCACTTGACCGCGTGGCCGCCGGCCGCGGCGAGGGTCGAGCCGATGATCCCGCCGATCAGCGCGTGCGACGAGCTCGACGGGATTCCGAGGAACCACGTGGTCAGGTTCCAGATGATGCCGCCGGCCAGTCCGGCGAACACCACGGTCAGCGTGACCAGGCCGGTGTTGACGAGCCCGCTCGCGATCGTCGCGGCGACGCTGAGCGAGAGGAAGGCGCCGACCAGGTTGAGTACGCCCGGACAGCGCGACGGCGACTTTCGGCGAAAGCGCGCCGGTGGCGATGGATGTGGCCATCGCGTTGCCGGTGTCGTGGAATCCGTTGGTGAAGTCGAATCCGAGTGCGGTGATGACGACCAGGACCAGCAGCGTGGTGTTCCCCATGGCTTAAGTTCTAACCAGCCGTTCGTCCCACGACTACACCCGTGCAGCGAGCTTCAGATGATGTTCACCCGCGATTCACCCGCCACTTCACACGCACCTTGATGCGGTCAGTCGTTCTCGACCTCGAAGTCCCAGGACGCGGCGATGTGCTGGCCGTCCGGCGCCCAGCGCATCAAGCCTTCGCCGGTCGGCATGACCGTCCGCAGGTTGAAGGTTGCCGTCTGACCCGGCCAGCAGCTGACTGGGTGGCGCCGGCTCGCCGGGGACCGTCGCGAGCGGATAGGTGGCCCCGAGATGGTCGAGGGTGCTGAACTCGGCGACGCTCACCGGGATAGTCGCGGTGGCTCCGGACAGGGTTATCGTCCAGGTGCAGGTGGTCGCACCAGCTTGGTACGGCAGCCCCTCGCCGGGCACCTCAGGTCCGCTGACGGTCATCTGCACCCGGGTGGTGCCCACGTCGACGAGGACGGCGTCGCCCTCGGTCGTCAGGGCCGGACGCGCGGTGCTGCCGGTCAGTTCGCTGTCGGGCTGGATAGAACTTGACGGCAGGAATGTCGGTAGCGTCCCGTAACTCGGTTCGCCGGCTGAAGTAGTGCGTGTGGTCGATTCACCGCCGCTGGACGAGCATCCGGTCAGCAGGGTCACCCCAACGGCGACGAGGCAGCCGCCAATGGCGAAGCGGCGCCGGGCAGTTGGCCCGGCGCCGCTCGCATGCGGGCTGATCAATGGTGCCCGTTGTAGTAGTCACGGACGTTGTTGAAGACATCCGGACCGAACGGGGCGAGGCCTGGCTGCGCGGCGTAGCCGAGGTGGCCGGTTCCGTCGACGCCACCGGAGACGGTGCCACCCGGCAGATTGGCGTAATCGCCGCCGTTGCGCACCTGGAAGATGTCCTCCATCGTGCGCAACCAGCTGTAGTGGTTGTAGAAGGTGTCGGTCGTGGTGCCCGGCTTGATCAAGGGGCTGATCAGCACGCTGCCGGTGTCGCCGCCACCTGGCGTGGCGTCGGTGGCGTCATAGAGCGGGTCGGCCGTCTGACCGGGCGTTAGATACCCCGGTGCGCCTTCGGCGCTCATGGTCACCGAGCTGACCGCGCCGGTCGGGTTGATCGGCGTGCCGGCCTGGTTGACCAGCTGGAAGGACCCGTTGATCACCGAACCGGTGGAGCTGGCCGCGAACTGCGGCCCGGTGTCGCTGACCGTTCCGACGAACGAGTTGGCCGGGATCGGGCTGGTGCCACCGGGGCCGGTCTTGTCGACCGTGTCGGTGACCATACGGCCGGTGTCATCGGCCAGCACGGACGGATCCAGCACGTAAGTCGAGCTGACGCCCGCGGCCGATGCGTCCGTCCGGGCGCCCGGAGTGGTCCCGGACCCGCCTCGGACGATGCCCGGCACGCAGTTGGCCGGAACCTTCGGCGTCGTCGACGTGCACGTCGGTGGCCGATCGATGAAGGAGTTGTTACCGGGGCCCGGATAGAGCTGATTGCCGGCCGCATCCGTACCCAGGGTCGAGTTGACGCCGGTGGGCTCGGTGTGGACGTTCTTGCCGAACAGGTTCTCGCCGGCGGCGTCGGCGGCGATGCCGGCGCTAGCGTTCGGCTGGTCCCCCAGCGTCGGGCCGTAGGCGTTGGCATTGTTGAAGCTGTTGCCCGAGTAGGTGAACGGTGGGTTGCCCTCATCGAAGGTGATGTCGATCAGGCCGCCGTCCTTGAACGCCGCCGACTTCTCGATCATCGGGATGTAGTACTCGAGGAAGAGGTCCGATGCATAGAGTCCGCCGGTGTAGTTCTTCGGTGCAGCCGACTCCGGGTTGTTCGGGGTCGGAGTGTTGTAGTTCGGCGCGCCGGTGGCAGTGAATGCACCCGAGAGGTTATTGCCCTTGCAGATCGCATCATGGGCGTCGCTGCAGTTGTTCGGTGTGATCCAGCTGAACGCCGGGGTGGTCGATTCCTTCTGCAGGTCGTGGTACAGACCGGTCGAGGACGAGTCCAGGTTGGCGATATGGGCCGCGTCGCAGTCGGTGCCGCCCTGCGCCGGCGTGGTCAGCGCGGGCGTCGGGCCCGAACCGGTCAGGCTCTCGAACCACGGCATCGGGAAGTGCTTGGCCACGTACTGGTCATTGGCCTGGGCGCCGGTGAAGCTGGTTACCCCGGTCGGAAAGTTCGCGCTCATCGTGGTCGGGTTGGTCGTCGGGTTGTTCGCGGCCGTTCCCGGTCCGCCGCAGGTAGCGTCCTCGCGGTTGGCCTGATCGCCTAGGTCCTGAGCGTAGCCCTTCCAGGTCTGGCCGGCCGCGTCGAGTTGGTTGAACAGTGTCGGGGTGTCGACCGGGTAGGTGCAGCCGTTCGCTCCGTTGGGCGCGTTTGCCCCGCTGGGCTGGGCGGCGTTGGCGGTCGACGCAACCTGGCCGCGGTTGGGACCGGTCGTGACGATGGAGGAATTACTGCCGAAGTTGCTGTCGCTGACACTGCAATCGGATTGGGTGTCCTCTTCCGGGGCCTGGCCCGAGACCATCGAAAGGTAGTTGTCCTGGCTGGAGTGCCCGGTGCCGTAGTAGTTGGTCAGCAACACGCCCTGGCTCGGCAGCGTCTTCCAGAGATAGCTGTTCTGGTTGAGGCCGGTGAAGGTCGCGTCGTAGGACTTGTTCTCGAGGATGATCAGCCAGACGTGCTTGACGTCGCCGGGCCGCAGCCCCGTGCTCGTGATCGTCGCCTCGCCGTGACCGGGATCGGCCGCCGCATTCTCGGCGGTTGCCGCCACCAAACCACCGACGGCCACCGCCGCCGATGCCACCAGCACGCTCAACTTCATCCAACGTTTGTTATTGCCCCGGAATCGCATATGAACTGTCTATCGATCTAGACCGACGCCGGAAACGCGTACTCGTTGACCACTCGGCAAACATTGCGTGAACTCGGTTCTGGCCGGTCGTGCGTGCGGATGGATGCGGGCCAAGATGCGTTATGGCCGGCTTGATCTATTGCCTGCGGCGCGCTGTGGCGCATCGCCGACTGCACCGCGGCCGCTGCGCCAACTGCCGCTGGGTCCTGCGTGATGATGCGCGCAGCCGGTTCTGCTCGATCGAGTGTCGCGCGACCTGGATCGACCGGACCTGCGCCGGTCTCATAGTCGACCTGTGAGCACTGCATCCCGCTCTCGATCGCCAACCGCCCACGCCATAGACTCAGTGGAATTCAGTTTCCACCACCTGACATCCATCTGACATTCACCGGACATCACCCGGCATCGTCGGCAGAAGGGTTCTCAAGCCATGAAGACGAGCAAGCAGATCGCCACGATGTTGCAGGATTACGGAGTCACGCACTTCTTCTTCGAGCCGGTGATCCTGCCCGAGACCGTCAAGGCGATGGCCGAGATCGGGATCACGCCGGTGATGACCCACGGCGAGAAGTCCGCTGTTTACATGGCCGATGGGTACGCCCGCATCTCCGGCGGCGTCGGCGTGTGTGGTTCGCAGGCGATCGGCTCGACCAACCTGGCGGCCGGCCTGCGCGATCCGTACATGGCCCGTAGCGCGGTCGTCGCGCTCTCCGGCGGCCCGGACGGAAACACCCGCCACCGCAACCTTTACCAGGATGTCGATGACCGCGGCGCCTTCGAGTCGGTGACCAAGTGGAACGCGCTGGCCGACAACTACACCCGCATTCCCGACCTGCTCCGCCAGGCCTTCCGCGAGGCGACGAGCGGCATCCCGCGCCCGGTCCACATCGAGATCGCGGGCAACACCGGTAATCAGGGCGACCAGGAGGCCGGCGGTGTCACCTTCGCCGAACCCCGCTACGGCAAGGCGCCCAGCACTCGCGGCCTGGCCGATCCCGAGCTGATCGCGGCCGCCGAGGCGGCTCTGGCCGGCGCGGCGCGTCCGCTGATCATTGCCGGCAACGGCGTCTTCCGCTCGGGCGCGGACGCGACGCTCGTCAAGTTCGCCACCGACCGTTCGATCCCGGTCGTCACGACGCTGAACGGCATGTCGACGATCGCCTCCTCCCACCCGCTCAATGTCGGCACGATCGGTGACTACGGCGCCGACTCGGCCAACCGCGCGCTGTACGAGGCCGACGTGGTCCTCGCGATCGGTACCTCACTGGGCAGCATGACCACGAAGAACTGGCTGCTCATCAAGGCGGGCACGACGATCATCCAGGTCGACGTGTCAGGTGAGGAGATCGGACGTAATTACCCGACCGAGGTCCCGCTCGTCGGTGATGCCACCGCCGTCCTGCGGCAGCTGGCCGAGACCAAGGTGTTCAGTGCGCCCAAGGAGTGGCTCGACCGGATCGACACACTGCGCACCGAATGGCGCGCGGTCGCCAGCACGCACGAGACCTCGGACGCGATCCCGATGCGCCCGGAGCGCCTGTGGGACATGGTGTCGAACGTCATCGCCGACGACGCGATCGTGGTCGGCGACACCGGTCACGTCGGTCACTGGACGGCGCAGCACCTCAAGCTCGGTGAGAACCAGACCATGATCCGGGCCGCCGGCTCGCTCGGCTGGGGTGTCCCGGCCGCCATCGGCGCCAAGGCCGCGGCGCCCGGCCGTGAGGTCGTCCTGCTCACCGGTGACGGCGGGTTCTACTACCACATCGCCGAACTCGAGACCGCACTGCGCTATGACCTGCCGGTCATCATCATCGTCAACAACAACGGCTCGCTGAACCAGGAGACATTCCTCTGGGATCTGACGAATCCGCTCCAGGAGAAGAACTGGAAGTTCGCCGACGTCGACCTCGCGAAGGTGGCGGAAGGATTCGGCTGCTTCGGCGCACGGGTAGACGACCCGGCCGACTTCCAGGCCGCCTTCGAGGCGGCCCGCGCATCGGGCAAGCCGGCGGTGCTCGACGTCCGGACGGCCGTCGACGCGCTGGCGCCCGGCAGCTGGACGCCGGACCCCAACGCGCAATCACACAAGCCGTACCGCGGCTAGTTTGGTCAAGGATTCTTAGTCACCAAAGGGAGTCTTACAAGATGGCGTTCGCGTTCGACCCGAAGTCCGATCTTCCGCTCGTTCTAGGCGGCAACGTCTTCGGCTGGACGGCCGATCGCGATGCATCCTTCGCCATCCTCGACGCGTTCGTGGATGCCGGCGGCACCCAGGTCGATACGGCCGATGTCTATTCGGCCTGGGTGCCCGGTAACACCGGCGGCGACTCCGAGAAGATCATCGGCGAATGGCTCGCCTCCCGGGGTCGGCGCGATGACGTGTTCCTGGCCACCAAGGTCGGCCAGCTCGGTGATCTGAACAACCTCAAGGCATCCTCGATCGCCACCGGCGTCGAGGACTCGTTGCGCCGCCTGCAGACCGATCACATCGACCTGTACTGGGCTCACCGCGACGACACCGCCACCCCGCAGGAAGAGACCGCGGCGGCCTTCGACGCTCTGGTCAAGGCCGGCAAGGTCCGCTACCTCGGCGCATCGAACTTCACCGCCGAGCGCCTGGAGTCGGCCCTCGCTGTCGCCGCCGACAATGGGTTGACCGGTTATGTGGCGCTCCAACCGCACTACAACCTGGTCGAGATCGACAAGTTCGAACCGGAGCTGCTCAAGGTGGCAATCGACCACGATCTGGCCGTGTTGCCCTACTACGCCCTGGCGTCCGGCTTCCTGACCGGAAAATACCGGCCGGGCACGGAGGTCGACTCGGTTCGGGCCGGGGGAGCGGGTAAGTACGCCGACGACCGCGGCTATCGGGTGGTGGCCGAACTCGACAAGGTGGCCGCATCCCACTCGGTGCCGATCGCGGCGGTTGCGCTGGCCTGGCTGGCCCAGCAGCCGACGGTGCTGGCGCCCATCGCGTCGGCTCGCACGGTCGAGCAGCTGCCGGATCTGCTGGCGATCAAGGGTCTGACCCTGACCGTCGACGAGCTCGCCTCACTACGGACCGCCGCGGCCAGCTAGTCCGTTTCCTCCATTCCGGGCGGGACGACCTGGAAGACCGACAACGACAGCCCGATCATCTGGTACCAGCCAACGACGGCAACGACCTCGAACAGCTTCCGCTCGCCCAGAACGTTGACGGCGTGGGCGTATTCGCTGTCGCTCAGGGCACCGTTGTCCATCATGAGACCGGTCAGGTCATAACAGATCTGCTCCTCGGCGTCCTCGAACTTCGTGGGCGTTCCGCTCGACAGCGCGTCGATGACGTCATCGGGAATGCCGTTCGCGCGGGCGACGGTCTCGTGCGCGGCCCGTTCGAAGACGCTCTGGATGCGCTGGGCGACGACCAGGATGATGATCTCCTGGCTGCGTGGGCTCAACAGCGGAGCCGCTCGGATCGCCTTGCCGAGGATCTGCAGCCCGATCCCGATCTGCGGGCTGAGCAGCCAGCTGTTGATCGGTCCGAGCAGGTGGCCCTGCTCGTCCATCAAGGGCATCGCTCGGGGACGTTTCGCCACTTCGGACGGGCGGTAGAGGTCATAGATGACGCGCTGTTCGTCATCGAGTTCGTCCGCCTCGAACTTGCGCAGTCGGTCCTTCATGGTCGACTCCTCCTCGGTGAGACGCCTCGTCCCGTCGTCGAGACGCTACCTGTAGGCCCCGAGGCCTACAATCGTTGCGCTGCAGGGCGCAGATTCGAGGGGAGCCGAGTGATCATCGACGTGGGATCCGCCTTCGGGCTCGAGTCGAGGTCCCTTCGCGCCGACGTGCGTGACCTTTATGAGTCATATGCCGACTGTCTCGACGAGCTCGAGCTGGAGCGTTGGCCCGAATATTTCACCGACGACGCGCTGTACCAGGTCATCTCGCGGGAGAACTACGACCAGGGGCTGCAGCACGCGGCGATGTACTGCGACGGCATCGGCATGATCAAGGACCGCGTCGTAGCGATTCGGCAGACCACGGTCTACGAGCCCCGCTCGATCAGGCACTTCCTGAGCGGTGTCCGCATCGATGCCGGTGAGGACGCCACGATCCTCGCCCGCGGAAACTTCATGATCACCGAAGCGTTGATGTCGGCCGAACCCACCCTGCTGATGGTGGGCCATTACGTCGATGTGATCGACACGAACGGCGACCGACTGCGCTTTCGCGAGCGCAGCTGCGTGTACGACAACTATCGAATTCAGACCTCATTGATCATTCCGGTCTAGCCGGTCCGTTTCAGCCGAACCGAAGGAAGCGCCGATGTCGACGACCATCTCCTACGAAGACACCGTCTCGCGGGGCACGGACCGCACCTGGCCGGTCGAGGGAATGTCGCGCGTGCCCGCGTGGGTGTATTCCGACGAGGCGCTCTACGAACGGGAGCTCGACACGTTCTTCGGCGGCTCGACCTGGAACTACGTCGCCCTCGACTGCGAGATTCCGCTGGTCGGTTCCTACACCCGCAGCTATATCGGACGCACGCCGGTGATCGCGCTGCGCGATGAGAACAACGAGATCCAGGTACTCGAGAACCGCTGCGCGCACCGCGGCTCGATCATCTGCTGGCCGCAGAAGGGCGTTCAGCAGGACATCACCTGCCCGTATCACCAGTGGAACTACGACCTGCGCGGCAACCTGCAGGGGCTGCCGTTCCGCAAGGGCGCTCAGGGCAAGGGCGGCATGCCGGCCGACTTCGACATGAAGTCGCACGGGCTGCGCCGGCTCAAGGTGACGAACTTCGGCGGCTCGATCTGGGCCAGCTTCGATGAGAACGTCCAGGACTTCGAGTCCTACCTCGGCCCCGAACTGACCGGGCTGGCCAGCCGCGTCTTCAACGGGCGTCCGCTGCGTCTGATCGGATACAGCCGCCAGCTGCTCGACTGCAACTGGAAGGTTTACTTCGACAACAGCCGCGACCCGTATCACGCCACCCTGCTGCACAGCTTCTTCCTGACCTTCGGGCTGCTGCGCGCCGATACGCCCTTCCACGCGCAGTCGACCTCGGGGGGACGGCACGGAATCATGGCGTCGCGCTACTCACCCGATTCGGCCGGCAAGGCGAACGAGGTGACCAAGCAGATGCGGTCGCTCAAGGCCGGATTCACCCTCAACGACATGGAGGTCGTGCGTCCGGTCGACGAGTTCGGCGACTCCTCGATGATCAACCTGTCGGTGTTCCCGAGCGCATTCCTGCAGCAGCACGGTAACTCGCTCGCCGTCCGCCAGATCATCCCGAAGAGCGTCGATCAGACCGAACTCTCGTGGACGTACTACGGGTACGCCGACGATGACGCCGACATGATCCGGCGCCGCCTCAAGCAGGGCAATCTGCTCGGCCCGGCCGGCTACGTCGCGATCGACGACGGCGAGGTGGCCAAGCACGTGCAGCGCGGGATCGCCGGCGCGCCCGAAGCCGTGCAGGTGGTCGAGATGGGTGGCCGCGAGTCGATTCAGGACGAGACGATGCTGTCGGAATCCCTGATTCGCGCCTTTTACGCGTTCTACCGCGACCAACTGGGATTGTGACCATGCCAGAGGCCGAGAACCCGACCGTCAGCGACGCATTCGCCGCGCTCCTCAAGCAGCGCGGCGTCCAGCGCATCTACGGCGTGCCGGGGGGCGACTGCAACCTCGACATCATCGATTCGGCCGAACGGGTCGGCATCGAGTTCGTGCTAACCCGGTCCGAGACGCCGGCCACCCTCATGGCGGCCGCCACCGCTGAGGTAACCGGCACGCTCGGGGTTGCGATGACGACACGCGGACCCGGTCTGGCCAACGCGGCCCTCGGAGTCAGCTACGCGGCGCTCGACCGCGCCGCGGTCATGCTGATCGCCGACGCCTACGAGGCCGACCTCGAGCACGTCAGCCACCAACGATTCGACCAGGCCGCGCTGCTGGCGCCGCTCACCAAGGCATCCGGTGATCTCGAGGGCGCGACCCCGATCGCCGGGGCGGCCGCGCTCATCGCCACCGCGACGTCCTGGCCGCCCGGACCGGTCTATCTCGAGATCACCGGCAAGGCGGTTCGCGCTGCGGCGAGTGCGAATGACCCGGTCCCGGCTGCGGCCGTCCTCACGTTGGCCCATTTCGGTGCGGCCGACGAGCTGGCCCGGGCCCGCGAACTGATCGGCGCGGCCAAGAAGCCGGCCTTCATCGTCGGTCTGCAAGCCCGCGACGACGCTTCGTCCGCGATGCTGCGCACCGCCGTCGCCGAATGGGGTTGCCCGGTCTTCACCACCTACAAGGCCAAGGGCGTCGCTGACGACAGCGACCCCTTCACCCTCGGACACTTCATCGGGGGCGCGGCCGAGTACGACGCGCTGTCGAGCGCCGACCTGATCGTGCTCTATGGCTTCGACCCGATCGAGCAGCCGCCGCAGCGCTGGCAGTACGACGTGCCGATCGTCGAGCTGACGGTGCAGCCGTTCGACCGCACCCACATCGCTCCGACCGTCTCGGTCGTCGCTGACATCGCCGCCTCGCTGCAATCGCTGCTGGACGGCCGCAGCGGCTCGGACTGGACCACCGCCGAGCTGGCCGATTTGAAGGCGGCAATCCGGGCTCGGGCGAGTGCATCGCTGATCGACGATTCCAGTGACCTGATCGCGCCCGAGCTGGTGGCGACCGCGGCGATCGAGGCCTTCGCGGCCGACACCCGGATCACCGTCGATGCCGGCGCATTCATGCTGCCGGTGCTGCACCTCTGGTCGGCCCGGTCACCGCGGGATGTACTCGTGTCGCGCGGTATTGCCACGATGGGCTTCGCGCTGCCGGCTGCGATCGGCGCCGCGCTGGCCGACCCCGATCGGCTGACGGTCGCGTTCACCGGCGACGGCGGGCTGATGATGTGCACCGCCGAGCTGGGTACGGCCGTGCAGCAGAACTGCAAGCTGGTGGTCGTCGTGTTCAACGACGAGAACCTGACGCTGATCGGGGCGAAGCAGGCCCGCCGCAAGCTGCCCGCGGTCGGCGTCGCCTTCTCGCCGGCCAACTTCGCCTCGGTGGCCGACGGCTTCGGGCTGGCCGCGTTCCGGGTCGAGCACCCCGACGAGCTGCTACCGGCGCTGCGGGCGGCCGCCGAGTCGGCATCGGGCGGCCGTCCCGCGCTCGTCGACGTGCGGGTCGACCCGAGCCCGTACTACGACGAAATCATCGCGTTGCGCGGCTGAGCCGCCGTGACGGCCGGGCGCGACTAGTAGAGCTTGGTCGCGACGATCCGGGTCGGGTGCAGGGTCACGATCGAGCGGGTCTCACCGGGCTGGTCATTGCGGCGAAAGTCCGAGTCGTACTTGGCGCCGGCCTTCGCGCAGAAGGCGAAGTCGGGGTCGGGGGTGATCTCGACGTTGCCGCGGATCTCGAGGGTGCGCCCACTGTTCTCGGGATCGAGGATGAAGAAGGTGGCGACTGGGGTCGCGAACCATGTTCTTGACCTTCTGCCGCTTGTCGTTCAGCGACATCTTCACCAGGCCGTCCTCCTTGTCGTAGAGGAAGACGATCGCGGTCAGCTGCGGCTTGCCGCTTGCTCCATTGGTCGCAAGGATCGCCGTACGCGTGTCGAGCAGGTCGAGGTGCGTGTCGGGCACGGTGTCAGTCATGGTTTCCCTGCTGCTCGGTTGATCCGGCGGGTGCACACGGATCTGCTCGGATCTGCGTGGATTCACACAGTGGTCTTTGCTGCATTCAACCGCATGGACGACCGCCCGTCACCCCTTAAGTTGCGGGCCGGCTGGCGTGCGAATTCCGGGCTGGATGACGCACCGAGCTCAGGGCCGGATCGCCCAGCGGCGCAGACCGGATATGTATCGGTGCGACTTGGGCGAGCGGACTCGATGCCGTGACGGTTCGAGGGACGCGATCCGGGCCGGGAAGCGACGGGCCTCGCGATTGAGCTGCCGGCGCTGGATCAGGCCGAGCGAGCCGACCTGCATGATCGGCAGCAGACCGGCGATCCAGCCGATCCGCGCGAACTGGTGCTGCCAACTCAGATCGGCCGGCAGCGTCGCGACGATCAGGGCGGCAAGGATTGCGCCCCACCAGATCAGCCGCCGGCGCGACGAGATCGGTGTCGCCGGGGCTCGTAGCAATCGAGGGCCGTTGGTGGGTACTCGGCGAGCATGCTGCTCTGCTCCCGGTAGATGGCGGTGCTCGGGTATTGCTCGACGACTGACTTGGCCAGGTCAGCGGGCACCACGTCCGACATCCACAGTGCCTCGATCCGGGCGTGCTGCGCCCGGACTCCGCGGGTGCCGGCGATCACCTTGCCCCAACAGCTGATCACTGCGAGAACGTGCCGGGCGTGCGCTTGCTCGGTGGTGTTCTCGGCGTTCGCATAGGCGTAGTAACCACAGGTGCAGGTCGGCTCCGGTGCGACGTGGTACTCGTCGAACCGCTCGGGGTCAGCCCCCTCAGCCGTCGCGAGCTTGCAGATGGCGGTATTGGCACCGTCGTGCCAGGGACCGTCGTGGAAGAGGGGGTAGAGCACCCCGCCGGGACCGATGCGAAACGTTCGCAGCGCGCGGATCTCGCCGACCTGCGGTTCGAACCCGCCGTAGTCCTCCATCGCGCGGCCTACCGTCGATCTTCCGGCGCTACTCGACCGGTACCGGCTCGCGGACCGGCTCGGTGATCGGTTGCGATGGTGCGGCGGGCTGCGCTGGGGCGGCCGGCTGTGGCGGTGCTAGCGGCGCGGTGACGGGAAGTACCTCGATGCGCCGACGTTCGGGACCGATGTTGCCCATACATCCAGGGTAAGCGCGGAATCGGCGGTTGTCGCATGGCGGCCGACTATCTTTGCTCGAACTGTGTCCGCGATCGTCGGCATGCCGGTCGCCTACGGTTGATGCATCTTGAGGTGCAGTCGGCGTATGGGCTGTCTAAGCTCGCCGGCCCCGGGTGCGCGGAGGGATCCCGGCAGCCGCTCGGCCTTGCGGTCGAAGTGGATCGACGTGTAGCCGAAGTGTTCCGCGGCTTCCTCTCGACAATTATCCACGTTCCACAATTTTCAGGAGTTTTTGTCGGACCCTGGTTATACGTTCTTTTCATGACATCGACCCGGCTTGGCGCGGTGGGGGCGTCGGGTCTGTCGGCAGGTGATGAGCGGGCGCTGTCGCTGCTGGCTGATGGTCTGGCGGGGGTGCTGGCTGGGGGTGGGCGGTCGGTGTCGCAGAAGCTTGAGGTGTTGCGGCGGGTTGAGGGGTTGCGGCGTCGGTTGGCGACGGTGGATCACGCGTTGATCAACGATGTCGACGCCGCCGACGTGCACTCGTTGGGTGGGCCGGATGTGGCGGCGCTGCTGGTCCGGGAGCTGCGTATCGCCCCGGGTGAGGCCCGGGCCCGGGTCCGGGCCGCGGCTGACCTGGGCCCGCGGCGGATGAGGTCGGGTGAGGTGGTGGGTCCGGTGTTCGCGACCGTCGCCGCCGCGATGGCCGACGGGCAGATCTCGGTGGAGCACGCGGCGGTGATCCGCCGCGCCGTCGACGCGCTGCCGGGGGTGGTGGAGGCCGAGCACGGTGAGCGGTTCACCGCCGACCTGCTCGAGCACGCCGCAACCAGTCACCCGGGTGAGCTGGCCCGGGCCGCCGCCCGGGCCGCCGCCGCGATCGACCCGGACGCTGGCCTGTCGGATGCGGAGATCGAGCACCGCCGCGACGCGTCGCTGGTGCAGCGCGGCGACGGGATGTTCGCGTTGACTGCGGTGCTGACCCCCGAATGCGGCGCGGCGTGGCGGACCGTGTTCGACTCCCTCGCCGCCCCCGCGCCTGCTCTTGATGGGACACCGGACCCGCGGACCGCCGGGCAGCGGATGCACGACGCGCTGCGCGAGGTTCCGCTGATGCTGCTGCGCACCAGCGCCCTACCCGACTGCGGCGGCGTCGTCGCCACCCTCCTCGTCACCATGACCACCGACCAGGCCGAATCGGGCGCGGGCTACGCCAAGACCGCCCATGGTGACCTGATCCCGGTCCGGCGCATCCTCGACCTGGCCGTCGACTCACAAACGCTGAGCGCGGTGTTCGATCCGCACGGCGGCATCCTCGACTACGGCCGCACCCGCCGCCTCGCCCCCTCGGGGATGCGACTCGCGCTCTACGCCCGCGACCAGGGCTGCACGTTCCCGGACTGCGATCGCCCCGCCCAGTGGACGCAGGCGCATCACTTCAAGGAATGGAACCGTGACGCCGGCCCCACCTCCATCGCGAATATGGGCCTCGTCTGCGGTTACCACCACCGAAACTTCGCCGCGGCCGGCTGGCGCGGGGTCATGACCGACGGCGTACCGCACTGGGTTCCACCAGCCACCATCGATCCGACCCGAACCCCTCGTCGAAACACCCGACACCACCACGCCTGACGACGAACCGCGAGGACAGAGACGTTGCAATCATCGGCGGGATCAGCGTGACAAACAGCAGCGGCGGAGCCTGCCGGGGCGCGCTCTGCCAGGACGAGGCTGCGCCGGGCCGCGTCATCCGTTTTCCCTCCGACTGGCGCGGGGGCGGGCAGATCGGTTGAATTAACGCGTCCGAAATGCTCTCCGGCGACACTCGACGCAGCTGTCATCCACCTCGTAAGCAACGGGATCCGAAGGAGGGGCCGTGTTCGTTGTTGCAGTGCCCAGGGGCGACCTTCGGCGCCGGGCGCACCAGGGCGCCTGGAATCGAGGCCGGGTGGCCCACGGCAGCCACCGCGCGTAGCTGACACATCGGGCGCCCCGGTCGCGGCGTCCATTCAGCCCGGGCCGATCGGCTCGATGCAGCGCGGGAGTTCCGCATGGACCTGAACACGATCACCAGCTATCGGTTCGCCCGGACGCGGGCCGACCTGTCCCTCGCCGACGGCGAACAGATCGTCAGCGGCGGTACCTGGCTGTTCTCGGAGCCGCAGCTCGAATCGTCGGGCTTCGTCGACGTGACCACAATGGACTGGCCGGCGCTCGAGGTGCGTGACGAGGGCTTGCGGATCGGCGCGACCTGCACGATTGCGGAGCTGCTTCGGTGGACCGGCCACCCGGGCTGGAACGCCCAGCCGCTGTTCGCGCAATGCGCCAACGCGCTGCTCGCATCGTTCAAGATCTGGAACATGGCCACCGTCGGAGGCAATGTCTGCCGGTCGTTTGCCGCCGGGGCGATGGTGTCGCTCTGTGCCGCATTGGATGGCGTCGCGGTGGTGTGGACGCGCGACGGCTCGACCACCCGGATCCCGGTCGCCGACCTGGTCACCGGCAACGGCACCAACTCCCTGCGGCCGGGCGAGGTGTTGCGCGCGATCGACATCCCCGATCACGCGCTGCGTGCCCGTACCGCGTTCCGCAAGATCGCGCTGGCCGAGCTCGGCCGGTCCGGTGCCGTCCTGACCGGGCGGGTCGATGAGGACGGACGGGCCACCTTCACGATCACGGCCGCCACCCTTCGACCGGTCATCCTGCGGTACCCGCAGCTGCCGCCCGCCGGCACTTTGACGCAAGCGGCCAACGCGGCTGCCGGCTACTTCACCGACCCGTTCGGAACGGCCGACTGGCGGCGCGCGGTGAGCGGCGTGCTGCTGGAAGAGATTTCGCAGGAGCTGGCCGGATGAAGTTCCACGTGAACGGCCAGCCGACGGAGGCTACTCCGCGACCCGGCCAATGCCTGCGCACGCTACTGCGCGAACAGGCCCACTTCGAGGTGAAGAAGGGCTGCGACGCGGGGGACTGCGGAGCGTGCGCGGTCATCGTCGACGGCGAACCGGTGCACTCCTGCATCTACCCCGCGCAGCGGATCGAGGGACGTGCGGTGACCACGGTTGCCGGTCTCGGGTCGGTCGATGATCTGCATCCGATGCAGCAGGCCTTCATCGACAACTTCGGCTTCCAGTGCGGCTTCTGCACGGCCGGGATGATCGTCACGGCATCGACCCTGGACGAGCGCCAACTGGCCGACCTGCCGCGGGCGATGAAGGGCAGCCTGTGTCGCTGCACCGGCTACCGGGCGATCAGGGAATCGATCGCCGCGGGCGCTTGTGGCGACCGGACCGGTATCGCCAGCGACCAGCCGCCCGATGGTGCGAGCATCGGTCACTCGGTTCAGCCGTTGGCGGCGGCGCGGGTGGTCACCGGTACCGAGCCGTATACGTTCGACACCGAGCTCGCCGGCGCGCTGCATCTGCGGCTGCTCAGCTCGCCCCACGCCCACGCGCGCATCCGCTCGATCGACGCCACTGCCGCAAGCCAGGTGCCCGGGGTCGAGCTGATCCTGACGCACGAGAATGTGCCACCGGCGAGGTACTCGACCGGGCGTCACGAGAATCGCAGTGACGACCCGGACGACACCCGGGTGCTCGACGATGTGGTGCGATACGTCGGTCAGCGCGTTGCCGCCGTCGCCGCGACCACCGCCGCCGCGGCCGAGGCGGCCTGTCGGCTCATCGTGGTCGATTACGAGCTGCTGCCGGCAGTGTTCGATCCGGACGCCGCCCGATCGCCAGGGGCGCCCGTCCTACATCCCGAACTCACGATCGATGATCGGGTGGCCGAGGCCGGCCGCAACGTGATCGCCGCGATCCATAGCGGCATTGGCGGCGATGTCGACGCGGCGCTGGCGGCGTCCGCGGTCACCGTGACCGGTACCTGGCGTACCCAGCGGGTCGCCCACGGACAGCTCGAGACGCACGGGTCGCTCGGCTGGATCGACGAGGACGGCCGGCTGGTCCTGCGCACGAGCTCGCAGGTGCCGTTCCTGGTCCGCGACGAACTCTGCCGACTGCTGGAACGACCGCGCAGAAATGGTCCGCGTCTTCACCAAGCGGGTAGGGGGTGGCTTCGGCGGCAAACAAGAGATCCTGACCGAGGACCTCGTCGCGGTGGCGGTACTCGCGACCGGGCAGCCGGTCACCTTCGAAATGAGCCGTCCGGATGAGTTCGTGCACACAACGGTTCGGCATCCGTTCCGAACTGCGGTCACCCTCGGCGCACGAAGTGACGGCACCCTGACCGCGATGAAGGTTGACGTGCTCAGCGACACCGGCGCCTACGGCAATCACTCGATCGGCGTGATGTTCCATTCTTGCGCCGAGTCGATCAGCGTATATAACTGCCCGGTCAAGCGGGTCGATGCCGAGGTGGTCTATACAAACAATGTGCCATCAGGTGCGTTCCGCGGTTACGGCCTCGGTCAGGTGATCTTCGGCGTCGAATCAGCCATGGACGAGCTGGCGATCAAACTGGGCATCGACCCGTTCGAGCTGCGCCGGATCAACGCGGTGAAGGACGGCGACCCGCTGCTCGTAGTGCATCCCGAGCCGGAGGCCGACCTGATCTATGGCAGCTACGGCCTGGACCAGTGCCTCGACCTGGCCGAGTCGGCGCTGCGAACGGGCAACGGTGTCGCGCCGCCCATCGGCGAGCACTGGCGCGTCGGCGACGGCATGGCGGTGGCCATGATCGCGACGATGGCTCCGCGCGGCCACATCGCCCGCACGGCGGTGACCCTTGACCCGGACGGCGGTTACGTACTTTCGGTCGGTACCTGCGAATTCGGCAACGGCACGACTACCGTGCATGCGCAGATCGTCGCCACGGTGATGTCGACCGGTACGGATCGGGTCACCCTGACCAACGGCGACACCGACGGCGCGACGTACGACACCGGCGCCTTCGCCTCGGCCGGTACGACCGTCGCCGGCCGGGCGCTGCACCACGCGGCCGTCCAACTGCGCGCGGTCGTGCTCGACGCTGCCGCAACCGTTTCGGGGTGCCCGATCGAACGGTGCCGGCTCGAACGCGACGGGGTACGCGTGGATGGGCGACTAATGCCGTTCGCTGACGTGATCGCCGCCGCGCCGGCCGACCTGCGGACCGGCGTCGGCCGCAGTGCGCGGCTCTCGATCGAGGCGAGCGAGTTCGGTGATCTGCGCTCGCTGGCATTCAACGTGGCTGCGTTCCGGGTCGCCGTCGACATCCGCACCGGCGAGGTCCGGATCCTGCAGTCGATCCAGTCCGCGGACGCCGGCACCGTGCTCAATCCGGAGCAGTGCCGCGGCCAGATCGAGGGCGGCGTGGCCCAGGCGATCGGCAGCTCGCTCTATGAAGAGGTGATGATCGATGATGACGGAGCGGTGCTCACCCAGACGCTGCGGACGTACCGCCTGCCGCAGATGGCCGATATCCCGGTGACCGAGGTGTACTTCGCCGACACCAGCGACGTACTGGGTCCATTCGGGGCCAAGTCGATGAGCGAGAGCCCGTACAACCCCGTTGCCGCGGCGCTGGGCAATGCGATCCGCCGCGCGGTGGGCGTCCGTCCGTACGAAACCCCGTTCTCGCGCGACCGGGTGTGGAGAATGCTGGCCGGCCGATGACCCTCTATCGCGCCACCATTGTCGATTCGCCCGGCGACCCGTTCGCCGGTGATCCCGCCGCTGCGCTATCGGTCGACGAGGACGGCGGCTTGGTCGTGCGCGACGGGTCGATCGTGGCGCGAGGACGCTATTCGTCGGTTCGAGCGGACTACCCGGACGAACCGGTTGTCGACCTGAGCGGCGGTGTGCTGCTGCCGGGATTCGTCGACACCCATGTCCATTACCCACAGTTGCGCGCGATCGGCGGCCTCGGCCGTCCACTGCTCGAGTGGCTCGAAACCTGTGCCCTGCCCGAAGAGAGTCGGTTCGCCGACCCGTCGTACGCCGCCTCGGTGGCGACCGAGTTCCTGCGCGAGTTGACCCGATCAGGCACCACGACGGCGCTGGTCTTCGGCTCGCACTTCGCGACCGCGATGGAGGAGTTCTTCCTACAGGCCGAGCCCAGTGGGCTCAACATAACGGCCGGTCTCGTGCTCAGTGACCGCCGGCTGCGCCCGGAGCTGCACAGCACCTCGACCGAGGCGTTGAGCCAGAGTCAGGCGCTCGTGGATCGCTGGCACGGCCGTGGTCGACTGCGTTACGCCGTGACGCCGCGGTTCTCGCTGTCGGCTTCGGAGGAGATCCTCGATGTCTGTGCCGAGCTGATGGGTGACGACGTTTTCTTCACCTCGCACATGAATGAGAACCTCGCCGAGGTCGCCACCGTCGCCGAGCTGTTCCCGGGGGCTGCGCATTATCTCGACACATATCACCGCCACGGTCTCATCAGCGAGCGCAGCGTACTTGCGCACAACCTGCACATCACCGACTCCGAACTCGAGCTGATGGGCGCGCTCGGCGCCTGGTCGGCGCACTGCCCGACCAGCAACGCAGCCCTCGGCAGCGGCTTCTTCCCACTGCGGCGCCACGTCGAGCATGGGGTCGGCGTGTCGCTTGGCTCCGACGTGGGCGGCGGCACCGGGCTCTTCATGCCGAAGGAAGCACTACAGGCCTACTTCATGCAACAACTGCTCGGAGTGGACGGGCTGGCGCTCACGGCCGTCCATCTGCTCTATCTGGCCACCCGGGCCGGGGCGCTGGCCCTCGGCCTGGGCGACCGGGTCGGTGACCTGAGCCCGGGCAAGGATTTCGACGCGGTCTGGCTGCGGCCGGCTGCGGGTACCAGCCTGGCGGTGAATCTCGACCGAGCCGAAGATGTTCCCGATGCGCTCGCGCGAATATTCGCGTTGGCGACGCCGGCCGATGTCGCCGCCGTCTGGGCGGGTGGACGACAACTGCGCTGACCCGTTGCTCATCGAGCCGTGCCCGCCGGATATCGCGAGTTGATCAATATCGCGCAACCTCGTTTGCGGCGGATGTGGTTCATTACGCTTACGCCATGCCTATTCGACCACCTGCCGAGGCAGCGGTATTCGGTCCCGTCCTCGACGAGCCGACCCTCGATGCGATGGAACTCTGCTATCGCGAGAACGGCTTCGTCGTGCTTCGCGGCGTGCTGCCGGTGGCCCTGATCGACCAGCTCGAGGCCGAATGCGTGCAGGCCCAGCAGCAGGTCATCGACGGCTCCCTCGACGCCCGCTACGGCTCGAGTGTCTTCCTTGATGACGCGGCGAAGGCGCCGTTCGCCAACTACGTCGAGTTCATCAACGAGCTCTCACCGGCGGTCCGCGAAGCGACCGGTCACCCGGCGCTGTTGGCCGCGCTCCACCGGGCGCTCGGACCCGACATCTGGATGCGCGACCGCAACCAGTTCGGCGTCGTCTACCAAGATGCCCGGCCGGGGCGCGAATCGGGTTACAGCCGGATCGGGTGGCACTCCGACTGGCAGGCCGGCCCGAGTCTGGACGTGTGGCCCTCGACCGCGTTCACCTTCCACCTCGACGGCACCTCACCGGCCAACGGCTTTCTCCGGGTCGTACCGGGCAGCCACCTGTGGGCCACGCCGGCACCCTTCCGAAACATCAACAACGTCGAGGTGCCGGACTCGGCCAAGCCGTACGGCGGCTACACCGACACGCCGGCGCCGTTCGAGATGCCGTTGGCGTTCGAGCCGGTCGACGGCGAGATCGGGGTCTACTGCGAACGCGGGGACGTACTGCTGCACGATTGCTACCTGTGGCACTCGGCGTCGGTCGCCACCGACGCGACGTCGCGACGGCGCCACATTCGCGGCGGTTACTTCGCGGGCGACCGGGCCCATGAGAGCGTCGAGCAGTTCATCAAGAACGCCGCTCGCTGACCGAACGCGGTCAGGTCTTCGGCCACATCCGCTTCGAGACCTCGACGACCAGTTCGAGCTTGGCCCGCTGCTCGGCCGGCGTCAGGGGGTTGCCCTCGGCCACCGAGGCGAAGCCGCACTGAGTGCTGAGTGCGAGCTCGGCCAGCGGCTTGACGCTGGACGCCTCTTCGAGCCGGTCGATGACTACCTTTTCATCCTCTAGGGCAGCTGACTTCGTGGTCAGGATGCCGACCACGGCGACGGCACCGGACCGCATGTCGGCCAACGGACCGAAGTCACCCGCCCGGTCGGAGTCGTATTCGAGCAGCAGCCGGTCGAAGTCCAACTGCGGGAACGCCACCGACGAGATCGCCTCATAGCCACCGGATGAGTGCCAGCGACCGCCGGATGAGTTGCCGCGACACATATGCATCGCTCGGGTGACGCCACTGATGCCGTCGAAGAGCGAGTTGTCGAGCGCGATGTCGAAGGCGAGTTCGGCGTCGAAGTCCCGGCCTTCGGCCGCCATCCGGCCTCGCGTGGCCGGGTCACACATCGTGCCGTAGTTCGGCGCGTCGAGCTGGATGTAGTCGCAACCCATGGCGACCAGCCGGTCGACGAGTCCGCGCAGGTAGTCGCGGATCTCGTAGAGGTACTCCTCGGCGTTCGCGTAGACCGCGGTCGAGCGCTCGGGCGACCAGTTGCGCCGGTGGTAGCTCGGCGCGGCGACGGTGAACTTGGTACGGCTAGAGGCGTGCTCGGCCAGGAAGGCGTACTGCGCGATCTGATCGCCCACGTGCTGGGCCTGCGACACCCGCCGCACGACGACGTCGTAGCCCCTGGGCGCACGTCTTGGCGGTCGACTCTTCGCCACCATGCCACTCGAGGCTATTGGAGCCGGTCGACGGCTCGAAGCAGTCCAGGTAGTGCGGGGTCTCGGCCCAGCCGGCCCGGCGTATCTCGCCGTCGGTGATGACATCGAGACCGACCTCTTCCTGCAGCGCGATCGCGGCGAGTACTGCATCATCGAGCAGTTTGCTGTCGGCGGGCTCGGAGGAGCGGATGGCGGCGATGACCTCGGGAGTTCGCAGCAGACTGCCAACGGTCTCGGCTCGAGTGGCGGCGTCGATCTCGGCGAATGTCACTAAGGCCCCTTAGGAGACGGCTCAGGCCCAGATCCGGAAGACGTTCGCGGATCGGCGCCAGCTGAAGGACCCATTAAACAATGAAGAGGGGGCGTCGCCTAGCGAAAGTGATCGAGGAGCGAAAGCAGAGGCGCACCGATGACAGAAAAGCCGGAGCCAGAGAAAACCGCGCGCCGAGGGGCCGTGGCTCGTGCGAAGCCTCGCAGCGACGCCGAAGGCGAGCGAGGAGCGGAGCTAAATGACGATGAGCGGAGCTAAATGTGGGCCCGTGGCTCGTGCGGAGCCTCGCAGCGACGCCGAAGGCGAGCGAGGAGCGGAGCTAAATGACGAGGAGCGGAGCTGGGTGATTTAGCGACCGGGGAGCGACGAAGCGGTGCCGCCCCCCGGTCGATCAAACCCAGCCGTTTCGACGCTCGGCTGCAATTCGTCGCGCGACCGGCGCTGGTACTCCAACGACAGCGCAGGCCTCACGACGCCTGTGGGTCTCGTTCACTATCTGAACAAATGATCAGTGAACTTGAACCGTAACCGCAGCGTAGGGAAGCTTGGGGCCTCGCACAAGTGGTTGTGTCGAATTTGGCACTGCCATGCGCGCAACTCGCGGCTCCGTCAAATGACGAACATCCTGCGCAAGATGTGAACGAGCTGACTAGGTCTCGACCAGCCCGCATGAAAAAGCGCGGATCTTGGTAGCAGATCCGGCCCTCAGACCGAAAATCCTGCCAAGATCCGCGCAGGGCGGACAGATCGAGCCGAGCGGCTAGCGCCAGCGGGCAAAGCCCATGCCGGCGCCCGTGCCGGCCTCGGTGCGGTAGACGGGTTCGTAGGCCAGCGGCTCCATCTTCAGCCCCGCCGCGTCCATGACTGCGGCCAGGGTGACCCAGTTGAGGACCTCCGAGGTGGCCGAGTGCAGCCGTTCGCGCGGCAACGAAGTGAGGGTCTCGACGTCGCCGGCCTCGAGCGCCGCGAACAGCATCCGGTCGAACTCCTCGTCGACCACGAAGTGGCTCAGCCCACCCGAGGCGATGACTGCGACTCGCGCATCGCCGTAGTCCTTGAGCGCCGCAGCGAGCGCGGTGCCGAGTGCGTAACAGCGGCGTGGAGTCACGGCATTCGGCGGGTAGCAAGTGTTCTGGGCGATCGGCACGATCGGCGCGTGGTCGGTGCCGAGGAGCCGCTGCAATACGAATGAGTAGCCGTGGGGCAGGCCCTGCGGCCGGGGCGCGGTCTCGCGGGCGTAGTCGAGTTCGCCGGTCGGCGTCGGGTAGCGCCGCGCCACCCGTCCGCCGTAGTTCTCTTCGACGTAGGTCATCTGACTGATGTCGAAGTCGTGCTCGATCAGATACTCAATGAGGTGCCGGCCGAGCAAGGCGTCGACCGGCACGTCCCGGCGGCCCCCGGCGTAGCCGTCGATCACCATCTGCTCGAGTTCGCGCTGCCGTTCGGTGCCGCGCGACGGCGTCGGCCGGGGGATCATCGGGACGCTCGCGCCCCAGAAGATCGAGAACGCCGGCATGTTGTTCTCGTAGAACCACTCGTCCTGGTCGTCACTGATCATCACGATCACGTCCGGACGGGCATCGGCGATGTTCTGCTTCAGTTCCTCGAGCGCAGCCTGGCAGCGAGCCGACTGGGCACGGAAGGTCTCGAGATCGCGGGGCTGGTTGCGCACCGAGTCCGGCACGGTCGCCAGCGCGTCCTCGTAGCTCATCGCGAGCCCGGCCGGTGGAAAAACCAGCTCGGGGTTGAGGACGTCGCGGGCGGCGTATTCCGACCACAGTTCGGGCGGCAGGATCAGCAGCGGCGTGTGCGACAGACCGGCACCGAAGACGATGTTGGCCACGGCGATCAGGCCGCCGCGGGAACGCTGAGTCGGGTGAACAGGGTGCGTGCATTGCCCGAGAGGATCAGCTGCTTGTCCGGGTCGCTCAGATCGGGCATCGCCTCGATGACCGGCTTGATGTCGTCGAGCACCCGACCGGTCCGCGGGTCGGCGACCGAGCCGCTACCGGGCCTTTCGGTGCCGAACACGCAGCGATCGGCGCCCACCGTCTCGACGAGCAGCCGCAACGAGGCCGGGTTGTGCAGCACGGTGTCGAACCACAGTCGCCGCAATGAATCCTCGAAGCGTTCGGCGTCCGGCGATCCCCCCAGGCTCGGCATCAGCCGCTCGGCCTGCCACCTTCCGATCTGATAAGGCACCGAACCGCCGCCGTGGCCGATGATCAGGTTCAGGTCGGGAAAGTCGGTGAGGGTCGACGAGCGCAGCAGGGTGAGGATCGCGATCGACTCCTCGTTGATGAAGTGCTCGCTGTAGGTCTCGCGCGGGTTGAAACAACCGGCCGAATGGACCAGGGCCGGCAGCCTGTGTGCGACGAGGCGCTCCCACAGGGGGTACCAATACTTGTCGCCCAGGGGCGGGGTCGTGCCGGCGCCCTCACTCGGGTCCGGGTTCAGCAGGACGCCGACGAACTGCGGCTGCGCGGCGATCCGGTCGAGCTCCTCGAACGCCTCGGTGACCGGGCGCCCCGCGCAGACCGCCAGACCGGCCACGCCACCGAAGCGGTCCGGGTGCAGATCGACCGTCCGCCGGATGAGGTCGTTGTTCGCCTCCGTCCACCAGTGCGCGATCTGGGTCGGCTGGGCCGATGGCATCAATTGGTACGGACGGGGCGAGATCAGCTGGACGTCGGTGCCGACCTCGTCCATCAGGGCCACGTTGCGATCGGCCGACGCCTTCAGGGCCTCGTCGCTGATGTTGGCGCTGCCCTTGTGATGTCCGCCGGCTGACTGCAGACGGGCCTTGTAGGCGTAGAAGACCTCGGGGGCGTTCAGGTGCGCATGCGCGTCGATGACCATGTGACTCTCAGTTCCCGCCGATGTAGGCGATCAGTTCGCACTGCAGGTGCAGTCCGTTCGGAAGGTGGCTGTAGACCGCGGCGTGCCGGGCCGGACGTGATGCCGGGTCCGGGAACGTCTCGTTCCAAACCGGGTCGATGTCGGCCCGCAGGGCCCGGTCGGCGACGAAGAAGGTCAGCTTGGCGATGTCGTCCAGGGTGCCGCCGGCCGCCTCGAGGACCGCCCGCACGTTGTCGAAGGCGTTTCGGACCTGGGTCGGGATGTCATCGGGCACCGTGCCGCTCGCCCGGTCGATGCCCGAGATGCTGCCCGAGACGAGCAGCGGGCCGACCAGGCTGGCAGTCGGAATCGCCGAGGCGCCGTGGCTCAGCCCGTCGACGTAGATCGCTCGTCTGGTCACGGTGTCCTCTCGTGTTGGTCGAAGCGGCGGATCTCGTTGTGGTCGAACGGACCGTTCGTCGTCGGCACCTGGCCACCGAGGCGGACCGTCAGGTCATCGGCGGCCTGCCGGAGCAGCGTCAACCGCTGTGGGAAGTCGGCGTTGGACAGTGAGCTGATGCCGTCGACGATCGTCAGGACGGCGCACACCCCGCTGCCGTCGAAGATCGGCGCGGCCACCCCACAGGTACCGGTCGCCTCGGTGACCGCGGTAGCCAGGCCCGTGCGCCGGACCTCGGCCAGCCGGGATCGCACGATCGTCTGGGCCGGCTCGCCCAGATCGTTGAGGACGGACTCGGTCTCGTGCGTGTCGCGGCGGAAGGCCAGGAACACCAAGCCCTGCGCCGAGTCGAACGGCAGTACCAGGCCGACCTTGAAGGTCAGGATGATCTCGCGTCCGTGCGATTCGTGGACCGCGGCGACGGTGGGACCGACCGGGGTCCACAGGCCGAGCGTGATCGTCGCATCGACCTCCTCGGCCAAGCGCGACATCCGCTCGTTGGCGATGGCGGCGACGCGGTGTCGGCCGATCGTCAGCCCACCCAGGCGTAGCACCAGGCTCCCGAGCCGGTAGCCGGGCGGATCGGCCGAGAGTTCGAGCAGGTCCTCGGCCGCCATCGAGGTCAGATAGCGGTGGGCGGTGGTGCGATTGAGGCCGAGCTGCGACGCGACGCCGTTGGTGGTGATGAAGTCGGTTTCGTGGGCGAACAACGACAGGATCTGGCCGACCCGGTCGATCGCCTGGATGTCGGCCCCGCGGGCGCCGTCATTGACCCGCAATGAAGTCATCAGGCCTCCTCAGGGGTGCGAGCGCCGCCGAAACTGGCGTGCATATTGTGAACACCGAGTTCGCTCAGCGACACTATCGCTCGACTTCGGCGCCCGACAAGGACGAGTTTCCTAGGCCTTCGCTAGGCCGGTCGGACGAGCGTTCAGAATTGGTTGACAACGCTCGGCAACAGGCGAACATTGTGTTCGTACTCTGAACGCGGTGAAGGGACTTCGGACGTGACCACTGCCGATGCCACCGTCACTGCCGGTGCCCGCGCGGACACCCCGTCAGACACCCAGGTCGCGGCGGCTGCCTCGGCGGGAACGTGTGCCCTGTCGGATGCTCTCGACTCGCTGCAGCTTCCAGGGGTGCTGCCCGGATTGCGAGCTTTGAGCGGTATATCGGCCATCGCCGGCCGAGCGGTCACAGTCGAATTGGCGCCGTTCGGAACGCCGGCCCGCGAGGACGGTCCAGCCCGCCACCTCTGCACGGCGGCCGTCGACAGCGCCGGTCCGGGCGACGTGATCGTCATCGCGCACCCCGGTCCGCATGACGGCGCCGCCCCCGCCGGTTGGGGTGGCATCCTGTCGCTGGCCGCCCACCTGCGCGGCGTCGAAGGCACCGTCGTTGGCGGCAGCGCTCGCGATGTGGACGAGGCCCGCGAGCTCGGTTACCCCGTATTCGGTCTGCAGCCCACGCCGGTGACCGCCCGCGGCCGGGTCGCCGAGATCGCGTGGGGTGGGCCGATCGTGATCTCAGGGGTCACCATCCGTCCCGGCGATGTGGTGGTCGCAGACGAGAACAGCGTCATCTGCATCGCCGCCGATCGGGCCGCCGAGGTCATCGAGAAAGCCCAATCGATCGTCGCCCGCGAGGCCGCGATCTCGGCAGCGGTCCGTTCGGGCGTCGCGGTGTCCGAGGCGATGGGTGCCAACTACGAACAGATGCTCGCATGAGCGAGCATCGCAGTGAGCGCCAGCGAGCGAGGAGCGCAGCGAGTGGGACGACGAGCGCTCGCGCGAGTCGCCTGGATGTGACCGCATGAGCGAGCATCGCAGTGAGCGCCAGCGAGCGAGGAGCGCAGCGAGTGGGACGACGAGCGCTCGCGCGAGTCGCCTGGATGTGACCGCATGAGCGAGCATCGCAGTGAGCGCCAGCGAGCGAGGAGCGCAGCGAGTGGGACGACGAGCGCTCGCGCGAGCCGCCTGGATGTGACCGCATGAGTGGGGCGGCTGACTGGTCGGGTCTGCTCGCTTTCGGCACCAGCACGGTCAGCGATGCGCTCGATCGCCTCGGCATCGAAGGACAGTGCTTCGGCATCCGCGGCCTGACGCCTGGAGCCACCCTGGCCGGTCCCGCCGTAACCGTCCGCTACGGCCCGAACAGCGGCTCGGGCGGCACGGTGGGCGATTACATCGACGACATCGAGCCGGGTCAGATCGTTGTGCTCGACAACCAGGGTCGGACGGACGCGACGGTCTGGGGCGACATCCTGACCACGGTCGCGTCGGCGCGGGGCGTCGGTGGCACCGTGATCGACGGCGTCTGCCGGGATCTCGACCGCAGCCTGTCCGAGCGTTACCCGATCTATGCCCGCGGCAACTGGATGCGCACCGGCAAGGATCGAGTCCGGGTCGAAGAGATCAACGGTCCAATAGCCGTTGGCGGCGTGAGGGTGCTGCCCGGCGACATCCTGCTCGGCGACCTCGACGGCGTGCTGGCGCTGCCGGCCGCGCGGATAGACCAGATCCACAGCGTGGCGGCCGAGATCGCGGCCGCCGAAGACGTCATCCGGGCCCGGTTCGCCGATGGCATGACGTTGCGCGAAGCTCGGGCCCAGTCCGGCTATCACACGCTGCAGACACCGGTGGTGTCATGACAGGAGGAATCGTGACCGAGAATTCGGTGCTCAACCCGACCCGTGCGCCCGAGATCGTCGGTGGCGGCGAGGCGGCCTCGTTGCTGGGTGATCTCAGCGGCAAGAAGATCGCGCTGCTGCGCAATGCCTGGCCGAGCTGGGATGCGATGACCGACCGGCTGGCCGAGCTGATCACCGAGCGATCGGCCAACGTGAGCTTCGAGCGGTATATGGTGCCCAACGGTTCGGCGGCGTCGCCCGAGTTGCTCAAGCAGATCGCGGCCGAGACGGACGCCGCCGTGGTGGGGCTCGCCAACTGCGGGTCCTGCACCGCGTGGAGTTTCCACGACTCGATCGAGCTGCAAGCGTTGGGCCTGCCGACGGTGCTCGTGGTGACCAAGGAGTTCAAGGAGCTCGCCGACGCGCTGGCCTCGGCCAAGAAGACGAGCCTGCCGCGAGTCCTGCTGCCGCTCAACCCCGAAACCGTAGAGACCTCGGTCGCCCTCGGGCTGGTCGACGACTCGGTCGACGACATCCTGTCCCGCCTGACCGAGGCCGTGCCATCAGTAGCGGCCACTGACAGCTCGACCGCGGTCGTGACCCCACGGTTCGCGCCGGTCGAACTCGACTCCGAGACCGACGACGAGGCGGCCCACGAGTTCTTCTACCGCAACAAATGGACGGACGGCCTGCCGATTCGGCTGCCCATCGAAGCCAAGGTCAACCGGATGCTCGCCGCACTGGGCGAGGTCGATCCCGAGACCGTGATCGCGGCCATGCCGCCGACCGGCTACGGCGTCACGTACGAGGCTCTGGCGATCAATGCCGTCATGGCCGGCGCGACGCCGGACCTGATGCCGATCCTGGTCGCCGTCGTGCGGGCTGCGTGTGTGCAGGACTTCAACCTGAACGGGATCGCGACCACCACCGGCCCGTCCACGCCGGTGATCGTGGTCAACGGACCGATCGCGGCCGAGGTCGGCGTGAACTCGGGACGCAGCGCGCTGGCGCACGGTCACCGGGCCAACCTGGCCATCGGACGCACGCTGCGGCTGCTGATCAACAACATCGGCGGCGCCATTCCGGGCGAGGTATCGAAGTCCATCATGGGCCAGCCGGGGCGGTTGTCGTTCTGCTTCGCCGAGCGTGAGGACGCCTCGCCGTGGGCGCCGCTGCACGTCGATCGGGGCTTCGAGGCCACCGAGAGCGCCGTCACTCTGTTCGGCGCGACCGGCACGATGAACCTGCTGACCCCACGCCAGGACGTCGACGCGATGCTGACGCTCTGGGCCGACGGGCTGGCCTTCATGGGCAACCCCAACGTGGTCATGGGCAAGGGCACGGTCGGTGTGCTGATCACGCCCGGCCACGCCAGGGCGCTGGCCGGCGCGGGAATGTCGAAGGCCGATGTCGCCCGCGAGATCTGGCAGCGGGCGACGATCCCGATCGGCCGCTTCCCCGAATCGGCCAAGGCCGAGCCGCCGTACGAATTCGCCGAGCACGACGGTCTCATCTACCCGGTCAAGAGTCCCGACAACATTTTCGTGCTCGTCGTCGGCGGCCCCGAGCCGACGCACTCGACGCTGGTGCCCAGCCACCCGAGTTGCAATCCCGTGTCGTGCGTGATCACACCGACTTCGTAATCGAAAGGCAAACTGAGCCATGGCTGACAACACCGACACCCAGACCCTCGACGAGGTCATCGAGCGGCTGCAGCGCACCATCGGCGAGGAGGACTACACCATTCTCGCCACCGTCGTCGACGACTCATCGGTCGACCTACGGGTACTGGCGCGCGACGACGCATGTGCCGAGTGCCTGGTGCCCAAGGACATGATGCGGATGATCGCCGACAACTTCCTGGCCGAGACGACCTCGACCTACCGGGTGCGCGAACTGGACTACCCCGAGGATGCCGACCATGCCGGCAGTGCCGCCGGACCCGATGGCGGCGCGGCCGCAGAGGCCGATGCCTGAACGTGACAGTGCCGGCTCCGACATCCAGGCGGTCAGCCGGGCTCGTCGGATCCTCAGCCTGTTCACCGGCGACACCTCCGAGCTGGTCACCGCCGAGGTCGCCGACGCGCTCGGCCTCAACCGCACGACCACGCACCGCTACCTGACGTCGATGGCCGCGGTCGGCCTGCTCGGACCGGGAAGTCGGCATTCCAGCTACGTGATCGGACCGCTCGCCACCCGGCTCGGCGCAATCGCGACCGGGGCGACGCCGGTCATGGTGGTGGCGCCGCGCTTGATGCACGCGGTGGCCGACGAGGTCGAGGCCACGGTGACGCTAACGCTGTGGGCCACCACCGGGGCAATGGTCGTCTATGCCGCCGAGCCGCGTACGAATGACGCGGTCCTGACCGTCCGCCTCGGCACCGTACTGGCGGTGCACGCGGCCCAGAGCATGATCTTCGCCGCGCTGCGCGACGATATGGCCCACCGGCCCTTCGATGCCGAAATAGACCATGTGCGCAAGACCGAGTTCGCGCTGGTCCGTTACAAGTTCGGCATCCTCGGCATTGCCGCCCCGGTCTTCGACGCGAAGGGGATCTGCGCCGCGGTCGGGCTGATGGCCCTGGCCGGCACGCAGGCCGATGCCGCGTTGCCGCACCGCTCGCGCCGGCTGCGTGAGATGGCGGCCCAGCTGAGCGCCGAGCTCGGGGCCACCACCCGCCTCGCCGGCTGACGCCGACCCTCACCCACCCCGGATCGGGGGAGGTATTGCGCTCTCGCAGCGCAGAAACTCCCCCGATCGGGGGTGGGCGGGTCAGCCGGGTCAGCCGGGGTCAGCTGGCGGCGTAGGCCTGGGCCCAGCGCCGATCGGGCTTGCCGGCGCCGGTGCGCACCAATTCGTCCACGAACAGCACCCGGCTGGGCTTCTTGTAACCGGCCAGCTGGCCGCGGACGTGCTCGATCAGCTCCTCGCCGGTAACCGACGCTCCCGGACGGACAGCCACGATCGCGGCCGCCGACTGGCCCCACCGCGGATCGGGGACGCCGACCACGACGGCGTCGGCGACGGCCGGGTGCTGGACGAGTACGTTCTCGACCTCTTCGGCGTCGATCTTCTCGCCGCCGCTGTTGATGACGCCGCTCTCGCGGCCGAGCAGGGTCAGCGAGCCGTCCGCATTGAGCAGGGCCCGGTCGCCCGGGATCGCGTAGCGAACGCCGTCGATGACCGGGAACGTCTTGTCGGTGGCGGCCGCGTCGCCCAGGTAGCCGACCGGCATCCGGTTCGGTGAGGCCAGCAGACCGACCACGCCCGAACCAGGGACGACGTCGGTGTAGTCCTCGGTGAGCACCCGCGCGTCCGGCGACAGTACGAACCGGGCCGTCTCAGGGGTGTCGCCCCGACTGGTGGTCGAGATCCCGAATGGACCACCCTCACTCGATGCGATCACGTCGATCAATTGGACATCGGCGAATTCGAGCAGAGCCACCTTGTTCTCGCTGCTCCATCGCATGCCGGCGCTGCGAACGACTCGCAGACTGCTCAGGTCATAGGGCGTGCCGGCGTCAGCCGCCCGCCGCAGCTCGTCCAGCATCGGTGCGCACAGCACGTCGCCGGTGATCACGATCTCGGTCACCCGCCGGTTGACGACCGTCTGCCAGAGCACCGCCGCCGAGAACGGCCCGCCGGGCAGCAGCGCCACCTCGCCCCCGATGGCGAGCCCGGCGAGGGCCCCGAAGAAGCCGGTGCCGTGCATCAACGGCGACGCGGGCAACAGGACCGGGCGTGGCGTCCCCCGTCCGACCTCGGTGGCGATATCGAGGGCGACGTCCAACTCGGTAGGAGGTTCGAAACCGCGACTGCGGTATGCGCCGGTGGCGATACCCATCGTGGCGTGGTGCGACCAGACCGTGCCCTTGGGGGCGCCGGTGGTCCCGCCGGTATAGACGATGATCTGCTCCTCGCCATCGCCGGGCCGATAGGGCAACGGCTCGGACTCGGCCAGGACGGACGCGTAGCCGACGAATCTGGACGGCCGGTCGGCCAACACGTCCGCCGAATCGTCGACCGAGTCGGCCACCACGACGACGACCCCGGCCGCGTCGGTGCCCACGGCCGCCTCGGCTGCGATCGGGGCCACTGAGGCGTGCACGATCAGCGCCTTGGCGCCCGAGTCCGTCAACAGATGGCGCATTTCGGCACTCTGGTAGCGCACGTTCAGGTTCACCGGCGTCAGGCCGGCCTGGAACAGCGCGAAGTAGGCCTCGACGTGTTCGACGCTGTTGCGCATCCCGATGCCGACGCGATCGCCCGGGACCAGGCCCGCGGCGAGCAGATACCCCGCGAGCCGGGCCGAACGCCGTTCGATCTCGGCCCACGTCCGGACGGTCGGGCCGCACGATACGGCCGGCAGATCGGCCAACCGCTCGGCGAGGCCCGTCCAGAAGTCGCCGAACCCGTACCCAGCTCACGACGGTTCGACGAGGCCCAACAGCGACGCGGCGTTGTCCTTGAGGATCAGTTGCCGCACGGAGTCATCGAACCCCAGCTTGTCGAACTCGCCCATCCACCGGGCCGGGGTGAGCACCGGGTAGTCCGATCCGAAGAGCACCTTGCGCTTGAGTAGCGTGCGCGCGTACTGCACCAGGATCGGCGGGAAGTACTTCGGCGACCAGCCGGACAGGTCGATGTAGACGTTCGGCTTGTGGCCGGCGACCGAGAGGGCCTCGTCCTGCCACGGGAAGGACGGGTGGGCCAGGATGATCTTGAGATCGGGGAAGTCGACCGCTACGTCGTCGAGGCAGAGCGGGTTCGAGTACTTCAGCCGAATGCCGCCGCCACCGGGTTGCCCCGATCCGACGCCGGTCTGGCCGCTGTGGAACAGGCCGATCAGGCCGGCCTCCTGCATCGCCTCATAGATCGGGTAGACCTCGGCGTCGTTGGGGAAGAAGTGCTGGGTTCCGGGGTGGAACTTCAGACCCTTGACCGGGTACTCGTTGGCCAGCCGCTTGATCTCGAGCACCGACGCCTTGCCGCCGTGCGGGTCGATCGAGCAGAACGGGATGATGACGTCCGGGAAGAGCGCGGCCTGCTGGCAGACCTCGTCGTTCGATACCCGCTGCGGCTTGCCGGTGGCCCAGGTCGTGTTGACCGGGAAGGCCACGCACATCATGTTCTGCTCGCGGTAGTGCGCGGCGAGGTCGGGCACGGTCGGGATCACCGGGGCCGAACCGAAGTACTCGGCCAGCGCCTTGTTGCTGGTGCTCGCCGCGGCTTCTGGTTCATCGACCGAGGCGATCACGTGGGTGTGGACGTCGATCGCCACGATCGAGTCGAGGTTCACCGCCGTCATCCGTCCAACCTCGCCGTCGCCGAACCGCTGAACACCATTGCGTCCTCCTGATTGACTGCTCGGACATCGAAGCGGGCGGACGGACCGTCCGGCGCCTCATTGGTCAATTCGGCCACCGTGAGTTGCACTCGCAGGGTGTCACCCGGCCAGGTCGACGCAACAAATCGACCACCGAATTGGGTCAACCGGCCGTCCCCCACGTAGTCGGTGAGGGCCTTGCCGGCCAGGCCCATGACGAGCATGCCGTGGGCCATCACGGTGGGATTGCCGGCGACCTGGGTCGAGTAGAGCTCGTCGGTGTGCAGGGGATTGAAGTCGCCGGACGCGCCCGCATACTGCACGATCTGAGTACGGGTGATGCCCTCGACGACGACCACTTCGTGAACGTCGCCAACGGTCAGCTGGTCGATTCCCAACGTCATGATTGCGCCCTCGGCACCTCGACGACGACGCTGCGCGCGGTGATCACCAGCTCGCCGTCCTCGGCTCGGAATTCGGTCAGCCGTTCGGAGAACTTCAGCGTCCGGCCGGCCCGGTTCGTCTTCTCCCACTTCTCACCGTCGCGCCGTGACCAAGTCAGCGCCTCGCCCGCCCGCGCCGGACGGTGATAGGTGTAGTGCTGCTCGGCGTGCAACCGCAGCGGCCCGGACGGGCCGGCGTCCGGCGTCCCGGTCGGGGTGGCGCCGGAGCCCCGCCAGGGCTCGCCGATACGAGGTCGCAGGGTGCTGTCCGGGTCGAAGTGCAGGATGCTCTCGGCGAACGTCGGGGGCGCGATGATCGAGCCGACCTCGGTGCCCGCGGCGTACTCCGCATCGCGATAGATGGGGTTGTCGTCGCCGATCGCCCGGGCGAACAGCATGATGGCCCCCGCGTCGACGGGCAGCGCACCTTCGCTCATCCAGCACCTCTTGATTCGTTCGTCTTGATTCGTTCGTCGTACGAATTTTTGCGTGGCGAAATGCGCCTTATAAGCCTTGTTATCAATTCGGGCCGACTCTAGATTATGCAGTGTCGGCCCGCTGAAGCGGAATACAACCATGGGGAGCATTTATGACGTCATTGGATGGCCGGGTCGCGATCGTCACGGGGGCTGGCGGTGGCCTCGGCCGCGAGCACGCCCTCGCCCTGGCCGGCGCTGGCGCCAAGGTGCTCGTGAATGACGTCGGGGGTGCGCTCGACGGCACTGGTGCCGACACCGGCCCGCGCAGAGCGTGGTGGGCGAGATCAAGGAACGCTTCGGTGCCGACGCGATCGCCAACGTCAGTGACGTCTCCTCCGAAGAGGGCGCCGCCGAGATCGTCGCGCAGGCGCTGTCGGAGTTCGGCCGGCTCGACGTCGTCGTGAACAACGCCGGCATCTCCCGTGACCGGGTGCTGATCAACATGAGCTACGACGACTGGGACTCGGTGATCCGGGTTCATCTGCGCGGCACGTTCGGGGTGAGCCGGTCCGCTGCGCTGCACTGGCGCGCGCTGTCCAAGGATGGCGTCACCAACGACGCTCGGATCATCAACACTTTTTCGCCGTCCGGCCTGTTCGGCAATCCGGGCCAGACCAACTACAGCGCCGCCAAGGCCGGCATCGCGGCGTTCACCCTCTCGGCCGCGCGCGAGCTCGATCGGTACGGCGTCACCGTCAACGCGATCTCGCCGGTGGCCCGCACCCGGATGACGGCCCTCATGCCCAATCAGGATCTGCCCCCCGAGGGCGAGTTCGACCGGATCGACCCGGCCAATGTCTCGCCGGTGGTCGCCTGGCTGGCTAGCAGCGAATCGGCCCACGTCAACGGTCGGGTGCTGGCCGTGGTCGGGGGCCGGATCGCGATCGCCGAGGGATGGCGGTACGGCCCGACCATCGAGCAGGACCATCGGTGGGACATCGACAAGGTCGGCGCCGCCGTCGACGCCCTGCTGGCTGAGACGGTCGACCCGGCTCTGGCCCGCACCGGCCGCAACATCTAGCCCGCGGGATGGACTTCGATCTCAGCGACGAGCAGCGCGCGATCGTCGAGGCGGTCCGCGACTTCGTCCGCCGCGAGGTGATGCCGCTCGAGGCCGAGATGATGCGCCGCGAGCGGGCCGGCCACCCCGAGTTGGGCGCCGACGAGCTGACCGAACTGCGCCAGAAGGCCCGTCGCTCCGGCCTGTGGGGCATCGGTACGCCCGAGGCGTACGGGGGTGCGGATCTCGACGCGATGACTCAGGCCTTGGTGACGATCGAGCTGGCCCGGACGTTCGTCCCGTTCAGTTTCGGTGGCGCGGCCGACAACATCCTGTTCTCGGCGAATGACGACCAGCGCGAGCGCTACCTGCTGCCCACCATCGAGGGCACCCGGAAGTCCTGCTTCGCGCTGACCGAGCCCGGCGCGGGGTCCGATCTCAGTTCTCTGCGGACGACCGCTCGCCGGGTAGCTGGTGGGTGGTCGATCAGCGGCGAGAAGATCTTCATCAGCAACGGCTCGACGGCGGATTACGCGATGGTGTTCGCGGTCACCGGTGAGCGCGCATCCGGCAGCAGCGGGGTGACCTGTTTCCTGGTCGACCGCGATGCCGGCTGGACGTCCTCGCCGATCCCGATGATGAGTTCGTGGGCGGCCGCCAGTCTGAACTTCGACAATGTGGTGGTCAGCGACGCGCAGGTACTGGGCGAGGTCGACCGCGGTTTCGAACTGGCTATGCGCTGGATCGGCCGGGGCCGCTGGGTAGTGCCGTGCCGGGCGATCGGGGCCGGTCAGCGATTGTTGGAGATGGCCGTTGTGCACGCCCGGCAACGCACCACCTGGGGTCAGCCGCTCGCCGATCGCCAGGCGATCCAATGGATGATCGCCGACTCGGCCGTCGAGCTCGAATCCTGCCGGCTGCTCACCCTGCAGGCCGCGTGGCTCAGCGCGAACGGGCGCGAGGCTCGGCACGAGACCTCGATCGCCAAGCTGCACGGCGCCGTCATCGCGAACCAGATCGTCGACCGGGTGATGCAGATCCACGGCGGCCTCGGTTACAGCAAGGAGCTGCCGATCGAGCGCTGGTACCGCGAGCTGCGGGTGCTGCGGATCTTCGAGGGGACCGACGAGATTCAGCGCCAGACGATCGCGCGCAACCTGCTGCGCGGCCACGTACCTGTGATGAAGTGACCAACTCGTTATGCGATAGTGGGGCCGTCCCCACCCAGCCAATCCACCACCGGCGTTAGGACGAAAATCGTGCCCACCGAATTGACCGCTGCGGTCGAGATTGTCGCTCGCGATGAAACCGTCTATGACGACTCGGCCGAGCTGAAGTTGAGCCGCGTGGTCATCTCGCGCACCTTTACCGGCGAGGTCGACGGGACGAGCGCGGCGAACCTGCTGCTGGCCCAGCCGGGCGGCGGCTACATGGCGCTCGAACGTTTCACCGGATCGATCGGTGGACGGACCGGAACGGCCGTCTTCTGCCACGGCCGGATGAACGCATCACCGGAGCCGATCGCCTATGGCGAGATCGTGGCCGGATCGGGTACCGGCGAGCTCGAGGGCATCAGCGGTACCGCGGCCTTCTCCTTCGAAGGCGGCAACGCCAAGCTGACGGTCACCCTCAACGACTGACGTTGTCAGACCCGGCTGCCAATATCGACCTCATGGCTTACGACCCGGACCTGGCTGACCGGATCCGTGAATGCCTCGGCGTCCAGGCCGGACTGAGCGAGCGGAAGATGTTCGGCGGGCTCGCGTTCCTGATCAACGGCAACATGTCGGTGAGCGCGAGCGGATCCGGTGGTCTATTGCTGCGCGTCGACCCGGCGCAGACCGAAAAGCTGGCCACCCGGGCGCACGCGGCGCGGTTCATCATGCGGGGACACGAGATGAACGGCTGGCTGCGGGTCGACGCCGACGGCGTCAAGACGCGCCGCGACCTGTCCCGCTGGGTGACGATCAGCGTCGACTACGCGCGCTCCCTGCCCCCGAAGTAGCTTTGCCGGCCGATCGTGGCAATCTCGTGCATCCAGGAGCACGCAAATTGCCACGATCGGCGAAATCAGCGCAGATCGGCGAAGAACTCGGTGATGTCGGCGGCGAGTAGCCCGGGCTCCTCGTGCGCGGCGAAGTGTCCACCCCGCGGCATCACGGTGTAGCGGGTCAAGTTGTACGTGCGCTCGGCCCACGATCTCGGCGGTTGGCTGAGGTCGGCCGGGAAGAGCGCCAGCGCGGTTGGCACCTCGACGCGGTCGATCCGCAGCGGCGGCCCGTTGCGATACTCGTAATACGGCCGGAACGACGTCGCGATGGTGTTGGTGAACCAGTACAGCGACGCCTGGGTGAGGATGAAGTCGTCGCTGAAGCTCGAAGAAAGGTCGCTGTCGCTCCAAGCCCGGTACTTCTCCAGGATCCAGCCGAGCAGACCGGCGGGTGAGTCGCTGAGCCCGTACGCCAAAGTCGTCGGTCGCGTCATCTGCTCGTGCTGGTAGCCCCCCTCGTCGCGGTCCCACGCAGTGAGTTGGCGCTGGTACTGGCGTTCGGCCAGACTCAGCGTGGATTCGTCGAGGTCGGCCGGCGCCGCGGCGGCCAGCAAATGGATGCCGACCAGCGAATTGGGATGCGTCGCCGCCAGCCGCGTGGTCACCCCGGCGCCGAGATCGCCGCCGTGCGCCGCGTACCGCGAATAGCCCAGGTGCGCCGTCATCAGCTGCTGCCAGAGGTCGTGGGTGCCGGCCGCGGGAAATAGCACCGATCGCTGATCCGAAAAGGCGAACCCCGGTAGTGACGGCACGATGACCTCGAACGCATCCGCGGCTCGTCCGCCGTGGGCCGACGGATGGGCCAGGCGCTCGGCCAGCTCGGTGAGTTCGAGGAAGGAACTGGGCCAGCCGTGGGTCAGCACGATCGGCAACGCAGCGGGCGACTCGGAGCGGTAGTGCAGGAAGTGCACCGCGCCGCCGTCCAAGTCGGCCGTTTCGTGTGGCAGCGCGTTGATCGCCGCCTCGTGCGCCCGCCAGTCATAGCCGTCGGCCCAGTACTCGACGAGCCGCTGCAAGGTCGTCCGGTCGGTGCCGGCCGTCCAGCCGACGCCGGGCAGTGGTCGCGGCCAGCGGGTCGCGCGCAGGCGCTGACGCAGATCGGCGAGTTCGCCGTCCGGGACGGCCATCGGCAATGCGACCACTTACGGCGCCAGGACCCGTTCGAGGATCGCGTCGGCGGCCTGTTCGGTGGTGAGCGGGCCACCCAGATCAGGTGTGACCTGACCGGCCGCGACGGCCTGCTCGAGTGCGGTCATCAGCGCGGACGCAGCGGTGGATTCGCCGAGGTGGTCGAGCATCATCGCGCCCGACCAGATCTGGCCGATCGGGTTGGCCTTGCCGGTACCGACGATGTCGGGCGCCGAGCCGTGTACCGGTTCGAACATCGATGGGTAGGTGCGGGTCGCGTCGATGTTGCCGCTCGGCGCGATGCCGATGCTGCCGGCCAGCGCGGCCGTGAGGTCGCTGAGGATGTCGCCGAACAGGTTCGACCCGACGATCACGTCGAACCGACCCGGGTCGAGGACGAGCAGGGCCGCCAGCGCGTCCACGTGGTACTTCGACAGCTCGACGTCGGGATATTCGCGGGCGACATCGTCGACGACCTCGTCCCAGAACGGCATGGTGTGCACGATGCCGTTCGACTTCGTGGCCGAGGCCACCCGGCCGGCGCGGGTGCGGGCCAGCTCGAAGGCGTACCGCGCGATCCGCTCGATGCCCCGCCGGGTGAATACCGCCTCCTGCACCGCCATCTCGTGCGGTTGACCGCGGAACAGCCGGCCGCCCACCTCGCTGTACTCGCCCTCGGTGTTCTCGCGGACGACGACCAGGTCGAGCTGCTGACGCGCGGGCGCCATCGGGCTGGGCACCCCGGGCAGCAGGCGGGCCGGCCGCAGGCAGACGAACTGGTCGAAGGCGCGGCGGATCGGGATGAGCAGACCCCATAGCGAGACGTGATCGGGGACGCCGGGCGCCCCGACGGCGCCGAGGAAGATCGCGTCGGCGGTGGCCAATTGGTCCAACCCGTCCGCGTCCATCATGGCGCCGGTCTGCTGGTAGAACTCGCAACCCCACGGATACTCGCGCCACGTCAGCTCGAAGCCGTAGCGCGGGGCGACCGCGTCGAGGATCCGGCGCGCGGCGCCCAGGGTTTCGACGCCGATGCCGTCGCCCGGGATCGATGCAATCGTGTATGCGTTCACGGATCGCAGCCTAGCGATGACGGCCGATTGGCCCACCCGGACACCGAGGGACGGGTCCGGGCGGGCCAATCGCGCATTCAGTTACCGGCGAGCTCGGCCGGCCAGGGTCACCGTGGATCCGGCGACCATCAGGCCGAGCGCGACCGCGACAGCGATCGCGAGGTTGCTGCCGGTCGAGGCCAGCGACTTCTCACCGTCGCTCAGGAAACCCAACGTCCCGTACTGCGACGAGGTCGAGCCCGTGAGCGTGATACCCGAGCCACCGTTGGCGGGGACGCCGGTCGTGATCGTTGCCGCCGTCTCGCCGCAGGACGAACCGCCACCGCCGAGGACGGCGACATCGATGCCGCAGACCAGGACGGGCGCGTTGACCGGAGCGTTGACCGTGCCGCCGGCCGGGCTGGTGCTACCCGAAGTACCGGCCGGGCAGTTCGACGACGAATCCGATCCGACGCCTACCGTGATGCCACAGGCGGTAACCGGAGCGTTCACCGGAGCGTTCGCCGTGGTGCCCGAACCGTCAGTGCCACCGTTGCCGGTCGTGCCGGCGTTGCCGGTCGTGCCACCGTTGTTCCCGGTACCCGCACCACTGCTGGCGCCGCCAGCCGGGGTCGGGCAGTTCGATGACCCGTCCGACGCGACCGCGACGGTCGTGCCACACACGAGCACCGCAGCGTTGACCGGTGCGTTGGCAAGCGTGCCCGAGGTTCCCGAGCCGGTGGTGCTGCCCGAGTTGTCCGAGCCGGCGCCGGTGGTCCCGGTGCCGGTGCCGCCGTTGCCGGTCGAGCCGTTGCCGTCCTGGAGAACCGCGACCGTGTTGCCGCCGACGGTCACCGGAGCGGTGACCGGGGCGTTGGCCGTGGTGACCCCGTTGTCACCGGTACCAGCGCCACTCATCGCCGTGCCGGCCGGTTCGGCCGGGCAGTTCGATGACGATGCCGAAGCGACGCCGACTGTGTTGCCACAGACGAGCACTGGAGCGGTGATCGGAGCGTTCGCCGTAGTAACCGAACCGCCGTTGTCACCCGTACCCGCACCGCTCCATGCAGTGCCGGCGGATGAGATCCCTGCCGGGCAGTTCGACGACGCATCGGATGTAACCGCAACCGTTGTGCCACAGACGACCACCGGAGCGGTGACGGGCGCATTCACGAGCGTGCTCCCGATTCCCGAATCCGTGCTGGTGACGGACGTGCCGGTGTCGGACGAACCGCTGCCAGCGCCGCCGTTACCGGCCGTCGCGTTGGCTGGCTGGCCGACTGCGACGGTATTTCCGCCGATCGTGATCGGTGCGGTGACTGGTGCATTCGCCGTGCTGCCCGTGCTGGAATCGGCCACCGTGCCGGTGTCGGTCGGGCAGCCCGCGGTCGGCGAGGAGAAGATGCCGATCGAGGTGCCGCAGAGGGTGATCGGTGCGGTGACTGGTGCATTAACCGCAGGATCGGTCGTGGCGGCATTGGCGATACCGGCACCGACGAACCACAGGCCACCGATCAGGAGACCTGCCTGGACTGTGCGCTTCACGAAGTGGTTCATGATTAAGACCTTTCAAGACCTGGGGGTAGCGGTCCGCGGATTTGCGGACGCTGGGGGATCAAGAACTCCAGGTCACTGTCAGTCGGGCGCAAAGGTTGGTTCATCGGCAATACCGGCTTCGAGTTCGCGGTCGGCCGCCGGGGGCGCTCGGATGGCTACGAGCGAGCCGCGGAAGGTGTCGCGGTTCAGATCGGTGTCGCGTGCCTGATCGCGTGCTCCGCCGGAGGCGACCGGCTGGGGCGCGGGCGCCGGTAAGGGCGGTGCCGGAGGCGCATACGGGACCAGCGGGGTCGCGTCCGGGCCGACACCGGCGCGGGCCGGTGTCGGGATCAGTGGCGCGGGTCCGCTACTCGGACGGCGTGCCGCCGACCCCCCGCGCACCTGCTCGCCCGTCCACTCATCGACCGCGTCGACGGGGGAACCGGCCGCTAGGACACCGATGGGTAGTGACGCGATCGGCCGGCGCACCGGCAGCGAAACGATCGACGTCAGCCGGCCGATGGGAAACACCGGGGTACCCGTCAGCGAAAGCTTCGGGGGCAGCTGCGAGGGGAGGTCGAGCACGGGCGCCAGTAGGTCGCTCAGCGGCGGAGCAACGGTAGTTACCGGAACAACTTCCGACACGATGCCGGTCAGCGCCGGCAGGACCGGGGCGATGGGCGCAACCAGCTGGGTCACGGGAACCGCCGGCACCGGGAGCGGGACCGGGATCGCGGCGAGGGCGGCCGCCGGGTCGAAGGAAGGTGCCGAAGTCGGCTGGGTCGGGTCGGCGCTCGCGGTGGGTGAGCCCAACAGAGCGAAGAAGAGCCAGGCCGAGGCCACCCCAGCCACCACCAGCAGCGCCCGCATCAGGCCGCCGCGCACGGCTGTGATGTGTGACACCGGGGGCATCGACTACTCCATCTAGTAGGTCGCCCCCGCGACAACCACTAGGTACCCGCGCTTAACCGCGTCTAAACACGATTATTGTGACGAGATCAACCAAGATCGAAGACGTCAGCGAGTCCGGCTATCTGCAGGATCCGCACGACCCGCGCCGGCACCTCGGTCAACCTCAACGCCTGGCCCGATTCCTCGACCAGGTTGTGCAGTCGCACCAGGGCGCTGATCAAGGTGGAGTCGATGAAGGTCACCTGTCCGAGGTTGATGACCAGTGTGGTGACTCCGTCACCGGTCAACGTCCCAGCACCCTGTTCGAAGAACGTGTCGGCGACCGCGAGGTCGGCCTCGCCCGCGAGCGTCAGCGTGGCGGTTGGGCCGTCGATCACGACGTCTATTCGTAGGCCGACCATTACCTAATGGTTTCACCCCTAAGGCGGTATCAATACACCCCTAGGTAGGTACACACTAGGGCCCATGACCACCGCGCAGGCCGAGCACCGATCACGGTTGCCCTTGTCGACGACTACGACGTCGTCCTGATCGGGCTGGCGCACATGTTCGACGCCTACCGCGACCGGGTGGTCGTGGCCGAAATCGACGCGAACAAACCCGTGGCCGAACCGGTCGACATCGTTTTATACGACTCGTTCGCCCAGTCGGAGTCCGATGGTGAGGATCTCTCGGTTTTCACCAGCAACCCGAACGCGGGCAAGCTCGTCATTTATACCTGGAACTTTCACCCGGCGCTGATCGAACTCGCCCGACAGCGTGGAGCCCACGGCTACCTGTCCAAGACGTTGCCGGCCGCCGACCTGGTCGCAGCTATCGAGGCGGTTCACGCCGGCGAGGTGGTGATCAGCGACAGTGCCGTGCGGGCGCGGAGCAACTTGAGCCTTGACTGGCCCGGGCGCCAAGAGGGTCTCACCGACCGCGAGTCCGAGATCTTGGCATTGATCACCCAGGGCAAGAGCAACGCGGAGGTTGCGGCCTTGACCTACCTGAGTCCGAACACGATCAAGTCATATATTCGGACGGTCTATCGCAAGATCGGGGTCGCGAGTCGCACGCAAGCGGTGCTGTGGGGCGTCAATCACGGCTTCACCCCCGACCACCACCGCATCGACTCCTGGCGCAGTTAGGGCCGAGCCGGCCCGACGTTCGGCTGGCTACGGGGTGGTCGAGCCGGCGATATCGCCGGTCTTGGCGACTACGTCCTTGGCCGTCGCCTTCGCGGTGTCGAGCGCATTGTCGGCCGCGGCCCGGATCGTCTTCGCGGCGTCGCTCGTTGCGGCCGTGTGGGCCGCCTGCCGCAACTTGTCGGGTAGGTCGGCCTCACGCAGCCGTTCGGCGCCCGCGGTGGCGGCGCCGGCCAGGGCCGCAGCCACATCCGGTCCGTGCTCGCGAGCCAGCTCGCCCACGTGCACCGCACCGTCACGGGCCCGACCGAGCAGATCGACGACCAGGCCGATCGCCGCACCGGTGATAGCGCCGACGACGAGGCCCTTCCACAATTTGTCCATGTCTGGGTTCTACCCGCAAAGCTGGCGCGGAAACCGGCGATCACCGGCTAGTTGACGCCCGCGTTCGGACCCCAGGCCGCGAGCACCGCGGTCTCGACGACGGTGACGATCGCGTACAGCACGATCGACAGCACGACGCCGATGAACGCCAGCGCCCAGACCTCGGTGCTGTGCCCGAGACCGTGAGCGGTGGCGATCAGGCCGCCGAACCCGTCGAAGCCCGAGATGAACTCGCCCAGCATCGCGCCGACGATCGCGCCCGGCACCGAGATGCGCACCGCGGCGAAGAAGTTCGGCAGCGCCGACGGGATCTGCACCCGCAGCAGGGTGGCCCATTTGCCGCCGCCGTTGACCCGGATGAGGTCGAGGGCCGTCGGGCGTGGCCGACCGCAGCCCGAGCACGATGTTGATCAGCGCCGGGAAGAGCACCACGATCGTGCCGACCAGCGCGATCGCGATCTTGGTGTGGCCGAAGATCAGCAGGATCAGCGGCGCCATCGCGACCAGCGGCACCGACCGCAGCAACATCGCGATCGGCATGAACGCGAACTCGAACGGCTCGAACAGCACGAACAGCGACGCGATCACCAGCGCCACCAGCATGCCGATGACGAAGCCCAGCCCGGCGTCGGTCAGCGTCGTCAGCAGGCCGTGCAGCGCCTCGGACCGGGCCTGGCGCCGGGCTCATGCTCTGCGGTCGCACGCCCAGCTTCGGGATGCGCGTTGAAGAAGAAGTTCCACACGTCGGCCGGCGTCTTGCCGACCAGCGGGTTGATGCTCGAAGATCCTGCAGGCCGGCCCACCAGGCGCGCGATCAGGACGGCCAGCGACACGACCACGATCAGCAGCGACTGGCCCGAGCCGCTTGGCGACCGCGCCGGCGATCGAGCCCCGGCCCGTCCGCGACCGCGGCCGGCCGCGCGGCCGGCGACGGCTGCGGCAGCGCGGTCATCGGCCGCCTCCGGCCGTCGTCCGCTGCTCCACGGGGTGACGAGCCGCGCGACCAGCGCGACGACGACGTAGCCGATGCCGGCGACGGCGCCGCTGGTGAGCGCGACCCACCACAGCACGTCCGACTGCAGGTGGCTCTGCGCCGCGATCAGGGCGACGCCGACCGAACTGTCGCCGCCGCCACCGACGAACTCGCCGAGGACGGCCCCGAGGAAGGCGGCCGGCGCGGCGATCTTCAGCGCGGCGAAGATGTTCGGCAGCGCGGCGATCACCTGCACCTTGCGCAGCTGGGTGAACCGCGAGCCGCCGTAGGCGGTGATGACGTCGAGGCTGCTCGCGCGACGCCGCCCGCAAGCCCGACCAGGCTGCCGACCACGGTGGTGAAGAACGGCGCCATCGCGGCCAGGATGATCGGCGGGATCGTGCTGCCCAGCGGCGCCGCCTCGACCAGGATCGCGCCGATCGCGACCGGCGGCAGGCAGTAGCTGACGACCGCGATCTGGTTGACGACCTCACTCATCCGCGGCACCAGCAGCACCAGCGCGGCGGCGGCGAACGCGAGCAGATTGCCCCACAGATAGCCCCAGAGCGCCTCGACCGTGGTCGGGCCGAAGTTGTCGCCCAGAATGCGCCAGTCGACGCCGCTGCCGTAATGCTTGACGACCGACCACGGCGTCGGCACCGCGTGGGTGGCGGTGTAGACCGTCTGCGAGGCGAGGTACCAGAGCACGACGATGATGACGATGCCGATGCTGCCGCCGACCCAGCGCGGCATCGTCTCGAGCGACGAAGCGACTGGTGTCGGGCCGCCGGCCGACCGGCGGCGCGCGGCTCGGCGGCTCGTGCATCGGTCAGCTCTCCGCGGCGACCGGAGTTGGCGATCCCGCCGCGGCCGAAGAGGATCTCGGAGATCTGGTCGTGGTAGGCGTGGAATTCCGGCGTGCGCATCATGTCCGGCGTGCGCGGGCCGGGGCAGATCGATCTCGACGACCTCGGCGATGCGGCCCGGCCGCGGACTCATCACCGCGACGACGTCGGACAGGAAGATCGCCTCGGCGATGCCGTGCGTGACCATCAGCGTGGTCGCCGGTTTCTCGGTCCAGATCCGCAGCAGCTCGATGTTGAGCCGCTGGCGGGTCATGTCGTCGAGCGCGCCGAACGGCTCGTCCAGCAGCATGACGGTCGGCTTGACGACCAGGCAGCGGGCGATGGCGACCCGCTGGCGCATTCCGCCCGACAGCTGCGCCGGCTTGGCCTTCTCGAACCCGGTCAGCCCGACGAGCGTGATCAGGTCGTCGATCAGGCCCGGCTCGGGCGTGATCCCGGCGACCTCGAGCGGCAGCCGGATGTTCTTCTCGACCGTGCGCCACGGCAGCAGCGCCGCCTCTTGGAAGGCGATGCCCAGCTCGTGGTTGCGGCGGATCTCGAAGACCGACTCGCCGTTGATCAGCGCCTCGCCGGCCGTCGGCTTCTCGAGCCCGGCGAGGATGCGCAGGATCGGTCGACTTGCCGCACCCGGACGGGCCGAGCAGCGACAGGAACGAGTTCTGCCGCGTGCCGAGGCTGACGTCGTCCAGCGCGGTCACCGACTTGCGGCCGAGCGCGAACGTCTTGCTCAGACCCTGCAGGTTCACCCCGGTCGCGGCCAGCGGCTCGGTCTGCGGCGATCCGGTGCTCAGCGGATGTAGCGGATGTCACCGGCAACCTGCCCTCCACGACATCACGGAGCCATGGGACGGCTCGGCCTCAGCTGATCAGCTCGGGGTGCTCCTTGTAGACCTCGTTGAGCAGGCGTCAGGTCGAACAGCTGAGCGCCGGTGATCGTGATGCCCTCGGCGGCGATGGCCTTGATGATGTTGGCCTGCAGCGCGTCGGTCAGGGTGAGGATGCCGTTCGTCTTCGTGTCGGCCGAGACGATCAGGTCGTTCTGCGCGGTGGCCTCTTGCGTCTGCTCGGCCAGGTCGAGCTTCTGGTCCTTGCCGTAGTTGTTCACCGCGAGGGCGGCCGCGTCGGCCGGCGAGGCGACCGCGTCCTTCCAGCCCTTGATCTCGGCGACCAGGAACGCCTTGAGCAGGTCGCGCTTCTTGTCGATCGTGTCCTGCAGCACGGTGTAGGTCTCGGCGGTCAGCGGCAGGCCGTTGTCGGCGAAGCCGAGCGTGACCGGGGTCAGCTTGGCCGCCTTGACCAGGAACGGCTCGTTGGTCAGGTAGGCCATGTAGCCGTCCTGCTTGCCGGCGATCAGCTCGTCCGGGGTGAAGCCGGCGCTGACGATCTTCATGTCGCTGGCCGAGAGGCCGTTCGCCTTGAGGAAGCCGGCGAAGATGCCCTGGTTCGGGCCGGGCTGGATCGCGATCGTCTTGCCCTTGAGGTCGGCCGGCGTCTTGATCGGCTTGTGCTCGGCGATCGACAGGATGCAGAACGGGTTCTTCTGGTAGGTGCTGGCGATGATCTTCAGCTGGCTGCCGTTGTCGGTGATGTGCCGCGCGGTCGAGTCGGGCGCCGACAGGCCGACCAGCACCTTGCCGGTGGCGACGGCCTGGTCGATGTCGGTCGTACCGCCGACGTTGGCCACCAGGTTGACCGACGAGAAGCCGGCCGCCTTGTAGTAGCCCTTCGAGTCGGCGAAGAACTCGCCGGCGAACTCGATGTTCTTGATCCACGACAGCTGAACCGCGATGTCGCCGTAGGTGCCGGCGGCGACCGAGGCGGCCGCCGACGCAGCCGCGGAGCCGCCGCTCGCGACGGTCGACGCTGCCCCTGAGCTGGACTTCTTGCTCGAGGAGCAGGCGGCCAGCAGCGGCCCGGCGAAGGCGAGGGCGCCGAGTCCGGCTCCGCCCCGCAGCAGGTTACGGCGGCTGAACTCGCGTCGAGCAAAGGCGATTTTCTCTTCGTCGGACACGTGGCTCCTTGGGCATTCGGCATAGTGCGTCCAACCGCATGGACGCTGTCGGTGTTGGCAAAGTAGGAGAGCCGCGTTTCATGGCTATTTCCTAGCGAGGTCGCGAGCATGTCGACGATTCGTCTGCACGGATACTCATCTGCGCCGAAGGACTGACGATTAAGACGTCATGACCGGTTTCGGGCAGGAATTCGCCACCGCACGGGTGTGGTTGCGCCATTCGACCACCGATGACATTCGCTTGCGGACGATCGCCGCCGAGCTCCTGGCGGCCTTGTGGTACCTCGAGCTGTCGGACCGATTCATCCACGAACTACTGGACCATAACCATCGCTATGTGCTGGACGGGTTCATCGCCGAGTCGAAGCGGTTGCGCCGGACCGAGGACGATGCGCATGCCGGGCAGGCGCTCACTCTTGTGCAGAAGCTGTCGCCGGAGGATCGCACCGCGGTCTTCGAGATCGTCCAAGCCTCGCTGGTAAAGAGCAACGCATAGAAAAAGCCGCTCGGACCGCGGTGGCGGCCCGAGCGGCTTCTCAGTTAGCAGTTCTCGCGCGCAGCTAAATGATTAGCGCCAGAGTTCTTTGCTGGCGATGGCGGCGCCTTCAGACATTGACTTGAGCTTGGCCCAGACGATCTCTTCATGCCCGACGCGGGAGCCGATGCCGCAGTCGGTGCCGCCCTCGACCCGCTCGCGGCCGATGACGCTGGCGTAGTTCAGCAACCGCTCGGCGACCAGGTCCGGGTGCTCGACCAGGTCGGTGGCGTGGCTGATCACACCGGGCTGCAGCTTCCTGTCCTCGGGCAGCTTCACATCGCGCCAGACCTTCCACTCGTGCGCGTGCCGCACGTTGCCGGCCTCCACCGAATACACCTGCGCATTGATCTTCACCAACAGATCAGCGATGTACTTGAGCTCGATATCAGTGGTGTGCGGGCGGTGGCCACTGCCCCAGCAGGCGTGGAACCGGACCTGCTCCTGCGGCACACCCTCCAGGGAGTGGTTGATGAATCTCAACGCCCTTCTCGAGGTACTTACGCAGGTCCTCGACGCTCCACTCGGGATAGAACGACCACGTGGTGAAGAACTCCGGCTCATCGATCTGCACGATCAGACCAGCGTCGGTGACCGCCTTGTACTCAGCCCGCATCGCCTCCGCCGCAGCGACCATGTACTCATCCTCGGACGCGTAGTACTCGTTACGCTTGCCCGCGGCCAGGCTCAACGGACCCAACGCCGCAATGAACCCCTGCTCGCTGTGACCCTCCAAGCCTGCCTTCAGCGCCGCGATATCAGCCGCGATCGCCTCCTGACCGGTGTACTTGATCTCGCCGGTGGCGACCATCTCGCGGGTCTGCACCGGCAGCACGCCGGGGGTGAAGAAGCCCGGCCGGACGGGTCCACCCGAGCCCTGCATCCACAGACCCGAGGCGTAGAAGCCGGGGAACTGCAGATGGTCGCGCTCGGCCGTGCCGCCGCGCTTGGCCGGCTTGGACGGGTCGACCGGCTGGGACTCGAAGCCGGTGACGCGGTCGAAGATGTAGCCGGCGTAGCTGCCGCCACCGGCGGCCTTGACGTACTCGCCATCGTTGATGACATCGACACCACAGTCGATCTGCTTCTCGACGACGTACTCGACGGCCGCGGGCAGGTCGGCCTGGATCTCGGCCCGCCGCGCTTCGCCCTCGGCGAGCAGCTTGTCGAACTCGGCCGGCCGGGGCAGATTGCCGCCGTGCGAGGTCAGGATCTTGCCGTCATTCAGTTCTACTGGCACTGCACACTCCATCTCGTCAGGACTACACATTGGCGCCGACCGGCCCGTCGATCAGGCTGGTGACCGAACTGCTAAAGCACTTCTGAATCGCGCGCTACGCAGGGCCGCCCCGCCGTCGACCGGAGCGATACCTGTGACGCAGCCTACTAATCGAATGTCCGACAATCAGACGTGGGTGGTCAGGCGACCGGTGGACGCCACCCCGACGGGGCCCGCGATGCCTGGTCGGTTACAACGTCGACGATGACCGGCGCATCGGCGGCAAGGGCATCGGCGATCGCCGCGTCGAGGTCGCCCGGATCGGTCACACGGATCCCGCGAATTCCGATGCTTTCGGCCAGGGCGGCGAAGTTGGTCTCGCTGATGCCGTAGATCTCCTCCGGGTGACCCGAGTAACCCTCGGGCTTGCCCGGATAAGGCGCGTACGCACGCTCGACCGCTGCGATGCACTGACCGTAGGAGTGGTTGTTGTTGACGACCGTCACCGTATTGATCCTGTGACGGCGGGCGGTCTCCATCTCGTTGAGGTGGTACCAGAAACCGCCGTCCCCGGTGAAGCAGACGACCGAGCTGTCCGGCGCCGCGAGCTTCGCGCCCAGCGATGCCGGGTAGCCCCAGCCCAGTGAACCGGCGGCCCGCAGGTAGCGCTGACCAGGCTTGGTCAGCGGCATGAAGGAACCGGTCCAGACACCGGCCGAGCCGGTGTCGGCGACGAGGATCGAATCGTCGGGCAGTTGGTCGGTGATGGCCCGGCAGAGCCGCTCGACCTGGATCGGGTCGGTGTTGCTGGTCGATACGGCCTCGATCTGGTCCCAGCCGTCAGCGATCACGCCCGCGGCGTAGTCCGTCCACGACCGGTGTTGTGACTGGGCCTGGTCCGAGAGGCCGGACTCGAGGATCGCGTTCAGTCGACGCAGCGACGCCTGCGCGTCACCGACGATCGACAGCGCATTCGGATAACTGCGCCCGAGCTCGTTGGGCAGGATGTCGAGCTGGATCACCGGCGTCCGGCCGTTCGGAATGCTCCATTCCATCGTCACCTGATCGCCCGTGCTGCTGCCGATGAAGAAGACGAGGTCGGCTTCGCTGACGATCTGGTTGGTGCATTTGCGGGAATAGGTCCCGACGATGCCCAGGGCGAGGCGATGCTTCTCGGGGATTGTGGTCTTTCCGGTCAACGAGGTGGCGACCGGTACGTCCAAGGCTTCGGCCAGAGCGACGATCTCGGCCTCGGCGCCGGACATAGTGGCACCACCGCCGGCAACGATCACCGGTCGTTGGGCCGTTGTGAGCATCCGGGCCGCGGCGAGGAGCAGATCGTCGGACGCGATCGGCCGCGATGAGGGGTAGTGCTTGAACGACTCCTCACCCATGACGGTGAATTCGCCGAACCCGTCCTCGACCTCTTGGCCGCCCCAGCCGCCACCGATATCAAGGTGGACCGGACCCGGCGCGCCCGAGGTAGCTTCGCGGAAGGCCTGCCGCAAGAGGTACGGCAGCTGGGCGGTGACATCGACCGAAGCGTTGAACTTGGTGACCGCCTCGAACATCTTCATGTGGTCGATTTCCTGGTACGCATTGCGATACTGCGCCAGCGGCTGCTTCTTGCCGGTCAACGCGATGACCGGCGATAGGCCGAGGTAGGCGTCCTGCAGCCCGGCCGCCAGATTCGCCGCGCCGACCGACTGGGCCATGCAGATGGCTGGGCCCTTCCGGGTGCGCGCGTAGCCGTCGGCCATGTAGGCCGCGCCTTTTTCTGACCGCGCCCCGACCCGGCGGACGCCCAGGATCTCCAATTCGGCCAGCATGTGCCGAAGGGTGGACTCGACGAAGAAGACGTGGCCCAGGCCGTAAGCCTGAATCGTTTCGGCCATGAACCGGGCGCCGGTCATTGACGTCGGTGCCGGTGCCGGGGCCGGCGCGATAGCGGACTCGACGATCGACGCTGATTCAGTCGCAGTACTCACAATGGCCTCACATCACTCGGGCGGGTGCTATCGCCGCTCAGTGTTTCCGATGCCCCGGAGTCTGACAAGGGATTGTCAGGGTCAGGATTATTTGCTCTTCTTCTTGCCGATGCTCGGGAAGCGCTTCTTCACGGCCGCCTTGACCTTCTTCCGTTCGGCCGGGGTGCCGGTCTGCGCTACCCGGGCCAAAGCGTTGCGCGCGTGCGCTTTGTCGGGGATCGGGTACTTGCGCTGACCCGGCAGCGCGAACGACTTCTTACTGAGCTTCTTCCTGTTCTTGGTGCTACTCAGGTCTTTGGCCATGACGAAAGTCTTCCCGGCCGCGGCGCCGACCTAACTCGTCTCCGGGTCACGGAGGCCTAGGTCCAGGGACGTGCCCGACGCCCCCGTCGGTGCTGCGTCGGCCACGTCCCTGGACCGCTGATCCCAACTATTACCGGGTGGCGCGCCGCGCCGGAGTCGCCTTGCGGGCGGCTGACTTCGCCGCCGTCTTCTCAGTCGTCGTCCCGGCGGTGGTCAAGGTACCGGCGCCGTTCTCGAGGTGAGCGCGAATGAACCAGTGGAACTGTTCGAGTTGCGCGGACTGTCCGATCAGCATGTCCTGAGTGACGGGATCCGACTCCTCGGTCGACTCGATCGCGTCACGGTGCGACTCGATGACGCCTGAATAGACCAGGTCGAGCGCGCCGAGGTGAGCGATCGCATCGGCTCGGCCGACGTCGTAGTCGTCCCACGACCGCGCCGCGACGAGCGCACCCGGCGTGCCGATCGGCGATCCACCGAGCGTAGCGATCCGTTCGGCGGTCTGGTCGGCCATCAACCGGGCCGCCTCGACCTGCGGATCGAGCATCGTATGAACCGCGATGAAGTTCGGGCCGACGACGTTCCAATGGATGTGCTTCAGCGTCAGCGCGAGGTCGTTGAGCGCGTTCAACCTATCCTGCAGTAGAACGATCACCTGCTTGGCGTCGTCGTCGCTCATACCCGGAACGGTGAAGCCGATTCGGGCAACTTTCTTGGGCGCAGCCATCGGCTCGTCCTTTCTGCGTGGGTAGCGGGCGAGCCATACGTACCCGTCGGTTCGCCGTCTAAACCCTGCGTAGGGTCGGGCGCGGCTGGCGTCGAGCCGCGTTTTGCGGTCTTTTACCGCGGGTAGGTAGCGCGGCATGACTCTCATCGGCCGACAACTCGACCGGCTCGTACGTCGGGTTGAAGAAGCAAGCGGGCTGGACGGCGCGGCCGACAAGGTCGCGCAGCCGATGCGCCGACTCATACCGGACGGGCCGATCAAGGACGCCGCGAGTGGTACCTCGGCCGGCCATCCGCTGCATCCGGCGTTGGTGGCGGTACCGATGGGTGCCTGGCTGGCCGCCACCTACCTCGACTTCGCACCGACTTCCGACCGGTCCGGTTCGTTGGCCCGGCGGCAGGTCGCCCAGCACTTCGTCGCCATCGGGGTGGTCGCAGCCGTGCCGACCGCCGTCGCCGGTGCGAGCGATTGGCTGGACACGGCCGGCGCGGAGCGGCGGGTCGGACTGGTTCATGCGGTCGCCAACACCGCCGCCGTTACCGGCTACCTGGCTAGTTGGGTGTTGCGTCGCCGAGGACACCACCGGGCCGGCGTCACCGTTTCGGCCATCAGTGGCGGCGTCCTCGGGCTGGCCGGTTGGCTGGGCGGCCACCTGGTCTATGCGACGGGGGTCGGCGTCGACACGACCGCCTTCCAGAAGTTCCCGACCGACTGGACGGACGCCGGCCTCGCCGCGGACGACCTGCCTGCGGGTTCAGCCGTCGCAGTCGAGGTGGGCGGCGTCTCGGTGCTCGTTTCCCGGTCCGGTTCGATGGTGCACGCGATCGCGAACCGCTGCACGCATCGCGGTGCCCCGCTCGATGAGGGTCTTGATCAGAACAGCGTGGCGGACGGGTGCGTGACCTGCCCGTGGCACGGCAGCCGCTTCGACCTGACTGACGGCGCCATTCTTAGGGGTCCGGCGACCCGGCCCCAGCCGAGCCTGCAAGCGCGCGTCCGCGGAGACCGGATCGAGGTCCGGCGCCCGGACGAGGTCCGGACCCTGCGCCTCAACCCGGTCTGACTCCACGAGCGGCCCAGCGCTACTTCGCGAGAAATTCGAGGACGACGGCATTCCATTCGGCCGCGTCGCTGACGTTGCAGCCGTGCGGGCCGCCGGCGATCAGATGGAGTTCGCTGCCGCTGATCGCCTCGTGCGTCCGCCGGCCCGAGCCCTCGAACGGCACGGTCGCGTCGCTGTCCCCGTGGATCACCAGGGTGGGCACGTTGACTTTGGTCAGGTCGTCACGGAAGTCGGTGTTGGCGAAGGCAGCCATGCAGGCGAGGGCCGCCGTCTTGTCGGCCTGATGGCACAGCGCGAGGGCATCCGAACGCTGCTGTTCGGTCACCTTGAGGGCGCCGTTCGCCGAAAAGAAGTCGGTCACGAACTGGTCATAGAAGGAGTCCTCATCAGCGGTCAGTCCGGCCGTCATCTTGGCCGCCTCGGTCGCCGGTAGCGGACCGTCCGGGTTGCCCGGCGTGTGCATCAGATACGGCGGCACGGCCGATGCGAAGACGACGCTGTGCAGTCGGTCGGAGCCGTAGGAGCTGAAGTAGCGGGCCACCTCGCCGCCGCCCATCGAGAATCCGACCAGGGTGACGTCGTTGAGATCGAGCGCTTCGACCAGGGTGTGCAGATCCTCGGTCAGCGTGTCGTAGCTGTAGCCCCGCTTCGGCTTGTCGCTGCGACCGAAACCACGACGGTCATAGGTGACGACGCGGTAACCGGCGCCCTCGAGCGCTGGTACCTGCTCTGACCACGACTCGCCCGACAGTGGCCAGCCATGGATGAGGACGACTGGACGCCCCGAGCCGCCGGTGTCGTCAACGTGCAGATTCGTGTCCCTGAACAACCCGTGATGGGCCGTGATTTCGGCCATGTCTGGTACCTCTATCCACTAGACGTCGTCGCCATCCGCGGCGACCGTGCCCAGTAGCAATACCCGGCCCGTACGGCGACTACCGCGCCCGGATTCTCGTCGTAATAAGTGCTTAAGAAGTCGCGGTCAGGGCGGCGAAGTAGCCGGCTTGGCCGTCGGCGGTCGGATGATAAGACGCCGACGGTTCGGTGATGTCGAGGCTGTGCAACCAGGAGTTGCTGTCGCAGATCTCGTGACCCGAGAACGCCGGCCGGGGATCGATGAAGTCGATGTGGGCCGCGCGGGCCGCGTCGGCGATCACGCCGTCCAGCACCCCGACCCCTTCGTCGATCTTGGCGCGCGACGACGAGCTCAGGCCCAGGCAGGTCCGGTTCGAGGACAGGTCGTAGAAGTCGGGGTATCCGAGGGCCACCACGCGAGCGTCCGGAGCCTGAGCGGTGATGGCGCGGTAGAGGGTGGTCAGTGCCGGCAACAGGCTGCCGGTGGCCTGCGCCTCACCCGAATCGATCGCCGAGGTACAGGCGCCGGCGCCCTCGAGGACACACGTCGTCAACACATGTTCGAAGCCCACATCGTTGCCGCCGACCGTGAGGGTCACCAGGGTGTCGGAGCGGTTGAGCGCTGACAGCTGGGTGCTGGTGACCGAGTCGACGGTCGCCGCGGCGCAAGCGACCGAGACGAAGGTCGCGCTCGGATGAGCCGCGGCCCATAGCGCCGGGAAGGCGTAGCGGCTGCGATCGCACGACCCGCCGCTGTAGTCACCCGCGCCTACGCCGGACGAGTAAGAGTCGCCGAGGGCGACGTAACTCGGGGCGCGGCTGGCATGCGGAGCCGCGGCGGCCATCGGCGGAATCGCGATGACCAGAGCGAGCAGGTGACCGAGTGCTCTGAATCCCCCCACCACTCCAGTGTCACACGGCAGTCTTGGCCGGACGACCGGGTCAGGTGGCGATCTTTGCGACCGGCACATACTCTCGACCTTGGTTAAATAAGCAGCCAGTCCGGGAACCCGGTGCCGCCAACAGCCGCGCCGCGTCGAGCGAATCGCTCAGCCTGAACGCGTTTGGTGACCTCGCACGTTGGAGATTGCCGTGCATTACCAACCTGGCCCGGGCGCGCGTTGACCGCGGTGTCGATCAGCCCCACCGTCCATGAAGACCCAAACCGACTCGGCAGCGACTTCGCCGTATTGAGCCGTCGGATTCGCGCGCAGGAGCTCCTGCACCGTAGGCGCGGCAGCTACACGTTGCGCATGATCGCCACGGTCGGCGCGTTGGCCCTGAGCTGGGCCGGCTTCGTCCTGCTCGGTGATTCCTGGTGGCAACTCATCGTCGCCGCCGCCACCGGTTTCTTGTTCACCCAGGTCGCGTTCATCGGCCACGATGCCGGGCATCAGCAGATCGCGAGGTCACGGCGCGGCAATGATCTGGTCGGACTCATCATCGGTGATCTGCTGGTCGGTCTGAGTTACGGCTGGTGGATCGACGGACACAACCGGCACCACTCCCGTCCGAACCAAGAGGGCCACGACCCGGACATCGGCGAAGGGGTCCTGGCCTTCACGACCGAGCAGGCGGCCACGCGCAGCGGGCCGATCTCGCGGTTCATCACTCGCCACCAGGCGTGGTTGTTCTTTCCGCTGCTGACCCTGGAGGGCATCAACCTGCACGTCCAAGCGATCGTCTGGTTGCATCGCGGTGGTCTACGCCGCTACCGACGGATCGAGTATGCGTTGCTGGGGCTGCACACGGCCGGCTACTTCGGTGCGGTGTTCTTCGTCCTTTCGCCGCTCAAGGCCTTGGCCTTCATCGCGATCAATCAGGCGGTGTGGGGCGTCTACATGGGTTGCTCGTTCGCGCCGAATCACAAGGGCATGCCGATCATGGCGCCGGACTCGGACCTGGACTTCCTGCGACGGCAGGTGCTGACGACACGCAATGTCCGTGGTAACGCGATCACCGACTTCCTGCTCGGTGGGCTCAACTACCAGGTCGAGCATCACCTGTTCCCGAACATGCCGCGCTGCAATCTGCGCCGGGCCCAACCGCTGGTACGGGCGTATTGCGATGAGCTGCAGATCCGCTACACCGAGACCACTCTGATCGGCTCCTACATCTGCGCGCTGCGCCATCTTCACAACATCGGTGCGCCGCTGCGGGCGTAACGCGCCGAATGGTTCGGGTCGGCCCGATCCGGGTACCGGCTCGGCATGACGCACCCGCCGAGTGCCTGGACGGGGATTCCCCGGCCGAGTGTCATCAGCGACCTCGTTCCGTCACGCTCGCGTCGCGATCCCGAATCCGGCAACGAGAGCGGCCCGATCGAGGACGCACCCGATGCCGTGTCCGAACAGACGCCGGGCGAGGAAGTCTCGGCCTACGCGCGACAACTCTGGCGGCTACTCGATTCGGCGGCCCGATACCTGCGTGAGGACGTCGCCCCCGAATTGCGCGGTGAGGACGCCTGGGCGGCCTGGCGCGAACGCTACGGCGCCATCCTGAGCGTGATGGCCGGTCCCGCCGGCGATGAGGGTTACGGGTTCCAAGAAGCCCGGCTGGCGCACCAGAACGCGCGGTTGCCATGACGACGCGATCCGACCGTGCCCACGCTCTGCTCGAAGCCGTTCCGAAGACGCTCAGCGAACAGGGCGGCATAACACTGGCCGACCGGCCGGCGCCGTTGTTCCAGCTCGTCGTGCTATCGATCCTGCTGGCCAAGCCGATCTCGGGCGACATGGCGGTGGCCGCTGCCCGCGAGCTGATCCAGGATGGTCTGACGACGCCGGCAAAGATGCGCGCATCGACCTGGCAGCACCGGGTCGACGTCCTCGGGCGGGCGCACTACCGGCGCTACGACGAGAGCAGCGCCACCCGACTGGACGAAGCGGCGGCGCTGATCATCGAGCGCTACCACGGCGATCTGCGCCGGCTGGCCGACGCGGCCGATCACGATCGGCGTCGCGCGGCCACTCCTGCTTCAGGAGATCCCTGGGATCGGTCCCGCCGGATCGTCAATATTTCTGCGCGAGGTGCAGGCGGTGTGGCCCTGGGTCGCGCCCTACTTCGACGATCGGTCGATCGCCGGTGCGAAGAAGCTGCGGCTCCCCACGACGGCGCCGGCGCTGGCCCGGCTCACTGGTACCGCCGGCACGGCTCGGTTGGCGGCGGCGCTCGTGCGAGCCGACCTCGACGACGCGGTCGTCGCTGAGATTCTCGACCCAACCCGAAGGGAAGCACCATGAGCATCTTCAAGCACGACAAGCACGACAAGCACGAGAAGGGCGAGGACGACGTCGCCGCCGATCCGCAGCTGGCGGGTAGCCGGACGACCGGTGGCATTGATGAGCGCGACGAGGACGACCAGGCGAGCACGACCGGCACGTCGGACACGCCTGAGTACGTCGGCCGAATCGCCGGTGATGACGTGGGATATGCCGGCGAGACCGGCGCCGAGCGACGGGCCGAGGCCGATCGGAAATAGGCCACCAGAACTAGGCCAATCAGAAGAGGACGGCCGCGGTGGGCGAGGACGAAGACCGCGTCGCGCATCCCTAGACCTACGCCGAGTGGGAACCGGACCCGTTTCACTCCTACATCGATTCGCGCAGGACGCCGACCTTTGGCTCGCGCTGCCTTGGGCGCTGCGCACACACGATGAGCGAGCGGTTTCAGTTTGCGAAGTAGGCAGGTGGGTACTGCTGCCTTATGCCTCCACGTCGCAAGTCCACCCAACCCGTTCCGCCGGCCGCGACCCCGGTCGAAGCACAGATCCGAGCACCGAAACAGAGTGGCGAGTTCCTCACGACCGCCAACGGGATTCGACTGCCGGATACCGATCATTCGCTGAAGGCAGGTTCGCGGGGCCCGACGCTGTTGGAGGACTTCCACCTCCGGGAGAAGATCACCCACTTCGACCACGAGCGCATCCCGGAGCGAGTGGTCCATGCCCGCGGGGCTGCCGCCCACGGCGTCTTCGAGTCATACGGCACTGCGGCTTCGGTGACGAAGGCCGGCTTCTTGGCCGCCGGCCGCGCCACCGACGTCTTCGTCCGCTTCTCGACGGTCGGCGGTTCGCGCGGCTCGGCCGACACGGTGCGCGACGTTCGCGGCTTCGCGGTCAAGTTCTACACCGACGAGGGCAACTTCGACCTGGTCGGCAACAACATGCCGGTCTTCTTCATCCAGGACGGCATCAAGTTCCCTGACATCATCCACGCGGCCAAGCCACACCCGGATCGCGAGATCCCACAGGCCCAGACCGCGCACGACACCTTCTGGGACTTCGTCTCGCTGCACACCGAAGCGACCCACCACGTCCTCTGGGCGATGAGTGATCGCGGTATCCCGCGCTCGTACCGAACGATGGAGGGCTTCGGCGTTCACACCTTCCGTCTGGTCAACGCCCAGGGTGAGTCAAGCCTGGTCAAGTTCCATTGGAAGCCAGTGGCCGGCGTCCACTCGCTGGTCTGGGAGGAGGCGCAGATCGCCGCCGGCATGGACCCCGACTTCCACCGCCGCGACATGGCCGACGGGATCGATGCCGGAGCGTTCCTCGAGTACGAACTGGGCCTGCAGGTCATGCCCGATGACGGGACGGACTCGTTCGAGGGCATCGACCTGCTGGACCCGACCAAGCTGGTGCCCGAAGAGTTGGCGCCGGTGCAGCTCGTCGGCAAGTTGACCCTGAACCGCAATCCGACCAACTACTTCGCCGAGACGGAGCAGGTCGCCTTCCATACCGGCAATCTGGTGCCCGGCATCGAGGTCACCAACGACCCGTTGATGCAGGCGCGGTTGTTCTCATACCTCGACACCCAACTGACTCGACTCGGCGGCCCGAACTTCACTCAGTTGCCCATCAACGCGCCTCGCACCTCGGTGAACGACATGCTGCGGGACGGGATGCACCAGACCCAGATCCATCCCGGCCTGGTCGCTTACAAGCCCAATGGTCTTGACGGTGACCTGCCCTTGGAGGCCGACGAGGCCGCCGGCGGGTACGTCCAGATGCCGCGTCCGATCGAGGGAACGGCGGTCAGGTCGGCGCCGGCGTCCTTCGATGACCACTTCTCGCAGGCCACGATGTTCTACCGGAGCCTGAGCCCGCTCGAACAGGCCCACATCGTCGAGGCGATCACCTTCGAGCTCGGCAAGGTGTTCGAGCAGTCGATCAAGGAGCGCGAGCTGGCCGTACTGGCCAACGTCGACGCCGATCTGACGGCCCAGGTCGCCGCGGGACTTGGCCTGCCGGCGCCGACCGGCACGCCGGCCGAGGACGGGGTGCTGTCGCCGACCCTGTCGCAGATGATCGCCACGCCCGGCCCGATCGCCGGACGGGTTATCGGAGTCATTGCCGACAACGGTTCCGACTTCGCCGGCATCAGGAAGTTGACCGATGCGGCGACCCGCCTCGGCGCCAAGGTCCTGGTGATCGCCCCGGTGGGCGGCGTGCTCAAGCGCGGCCGCACGAGCCTGACCGTCGACCGCACGCTGCTCACCACCCGGTCGGTCGAGTACGACGCCGTACTGATCTCGGCCGGCACCACCCCGTCCAACGACATCAAGCAGGTGCTGTTGCTGCAGGAGGCCTACCGGCACTGCAAGACACTCGGCGCCTGGGGCGATGCGGCCGGCATCCTGGAGGACACCGGCATCGGCATCGACGGACCGGGGGTCGTAACCGGCGCATCGGTCGACCGGGCGTTCACGGCTGCGCTGACGGCGGCCATCGGGCTGCACCGGGCGTGGGAACGGGCCGAGCTGGTGATGGCATCGGCGATCCCGCCGTCGGCCTAGCTACCTCTACTTTTGGCGGCGCGCCGGTCAACTAGACCGGTGGGCCGCCAAAAGCGTGTCTGGGCGCGGTCAGTTCCGGGCGGCGCTGCCGTCGGAGATGGCGTTGACCAGCTGTAGGAAGTCGTCGCCGATCGGACGTAGGCCGGCCGCCGTCAGACGCCGCCGAAGCTCGGCCGCAATGACATCGAGCGAGCGCCCCTGTAGCGACCGCGCGAGCTCGCCCGCGATCTGGTCGGCCTGGTTCGCACCGACGGCGTTGTCGCTGGGCCGCGCGGCGACGTCGGTGTCGGCGCCGTCGCTCGCGTGCCTCGGGCGGTACTCAGCGGGCATGCCGAGAACCGTAACCCGAAACGACCTGTGCTGCCTATTGCCGAATTCACGTCGGCAGCAGACTGCCACGCGTCGCTCCTCGAGCGGTGGGATCCGCCGGCCCGACCCGGCGGCTACCGGCTCCGCGCCGAGGGGCAGAGTTGACAATCGCACCGTTCAGACGCGACAAGAAGGAGCACGTCCCATGCAGGTTGGCTTACACATTCCGGACTTCACCTGGACCGGCGGGGCGCCCGCGCTGGCCGGTCGGCTGGTCGAGGTCGCCCAGCTCGCCGAGCAGGCCGGCGTCGACCGGATCAGCGTCATGGACCACGTCTGGCAGATCCCGCAGGTCGGTCCGATCGAGAACGACATGCTCGAGGCCTATTCCGCGCTCGGCTTCCTGGCTGGCAAGACCGAGCGGGTCAAGTTGCTGACCGTCGTCACCGCGGTCGTGTATCGCGAGCCCGGGCTGCTTGCCAAGGCCGTCACCACCTTGGACGTCCTGTCGGGCGGACGCGCGATGCTCGGCATCGGCGCCGCTTGGAACGGTGAGGAGTCAGCCGGGCTCGGTTTGTTCTTCCCGTCCACCGCCGAGCGTTTCGAGCGCCTGGAAGAAGCGCTGCAGATCTGCCTTCAGATGTGGAGCGAGGACGAAGGGCCCTACGAAGGCAAGCACTACCAGCTCGCCCGCACCATGAACGTGCCCCAGTCCTTGCAGCGGCCGCACCCGCCGATCCTGATCGGTGGCGCCGGCGAGCGGAAGACGCTGCGGATGGTCGCCCAGTACGCCGACTCGTGCAACATCTTCGACGGCCCGGACCTCGCTCACAAGCTCGACGTGCTGCGCGAACACTGTGCCAACCTCGGCCGCAACTACGACGACATCGAGAAGACGGTTCAGACCCGCTTCAACCTCGGCGACAACGGCGAGAACGTCAACTCGATCATCGAACACCTGCACGAGGTTTCGGAGCTCGGAGTGCAGCTCGCACACGGCACCGTCATCAACGTCGGCTCACTGCGTCCACTCGAGCTGATGGCCGAACAAGTCATCCCGGCGCTGGCGAAGTTCTAGCGACCTCCTGCCACGCGCGCCAGCGGCGCCGACTCAGTAGGCGCCGCTGCTGCGCGTGACGGCGTGCAGCGTTTTGGCCAGGATCATGAAGTCGAGGAACGGTGACCAGTTCTCGACGTAGCGCAGGTCGAGGTTCACCGACTCGTCCCAGCTGAGGTCGCTGCGGCCGCTGATCTGCCATAGGCCAGTGAGTCCGGGCTTTACCAGCAGCCGGCGGTGGACGTGATCCTGGTACTTGGCGACTTCAGAGGGCAGCGGTGGCCGGGGGCCGACGAGTGACATCTGCCCGGCGACGATATTGAGCAGTTGTGGTAGTTCGTCGAGCGAGTGCTTGCGCAGCCAGCGTCCGAACGGAGTGACGCGAGGGTCGTCGCGAATCTTGAACAGCAGTCCGAAGCCGTCGTTGTGCGCGGCGACCTCGTCGAGCCGGTCCTCGGCATCGGCGGTCATCGAGCGGAATTTGATCATCGTGAACAGGCGTCCGTCCCGTCCAACGCGGGTCTGGCGGAATAGCGCCGGGCCACGACTGGTCAGGCGGATCAGCACGGCAATGGTCAGCAGCAGTGGGGCCAGCAGAATCAGCGCGACCGCAGCCACGAACACGTCCTGGCCGCTCTTCATCAACCGGCGTCGCCCGATGAATGCCGGCCGTTCGACGTGCAGCAGCGGTAGCCCGATTATGGGGCGGATGTGGATGCGAGATCCGGCGACCTCGACCAGACCGGGTGAGACGACGAGGTCGGTGTCGGTCTCTTCCAGCTGCCAGCTGATCCAGCGCAACTTCTCGGCGCCGATCTCATGCGAGGACGCAACCGCGACGATGTCGGCGTCGACGGCGTCGACGGTTTCGCGAATGTGGTCGATGTCGCCGAGCAGCGGCAGCTCTGCTTCGGCGAGCAGGGCGAGGATCTCGGCGTCGTCGCTCGCCTCGACCGGCAGGCAGGCGCCGACGACTCGCATCCCGGCGTGTACGTCGACGCGCAACCGGGCGCTGAGGTCGATGACGGCATGCGCGCCGCCGACGACGATCACGGACGAGACCGCAGTGCCGCGCGCTCGTCGGCGGCGCAGCTGTCGACGCAGCGCCCCCCGTCCGAGCAGGCTCAACGCCAACGTCAGTGGTAGCGCGACGACGACGAAGCCACGGGCGAGTTCGGTCTTGGTCGTGTACGACGCGGCCGCGACTATCAGGGTCAGATACAAAAAGGATCGGAAGACCCGCTGGAACTCGGCCGGCCCGAAGCCGATGAAGTGACCCTCGTACGCCCGGTTGCAGGCCACGACCGTCAGCCAGACCACGGGAAGCAACGGGCAGCAGACGAGATAGATGTCACGGTGGGTGGCCAGGTCGATCGCGCTAGTGCCCAGGTACCACACCAGGTAGCCGACGACTGCCGCCACTGACGCGGAAATGAGGTCGCTGGCGACCGCGAACTTGCGATAGCGGGTGAGCCACGACGGCGGTCCGACCCGACGTCCACCGTCAGGGCCCGATGGCACCGGCGAGGTCCCGTCCGAGGCCCGATCGAGGGGGATCGACCGGCGGTTGGCGAGACGACCAGTGACCGGGCGCATGGGTCGAACAACCGAACTCAAAAGGATCCCCCGATCCACACACTGCGGCAAACATCGCGGTCGAACCGGCTCTGGTTCGACAATTTCAGCTGGTCACGTCGTCTCGTCGCAACGGCCGCTGAGTTGATCAACTAACGCAATATTCATACCGCATCCGCGTTACAACTAAAAGGCCCCCGACGCGCGGGAGCGCGAATTTCTCGACCTCGCCCGTGCTACCTACTCGGTGGCGCCGGCGTCGATCTCATCGTAATTCGGGGTAAACCAGCAGCCCCCGCTCAACGTGGTGACCGTCGTCGCATGGTTCGGTACGGTGTGTATGCGGGCGGGTCCCAGCTCGGCCAATCCCAGCTGCCTTCGTCGTCGGCCAGGACGAACCCGCGGCGTTCATAGAAAGCAACGGCATCATTCGAGCCGGTAACCACGTGCAGGTAGAGCTCGTCATAGGCGGCGGTGGGCGCAGCGGCCATCAGGGCTGACCAGAGCGTGCGGCCGTGGCCGCGGTGCTGGCAACCCGGGTCGACGTAGAACCCCCACACCTCACCCGCCGACAGGACCTCGGGCGATCGCATGGCGGCGTCACGATCGGGACGCAGGCCGATGGTGGCGAGGAGCGCACCGGTTTGATCGCGCGTCGTCAGGAAAAAGACGTCGGGATCAGCCAACTGGCGACGAAGTGAGTCGGCCGTACGCCGGCGGAACGTGTCGGCGGCAAACATCTCGATCGTCATGGCGTGGCGACCCGCGTAGGCCCGCTGATAGGCACCCTGCAGGAAGCCGGCAATCTCATCCGCCTCGGCTGCGCCGGCCTGGCTGATCACAGTGCGTACTTCGATGCCCGCTAGCGGGGCGTCGCGAGCTGGGAGAGCACCTCATCGTCACTGAGGACCACGTGGCCCACCAGCACCCGGAAGGGGCAGCGGTCCGATGACTCGATCACCATCCGAGGATCGGCGGGGTTGTTGTCCGTCCGGTACGGGAACCCGACGACTACTGAATAGGGCGCGCCACAGACGCAATAGACCGTCCTGGTTTCACTCACGCCCCAACCGTACCGATTTGGTCGCGTAACTCGGTGGCCACGAGAACCTTGCTCAAGACGCCGTCGCGACGTGGTGGCGGGCTTGCCACTGATCGCAGGACTCGGTGAACGGGCCACGGGGTGGGCTGTCGAGCTGGGCCGGGGTAACCGCGACGACCAGATAGCTGAATGCGGTGACAGGGGCGACGGCAAGGTAGCCCGCCTCGCCCGGCAGTTGGCACTCAAGTTCAACGGTGCTGCCGACCGGAGCCAGGTTGCCGAGGTCGGTGAGCGCGGTCAGCTGGTGGCTTTCGTTGACATCTGTGCCGCGGTTGGCCGACGACGTGGCCAGGCCTATGCCTGCGAAGAGACAGGCGCCAAGAAGCAACGCCACGATCGCGAGCCCCCGCATATTCGATGCTCCCCGTTTCCCGGCTGCCGGTCAACCGGCGGCCCCCATAGTTGGCGCCGTCACCACTACCGTTCCCAGAATAGTAATGCCGGAAACTATTCGAGCTGGAGCGGGTGACCTCGGGACCGTCGGGGCCACGCGCCGTGCCCGGGCGTCGACAACACCGGTCGAAAAGGTCAGGGCCGGCGTTGCCCGCAGTGGCGGGTGGGTGTCGGCGGCAGCTAGCTCGTCGCTTCTTCGCGGAGTTGACGGTGGTCCTGATGAACGGCCAGCAGCTCGAGGTCGTCGGCATCCTCCAGGCCGATGACCGCATTGTCGGCGTGCGGCAGCGACGCCAGGATCTCGTCCAACTTGCGCTGGGTGACCAATTGCTCGCGTGTTTGCGTGTGCTGCAAGACGAATACGAGCGCAAGTGTCAGTGCAGCGACCAATGTTTGAAAAATGGTCTCGAGCCGACTCGGGAATCCGATGGCCGCGCTGATTACGACCCAGAGCGCATCGACTGACAGCAGCACCCAGGCGACGCTGGAACGCGACGTCACTTGGTCGATGGCGTGCAGCAGACGGCTGCCGCGCGCGTGTACCCGAGGTGGTCGATTTCCGGCCTGGCTCATGTCGTGACTGCGACTCGAGTGTCCGCCGTGCGAGCACAGAGCTGACGCGTCACGAATTCAGTACCGCCGGGAAGGGCCGCCTGCACTGGGGCGCCCCGAGATGATTCAGATTGGCTGTGCAAGATGACTGCCCTCCACCGTCCGTACCGCCCGGGCCGAATTCGGCAGTCCCGCCAGAGCGGGTGACGATTCACTTCGCTGCGCGCTGAGCGGCTGCCCGAACGGGACGGGTGCAACTAGCTTCGGCTTCCTCGGCCTACGAAGAAGGCCGCGGCAAGGAAAATGACCGTCAGGATGAATAGCCAGAACAGGCCGTGGATGATCGCGCCGAGCACACCGGACGCAATGGCCAGGACGATCAGAAGTATTACCAGCAGGATCATGCAGATCTACTGCCCGCGAAACGGGCGGCCCAAACAGTGATCAGTCCCGTCAACGACGGCGGCGGCGTAGTGCCAATCCGAGAATGAGCAGCAGAGCCGCGGCGCCCGCGGCGATGATCTTGTTCCGCTGGCCAGGATCGGCGGCCTTGACTCGCGAGGCTGCGTTGGTGGCCGACGACTTCAGATCGTCCAGCTTGGCGCCGGCTTGGGCCTTCACGTTGAGTTTGTCGGCCAGCTGATCGACGGCGGCGCCGAGGTCAGCTCGGGTCTGATCGATCTCGGCCCGGATCTCGTCCGGTGTACTCGGCTGGGTCATCAGTGTCCTTGGGGTTTGAGTGCGTGCAGGTCCTCTTTGACGCCGGCCACGGCCTGGGTGGGGACGGGTGGTACCGCTTGGCCCACTTCGCGCTTACCGATCAGCGCGGCTACGGCTGCGACCAGAAGCAGAGCGCCCCCGATGATCAACGCGGCCGCCCAGCCCGGCATCGGACCAGCCAGCGCCAGGATGGCCGCCGCGACGAAGGCGCCGATCGCGTAGGCGACGATCAGACCGGCGCCGCCGAAGAGACCGGCCCCCAAGCCCGCCCGCTTGGCCTTCTGGGTCATCTCGGCCTGGGCCAGGCGCATCTCGTCACGAACAAGCTGGCCGAGGTCTCCGGTGATTCGGCTGACCAGGTCACCGAGCGAGGCGTCGTCGATATCGGCGGCGACGGCGGGACCGGGCTCGGCTGGATCCGTGGTCACAGTGGTGTGCTCCTCATCCGTGCTGTTGTCGGGATTACTGGTGGTCTCGGTGGTCTCGGTGGTCTCGGTCGTTGTTCGACTTATCACCGCATTGCGCTGGCCGGCCGCGGCGGCAACGCGTTCGCGTTCGGAGTCATCCAGCTTGCGGGTGTCTCGTAATTCGACGAACGGTTCGACATCATCGGGCAGACCGGCCTGCACGAGGCGTTCGCGCTGGGTCTCGGCGTTGATCTCGACGCCGATCAGGATCGCGATGTTCGAGATCCACAACCAGACCAAGAAGATGATGACGGTCGCCAACGACCCGTACGTCTTGTTGTACGAGCCTGAGAACGACACGTACAGCGCGAACAGCCCGGATGCGATCAGCCAGACCAGCACCGCGATGACGCCGCCCGGGGTCACCCAACGAAAGCCCGGTTGCTTGACGTTCGGGCAGGCCCAGTAGAGCAGCGAGAACATCAGGCTGACCAGGATCAGCAGGACGGGCCACTTGGCGATGTCCCACGCCAGCACCAGGGAGTCGCCGGCGCCGATCGCGTGGCCGACCGTGGTCGCGACCGAACCGGTGACCACGACAATCACCGCGGCGATCACGAGCATCACCACTACAGCCAGAGTGACGCCGATCCGTACTGGCAGGACCCGCCACGCCGGCCGTCCCTCGTCCACGTTGTAGATCGCGTTGCTGGCCCGCATGAAGCCGGCCACGTAGCCCGAGGCCGAATAGAGGGCGACGAGGATGCCGATCACGGCCGCCGCGCTCGCCGCGCCCGCGCGACCCTGTACCTGTTCGATGACACTGCGCAGAAACGAGTCGACCCCTCCGGGAGTGATCTGGGAGAGGTTGTCGAGCGCCTTGTCAGTGGTCGATTTACCCAGCAGGCCCAGCACCGAGACCACAACGAGCAGGCCCGGGAAGATCGCCAGCACGCCGAAGTAGGTCAATGCGGCGGCGCGGTCGGTCACGGCATCGTGCTTGATCTGTTCGCGGACGCGGGGCAGGACCGCGCGCCAACCGTGGCGCTGGACCTCAACCGGCGAGGCCGGCAACTCCGGAGCGTCCACTGTCATGCATGTTGCCTCTCTGCGTTCGGCCCAGACGCCGGTCAGGTACCCGCTCGGATAGCTCGCCTAACCCCACGGAACGCGCAGTAGCCTTTGCCCATGCGATTGGACCCCGTGGCGCTGGGCATGCAGCCGCACCCCGAGGGCGGTTGGTACCGCGAGACCTGGCGACACGAAACCATGGTCGACACCCCGCGCGGACCCCGTCGGCTGGCGACCTGTGTCGCGTTCCTGCTAGAGCCCGGCCAGGAGTCGGCGTGGCACCGGGTGAGTTCGGACGAGCTTTGGATGTGGCAGGGCGGCGGCCCGGTCGAATTGAGGGTCGGCGGCTTCGGGGATCAGCCGGTCATCGACCAGACGGTCGTCCTGGGTGAGGGCGGACAACACCTGGTGCGGGCCAATGAGTGGCAGGCCGCGGCTCCGGTTGGAAACGAGGCCACCCTGGTCGCCTGCGTGGTTTCGCCCGGCTTCGAGTTCGCCGACTTCAGTCTCGCCGACCCCGTTTAGGTCTTAGCGTTGGCCGGCGTCCGGTTGCGTAGGTTGGACACCCTCCGACGGCCGTGACGGACCGATGCGTGCACCCAGGTCATGCCGCTGACGTACACCCCGCCCGCGGCGATGAAGGCCAGTACGACGTCGACGCTCAGCTTGCCTTGCTGCGACCAGTACACATCCGACAGGTTGAGCAGCAACGCGTACTCATCGAGGATCAGCGCGAGCGCGATGCCGTAGCCGATGCCCAGTAATTCCCATCCCCGCCGCGGCCGGACGAAGATGGCCACCGCGGCGGTGACGCCGAGCAGGATGATGCCGAACAGGTAGTGATGGACGTGATGGCCGGCGATGTCGATCGCGGCGCCCTTGCCGCTGTCCTTGCCGTGAATCGTGATCAGCCGGGTGATCGCCCAGGTGACCAGAAAGGCCAACCACGAGAGGACCGACGCGCGGCGCGGCTGCGACATCGACCGCCAGACGTCCAACAACCGCTGATCGGCCGCGTTCGGCCGTAGCTGATTCGGCCGTGGCTTTGGCCGTGGGTTTGGCCGCCGCGTTGGCGGCGGGTTCGCTCACGCCGGGGTCGAGAGCTCGGCGGGTTGCATCGAGCCGGCCGGTCGCTGGCGCCGGACGAAGTCCCACATCAGAGTCTGGATGCGTTCGTTGACCGGCGTCGGCACCGCGTGCAGACGGCCGAGCAGCACGATCTCACCGTTGAGGTAGTCGGTCTCGACGGCGCCGCCGCGGCTGATGCTCTGCCAGGTCGAGCCGCCGCTGCGGGCCGCGCCCTCGACCGGCCGGCGCTGCATCGCCTCGGCCGTGAACCGGGCGTCCCAATCCTCGGCGGTGACGACGGAGAGCGCCGGCCGCGTCGAAGACAGCTCGCGCTTCGGCGATCGCCTGGTTGCGCACCCCGGTGACGATCGTCTCGTCCTCGGCGCTCAGCTTCGTACCGCACATCGCCTCGAGCGCGTTGCGCAGATTGCGCAGCAACTTGGCCCGCTTCCACGCCATAACATCTGCGCGGACGTCGACCAGGAATCCGCTTGCGCTGAGATCGGCCGCGATCTCGGTGTCGACCTCGTCCGATCCGCTCGGGTAGCGACCGAGTTCGAGCTGGCCGGTGAGCGGCCACCCCTCGGCCGCGACCCGTCCCGGCCGCAACCGGGTGGCGCTGAGCATCACACCCATGCCGTGAACGTGCGCGAACAGGCGCAACGCCTCGCGTTCGTTACTCGTGCCGTTCTGCGCGCAGACCAGCGGCAGCAGTTGCCCCGCGGTCGAGTCGCCGACCGGCAGCACCGCCAGCTCGGCGACCAGGGCCGCGGTGTCCTGCGACTGCGCACAGAGGACCAGCACGTCGTCGATCTGCAGCGTCAGCTCACCGACCCGCTCGACCACCGGGAGCTGCGCGACGATGACCCGATCGGGCAGCGCGAGGCGCAGACCGTGCTCGCGTAGCGCCTGGGCGTTGGCTCCGCGGGCGACCAGGACGACATCACGGCCGGTGTCGGCGAGGCGCCCGCCGATCGCGCCGCCGATGCCGCCGGCCCCGACAATCACATACCGCATAGTGGCTAACTTATCGTTCGGCGTTAGCTGCCCTGGCCCATGCTCCACAGCTGCCACTGGGTGGTGCGCACGCGTCGCGGTTGCTGCAGCACAGTGACCACGGTGAACGCGACATCTTCCGGGCGCAGGTAATCGGCCAGTGATGGATCGCCCTCGGTGCGGCCGGCGCCGATGGCGAATTCGGTCTCGACGCCGGCCGGGCAGATCGCGGTGACCCGGATGCCGTCCTCGCGAACCTCGCGGTCGAGTGCGCCGGCCAGCCCGACCTGCGCGAACTTGGTGGCCGCATAGACCGCCTCGTCGGCGCCGCCCCGCAGCCCCGCGACGGATGACACGATGACGACATCGCCGCCGCCACTCGCTCGGAAGGCCCGAACGGCCGCGCGGGCCGCCCACACGGTGCCCTCGATATTCGTCCGCATCATCAGCTGAAGGTCTTCATCCGAGCGGTCGAGGATGCCGCCGTACATGCCGATGCCCGCGTTGATCACGATGCTGTCGAGCTGCCCGAATCCGGCAACGGCCGCTTCGACCAGCGCGGTCGCTGACTCGGGGTCCTGAACGTCACCCGTGATCGCAACGACCCGGTCGGCCCCGAACTCGCTGACCAATTCCTCGAGACGGTCCTTGCGTCGGGCTTGGACGGCAACCCGCGCACCGGCCTCGAGCAGCAGGCGGGCGGTCGCCGCGCCGATGCCCGCGCTGGCTCCGGTGATGGCAACCACGGTGCCGGTGATGTCTCTTGTCTCTGCAGTCACGTCAATCCTTCGTTCGGGTCCGGCCGATCAGCCGGACACTTCCTACCCAGTATCCGCGTTTCGGACACCGGGTGATCGGGCCGATCGTTGCGGGTACCTATCGAGTCGTAGTCGTTCGGCGACACCGAAGGGGACTCTGCGATGCGAATCATCTTCACGAGAGACGGCGACGGTCGCCCGCTGCCGGACCACCACGCCGGACCGTACGAGGTCGAGCACGTCCCCGCGGTCGGTGACACCGTCATGGTCGCCGGCCGCGCGTGCGCAGTCGCTGCCCGGCACTGGCTGTTCGAGTCGACTCCGGTCAGCTGCGATCTGCTCGTCACCTGGACTGAATAGCGCTGAATAGCGAGGTGTAGCGACCGAACAGCACCGACCCGGCCGCCCGCTAGGGTCTGGCGGTGAGCCGGATGAATCAGAAGGTCGCGGTCAGCGTCGTCTTCGTGGCCGCCATGTTCATGTCGATCATGGACGTGACGATCGTGAACACCGCGTTACCGCAGATCGGACGTGACTTCTAGGACCACACCCACCGCGATCGATTCGATCTCGATCGCGTTCCTGGTCAGCCTGGCGGTGTTCATCCCGGCGTCGGCGTGGCTCGGTGATCGATTCGGCGGCAAACGCGTGCTGCTCACCGCGATCGTGGTGTTCACGGTTGCTTCCGCGCTGTGCGGCATTGCCTCCAGCCTGCCCGAGCTGGTGGTATTCCGGGTCCTCCAGGGCGTCGGCGGTGGCATGCTCGCGCCGGTCGGTATGACGATGCTGTTCCGGGTCTTCCCGCCCGAGGAACGCATCCGAGCATCCTCGATCCTGACCACACCGACCGCATTGGCCCCTGCGCTCGGGCCGGTTCTCGGCGGTCTGCTGACCGAGGATCTGTCCTGGCGCTGGGTGTTCTTCGTGAACGTCCCGATCGGAGTATTCGCGCTGGTCTTCGGCATCCTCTTTCTCAACGATTCGGCCGAGCATCAGCCGGGCCGCTTCGATGTCGCGGGCTTCGTGCTGGCGGGACTCGGCCTGGGATCGGTGATGTTCGGTATCTCTGAAGGGCCCGAGCACGGCTGGACCTCGGTCGAGATCCTGGCGACTATCGCGATCGGGGTGGTGGTGCTCGCGGTGATGGTCGTGGTCGAGTTGCGGGTCGCGGCGCCGATCGTCGCGTTGCGGCTGCTGGCCGAGCGCACGTTCCGGGCCGCCAACGGGGTCATCGTGCTCTGTTCGATCTCGTTCCTGGGGACGCATCTACGTCGTCTCGCTGTATTACCAGGACGGGCGCGGGTTGAGCCCGATCCAATCCGGGCTGGGCACCTTTCCCGAGGCGATCGGAGTGATGATCGGGGCGCAGTTGGCGAGTCATCTGATCTACCCGCGCCTGGGCGCGCGCTGGCACGTGACACTGGGCCTGATCTCGGTGGCCGGGTCGATCGGACTGCTGGCGGTGCTCGACGAGAGCTCGAGCCTGTGGTGGGCGCGAGGCTTGTTGTTCGTCATCGGTGTCGCCATCGCCCAAGTGTTCGTGCCGACCCAGGTCGTCGCGTTCGCCGGTATCTCGCCCCGTGAGACCGGTGCGGCTTCGACGATGTTCAATGCCGTGCGTCAGCTGGGTGGCGCGGTGGGTGTGGCGGTCCTGACCACGGTCATCGTCGGCGTCGGTCCGGTCCACGTGGTCCACGGACACACCGAGGCGAACTTGACGGCCTACCGAGTCACCTTCGTGGTCGCGGCCGCGATCGCGTTGCTCGCCGTGGCGTCATCGCTCGCGCCTGCGCGACATCCGCGCGCAGGCGGCGCCCGCGCACTAGACGGGCGGGATGGGCTGGTGCAAACGCATTAACGTTTTGCACTTAATTTGGCTCCGGTAAGCGACTTGTAACGGGCTTATATCGCCGGTTCACGCCGAAACAATTCCGCGATAAGGTCGCGCCTTCGTCATTGTTGGGGCATTCGGGGGCGTGATTCTGAGGATATTTGACCGTATGATTGTTTACCGTTTGATATTAGGTCAAGGATATTAGTTTTGGCTGACATACCCGGTGTTCCGGGGGCAAAAAAAGGCGCGGGGGAGTTCCACAGTGCGCGATTTAAATCGCGATATCGCTTTAATTGAGATCGATCGAATTCCGGTTGACCTAGTGAGCCGTCGGGCTAAGAATCGCTCTCGTCATTCAATGGCGAACTCGCCGGCCGAATACGCCGGATCGTCGATCGGCCGGCATTCGTCGCCAGCCGCAAGGCCGTCCAGAGGCTTCGGTGCATACCGGCTGGCCGCCGCCATCATCGTCGTGTTCGCGTCGATAGTCGTACTCAGCTACCGCTATTCCGCCTCGGACAGCCCCGGCCATCCCGCGGGTCACGCTGCGGTCAGCGGGGGAGTCGACGCCACTTCGATCGTTGCGCCGACCACTACCGCGGCCGGTTCGGGTCCTTCGGTCGCGGTCGGTCGCGCTGCCCCACTGACGAGCGCGGCCACCGTGCCGGCAGTCCCGACCCTGCCCGGTGGTGTCGCCGGTGGTGTCTGCGGGGACGCCCGTGGTGCCGGACGTGCCCGTATTCGGGTGTCCAGGACCCGATCTGGCCGGCCGCACCCTACGTCGTCGGCGTGCTCACCCCGCACATCACGGTCAGCACCACTCATCCGCGAACGGGTCTGCCGCTCTTGGTCACGATCTCGGGTGTGCAGGCCAACTACGCAATCAATGTGGCGATCGTCGCTAGCCCTGCCGCTGGCGCAGTCGACGGCGGTGCGCCGATTCTGCTCGGCACCCTGCACACCGATGCGACCGGTTCGGACGGGCAGAGCTTCACCGTCCCGCCGATCACGCCCGGCGCCTACACGCTGAAGGTCATCGACGCCGCGGCCAACGGAGGCTCAGCGGTGATCGCGCTGACCGTCCGAGCACAGGTCGACCCGCCGGACGCGAGCTCTGCCGTCCTCGTCCGACGACAGCGGCTCGCCGAGTGCTGCCGACAGCGCGAGCGGTGGCGTCGATGCCACCAGCGTCGCGAGCAACGCGGCCGCCCTCGAACCCGGATCGGTCTCGGGCGGCTGGGGAGTCACCGACGCGGCGGTGGTGGCCGTCGGCGCGTTGACCGTGCTGGTGCCGATGTCCGGGTCTCGGGCTGCTGTTCCTGGGCCGCCGCAGTCGTCGTTGGCGCCGCTAGATCGAGCGATCGGCGGGCCCGATAACCTGCGGCTACCGTCACCGTCACCGCAACGAGGGGAGTCACGATGCCGACAGCCGATCAGGCGCAGGAGTTCTTCGACACGTTTCACAACGGGATCGTCGCCGGCATCCGCAAGGACGGGACGCCACATCTGAGTCCGAACTGGTACTCCTACGAGGGCGGCAAGATCTACGTCTCGACCAAGCGCGACCGGGTGAAGTACCGGCTCTTCGCCAACGACCCGCGGGTCACGTTCCTGGTCGACGACCCGGCCGGGATGCGCTACGTGTCGCTGGCCGGCACCGTGACCTTCCGCGAGGACCTCGAGAACGTGATCAAGTTGTTCAAGCGGATCCGCGAACTCGTCGGAGTCGAGACCGGTACCGACGAGGAGTACCTGCAGTTCCTGCGCAACGACAACCGCGTGCTGCTCGTGATCACGCCCGACGGTCCGCCGGAGTCATGGACCTCGATGGGGTTCTGAGGTCGAACGGATGCAGTGTCGGGTAGCCTGACGCGATCGGAGTAAAAACGGGCTGCGGCTGATTCGCCGCTCCCGCGCGCACGCGGTATCGAACGATCCGCCACTTCCTCCCTGGAAGGAGTGCGTCGTGAAGGCAGCGCAGTTCAGCCGGTTTGGTGGCCCGGAGGTCGTCGGGATCGTCGATCTTCCCGACCCTCGTCCGGTCGCCGGCGAGATACGCATCAAGGTACGTGCCGCCGGCGTGAACGCGAGTGACTGGAAGAAGCGTCAGGGGCTGATGGACCAGAATCTGCCGCAGACCCTGGGTTACGAGGCGGCCGGCATCGTCGACATGGTCGGACCCCAGGTCACCGGCGTCACCCTCGGTGACCAGGTCTTCGGGGCGTCCCCATATGGGGCCGCCCAGGCCGAGCTGGCCGTGCTGTCGTTCTGGGCCCCGATCCCGGAAGTCACTCGATTACGCCGGGGCGGCCGCGATCCCGGTCGCGGCCGAGACCGCAGCCCGAGCGCTCGACGAGCTGGGCGTCGGGGCGGGCAGCACCGTGCTGATCAACGGGGCGTCGGGCAGCGTCGGCAGTGCGGCGGTCCAGACTCGCCGTCGACCGTGGTGCCCGCGTCATCGGCACGGGTAGTCCGGCTACGCATGACGCCCTGCGCTCGTTCGGAGCCGAGCCGGTGGCCTACGGCGAAGGCATGGTCGAGCGAGTACTGGCATTGGCGCCGTCAGGAGTCGACTTTGCCCTCGACGTGAGCGGCAATGGCGTACTGGGTGAGCTGGTGGAACTCGCGGGCACGGCTGCGCGGGTGATCACGGTCGCTGACTTCCGCGGCGCCGAGCAGACGGGCGTCCGGTTCAGTCGCGGCGACTCCGGACGGGCTACCTATGCGCTGGCTCAGGTGGCCCGGATGATCGACCGCGGACAATTCGTCGTCAAGGTCGGTCAGACGTTCCCATTGGCACAGGTAGCCCAAGCGCACCGCGCCGGCGAGGACGGGACTGTGCGCGGCAAGATCGTGTTGCTGATGGATTGATCCGGCCGGTGACGCGCAGCCGGGCTACTCGTCTGACACTGACGGGTCGGTCAGCGACTGGCCGATCCAACCCTCCCACAGTTTGGCGATCGAGGCGTAGTCCAACCGGCCTTGTCCCTCGGCGGTCGCGATCTCGTAGGGGGCGTGCGAACCCTGGATCGCGAACAACGGCACGCCCAGGTTCTGAGCCAGCGCAAGGGCCAGCACCGAGTCCTTGCGGGCCGCTTCGGTTGGCATGCCGCCGTCGTAGTTGCCGGCCGCGATGCGTTCCATCAGGCGGTGCTCGAGCGGACGGGTCAGGCCGGCGTCGTTGCCGTTGAGCAGTTCGAGCAGCCGCGCGCGCGGGATGCCGCTCGCCTGGGCCAGGGCGGCGGCCTCGACCAGGACGACCATCACGGCGTGCGCGATCGCGTTGTTGATGACCTTCAGCGCCGAGCCGCTGCCGAGTTGCGGGCCGAGCCGGACGATGTTCTTCGGGCCGATCGCGGCCAGCACGTCGGCCGCCTGCTCGACCGCGTCGTCGTCACCGCTGACGAGCAGCACCGCGATCCCGTTGCGCATCTGGCCGACGCCGGCCGCGATCGCTGCATCGATCACCCGGACGCCATAGGGCTCGGCGATCTGGGCGAGCGCGAGGACATCGACCGGATTGCTGGTACTGGTCTCGACGATGACACTGCCGGGCGCCAGCTTCGGGGCGAGGGCGCTCGTGGCGGCGACGGATGCGGCGGGCGAGGGCAGGCAGAGTACAACGATCTTCGCGGCCGCCAGCTCGGTGATCTCGGCGCACGCGCGAATGCCGTTGCTGGCCGCCGACACGGCTGCCTTGTCCTGGTCGATGTCGAAGCCGAGAACGTCGAACTGCTTACCGAGCTGCAGCGCGATCGCGTCGCCCATATTGCCCAGTCCGCACAGGCCGACAGTCGCTTTGGTGTCCACTGATCTCCTTAAGACGGAAGGGTGGCGGGGTAGGTTTCCAGGCCCACCGCCGCCACCGGGTTGTCGTGCGTCATCAGATGGACGGCATCCTCGTCCACGCCCAGTGCGAGCATGGTGGCGATGTACATCCGCATGACCTCGGGCGCCGGCGGGTTCCAGGCCTCGATCGCGTCGCTACCCATCAGCACGTGTTCCGGGCCGATGGCCTCGATCGCCTCGACGATCAGCTGGGGGTTGAGCCGGGCGTGCATCGGCATCGCGCCGACGAACACGTGCTCGATATAGCCACCCCGGGCGACGATCGCCTGCTGGTCCTCGATCGACGCCCCGACCGACCCGCTCAGCGGGTGGGTGAGGATCAGCCGCACGCCCAACCGGTCGGTCGCTTCGGAAAGCACCAGGCTGGAGGCGATCGGCAGGTGGCCGGTGGCGATGGTGACGCCGTAGTCGGCGCACAGTTGCACGATCCTTTCGACGTCGGGCAGTAACGCACCGGACTCGTCGAGGATGGTCAGATCCCGCGCGGCCTCGGGCGAGTCGTCGAGCGTGCGGACGAACGGTCGCATCCGGTCGCGGAAGATGTTCGGCTTCGGCGGCGTCTGTTGGGCGGCCCAGGTGGGCATCCAGACGATTCGGGCGCCGGTCTGGATGGCTATCTCGACCGACACCGGGTTGAGCCCACCGACGGGCGGGTTGCAGGTGATGCCGCCGTAGACCTCGAGCTCGGGGTAGAGCGATCGCATCATGTGGGCCGCGGTCGTCGTGGGCCAGACGTGGGACTTGATGACGAATCCGCGCATGCCGGCGGCCACCGCCAACCGACCCCACTCGACGTTGTCGACCCGGGGCGGCATGCCGAGGGTGAACTCGGGGTAGCCGTGCACGTGCACGTCGAAGGCGCCCTGCAGGATCAGATCGGCGCGCTCCATGACTAGCGGCCGGCGAGCAGGTCGGCCAGCGCGGCGACGTCGTCGACGCCCTCGATCCCGGCGATCAGGGCGACGATCGCGTCGGCCCGATCCTTGCCGGCCACCGGCTCGGCCAGCATCCGGAACTTCGCCTCGAGGTCGTCGTTGGTCATCGGGTTGCCGACCGAGCCCTTCGGGTCGTCGACCTGCGAGCTCAGGGTGGTGCCGTCGCTCAACGTCACCGTGATCAGGCAGGTGACCCCGCGAGGTAGCGAGGAGTCCGGCACGATCTCGACCAGGTCGACCAGCCGGACGATCTCGGGCCGGTGCAACTGGTCGTCGGCGTACTGCGGCGGCAGCGCGGCGCCCTCGGTCAGTGCGATCGCGAACGAATAGGGCAGGCTCACCTGGGCCTCGTGGAAGGTACGGGGCGTCTTGTTGAGGTGGTAGTTGGCCCAGGTCGGGTGCCGCCGGACGTTGATCGCGGTGACCTGATCGAGGACGAAACCGGGCTGCTGGCGCAGATCGAGCGCGCAGTCGATGGCGTTGTGGATGGGACGGGCGGCCGAGTAGGCCTTGTACTCGACCGTCACCGGGAACTCGTCGCCGAGCTTGCCCAACAGGGCGTCGAGGTTGATGCCACCGGTGAAGGCGGCGCCGAATCCGCGCTCACCCTCAAAGATCGTGTCGGCTCCGGTGAAACCCTTCTGGGCCAGGATCGCCGCAGTGACGCCGTTGCGAGCGGCCGGACCCGGGTTGATCCGCTTCTGCATCGACGGGCCATACATTTCCATCAGCCCGGACGCCTGCGCACCGGCCAAACCGAGGGCACTGGTCATTTGTTCGGCGGTGAGGCCGAGCAGCCGGCCGGCGGCAACGGTGGCCCCGAATACGCCACAGGTCGGCGTGGTGTGGAATCCCCGGTTCCGCAGCTCCGGGTTTACCGCAAGGCTGAGCCGATTGATCATCTCGCAGCCGAGCAGGGCCGCGTCGAGCAGCTGCTGGCCGGTCGAGTGCTGCCACTCGGCCACCGCCAGAGCGGCCGAGATGACCGGTGGCCCGTAGTGGAACAGGGCCTCGTCGTCGACGTCGTCGAGCTCGATGCTGTGTTCGGACACGGCGTTGGCGAATGCCGCATTAACCGCGGGAACCCGGGTCGTGCGGCCGATCACGGTCGACTGTTCGACGCCGCCGGTCTCGACCGCGAAGTCGCCCAGGATGACACCCGTGTCGGCCTGGCTGCCGGACAGTCCGACGCCGGAGTAGTCCAGCAGCAGGCGCTTCATCTCGGCCAGACCGTCCGCCGGTAGGTCGGTGACGCTGGTGAAGTGCTGCGCGAGTTCAGTTGCCGCCGTCATGAATTGCCTTCCGCTGTATGTGTTGTTGGCGCCGTGTGCGCTGCCGGTCCGATGAGTGCATTGGTCAATTGCGACCCGTCCGGTGCTGTCGGCAGCGCGGTCACCGCGGCGATCAGCGCACTCGCGCCGTCCTCGCCGAGGTGGGCCGTCGCCAGCTGCCGGAACTTGGCTTCGACCTCGACCCGGCTCAACGGGTTCTCGGGCTCGCCCTTCGGGGTGTCGATCAGGTGCTCGTAGGTCTTGCCGTTGGTCAATTCGACCTCGACCCGGCAGGCCCACTTCTCGGGGAAGATCGCCGTCAACGTGGGGTCTTCCTCGATCGTGGTGATCGAGCCGACCGATGCCACGGTGGCATCGACCAGGTCGGCCGCCCCGATGTCGACCAGGGTCGGTCCGTGCACGATCGCGTGCGCGATGTTGAACCGCGTGCTCAGCCGCGCGCCGACGATCGAGTTGGGCTCGACCTCCTGCTCGACCGCCGTTCGGTGCGTCCAGACGATGACCTTTTTGATCTGCTCCGGCTCGGCCCGTACCCCGTTCTGGCTCCAGATCGTCTCGAGCGCATCGATGCCCGCGTGCGCGTAACGGCACGAGCAGTACGGGCGGAGTGAGAGCTCCTCGATGCCCAGCGTCGGGTGCTCGGCCAGCAGCAGCTCGGGCTTGATCGCGTCGGCGAACGCGTGGAAGAAGCCCTCGGGACCCTCGAGGACGGTGGACGGGCCGGTGAATCCGTTCGCGGCGAGGTAGGCGGCCGTGATGCCGCTCTGGGCCGGCCACCCGGCATGCAGCGCCATCAGCATCGAGCCCTCGTGCCGGAACTCATAGATCCCACCGGACATGCTGCCGGCGATGCCGAGAGCATTGAGCAGGGTGACGCGGTCGGAGCCGAGCAGGTGCGACGCGGCGACGGCCGCGCCGAAGACGTTGCAGGTCGCGGTCGGGTGGAAGCCGCGGGTGCGGTGCGAGGGGTTGACGACCGCGCCGATGCGGACGATCGCCTCGGCGCCGAGCACGATCGCGTCCAGGATGTCGCGTCCCGAGGCGCCGACCGCCTGGCCGACCGCGATGGCCACTGGGATGACGGACGGACCGGGATGGGTGATCGAGCGGGCGTGGGTGTCGGTCAGGCCGATGCTGTAACCCATGGTGGCGGTGATCAAGGCCGCAGTTGCCGGGTCGAACCGATCGTCATAGACCGGGATCGAGCAGTCGCCCGCTCGGCCGAGCGCCTTCATCGTGGCGCGGATGTGGCGCCCCTCGACGGTGGCTGATCCCGCGGTGGCCACACCGAGGAAGTCGAGGACGAGGGTCTGCGCGGCGGCGATGGCCGAGTCCGGAATATCGTTCGATTGGCGCAGCAACAGGTCGACCAGCCCGGTCGTCGTGGCGTCGGACATGCGCGCCCCTCTCGTCAGCGGTGCAGCACCGGTCAGCGTCAGGAGCCTACCGAGAGGGCCATTGCGCGCACTGCGCGGCCGTGGCTACCCAGGAGTCGACCAGTAGTCTCAGTGCGCTGAAGGACCGGACGACCTGAGGAGAAGCGATGTCCCACGAGTTCGAGGTGACGGCGGTCCGCTACGGCGAGATGGCGACCAGGCGCAGTGACAACTTCTACCGCTACGGCGTCTACGGCGAGCCCGATGCACCGATGCCGATGGACTATTTCTTCTGGATCGTCAGCGATGGCAGCTCGACGACGCTGGTCGATACCGGTTATCACCCGGATGCCGTAATCGACCGTCCGGGGCGGGTCTGTCTGACCGCGCCGATGGATGCACTCGCGACGCTCGGCATCGACCCCGAGTCGGTCGATCGGGTGGTCGTCACCCACTTCCACTTCGACCACATCGGCAACGTGAAGTACTTCCCCAATGCGCGGATCTCCCTCCAGCAGAACGAACTCGATTTCTGGCTGGGCCCGTACGGCCGGCATCGCGCCCCGGCGGTCAGCGTCGAGGCGGCCGAGATCGAATTCCTGCGCGACGCGACCCAGCAGGGCCGGGTCGATGTACTCGACGGCGATGGGGTGATCGCGCCGGGGATCGACGCGCGGCTCGTCGTCGGTCACTGCCCGGGACAGCAGATCATCGTCATCGGCAACGACCAGCCGATCGTCCTCGCGTCCGACGCACTGCACTTCTATGAAGAGATGACGCGGGACATGCCCTACGAGGTGTTCAGTGATTTGGAGGGGATGTACCGGACCTATGAGCTGCTGCGCCAACTCGAGGATCGAGCGGGCGCGGCGATCATTGCCGGGCACGATCCGGACGTGATGCGCCGCTACGAGCCGGTGGTCGGGCACACCGATTTGGCCGTTCGGATCGCATGATCACCGACGACTCGGCGCCCCACTCGGCGTTGATCACCGGCGCCGGTGGTGGCATCGGGGGCGCCGTCGCCAGCGCCCTGGCCCAGCTCGGGACGACGGTGGGCGTGGCCGATATCTCGCCGGCCCGCGCCCAGGCGGTCGTCGACACGATTCAGCAGCTGGGCGGGAACGCCTACGCGGTCGAGGTCGATGTCTCATCCGCCGCGTCCGTCCGGGCGATGTTTGCCCGCGTCGACTCCGATGCGCCGCCCCTCGATCTGCTGGTGAACGGCGCCGGTGTGATCTTCTACGAGTCGCTGCTGACGCAGAGCGAGGACGGGCTCGAACAGATCCTCGACGTCAATCTGAAGGGGACCTACCTCTGCCTGCAGGAGGCGGCTCGCCGGATGGTCCCGCGTCGAACGGGCAGCATCGTCAACATCGCCTCGACGGCGTCGTTCGTCGCGTCGCGGCTGCCGGCCGTCGCCTACGCGATGAGCAAGGGTGGCATCCGGCAGCTCACAGTCGCGGCGGCGATCGAGTTGGCCGCCGAGGGCGTTCGCGTCAACGCGGTCGCCCCGGGAACGATCCAGACCGACTTCGTCAAAGACAGTCTCAGCTCACCCGAGAGCATCGATCGCGCGATCGCCGGCGTGCCCCTGGGGCGGCTGGGCACGATCGAGGACGTGGCCAACGCGGTGGTCTTCCTCGCCTCGGCCAAAGCGTCTTTCATCACCGGGCATGTGCTGCTCGTCGACGGTGGCCGAATCGGGCGGGCCGGCTAGCTGGGGGTTCGCCGGCACCGGTTGGCCCGGTGCGAAGAAGTTGCGGTGCGAAGGTGCGTGGACTACCTGCGACTACCTGCGACTACACCGACTACGCGCTCTGGGCTAGTTCTTCGCGGAAGGTTTCGAAGCGCAGCTCCTCGAAGTCGCACTCGCTGCAGCTGCGCTTCTCGACGCCGGTCGGCATCGACTCGAACGCGGTTGCCCACTCGGACAGGTCATGAACCGCGTCGAAGTCGAGGCTGTCTGAACAAAGTCTCATGTACAAGATGATAGTTCGTGCATTTAACTTCGACCACACGACGCGCCGACGGGCGCAGCCGACCAGTCACGTTGAGTGACGGCTCCGCGTCCATCCCCCGTTCTTCCGGCGCGCCGTGCGGTTGAAGCGAGCGACCGCACCCACCGTCCAGACGTCGAAGGTGTATTTGTTGCGATCTCCGTTGGTCGGCCTAATACAGGCAGAGCCGTTGGCCGCCAAGATCTGATACTTCTTCGCGCTAATCCGAGAACGGGCGCCACGAGCTGGATCCCGTCCGCGGCAGGTGCGGCGCCGGTCCGTCAGGGGAGCTGAGCCATCGCCAGTGCGGCCGCCGGCGCGGTGCACAAACTGCTGATCTGATCGACGCGGTTGTTGAAACCGGATTCCTGCCAGGCCACGCAGGCGGCGAACGCCTCGGCGTCGTAGGTCTTCACGAAGCTTCGGTCGAGGCTGTCGAACTGGGTCTGCCAACCGCCGACGCCGGCCCAGCTGGGACTCGCGTAGTCGCTGATGAACAGGAAGCCATAGGCGTGCGCGGCTTCGTGGGCGATGCGGTTGCGCTGATAGGCGACCGACTCGCTGAAGAAGGTGCTGTCGAACGATGATCGGGCCTCGCCATCGAACAGCCCGGTGCAGCCGGTGCCACACGACAGTCCAGCCAAGTTGTAGCCGAGGACGTAGTGACCGGCCAGCTCGCCCGTTCGCCCGCCGGCACGACGGACAGGTACATCGCGTTGAGGTACGCGACGCGGCCGGCGTCGGTCGTCGACGTCGCTGCGGTGGAGGTCGAAGCTGTCGTCGTCGTGGTGCCGCTGGCAACCTTCGTCACGGCGGCGGCGGTGGCCGGCGCGGCGTGCGCCGGTGCTGCGGCCGGGGCGGGCGCGACCGCGATCGCGACCGACGTGGCTGGCGCGGAGACCGTCGAAGGTCGTGGCGGTGGCGGTTGCGGTTGCGGTTTCAGCGACCGCGGTCGAGCGCGGATACGGCGCCGGCCGCGGGAGACAGTCCGGTGAGCGCGGCGGTGGCAACGACTAGGGCGAGGGCGATCGAGCGGTTCACGGGGGAGCCTGACGAGAGGTGGGCCTTTCGGCTGACTCCTAGAACTTAACACGGAAACTACATCCGACCGTCACTATCTGTCAGGAAAGTGTTACACCGCACAATGATTCCGACCCGAGATGGGATGCGAACAGATCGACGTAGGTCGAGACACAGAAATGGGGCGCCGGGTGCCCACGAAGGAATCAAGCCTGACGGCCTGAGTGGGCACCCGGCGCCCAATTTTGATTGGGACGACAGCGTTGACTAGACGACAGCGGCGAGACTGGCCGGCGTCACGTTCTCCTGCGTCGTCACCTGCTTGATGACGAAGTCCATCGTGCCGTGCTTGACGCCGTGCTCGTCGACCTTGCAGCGCACCAGCATCTCCTCGGCGTAGAACGGATCGTCCTCGGTGCCGGGCTCGCCCTCGATGTAGAGCTGGGTCGTGATCGGGCTCGAGTTGGCCTGGATCTTCACGTGGATGTGCTTCGCGTCACGCGGCTCGTAGCAGGCCGGGATGATCGAGGTGAACTCGTACCGTCCGTCGGCGTCGGTCTCGACGATGCCGTGATAGCGGTAACCGACCATGTCGTAGTTGCCGTCGTGGTCGCTCATCCATACGTTGACGAGCGCCGCCGGGATCGGCGTGCCCTTCTCGTTCAGGACGCGTCCCGAGATCACGATCTCGGGCTCGTCGCCCTCTTCGAGCAGGACGTTGCGTCGAGGGGCACCGACCCGGAAGTACGGCCCCTCGATCTCGCGCATGGTCTGCTTCAGCTCGCCCGGACCGGGCGGCGGCGGTTGCGGAACCGTCTTACCGGCCATCGAACCCGGTGCCCGCTTGTCGAGTGAGAACTCTTGAACTTCTTCAACCGCCATGGTCTTCCTCCTCTTGTCGGAAACCGCCCCTCCCTGTGATTATCATCAAACGGACAATCGTTGTCCACTATTTTCGACTTGCTTGTGCGAGGCTGCTCCCATGACGACGTCGACCCAGGTCGAACCGAGACCGCTTCGCCGCGATGCTGAGCTCAATCGCGAGCGAATACTGCAGGCGGCGCGCGAGGTTTTCGCCGAGCGCGGACTCGACGTGACCCTGCACGACATCGCGCGGCACGCGGGACTCGGCGTCGGCACGGTCTACCGGCGGTTCGCCAATCGCGACGAGTTGATCGATGCGCTCTTCGTCGAGAACTTCGATCATCTCGCCGGCTACGCCCGCGAATGCCTCAAACTCGAGGACCCATGGGCGGCGTTCGTTGCTTACATCTCAGAGATCATCGCGATGATGGCGACCGACCGTGGCCTGTGGACGGTGATGACGACCGCAGCGAGCAAGGGCCGCAACTTTCACGTCGCCCGCGACCGTCTCGAAGAGGTGACCACCGAACTGATCGTCGCGGCTCAATCGGCCGGCGAACTGCGGGCCGACTTCCGCCACAACGACCTACCGGTGATTCACGTCATCCTGGGGTCGGGGGCCGACTTCCTGGCCGCCGCCAATCCGGACGCGTGGCGTCGCTACCTGGGCATCGTGCTGGACGGGCTGCGCAACCACCGCGACGCACCTACTCCGCTACCGGTGGCGGTACCGAGCACCATCGCCCTCGACCAAGCGATGGAGATCTGGCGGCCCGGCAAGCGCTAGGTCACCTCCGAATGCTGCGCGGCTAGCGCCGGTCAGTCACTTACGCGTCAAGGCGATGACCGGGATAACCCGGTCGGTCGCCTTCTCATAGTCCGCGAAGTTGGAGTAACGACGGGCCTGCTCGGCGTAGACCGCGTCCCGTTGCGGGCCGACGAGTTCAGTTGCCGTCGCGTCGTACGTGTCGGCGCCGACCTCGAGGGTGACGTCGGGATTCGCGAGCACGTTGAAGTACCAGTCCGGACTCTTCGGGGCGCCGCCCTTGGACGCGAAGATGTAGATGCGGGACGGTTCGTCGGCATCCGGCAGGTAGACCAGCGGGATGATCCGTTCGATGCCGGACTTGGCCCCGGTCGTGTGGACCAGGACCATCGGCATTCCCTCGAACCAGCCGCCGACGACTCCGTCGTTCGCCCGGAACTCCTCGATCACATTCGCGTTCATATCGGTCATGACGTCGAACTCTAGTAAGTCGCAGAGAGATGAAATGTGAGGCGCGGCGGCTCAGTTGGCGTCGAAGAAGGCCAGCTCGAGGGTCATACGCCCGCCGGTACAGCGCGGCGGCCGCGGCTCGGATCCGGATCGCTGTCATCGACGAGTCGCTCGAGCCGGGCCGCGAGCGCCTCGAACTCCGCGCTTGCGTAGGTCCGCACCCAGTCGGCGTAGGGACCGGCGTTGTCGGCGTCCATTCGCGAGCCGAGGAACGCGTACAGCCGCATGCACGGCGTCATCGCGGCGTAGATCAGTCCGTCCGCGCGGGTGGCGGCGACCGCGAGCAGGAAGTCGGTGTAGGCGGTCGTCGCCGGGGCCGGCTCGACCGAGGCCAGGTCGACCCCGAGCGAGGCGGCATAAGCAGCGTGCAGGCCCAGCTCGTCGCGCACTCCGCCGATCAGGTCGGCCAGGGTGAGTACGGTCGCGGTAGTCGGGAGCGTGGACGAGCGCCAAGGCATAGGCGCGGGCGAACGCGTCCAGGAAGAACGCGTCCTGGGCGATGAAGGCGGCGAAGCGGTGCGGCGCCAACGACCCATTGCCGAGGTCGGTTACGAACGGATGCCGCAGCGCCTGCTCGGCGAGGTCGGAATTCTCCGCCCATAGCCGATGGACAGCGTCACGCCAGCGCCATGTCCCAGAACGCGATTTCGTGCCGCAGCACGTCATCGATCAAGGCGTCCTGGCCGGTCGGCGTGGCCAATTCGCCGAGGGAGGCGACGTACGCGCTGAACTCAGGGGTGGTCCAGTGTTGGACGAACTCGGTGAACGGTGACGCCGGCGCGGCGGCTGAAGTCCAGGCCAGTTCATAGACCCGCTCCAGCGCCCAGAGCGCGGTGATCGCCTGGGCGAACGGCTGCGCGTCCAAGTGGGCGAGCAGTTCGCGGTACGCGACGGTTGCCGCCAACGCGGGCTGGTCGAGATCAATGCCGCGCCGGTCCGCTTGGACGGCGAACCAGTCCAGCTCGTCGACCAGGGCCACACAGCCACTGGCGAGTACGGCCTGAGCCGCGCGCGGCGCGCGGGCCAATTGCCGGGCCTGGAAGCTGAGCAGATCACCTACGAACAGCGCGTCCTGGACGAGCCAGCGGTCGAACCTCGGGTCAGTTATGGTGCCGAGCCGGACCTCGTCCAGGAAGGGGTGCCGGGTCGCCGCGTGCCACAACTGTTCGTCCACAACTGACAACGTAGGTCACGCGTCTTGCTAACGGCGCGATCGACGCCACGCCTGCGGGCGCGCCGTCAGCGTTGCTTAGCTCACTCGTTGCTGATGGCCCGGCGCAGGCCGGCCAGCCAACTCTTGCGACCGCCTTTGCTGCGCAGCCGCCGAAGTTCTTTGTTCAGCTTCCGGTCATTGCCGCCGTCGCGTTGCAGGGAGTCGATCAGCGCAAGGATCACGAGGAGGAGGATGACGAGCCAGACAATCATGAGTTACCGCCATTGCGTTCGATCACCGGCGATCGGCCGGTCGGCGCCCGTGCGAGGGCAGGGCTCATTAGCTAATTCGTGTTCGAACGGGGTTCGGTTCCCGGTCGCACTGAATACGTCAGACGCCGTCGACGGCCTTCTCGATCGGCTGACCGCCACGGGTCGTGCCGATCTGCTCGCGTCCTGAGGACGCCTGCTGCTCGTGGATCCGGTCGGCTTCGGCAATGTCTTCCGGTGCCATTCGGTTGGACTCGATCGGCTGACCGCCGCGGGTCGTGCCGATCTGCTCGCGTCCGGCGTTCTCCTCGTCGAAGTCGCTGCGTCTCAGACATCCGCAGCCACCTTTCAGTTCGGATGGAGGATGGATACCCAGATATCACCGGCGTCCAACCGGCACGTCCAGCCCAATGCGTCAAGGGCAACATACGCACCATGACGATGAACCGCGTTCTGGTCGTCGGCAGCATCAACGCCGACACCTCGCTGGTCGTGCGGCGCCTGCCGTCGCCGGGTGAGACGGTGCTGACCGAGGCTTCCGAGCTCGACGCGGTTGGGTGGCAAGGGCGCCAACCAGGCCGTGGCCGCTGCCCGGATGGGATCGGCCTGCTCGATCGTCGGCGCGGTGGGTGCCGACGAGGTCGGCCGCTCATTGCTCAGCCAGCTGGCCGAGGCCGGGGTCGACGTCGCCGGCGTCGCGTTCGTCGATCGGGCCCACCGGCGTCGCCTACGTCGTGGTCGACGCCGAAGGCGAGAATTTCATCGTCGTCGACCGCGGGGCGAACGAGCGGGTGAGTCCGGCGATGGTGACGGATCGGTTCGGCGATCCTGCGGTCGTCCTCGTGCAATTCGAGATTCCGATTGCGGCCGCCAACTCGAGCGCTCGAGCTGGGCCGGGAGCGCGGGGCCATGACGATCGGCAACGTCTCGCCGGTAGTTGCGGCAGATCAACTGCCACTCGAATCGATCGGCATCCTGCTCGTCAATCAGCACGAAGCGCGCGACGCTGAGCGGCGATGACGACGCGATCGACGCCGGCCGGTGGCTCGCCGCGTGGACCGGCGGCCGGGTGATCGTGACGCGCGGCGCGGCCGGCGCGGTGCTGATCGATCGGGGTGACGTGACCTCGTTCGCGGCACCGCCCGTCCGGACGGTCGTTGACACCACCGGTGCGGGCGACGTGTTCGCCGGCGTGCTGGCGGCCGCGATCGCGCGCGGCCGGCGGTCGAGCGGCCGTCGAGCAGGCGATCCGAGCGGCCAGTTGGTCGGTGCAGCGCCGTGGGGTCGCGGCGCCGCGTCCGGCCGATCTGTAGCTCGGGCCGGTTAGCGCGGCGTCCGTGGTTCAGGGCGCCAGGCCGGCGAAGATGATCGTGATCAACCGTGAGCAGGCGGCCTCGGCCGATTCCCGGCGTGCTCGATGACTCCCTGCAACGACCAGATGACGGCGGTTATGTCGGCGCGAACGACGTCGTCGCGGATCGTCCGCGCCGCGCGCGCCTGGCCGACGAGCCGATCGATGTGAGCGCGCAGACGTTCGACGGCGGCCTCGTCGGCCTGGTTCTGGTTCCAGAGACGCGGGAGCCAACCCCGGTTGGCCGCGAGCCGATCGGCGACGACCCGGACGAACTGTTCGAGACCCTGACCGTTGGGCACGGCCTGCGCGTCGATCGCGGCGTTCGTCAGATCGTCGATCGTCTCGGTGACCAGTAACGCGATCAGCGCGCCCTTGTTGGGGAAGCGTCGGTAGAGCGTGCCGACGCCTACTCCGGCGCGCTCGGCAATGGCCTCGACCCCGGCGTCGAGGCCCTGGTCGTTGAACACATCGACGGCCGCCGCGATCAGCCGGCTGCGGTTCGCCTCGGCGTCACGACGCAGCAAGCTATTCGACCTCGACCACGGGTGCGCCCGGTACGAGCGCGGCCTCTCCGTTGTGGACGTGGATCTCATGTTGCGGCCCGCTCGCCGCCTCGGCGTCGGCGGCCGCGGTGGCGCGTCGCTTCGCCGAGGGAATGAGAACGGCGGCCGCGGCCGCGAGGGCCGAGGCAATGAGCAGGAACGCGAAGCCGTGGATGTAGCCGGCCTTGACCGGCAGTCCACTGGCGGTCGGCCCCCGAGGTGACGATGCTGCCCATGACCGCCGCGCCGATCGACCCGCCGATCGTGCGGATGTTGGCATTCATGCCGCTGGCCACGCCGACCTGGGCCGCCGGCACCGACACCACGATGATGTTCGACATCGCGGCGAACGCGAAGCCCAGCCCGGCGCCGAGCAGCGCGGAGAAGAGGTAGATCTGCCACTTCTCGTCGTGCGCGACGGTGAGGACGAGGAACGAGACGGCGGTCAGTCCTGAGCCGACGATGAGCAGCACCTTCGAGCCCAGCCGATCGGCCAGTCCGCCCGAGATCAGGCCGAAGGCGAACATCGTGACGGTCATCGGCAGCAGGAAGATGCCGGACTGGGTGATGCTGGCGCCGAATCCGTAGCCCGCGCTGCTGGGCGTCTGCAGGAACTCGGGCAGGAACGCCATGATCGAGTACATCCCGACGCCGAAGAGCAGGGCGACGAGGTTCGTCGTCCAGACGGCCGGGATGCGCATCATCTTCATGTCGACCAACGGCGTCACCGAACGCAGCTCGCTCAAGCACCCAGACCGGGATCAGCAGGACCGAGATCGCCAGCAGGATCACGGTCTTCGCCGAGGCCCAGCCCCAGTCGCTGCCTTCGCTGACCGCCGATGAGCAGCGCGGTCAGCCAGGCCGCGAGCAGGACGGCCGGCAGGAAGCTGATCCGGCCCGGGCTGCGGTTCTGCGACTCGGGGATGACGAAGTGCGCGGCGATCGTCGAGATCACGATGAAGACCAGGGGCAGCCAGAACAGGTAGTGGTAGTCCAGCGCGTCGACGATCGGGCCGGCCAGCACGATGCCGAGGCCGCCGCCGACCGCCAGCAGGGCCGCGGTCGTGCTGACGGCCATCGCGACCTTTGCGCGCGGGAACTCGTCGCGGATGATGCCGAACGCGAGCGGCAGGATCGCGCCACCGGCGCCCTGGATGACCCGGGCGATGATCATGACGGTGATCGAGGTCGCCAGCGCGGCGAGCAGGGTGCCGACCGCCAACGTCGCCAGCACCGCGACGAGCACCTTCTTCTTGCCGATCATGTCGCCGACCCGGCCGACGATCGGGGTGGCGATGGACGCCGACAGCAGATAGGCCGTCAGCACCCAGGTCACCGTCGACTGGGTGGTGTGCAGGCTGGCCTGGATCGTCGGCAGTACCGGCAGCACCAACGACTGCAGCATCGAATAGGCCGAGGTGGCGACGACGATGACCGTGAACGTCACCTGGTAGCTGGACCGCTTGACGGACGCCGAATCCGGGGCCTCGCGGGACAAGGTCTGTGCCATGGACTCTCTCCTAAGCGGAAACAGGATTCCGCTATTGGATCATCTTACGGCGGGCTGCGGCAGGCCAATAAACGAGACGCGGGTCACGATAAGCCGCGAGAGGTCACGCGATCGCGCGGATCGGACGGACTGCGTCGCAGGTTCAACAGGTGACCCGGTTGGGGCCGGGAGAAGAGGAAGCCTTGGCCGTACTCGACATTTTCGCCGCGTAGGCGCGCTTCCTGATCTGGTTCTGCGATGCCTTCGGCCACGACGGTGAGGCCGAATGCGTGGGCCGAGGCGACGATCAGACGAACGAGCTCCTGCTGGGCGAAGTCATTCGAGGCAATGAAGCTGCGGTCGATCTTCAAGGTATCGACCTGAAGTCGCGGCAGCTGCCCGATAGAGGTGAAACCGGATCCGAAGTCGTCGATTGAGATCTTCACGCCTAAGTCCCGCAGGGCTCGCATGTTCTGCGTCGCCAACGGGTCGTCGACCAACACGGTCTCGGTCACCTCGACGATCAGCTGATTGGGGGCGATCTTGGAAGCAGCCAGGGCGTGGCGCACGTCCGGGATAAGTTGGCTGCTGGCCAGGTGCCGCCCCGAGATGTTCACTGCCATCGTAAGCGGCGCCCCGGACTCCTCGTTCCATACGGCCAGCTGCGCGGTAGCCGTGCGCAGCACCCAGCGACCGATATCGTTGATCAGGCTGGACTGTTCGGCGATCGGGATGAAGTCGTCCGGCAGGATCAAGCCGAGGACGGGGTGTTGCCAACGGATCAGCGCCTCGACGCCGTACGTTTCGCCGCTGCGCAGGTCTATGACGGGCTGGTAGTACAGCACGAATTCATCGCTGATCAGCCCGGCCGCGATCGCCCGTTCGAGCTCGGCGCGATGGGTCAGCTCGGCGCGCAGCCCGTCGTCGAAAATGTCGACCCGCCCGCCACCGCTGTGCTTCGCCCGGTAGGCCGCGGCGTCCGCTTCCTGCAGCAGTCGCCCGGCGTCGACGTAGCCGTCTCGGCAGAATGCCAGACCGACGCTCGCGCCGACCTGCAGTGAGTGCTTCTGAATGAGCATCTCGGCCGAGAGCTCGGCCACGAGCCGTTCGGCCAGACCGGCGATGTCGGCCTCGTCGTCGATGGCCTCCAGCAGCAGCACGAACTCGTCCCCGCCGAGGCGCGCGACGATGTCACCGTCGCGCACGATCGTCTGCAGTCGCCTCGACACCACCCGCAGTACCTCGTCACCGGCAGCGTGGCCGAAGGTGTCGTTGACCGCCTTGAAGTGGTCCAGGTCGATGAACATCAGCGCGGTTTTCGCGGCCGACCGCTGGGCTCGCTGAAGCGCCCGCCGGATGAGGTTCAATGCTTCGGCCCGGTTCGGTAATCCGGTGAGCGCATCGTGGGCGGCAAGGTGGGCCAACGCCGTCCTAGCCGTCTCGCGGTCGTGGATGGCGTCGATGATCGTGGTGACCGACGAGTGCACGACCTCGCCGAGCGGACCCGGCAATGCCTGCCGCACAACGGGATTCTCGAGATCGCCGGATGCGACGGCCGCGGCCTGGGCTTGGATGTTGCGTAGGCTGGCCACCGAACTTGACAAGGCCCGGGCGGCGGTCCGGATCTCGCTCGGTCCGATGACTTGAACGTCGATCAACTCGCCTTGGCTGATGCGGGTGCCCTGTGCGGCCAGGCCGGCGATCGGGATCGTGATCGAGCGACGGACCCAGGCTGCGACCGCGAAGCTGATGAGCAGCAGCGCCACCACGACCCCGATGATCTGATACAACGCCACGACCGCGTGGTTGCGTTGAGCCGTCCCGGCCGCAAGAGCGCGGCTCAGCGCGGAACCCAGGATTTTGGCGTACGCGGCATTGCGGGGGCCGTCCTCGATCACCAGCGTGATGAGGTCACCGATCGGCGCGGGCGATCCGGACACGGCGACGCGCACACTGAGAAAATCGTTGTAGGCCTGCGCCGCGGGGTCGGCGTTGGCCGCTCGCCAGTCGGCCACCAGCGCCGCTGAACCGAGCGTGAGGAGGGCTGTGGATGCGGCGGCGTAGGCCCCGTAACTCTGCGCCCAGGCGGCGCTCAGCTGCGGTGCCGTTGGGCCGGATGTTTCAGGGAACTGGGTTCCGGTGAAGGACCCGGTCTCGTTCGCCCCCGTCTGCGCGGCCGCCTGGGCCAGGCTGACATCGCGCAGAGCCACGTTGCCGGCCGAGTCCAGTCCGACCCGGACTGCAGTGGCCAACTCGGTATCTGCGGTGGTCGACATCGTGGCCAGCAGCGTGTTGGCGCCGTTGAGCGCAGTGGTCAGATCTCGTGAGTTGTCGATCTGCGCTCGGACCTTGATCAGATCGGCACCGTAGCCGGCTACCAGGGACGGGTCCAGACTCGACCCGCTCAGCGCCGCAAACGCCTTGTCGGTCGACGCGCGTAGGCCCGGCAGCTTGGGGACGATTTCGGGCGCCGACTTCAGATCGTCGGCCGTCAACCCGACCAGCAACTCGGGGTGCTCGGCCAGCACGGCGACCACGGCCGGGATGCGCTCCTGCTCCAGAGCGGACTTTGCCGCTTGGATGAGTGTGACCGCGCGAATCGTCCGCTCCGCCGCCGCGGCCGATTGGGCGCTGCTGGCGCGGCTCGAAACGACCAACGCCGCAGCCGCCCCCAGACCGACGGAAGGCACCAGGATCAGCACGATCAGACGCATCCGAACGGTGCCGCCGTCAAAAATCATGCCAGCTTCCTCACGGCTCGAACGAATTCGTCAAGCCCGCTCATACTTCGCGATGCTGCCGGTTCCTCGGCGCGTTATATTTACCGATATCGACATCCGAGCGCCGATTATTAGCAAAACCCGGTTTGCACGTTTGCTGTAGATACTTGATCCCGAGGCGGCCGACGCGTGCGCGCAGGCCTGGGCCGCGACTCGCGGAATCGCGAAACAAGTCAAGGCCTTCGAGGTCGCGAACACCTGGGGTAAGCCGACGCGCTGAATCGCCTGAATCAGATCGGCCCGGCTGGGTATGCCCGGAGAGATACGCTTCCCGCAACGGTCCCCCAGGGTCGGTGAGCCATGGCAACCCAATCGCGCCGAGATTTTCTCGTCGTCGAGGTCGCCCTGGTCGCGGCCGTCCTGGTGTGTGGCCTACTTCGCCATCGTTGACGGCCGGCCGGTGCTGATCATCGTGGCCGGGCTGCTGGTGGCGGGCGGGCCTTGTCCTCGACCAACTGATCGGTTCACCGCGGGCAGCTGCCGGCGAGCCCAAGTCAATTCGCGGTGGTCGCCGCGGCGTTGATCGTGCTGGTCATCGTCGGCTACTTCGCCGTGGCCAGTCTGGCCGGGCCGGGCCGGCCGAACCATGCGTCACCTTCGGCCGCTGCGCCGAGTGCGTCGCCCCGATCGACGGCAGCGTCATCGGTTCCGCGCTCCGCCGGTCCAGACCGTCAGCGCCGCCATCCGCGGCAGTCACGCCATCGGCGCCCACGCCGTCAACGACGTCGACGCCGACGGCCGCCCCCAGCCAGGGTCCGTCCGGCGGGTCGGGTCAGATCGCCTGGTACGTGACGGCCGGGGCCGGTGTGCACCTGCGGGCGGCAGCGACCACGGCCTCAGCGATCGTCACCACGATCCCCGCGTTCGCCACTCCGCTCGCGTTGTCGTGTTACGAGGTCGGTGAGCCGGTGTTCGAATACTCGCCGTACTGGTACCGGACCAGCTATGCGGGCCTGGTCGGGTACGTGTCGGAGCTGTGGCTCGACGCCGGCGCCGATCCGGCCCGGACCGGACTGCCGCGCTGCTGAAGCTCGACCCGAGACGAGGCAATCGGGCGACGAGGCGCCGGCAACCGCTAGTACTCGCTGACGGATGCCGCTACGAATTCGCCCACGCCGGTCTGGGTGATGGTCCAAACCCGGGTATCGCGGCCGGTGCCGGCGTCGCCGCCCTTCTCGTGGAACCGCACGGACTCGCCCCGGACGGCACCCTGGCCGCGCACGTCGACCGGGCACCGGCCTTGTCGACCACGAAGTGCGTGTCGCCCACGAACTGATCGAGCGATTGAGGGGGCCGACCGGCGATGTCGAGGACTCGGTACGGCATCCCGGAGGCGACTGCGTCGGGTGCTGTGTTATTCATGGGAGTCCTCCCAACCCGATGCGAGGTTCAATCGTCGCTGACCTTGCTGGTACGGGCAAGGGGCAGGACACACCCGACTAGGAGGATTCGATGGACTTGCAGCTGGAAGGAAAGCGCGCGCTCGTCACGGGCGGCAGCCGGGGCATCGGCAAGGAGATCGCCCGCGTCCTGCTCCAAGAAGGCGCTCGGGTCGCGATCGCGGCCCGCGATCCCCAACGACTGGCCCAGGCCCAAGCTGATCTCGCGGATGCTGGACCGTCAGGCGGCGCCGACGTCGCCACCTTCGTCTACGAGGGTGGCGACGACGAGTCCGTGCGCGGCATGGTGGCCGCGGCGGCCGCCTTCCTGGGCGGCCTCGACATCCTGGTCAACAACGCCGCCCAGCCCGGCGGCACCGCGCCGCCGAATCTGGCCGCCGTCACGACCGCGGACTTCGCCACGGACATGAACGTGAAGGTAATGGGCTACCTGCGCTGCGCCCAGGCCGCCGCACCGCTGATGGCAAGTGGCGGTTGGGGCCGCATCATCAACATCGGCGGCAGCACGGCCTATACGACCCGCAGCATGTTGTCGTCGATGCGGGTCATCGCGGTGGGTTCGCTGACGAAGAATCTGGCCGACCAGCTCGGACCGGACGGGATCACCGTGAACCTCGTGCATCCGGGCACCACCCGCACCGAACGGACCAGCCCGGAGCAGGCGCTCAGCTACGACGGCAACGTGGTCGGCCGGATCATCGACGCGGCCGAGGTGGCCGACGTCGTCGCGTTCCTCTGCTCGCCGCGGGCCGGCGCGATCACCGGCGAAGCGATCAACGCCGGCGGCGGCATCCCGGGCGTGATCCGCTACTAGGATTCGTGCGTGGTCGCAGACGGCCAATTCGTGCGTGGTCGCAGCGACAGCCGCAAGGTGGACGGGGAGGTGCGAGGTGGAGGTCCTGGCCAGCCGGCTGCTGCTGCGCCCGGCCGATCTGGAGTCCAGCCGGCAGTTCTACCGCGACGTCCTCGGCCTGCCGATCTTTCGCGAGTACGGCGATCCGGCTGACCCCGGCGTCGTGTTCTTCCTCGGCGGCGGCTACCTGGAGCTGGCCCATTCTTCGGAGCCCGAGACGCGCGCCCCCAGCGGCACCTCGCTGTGGCTGCAGGTCCGTGACGTTGCCGCTGAGCACGCGCGACTGGCCGCACTCGGCGCGAAGATCCTGCACGAACCGAAGCGGCAACCGTGGGGACTGATCGAGATGTGGCTCGCCGACCCCGAAGGGATCCCGATCGTGCTGGTGGAGGTTCCCGACGATCACCCGTTGCGCCGCGACACCCGCCAGTAGTTGCTAGCGGGTGGGCGGTGGCCAATGGCCCCGCGCTCGCTCCCGGTCGGCGAGCGGCGCGACGACATTGCCCTCGGTCGGCGGTACGGCCGCGGCCGTCAGACCGGCGAGTGCGAACAGCGGACCGACCAGGCGGTCATAGAGCCAAGGGGCCAGCCGGAACCCGTTGATCACGACCGGGTTGGCCGGTCCGACCGGGACCGAGGTGTGCGCTCGAGGCCGGTGGGTGAGTCCGACGATGACGGCCGCGGTCCGTTCCGGTTGCTGGACGGGCACCGGTGGCCGGGTGGCCTGACCGGTGTAGTTGGCGGCCTGGTAATAGATCGGCGTGTTGATGCTGCCCGGGCTGACGAGGCAGACGTGCACGTTCTTGGCGTCGCGGGTTTCTTGCTGCAGTGTCCGCACCAGTCCGCGCTGCCCCCACTTCGCGGTGGCGTACGCGCCCATCTGCGGCACCGTGACCGAGCCGAGCAGCGAGTTGACGACGATCAGGATCCCGCTGCCCTGCTCGCGCATCACGGGCAGGACCGCCTGGGCCACGTGCAGGGTGCCGTGAATCGCGAATCGGTGACGGCCGTGAAGATGTCGGGCGGGGTGTCCTCGACGCGGCCGTAGGACATCACCGTGGCGGTCAGGATGACCACGTCGAGCCGACCGTGATCCGCGCGGGCAGCGCTCACCGCCGCGCGGACGTCGGCGGCCTCGGCGACGTCGCCGCACACGACGGTGACCCCGGGCAGCACCCGCGTCGCGGCAGGCGGTGGCCGCGGCATCGAGCGCCTCGCGGCTGCGCGCCATCAGGGTCAGTCGGTCACCCTCGGCGCTCAGACGGAGCGCCGTGGCCAGCCCGATTCCGCTGGAGCCGCCGATGATGAGGACGCTGCGGGCGGACCCGATCATTGCGTTCATTGAGATCTCGTCTCCTCCGATGTGGTGGCTGCGGCCTCTGGCCTGTGCGGTCCACGCCATGAGGGTGGTCAGGGTCATCGCGAAACCGAAGGCGAGATCTTCGACCGGCGCATGAACGAGTCGAAGGCCGGTGATCGTCGCCGGGTCGTAGGTGACGATGCGGTAGCCGGTCAGGATCCCGTTCACGACCAGCTGGAATCCCAGCACGATGCCGTAACTGAGCCAGAACGCGGCGCGGGCAGTCAGAAGCGTGCGCAGTACGAACACGTCGACGGCCACTGCGGCGAGGACCGCGACGACGGCGAGGGCGGTATAGGTCACGGCGCGTCCTCGCGTGAAGGCTCGCTGGTGATCGCCGGGCGTGTGACCTGCTGCAGTACCTGCTGAACGGTCTCGTAGGTGAGGATCATGCAGAGCGGGATGACCACGAAGAACAGCGCCTCTTCGATCGGCAGTCGGCCCGGCAGAAGCCAGCCGACCGTTCGGGCGCGGGCATAGCTCCATTGGTGGGCGTGGATCGCGTACAGATCCCAGCCGGTGAAAATGACGAAAGTGACCAGCACGCTCAGGCCGAGTCGACGCCGGTTCGTGCGCATAGTTCGGCGAACGATGATCGCCAGCGGAGCGACGCAGATCAGGCAGGCGCCCAGTACGGCCAGATAGCTCAGTCGTTCCACGGTTGGTTCCTCCCCACGCTCACCGCTTGCGCAGGATGCGCTGCCAGCTGCCCGCGCCCGTTCGACCGCGGCGTCGAGGGACATCGGCAGCGGGCCGTTCGGAGCGAGGGTGACGCCGGCCCGCACGCCCGGCGAGTGGCCGGACCGGGTGAGCGACCCGGCGGCGAACTCGGTGGCCACCGTCCGCAGGATGAGCCGGGCGAGGTGGGCGCCGAGGCAACTGCGCTCGCCGGCCGCGAACGGGATGAAGCCCCAGGCCGGCAGCGGTTCGGTGAAGCGCGCCGGGCGGAACCGCATCGGGTCGGCCCAGAGCGCAGGGTCGTGGTGGGTCAGCCAGGGGCTGTACATCACCAGCGTCTTGGCCGGGATCTCGATGCCCTCGAAGCTGACCGCAGCCGCGGTGACGCGGGTGCCGACCCAACCGGCGGGGTACAGGCGCAGCGTCTCCTCGATCACCGCGGGAAGCTTCTCGGCCGTCCGAATAGGACGGGTCGTCGGCCAGGTGCCACAGCAGCCAGGCCAGGGTGTGGGCGGTGGTGTCGTACGCGGCGGCGAGCGCAACGCGGGCCTCTTCGACTCCGCCGGGAAATGCCCGAGAACGCGTGCGCAAGCGTTCCCGGCCGAGCGTGCGCCAATGCCAGCCTCAGGGCGTGGTTCATCCGGTGAAACAGCCAGGGTCGCGGTATGAACGGCGCCGGCAATTTGCGATCCAGCGGCACGAGGAACCGGTGCAGTAATTCGATCGGCAGCGTGTCATCGAAGAACACCGCCGACAGCAGGTCGCGAATAAGTTCACTCGACCAGGTCGTTGCGTCGAACGATCCCCGCGGCAGCCGCTCGCGGGTGATCGCCGCGATCCTCGGCTCGAGGCCGACCAGCGAGGTTCGGTGGAACGGCGGGTTCATGATCCGCCGCCGCTCCCGGTGAGTCCGGCGCGTCGGTCTGGACCAGACCGCCGTGCAGATACGGCGACAAGCCGCTCATGCTGCCTCGGCTGCGGAAGTTGACCAGATCACCCAGCACACGGCGATTCCATGCGGGGGAGTACCCGACGACGGCGCGCCGCCACAGGCGCAGCGAGAACACCGGCCCGAGTTCGGCACCTTCGGCGAGCAGCGTCAACGGGTCGGCGCCCCAGCGGCCCAGATGACCGACCAGGCGCTGCGCGGTGGGGGATGGCGGGTTCACGCGACGGCCGGTCGGCTGGACACCGGCGTCGTCGGGGTGCCGTGCGTGTACGTCCGGCCCCGCCACTGCTGGGTCGGGCGCATCGCCTGGCCGAACACCGGCAGTGCGGCCACCGGGCTCAGTGGGGACAGCGCGGCCTGCCACCACCGGGCTCGTCCGGTCTTGCCCTCGACGATCAGCCGCTCGGCCGACCGCAAGCAGGAGCGCGACGGCCCAGCGGGGTCGACGCCAGCACAGCAACGCCGGCAGCGTGTAAACGACCAGGTGCCACAGGGCGGCCAGCAACAGGGTGGATCGAGATCCGCCGGTGACGCTGAGCAATCCCCGGCCGAAGCCGGTCACGCAGTCGCGGTAGCTGCTGTACATCCGGGTCCGCACGACGTCACCGCCCAGCACCAGACCGAGCCGCAGGCCACTTCGACGAACCAGCCGGGCCAGCGCGACATCTTCGATCACCTGACCGCGGACCGACTCGAATCCGCCGATGACGTCATAGGTCAGCCGATCGATGGCCAGCAACGAACCGTTCGCGGTCGCTGCCGCGGGCACATCGGCTTCGAGCAGCGGGAACGGCAGGAACGAGAGCAGCACGTCGTCCACCAGCGCCACGATCAGGTGTTCACCCAAGCTGGCCGTGAGCTGTTGCGGGAACACCGAGAGCAGGTCGGCCTGTTGGCGGGTCAGCTCGGCCAGCACCGCGCTGATGGCCGCTGGAGCGAGCAGCACGTCGGCGTCGCAGAAGATGAGGACGTCCGAAGTCGCGTGGTTCGCCAGTTGGCTGCAGGCCCACGTCTTGCCGGTCCATCCCGTCGGGGTCGACGAACCGGCTACGGTCCGGCAGTGGGGACGATCCGTTACCAGCGACTGAGCGAGTTCAAGTGTGCCGTCGGTCGAGCAGTCGTCCAGCAGGATCAATTCGTCGACGGGCTGAGCGATAATGCCGGGTAATGTGCCAGCCAGCCGGTTCGCTTCGTTACGCATCGGGACCAGCAGCGACACCGTCCGAGCTGGTCTATTCGTCGACGTAGCGGGCGCATTCTTCAGCACTGGAAAACGGACGATGTTTACGACCAGAATGCTCAGCTTGAGGACGAGAAAAGCCAGGACGGCTCGGAACAGCACGTTCATCGGTGGGCCAGTTCTGACCAGTGGTTGATTCGTTCATCCCAGCTGCGTCGCCCGGCCACTACTCGCCGGAAGGACGGCAACGGCGACCGCGGGTCGTTGCTGGCCAGTTCGGTGTCGAGCTGCATCAGTCGAGCCGCCAGCTCGCGCTCCACGCGGTGGCTCTCGGACACGGTCAGGTCGATATAGGCCTCGGCCTTCTGCTGGCCGCGCAACACGATCCGCGTTGCGGCGAGCACGAGCGGCACCGCGGCCTTGTCCGCCAACCAGGCCGCGCCGGGTGCGACCGGTCCCAGCGGCCCGGCCGCCCGCAACTCGGCCTCGGGGAAGACGATCAGGGTGTGGCCGGCCGCCAACGAGGCGAGCGCGACGCGGGGCCGGTCGGCGGGTAACGCGCCGAGGTTGCTCAGGAATGCGAATCGGCGCAGGTTCGCGGCGTCCATCGTCAGGGCCGGGGTACGGCCGGCCTCACGCAGAGCCGAGTTGGCGACGAAACCGTCCCACCAGCTGTGATGGTTCGCCGCCCACACGCAGCCACCTGGCGGCAGCGCGCCGCGGACCCAAACGCCGCGCAGCCCGCCGATCACCAGTTGGTCGAAGCAGAATCCGAGGACGGCCGCGGCCGCCGGTCGTGTGTAACGGCTCATGCGGACTGTTGCGAGCGTTGCTCGGCCATGGGTGTCGCCAGCAGGTAGGCCAGCTCGGGATCGAGCTTGTCGCGCAGCTGGGCGTCGACGTAGCGCGGCACCCAGCCGGCGAGTTCTTCCAGGCGAACGGATGCACTGCCGGCCAGCTCGATCAGTTCGGCGCAGGCGAGGCCAGCGTAATTGCGCGCCGACTCGATGGCGTCCTCGATGCTGCCGCTGCTGCGAACCAGGCGCAGTGCGCGAGCGTGCTCGAGACTTCCGACGGCTGATCCGAGTAGGCCGCCGAGCTCCGGCCGCACCTGCAGGCAGGCCACGATGGGAGCGGTCATCACGCCGGAGGCGATGTCGGCCCCGATCGGCTTACCGAGCAGGGCCGGAGTCGAGGCCAGATCGAGGATGTCGTCGACCATCTGCAGACAGACTCCGAACGCCGTGCCGAACCGACCGAGGGCAGCGGTCAGTTGTGCGTCGAGTCCGCCCGCGGCGGCTCCGAGCAGGCAGGCGGCCCGCAACAGGCTGCCGGACTTTCCGGCCGCCACCGATCGGACCTGATCGGCGGTGGCGGTGAAGTCGAATCGCAGCGCATCCTCGCCGGCCTGGCCGGCGCACAGGCGAGCGAGGGTGTCGGCGATGATCGCGGCCGCCGCGCCCGACACGCCGGCCGCCAGCTGCATCGCGGCCGCGATCAGGGCATCGCCGGCGACGATCGCGGTCGGCATCCCTTCGCGCGCGTTGATCGTTGCCACACCGCGACGCGTCCCGGCGTCATCGATCACATCGTCGTGCACCAGCGTCGCGCAATGCAGCAGTTCGACCGCGGCGGCCAGGGTCATCGCGTCGGCACTCATGGCGGCCACCCCCAGCCGGCTCGGCCGGATGGTGGCCGCGGTGGTCATCGTCAGCGCCGGCCGCAGCCGCCGGCCCGACGATTGCACGATGCGAGCGCACGAATCGGCCAACGGAGTCGGCATCGTCGCCAGGGCCTGGCTCAGCGCAGCGCTCAGCTCGCCGTCCTGCGATCGGGTCAGGCCTAGGGTGGTCGGAGTTTGGTCCGAGGACATAACCGGGAAGAGGCCGTCCGACATCGCGTAACTCCGATCGAATGACGTAACGGAGCAGCCGGTCGGCGCGGCTCGTAAGTGATCCGGCCAGACCGCCGGCGCGGTGGGTAGTTCCCAAGTTTAGAGTGACTCTAACATTTCGATTTCGCAGAGCGGAGCCCTCAATGCGTGCCAGCGCTGACCAGCGGTGCCGGGCGCCCGGTGGGCCGCGCCATGGCTGAACGCCGCGTCAGCGGCCGCACCGACTCGCGTGCTGATCATCGGAGCCGGGCTGGGCGGGCTGTCGGCGGCGCTGCGACTGGCCGGCGCCGGCCGCCAGGTCACCGTGATCGAGCGCGGTGATCAGCCCGGCGGACGGGCCGGCCGCGCTCGACATCGGCGGCTACCGGTTCGACACCGGCCCGACCGTGCTGACGATGCCGGAGCTGATCGCTGACGCGCTGGCCTGCGTCGGCGAGAACCTGACCGACTGGCTCGACCTGCTGCCGCTCGATCCGGCCTACCGGACGACCTTCGCCGACGGATCGACGATCGACGTCCACACCGATGCCGAGGCCATGGCCCAAGAGATCGCCGCCAAATGCTCAGCCAAGGACGTGGCTGGTTACCGCCGGTTCGTCAACTACCTGGGCCGGCTCTATGAGCTCGAGCGCCGCCGGTTCATCGACCGCAACATCGATTCGCCGTTGTCGCTGGTCCATCCCGATGCGGCCCGACTGTTCGCGTTGGGCGGCCTGCGCCGGCTGACGCCCAAGGTGGCGCAGTTCCTGACCGATGACCGGCTGCAGCGGATCTTCTCCTTCCAGGCGATGTATGCCGGGCTGGCTCCGCAGGACGCGCTGGCCATCTATGCGGTGATCTCCTACATGGACACCGTCACCGGCGTGACCTTCCCCCGCGGCGGCATGCACGAGGTGCCGCTCGCGCTGGCCGGGGCCGCCGCCAAGCACGGCGTCACTTTCCGCTATGGCACCACCGCGAAGCAGATCGAGGTCAGCAACGACCGGGCGACCGCAGTGATCACCACCGACGGGCGAACGCCTCACCGCCGACGTGATCATCGTCAACGCCGACCTGCCGGTGGCCTACCGCGAACTGCTGCCCGCGCGCTACACGCCGCGCCGGGTGCGCTCGCTCACCTACTCGCCCTCCTGCTTCCTGATGCACGTCGGCGCCGGTCCTGGTTCTGGTCCCGGCGGGCAGTCGCTGGCGCACCACAACATCTCCTTCGGTCACGAGTGGCGACGCACGTTCGACGAGATCATCAAGGACGGCCGGTTGATGAGCGACCCGTCCTTCCTGATCAGCAACCCCAGCCGGAGCGACCCGAGCCTGGCGCCGGACGGCCAACAGACCTACTACGTGCTCTTCCCCACCCCCAACCTCGACTTCGACCTGGACTGGTCGACGCTCGGCCCGCGCTACCGCGACGAGGTGCTGGCCACGCTGGACGCCCGAGGATTCACCGGCATCAGCGGCGGCGATCGAGGTCGAGCAGTGCGTCACCCCGGCCGACTGGGGTGCGTCCGGGCTGGCGGCCGGCGCCCCGTTCGCGGCCGCGCACACGTTCCCCCAGTCGGGGCCGTTCCGGGCACCGACCCTCGACCGGCGGATCGGCAATCTGGTGTTCTGCGGGTCGAACACCCAGCCGGGAGTCGGCGTGCCGATGGTGCTGCTGTCGGGACGCCTGGCGGCCGAACGGGTCACCGGTGCGCGGCCGTGAGCCGGCAGTCGGAACGAGAACTGGACGCGGCCGGCATCTACGACGCGCAGCTGCGGGCTTCCTACGCCGAGTGCCGCGCGCTCAACTCGGCGCACGGCAAGACCTATTACCTCGCCACCCTGTTGCTGCCGCCGAGCAAACGGCCGGCCGTCCACGCGCTGTACGGGTTCGCCCGTTGGGTCGATGACCTCGTCGACTCGAGCGACTCGCACCTGTCGATCACCGAACAGGCGCAGGTTTTGGACGCGGTCGAGCGACTGTTCCAAGGTGGTGCGGTTGATGCGCTACTCCGACGCCCCGGCCGTCCGGGCCGTCCGCGACACCATCGATCGCTGGAACATCCCGGTGGAGTATTTCCTGGCCTTCGTCGAGTCGATGCGACTCGATCTGACCGTGACGGAATACGCCACCTACGCCGACCTCGAGCGTTATATGTGGGGCTCGGCGGCCGTCATCGGTCTGCAGATGTTGCCCGTGCTCGAGCTCCGGGCGCCATTGGCGATCGCGAGTCCATATGCGATCGATCTCGGCGTCGCATTCCAGCTGACCAACTTCCTGCGCGACGTCGGTGAGGACCTGCGGCGTGGTCGCATCTACCTTCCGCAGGACTCACTGCGCCAGCACGGGGTCGACCGCGAACGGCTGCTGCGGGGCGTTGTGGACGGCCCGATTCGGCGCTTGCTGGCCGACGAGATCGCCCGCACCCGCGAGCTGTATCGCTCGGCCGCGCAAGGCATCCGACTGCTCGATCCGACGTCGCGGCCGTGCGTGCAGACCGCCTTCACCCTTTACCGCGGCATCCTCGACGAGATCGAGCGCAGCGATTACCGAGTGCTGGACCAGCGCATCTCGGTCGGCCCGGCGCGCCGGATCCGGGTCGCCGGGCCGGGTCTGATCGCAGCCGCGCGAGCCCGTCGCGGCTAGGTCGACCCACGACCGTGCGGCTGAGGCGTCAGAGCACGCCGGCCTGCTGCGCGACCGACGGCGTGGGCCCGTGCGTCCAGACGTCGAGCAGGAAGTCCGCGTCGTGATAGCCGCCGACGAGGTCGAGTCCGGGCTGGTCGCCGATGACCTGATGCACCTGATCTCCGGTGAGTGGATAGTCCGGGGCCTCGTGGCGCCAGTGGACGGCCAGCAGCGTGCCGCCCCGAGCCAGTCGCGACCGAGCCTGGTCAATCGCGCGCACGAGATCGTCCTCGTCGAGGTAGTAACAAACCTCAGCGAGCACGATCAGGTCGGCCTGCTCATCGGGCCAGTCGTCCGGTAGCGCGCCCGGCCGGACCTCGACGCCCGGCAGGTGCGCGGTCCGCGCCCGCGTGCGCTCCAACGCCGCGTCGACCACGTCCGATGCGATCAGCCGGTCGCAGCGGGCCGCTAGTTGCACGGTCAGTTCCCCGTTGCTGCAACCCGGTTCGAAGGCGAGCGCGAACCGTTCGCTGGGGCAGGCTGGCGAGCACGAGGGAACGCTTGCGCTGCTCGTACCACCCGTCGGCAATACGCCACGGGTCATCGGTCTCGGCGTAGAGGCGATCGAAGTAGTCGGGCGGCAGGCTGGCGGGCACGCTCCTCAGCGTGTCAGACGAACGAGAACGGTGCCGTGACAGCGGCTTTGGACGCCGATAGGTTGCAAGTTGGATACGAGAGGTGGAACGACATGTCCGAAGTGGTCCTTCTTGTGCGGAGCCTCGCAGCGATGCGAAGCGAGCGCGGAGCGCAGCTAAATGAGTACGAGCGAGGAACGCCGCCGAGAGGTCGAGGAACGGGCGGCCCGCAACGTCCCCGTCATCGAGGAGTACCGGGCCACTGCCGGCGCGATGTCCGGGTCGATGGCCAATTCCAAGATCTTGTTGCTGCATCACCGCGGCGCCAAGAGCGGGGTCGAGCGGGTCAGCCCGCTCGCGTATCGGGACGTCGGCGCCGACGTCGCGGTGGTCGCCTCGAACGGAGGCCGCCCCGCGAATCCCGATTGGTACTACAACCTGCTCGCGAACCCGGACACCGTCATCGAATTGGGCGGCGAGACGGTGCCGGTTCGGGCCCGAGTCGCGAGTGGCGATGAGCGGACCGAGATCTGGACGGCCGTCAAGGCGGACGCACCCGCGTTCGCCGAGTACGAAAAAATCGCACCTCGCGAGATTCCGGTCGTCATCCTGGTTCGCGGCTAGCGGGTTGATCCGCGCCCAGCGGCCGCTCGTGACCTCCGTCGTCGCCGTACCCAGATCTCGCCAAAATCCGCTACCGCACCGGGCCAACGCGGTGGGATAGTCGATTGTTCGGCCGATCATGAGGAGGATCGATATGGCCACCGTTGCGGAGCTGGTCGCTGCGGCCAAGCAGAAGGTGCAGAACCTGACCGTCGATGAGGCTGCTCGCGAGGTAGACGCGGGCGACGCTCTATTGGTCGACGTGCGCGAACCGGGTGAGCGGGCGCAGAACGGCGCCATTCCGGGTGCGATCGAGGCGCCGCGCGGCATGCTCGAGTTCTACGCCGACCCGGCCAGCCCGTATCACCGCGAGGAGTTCGCGCCCGACCGCCGGATCATCTTGCACTGCGCCTCGGGCGGCCGTTCGGCCCTGGCCGCCGTCGCGCTGCAGGACCTGGGCTATTCGAACGTCGCCCACCTGGACGGTGGGATCACCGCCTGGAAGAGCGCGGGAAAGCCCGTCGAGTAGCCATGCTGATTTTTTCGATGAGCGTGTCCGTCGACGGCTACATCGCCGATCGCGCCGGCGGGTTCGATTGGGGCGCACCGAGCGATGAACTCTTCGCGTTCCACCTTGCCCGCATTCGCGAGCTGGGCGCGCACCTGTGCGGTCGGCGCCTCTACGAGACGATGCTGCCGTGGGAGACCGATCCGTCGTTGCGCGAGACCGAGCTCGGGGCCGAGTTCGCCGACGTCTGGTCCGCGCTGCCGAAGGTCGTGTTCAGCCGAACCCTCGACCGCGTCGAGGGGAACGCGCGGCTGGCCCACTCGTCGGTAGCCGATGAGGTGGCCCGAGCCGTGCGAGCGAGCGATCAGGACCTCGAGATCGGGGGCGCCGGCCTCGCCGCAGCCGCGATCGAACTCGGACTGGTCGATGAGCTGCGTATCTTCCGCAGCCCGATCGTGGTCGGTGGCGGTACGCGGTACTTACCACCCGTCACCGAGCAGATCGAGCTTGATCTGCTCGAGACGAGGACCTTCGACGCACGGGTGATCTATGAGCGCTACCGCTGCCGGGAAGCTGCGACCACCGGCTAGCGGCGCCCGAGCGGACTAACCGCGCCCGCGACCGGTCAGCTGCTGCAGACGGTCGATCTCTTTGCTCGCATCGGCCTTGCTCAAGCCGACCGGCACCTCTTCGCCGGCTTCTTGAGCCAGGGTGTGCAGATACGACTCCTGCGGACCGGTGGACGGTTCGTCGCCGGTCAGCCATTCGTCGGGGTCGCGCTGCGGGTTGTGCTCGACGTTCGTCGCGATCGGCGCAGCGGGTGCGGTTGACGTAGTTGGCTCGGTCATCGTCGGCTCCTTTATCGAATGTACGTTCGATAGATGCCCCCGCGACCGGTGATCTAAACGGGGCCGGCGCGACTTTTCGCAGCACAAACCCCATCGTAGTAAACTTATTGCCACGATATGGTTGTTGCGTCAATCTAAATTGTGACGGATGCTAGCTATCTGGACGTATGGGTGTGCGTATGGCCCATGCACGAAACGCCCGCCCTCGAAAGTCTGGGCATGACTTATCGGAGGATCTACTGGCCCGTCACGCCCGCGCTGCGACGGCCGTCGCCGCCCGCCCGGAGCGACCGGTAGTAACGGTGGCTCAACTCGGTGGCGTGGTCGGAGGCCGCCGGGCGGCGGCCCATCGAGCAGATCGGCGCCCGGCGTCGCGCCCGCAGAAGCCGCTGCTGATCGGATCGGCCGCCCTCGTCGTGCTGCTGATTGCCGCGGTGGTCGCCTTCGTCGGCCACAAGCATTCGCCCCAGGCTGCTGGGCCGGTAACCGGCCCGTCCGGTGGCCTCGACGCGACTTCGGTGTCTCAGCCGAGCCCGTCCACCAGTCCGCTGGACGGGAGCGCGACCGTCGTCGTCTCCTCGCCCTCGGTGGTACCCGTATTGAAAGCCGCTCCGAGGGCAACGGCCCCGGCTCGGCCGACGTCGGCGTCAGCCGCCCGATCGGTGTCGCCCACGGCGACCTCGACACCGATGAGCACCTCCGCCTACGCGACGGTAACCATGGCGGGCACGACATCGCCGCCCAGGGCGACGGCGACTACCAGTACTGGCCCTGCGGTGGCGACAACGAGTGCGACCGTGACCTCGTCGGCCACGGCCAGCACTACGACCACGTCGACCACGTCGACCACGTCGACCACGTCGACCACCACCAGCAGTACGACGAGTTCTGGGCCGGTTCCGTCGACCGCCTCGAGTTCGGTTACGTCGGCCGCAACTCGATAGCCCGGCGGTGGCTGAGTCGCCGGGCCGTGGCGCTAGTCCTCTTCGATGATGCGCAAGAGCTCGGCGTCCCAGGCCAGGCCGAGTTCCCACTCCTGGTCGGCCAGCTCGCGGTAGGTGTTAAGTGCGTCGGTGGTCGTCGGTCGGTCGCCCTTGATGTATGCGAGCCTTGCCTCGGTCGCAGCGATGTATTCAACCGTCAGCGCGGCGAATTCCTCTTCGGTCACGGCGCCTGCTCTCTCGGTGGCGACTACCGCGAGCTTAGCTTCACCGACCGCCTCGGCGCGGCGGACGCGAGCGTTCAACATCTGAACTTTTAATTGCCGAGCATCGGTGGAGCGACGTAAGAACGCGGTCGGCGCGCCGAATTACGTCGTTCAGTATTTGCACAAACGGTCGTTGAATATGAACGCGGTCGCAAAGAATTAAGCAAGACGGGAAGTGCCGGACGCGATTGGTCGGTCCGGTTACCCCAGCAGGCCGCTCTCGGCCGGTGGTAACGAATCGGTAATAGATCGGATATTCGATCTTGACACTCGGCGGAATGCGTCGCAGAGTGTGCGCATCGTCCGACCCATCGTGTGATCCGGCCCGTGCTGGCGCGCCGGTTATTGAAGCGGCACAAAAGCGAGGAGTCGCAATGAGAAGACGTCTGGCGGCAATAATCGGAGTAACGGCATTGTCGGCCGCGGCATTGGCCGCCTGTAGCAGCGGGGGATCGAGTTCGACGGCCAAGTCGTCGACGGTCGCATCCAGCGCCGCGCCCAGTCCGACCGGAACATCGCTGGCCGAAAAATATCCGAAGGATCCGAACCCGGCCAACATTGTCTTCGCGGGCAACGGCGGCACGGCGCAGCAGTACATGATCGACGCGCTGCAGAAGCCGTTCACCGCGCTCACCGGCGACACGTTCACGCAGATCAGCCCGCCCGACATCACCCAGATCCAGGCGCAGGAGGCGGCCAACAAGCCGCAGTGGGACGTTGCCGTCATCGGCTGGGGACAGGCCGAGAGCTACTGCGGCACCCTGTTCGACCCGCTCGACCAGAGCCTGTACGACCTGAAGAACCTGCCGCCGGTCGGCAAATGTGCCATTCCGGCATACCGGTTCGCGAATATCTTCAGCTACAACCCGAAGGACTTCTCGGGTGCGAAGCCGACGACGATCAAGGACTTCTTCGACACGAAGGACTTCCCGGGTAAGCGCGAGGTGTACGACGCCCCGCAGAACGGGCTGCTCGAAGCAGCGTTGGTCGCCGACGGAGTTGATCCGAAGAACCTTTATCCGCTCGATGTGAACCGGGCGCTGAAGAAGATCGACACGATCAAGTCGAGCCTGGTGATCTCGCCGACCTACGCCGCGATGCAGAACGACATGCAGTCGAACCTGGCCGCGATGACGATCCTCGTCACCACGACGACGAATCTGGTCAACGCGACCACGCCATTGACCCCCGTGTGGGACTTCACCTCGTGGGACACCGCCACGTTCGGCATCTTGCATAACGCCCCGCACGAGGCTCAGGCGCAGAAGTTCCTCGCGTTCGTGGACGAGCCGTCGACCCAGATCGGGTATGCGCCGAAGGGCGGACTCGGCGTCGCGCCGAACAACATCGATCCATCGACGATCCCGTATTCGGCCACTCAACGAGCCAATAATCCGTTCCAGGCCGATCGAGGGACTGTTCTGCAGGAGGACAACGCTTACTGGGATGCGAACTACGCCACGCTGCTGAACACGTGGACCAAATGGAAGGTTAGCTAGCCAACCGCTGGGGCCCGTGCGCAGAACTATGCGCACGGGCCGTATGCGGGCCGACCGGGCTGTCCTACAGTGGCGGCGTGAAGTTCTCCGTCTGGCCAGACCTTTCGAATCCGATCGACGAAGTCCTCGAGATCGCCCGCCACGGCGAGGCGACGGGCTGGGATGGCGTGTGGGTCGCCGACCACTTCTTCTCGAGCAGCGATCGCGGCGTCGGCTGCCACGAGGCCTTCGTCGTCCTGGCGGCGATCGCCACCCGCGTACCGCGGATCCACCTGGGCACACTCGTCGCCGGCAATACCTATCGGCACCCGGCGGTGACCGCCAACATGGCGGCGACGATCGACCAGCTCAGCGGCGGCCGTTTCGTCCTCGGCCTCGGCGCCGGCTGGCAGGTCAGCGAGCATGAGGCGTACGGGATCGAGCTCGGTACCGTCAAGGAGCGGCTCGACCGGTTCGAGGAGGCCTGCGTCATCATCCGGTCGCTGTTCAGCAACGAGCGCACGAACTTCAGCGGGGAGTACTACACCCTCGACGATGCTCCGCTCGAGCCGCGGCCGATCCAGTCGCCGATCCCGCTGATGATCGGCGGCGGCGGCGAGAAGCGCACGATGCGGATCGCGGCCCAGTATGCAAACCAATGGAACTACTGGGGCACTCCCGCGATTCTGGCCCACAAGATCGACGTGCTACGCGGCCACTGCGAAACGGTCGGACGCGATCCGGGCGAGATCGCCGTCTCGACCCAGGCTCATCTGTACATGAGCGACGATCGGGCCTGGCTCGAGGCCGAGCGAACGCGATTGGAGAACACGATCGTGGGCGTCGGCCGGCGCGCGATCGACTCCGCCCTGCTCGGAACGCCGGCAGAGATTCGCGAGATGGTCGCCGAATACATCGCGCTGGGCATCGACGAGTTGGTGATCCCAGAATCCGGATTCGGCTCGGTGGACGAGCGCAAGCGGGTCTACGACACCTTCCGCGAGCAGGTCATCGACGCTTGAGCGAGCGTATGCACGCGACTCCGGGTCCGTTGCTTATTTAGCTTCATTTACCTTTCAGGATAGGTTGCGGCGGAGGTTCGCGGATCCGAGAGGCGGAACGGCATGTCCGAGGTGGCCCGCGCCCGCCGCTCACGCTCATCGTTCTCGGGAGCCTGTCCGCGTTCGGCCCGCTCTCGATGGACCTTTATCTGCCGGCGCTGCCCAGCCTTGCCCGCGGGCTGCACACCTCCGCCACGCTCGGGCAATGGACCATGTCGGCCTGCATGATCGGGCTGGCCACCGGTCAGTTGTTCGCCGGTCCGATCAGTGACCGGATCGGGCGGCGTCGTCCGCTGCTGATCGGCGTCGCGCTGTACGCCGTGCTCTCGGTCTTGTGTGCGGTCGCGCCCAATATCGGCCTGCTGATCCTGTTCCGGCTGCTGCAGGGAATGGGAGGCGCGGCCGGGCTCGCGATCTCGCGGGCGATGGTCCGCGACCTCTACGAGAACGCTGACATCGCGCGGATCTTCTCCTTGCTGATGCTGGTGAGCGGTACCGCGCCGGTCCTCGCGCCGCTGCTGGGGGGTCAGCTGATCCGGGTCATGAACTGGCGCGGTCTCTTTCTGACACTGGCCGTCATCGGGATCGTTCTCGCGGTGGCCGCCGCCCTGGTGCTGCCCGAGACGTTGCCCGTCGAACAACGTCACGGCGGTGGGCTGCGCACGGTTCGATCGGCCTTCGTCGAGGTCTCGCGCGATCGGTTGTTCGCCGCGGCGGCAACCGTTCTGGCCGTCGGCGCCGTCGGCCTGTTCACCTACATCTCGGTGAGTTCGTTCGTCCTCGAGCGCGGCTTCGGTCTTAGTGCCCAGACCTTTTCAGTCATCTTCGGCGTCAACTCGGCCGGCATCGTGCTCGCCGGGCTGGTCAATTCCCGCCTGGTCAGGCGGCATCCACCACAGCGCGTCCTCATCGCGGGGCTGACGTCCGCCCTGCTCGCCGGTGGGCTGGCGCTGTGCGTCGGGGTGTTCGACCTACCGCTGGGAGTGCTGTTGGCCGCGCTGTTCGTACTGGTGGCGGCTACGGGCTTTCTGCTGCCCAACGCCAGCGCGCTCGCGCTGGCCCGGCACAGACGCAACGCGGGCACCGCCTCAGCGATCATGGGCGCGGGGCAGTTTCTGGTCGGAGCTCTGATCGCGCCGCTCGCGTCGATCGGTGGGGCCACCGTGACGTCGATGAGCACGGTTATCGTCATCGCGTTGGCGGTCGCGGTCACCGTCGCGATCATCGGTGTGTATCCCGCCGCGGCAACTAGCGCAGCCGTCGAGCCGGTGATCGAGCCGAGCTCGCAGTGACGTCAAATTTCGTGTCCGTAAGAGGTCTCTAGCGACTGGGGGTGGCGTCGGTGACGTTGGTCGTCACGTATCTGGCGTTGGGGATCGGATCGGGCGGGCTGATCGCCGGTATGGGCGTCGGCGTCGTGCTGAGCTATCGCGGTGCCGGGGTCATCAATCTCGCTGCCGGCGCGGTCGCCATGGTGGCTGGATACTTCTTCTGGTCGATCCGGCTCGGCCGGTTCGCCCAGCTGGCCACCGGGCCGGCCGTGATTCTGACGCTGGTCTTTACCGTGTTCGTCGGCGTGGTCTTCGAGTTCGTGGTGGTCCGGCCGTTGCGCACGGCGGCGCCGCTGGCGAAGTTGCTGGCCGCGCTGGGGGCGTTGGTGGGATTGCAGTCCGTGGTCGTGCTGATCTTCGGTGGGCGACCGCGGCTACAGCCATCGATCCTGCCTACCGGCAACGTCAAGATCTTCGGCGTGCTGATGGGCCAATACAACTTCTATATCACCGGCGTTCTGGCCGTGCTCACCGCTGGCCTGATGGTCGTCTACCGCTGGAGCCGCTTCGGCATCGCGACGCGAGCGGCGGCCGAGAACCAGACGCACGCGATGGTCGCCGGTCTGTCGCCGGGCGCGCTGTCCTTGGCCAACACCGTCCTGATGAGCCTGCTGATGGGCGTGCTCGGCCTGCTGTCCGCCTCAGCCATTGGGCTGGATTCGAGCACGCTGCCGCTTCTGGTGGTGCCGGGTCTAACCGCGGCGATGTTCGGGCGCTTCAACTCGTTCGGGGTCACGTTCATCGTCGGTCTGCTACTCGGCATGGCGCAATCGCTGCTGGTTTACCTCTCGACGCTGTCGTGGTTCCCGAATACCGGTAACGGACCCGGCTATCCGCTACCGGGTCTGCAGCAGTTGTTGACCTTCCTGGTGCTGGCGGTCGCGACGTACTACCGGGGTGGCAAGATCCCGAGCCGCGGCGACATCGTCGAGCGACGGCTGCCAATGGTGCCGCGCCCTCGCTCACCCCTGCGGACGGCCGCCATCTACGTGACCGCGGCGGCGGTGTTGTTGCTGTTCCTGCCGTCAACCTGGCGATCGGTGATGGACATGTCGCTGGTCCTGTCCATCGGGTTGCTCTCGATCGTCGTCATCACCGGCTACCTCGGACAGGTGTCGTTGCTGCAGCTCGCCATCGGTGGCACCGCGGCCTTCAGCGCCGCGCACTTCGCGCAGCGACTACGGCCTGGGTTCGATCGGCGCTCCGATCCTGGGAATCCTCGCGGGCGCGGTGCTCGGCGTGCTCTGCGCCATTCCCGCGCTGCGCATCCGCGGGGTCAATCTGGCGGTCCTCAGCCTGGCCGCCGCAGTCGCCATCGAGTACTTCGGCTTCCAGAACCATGCGTTCGGCGGCATCGGGTTCGGCATTCGCCTGCCCAACCCGCGCCTGTTCGGGCTGGACATCGGCGCGACGTCAACGGCCGTACACGGGTTCAACGGCGCCGAGCCCAGCCCGCTCTTCTGCTGGTTCGCCCTGCTCGTCCTGGCGGCCATCGGGCTGATCGTCTGCAACCTGCGCCGTAGCGGCCTCGGACTGAACATGCTGGCCGTGCGGGCCAACGAACGGGCGGCGTCCGCGGTCGGCATCAACGTCCGCTCGACCAAGCTGGCCGGCATCGCCATCTCGTCGCTGATCGCCGCGATCGGCGGGGTGATGCTCGCGTATCAGTACGACACGATCACCGCAGGGAGCTTCGACGTTCTCATCGCGCTCGACCTGGTGGCGTTCGCCTACATCTGGGGCATCACTAGCGTCGTCGGAGCCATCTGGGGTGGCATAACCTTCGTCGGCGGTATCACGGCGTACGCGTTGTGGCGCTGGTTCGGGCTGCAGGGGAGCTGGTTCACCGTCGGCAGCGGTCTGGTGCTGATCGTCACGTTGATCCGTCAGCCGACCGGGATCGCAACGACGATCAGCTACGGCGCCTGGCGAGCGCGTGTTCGGGCCGGCTGGCGCGCCGAGCCGGAGGTCGACCGGCCACGTTCGCGGTCTGTGCAATCGGTCTGATCGGATTCCTCGACTGACCGGGCCCGCTGGCCGCTCGACCCTCTGGGCCACCGGCCGTGTGTGCCGCCGGGGACGAGCTGCTGCGATTCTGTTCGGCCGGTCTCTGCTGGCGGGGATCCGCGGTTACGATCTGACAATTGTTGCAGTCTGGCGTCGGGGGTGCGGTATCAGTAAGCGAGCGTTGATAACGGGTGTTACCGGTCAGGATGGGTCTTATCTGGCCGAATTGTTGCTCGAGAAGGGCTACGAGGTTCACGGCCTGATCCGGCGATCCAGCACCTTCAACACGGCTCGAATCGACCACTTCTACGTGGACGCGCACGATGCGAACGCGCGCTTCTTCCTGCACTTCGGCGACCTGACCGACGCGTCGCGGTTGGTTACGTTGCTGACGACAATAGGCCCCGACGAGGTCTATCACCTGGCCGCGCAAAGCCATGTGCGGGTGAGCTTCGACGAGCCGGAGTTCACTGGCGACGTCACCGGCATTTCGACGACTCGGTTGCTGGAAGCGATCCGGTTTGCCGGCCTGCCGTGCCGGTTCTATCAGGCGAGCAGCTCCGAGATGTTCGGCGCGACGCCGCCGCCGCAGAACGAGCTGACGCCGTTCTACCCACGCTCGCCCTACGGCGCGGCGAAGGTCTACGCGTACTGGATGACGCGCAACTACCGCGAGGCCTACGACATGTTCGCGGTCAACGGAATCCTCTTCAATCACGAGAGCCCGCGTCGGGGCGAGACGTTCGTGACTCGCAAGATCACACGAGCGGTGGCCCGGATCAAGGCCGGCCTGCAGTCCGAGCTCTACCTGGGCAATCTCGACTCCGTTCGCGACTGGGGTTACGCCCCGGACTACGTCGAATGCATGTGGCGGATGCTGCAGCACGACGAGCCCGACGACTTCGTCGTCGCGACCGGGACGGCTCACACGGTGCGCGACTTCGTCCGGTTCGCCTTCGAGCGGGCCGAACTCGACTGGCAGAGCTACGTCCGCTTCGATGACCGGTACGTTCGCCCGACCGAGGTGGATGCCCTCATCGGCGACGCCAGCAAGGCGCATTCGGTTCTGGGCTGGTCGCCGGCGGTGCTGCCACAACAACTCGCCCAGATAATGGTCGACGCCGACATTCGCGCCCTGGCCACCAACGCTCCGTTCGGACCGAGCCCGGTCGTGGCAGCCCGATAGCCGGACGACTGATTCGGCGCCCATCGCTAGCTGGGTGGGTTTCGTCGTTTTCGCCGTGAAATTCGCTGCGTAAGTTCGACGCAGGCGCCCTCCGTATGGTGCGCCCGGGGTCAAGATCAAGCATGATGCAGCCATTGCAGCGCCCGCGACCCAGGGGGTGAGAGCGATGAGCGTCCAAGCCGACGCACCTGCAGATACCGCCATGATGAACATCGTCCATAACGCGCTACGCCGCGACCTGACGCGCCCGAGTGAAACCGTCTCAGCCGACCCGCCGCCCGGCGATGACCAACATCGGGCGATCGCCGCGCGGCTCCGCCTTCGTCTGGGCGTCATGTTGTTCTGACGTTGGGCCTCGATCGGACAGGGCTCCGCCTTCGTCTGGGCGTCATGTTGTTCGCGCGGATTCTTGGACCTGGACGGCGTGCTGGGGTTGATCGTGGTGGGCTTGGGCGTGCTGGGGTTGGGCGTGGTGGGGTTGGGCGTGGTGGTGTCGGGTGTTGCGTTGGGGTTGTTGGTTGGGGTCGATGTGGGTGGGTGGTATCCAGTGGGGGATGCCGTTGATCATGACGCCGCGCCATCCGGTGGAGCTGAATGATCGGTGGTGGTAGCCGCAGACGAGTCCGAGGTTGTGCACGGAGGTGCTGCCGTGGTCGCGGTCCCATTCCTGGAAGTGGTGGGCTTGGGTCCATTGTGGGGGGCGGTCGCAGCCGGGGAACGTGCAGCCCTGGTCGCGGGCGTAGAGCGCGAGTCGCATCCCGGAGGGGGCGACCCGCCGGGTGCGGCCGTAGTCGAGGATGCCGCCGTGCGGATCGAACACCACGCTCAGCGTTTGTGAGTCGACGGCCAGGTCGAGGATGCGCCGGACCGGGATCAGGTCACCATGGGCGGTCTTGGCGTAGCCCGCGCCCGATTCGGCCTGGTCGGTGGTCATGGTGACGAGGAGGGTGGCGACGACGCCGCCGCAGTCGGGTAGGGCGGTGGTGCGGAGCAGCATCAGCGGAATCTCGCGCAGCGCGTCGTGCATCCGCTGCCCGGCGGTCCGCGGGTCGGGGGTCCCATCAAGAGCAGGCGCGGGGGCGGCGAGGGAGTCGAACACGGTCCGCCACGCCGCGCCGCATTCGGGGGTGAGCACGGCCGTGAGGGCGAACATCCCATCGCCGCGCTGTAACAGCGACGCGTCGCGGCGGTGCTCGATCTCCGCATCCGACAGGCCAGCGTCGGGGTCGATCGCGGCGGCGGCGCGGGCGGCGGTCCGGGCGAGTTCGCGCGGGTGCACGGTAGTGGCCTGTGCGAGCAGGTCGGCGGTGAACCGTTCACCGTGCTCGGCCTCCACCGCCCCCGGTAATGCATCGACGGCGCGGCGGATCACCGCCGCGTGCTCGACCGAGATCTGCCCGTCGGCCATCGCGGCGGCGACGGTCGGGAACACCGGAGCGACGACCTCACCGCGGGTATTGCGGCGCGGGCCCAGGTCAGCCGCCGCCCGGACCCGGGCCCGGGCCTCACCCGGGGCGATACGCAGCTCCCGGACCAGCAGCGCCGCCACATCCGGCCCACCCAACGAATGCACGTCCGCGGCGTCCACATCATTGATCAACACGTGATCCACCGTCGCCAACCGACGCCGCAACCCCTCAACCCGACGCAACACCTCAAGCTTCTGCGACACCGACCGACCACCCCCAGCCAGCACCCCCGCCAGACCATCAGCCAGCAGCGACAGCGCCCGCTCATCCCCTGCCGACAGACCCGACGCACCCACCGCACGGGCCACGGTCGATGTCATGAAAAGAACGTATAACCAAGGTCCGACAAAAAATTAGAATAGGGCGAGCCGGTCCAACGCTCGCCCGGACAGCACGACGGTCGCCCAAGGCTACGTCGTCAAGGTCGTCGTCATGTTCGACATCGCTAGGTGGCCAACCGGCCGTCGACGTAGCTGTCGACCTCGGCGACGTAGCGGCGCACTGCGTCGGTATCCGCCCACGACGCGGTGAAGCTGTTGCGGGCCAGTCGGCCCAGCACCGCGTCATCCATGGCCAGGTGCTGTTGAACGGCCGCATAGTTCTCGTTGACGTAGCCGCCCAAGTACGGCGGGTCGTCGGAGTTCACGGTGACCATCACACCGGCCGTCAGCAGGTCCGGCAATGGATGCTGGGCCAGGTCGTCGACAACCCGCAACGCAAGATTCGACAGCGGGCACATGGTCAGCGGAATTCCCTCGTCGCGGAGCCGGGCGACCAATGTTGGGTCCGAGGCCGCGGCCACGCCGTGATCGATGCGATCGGGATGACACACATCCAACGCCTCGCGCACGTAGTCGGCCGGTGCATCCTCGCCGGCGTGAATCGTCGTTCGATAACCGGCGGCCTGACATTGGGCGAAGTACTCGGCGAACTTCGACGGCGGGTTGCCGCGTTCGGCCGAGCCCAGGCCGAAGCCGAGGATCGATTCCGACCACGGCTGGACCAGCTCGAACAGTTCCAGGGCGGCCGCCTGGGTGCGGTGACGCTGTGCGGTGAGGATCAGCGCCGGGTCGATTCCCCATTGGACGCGGGCGTCGCGCATCGCGTCGAGAACGCCGCCGAGCGCGGTACCGATCTCGATGCCGAGGTCAAGAAAGGTCTGCGAGCCGAAGAACATCTCGACGCGGCGCACGTGCTGATCAGCCGCGTTGCGAAGGTAGGCGATCGTGAGGTCGTAGAAGTCGTCGCGGGTGCGAAACACGCTGCAGCCGGCGAAGAGCAGCGGCAGGAAGTGCTCGAGGCCGGTGAAGTGGTAGGCCGCCCGCAGGTCGTCGACCGAATCCCACGGCACCGGCAGCTGGTTGCGTCGTGCGATCGCGAACAGCAGTTCAGGTTCCAGCGTGCCTTCCAGGTGAACATGCAATTCGGCCTTCGGCAGGCCACCGATGAAGTCGGTCTCGATGTCGTCAGCCACCTGACCATCTCACCAGAGACGCCGAGAGCGCGGGGATCGGCCGGTGATCGCGTCGAGCAGTTCGTCGGGCGTCTCGACCGGGTCAGGTGACCGGTTCGAGGTAGCAGGGTGAAGACAGAGCCGCGGATCGCGTCGGCGTAGGCGCGGGCCTGACGCCGGCGCCCGACAGCCCGACTAGCCCGACTACCAGCGGCAAACCGAGTCGCTAGGGCAGGGTTGCGCCGGGGAAGCCGCGGACCGGGTGCAGCTCATAGCTGAAGATGCCGGCGCGGACGCCCGGGTCGTCGTCCATGATTTCTCGGGTCTCGTCCGGATCCGCCGCGAAGACCCCGATGCCGGCAACTTCGGTGCCGTCGGTAACCGGCAGGACGACGGCGAGGATCCCGGCCGCGGCCAGCGCCATGTTTCGGCGGCCGTGCTCCCAGATGATCGGGTCGACGCGCGGCCGGGCGTAACCCTCGGTCCGGCGCAGCAGAATCGCCGTGTAGGTCGAACTTGCGCCCAGCCGAGCGCGCATAGTGTCATCGCTGACGACGGGCAGGCGGCGACCGGCGACATTGTCGGCGCCCTCGATCCGCTCGGCGAGCGGGGCCAAGGTCCAACCGCCGGCGACCGCGTCGCGCATGCCTTCCCACCCCTCGCCGTGCCGGTCGAGATGGCGATGGGTGAGCACGACCCGGGTGCGTTCGGGAGAGAGCTCGCTGAACGTGATCTCGACCTCGCTGGCCCGCGACGGGTCGGTCTCGAGCTGCCATCGGGTGGTGATGTCCCAGCTGAAACAGACGCGGCCCGGTGGCTCGTAAACCAGCACCCGGGCCCAGCGGCATTCGCTACCGTCAGTGCCTCGATCGATGATGTTGCCGCCGACGAACGGCTCGAACACCATCTCGGCCAGGGGCGCTTCGAGGATGTGTTTGTCGTCGTCCCACCACGTGCCGATCTCGGCGGTGAAAACGTGGAACGCGCGAGCGATCGGGGCGTCGACCTCGATCGAGGTAGTGACGGTCGTTGCGTCAGTTGTCGCCATCGCTGTCCTTGGGGGGTTGGGTCGCCTCCCGGAACGAGGCGAGTGATCGCTTCCAGAACGCGTCGAAGTAGGACCGGATGATCGCCAGGGCGTCCGGGTCGACCTGATAGATCCGACGGGTGCCCTCTGCGTGGTCGGTGACCAGGCCGGCCGCTTTGAGGATCTGCAGATGCTGCGAGACGGCGGAGCGCGAGATCGGCAGGTCTCGGGCGATGTCGCTGACGGCGGACGGCTGGGCAACGAGGCGTTCGAGAATGACGCGCCGGGTCGGTTCGGCGATGGCGTCCAGCATTGCGGAAGCGTTAGTCATGACTAACGCACCATACGATTAATGGTGTCGTGCGGTCAACCGATGAAAGCAGGACGTCGGGTTCGAAGCCATAGCCGACTGGTCTACGACGCCAAGACGGCGGACGCGCGGGGGTGCTCGATGTTTCGCGCGGAAATAGACCAGGCAGCTGGACGGGCTTAGAAGACGCTCGCGCTCTGCGCCGGCAAGCCGAATTGCGCGGCCACCGGATTCCACTTCGTCACAAAGCTCTGCTTCGCCGCCGTAGCCACCGTGTCGGACTGGGTCGCGGCCGTGTAATCGGCGGTGTGGGCGGCCTGGCCGACGCACGCGGCGGCGACGGCCGAGCCCCAGGCCGCGTAATCGTGATCCGCGGTCGCCGAGGCCTGCAATGCATGCTGCAGATCAGTGAGCAGTGCGGCTCCGCCGGGCAGTGCGCTGACCTGGGCGCCATCGAGGCTGGTAAGGATCTTGGTCCGGGCGTCCGCAGCGTTGCTCAAGGTGGTGATGGAGGCGGGGATGTTGCGACAGCCGGCGATGGAGCTGATGGCGTCGGAGACGCCACTGCGCGCGGCGGCGCTCTGCGTCAGGTATCCCTGGATCGTGGTGGCCTGCTGCTGGCCGCTTTGTGGGGTGGCGGGGGCAGTGGTGGGTGCCGTCGAAGAGGGTTGTGCCGCCGAACCTGCGCCCCTGAGTGCGATTCGCCCATGGTCGCCCGGGTGCAGGACGGCCACGACGACTATGACGGCAATCGCCGCCGTTGCCGCGAGCAGGGGGACGGGTGACCGCCTTCGCGGCCGGCTGGCCGACACGTGGCGAGCCGCTCGGCGGGGCTCGCCCGGCCCGCCGAGCGTCGGTTCCTGCGCATCCGGTAAAACGGCTTCGTTCGGCCGGTCGCTTTCATCCGGCCAAACGTCGGCTTCGGGGAACGCGTCGTTCTCAGGCAGCGCGATTTGGGCAGTCGCGTCGGGATCGACGGATCGGATACAGCTCGAAGGGGGCGTCGAGGAGCGCCACACCGCCGGCCGGTGCGGCCGGTTCCGCTCGTCTCGCGCTGCGATAGACCGCCGACGTTGCTACCAAGGCATCCACCGCCGCGATGTCGTACTCGCAATGCGGGCATCTGGTGGCATCGGGCGCGACCGATTGCACACAGCGAGGACAGGACGACATCGCCTCTGAGCTTATCGCCATCCGGTTGTCCGTTCTACCCCCGCGGCGTCAAAGCGGAATCGACCAGCCGCGAAGCGCAGCAAGCTAGGGCTTCCGGTCGCGGATGCACATGGCGCGGGCCGAATGCAGGTGTCAAGGAGTGGTCGATCGGGCACGAGTAGGCCGCCTTCGAAGAGGCTGTTGCCGTTCAAGATCGCCGGTCGTGAGCAGGGAATCGCTCGCCAGATCCGCTGGCTTCCGGTCTGGCATGTGTCCAACCGCGGCCAAGAGTACGCAGGTTGACGTGAGGTGACCGTTCGCTGCGATTCCCGCATTGCCTGACACGACCGGGGTGTCACATCGGGCCGGTGACCGGTGTCTTCATGTCGACCGATCCACGAGGAACGGACGCCGCGAGGACCTGGCGCACATACGAGGGCCTCACAGAAAACTGGAGGAGCGACAAATGACTGGTACCCGAGTCCCGCCGACCGCCATCACTGGCGTGTACGGAGCTGTGGTCAAGCGGTTCAGCAAGCGGCTGCTCGGTCGCGTGCCCGAATCGCTGGGTGTGTACTGGCACAACCTTCCGGTGCTCAAGGCGACGATGGGGTTGGGCGCGAAGACGCAGAAGTGGAAGGCGTGCGACAAGAGCCTGAAGTCGTTCGCCCATATGGCCGTCGCGTCGCAGATCGGGTGCAGCTGGTGCCTGGACTTCGGCTACTTCCAGGCCTTCAACGAGCAGCTCGATCTCGACAAGGCCCGCGAGGTGCCGGTCTGGCGCGACTCGACGGCGTTCACGCCCGTCGAACGCATGGCCCTCGCCTACGCCGAGGCGATGACGCAGACCCCGCCGACCGTCACGGACGCGATGGTCGCCGAGCTGCGCCGCGAGCTCGGGGATCCTGCGGTCGTCGAGCTGACGGCGTTCATCGCGGTGGCGAACATGAACGCCCGCGGCAACGTGGCGCTCGGTATCGAGTCGGAGGGTTATGCGGACTCGTGCGACCTCAAGCCACTCGCCACGGCAACTGGACGGGCAGTGGCCGATCAGCCCGTCCTACGCTCGACCGCATGATCGACGATCCGTTCGTCGCCCACCGGAGCCTGCTTTTCACCGTGGCCTACGAGCTGCTCGGATCCGCCGTCGACGCCGAGGACACGGTGCAAGAGACGTGGCTGCGGTGGGACGGCATCGGGGCCGACGCGCAGGCCCAGGTGGTCGACCCCCGCGCGTACCTGGTGCGCATCGCGAGCCGACTGGCCCTCAACCGGCTGCGCACCCTCGCCCGCCGCAGGGAGGACTACGTCGGTGAGTGGCTGCCCGAACCGCTGCTGACCGCGCCGGATGTCGCCGAGGACGTCGAGCTGGCCGAGAGCGTGTCGATCGCAATGCTGACCGTGCTCGAGACACTGGCCCCCACCGAGCGGGCGGTCTTCGTCCTGCGCGAGGTGTTCGACCTGCCCTTCGACGAGATCGCCGCCGCGACCGGGCGATCGGCCGCCGGGGTGCGGCAGATCGCGCACCGGGCCCGCGCGCACGTAGCCGCCCGACGGCCGCGGATACCGGTGGATCGGGCCGAGCAGGCGAAGGCGGTGAGCCGGTTCGTCGATGCCCTGCGCACCGGCGATCTGCAGGCCCTGATGGACGCGCTGGCTCCCGATGCCGTGTTCATCGCCGACGGTGGCGGCATCGTGGCGGCGGTACGGCAGCCCGTCGTGGGGGCGAAGAAGATCGCCAACCTGCTGGGCGGCTTCGCCCGGCTCGTCCCGAGCGCCGTGCTCGAACTGGTTGTGCTCAACGGCGCCCCGGCCGCCGTGATCTCCGTCGACGGCGCGGTCGATTCCGTCATCGGCTTCGCGTTCGAGGACGGGCGCATCAGCCGGCTTTTCGCGGTGCGCAATCCGGCGAAGCTCAGTCGGCTGTCAGAGGAGACTGCGCTGAGCCGCTGACCGGCGATCTGAGCGCCGCCGGCGTGTTGGGTGACGAGGGTTTGGGGTACATCGGTTCGCAGCCGACAGTTTGCGAGCCGCGAGGAGCCAGCGTGACCGACCCGTCCTATCAACGCCCGGCCGGCGTCACTGACGCGACGGTCGCGGCCCTCGGCAAACTCTCTGAAGCCCTCGAAATCGTCGAGGATGCCCGTGGTTCGCTGTATCGGTTCCATCGGCTGTCCGGCAGCGCTGATCTGACGTTGCAGGAGGCCACTCGGATGATGCGCGACGCCGGGTTGGGTGACGCGGCCGACGAGATCGACTCGCAGCTCGTCGGCCGTAACGTCGTCTCGGGCCGGTGGACGTTCGAGCTGGTCGATGACTACGACCAGAACTATTGGCAGGTCTTCCGATCCTTCGAGCAGCGGGCCCGCGAGGCCGCCGGCGGGATCGGCAAGCACATCTTCGAAGCTGAGATGAAGCGCTCCGAACAAAGCGGTCAGTGAGCCGTTTAGTCCTCAAGCCGCCGTTGCATCGGCCGATCTCTCCTGCGAGCGACCAGCTCATCGGCAATGGAGGGTTCGTGGCAGGTCGGCACCGACGTTCATCGAAAGCGTCGCCCACGGATCCGGAGCCGTCCGTCAGCGCCCTGCCGAGCTATGCGAGCCGCACCTCAGCCGGCCGGCTGGTCGGCCTCACCGCGACGCGAGAGTCCTCGACCGACGTCGCCGCCTGGAAGGCCGCGGGCTGCGAGGGCATTGAAATCGTCGAGTCGGGTGGACGTTTCCGTACGCAAAGCGGTAATTAGCGCCGACTTAATGACGTTTAGGAAAGTAAACGCAGAAATAGATGCCTGAGAAATAAATGCTTCATTCAATTTTCACTGGACAGTAATCGCGTACTGCCAATCTTTGCTCGCTTACATCGGGATTACATCGGCCAGTCTACGGGGGTAGCTGTGGCGGTATGCGTAATGCGGTGCGTTCTGTGACTGCATCAATGCGAGAAATCGACTATCTCGTCCTCAAGAATCAATCCGAACCTTTCTTGTTAGCCCGGGTTCGGTGGCCAGATATTTATCAGGCGCTTAGTCCGGTGCGTCGGGATTGGCAGGACGATCCGGGGCTGTTCGACCTTCCCTACGAAGCGAGCAGCACCAAGATCACCTACGACGAGGCCGTGGCGCTGGCGGCCGAGTGGGGTGCCGAGCTGCCGTCCGAGGAGGACGCCCAGCCTTCGGGACTGTCGCTGATCCGGCGATTGCCGTCGCAGTGGACCGGTCTGTCGATGGCGGAGCGGCGCGCCTGGGCGATCGATGTTCGGCCGGCCAAGGCGCCGAAACAAGCGAAGGTGCCGAGGGCAGCTCGGCCGGTTCGGGTCGGTGGGCCGGCTCGCGCGGCCTGGGCGTCAGGGCGGCCAACGCAACCCGAGCGGCTCGTGCTGCTCGCGCGGCCTGGGCGACCGGGACGATCGAGTCCGCTGCGACCGTCCGGTTCACTGCGCGGACCCGGCTCGCAGCGATCGCGTCGACGCTGCGCAGCGGGCGTCGTCCGTCCAACCTCGCGGCCACTGCCCTGCCCCAGGGGGGTGCGGCCGGGCTGGCCTCGCGCGTCCTTGAGCGGCCGGATGCGAGGGAAGCAGCCGTCGCGACCGTCGACATCGCATGACGATCGAGAGCGGACAGAAGGAGAAGGCATTCCCGCCGCCGGTCGTCGCTCCACCGACGGCCCGCCGGGTGGACTACCGCCTGCGTGGGCTGGACTTCGACGCCAGCACGCTGCGGGCCCAATCGCGGCCGACACCGGTCATCCACAAGAAGCACCCGAGCCGGATCCGTCGTCGTCGTCGGTTATTGCTCCAGTGGCTGGTCGTGCTGGCGTTGCTGGCCTCGACGGTGGTGTGTCTGCGCGCGTTCGTCATCGAGCCCTACGTCGTCCGGTCGACGTCGATGGTGCCTGAGATCCAGGCCGGCACGAACGTGCTCGTCCTGCGCCCGAGCGCGCTGACGGGATCGGTCAAACTCGGCGATGTCATCGTGTTCCACCGGCCGGTCCAATTCGATTGCGCCGATCCGGCGACCGGGTCGGGGGACTTCGTCAAGCGGGTGATCGGACTGCCCGGCCAACGGATCTGGTCGGACGGCCAGCGCATCTACATCGACGGGGCGCTTCTGAGCGAACCGGGTTGGTACAACGTGCCGTTCGGCGAGCTCGGCCCGACCGGGATACCGCCGATGACGGTGCCGGCCAACTCGTACTTCGTGCTCGGCGACAACCGGACCGATCCGTGCGATTCGCGGGCGTTCGGGGCGATATCCGCGTCCTCGATCGTCGGCAAGGTCGTAGCCAGCACCTGGCGTGGCGGTCACCCGTTCACGCACTTCGTCTAGGGAGACCGAGCTTCATGCTGCACAGCTTTCAGCTCTATGACCTGTTCGTTCTCAGCTTCGTGCAATTGATGGTCGCGACGGCGCTGGTGCTCAGTCCGGCGCGCAAGTTCGACACGCGACTTCGGTGGACCGGTTCGCGGTTCACCGAGGTCGCGATCGGCGCCCTCGGTGCTGCGGCGATCGCCGTCATGGCCAGTTATCTGACCAATCTGCTGTGGGGCCTGCCGATCAAGGGGGTCGAGACCGCGGCGCTGCCGCTGGTGGTGCTGTCGGTCGTCGTCATCGCGCTTCGCCCGGACTGCAGCATCATCGGAAACGTCTTCTTCGCGTCCTACGCGGCCGCCGGGTTCACCTTCCTGGGCTTCGCGGCCGTGGTCGCTGCGAAGTCGACGCAGTCGATCGGTGAGACGCTGACCGCGTCGCTGCTCCTGCTGCTCGATCTCGGCGCATTCCTGGTGTGGAACTCCAACATCAGTTATGTCAGCGATGTCATGACGCGCACCCGTCGCTCGCGGCCGTTCCCGATCGCTGATCCGTCCCACCAGCCGTTCGTGTCGATCCACATCCCGGCCTACAACGAGCCGCCCGACATCCTGATCAACACCATCAAGTCGATGGAGGCCCAGAACTACCCGAACTTCGAGATCGTCGTGCTCGACAACAACACGAAGGATCCCGCGGTCTGGGGGCCGGTCGAGGAATACTGCCGTGATCGCGAACGGGTGACGTTCGTTCACGTCGACCCGTGGCCCGGTTACAAGGCCGGTGCCGTCAACCTGGCGCTGCGCGAATACACCGATCCGCGGGCCGAGATCATCGGCATGGTCGATGCCGATGACATCGTCAAGCCGTATTACCTGTCCGAGGTCGCGCCGTACTTCTGCGACGAGCGCATCGGCTTCGTCCAGACCTGCGAAAGCAACCGCGATTACGAGGGAAGCGCTTACTACCAGGCCTGCGTCGACTCATACCAGGGCTTCTATCTATCGGTGATGTCCTCGCGCAACGAACGCGACACCGTGCCGTTCGTCGGCACGATGGGGCTGTTCCGCCGCAGCGCGCTCGAGGCGGTCGGCGGTTGGAACGAGTGGTGCATCTGCGAGGACACCGAGGCGTCGTTGCGGGTGCTTAAGGACGGCTGGTCCGGGCTCTACATTCCGCGCTGTTTCGGCCGCGGCGTCGTGCCGCCCACCTTCGCCGGCCTGAACACCCAGCGCCACCGGTGGTGCTTCGGGGCCATGCAGATCCTGCGGTTGCACTGGCGCAGCCTGATGCCGTGGGATCGCTCGCCCGACAACCACATGACGTCGGCGATGCGCCGCGACTATCTGATGGCTTCGCTGGGTTGGTTCCGCGACCTGCTGATGCTGGGCTTCGCGCTCCTGCTGCTCGTGGTCACCGGTCTGCTGGTCTCCGGTTCGAGCTTCGCGCTGATGCCGCTGGGCGGCAATTCCTCGCTCATCCCGATGTCGCTCATCCTGGTCGCCACCGTGACCATGACCTGGACCCTTCGATATTGGACGACCGTGACTTGGCGGCGGGCGGTGATGGGCCTGGCGATCAGTCTGTCGGCCAGTTGGATCACGGCGCTGGCGGTGATCCAGGGACTGACGCATCGCGAGGGCGTCTTCCTGCGCACGTCCAAGACGGATTCGTCTCATCGCCCGATCCGGACGGCGCTTCGGCTGGCCCGGGTCGAGACTCTGTTGGCCTCCTCGTTGTTCATCTCGGCCATCGTGCTGGCAACCCTCGCCCACCCGCCGGCCGTCCTGATCTTCACGATCGTGGTGCAGGCCAGCGTCTATCTGTGCACGCCGATCGCCGCGCTGTGGAACGTCCGGGCCCGTCAGGTGTCGAGAGAGGAATACCGGGCTCGGTACGAGGCGCGGATATTGCGACAGGCCAGCCGGCGCCGGCTGCCGGCGTTCGCCACGCTGGGCTTCGCAGGCGCCCTGATACTGGCGGTGCTGGGTGGATCGGCCGTCGCCGTCTTCGCCGGCTCCCGGCCCGATTCGCAAGTCAATGCACCGCTGTTCGGCCCGATCGTCAGTGCGCCGTCGGGTGTCGCGACGCCGGTGACGACCGCTGCGCCGCATTGATGCGTGGTGTTCGCCAGCGGTAGGGGACGGCCGCGGTTGCGGCGGTTGATCGCGGCCGGGTTCGGGGGCCTACTGATCGCCGGGGTGTTGGCGGCGTGCGGACAATCGGCGACCGCCACGGCCACGGCGAAGTCGGGCCCGTCGGCCAAACGCATCCCGCTGGTGCCGTCCGCAGCCTCGGCCGGCGGCAGTTGGGACTGGTCGGCCGCCTGTCCGGTCGCCCCACGCAGCCCGAGTGGCTGCGCCGCGGCGGGTCCCATGCTCGGCCCGGCTCAACTCGCGGGCGACGAATGGAACCTCGGGGGCGCATCGACGGCGACCGGTTCGGTGAATATGTCCGTCGGCGCCGACGGCGCGCTGGCCGTGCGCGGCAACCTCAGCGACGCACCCCCGTGTACGGCGACGAACTGTCTGGCCACGCAGGCCAACACCTGGGTTCGGGGGTACCCGAGCGTCCTGTACGGAATCGACCAGTGTCACGCGGCGACCTCGCCGGCGCAGTCCTCGAAGCTGCGGTTGCCGGCGCGCCTCGACTCGATCCCCTCCGATCTCGTCGGCCGGGCCAGCTACGACGCCCAGGCCGCCGAGGTCACCTACAACGTGTCCTACGACCTGTGGCTCAGCCCGTCCGATACGACCACACCGTGTCAGACGGACGGGACGCTCGAGGTCATGATCTGGACCGATTACGGCGCCAAGGCGTTGCTACCCGACAGTCTCATCGTCGGCGCGGTGAAGGTCCCCTACTCCGTCGACGGGGTGGTCAGGAGCGCCGACCAGAGCTGGATGACGGTGTACGTCAGCAATGTGCACGGCGACGGACATACGGTGCCCTGGGGCGGAACGATCTGGCTCATTCCGAGTGCCGCGAATACGACCAGGCAGGGGACGGTCGCAGTCGACCTGAGCTCGGCGTTGTCCGAAGTCGGGTCGTTACTGGAGCACAACTACGGGTGGCCGTCGCTGGGCAGCAGTCACTGGCTCGACACGATCGCTTTCGGAATGGAGTACGGGCCGCTCGGCGGCGACCCGTATGCCGGCGGCCCGGCCGACTTCGCGTGGGACCTCAGCTCGTACTGCCTGCTGGTCGGCACCACTACCGCGACCGTGCCCGCCTGCTGACCTGCCTTCACGGGAATTGCCGAGCCGCGCTCGTACGTTGCATCTCGCAGCGTCGTCCGACGTCGTTTCGCGCAAGGAGGCTCGCAGTGTCACGGATCGCAGTCATCGGAGGCACCGGTTACACCGGTTCGGCCATCGCCGCGGAGGCCGCCCGTCGTGGTCACCAGGTCACCGCGCTCAGTCGCTCGCTCCCCGAGGCGCCGATCCCAGACGTGACCTACGTCCAGGGCGACGTCGCTGAAGAAGGAACCCTTTCGGCGTTCATCGATGGCTCCGACGTAGTGGTGGCCGCGCTTGCTCCCCGAGGCGATCTGGCCGCAAGCTTCCGCGAGGTCAACCGCTCCATCGCGCGGCTCGCCGATGCCGCGCACGCGTCCCTATTCGTCGTCGGCGGGTTCTCCTCGCTGCGCCCGTTCCCCGGCGGCGACCGCTTCGTCACCGATCTCAGCAAGGTCCCGACCGAGCTGCACGGCGAGATCCGGGCCGGAGCCGCGCTCATCATCGAAGATCTGCCGCAGACACCCGCGAGCCTGGACTGGGTCTTCGTCAGCCCCCCGCTCGGATTCGGCGCCTACGCACCCGGCGAGACCGTTGGTAGCTATCGGCTGGGCGGCGAGGTGGCCGTCCAACCCGAGGGCGGTGGCGAGATATCCGCCGCCGACTACGCCCTCGGCCTGGTCGACCTCATCGAGAAGGGTGAGCACCACCGGGAACAGGTCAACCTGGCGCACTAGCGGCCGGCCGCCTGGTCTATTGCGCAACCGTCCGGTTCATCCAGCCGGCGGTGACGGCGGCCGGTTGAAGACGGTGGTCGGATCGGCGAACAACGTGGTTATTCGCCGTTCGGCGATCAACCACCGGCCGTCCTCGCCCCGGACGAACCGGTCGAGCTGTTCGGCTACCGCAATCGGCTCCGGATGGGGGAGTGGCGCGACCCCGTTTCCGGCGTAGAGCTGGAAGCAGCAGGTCGTGTGCACCGTCTGATCGTCGCCACTGGTCACGAACACGTTGCTGACCACATGCCGCGACAAGCGAGGGCCTTGAGCGCGGCGGGTCTGGTACCCGTCGTGGATTGCCTGCCGGCCGACGATGGGCGCGGACGTACCGAATATCAGTCGGGCATCGGGCGTGAAGTAATGCTGGACGTCGGTCGCATCACCGACATCGATGTCGTGCCAGGTCGCGATGATGATGTTCTCGAAGGGTGCCTTGTCGATGATCGGCCGGTACGCGGACACGGTGCTCCCCTGGCGTAGTGGACGGGACGTTGCTCGGCGAGACTAATGCGTATGACCCCTCCGACCGACCCGGTGAGCGTTCCGCCCGGACTGCTCGATCTCGGCGGCATCACCCTGCAGCGGGTGATCGAGCAGCAGCAGCCGATGTTCGACGCGGCCGACTTCTTTGCTCCCACCCTGACGGCTGAGGTGCTGGCCGATGAGCGAGCGGCCCTACGCGAGCAGGGCGCGCTGAGCGACGAGGACGAACTCGTGGTGGCCGTGCAGTCCTATGTGCTGCGAACGACGACCGCGGTGGTCATGGTCGATACGTGTGTGGGCAATCAGAAGGTCCGCGAACAGTTCCCTCGCTGGAGCCTGAAGGAGCTGCCCTACTACGAGACCAACCTGAGCGCCGCCGGATTGCGGCCGACCGACGTCGACGTCGTGGTTTCGACGCACCTGCACAGCGATCACGTCGGGTGGAACACCCGCTGGGTGGACGGGCAGTGGGTGCCGACCTTCCCGAACGCCCGGTACCTGTTCGTCGCCGAGGAGCTCGAGTACTGGCTGGACGTACACCACCGTGCGCCCGTCCCGGCGATCGCCGACAGCGTCATCCCGATCCTCGACGCGGGACTGGCCGAGGTCGTGCCGCACGACGCCGAACTGGCCGATGGCATCCGGCTGCAGCACACGCCCGGGCACACGCCCGGCCACGTGGTCGTGCGGGTCGACGGGGGCGATGGCCGCGCGGTGATCACCGGCGATCTGTTGCATTCGCCGATCCAGGTCAAGCACCCCGACATCTGCATGACCCGCGATGTGGACATGGCCCAGTCGGCCCGCTCGCGGCACGATCTGCTGGCCGAGATCGCAGCCGAGCCGACACTGCTCTGCACGGCGCACTTTCCGCTGCCATCGACCGGTCGGGTGCGTCCCGCCGGGCGCAGTTTCGTCTTCGACCCTGATTGACCGGGGCGACTCGCCGCAGGTCGGCAACGGTGATTCTGGCTAAGGAATTTGTCAGATTGTCGGACGATCCTACGTCACTAAATGGTCTCAATCTTGCGCATTGGCTTCCGGATCATAAATCTGCGGTGAAGTATCGCCCGCGATACCTCGCGCACTGTCGTCGCGCGGGGGGCGGAGTGTCCCGCCACGACAATGGAGGATGACAACGAATGGCAACAATGAATACAGCGAAGCGCTGGGTTGTCGGTGTCGCCGCACTCAGCGCCGGCGTCCTGGTGCTGACGGCCTGCGGGTCGTCGTCCAAGTCGTCATCGTCGTCGAGCGCCGCGTCGGCCGGCTCGTCGGCGCCGAGCTTCACCGGCGATCCCGTGATCATCGGCCAGGAGGTCTGCCAGACCGGTTACCTCGCGGCGAGTGACTCACCGCTGGTCGACGGCGCCAAGATCGCGGTCGACCTGCTCAACCAGTCCGGCGGCATCCTGCACCACAAGGTCGAGCTGCAGACCAAGGACACCCAGTGCGTGGCCTCGAACGAGATCCAGCTGGCCAACGCCTTCATCAGCCAGACCAAGGTCTCGGCCATCATCGGCGGATTCCAGTCGGCCGCGATCTCGGGCGTGATCCCGATCGTCCAGTCGGCCAAGGTGCCGTTCATCGGTGGCGGCACGCTGCCGCTGTCGTCCCCGTGGGGCGTCACCACCTTCCCGCAGAACACCTACGTTCCCCAGGTGGTCGTCGACTACTTCTCCAAGCAGAAGGGCGCGAAGTCGCTCGGCAACATCACCGGTGACACGCCGTTCGGCCAGGCCGTGCAGACCAACGTCGACGCCGCCGCCAAGACCGCCGGGGTAACGACGAAGGACGTGCAGATCGCCAACGCGGCCACCAGCACGACGCCGGTGCTGCAGCAGATGTCGAGCACCGACGCGATCTTCACCAACACCTCGGGCCCGCTGAACATCATCTTCGCCAAGGACGCGACGACGCTCGGCCTGAAGAAGCCGTTGATCTTCCAGGACTCGAACACGACCTGCCAGCAGGCCGGCGCCAACTACACGCCGGTCTACTGCGTCGTGGCCCAGGCCGCGGTGTACCCGAACGTCAGCAACCCGACGATCAAGGCCAACGAGACCAAGCTGTACGACATCTACAAGGCCAACGGTGGTCAGTCGACCAACTTCGCCACCGTCACCGCCGGGGCCGACCAGGTCAACCTGATCGCCAAGGCGATGACGACGGCGAACTCGATCGAGGGGCAGGCCACCGAGACCGCGCTGGCCAGCACGTCCTACGTGGGCGCCCAGGCTGAATACAAGTTCACGCCCGGACAGTCCTTCGGCATGACGGCCAATCCGTACGTGATCACGACGGCCAAGTCCGACGGCCTGACGGTGGTGTACAGCCCGACCAGCTGACCTGGCTGATCGACTCGATTCGTCACCCGCAGCGCCCGTCCTTCACCCGAAGGGCGGGCGCTTCGGCGTGTACCGAGCACGGCGGTACGGTTGGCCGAATTGGGGCGCACCCTCAGGGAGGTGGCTCCCGTGCGGAGGTGACTTGCGAGTGAAGCGCAGCACTGAACGGATCCTGACGACGCACACCGGCAGCATCGCTCGATCCGATGACCTCATCGAGCTGATGCGGGCCAAGGAAAACGACCAGCCCTACGACGAGGCCCGCTTCGAGTCGTTGGTGACGGCGGCGGTCGATGACTGCGTGACGCGGCAACTCGAGGCCGGCCTTGACGTCATCAACGACGGCGAGCAGCGTAAGAGCGGGTTCACGTCCTACCTGGTCGAACGGATCGCCGGTTTCGAGGCGCTGCCGCATGAGCTGAACCTGAACAGCATCTCGCGCGAGGTCGACGAGTTCCCCGAGTACTACGAGCGGTACTTCAGGACGGCGATGTTCGGGGCGATGCTCAGCCCGCCCACGCAACTGGTCTGTCGGGGTCCGATCAGCTACGTCGGCCATGAGGCCCTGGGTCGCGACATCGCCAACCTGAAGGCGGCACTGGCCGGTCGCACCTACGTCGAGGCGTTCATGTCAGCCGCGCTGCCGACCAGCCTGGCCGGGCACCGCAACGAGTACTACTCCTCGCAGGAGGAATTCCTGACCGCGCTCGCCGATGCCGTGCACGAGGAGTACCGCGCGATCATCGACGCCGGCTTCATCATCCAGCTCGACGACCCGGCGGCGGTCAATCTGTGGGGCCATCGCGATCTCGACGCCGACGTTCGCGATCGACGGGTGGCCGAGGCGGTCGAGCTGATCAACTACTCGCTGCGCGACATTCCGTCCGACCGGATTCGCTACCACACGTGTTATTCGATCAATCAGGGTCCGCACATCTACGACCTGCATTTGCGGGACTTCGTCCGGCCGATGTTGAAGATAAACGCGGACGCGATCTCGTTCGAGGTGATGAATCAGCGTCATCTGCACGACTACCACGCGTTCGAAGAGGTGACGCTGCCCGACGGCAAAATCATTATTCCCGGCATGCTCAGTAACGGGGCCAATTGGGTCGAGCATCCGGAACTGATCGCTGAGATCACCGTCAATTACGCCAACCTGGTCGGGCGCGAAAACGTGATGATCGGCAACGACTGCGGCTTCGCATCGCAGGCCGGCGCGCGCGAGATCGATCCGAAGGTGGGCTGGGCCAAGTTCGCGGCGCTCAGTGAAGGGGCGCGGCTGGCGTCCGAGCGGCTGTGGCGTTGAGGAGGTTGCCGTGATCAAGGTCCTCGCACCCGCGCAGCGTCATCCGTCGAACCGGGCGACGCTGGCGGAGTTCCATCAATACTGGGCCGAGACGCACGGACCCCTGTACGCGAACACCAAGCGCCTGCGCCGCTACGTCCAGCACCTGACCCTGCCCGAGTCCTACGGCTTCGATCCGGCGCCGAGCTTCGACGGGGTGTCGATGTTCTGGTTCGACGATGACGACATCGCGCCGTTCGGTCCGCAAGAGCGGAGCGGATCCGATGGTGCTGGCGTTGGCGCAAGCGGTGCGGGCCGATGACCGGCAGCTCTTCGACCGCACCGACGGCTGGCCGATTCATCGCAGGAGCGCGAGCGTGATTGCCTCCGAGCGGGTCATCGTCGACGGAGCCACCACGCCCCAGATGGTGAAGGCGATCTTCATCGCCTCGAAGTTGCCGGGACTGACCTACAAGCAGTTCTTCGAGCACTGGCAGCACGTGCACGGTCCGATCGGCGCGCGCGTTCCCGGTCTGCGGCGCTACGTGCAGAACCACGCGGTGCTGGCCGCGTTCGCCGGCGGCGGGCAGAGCCACGACGGGTGGACGGAGGTGTGGTTCGACGACCTCCCGGCGCTGCACCGTGCGGTGGCGTCACCGCAATGGGCCGAGCTGCGCGAGGACGGCGCGCAGCTGTTCGCCCAGCCGATGGGCATCGGCGTGGCGCGCGAGCGCATTCAGAAGGACCTCGACTGGACGTACAACGACTGGGGCGCGACCGCCATGAGCGAGGACGAGATCCGGGCCCGGCTGCAGGCCGACGGGTTCACCGACCTGGCCGAAGATCCGTCTTCGCCGCGCCGGATCAAGGCTGCGGCGGCGGCCGAGGCCCTCGCGGTGTGGACGAGCGAGCACCTGGTGACGATCGATGAATCCGCCATCGACGCGCGTCCCGCTCGAGCGCACTAGGTGGCGGACCAACCGCCCGACCCCGTCGCGGCGCGTTGGCTGCGGGTGACGACCGGCATCGCCACCATCGTCGCCGGGATGGTGGTCTTCGGTCTGGGAGTGGGCTACGGCTTCGGCCCCATCGAAGTTGTCGGTGCGCTCACGGTTGCCTGCGGTTTCTTCATGCTGGTTCGCGCGCTGCTGGCGTTCGATCGCTGACCTGGGATTCCGATCTGCGGGGGTCGCCTACGGGTGGCGCTAGATATCGCGCCGGGTGACCAGGATTGCCGCGCCGACAAGCGCTACTGCGGCGTAGAGACACAGGACGGTGAAACCGGTCCAGGGAGCCAAGGCGTCACGAGTGGGGATGACGGTGAGGATTTGGCTGCCGGCATTCGCGGGCATGTAGTTGATGACGTGGTTGCGCCAGGTCGTGGGTAGGAGGTCGGCTAAAGCGGTCGTTGCGAATAGGACGCCGAAGAACGCCGATAAAGCACCGGCCGTGTGCCGAACAAGTGCACCCAGCCCGAACCCGAGCAATCCGACGCCGGTCAGATAGAGCCCGCCGCCGATCGTCGCGCGGAGCACATCCGGTTCGCCCAGCGATACGCCGGCGTGCGCGGAACGCAGCAATGCCTGGCCGATCCCGAATGCGGCGAAGCTCAGGACTTCGCCGATGACCAGGGTGCAGCTGGCGAACACGATTCCCTTGGCCGCTAGGACGGCGCGCCGCTGCGGTACGGCCGTCATGGTCGCGCGGATCATGCCGGTGCCGTACTCGGAGCTGATGACCAGTACGCCGAGTGTGCCGACCGCGACCTGAGCCAGGTAGATGCCGCTCAGGCTGGTGATGGTGGCGTCGAATCCGTCGAGGCTGTCTTTACCGGTGATGATGTTGTTGGCTTGTTGGTGGCTGATGAGGGCGCCGACTGCGATGGTGGCGAGGACCGCGACCACCGCGGTCCAGTACGTCGAGCGAACGGAACGCAACTTCGTCCACTCCGAGAGCAGCACGTTGCCGAACCCGATAGTGACGGGTTGGTGAGCAGCGGTCGTTGTCATCAAGCCGCCGCCGGATCGGGTCGGAAGTCGACGCTGTCGTGGGTCAGCTCCATGAACGCCGCTTCCAGCGATGCCCGCCGGGGCGAGAGTTCGTGCAGGGCGATGTTGTTGGCGGCGGCCAGGTCGCCGATCCCGACCGCGTCGATGCCGGTGATGGTCAGCGCCCCGTCGGCCGGGTCCACCGCAACCTGCGCGTGTCGCGATTCGAGCAACGTCGTGAGTTGGGCGGCCGCCGGTGATCGAACGATCACCGAGTTCCGCGAACTTCGCTCGATGATCTCGGTCGTCGAGGCGTCCGCGATCAGTCGGCCCCGGCCGATCACGATGAGGTGATCGGCGGTCAACGCCATCTCGCTCATCAGATGGCTCGAGACGAACACGGTCCGGCCTTCCGCGGCGAGCCCCCGCAACAGGGTCCGGATCCAGAGGATGCCGTCGGGGTCTAGACCGTTGATCGGCTCATCGCACAGCAGCACGGGCGGATCGCCCAGGAGGGCCGCAGCGAGACCGAGCCGTTGGGTCATCCCCAGGGAGAATCCGCCGGCGCGGCGCCGGGCGACCTTGTCCAAACCGACCATGTCCAGCACCTGGGCGACCCGCGACCGCGGAATTCCGTTGCTCTGGGCCAGACAGAGCAGGTGATTGAACGCGCTTCGCCCACCGTGGACCGCGCGTGACTCCAACACCGCGCCGACCTCATGCAGCGGGCGGCGGATCGTCGCCGTACGGTCGCCCGTTCACGGTGACCGATCCCGCGGACGGGCGGTCCAGGCCGACGATCATCCGCATCGTCGTCGACTTACCCGCGCCGTTCGGGCCGAGGAAACCGGTGACCCGACCGGCCGCCGACATCGAACGTGAGCCCGTCCACCGCCCGGACCGACCCGTAGGACTTGCTCAACTCACGAACCGCGATCACCGGCAACCTCACCTTCCAGCCGTTTCGCGCAATCATCGGCACTGGGCCGCCTTGCCACCTCCGGGATCCCCCTGATCGGACCCCTGAGCCGCGGCCTCGCCACCCTCCGGGGTACGCCGAGCCCGTCGGGTTGATCGCACCCGCCACGATGGCTTCGGCCTGGGACTGGCCCTGGTCGCCTCGATCGCTTCGATCCATGGCGCTCGCATCGAAGCGATCGCCGGCGCCTCTGGCGGCTTGGTCATCACGGTCAGCTTCGCCCAATGGGACTAAGTAGCGGCCGGTATTTGCGCTAGCAGTCTTCGGGCCGCTCGGCAGCAGAAGTACGCGGCAGCGGGGAGGGCGACGACGGCGCCGCTGACGGCGAAGCCGACGCCGGGTGCGCCGGTGTGAGCTGCCTGGTCTATTGCTGCGACCGTGAGACCGATTGTTGCTGCGGCGAAGGCGGCGGCGCCGAGGGCGTCGATCAGCCCGGCCGGCAAGATTGCGCGATGTGAATCAAATCGTCGCCAGCCGAGGTAACCGAGCAGAGCAATCAGGCCGACGACTCCTGCGATGACCCGCAGGACGACCGCATCGTCGGCGACCTCGTCGGCGGAGGGTCCCGGGCCAAGGCCTGGGAATGTCGTGACTCCGCCGACGAACGAACGCCCTACCGCGATGTTCATGACTAAAGCGACCACGCCGCTGATGCCCACCGCAATCAGCCCGCAGGCACCGAGAAACACGGCCCCGCGCGCGGTTTCGATGATCAGGTTGACCAGCGGGCGAGGGTTCGTCGCTCGCGCGATCGGCGCTGCGGGACCGAATCGTCGGACCGCCTCGGCCTCGGCCTGCGCTTGCGACAGTCCTTGTTCCTGCAGCGACGAGGCGCTCGCGTAGAGGTGGTCGGTTGCCTCGGCAAGTAGCCGTCGGGTCGTCCTCGCGTCCGCGCGCACATTGCGCAGCAGATCGTCGAGGTATTCCTCGATGGCAGAATCGCTCACGCGATCACCGCCTGCACGTGGGTGACATGACTCTGCCAAGCCCGTCGTCGGGCGGCGAACTCGGTACGGCCGCGGGCGGTGAGCGCGTAGGTCCGCCGTTGCCGTCCCTGCGCGACAGCTAGTGAACTGTCGATCAGGCCGGCCTGCTCGAGCCGGTGTAGTGCGGGATAGACCGTGCCCTCGGCCAGGTCGAACTCGCCATCGCTGCGGTCGCGCAGCGCGGAGATGATCGCATAACCATGGGCTGGGCCGTCCCGAAGGACACCCATCAACAACAGGTCCACATTCGTTGCCGGCGATTTCTCCACCATACATAGTCACTCTAGGCATAGAAGCGCTAGGTGTCCAGACGATCGGTTGCCGCAACTCGCGGCGGTCCCGGTGCCGTCCATCGGGAACCGCCGCGAGCTCCTACCGGTTCAGTGCTTACCAGTAATGACGGCGACCGCCGACCTCGCGACCGGCAAAGCCGAGCAGCGCAAGGATGGCCCCGATGACGATCGCAATGATGCCGAGGGTCCAGATGATGGCCACTTTGAAGATGAATCCGATGATGAGCAGAACGATGCCGAGAATAATCATGGTGACTCCAGACGAATCGAATTGTTGTCGTCGTGACCGGCGCCAGGGGGCGACATCATCGGTGATGACGCGAGGGCCTCGGTACGACGTCAAGGATTCGCTGCGGGGTCTGGGCGGCGTTATCGCTGACGGCTCTTCTACATATACCCAAGAACGGCCAGCATCACAACCGTCCGTCCGGGAATGTTTGTGGGCTGATGTTTAGGGGCCTAATGTGCCGACGTCGCCGAGTCGACGACCTGCTGCGCAACCTCCGCGAGCTTGCGGCGCTCTCGCCGCGCTTGATCCCGCAGCTGCTGGTAGGCCTCCCGTGCGGGTAGCTGCTGCTGCGCGGCGAGCACGCCTTTGGCCTGCTCGATGATGGCGCGTGACGTCAGCGCGCCTTGCAGCTGGGTCGCGAGCTCACCTTGTTCCTGTGCGCGGAGCATGCTCGCGATCAACAGGGCGGCGAGGTCGGTGAACGCCAGCAACGCCAGCTCGCCCTCGGGTGACCATGGCCGACGGTCGGCCGAGATGACCCCGACCACGCCGATTGCCTGCTGGTTGTACGGAATCGGGCTGGCCAGCACCGCGCGGACGCCGAGGTCGAGCGCCGCCGGGCTGAACCGCGGCCACCGCGGCTCGTCGTGCAGATCCTCGACGCAGACCAGTTCTTTGTCCTCGAACGCGGCGACGCACGGACCTTCGTCGTGATCGATCTGCAGCTTGTCGAGGATTCGAAAACGCTCGTCCGAGACGGCGACGCTTCGCAGCTGCTGCTCCTCGTTGGCCAGCATCAGGCCGGCGCCGTCGACATCGAAGATCGCGTGCGTCGTCCGCGACGATCCGGTCCATCGCGTCATCGATGCTGATGCTGCCGAACCGCAGCTCGCCGAGCTGTTCCATGGCGCGCCGCACATCGGCCACCGACAACGACATCAGAACCCCCCGCACTCTGCGCTCACCCCGAACACGCTACGGTCTTCGCGCCGCAACCTGTAACAACCATTGGTGGCGGATGCGGCGTAGCGTCATTGGTGGTTGAGAAAACCAGCCAGCCTGGAATTGCCGTCGAGCCGACCATTTGACGGAAGAGCTCCCGCTCGTAACCCGGCATGAATGTACGAGTGCCGAGCGCGGTCACCAATCAGCGCAGTCCAGTTCATATGTGCGCCTCTTTGCAGCCTGTCTTGCCTGGCGAGTCGATGACCCCGGTCCTGCCCTTTATATCGCGCGCTGCCGAACGGGAGCGCGCGAACAAACTGTGCGGTCACCACCTACGGAGCGCCCCATGAAGGTATTCATCGTCGTCGTTGTCGTCATCGCCGTTGTCCTGCTGCTTGGCTTCGCGTTGGCCGCTCGGATCATCAAGCAATACGAGCAGGGCGTGCTCTTCCGGCTTGGCCGGGTGCTTGGGGAGCGTCCGCCGGGCTTCCGGCTGATCATTCCCTTCGTCGATGTGCTGCACCGAGTGTCGCTTCGGATCGTGACGATGCCGATCCAGTCCCAGGGAATCATCACGCGTGACAATGTCAGCGTCGACGTATCCGCGGTCGCGTACTTCAAGGTGATCGACGCGGTGAAGTCGGTCGTCGCCATCGAGAAAGTCTACTCGGCGATCGACCAGATCGCCCAGACCACGCTGCGTAAGGTCGTCGGCCAACACACCCTCGATCAGACGTTGGCCGAGACCGACAAGATCAACCTCGATATCCGCGCCATCCTCGATGTCGCGACGGTCGAGTGGGGTGTACAAGTGACGCTGGTCGAGCTGAAAGATATTCAGTTGCCCGACAGCATGAAGCGGGCCATGGCCCGTCAGGCCGAAGCCGAGCGCGAGAAGCGGGCCAAGATCATCAACGCCGAGGGCGAGTCGCTGGCTGCGGCCGCGCTGGGTGATGCCTCCGACATCATGATGGCTCACCCGTTGGCGCTTCAGCTGCGCAACCTGCAGAGCCTGGTCGAGATTGGCGTCGACAAGAACACCACCGTTGTTTTCCCGGCTCCGCTGATGACGACCATCGCCGAACTCGGCTCATTCCTGGCTCGCGAATCCGCCGCGGCCTCACCCACTGGGTCCGTTGCTGGGTCCCTTGCTGGGTCCCCGGCGGCACACAGCGGTGCGACCAAGAACGGTGCCGCCCATGCGAACTCCGATGGCGCAGCGAAATAGTCGTGGCGACCTCAGAACATGACCGGCTGGTCCTGCGGGAGTTCGAAAAGGAGTTTGTAAGTGACGCTCGGTCATCCTCGTCAGTCGAGCGCCGTGCTGCCGGGCTGCTTCTCGCGTTCGGTGGGATCGTAGTCGGGCTGCTCGTCTTGTCCGTGGGGCTTAGCCTGGCCGACGGGATCGGCACCTGCGTGGGGGTCGGGGGCACAGTCATCCTTGTGGCCAGCGCCTGGCTCGGCGTGCACAATTTGAGTCCGCGGCCGAGATCTGGAACGACGTCCGGCCAAGACGACTCGACGCTGTGACCACATCGTCTGGCGATCCAAACCACGCAGGCATCGACGGCGACGCCCGACGGCTCCACCTCGTGCAAACGTCGCCACAGTCCGACTACGCGGCGGCCGAATCGGCGGCGACGTTCAGCCACTCGGAGGCCGCAAATGGGCAATGCTTTCGCTGCGAGCGACGGGCTATCGAGCGGGTACGACTCCCCGCCACCCATCCCAACCAGCCCGTGCGTCCGCCCGTTGCTTTGTGCGTGGTTCATCGCGACCGGCACGCCTCAGGTGCCGAAAGTATCGGCTGGTGCGAGCGAGGTGGGCACCCCGGGCTCGGCGCAACCTACTGCGACGTTCACCTCGGCACGATCGTCTAGCGCTACGTGTCCGCTACGGGCTTTCCTGGCTCCAGCGGATGTAGAGCAGAGTGGCGTCGTCGCGAAGCCTGACCTGGGAGTGGTCGAGCGCCGATCGGACCAGGCGGCGGATGACTTCCTGAGGCGGTCCGCCGGCGTGGTGTTCGCGAGCGAGTAGATCGCGCAGACGTTCTTCGCCGAAGATGTTGCCGTCCGGGTCTCGGGCCTCGGTCACGCCGTCGGTGTACAGCAGGATGCCGTCGCCCGGTTCGAGCGCGATCTCGTTTCGCGGTCCCGCGACCGGACCCAGCGCCCCCAGCCCGATCGGCACGCCCGCGGCGACCTCCGACGATGCCAGCGTGGCGCCGCCGCGGACGATGATCGGCTCGGCGTGGCCGCTGCTGAGCCACGACAAGCGGCCGGTCGTCAGCTCGAGTTGGGCGAAGACGGCGGTGGCGAAGGTGATCGGGCCGGGGAAAGCGCGCGCGGCGGCGTCGACCGCGACCGCCGTTTCGGTGAGGCCTTGACCGGCTCGGCGGCTGTGGCGATACGCGCCCACCAGCAGGGACGCCAGGATCGCGCTGGTCAGGCCGTGCCCCATCGCGTCGAAAATCGCCATGTCGAGTCGGCCGTCGTTGGCGGCGTAGTCGAAGCAGTCACCGCCGACCTCGTAGGCCGGTTCGAGCAGGCCGGCGAGGGTGGTGCCGGCGCTGGCGTAGGACAGCGGCGGCAGAAGTGACCACTGCATCTCGGCGGCCAGGTCCATGTCCTCGCGGCGACGCAGCAGATGGGCGAGGTCGCTGTAATGGGCGCTGGCGATCAACAGGTAGGCCGCGGCGTACCCCAACTCCATACAGAACTGTTCGACCCGTTCATCGAAGACGGGCACGCTCAGCGTCAGCACGCCGAGCTTGTTCGCCCGTTCCTGCACCGGTACCCACACCTGCCACCGCGTCCCGCGATCAGCGGCAAGCACTGTCCCCGACTGGAACACCTTTCCGGCCATGGTCCCGTCCACGCTCGCGACCTCAGGACGGTGCTCCGGGGATTCGGGGTCGGGGTAGGGCATCAAGAGCGTGTGCTCGTAGTCGATCAGATACAGCGTCAGATCCGTCCCATCGACAGTCTCGCTCGCCGTTGTGAGCGAGGCCACTATCGTGTCCGGGTCGCCCGACTGCTGCGCGACCAGTAGACGGCCGATCGGGCCGCCAGTCGTCTCGACCATGGTCACCACTCCTCGCCGTGCGCTGCCGTGACTTGCTGTGACTTGCTGTGACTTGCCGTGAGCGGGGCCGCCGTGCGTCGCGCGGTCAACCTACCCGGCGTGGCCGCACGGTCGAAGGCAGGCGTCCGGTTCGTCGCGGTTCCAGCGCTGGCCCAGCACTTGCGCCGTCGAAGTGATTGCCAGCGTGAATATGGGTAGTAACCGCCATAGCGCCACGGCATCGCTCGAGCAGTAGTGCGTCATGAGAGGACACCATGTGCTGGGACGCGATGCAGCAGTTTGCGGCCGACACCCGATCGCCCGGCGACGCGCGGCACTTCTGCACCGAGCAATTGACCGGTGTTTTGGCTGATCGCCCTGAACGGGCCGCCTTGGTCGACGACGTGACGCTTGTGATCAGTGAGCTGGTTACGAATTCCGTCACCGCCGGCGCCGCGGCCACGACCGTGCACCTCGTCCTGCATCGCGACGAGTTGCGCATCGCCGTCGACGACGACGCGCCCGGTCTGCCCACGGTGCAATCCGCCGCCAGAGACGACAGTCGCGGTCGGGGCCTAGCGATCACGCAGTCGCTGTCCGACGCCTGGGGCGTTCAACCCCATCCCGGCGATCAGGTTGGCAAGCAGGTTTGGGCCGAAATCGGTGTCGCCGTCCTGCTCACGTCCGCGCTGGCCTGCCACCGGTAACTCGTTCGCGGCGGCCGCCGAGACGATGGGCCCTAGACTCGACGCCGACAGCAAAGGACGGCACATGACGGGTCACTCGCCCAGCGCACCAGCCGAGAGCCGGTACGAGTTGCGCGTATCCGGCGAGATGGATCTGAGCACGGTTCCCGCCGTCGAACGTGACGGGCTCAACGCCCTCGCCGATCCGGCCGTCCTGACCCTGGTCCTCGACCTGGCTGAGGTCACCTTCATCGACTCCACCGGCATCGGGACCCTGGTTCGGCTGCGGGTGGCCGCCGAATCGCACGACAAGAGACTCATCCTTGCCGCGCCATCAGACGCCGTACTGCGCGTGCTGGCCCTGACATCGCTCAGCGACGTATTCACGATCGAGCCGCCACTGAGTCCGGCGTCGGCGCGCGAGGCTTAGCGGCGCGCGACGCTTAGCGGCGCCGTGAGGCTTAGGGCGCTTAGGGCGCTTAGGGCGCTTAGTCGCACGGAGCTGCTGGTGCCAGAAACGGCGAACTACCGGCCCGGCCCGCTATCTGGGTGCCTGACGAGCAGGTGCGCGATACCGCTGGCGCACGGTTCGATAGTTGCGGGCGAGACCGGTAGTCCGTCTTGCGTTCACGTGGCTTGAGTCGTCTTCGTCGATGCCATCACCTACCTTCGGGTTTGGGTAGTCAGAAGCAGCCGAACGGGCGGGGAACGCTCCCGGGACCAAGCGTCAGTACCTGCACTTCGGGGTCGACGTCGTTGCGGATCGATCTCGCGGCCGCGCGTCGCCGCCTCGTGCACTGGCGCCTGTGCTGGATGTGGCCGCGCCGGTGTTGCGTCGGCGGCGTGGGCTTGTCGGTGGCAGGCCACTCGGCCGACATGATTGCCGCAAACTCAGCATTCAGCAGGTCCTCGTCCGAGACAATGATCTCGACGAATCCCCAGTTGATGGTCTCAACAGTCGAGGCTGTCATCGTCGCACCCTGGTCAGGCGTTGACGGGTTGCCGATCGGAGTTCGCGGCGTCCGGCTCGATGACGTGATGACCGCTCGTGCCGGTGCCGATGGTGATCTTGCGGGGCTTCGCCCTTTCGGCCACCGGGATGGTCAGCTGCAGGACGCCGGCGTCGTAGCTCGCGTCGATGCGCTCGGTGTCGAGGTTGTCGCCGAGGATCAGTTGCCGGCTGAACACGCCACGGGGTCGTTCGCTGGCGATCATTTCGCGGTTGGAGTCGAGCCCCGGCCGTTCGGCTTTGATCGTGACCACGTTGCGTTCGACGTCGAGGTCGATGCTGGCCGGGTCAACGCCGGGCAGGTCGAACTCGACGTGGAAGCTCTCGCCTTCCCGCCAAGCGTCCATCGGCATCGCCGACGGACGGGCCAGCGTGCCGTCATTGCCCCACACCTGCTGGGCGAGACGGTCCAGTTCACGGAACGGGTCTGAGCGCATCAGCATCGTTACCACCTCCACCAATCTGTTGACTGATGCTTACCTATGAGCCACGGACCAGGTGATCTATGGCTTGCGCTATAGATATTTGATATCACCGGTGGCACACTGATGCAAGAGGCAGTCGCAAAGAATTTCGACGAGAGGACCAACGTGGTTGAGCCGGCCAGCGACCGAGGCGTCTACGGCATCTCGGTCGCCGCCGAAATGGTCGGCATGGGGGTCCAGACGCTGCGGCTGTACGAGGCTCGGGGACTGATCACCCCGGACCGAACCGACGGCGGCACCCGCCTCTACAGCTCCGACGATGTCACCCGAATCCGCCGCATCGGCGACCTCCTCGACGAGGGACTCAACCTGGCCGGCATCGCGATGGTCTTCGATCTCGAGGCCCAGAACGCCCAGCTTCAGGCGGAGAAGGACGAGCATCGGTGGCTGAGTTCCACGCGACGCGCGCGGGGACGGTCGAAGCCGGCCGCGACCGACGCCACTCGGTAAGACGGAGAAACAGAGTGCGCCGCCGTGGACGATCGGCTAGTCATCGATCGTGGCGCGGATCACCGGGTTCGACCGATCGCGACGGCGTGCGGGGGCCCGGATTCGGGAATTCTCGCTCATGGCAATGACTTTCGCCGCGACGGCCAGCGCCAACGACTTGGCTTCCGGTCGCACCGGCGTTCCGGTCGTCGAGACGATCGTGCTGGGAGTGTTGATCGTCGCGTGCGTTATCGCGGGCATCGTCTACCTGATCCTGCACGACCGCGGCCGTCGTTAGCGCGATCTGGTCGACGCGGATCGGTCGGTGATCTACTCGGTGAACTGGGACGATTCGGTGTGGACGGTTGGGGAACTATCCGACGTGGACGACGACGGCGTAGGAGCCGACGCCGATCAAGCGCGCGCCGACGATTTCGGCGCCCGGCAGGAGCAGGTTCGTGATGGACCCCGTGGCCGGGTCGAAGTCGACGTCGGTGACTTTGCCGAGGTCATCGCCCGCCGTCGACAGGACGCGCTTGCCGATCAGTTGGTGATCTTTGCCGGTGAGCGAGGCGATTTCTGGCGTGGGTTCGGTGAGATTGTCGGCACTAGCCACCGTGACTGCATCGGCCCCGAACGCTGCGATATCCGACCAGGCCAACGTCGAGCCCGAGTCGGCCTTCTTCAGCAAGACAGCGACGACGGCTTGTCGCTGCGGGTCGACGACGAACTCGTCGACCTTGCCGACGGTGGCGGCGGTGGAGGTGCTGACGACCTGGCGGCCGACGGCGTCGGTGAAACGCATCAGCGGGCCTCATCCAGTCGGGCGCGGAAGGCGGCTACCGCGGCACCGAATCCGGCCAGGTCTTGCGCAACGAAGTCCTTAGCGGCCGCGGGCACCATCAGGTGTTCACCCGAAGCGGCGAGCGTGTCAGGCAATGGGATCAGCAATTTGGTTCCTTTGGTGCCTAAGGCTTCGGATGCTTCGATCTCGTACCCGACGACGTCGCACTGGCCGCCGTGGGTGTCGGGAACTTCGACGATGACATCAATGACTTTGCCCAGGTCGATGCCGGTGTCGGTCAGCACCTGCGAATTGAGGACGTTCCCACCCGACCCACCCGAGGCGGCTGATGAATCCAGGACAGCCGACGTGGCGACCAACACGCTCTCGTCGGTGATCATCACCGCGTCCGCGCCCAACGCTCCGACCGACGTCCACGGCAGGCTCTGCTTCAACGGGCCGGCGAAAATCCCACGTCCGGCCAGGGTGAATCCGCCTACTTCGCCGCCGCCGGCGGCGTAGATGATGTCCTTGATCTGGGCGACGTCTTCGCCGGCGAGCGTTACGACCGGGCGCTTGCTTATCTCTGAAGTGCGCATCAACCTCATGCTCGGCCACCTCTACGGCGCGGGCGAACGGACTGACTAGGGTCGACGATCACTCCACCGCGTCGTCGCCGGGACTGGATCAAGACGAACGCGCCGACCACTAGCGCCAGCACGACGACAATAATAAGAACCACAACCCACCACATGGAAAACCTCCGCTGCTCGAACGACACCGCCTGGAAGTGCCCAGCAGCTGTAACCGTCGCTGCCCTCACGGTACCCATTCACGCGATGTTCAACCGCCGAATCCGGCCAGGGCGACCCGGTAGGTCTGCGGCGCGGTCGGGCAGTCAGGCGAAAGTGAATCCGGTGTACCGCTCGCTGGCGACGTGTTCGCACTGGCGCGCGTAGCTGGCGAGGCCACCCGCGTACGGCATGAAGACGCGCGGTTTGCCGGGGACGTTGGCGCCGAGGTACCAGGAACTTTCGGCCAATGGCAATAGGGTGCGGTTCGCTGCCGCCTGGTTCTCGGCGCCCCACGACTCTTGCGCCGCTTCGAGTGCTGAGATCTGCACAAATCCGTTGTCACGCATGTACTCCAGACAGCGGCAGATCCAGTCGACGTGCTGCTCGATCGCCGTCGGCATGTTTGTCAGAACAGATGGGCTGCCCGGCCCGGTGATGGTGAACATGTTCGGGAAGCCGGCGACCTGCAGGCCGAGGTAGGTCTGCGGTCCGTCCCGCCACGTGTCTCTTAGCGTCTCGCCCGAGTCGTTGCTGATGTTCATCGCCAGCAGCGGACCGGTCATCGCGTCGAAACCGGTCGCGAACACGAGAGTGTCGAGCTCGTAGTGCTGGGCCGTCGTCCGGATCCCGGTGGCGTCGATTGCTTCGATTGGGGTTGCGCGCAGATCGACGAGATCGACGTTGGGACGGTTGTAGGTCTCGAAGTAGTCGCTGTCGATCGGCGGGCGTTTTGTGGCGAAGGGATGATCGAGCGGGATCAGCTTCTCGGCGGTCTCGGGATCGGTGACGGTCTCGCGGATCTTGTCGCGGATGAAGTCCGAGATGGTGGTATTCGCGGCGAGGTCGGTGAGGATGTCCTGGTAGGTGGCCCGCATTCGAAGGCCGCCTATTGCCCACGCGGCTTCGTACGTTGCTGCGCGCTGTTGGGCCGGCACCGCCAGTGCCAGTTCGTCGTTCAGTAGCCAGGGGTGGCCGTTGGTGGTCAACCGCTGAATATCGCGGATGTCGGCGTACCCCGCCTTGATCTCCGCGCTCTCATCGCTACGCAGTGGTCGGTTGCGCGCTGGGATGCTGTAGTTCGGGGTGCGTTGAAACACCGTCAGATGCTGGGCCTCGGCGGCGATGACCGGAATCGCCTGGATGCCGGTCGATCCGGTACCGATGATGCCGACCCGCTTGCCGGTGAAGTCGACCTTCTCGTGTGGCCATTGCCCGGTGTGGTACCAGTCGCCTTCGAACTCGTCCAAGCCCGGGATCTCGGGAATGTTGGCCGCCGACAAGCAGCCGACGGCGGTGATGAAGAATCGCGCTGCGTACTGCGCTCCGGTGTCGGCCGTGACTGTCCAGGTGTTGCGATCGGAATGGAATACGGCCTCGCTGACGCGCGAATCGAACACGATGTCGCGCCGCAGGTCGAAGCGGTCGGCGACGTGGTTGAGGTAGCGCAGGATCTCGGCCTGGCCGGCATAGCGTTCGCTCCAGGCCCACTCCTGCTGCAGTTCTTCATCGAATGAGAACGAGTAGTAGTAGCTCTCGGAATCGCACCGCGCTCCGGGGTATCGGTTCCAGTACCACGTTCCGCCGACGCCTGAACCGGCCTCGAGGACGACAGCGGAAAGACCCAGCTGGCGTAGCCGGTGCAGCATGTACATTCCGGCGAATCCGGCTCCCACGACGACCGCGTCGTACTCGGCGACGGAGGAGATCGGGACCGTCTTTTCTCGCGCACCAGTCACGGGATCTTTATCCTTTCCGCCCGCTGGATAGTAACTCCAACCCGAGCGAGGCCAGAGCGGCGTTCGGTCGCCCCCGGTGCGCCGCCGGACCGTTGACGCGGGTAGGGCGCGCTGCCAGAATCCCGCCCATCGAATGAAGGGACGGGCCAGTGACCTATCCGG
>CAVSTK010000005.1:0-304065 GCA_963730855.1 uncultured Actinomycetes bacterium
ACTGGATGATCCTCCGGCTGACCGCCCCAGCGGACACCGCTAGTTGATGACGAAGAAGTCGGTCAGCCCGGTCAGGTCGAACACCCGTCGGACCTGCGGCTGCAAGTCCTCGAGGATCACCACCTGCTGGGCTGCGTTCGCCCGGCGCTGCACGTGGACGAGCGCGGCGACGGCCGTCGAGTCCATGAAAGTGACGCCGAACAGGTCGATCCGCAGGGTCGTCGTCGCGTCGGCCAGGCCGAGCTCGCAGCACTCCCGGAACCGATCGGAAGTTGCCACGTCGACCTCACCGGCAACGGCCACGTTGGCGACCTGACCCTCGATCCGCAGCTCGACATCCACGCTTCGCAGCCTAGAAGCACCCTTGACCGGGTCCGCCGATCGTTCGAGGGTTACCGGTTGCTCACGCTGGGTACGGTGCCGGCAACGCTTGATAATCGGGGGCTAGTGGCGTGACCGGAACTCATCGCTCGGTGCCAAAACGCTCGGGCCGTCCATTGGCGGTGGCCGCGGCCGTCCTGGCAGTCATCGCTTTGGCTGCGGCCATCGTCGGGCTGACGACCGGGCACCGCAGTCATCCGGACCAGGCGGTGGGCGGGTCATCCAGCGCGGCGACCAGCCAGTCGGTACCAGCCGCGCCGGTCGATTCGGCCGTCCCGACCCCCGCGTCCTCATCGGACCCGTCGGCGTCGGCGGCATCGAGCGATTCGGCCTCGGCCACCGCGCCGCCCGTCCCTGCGACCTACACCGTCAAACCCGGAGACAATCTGAGCATCATCGCCGCCTGGTTCCATCTGCACGGTTACGGCGCTCTTGTATGACGCGAACAAGGCGGTGATCGGGGCCAACCCGTCGCTGATCCATCCGGGCCAGGTCATCTCTATCTCTGCGGCCGGTGTGACCATCAGCTGAGCAGGCCCGGCGTCGGCGATAAACTTCGGGTCCCTAACAATCTTCGGCCTGACGATGGCGGCGCATATGAGGCTCGGTCTGCACATTGGCACGTTCACATGGGACGGCGGGCCGACCAAGATGTCGTCCACCCTGGCCGAGCTCGCCACGCTGGCCGAGGATGTCGGCTTCGACAATCTGACCGTCATGGACCACGTCTGGCAGATCGCGATCAACGGCCCCAAGGAATGGGACATGCTCGAGGGTTACACCGCCCTCGGCTACCTGGCCGCGATCACCAAGCGGGTGCGCCTGATGACCCTCGTCACCGGCGTCACCTACCGCTCCCCGGGGCTGCTGGCCAAAGAGGTCACCACACTCGATGTGCTCTCCAACGGTCGGGCCGCGCTCGGCATCGGCGCGGGGTGGAACGCCGAAGAGGCGGCCGGCCTCGGTCTCGGGTTCGCACCCCTGGCCCAGCGCTTCGAGATGCTCGAGGAGGCGCTGCAGATCTGCCTGCAGATGTGGTCGGACAACGACGGACCGTACGAGGGCAAGCATTACCAGCTCGAGAGCACGCTGAACGTGCCGCAGTCGATCAAGCGGCCGCGTCCGCCGATCATGGTCGCCGGCGGCGGCGAGAAGAAGACGCTACGGATGGTCGCCCAGTACGCAGACGCCTGCAATATCGGCGTGCAGCCCGGATTCGACGACGAGGCGCCGAAGCACAAGCTCGACGTTCTGCGCCAGCACTGCGCCGACCTCGGACGCGACTACGACCAGATCAGCAAGACGGCGTTGTACCGGCTCGACCTGGGCGAGAACGGCGAGAAGGTCCCGGCGCTGCTGGAGGATCTGCATCGGCTGCACGAGCTCGGGTTCGACGGGGTGCACTCCGGCGTCAAGAACGCCGGATCGCTGACCCCGATCGAGATCATCGGCAAAGAGATCATCCCGGTGATGTCGCAGTGGTGATCGGGCTGCTGCGGTAAATGCACACGCGCCGCGGGGCTGCTCTACTGTCGAGGTATGCGGGTCAAGTTCGTGGTACAGGAGTCAGTCCGAGACGGTGAAGCCGGCGACGCCGGATCGGCGGCCGCGGTTAGCTGGGATGAAGAGATGGATCGCCGCGACCTGCCTAAACGCGCCGATTCCCTGACCCACGACGGAGCCGCGTTCACCGTCACGCGGGTCACGACCGGCACCTTCGCCGGCGAGACCCACGCGACGCTGCAGGTGCGCCGCACGGACGCGGCATGACACTGCCCGGGCCCGACCCCGACAACTACCCGCCGATCAACCCGGCCGAGCCCGTCCCGGACGATGCCGGACCGCTGCTGCCAGATACCCCCGAGACCCTGCCGCCGGCTCCGGTCGAGCCGATGCCGGGTCCGGATGATCCTGACAGTGTGCCGGTAGCGCCTTAAATCCGGGCTCGTCAGGTGGTGGGCATCCGCGCGCGCGATTCCGCTCTTGATGATCTTGACGAAGAACTTCGGCGGCGTCTGCTTCGTCAGCGCGAGCACGTGGCCGAGCATCTGATGCACGCTCCAACCCGGACACAGAGATGGCGTCGACCACTGCTCAGCCGAGAGCGGATCGAGGTCGTCGACGAGCTGGCGACGTTCGGCGTGGATGAGTTCCCATGTTCGAGACGGCACGAGGGCAGGTCCTCCCTGGAAGATGGCCGAAGATCAACCAGCAGCGACTATCACCTAGACGACGATCGGGACGGGGCGAGATCGACAGCCGATGTGGCGCCTGCGGGTCCCGCGGGCGGTCGTCCGTAGGAGCCGCGGTCACCCGACCATTACGATCACTAGTGACACGTACAGCCGCACGCCGGCCGGCACGGTCGGACGCGGACCACCGAGACACCGGATAGCGCGACTGCACGTGTTGCAGGCCCCGCAAAAATGGGGGCCGAAGCTACCGGGCCTTTAGCTCAATCGGTAGAGCTGCGGACTTTTAATCCGTAGGTTGCGGGTTCGAGCCCCGCAGGGCCCACCATGACGTTGTATTACGTCCGGTTGAGGCTTGACGTTGGTCTTCGGTTGCTGACCGACAGTGTTTCGGCGAGCTTCGCCCCGTCGACGCCAATGCATGTTTCATACCGGGCGCGAATGTTTTTAGGTGATGAAGCGGTGGATGGCCTCGTTGGCGTGGTCCTGAAAGGACGGGTTGGCCAAGGTCGGGGAGGAAGTCTGCTTGGTTGACCAACGGACCCGTGAGCTTGTTGGCCGCGCTGGCGTAGAACACGCCGCTGGACAGGCTCGGGTCGGTGACACCATCGACCAGTCGCTTCGCTCCCACGTCGAGTTTGTGGGCGAGACCTAGGGCGGGCATGACGTACTTGGCGGCTACCCGCATCGGTAGGGGAAGGTCGCTGGGGGCTTGGGTGCCGGTGGTGTTCCCGGGGCTCACGGTGATGAAGCGGAGGTCGGGGTGCTGACGGGCCAGGTAGGCCATCCACAGGGCCCCGATGTATTTGGCCTGCGCGAAGGCGAGGTTGAAGTCAGCTTTCCTGCCGGCGAAGTAGCTGCCGTCGATGACGGTGGCGAGTTCATCGGCAGAGGTTGAGACGAACGGAAGGCCCCTTCATCCGCAACTTCGGAACTCCACGGACTGCTTCACTTCCGGCGAAGACCGCAACCTCGCCAAGCCGCCCCTCGGCCAGGAGCCCTTCGAGGAGGACGACGTGGCCAAGAACGTTCGTCGCGAACACCTTGGTGACCCCGTCAGCGGTCAAGCTCCATCGACTGCGGGCCAATGACACCAGCGTTCATGACCAACGCGTCGACCGATCCGTCGATGGCCGCAAGGCCAGCTCGGACCGAACCCAGATCGGCGACATCCATGACAACGACATCGAAAATGCGCCGGCCGGTCGCCGCTTCAAGCTCGGCCTTTGCCGTTGTGCCCCGACCTCGGTTGCGGCACGCCAAGTAGATCCGCCCTATCTCGGGACGTAACGCCAGTTGCCGGGCTACCTCCTTGCCGATCCCGGCGTTGGCGCCCGTGATCAGCACCGTCTTCTCGCCGGGTGCGCTCATACGGCTTGCCGCACGTCGGCGGCGGGCGTAGGGAGGCCGTCGAGCAAACTGAAACGGGCATCCATCGCGACACCCCGGATATCGATCAACTGCTGATATTCAGGCGAGTTGTACCACTCGATGGCGGCCTCATGGTCGGGAAACCGCATGAGTGCTCCTGAAGTGAGCGAGCCATCGCCGTGCAGGAGTTCCCAGTTCCCGTTTGCGAGAGGCTCGGCTCCGTACTCTTTAGCCGTCTTCCCAGCCTTGGCGGCGTATTGCTCGCGATAAAGCTCCGGGTCCTTGACCGTGAATTCGACAATTAGGTATGCGCTCATGTGAAAACTCCTTGGTTATTAGTATTCGTTGCGATCTGTGTTTTGGGTCTTCACCTTGAAGCGTCACCGCCGAGCAGCGTCAGGTCGCTACTCGGCCGCCATCGACCGCGAGGGTGACGCCGTGGACGAAGCTGGCATCGTTGCTGGCGAGGAAGACGATCGCCGCGGCAAGTTCTTCGGGCTCGGCTACGCGAGCTGCTGGTGCCAGTGCCGCGAGGTGGTTCACCATCTCTTCCGGGATCGTTTCCATCATCCGGGTGCGCGTCGGGCCGGGGGCAACGGCGTTGACCCGGACCCCACGTCCGCCGTATTCGGCGGCCCAGGCCTTCGTCAAGAGTTCGAGGGCTGCTCGGCTCGCGCCATACAGAGCCATGCCGGGCTGTCCGAAGCTGGCGACCATTGTGGAGACGTTGACGATCGAACCCCATCCGCGTTCGGCCATGGCTGGCGCCAGTGATGCGACGAGGAAGAACGGAATCTTGACGTTCAAGGCGAAGGTCTCGTCGAAGTCGGCTTCGCTGGCTGCGCTGCTCGGTCCCATCAAGGCGACGCCGGCGTTGTTGATGAGGATGTCGACGTGCCCGTCGGCCGCCTCGATGGCCCACTCGACCAGTCGCTCGGGCCGATTCGAGGTCGACCAACGAGCGTGAGCCTAAACGTTGCGCTGCCGCCGCTGCGCTCGATCTCGGCGACCACGTCTTTGGCCCGTTGCTCGTCGCGTCCGACTACCAGTACATGAGCGCCACGGGCGGCCAAGGCGATGGCCGTTGCCCGGCCGATCCCACTCGTTGACCCGGTAATAAGCGCGGTCCGGTCCGTTAGATCAGTCATTGCGTTGCTGGCCCTCTCCTCGAAACTGGGTTGTGCAACTCACTATCACATAGCCAAACTGGGCTGTCAAACTCAAAATTGCTAGGATGAGTGGCATGGTTGACGACACCGGCGAGCGGCCGAGGCTGACCCCCAAGGGGGAACGCACCCGAGCACGAATAATTGAGAAGGCCGCCGACTTGATCCACGAACGCGGGGTCGCAGCGACCACCTTGGAAGACGTCAAGGTGGCGGCGGAAGTCAGCGGCTCGCAGCTATACCACTATTTCCCCGACAAGAACGACCTGGTCCAGGCGGTCATCGACTACCAAGCCGACACCATCGTCAGCCAACAACCGGCAGGCCCTCGCCAGCGCGAAGGGAGTCGAAGCTTGGCGGAACATGATCATCAAGGGGGTGACGCACACCCAAGGAAAGGGAGGCTGCGCGCTTGGGTCGCTCGGTGGCCAACTGGCCGAGAACGACCCCGAGGCCCGGGCGCTCATCGCAGCCGGGTTCGACCAGTGGGCGACCGTCATCAGTGATGGACTGCGATCCCTAGATGCCGACGGAAAACTCCTATCCGACATCAACCCGGACGACCTCGCCACTACCCTCCTCGCCACTCTCCAAGGAGGGCTTCTGCTCGCCCAGGTGCAGCGCAGTACTCGCCCACTCGAAACCGCGGTCGACACCCTCCTCGCTCTTATCATCGGCAAGTGAGCCCTCGGCAGAGGGACGCCATCACAGGACTTCGGCGTCGCCGTCACCGTTGACTGAAGCCGGCTGGCCCAAAGTTTCGTTCCCGGCCGCCCCGACCGGTCTCAGCGCCTACGATTGAGCTAAATGACGACCTTTGACGCGAGCGCCGAACCGTCGTTCGTCGACCTGGGCCTGGACGAGCCGATTCTTCGAGCGCTCACCGATCTCGGTTACGAGAGCCCTTCGGCCATCCAGGCGGCCACGATCCCGCCGTTGCTGGCCGGGCGGCACGTCGTAGGCCTGGCTCAGACGGGTACCGGCAAGACGGCCGCCTTCGCGTTACCTATCCTGTCCCAGCTCGATCCGGCCCAGCACGAGGTGCAGGCGCTCATCCTGACGCCCACCCGCGAACTCGCGTTGCAGGTGTCCGAGGCTGTCGGTCGCTACGCCCACCACCTGCCCGGCGTGCACGTGCTGCCGGTCTACGGCGGCCAGAGCTACACCGTCCAACTCGCCGGGCTGCGGCGCGGTGCGCACATCGTGGTGGGGACGCCGGGGCGGGTGATCGACCATCTGCAGCGCAAGACGCTCGATCTGAGTCGGCTTCGGTTCCTGGTCTTGGACGAGGCCGACGAGATGCTCAAGATGGGCTTCTACGACGACGTCGAGACGATCCTGGCCGAGACTCCGGCGACGAAGCAGGTGGCCCTTTTCTCGGCCACGATGCCGCCGCCGATCCGGCGCATCGCCAAGCGTCACCTCACCGATGCCGTCGAGATCTCGGTCAAGACCAAGACGGTTACCTCGGCCGGCACCCGCCAGCGCTACGTGGAACTCTCCTATCCGCGCAAGATGGACGCCCTGACGCGCATCCTCGAGGTCGAGCCGTTCGATGCGATGATCGTCTTCGTCCGGACGAAGTCGGCCACCGATGACATCGCGGAACGACTGCGCTCGCGTGGCTTCAACGCTGCCGCGATCAACGGCGATCTGATCCAGGCGCAGCGCGAGCGCACGATCGGCCAGCTCCGCAGCGGCGACCTAGACATCCTCGTCGCCACCGATGTTGCCGCCCGCGGGCTAGATGTCGATCGAATCAGCCACGTGGTCAATTACGACATCCCGCAGGACGCCGAGTCCTACGTCCACCGGATCGGGCGGACGGGCCGCGCGGGCCGAACCGGCGAGGCGCTGTTGTTCGTGACGCCTCGCGAACGGCACCTGCTCAGCGCGATCGAGAAGGCGACCCGACAGCCGATCACCGAGATGGCGTTACCGTCGGTCGAGGACGTCAACACCCGTCGGATGGCGAAGTTCGCCGACTCGATCACCGAACAGCTGGCCGAGTCCTCCTCCGACACCGCGCTGTACCGAAGCCTGATCGAGAACTACGCGCACGAGCACGATGTGCCGATCGCCGACGTCGCCGCTGCCCTCGCCGTCATGGCTCAAGACGGACGGTCACTTCTGCTCGAGCCCGAACCCGAGCCGGTCTTTCGCGTCAAACACGAGAACGCCAAACGCGAACGGGCGCGCCGCGACGGTGATAAACGCGGCACCGAAGGCCGGGAAGGTCACAAGGGCGGCGGCGAAAGACGTGACGGCGACAGTCGCGAGCGGGCCAAGCGCGATGATGACCGACCGGACAGTTCCGGCCCGCTGGCGGTCTATCGGCTGAGCGTCGGTCGTCGGCAGAAGGTGAACCCGTCTCAGATAGTCGGTGCGTTGGCGAACGAGGGCGGACTGCGTCGCCAGGACTTCGGGCACATCGACATCCAGGTCGACCACTCACTGGTCGAGCTGCCGGCGAAGTTGCCGAAGGAAGTGTTCAGCAAGCTCGCCCGAACTCGGATCTCGGGGCAGCTCATCGAGCTGCGCCGCGACACCGAGGCGAAGGTCAGGCGACCGAAAACGACCAAGCGTCCCTGAGCCTCAGACCGACCAGACCGGTCAGCTGGTGGGCTACGTCCCATCGTCTGATCTCTCGGAGTTCTGCGCGGCTGCGTCGACGCCGCGGCTGCATTCACCCCTCCGTAACTTCGCCTTGGCCAGGTGTTGCGTTTAGCGCCCATCGCTGGCTGCTCGCCGAGGTTCACGCTGCCGTAGCGTCACGCTGGTCACTTTGACGGCCAATCAGTCCAGGACGCCCACGAATCGGGTAATGGGTTTCAACCGGAAGGCAGCATGCACAAGGCCATAGCCTGGATCGCAATGGTGGTCCTGATGCCGGTGCTGGCCGTAGCGGCATTCCTTGTCTTGTCAGGTCCGTCAAGTGCGCAGCCTGATTTGAAAGCGGCGGCCACGATAGATTCAGCCGACGGCTCTCAATCGACCGGATCCGGCGAGCAGATCCAGGTACAGATCGGGGCGAGCGACACCGATTCGCCGGGCCTGCCTTCGCCCTCTGGTGGCATCGATGCACTCACCACGGCGCCGGCGGCCCCCGCCGCTGGCGGTGGCCTTGCGTTCACCGGTTTCGCGATCGTGGGAGCCTGCCTGCTGGCATGTGCCCTACTGGTTGGCGGGCTGACCTTCGTATTCCTCGGACGAGGTCACCGGACCGCGCACTGACCGTGGCGATTGGTGACTTTCACTGCGCTGAGCGGTGCGGAGGGACTGGCCGCACTTTGCGCCGGGCACATCAACAACGATTAAGAGCTCTGGCAACGGGAGTGCACTTCTGGTCGGGCGGACCATTAAATGGATCGCGGTGACGATCGATCGCGCGAATACTTCGGTCATGATCGTTCTCGTCGTGTTCCTACTGCTCGTGGCGGGCGGAATCGCTTCCGTCCTCGGCCTGACGGCAGATTCGCGGGATCCGTCCTACGGCCTCGGCCCGCTCCTCAATCCTCACCGCGGCGTCGGACGCTCGGGCTGCTAGCGGCTCGCGGCCTGATTGCGGCGCTCGGACGGGACGTCGCCCGTGTCCCAGAGGGCCCAGACCACGAGGGAACCCAGAATCACGGCTCCCACGAAGGGATTGCGCAGGCTGAGGAGCACTCGGCCGGCGCTGGGAACGTCCAACACTCGGACGCCGACGAGATCAGCCTTGGTCGGCTCGTAGAAGTCGGCGAACGGATTGTTGTCACCCTTGAATATGTATTTGTCGCCGTCCCGGCCGATGATGCGGTGCAGCACGACGGTATGAAGATCGGCGTTGTGATAGGCGACGACTTGGCCCACGCGGTATGAGGACTCGCGGTGAGTCACGACGAGGCTGCCCGACCTGATGGTCGGCAACATGCTGGTGCCGTGCGTGAGCACGTAACTGTTCGGACCGCCGAGCGCGGTCGGCGCGATCTGGAAGAACGCCAGGACCCCAATGGCAGCCAGGCAGAGTCCGGCGGCGATCCGAACCACGACGACAAGCGCACGCCGACGGAACGTAGCCGGCCGGAGACTCGGTTCGGCGCTGACGCTCATCACACCACCCACTTGAGAAGTTGAGGCGGACGGGGGCTGGCCCGATAAAGGACCAGCCCCCGCGGCCGTAGAGAGCTGGTACTACTGCGCGGCGTTGACCACGAGATTGACGGCCTGGCCGAGATTGACCTCACTGCCGGTCGGGCCGCAGGTGAAGTGCTGCAGATCCCCGAAGCCGGTCGTCTGAGCACACGAGTCGTAATGTGCGACCTGGCCCTCGTAGGAGCCGACGAAATCCGCGCTGACGTTGGCCAGAGCCGCCGGGTGATCGAGCGTGAAGCTCACTGACGCGATGTTGGCCGAGTTCTCGCTGTAGTTACCGATATGGCCGGTGTCGATGGTGTAGTGGATGTTGGATACCGAGTAGCCCGAAATGGCTGCCTCGCCACTACCGGCCAAGCTGGCCGAGACGCTGTTCGCGGCGAGGAACGCGTAGCCGCCGCCCGCGATGGCCAGACCGGCCGCCACCACGGTGATCTTGCGTGCAATCCGATTCATGCGATGTTTCCTTCCCCCACTCACCGCGTATGGCGGTGAAGCTGACTTGAAGACCTAGCGACGCTAGGTGCTCCAACGGCTGCCCCCTGTGGCCGACGTCGCGAGGAAACTTACGCGAACTTAACTTTAAAAGATAGCTCAAGCAATAACTTTCTTGAAAATACTTCGAGGGCTGAACTTCTCTCCGCTCATCGTCGCGATGGATCAGGTCGGCGGCGGATCATCGCCGCGGCGCTCAGGGCCGCAATCAGCGATCACCGCAAGATCACACCGCGTCCCACTGACCCCAGCTCCGCCCGAGGACGCCTGTACGCTGCGCTCCGCAATCATTTTGATTACTCCGCGTAAGACAGCTGCGTAGGGGCGTGCGGATTTGAACCGTCGATTCTGGGTGCCGTCGGCTCTGGTCGCGGTACTCGCGACGGCGGCGCTCGTTACCGGGGCCGGGCCGGCAACCGCCGCCCCGATCACGATAAACACCGGCGGCGCCCCTCGGCTGATCGCGATGACCCCGGACGGCACCAAGGCCTACATCGGCGACTCGCAAGCAGGTGGGAAGGTCTACGTCCTCGATCTCGCGACGGACACGGTGTCGAGTATCGCGATCGCCGGCATTCATGAAGGTATTGCCGTCAGCCCCGACGGCTCGACCGTGTACGCGACAACGATCACGCTTCCGGGGCCCCCGACCTTCACGAGCGACAACGAGGTGTCGGTGATCAGCACGGCCACCAACACGGTCATCAACACGATCGGTGGCCTGGGGGCCTTCCCGCAGTTCGTTGCGCTCACCCCGAACGGCGCGAAGGCCTACGTCTCGAACTACAACGGGGCCTCGGTGTCGGTGATCGACACCGCGACCCATGCCGTCACCAGCACCATCACCGGCATTGCGGTCCCGCGGCAGATCGTCATCTCGCCGGACGGTTCGACCGCGTACGTCGCCAGCTACGGCAGCAACCAGATCGAGGTCATCGACACGGCGACCGACTCGATTACGACGACCATTCCGGTGTCCGGGTCACCCTGGGGTATGGCTATGACCCCGGATGGCACGACCATCTATGCGACCCGCGATCAGGGTGGTCTATTCGTCGTCAACACCACGACGAACGCAGTGACTCAGATGTTCACCACTGGCATTTCCAGTGACACCACGAATGTCACGCTCAGCCCGGACGGTCTGACCGCCTACGTCACTGATACCTCCAGCAACGACATGCAGCTGATCGATCTGGCCACCGGCGCCGTGAAGCAGACCGTCTCGATCCCGAGCCCGGGTGACCCGTTCGGCCTCGCTTTCACCAAGGACGGTTCGAAGCTCTACGTGGCGAACAACTTCGGCAGTGGCGGCACACTGTCGGAGTTCGCCGTCCCGAAGATCGCCGCGACTGCGCCCGGCGCGCTGACGATCGGAGCGCCGTTCTCGTTCGCCGTCGCCTCGAGCGCATCGCCGACCTTCGCGGTGACCGCGGGCGCGCTGCCTCCCGGGCTGACGTTGGCCGCTAGCAGCGGCGTCATCTCGGGCACTCCGACGACGGCCGGCGTAGCGAACTTCACGATCACCGCGACCGGCACCTACGGTACGAACGCGCGTGCGTATTCGGTGACTACCGCTGCTGCAGCGCTCGCGACGGTGCCGGCAGCGGTCCCGGCGACAGACCCGACGGCGGTTGCGACGCTGCCGGCTACCGGGGCGAACTCGATACCGCTCACGATGATCGGTGCGACGATGCTGATCGCCGGCGGCGCTCTGCTGCTGTTCAGCCGCCGGCGCCGTCCGCTCTGACTACTTACCGCGTAGCGGGTAGCCACTCGAACGGGACGCCGGCGTACTTGTGCATGCGGACGTCACCCGACCGCGCGTGACCCTCGAAGAATTCGACCCGCGCGGCTCGTCCACACAACTCGCCGAGCGCGACGCTGGCGTGGGTCTCGGTGATCTCTTGATAGGTGACGGTCTTCAGGTACTTGCCGACCCAAAGGCCGCCGGTGTAATTGGCCGCGCCGCGGGTGGGCAGCGTGTGGTTGGTGCCGATGACCTTGTCGCCGTACGAGACGCACGTTGCCTCGCCCAGGAAGAGCGCACCGTAGTTGCGCATCTTCGCCAGCGCCTCACGCGGATTCTCGGTAAGGATCTGCACGTGCTCGCTGGCGAACTCGTCAGCGAGTTTGTACGCGGCGTCGAGGTCGTCGACCACGATGACCTGCCCGTGATCGCGCCAGGCCGGCCCGGCGTAGTCGGCCGTCGGCATATCTACCAGGATCTGCTCGACCAGCTCGATGACCCGTCGGGCCAGCGGCTCGGAGGTGGTGATCAGGATCGCGGGTGAGTCGGGTCCGTGCTCGGCCTGGCTCAGCAGGTCGACGGCGACGATCAGCGGGTCGGCGAGGTCGTCAGCGATGATCAGGATCTCGGTCGGCCCGGCGAACAGGTCGATGCCGACCTCGCCGAACAACTGCCGCTTCGCCTCGGCCACATAGGCATTGCCGGGCCCGGCGATCAGATCCGACCGGCCGATGGTTTCGGTGCCGATCGCCATCGCAGCGATCGCCTGGGTGCCGCCGAGCAGGAAGATCTCATCCGCGCCGGCCATGTGCATCGCCGCAATCGTCGCCGCGGGAATCTCACCCCGGATGGGCGGCGTGCAGGCGGTGACCCGCTCGACGCCGGCGACCTTCGCGGTTACGACCGTCATGTGGGCCGACGCGACCAGCGGGTAGCGGCCACCCGGCACGTAGGCACCGGCGGCGCTGACCGGGATGTTCCTCTGGCCCAGGTACACGCCGGGTTCGGTCTCGACCTCGAAGTCGCGCAGCGAATCCATCTGGTGCTGGGCGAAGGTGCGGACCCGGTGCTGCACACTGCGGATGTCGGCGATCGCCTGCTCGGGAACCGTCGCGATGATCTTCTCGATGCTGTCGGCGTCGAGGTGGAAGCTGTCGGGGGACCAACCGTCAAACTTCTCCGAGTATTCGCGAACAGCGGCGTCGCCCCGGGTGCGCACCGCGTCGATCACCGCGGTCACGGTCGCTCGCACCGCCCGCAGGCGATCGTCGTCACGAGCGGCGGGGACGGCTGACTTCAGATATTGGGCCACTGCTTCTCCTTCGTCCGGTCTCACAGTGACGCTTGAACGCATACGTATACTTGTCAACCTCGACTTCGACTCGGACGGGACGGCCGGTGGCCAAACAGATCACCAGCTTCGACGTCGCCCGGCGGGCCGGCGTCTCGCAGCCGACGGTCTCGCGCGCATTGCGCAATCTGCCGGGCGCCTCACTCGAGACCCGCCGACGGGTGCTGGCCGCCGCGGCCGAACTCTCCTACGTGCCGAGCGACTCCGGGCGCGCATTGTCGACCAGCAGCACCCGACGGGTGGCGGTCGTCTCGGAAGAATTGACCAACCCGTTCTATCCCGCGCTCGTCGATCCACTGAGTCGCTACCTAGCGGCCAGTGAGTTGCGCACCGTGCTCGTCACGCAGACCGAGCAGCGGCCGGTCACGGTCGACGCGCTGGCCGACGGCTCCTACGACGGCGTCATCCTCACGACCACCCGTCGCCGATCATCGTTGCCCCGCGACCTGACCGAACGAGGACTACCGCACGTCCTGGCGAACCGGATCCTCGACGACGCCGAATCGCCGAGCTGCTCGGTCGACAACGCCGCCGGCGCCCGGGCGATCGCCCGATTGCTCGCCGCTCTCGGTCATCGCTACGTCGCTTCGATCCAGGGCCCGACCGACACGTCCACCGGGATCGAACGGGCAGGGCGCTGCGTCGCTGGCTCAATGCCGAGGGAATCGCACTGCCGCGGACGATGGTGCGCCGCGGGCCGTTCAGTCATGAAGCGGGACTAGCGCTGCTGGCGATCTGCTGCGATCAGTCCCCCGTCCGACGGCGATCGTCTGCGGCAACGACTTCATCGCGCTCGGCGCACTGTCGGCCGCCCGGCAGGCCGGCTTTCGGGTCCCGCGGAGTTGACCGTCATCGGTTTCGACGACATCCCGATGGCCGGGTGGCCGATGGTCGACCTGACGACGATCACCTGCGATCTCGACGCGTTGGCCCGTCGGCGGTCGCCCAACTACTGGCCGAGATCGAGGGCACGACCCGCTCGACAGCGGTCGAACGGATACCGGTGACGTTGGCGCTGCGCGGGACGCACGCCCGACCGGGCTGACCGGGCTAACGGTAGGCATACGTTATCGGTTTCAGGGGTTCGCGTCGCGGGCGGCACGTGCCTGCTGCCAGGCCCTGACCTCGTCGGGGTACCAGAAGACGTGCTTGCCGCTTCGATGGCCGGCCGGCAATTCGCGCGCCACCAGCATCTTCCGCACGCTGTCGAGCGTGCCGCCGAGGTACGCAGCAACATCGTTGATGCTCCAGATCGGCTTGTCGTCGTCCATCGATGCCTCTCAACTTCTGCTGTCCCCATTCAGGCTACGAGACGCCCGGATAGGGTCGAGCAGTGCTGATCCGGAGCGCCTCCGTCATGGATGAGTCGGACGCGAGTGCATGTGCCGCCATCTACGCGCCCTATGTCACCGACACCGTCATATCCTTCGAGATCGAGCCGCCGAGCGCGGCCCAGATGCTCGAACGAATCCAGCGACGCCCAGCAGCGCCATGCGTGGATCGTGGCCGAAGTGGACGGGGTCATCGTCGGGTACGCGTACGGCCACAGCTTCGCGTCCAGGGCGGCCTATCGCTGGTCCTGCGAGAGCAGCATCTATATCGCCGTCGGATCGGCGCCGCACCGGCCTCGGGTCGCAGCTGTACCGCGAACTGCTCGATCGACTGGCCGCACGCGGCTATCGCACCGTGCTGGCCGGCGTGACGATGCCGAACGCGGCGAGCGATCGGCTACACCGCTCACTCGGCTTCACCGAGGCCGCGCTGTATCGCCAGTTGGCTACAAGAATTCGGCCTGGCACGACGTCGCCTGGTACCAGCGCGACCTCGGTCCGCTCGAGGATCCGCCGCCCGAACCGCACTGACCGGTCCTCGGCAAGGGCCAGAAATCGGCGCGCATCGACGTTTGTGTCGAGGCGATAACGAATACGCGTCACGTGTCTCGCGGTCCGTTGAGATCCTTGACACCTGCTTAGCCCGTAGCTACTTTTCACCTACCTGATCGTCCGACAAGCACGCAATTCCTCGGCGGTAAATCGGGTACGAGGTCGGACGGTGGCCTCGTGCTGTACTCCAAACCGCCTCAGCCGGCGCGCCCATTCGACGGATGCGCGCGTCGGCTGAGGCCGTATTCACCCGTACGTGCAGGTGCCCTCTTCGACGGGGCCCGCACGCGAGAGGAAGCAGTCAATGAGAACTCGTTTGCTTGCCACAATGGCTGTGGCAACCCTGGCCGCCGGTACCCTGGCCGCCTGTGGCAGCGGCTCCGGCTCGACGAAGTCGACCACCGCATCAGTGGCCGCATCCAGCGCGGCGGCCAGCCCGACCGGCACGTCGCTGGCCGAGAAGTATCCCAAGAACCCGAGCCCGGCCAACATCGTGTTCGCGGCGAACGGCGGTACCGCCCAGCAGTACATGATCGACGCTCTGCAGAAGCCGTTTACGGCCCTGACCGGTGACACGTTCACCCAGATCAGCCCGCCCGACATCACCCAGATCAGCGCCCAGGCCGCCGCCGGCAAGGCGTATGGGACATCGCCAGTGTCGGCTGGTCACAATCCGAGAGCGGCTGCGGCACGCTGTTCGACCCGATCAACCAGAGCCTTTACGACACGAAGAACCTGCCGCCGTTCGGTAAGTGCTCCGAGCCGGCGTTCCGTTACGCGAACATCTTCAGCTACAACCCGAAGGATTATTCGGGGACGAAGCCGACCTCGATCAAAGACTTCTTCGACACCAAAGACTTCCCGGGCAAGCGCGAGGTCTACGACTCGCCCCAGAGCGGCATCCTCGAGGCGGCCCTGGTCGCTGACGGCGTCGATCCGAAGAACCTCTACCCGCTCGATGTCACCCGGGCGCTGAAGAAGCTCGACACGATCAAGTCGAGCCTGGTGATCTCACCGACCTATGCGGCGATGCAGAACGACCTGCAGTCCAATCTGGCCGCGATGACGATCCTGGTCACGACGACGACCAATGTCGTCAACGCCACCACGCCGCTGACCCCGGTGTTCGACTTCACCAGCTGGAACACCGGCACGTTCGGCATCCTGCACAACGCGCCGCACGAGGCCGAGGACCAGAAGTTCCTGGCCTTCATCACCGAGCCGTCGACCCAGATCGCGTACGCCCCCAAGGGCGGCCTCGGCGTGGCGCCGAACAACATCGATCCCAGCACGATTCCCTACACCGCCATCCAGGCGGCCAACAACCCGTTCCAATCGAACCGTGGCACTGTGCTGCAGCAGAGCAACGACTTCTGGGACGCGAACTACTCCACCATCCTCACCACCTGGACGAAGTGGAAGGTCAGCTAACAAGCCGCAAGGAACGTTCTGGCCGGCCCGGGGACACTCGGACCGGCCAGAACTTCGTTCAGACCCGGTTGTCATAACGCAAAAGGCCGTCACGACTGTCAGGATGTACCTCGTGCAGATCTCGGCGAAGGCTGACTACGCGGTTCGGGCCATGCTCGAACTGGCGGCGCACGGACCTGAACTGGTGAAGGCCGATCTGCTGATCACTCACCAGGGCCTGCCCCGCAAGTTCGTCGAGGCGATCCTGGCCGAGCTACGCCGAGCCGACCTCATCCGCAGTCAGCGTGGCGCGGACGGCGGCTACGCGCTCTCGCAGCCGGCCTCGAAGGTCACCCTGGGCTCGATCATCCGGGCGGTCGACGGCCCGCTGGCCGAGGTGCGCGGTATGCGCCCCGATCAGACCGACATACGTGGGGGCGGCCCAGCACCTGCCCGATGTCTGGGTCGCGGTGCGGGCCAGCCTGCGCCGAGTGCTCGATGAGACCACGTTGGCCGAGGTGCTGGCCGGCGAACTGCCGCCGCATGTGCGCCGCATGGTCGACGCCCCGGACGCCTGGCTCCCCCGCTCGATTTCTCTGGTTATCCGTAATACCTATCTATAGGCTAGACAACGTACCCATCGGGCCACGCCAGAGGAGAAACCACCATGAGCGCTGCCTGGTCCTTCGAGACCCGCCAGATCCACGCCGGCCAGACGCCCGGACAGCCAGACCAACGCCCGGGCGCTGCCGATCTACCAGACGACGTCCTACACCTTCAACAGCACCGAACACGCCGCGAACCTGTTCGCGCTGAAGGAGTTCGGCAACATCTACACCCGCATCATGAACCCGACCCAGGCCACGGTCGAGGAGCGGCTCGCCTCGCTCGAAGGCGGCGTGGCGGCGCTGCTCGTGTCGAGCGGCCAGGCCGCCGAGACGATCGCGCTGCTCAACCTGGCCGAGGCCGGCGACCACATCGTGTCGAGCGCCCGGCTCTACGGCGGCACCTACAACCTGTTCCACTACACGTTCCCGAAGATGGGCATCACGGTCAGCTTCGTCAACAACCCCGACGACCTCGACGAGTGGCGCGCGGCGGTCCGCCGAACACGAAGGCCTTCTTCGCCGAGACGATCTCGAACCCGCAGATCGACATCCTCGACATCGAGGCGGTCGCCGGCGTCGCCCACGAGGCCGGCGTGCCGCTGGTCGTCGACAACACGATCGCGACGCCGTACCTGATCCGCCCGATCGAGTGGGGCGCCGACATCGTCGTGCACTCGGCCACCAAGTACCTCGGCGGCCACGGCACCGCGATCGGCGGCGTCATCGTCGATTCCGGCAAGTTCGACTACGCGGCCGACCCGGCCAAGTTCCCGAACTACAACACGCCCGACGACTCCTACCACGGCCTGGTCTACGCCCGCGATCTCGGCGTCGGCTCGGCCCTCGGCGCCAACCTCGCCTTCATCCTCAAGGCGCGGGTGCAGCTGCTGCGCGACCTCGGTTCGGCGATCTCGCCGTTCAACGCCTTCCTGCTCGCGCAGGGCATCGAGACGCTGAGCCTGCGGGTCGAGCGGCACGTGCAGAACGCGCAGGCCGTCGCCGAATGGCTCGAGGGCCGCGACGAGGTGCTGTCGGTCAACTACGCCGGCCTGCCGTCGAGCCCCTGGCACGAGCGGGCGCAGAAGTACGCCCCGCACGGCGTCGGCGGCGTGCTGGCCTTCGAGATCCAGGGCGGCGTCGAGGCCGGCAAGCGCTTCGTCGAGGCGCTCGAGCTGCACAGCCACGTCGCCAACATCGGCGACGTGCGCAGCCTGGTCATCCACCCGGCGTCGACCACCCACTCGCAGCTGACCCCCGAGGAGCAGCTGGCGACCGGGGTCACGCCCGGTCTGGTCCGGCTGGCGGTCGGCCTCGAGAACATCACCGACATCCTGGCCGACCTCGAGGCCGGGTTCCGTGCCGCCAAGCAGTCCTGATCGGTCGCGGCAGTACGCCGATATCGGCGGCCTCGATCTCGAACTCGGTGGTCGGCTGCCGGCCGTCCGGATCGCCTACGAGACGTGGGGACGGCCGCGCCGCGACGATCGCGGGTCAGGTCGTCAACGCCGTGCTGGTGCTGCACGCGCTGACCGGCGACGCCCACGTCGTCGGGCCGGCCGGCCCCGGCCAGCCGACGCCGGGCTGGTGGGACGGGCTGATCGGTGCCGGCCGGGCGCTCGATCCGAACGAGTGGTGGGTCGTCGCGTCGAACGTCCTCGGCGGCTGCCAGGGCAGCACCGGCCCGTCCTCGCCGGCGCCGGACGGCCGGGCCTGGGGATCGCGGTTTCCGCGCATCACCATCCGCGATCAGGTTGCGGCTGAACGTCGGCTGGCCGACGAGCTCGAGATCGGCCGCTTCGCGGCCGTGATCGGCGGCTCGATGGGCGGCATGCGGGCGCTCGAATGGGTCATCACCCATCCCGACCGGGTCGATGCTGCGCTTGGTGCTCGCGGTCGGCGCCTACGCGACAGCCGATCAGATCGCGACCCAGACCGCTCAGCTGATCGCGATTCGGTCCGACCCGCATTGGCACGGCGGCGACTACTACGGACGTGGGCGACGGACCCGGCCGACGGCCTCGGCCTGGCCCGCCGAATCGCCCACCTGACCTATCGCAGCGAGCTCGAGCTCGAGACGCGCTTCGGGCGGTCGCCGCAAGGCGGCGAGGATCCGTTGCGCGGTGGCCGGTTCGCGGTGCAGTCCTACCTCGACCATCACGCCGAGAAGCTGGTCGGCCGCTTCGATGCCGGCACCTACGTCGCGCTCACCGACGCGATGAACACCCACGACGTCGGACGGGGGCGGGGCGGGGTGGCCGCGGCGCTGGCCGGCATCACCAGCCGAGTCGTCGTGGCCGGCATCGACAGCGACCGGCTGTACCCGATCCGGCTGCAGCAGGAACTGGCCGATCTGATTCCGACGTGTCCAGGCCTGGAAGTGGTGCGATCGCCCTACGGCCACGACGGATTCCTGATCGAGATCGAGGCGGTGTCCGAACTCGTCCGGCAGGCGCTGACGCGTTAGTCGGCCGACCGGCCCGCGGTCTCGCCGGTCTCATAGACGTCGACCGGGCGCCCGACGATGAGCGGATCGGCCGCGCGGACCACGTCGTCGTCACGATCGTCGTAATCGAATCGCGCCAGAACGTAGCGCATCGACTCGAGCCGGGCCCGTTTCTTGTCATTGCTCTTCACGACGATCCAGGGCGCGCGATCGGTGTCGGTGTGATGGAACATGGTCTCTTTCGCCGCGGTGTACTCGTCCCACTTGTCGAGCGAGGCGAGATCCATCGGCGAGAGCTTCCACTGCCGCACCGGGTCGATCTGGCGGATCAGGAATCGGGTTCGCTGCTCGGACGGTGATACCGAGAACCAGAACTTCGTCAGCGAGAACCCGTCATCGAGCAGCAATTCCTCGAAGGCCGGTACCTGAGCGAGAAAGCGCGCGTACTGCTCCGGCGTGCAGAAGCCCATGACGTGCTCGACGCCCGCCCGGGTGTACCACGAGCGATCGAACAGGTTGATCTCACCACGAGCCGGTAGCCGGGCGATGTAGCGCTGGAAGTACCACTGCCGTTCCTCGTAGTCGGTCGGCTTCTCCAAGGCCACCACCGTCGCGCCGCGGGGGTTCAGATGCTCGGTGAACCGCTTGATCGTGCTGCCCTTACCGGCCGCGTCGCGCCCCTCGAACAAGATCAGGTGACGTCCTCCGGTTGCCTTGACCCACTTCTGCAGCTTAAGCAGCTCGATCTGCAGCAGCCGCTTGTCGTGCTCGTAGGCGGCGCGGCCGAGCCGTTCGTCGTAGGGGTATCCCTCGCGCCACGTATCGACGATCGCGCCGCTGACCGAACGCAGAATCGGGTCGTCGTCGTCGATGTCTTCGACCTCGAACGGGCCGGTTCCGTACTTCTGCTCGAGAACGGCCAGTTGCTGCGCAAGATCGATCATCAGTCGATTATGGACGGCCGGACGAGCCGCAGATGGACAGCAGTTGAACAGCCGGTGACGCCCTAGATGATGACGGTGAACGTATAGCTCGTAATGGGTGTCGGGGGACCCGTGGTGCCGACCCGCGCCCGCAGTTTGAACGTGTGGGTACCAAGGACTTCGATGGTGCTGAACGAGTTGGTGGCGCCGAGGACCGTCCAGCCGCCGCCGTCGAGCTGGTACTCGTAATTCAGTCCGTTGACCTTCACCCAGGTGAACGAGATCGCCATCACGATGCCCTGGGCGGCCGGTTTGGTCAGCAGGGTCGGCGCCGCCATGGATGGCGCGGACGACGTGACGACCGGAGGGGTCGGCGCCGGCACCGGCGCCGGCGGTGGCACCGGCGCTTGCTGCTGGACCGGCGCCTGCTGCTGGACCGGCGCTTGCTGCTGGACCGGAATTTGAGCCGGGGCCTGGGCCGGCAGCGGGGGTCCCGCGGGCGTAGTCACGACCGACGGACCCCCATCGGGGGTGCCCGGCATCGCCGGGTCCAACCCGCCTGGGCCAGGGACGGCGCTAGTACCGGTAGGCGCTGCGGCCGGACTAGCCGCACCTTGGGTCGGCGTCGAGGTCGACGCCGGGGCCGACGAACCGTGACCCGTCGCGTGGGAAGAATCCGAAGGCACCGGGGCGAGCACCGTTCGTCCACCGCTCGTCGTCGTCCGAGGCCGGGCCGGCGCGGGCACGCCGGCGGTCGAGCTGGCCGCGACAGTGACCGCGGTCGACGTGCTGGCTAAGGCCGACGGTACCGGCGTCAAGGTTACGGAGCCGATCACGACCGCTGCCGTCCCCGCCGCGACCGCGGTCTGCGGAATCGCGAGCAGGCCTTTGTTCGTCGACTCCGTCAGAACGCGCAGCAGCGGAAGGTTCATCGCGAGCGCACCCGGGCCCATGGCCCACAGCAGCCGGGGCAGCGAGATCGACAGGAACGCCCGGACGAATCCGGGATCGAATTGAGTGCCGGCGCAACGGGTCAACTCGGCCCGCGCAGCCACCGTCGCCATCGGCTTCTTGTAGGCGCGGTGCGCGGTCATCACCTCGTAGGAGTCGGCGATGGAGATGATCCGGGCGGCCCGCGAGATCTCGGTGCCGGCGAGTCGATCGGGGTATCCGCTGCCGTCGTACTTCTCGTGGTGCTGACGGACGGCCGCACCCCACTCACCGAGCCAGTCGATGAGCGGCCCGAGCAGCTCCTCGCCGTTGGAGGGGTGCTGGGCGACGAGTTCGAACTCGGCATTGCTGAGCTTGGCCGGCTTGTTCAGGATCTCGGGCGCGACTTGTAGCTTGCCGACATCGTGCAGGAGCGCGGCCCACCGCAGCTTGTCGCGGGCCTCGCGGGGCAAGTGCAATTGGTCGGCCAGCAGTTCGGTGAAGACCCGCACGCGCTCGCAGTGTCCGCGGGTGCGCCGGTCGTGCGCAGTCAGCGCCGTGATGAGTTCGAGGACGGTCGACGCAACCGTGGCCGCGTCCTGGGTGCGGGCATCGGCCATTCGCTGATTGAGTAATCGAGTCGACGCTGCGCCCCGAGCCAGCCGAAATCGGTTCGGTGCGCGGTCGGGGAACAGCATGCTCAGCTTGAGCAGGGCGGCCAGCGGCAGCAACTGACGGGTTAGCCGCTCGACCATGAAGCAGACAACCAGGCTTACCGCGACAACGACGACCAGCCACCAATGACTCTGGTCGATTCGGTCGGCCAGCAGGGCCCGCACTGCGTCGGACGCAACGTAGCCGACCAGCAGTGGTACACCGATGATGACCAGGCGCAGCAGGGCGGCCAGGATCGGGTGTCCCCGCCATCGGTTCGACTCGGTTGGCACGCCGAACAATCGGCGACTCGCGCCACGAGTTGAGCTATGGCGCCGCGCTAACTGCCGGGGCGGTAGACCATCAGGAACACGATGGCGGCGAAGATCAACGCAACGACGCCCCCCGATGCCGCGATCCGAGCGGTGAGCGGACCTACGGCCGCCGCATCGCCGGCTTCGATCAGCGTGCCGGCCCGGGTCAGGCTCGGCACCAGGACGGCGAGCACCAGCGCGATGGCCACGGCCCACAGCAGCACCGATAGCCAGATCCAGGTTTCGCTGAACTCGGCGGTGCGCCGGTGGGTGTAGTCCGAGGTCGAGGACATCAGCCCGAAGCCGAGGACGATCACGACCACCGAGGCGTAGGCGTAGATCCGCAGTAGACGCGCGGACGTGGCGGTGGCGGCGGCGTCGCCCGATCGGATCCCCCGGCTGGCCGTCGTGGCCGCATGCACCAGTGGCCCGATCGCAAAGACGGCGGTCAGAACATGAAGGGCGAGCAGGAGTTTGAACACGGGATCAGGCTAACCGGCCCCGGTTGGCGCACGAGTCGGACCGCGGCCCGACCGGTTGGGCGATCACCTCGACCGTGCGCGGGCGGGACGGCCCCGGCGGCGTGGCGAACAGTAGCCGCACGCTGACCGCGGCGACTCCGAACCCGGCCATCAGAATGGCCATCGGCATCGCGTCATGGCTGCCACCGAGCCCCACCAACGGTGCCGCGACGGCGCCGACGGCGAACTGGAAGACGCCCAGCAGCGCGGACGCGGAACCAGCCGCCTTGGGGAAGTCGTTCAGCGCCAGCGCCTGCGAGTTGGGTCCGACGAAGCCGTTGGCGCACATGACCAGAACGGTCGGAATCACCAAACCGGCCACACCGAATGTGCCAGTGCTGACGAAGACCAGCAGCGCCACGCCGCCGATGCCCAGACCGAATAGACCAACGGTCATCAGGTTGTAGGCGCCGTACCGGCTGACCAGCCGCCCGTTTATCTGGCTGGCGATGATCATGCCGACCGCATTCAGTCCGAACAGCAGGCTGTAGAACTGCGGGCTCAACCCGTACACGTTCTCGAATGCGAAGGAAGACCCGGCTATATAAGCGAATAGTTCGCCGAACACGATCGCCGATGCGATGGCATTGACGAGAAACGCGCGGCTCGTGCCGACCTGCCGCAGTGTCTGCATGATGACCGTGATGCCACCGCCGTGGCGATTTTCGGGCGGCAGCGTTTCGGGCAGCACGAACACGCTGATCGTCAGCAGGATCATGCCCATGACGACGAACGACACGAAGATCAGGCGCCACGATCCGAAGTGCAGCAGTGCGGCCCCGAGCTGCGGCGCGAGTAGCGGCCCTGATCCGGTTACCAGCATCAGCAACGAGAAGAACCGGGCCGCGGTGAGGCCCGAGTATTGATCACGCACGACGGCCCGCGCGGTGACCAGCCCGGCCGCGCCGCCGACACCCTGCAGGAAACGCAGCAGGATCAGCGTCAGGATATTCGGCGCGAGGGCGCAGCCGAGCGAGGCGACAATGAAGCCGACCAACCCGAATCGAAGCGGTATACGCCGGCCGAACCGGTCACTGAGCGGCCCGATCACCATCTGACCGACCGCCAGACCGACCAGACAGGACGTCAGCGACGTCTGCACCAACGATGCGCCCGCATGCAGGTCTCGCCCGATCGCGGGTAGCGAGGGCAGATAGCTGTCGATGCAGATGGGACCGAAGATCGACATCGTGCCGACGAGCAGGACCATACGGAACGGGATGCGGACCTTGACCGGCCGACCACCCGCGGACGCGCTGATGCGGACGGATTCGACGCACTCACCGAAGAGTCCGACGAGTGATCACGCTCACGAACCTAGCTGATTCTTAGCTTCGCGAACGATTCTCGCGAGCCGGATCACAGCCCGTCGATGCGCCGGGCGGGATACTGCGCACATGGTCACCCACCGTACGCGCCGCGAGGTTTTGCAGGCCGCAGCGTTGGCCGTTCTGGCGACCGGGCTGGCGGCCTGTACCCGGTCCAAGACCGACCACGGCTCGGGGTCGCCAGAGCGTATCGACCAATAGCCCGAACAGCGGGCCGCCGACCACCACCAGCGGCTCGCCGCCGACGTACGCCTCGCTGGCGCGGCAGCTCTCGGGCGGATTGGTCCTGGCCGGTCAGGCCGGCTACAACGCGTCCACCCTGCTCTACAACCCGCGTTTCGGCCGCCAGCCGCAGCCGGCGGCCATTGCCAGCTGCGTCACGCCGGCCGACCTGGCCGCGTGTGTGCGCTTCGCCGCCGACCACGGCGCGCCGCTGCGCATCCGCAACGGTGGCCATTCCTACGGCGGGTGGTCATCGGCCGGCGGCCTGGTCGCCGACATCACCGCGATGAAGACGATCACCGTCGACACCGCGGCGATGACCGCGAAGGATCGGCGCCGGGCGCGCTGCTGGTCGACGTCTACACGCAGCTGGCGGCGCAGAACGTCTCGATCGGCGGTGGCTCGTGCGCGACCGTCGGCATCACCGGGCTGACCCTCGGCGGGGGCCAGGGCGTCCTCTCGCGGGCGTACGGACTGACCTGCGACCAACTACGCGCCATCGACGTCGTGACCGCCGACGGGCAACTGCGGACCGTGAGCGCCAGTACCGATGCCGACCTCTTCTGGGCGCTGCGCGGGGGTGGCGGGGGCAGCTTCGGCGCGGTAACCGCGCTGACCTTCGCCGTCCGGCCGGCACCGACCATCACGACCTTCTTCGTGCAGTGGCCGTGGACGGCCGCCGCCGCCGTGCTCGCTGCATGGCAGCAGTGGTTGCCATCGCTGCCGAACGAGATGTGGACGACCTGCAAGCTGCTGGCCGACCCGGACAAGGGGTTGTCGGTAACCGTCTCAGGCACCTGGATCGGCAATGGCACCCCGAACCTTTCCGGTCTGCTGTCGGCCACGCCGGCGCCGAGCAGCAATACGCACGACACCGCCGACTATGGCGCGACCATGCTCGCGGAGGCCGGGTGCGCCGGCGAGGACGCCGCGACGTGCATCGCCGACGCCTTCGCACCCGCGCGGCGCCAACCGTTCGCGGCCACCTCGTCGGTGCTCTCGACGGCGCTGCCGGCGGCCGGGATAAGCGCCATCGTCGACGCGGTCGCGGCCGGGCTGAACGTGCCCGGGATGGTCGAGGGCGGGGTGTCCTTCGACGCGCTCGGTGGCGCGGTCGCCACGGTCAAGGCGAGCGACACGGCCTTCCCCTGGCGTTCGGCGCTGGCGATCGCGCAGTACACCGCGACCTGGGACTACGCCGACGCCGCGATCGATCCCAGCCCGTTCGACACCTTCGTCCGCGGCGAGCGCGCGGCCCTGGCTCCGTGGCTCGGCAGCTCGGCGTACGTCAACTACGCCGATCCTGCGATCACCGACTTCGGCGCCGCGTACTGGGGCGCGAACCTGCCGCGCCTCAAGCAGGTCAAGGCGAAGTACGACCCGTCCGACGTGTTCTCGTTTCCGCAGTCGGTGCCGTTGTCCTGAGGTCCTGCGCCGATTAGTCCGACCCGGCAGCGCGACGGCCCGGGCTGATGCCAACCCGGGCCGTGCTGCGCGGCCAGCGCTCCACCGCTGATTAACGGCACCCGTCGGCATACGCCTCCCCAGGGCACCGTCTCGCTCAGCGCCGAAGCCGCTGGGGACGGGAATCGGCGGCGTCCACCTGCGTATCGCCCGCCGTGCTGGCGACCGTTCGCGCAGGTGACCGGGGAGGAAATCTAGCAGCTGACCATGGCGTCGCGAAACCCTCCCCCGACGACGTGACGGTGGTGATTTGAACGACGCGACGATCACTCGATGGCAATGTCGAATAGTCGACACAATGGCCCCGCTGGGTGGCCTATTTCTCGCCGATGTTCACCAGCGGACTTGGCGACAAAAGGTTTGCGGGCGCATTCCACTTCTGCAGGGTCGACCCGTTGCAGGGCGCGACGATCATTTTCGAGACGTTGTTGCCGCCGCTGAACAGGTCCGGTGGATTTGCGGTCGGGTCGGTCGGCTGCAGACACAGCGGGGTCGCCTGAGGATTAACGGTGCTGGTCGCGTCCATGATCTGGTAGCTCGTCGCGTACGCGTTGGTGGCGCCGTACACGGTCCACGTCATGTTGCTCGGGGTACCGCCCGCCGGGCACGGGTTGACCAGCACGTACCCCGTGGTCGACAGCGGGCTCTGCAGGCAATACAGCGTTCCGTTGTTCTGGTAGTTCGTCGTGATCGGGCCGACGCCGGTGATTCCTAAGTTCGTGTTCGGGCTGGCGGTCGGCATGCTCCAACGCTGGTTCCAGGTGACGTTGGTCGGGTTCGGCGCTTGCTTGCAGGGCCAGTCGATCAGGAACGACGAGGTGACGTCCTGGTTTGTGACGTCCAGGCAGCGGCCGAACTGGTTGAAGTTGACCAACTGCCCCGATGCCTTGCCGGCGGCACCGGCGCCGACCGCGGCGGACGGCGCCCAGGTGCTGCAGCTGGTCGACAGGGTGATCTGGCTCCCGGCCACGTTCGTGTTCTGGACGTTGAAGCAGTAGCTGTTGAGCGTCTGCCCGTCCGAGGTACCCGAGAAGTTGGCGTTGTCGTTGAAGCTCCACTGCTGCTGGTAGATCGTCGCGGGCGCACGGCTGCAGCTTCACTATCAGGTTGGAAGCCTCGGGCGTGCCGGCGTCCAGGCACATGCCCAGCGGTTGTGCGGATGTCTGCGACGACACCAGCGCCAAACTCAGGTTGGTGTTATAGGCCCAGGTCTGTTGCGGCTTACCCGTCGAGCAGGGCTGCATCGTCGCGATCGCGCCCGACGCCGGCGAACCCGAGCCGGCATCGATGCACAGGTCGGGACTGGAGCCGGAGACGTGGATCAGTCCACCGGCGATGTTGGCGTTGGTCGACTGGAACACATAGGTCGCCTGAACTTGCCGGGTCTGCGTCGCCCCACCCCGATCGGCCCCGACCGACGTCAACAGCGCGAAGCCGGGTGAGCTGCGGGCACCGGCACCAGGGATGCAGGTGATCGGGGTGGGTAGCGATGCCGGGGCGATCCCGCTGGGATTACCGACGTAGTAAGCGATCGTCACCTGGTACGTCGAATTTCCGGCGGCACTGACCGAGCCAGTCAACGTGCCGCAGGGGAGTTTCGACAGCACACCCAGGCTGTACCCATTCGTTGCGCCGGTTCCGTCGTTCGCCGCCCGGATCTGAGCCATGGCGACGTCGATGCCGGCCTCGGCCGCTGCGATGCTCGCTTCGCGCCGCTGGTCGGCCCGGGTGCCGTTCATCGCGGTGAGCAGGACCGGCGTCATCAGGCCGGCGAGGGCTGTGGCCAGGAAGACGATCAGCAGCGCGAACATCAGCGAGCCGGAGTCATCGCCGCGCCTGGGCAGCCGCATGCGAAGCGACTTGTTCACCATGACACCCCTCGGCCGCCGTTGCAGGTCGACGCGACCGTTGCCCGCCGTGGACCGCCGACGTCGAGTTGATCGCAGTGAAGGTGACGTCGCTCTGCTTCGTCGTCTTGTTCGCGTTGACGCCGTACGTCACGCTGACCGCCACCTCGATGCGCTGATAGACGAACGTCGCGCCCGGGTCGATGACAGCGAACGGCGCAACGACGGCGACGTTGACCGGCGACGACGCCGACGCGGCGTCGACGGGGTGGCCGCCGCGAGCGATGAAGCCAACTGCTGCCAGCCCGTCGGCACGATCGGCGAGACTCCGTCGCGTCCAGGTTCGCTGCTGCAGTTGACCGGTGCTCGTGTGCAGTCTGACTTCGGTGCAGGTGCTGTTCGTGTCGTTGAGGTTCGGGCTCAGGAATTCGACGACCGGGTCGCCGCTCTGGGTGCCCGGCGTACTGATCGCGTTGGCGTAGCGCAGTTCTTTGTCCAGTCGCTGGAACGCGACCACGATCTGGTTCTCGGCGCTGGCCGCGGTGTCGACCTTGTTCTCGGCCGAGAATGCCTGCATGGCGCCGGCCGTGAAGATGACCAGCACGACCGCCATGATCACCATGACGACGACGACCTCGATCATCGTGAATCCGCTGTCGTTGTTGGTCACTCGGTCGAGCCGTCGCCGCACCGCCTCGCGCAGCGCCCGCATCAGGTCACGGTCCAGGTGAAGCTGACCGCGGTCGTCGCGCCGGTCGCATCGGTCACGGTCACGACCACCGAATAGTTGCCCTTGGTCGACGTCGGCGTTCCCGAGAAGACGCCGTCCGCAGCGAGCGTGATGCCGGCCGGCAATCCGGTGGCCGACCAGGTGTAGTAGCCGCTGCCACCGGTGGCCGTCGCCGCCATCGAGGCGATCGCCGTGCCCTGTGCCGTTCGACCTGGTGGCCGTCGTCGGCGAGCTGATCGTCAACGCGGTCGAGTAGATCGTCCAGGTCAGACTCTGCGAGTCGTTGCCGTTCGAGCTGGTGCCGTTGAGGGTGAAGTTGTACGACGCCGGCCGTCGTCGGCGTGCCACTGAGCGCGCCGGTCGAGCCGTTGAAGCTGATGCCGGGCGGCAGCGTGCCGCTGACCGAACCGCCGTTAGGAGTGCCGGTCCAGGTCGGCGTCACCGTCTGCGCCACTCCGACCGTGCCGAACACGTTGTAATTGGGGGTGTCGATGACGAACGTGGTCAACACCGACCAGGTGATCGATTCAGTGGCCGTCAGTTGGTCACCGTGTCGGTCACCTTCAACGTGAAGGTGTAGTTGGTGGCATTGCTGGCGGTCCCTGAGATGACGCCGGTCACCGGGTCGAGCGAGGTGCCAGCTGGGCAGAGAGCCCGCGCTGATCGACCAGGTGTATTTGTTGCTACCGCCGATGGCCAGCGCACGGATCGGGGTGATCGCGGTGCTCTTGGCGCTGCTCAGGTTGTTCGGCGGCGATGCGATCGCCAGCGTGCCGACCGTCCAGACGAAGTAGTTGGTCTTCACGGTGGCGGGCGTCGTTCGCGAGTCGGTGACCGTCACCTGGGTCGTGAAGGTGCCCGTTCGCGGTGGGCGTGCCCGAGAACTGGCCGGTCGTCGAGCTGAACGACACGCCCGTGGGATAACCGGTGGCCGACCAGGTGAGCGGCGCCTGCACCGCCGGATGACGTGAGCGACCATGGCGTGATCGCCACGTTCGGCGCACTGACCAGATCGGCCGGCGTAGTGATGGTCAGCGTCCCCGGCGTGATCGTCCAGGTGAAGGTCTTCTGTCACGAACTTGGACTGCGCGTCCGTAGCGGTGATCGTGACTGTTACGGCCGATGCGGCCGTCGTCGGTGTCCCCGACATCGTGCCGGTACTGGCGTTGAGCGAGATTCCTGGCGGCAACCCGCTGGCCGTCCACGTGATCGGCGTGGCTCCACCGGACAGCGTCGGCGTGTAGTTGGCCGTGCCGCCGGCGACCGTCGACTGGTTGGCGACCGACATCGTCGGCGGGGCCACGATCGTCCAAGTGAAGTTCGCCGTGCCATTCAACTGAAACGCATCGGTCGCCGTGATCGTGACCGAGAACGTGCCGATGGTGTCGGGGATACCACTGATTACGTTGCCCGCCAAGGTCAGCCCGTGCGGCAGACCACTCTGCGACCACGTGACCGCGCCGGCTCCACCGGAGGAGGTCAGCGTCATCGTGACTGTGGCGCCGGTGTCGCTGATCTGGTTGTTCGGGTTTACGACGCTCGGCGCCTGCGCGACCAGATTCGAGTTGAACTGCGGGTCGTAAAATGCATTGCTGACCAGGGTGGTGGCGATGAAAACGCACTTCGAACTGGCGCAGACGGAATCCGACCACGTAATCGCCACCACGACTCGATAGAACGATGCGAATGAGTTGCTCGGAGTAGGAGTGGCGGTTTGCGGGGTGGTCCCCGACGACGGCCCGGTCGCACCACAGGCGGCAACACCGGTGCTGGAACTGAGCGGCTGCCAGCATTGGCCGACATACCAGTTCTCGTTGTACGTGAGTCCATTGACGACGACCGGGCTGGCCACCGTCGGGAGCGTCGCGGTGCTTCCCTGCCCTGACGTCGCGCTGGTGTCGTACCACTCGACCATGTCGGTGAGGTAGGAAGCGACTCCGGTCGTCGGGTGCTGCCATTGGTAGTCGGATGAGGTCTGATCGCGACCCTTGATGATCGCCGTGCCGCCCATGCCCCGAACCCGTTCCATCGCGTCATCGGCCAGCCCGACCGCAGCCTGGTTCATTCCCTGACGCGAAGTCGCTGACACGGTGGCGACGAAGAAACTGCCCAGCGCCGTCATGATGATCCCGATGATGATCAGCGAAACGATCATCTCGACCAGCGTGAAGCCTTCGTCACCGTCGCGACCCTGGTGCCCATGACCCGGGCCCGCAGTCGTTCCCAGCCTGGCCGGCCGCTTGACCGGTATGCGCCAGGCGGCGGGGACGGACGGTGGACACGAGATGGCTCCTTCTCGAAGCGGAAGGGGACGGACTCAACCGGCGGCGATCAGCTGGCGCCGATTGAGGGCCGAGGTCTAACTGGATGCAGAGGTGCCGGTGGACGATTCGGTGGTAAAGGCCTCCATCGCCACGCTGACCGACTGCTGGCCACCTGAGTCGGCGACGCGGTGAGGCTGGTGATCAGCACGGCGCGCGGCTGGACAACCTGTAACTGCTTGAGGAACGCGGTGACGTTGTCGACCGGACCGCTCGCGACAATGCTCAGATTGATCGCTTGCACCGGGGCGCTCGCCGACCGCTACGCCGGTGATCGGCGTCGGCTTGCCGACCGTGAGCTGCACGACCGAGACGCCGGTCGCTGCGCCCGCATCATGTAGTTCGCGCAGGAAGGCGGGCACGCCGTCGTCGGCGGGTAGCGCGGCCTGATCCGCAGCAAGCGCAGCCTGATACTTCGCCAGGTTGGCACGTCGGCGCGCAACTGATTGAGCTTGTGCGTCGAGTCGGTACCTGGTTCTGGGCCAGACCGACGTTGGCCTTCACCGAGTCGGTCGTAATCGTTCTGGCTCTTGATCAAGAGCTGCCAGGTGAGGAAGGTCAGCAGCAACGTACGACTGCTCCTCCGAGCAACCAGATCCGATCGCGGGTGGCGATCCTCATCACTTGCCTCCAGCGGACGTGGTCGGAATGAACCGGCCGGAATACAGCGACGATGTGAAGGTGACCGAGCACGAGAACTGGTACTGGCCGGCCTGGCTGCTCAGGTTGGACAGCACTGGGTCGGTGAATCCGGGCGTCTTGGCCAGCGCGTCGAGGAAGGCGGCGACCTGCGGCTTGTCGGGAGCCACGCCGATCAGCGTGATCGTGCCGGCGGACGTGGTCGCGCTAGTACCGGCTGTAGCGGCACCGGTGCCGGACGCCGCCGAGCTCGCGGTGGTTAGTCGAAGCGGCGATGTTGCTCAGGCTCGCCCCGGCCGCGCTGGCCGTGCTCTGCAGGGTCGGAACGACCTGATACCAGGCCACGTCCTTCGCCATCAGCTGCAGTCAGCTCACTCAGATCGCGGCGTCCTGCGCCTTGACCTTGCCGAGCGCGGCGTACTGCGGCTGGTTGATTTGAGCCGCGATCGCGTCGACCTTGCCCTGCGCTTGCTTCAACGTCGAGTGTTGCGTCCGCGGTACTGTTGCCGGGCCGAGTAGTCCCAGAAGCCCAGCAGCGCCAGCACGACGACCAAGCCGCCGGCGATGATCCAGCGCAGATTGTGCGCTCGCCGGGCGTCGGTGATCTCGACCGGAAGCAGATTGGCCGCGATCGACAGGATCCGCAGCGGATCTCGTTCGATCTTGGCGTCGGGAGGTAGCGCAACTGTGGTCATGATGCCGCCGCGAGTGCGAGGCCGACGGAGACCGCGGCCGAGGATCGGAACAGGGACAGTTCGTCGTGGTAACCGCGATGGCGCGATTCGCGCAACCGGATCAGCGGATCGGCGAGGAAGACCTCGATGCCGAACTCCTCGGCCAGGGCGTCGACCAGTCCGGGAAGGATGGCCGTACCGCCGCACAGCGCCAGGCTCTCGACCCGCAGCTGCGTGTCGCCGGCCGCGAGGTACTCGAAGGAGCTGCGCAGTTCACTGATCAGCGGGCGCAGCGCCTCGCGAATAACCTCGCCGACCAGCGGGTTCGGATTCGGCAGCAGCCCCACCTCACGCTTGAGGCGCTCGGCATCGACCGTGCTCACGTTCAGCTTGGTGGCGATCGCATCGGTGATCTCGACCCCACCACGAGGGATGGTCCGCACGATCCGCGGTTCGCCCTCGACGTGGATCACGACGCTCGTGGTCTGGGCGCCGATATCGGCGATCGCCTCGACCTTGGCGTCGAGCCGGGCGGCCGATCGCAGGATCGCGAACGAGGCCAGATCGACCCGTACGACCCTCAGGCCCGCCCGTTCGACGGTCTGCACGGTCGGCAGGACGAGCTCCTTCGGCGCCGCGATCAGCAGCCCACGAATATTCTCGCCCTTGCGCGCCTTGTCGAGCGGGTAGAAGTCGAGCAGCGCCTTGTCGACCGACATCGGCAACTGGTCGCGTACCTGGAAGGGCAGCGCCTGACGGAACTCACGGCTGGGAAGGTTGGGGAGCGTGATCTCGCGGACGACGATCTGGTGACTCGTCACGCCGAGAACGACATCGTGGTTGCGGAACTTGTGCGCCGACCAGAGGTGCTTCAGCGCGCCAATGACGACCTTCTCGTCATTGATCACGCCACCCTGCACGACGCCGGCCGGCAGCGGGGCCTGACCGAAGTTGCTGACCACCGAGTGGTCCTTCACTCGGTTCGCCTCGACCGCTCGGATGGAGGCCGAACCGATATCGACGCCGGTCGGCGTTTTGGATGCCATGATTCGATCTCCTTCAGGTCACGCGTTTTGCAGGGAGTGATTGATCAGATCGCCGTACCAGCTGGTCGCGTTACCGGCGAAGAAGAGCGCCAACAGGGCGCCCGACAACATGAACGGACCGAACGGAATGGCGCTCTTGCCGGTCGCCCGTCGGGCGGCGAGCAGGATGATTCCGACGCTTCCGCCGAGCAGAAAGGCACCGAAGGTCGCAACCAGCACCGACCCCCAGCTGATCCAGCCGAGAAAAAGTCCGAGCAGGCCGGCCAGCTTGACGTCGCCGAAGCCCATCCCTCCCGGGTAGGCCAGCGCGAGCGCGAAGTAGACGGCGAACAAGCCGGTCATGGCGAGCAGACCGCGCTCGGCCGCATGCCAATCGTCATCGACCGCTCCGGCGGGCATCAACAGCAGTACGCCGACGACATAGGACGGCAGCACGATCGCATCGGGCAGCCGGTGCACATCGAAGTCGATCGCCGCTAGCGCGACGCCGATCGCGGTCAGGTAGAGGTAGGCGGGTAATAGCGCCGAGATTCCGAAGTGGACGGTCACGGCGACGAAGAGCAGGCCGGTCAGCGCTTCGATCAGCGGATAGCGCAGACTGATCCGCTCGCGGCAGGTGGCACATTTCCCGCGGAGCATCAACCAGCCGACCACGGGAATGTTGTGCACGGAGCGGACCGGCGAATCGCAGGACGGGCAGTGCGAGCCCGGTTTGACGATCGACTCATCGCGCGGCACGCGATAAATGACCACATTGAGGAAGGAGCCGATCGCCAGGCCCAGCACGCCGATGGCAAGGTACGCGGGAATCATCGAGAACGGTCCTCCTTCCTCGAATTGGATGCGTGACAAGCTGAATCGGCTGGTGGGCGCCGGCCTGCGGCACCCACCAGCCCGATCAGGCGCTGGTTTACGGGCAGAGCCGGGCGTAGCGCGGCAGGCACGGCCCGGTCTCGGTCATCGACCGAACCACCGACCGAGCTGTCGTAGCAGTACCAGGTGGCACCGCTGGCGGCACCGTTGTACGACGCGAGCATGTACGTACCGACGGGTGCTGCTCGGGAAGTACAAGACCGTCGAGCCCGAGGACGCGTTGATCTTGCCGCCGGAGCAACCGGTCAAGGTGTACGGACCGCCGGGTACCTGTGATCGCGGTCGGGTAGGTGTTGTTGTTGTCGGTGTAGCACTGCTCGATGGTCGAGATCGCGCCACGAAGGTCCGAGGCCGACGACTTGTTCTTGGCGCCGTTCTCGTAGTTCAGGTACAGCGGGATCGCGATGGCGATCAGGATGCCGATGATGACAACGACGACAAGGAGCTCGATCAGGGTGAAGCCCTGTTCCTTATCCTCTTTTTCACTGCGCATCTTGCGCAGACGCTGAAGCAGATCCTGCATTGTGAGCCTCCTATGACTCTGGGGGGTCGACGGCCGGGCCATAGGGGCCTGACCAACGCCGGGACTGGCGTCCCGGTCGTGCTTCCCGCGCGTCTGCACGGAAACTTGGGGCGCGCTTGCGCGCGGGGCCGGGCGTCGAATCCGCGCCGCGGTGGTGCCGGCGGCGGTCATCCGTTCGCTCCCTGGATGTGCTGGTAGATCGAGAACATCGGCAGGTAGAGGCAAACGACCATGCCGCCGACGAGGCCACCCATGAGCACGACCATGATCGGTTCGATCGCCGCCGTGAGCTGCTCGGCGGCCTGGTCGACTTCGCGGTCATAGAAGTCGGCGATCTTGTTCAGCATCTGGCTGATCTGACCGCTCTCCTCGCCGACCTCGACCATCTGGGTGACCATCTGCGGGAAGACCGGGTGGTTGGCCAGCGGACCCGACATCGGCTCGCCCTGGCGGACCGCGGCCTGCACATCGACCATGGCCGCGCTGATGACCGAGTTGCCGGTGGTCGCACCGACGACGTCGAGAGCCTGCATGACCGGCACACCAACGCTCAGCAGCGTGCCCAGGTTGCGGGCGAACCGGCTGATCGCGATCTTGGTGAACAGGTTGCCGAAGACCGGGATCCGCAGCTTGAACTTGTCGAACGCAAGTCGAAACGCCGGGTTACTTCGCAACGTCGCCTTGAGCAGGCCGGTACCGACGAAGCCCGCGGCGATCAGCAGCGGCGCCAGCCACACCAGCGAATGACTGACGTTGACGATGATCTGGGTCGGCAGCGGCAACTGACCGCCGAGCGACTTGAACATCTTCTCGAAGACGGGAACGATGAAGATCAGAACGCCGGCGATCATGATGACGCTGAAGCCGAGGACGAGTACCGGGTATGTGAGGGCGGACTTGACCTTGCCGCGCAACGCGGCGTCCTTCTCGAAGTTGACCGCGATGCGTTCGAGGGCGTCGTCAAGGAAGCCACCGGTCTCACCCGCGCGCACCATGGCGATCATCAGGGTCGGGAAGACCTTGGGGTGCTTGGCCAGCGATCCGGACAGCGACAGCCCGCCCTCGATGTCGTTACGGACCTCACGGACGGCCTTGGCCAGCGGAACGCTGGTGATCTGGTCCTCGAGGATCGCCAGTGACCGCAGCAGGGCCAGACCCGAATTCGTCATGGTCGCGAACTGGCGAGCGAAGATCGCGAGGTCCTTGAGCTTTACCCCGCCACCGATACCGGGGATCTTGATCTCTTTCTTGAGACCGACACCCGCTTCCTCGATCGACAGCGGCACACTGCCCTGTTGGCGCAGCGTGGCGACCGCGGCCGTTTCGCTGGCGGCATCGAGGCGGCCCTTTTGCTGCTTGCCGTTGACATCGATGATCTTGTACTCGAACTGCTTGGTAATGGGCATCGATCAGGACCTCCCGACGAGACGGGTGTATTCCTCGACCGAATGGCACAGGTCAAGCGCAAGCTCGTGGGTGATGGTCTGTTGCAGGACGCGCTGGGCAAGATGCTGATCGAAGGAGAGCATTCCCATCGCAGCGCCGGACTGCATGAACGACGGGATCTGGTGGTTCTTTCCTTCACGAATCAGGTTCCGGATCGCGGGCGTGGCGAACATGATCTCGGTGATGATCGTGCGGCCCTTGCCGTCGGCGCGGGGAGCCAGCGCCTGGGTGACGACGCCCTGCAGCGCGGTCGAGAGCTGCGCGCGAATCTCTTGCTGCTGGTGGGCCGGGAAAATGTCGATGATTCGGTCGATCGTCTGCGCGGCGCTCTGCGTGTGCAGGGTGGCCAGCACGAGGTGACCGGTCTCGGCCGCGGTCAGCGCGGTCGAGGTCGTCTCGAGATCACGGAGCTCACCGACGAGGATGATGTCCGGGTCCTGCCGAAGTGCGTGCTTGAGGGCGGCCGAGAACGACTGGGTGTCCTCGCCGACCTCGCGCTGGTTGACGAGGCACCTCTTGTGCTCGTGCAGGTATTCGATCGGGTCCTCGATCGTCATGATGTGCGCCGAACGAGTTCGGTTGGCCAGGTCGAGCAGCGAGGCGAGCGTGGTCGTCTTACCCGAGCCGGTCGGGCCGGTAACGAGCACGAGGCCACGCGGCAGGGACGCGAACTTCGCGACCGAGGGCGGGACGCCGAGCGAATCGAGCTGACGGATCTCATGCGGGATGACCCGGAACGCGCCGCCGTAGGAGTTGCGTTGCTGGTAGATGTTCACCCGAAAACGCGACAGGCCAGGGACGCTATACGCGAGGTCGAACTCATGGGTGGACTCGAAGACCGCCCATTGACTGGGTTTGACTACTGCGCGCATCAGTAGTGACGTCTCGTCGGGAGTCAGCGGCTCGTAGCCCTGCAGGTGATAGAGCGACCCGTGCAGACGCATGGTGGGGGGACTGCCCGCAGTGATATGCAGGTCCGAGCCGCCCTCGGTCACGACGATCGTCAACATGGCATCGAGGTTCTTGCGAGCCTCGGTGAGCACGGCGTGATCGTCGCCGACGAACGAGTCGACCAGGGTCGAATCGGCGGTCATTGTCATCCTGCGTATCACCTCTCTGTCGAAGTGGTTCACCGAAACCATCGGCGGGCGCGCTGCATAGTTGACGTATTGCGGCATATTTGTTTGGCGTTAAGTCTTCGAGACGGTCCCGGCGAGCGTAAGGATCGGCAAGGGCGGGGATAACTCGACGAATTACTACGACTGGTAGCCAGTTGTTATCTGGTTGTAATCAACGCAGGTAACTGTTTGCCTCTCAAGGGGTTGCCCGCACCTCGACGGGCTGCCCAAACGGGCCCGACGCGGACGGCGTCGCGCTCAGATGGCAACCCGCAGGATCTCTTGCACGGAGCTGTGCCCTTCGGACGCTTTGAGCAGCCCGTCGTAGCGCAGTGACCGCATGCCTTCGCTCTCGGCGACCCGCTGGACGTCATGCGCCGAGGCCCGCTCGACCGCCATCTGTTCGACCTGCTCGCTGACCGGCATGACCTCGTGCAGGGCAAGCCGGCCGCGATAGCCGGTGCCGGCGCAGGATCGGCAGCCCACCGGCTTCCAGAGCTGATCGGGGCGCTTGAGGTCGACCGGCCAACGAGCGGCCTCGATCTCGGCCTCGGTGGGCTCATAGGCCTGCTTGCACCATCCGCACAGCCGCCGGGCGAGGCGCTGGGCGAGCACGCAGTCGATGGACGAGCCGACGAGGAACGGTTCGATGCCCATCTCGATGAGTCGGGTGACGGCACTGGGGGCGTCGTTGGTGTGCAGGGTCGAGAGGACCAAGTGACCGGTAAGGGCGGCCTCGACCGCGAGCTGGGCCGTGACCCGGTCCCTGATCTCACCGATCAGGACGACGTCGGGGTCAGACCGCAGGATCGCCGGTAGGACGGCCGCGAACGTCAGGCCGGCCTTGTGATTGACCTGCACCTGGTTGACGCCCGCCAGCCGGTACTCGACCGGATCCTCAACCGTGATCACGTTGACGGTCGGCTTGCTGATGGTCTGCAAGGTCGCGTATAGCGTCGTCGACTTACCGGAACCGGTCGGGCCGGTCACCAGCAACATGCCGTGCGGCTTGTTGAACGACCGCTCGAACCGTTCGTAGTTGGCGTCGGTGAATCCCAGCTTGCGCAGATCGAGGTCGATGCCGCCGGTGTCGAGCACCCGCAGGACGATCTTCTCGCCCCACACGGTCGGCAGCGTGGCCGTTCGCAGGTCAACCGTTCGCTGGCCGAGTTGAACGGTGATCCGGCCGTTCTGGGGGACGCGACGTTCGGTGATGTCGACGTTCGACATGATCTTCAGACGCGAGATCAGGGCGGCCTGAACGGCGCGCGGGACGACGTCGACCTCGTGCAGCACGCCGTCGATGCGGTACCGGATTCGCAGGTCGCCGTCGGTCGGTTCGAGGTGAATATCCGACGCGCGATTCTGAATCGCCTGGTCGAGGATCGAGTTGACATACCGCACGATCGGGGCGTCGTCGCCGCCGTTGGACAGGCTGTTGACGAGCGGTTCCTGCTCGGTACGCAGGGATGCCGCCACATCGCCGAGGTCGTTGTCCTCGCGCTGTAGGCGATCGATGGCCTTTCGCAGCTCGCTGCGGGCGACGACCACTGGCCGGACGGACAGGTTCGTGGCGGCGCGGACGTCATCGAGCGCGACGACGTCGCCGGGATCGCTGATCGCGACGATCAATTCATCGTCGGTCAGGGCGATGCCGAGCACGCGGTGCCGCATCACCAGCGGTAGCGGTATGGCGGCGGCGGCGGCGGCGTCGATCGGGAAGCCGACCAGGTCGACGCTGCTGATGCCATAGACATCGCCCGAGGCTTCGGTGAGTTCGACCTCGGTGACGATCCGGTCGTTGATCAACACGTCACGGATCGATCGACCCGACCGTTCGGCCTCGTCCGCAGCGCTTTGCAGCGCAATCGCGTCCGCACCCCGACGCGCCAGCGCGTCCAGCAGCGGGCGATACATCTGGTACATCCGGGTCCCCCAGGTGGGTCTAGCAAGACGGTTCTCATTAGACGTATCGACCAACAACGGCCCGTTATGAACGGAGCGGGATACCGACAAAATTTGATCCCGGTAAATCACGACGAATGATGATTTGTGGGGAAGCAGAGATTGCACGGCTGCGATGGCTTGTTTATGATCGGTGTTAAATTCGTTCGCAGTAATCCGGCGGGGGCCTGAGCATTCTCGAGAGGCCGACCGATGAAACTGCTGTCGCGGCCGAACACTTCGCCTGAACTTGGATCCGGTAGTGGTGGCGGCCGGACCAAGAACCGGGCTGATCAGGCACTACTCGACCTCGGCCCGATCGATGTCCTGGTCCAGCCCATCGTGGACGTGGCGACTGGTCTCGTCGTCGCCGCCGAGGCCCTCGCGCGCTTCCCCCGCCAGCCCGCAACCCCGGTCGAGGACGTCTTCGCCCAGGCCCACGTCGACGGTTGGGGGGCCGAACTCGAGGCCGCCTGCCTGCGCGCGACCCGGGCCAAGCGCGCGGAGTTGCCGAACGACGTGGTGCTGACCGTCAATGTCAGCCCGGATGCGCTGCGCCACATCGATGTCCGTGCGGCTTTGGCCGGCGATCTGCATGGAATCGCGGTCGAGATCGTCGAGAAGGCCGCGACCGACTCCGACTCGCTGGTCGAGGCAATGCGCGACATCCGTCGCCGCGGTGGGTCTATCGCCATCGACGACGCCAGTACCGGCTACGCGGGCCTGCTGCGGCTGAGCACGCTGCGTCCCGACGTCGTCAAACTCGATCGCAGCCTGGTGACCGGCGCGCGGAACAGCGATGTGCAGACCGTGGTCATCGAGTCGTTGGTCAGCCTCGCCCGACGCATCGGGGCCAAGACCCTCGGCGAGGGCGCCGAGACGTTGGACGACCTGGCGATGCTCGCCGAGCTCGACGTCGACTACGCGCAGGGCTGGGCGATCGGACGGCCGGCAGCGCAGCTGCCCGCTGAACTGCCGGCCGTGGTGGCCGCCTGCCGGCGGGCCCGGCGCAATCTGATGGATATTTCGGCCGGCTTCGAGGACGAACTGCGCGGCGCCGGTGCGCTGACCGCCGCTCTGGCCGCCAGCACCGAGACCGCGGACGTCGGCGCTGCGCTGTCAGCAGCGTCCTACGACCTCGGCGTCGACGCGGTCGGGCTCTCCACGTTGACGACCAGAGGGGGGCTGCGCGAGATCACGTCGACGCTGAGCGACGTCGATCCGTGTGAGTACCGGGTGGTCGACTTCCCAGCCACCGCTGCGGCGATCGCTGGGGGCTCGATGCTCGAAGCGCACGTCAGTGACCCCGATTGCGATCCGGCCGAGCGGGAGCTGCTGAGCCGCGACGGATTCGCCAGCCTGCTGCTGACCCCGCTGATCGATGACGGCGTTGCGCTCGGCATCCTCGAATTCACGACCTACGAACATCACCCCTGGACGCGTCGCGACATCCTCCACGCGCGCACCGTGGCTGAGCACCTCGTCGGCACCCTGCGACGGATCGAGGACCAGCCCGCCTGAGCCACCGGCCGCGGCGGTGCAATGATCGCTTCGATGAACTCGCTGCGCACGGTCGAGCTGGCCTATGGCTCCGGCACGCTTGCGATCGAGGTCGATGCCGACGCATCAACGGTCGTCGAGCCCGCTTTCGCCGCGGCATCGACCGACCAGCCGGCTGAGGTGCTGCGCGCCCTGCGCGCTCCGGTGGCCGGACCACCACTGCGTGAGCGGGTTCGACCGGGCCAACAGATCGCGATCTCGGTCTGCGACATCACCCGGCCACAGCCGCGGGAGCTGATGATCAGCGCGATCCTGAACGAACTCGACGGTGTCGCGGCCATCGACGACATCGTCGTCCTGGTCGCTACCGGCACCCACCGGGCCAACACCGATGCCGAGCTGCGCGAGATGTTCGGCGATCAGATCGTCGACACCGTCCGAATCGTCAACCACGACGCCCGCGACCAGTCCTCGCTGGTGTGGGTCGGCGAGTTCGGCGCCGGCGTGCCGGTCTGGCTAAACCGTGAATGGGTCGACGCCGACATCAGGATCACGACCGGCTTCGTCGAGCCGCACTTCTTCGCGGGTTTCTCGGGCGGCCCAAAGCTGGTGGCGCCCGGGCTTGCCGGCCTGGACACCGTGCTGACGCTGCACAACGCCGCGCGCATCGGCGATCCGGCGGCCCGCTGGGGCGTGATCGAAGGCAATCCGGTACATGACGACGTCCGGGCGATCGCCGCCGGCACCGGGGTGACATTCGGACTCGACGTCGTCCTGAACCGCGACAAGCAGGTGATCGCCGCCTACGGCGGGGATCTGGCCGCGATGCACGCCGCCGCGGTCGCGCACAGCCGTCGGCTGGTCATGGTCGCGGTCGAGGCGCCGTTCGACGTCGTCGTCACTACTAATTCGGGCTTCCCGCTCGACCAGAACCTCTACCAATCGGTGAAGGGCATGTCGGCGGCGTTCCAGGTGGCCCGACCGGGCGCCACGATCATCTGCGCGGCCGAGTGTCGCGACGGCTTCCCCGACCACGGTTCGTACCGCGAGGTATTGGCCTCGGGATCGTCGCCTCAAGCGCTGTTCGACCTGATCAACGACCGGGTCGAGACGATCCCCGATCAGTGGCAGGTACAGATCCAAGCCCGGATCCAGGCCCAGTGCGAAGTGATCATGCACACCTCGTACCTGTCCGACGATGACCTGGCGAGCGCCCATCTGCGCCAGACCGAAGACGTGTCCGAAACGGTCGCGCGGGCGTTGCGCGAAGCCGGGCCGCAAGCGCGGGTCTGCGTCCTCCCCGAAGGGCCGCAGACCATCCCGTACCTCGCTTAACCGCCGGTCTTTCACTAGCCGGGCATTACCACGATACGGCTTTATGCGGACTTTACATGCAGCTATTCGGACGGGTAGTCTGTTCGTGAGTGCACCAGTCGTCCTCGAGACATCGATTTCGGCATCCCCGGGGTGGATCGGCGCGCGGGCACCCGCCCGGCAGCAACGATCGACTCGATACAATCACCATCGGTGATTGAGGATTCGGGGGAATCTCGGTCGTGCTGGTACTCAGCATTCTGATCATGCTCGCGCTGGCGGTTGCCGTGGCGAGCTTCTTCATCGCGACTGCGCAATGGCTACTCTTCGCCTCGGCTGCGCTCGTGCTGCTGGCCTTCTATCTGAGCCGCCGGACGTCGCGCCGCATCCTCGATGCCAACGCCGGCCTCGATTCGGCGGCGGTCCGACCCGCGCGCCAGCGGCTCACCGTCACGATTGACAACGACATCGTCCTCGAGTCGGGCCGACACCGGAACCTGCCTGAATCAGAAGGCGACCGGATCGCCAGCTAAGCCGTCGCGATGCGGTCAAGCGATCAGCGCCGCTCAAGTACCACAATCGGAATCTCGCGGTCGGTCTTCGTCTGATAGACGTCATAGTCGGGCCAGATCCCGGCCATCATCGTCCACAGCCGAGCCCGATCCGGACCGGTGACGGTGCTGGCCGTCGCGTCGAACTTGTCGGCGTTGATCTGAACACCCACGCTCGGATTGGCCTGCAGGTTGAGGTACCACGCCGGATGCGCCGGCGCGCCGCCCTTGGACGCCACCACGACGACGCGGTCACCATCGAGGCCGTAGATCAGCGCGGTGCGGTGCCAGACGCCGCTCTTTCGGCCTTGCGTGTTCAGCAACAGGGTCGGCACTCCGCGCCAGTCATGGCCGTCGGCGCCGTCGGATTCGACGTAGCGCTCGATGTGCTCGGCCACCCATTCGGTCGGGCTGTCGACAACTTGCGGTTCGGTCATCCAAGACTCCATCTCATCTTCCGTGACCACCCGAGACCTCCCGGACGGCCGGTCGAACATCGAACAGGTACACAAGGGACGCGATGATCGCGGCGGAGCCGAGGAAGCTGAAGCCGCCGAAGAAATAGTCCAAAACCCCAGCGAGGACCAGAATTCCCAGCCAGGCGATCTTCGTTAACTTCCCGACCGCGGGGAAGGCCCGGGCCCGGCGAATGGCGCAGTCGATCAGCGCCCAGGCGCACAGGCCCAACGCCCCGTAGAAGAACACCCGATCGATCCAGGTGTAGATGTCATCGATCAGCTGCACAACCCCAGGTTAGGGGAACTTGCAAGGTTCACCCGACCCTGGTTGCCTGCGCCGCCTGTGCCGTCAGTCGTTGCCGGGCGCCGTCGGCGCGGGTGCTGCCCCGGACGCCTTCTTGGCCGGAGCTTTTGCGGGCGCTTTTGCGGGACCCGTTGCGGGAGCTTTCGCCGCCTTGACCGCTGACTTGACGGGGGCCTTCGTCGCCGCCTCGGCGGGCGCCTTGGGGGTTGCCTTGGCAGCCTGAGCAGCGGTGGCCTTCGCCGGCTTGGCCCGGGGCACCTTAGCCGCCGCGGGCGGCGCGGCGGGTGGTGTGCCCTTGGCGGCCGAGGACTTAGTCGCTGACTTGGCCGCAGTGGCGGCGCCCGCCGCGGCATGGGTCACCTGGCCGACCCGCTCCTGGATCGCGTCGACCACAGCACTGGCGAGCGCTTCACCGGTCGCAATGACCTGCGCGACTCGCGGATCGGCCCGCAGATCACTCGTGGCGGCCTCGGCCCGTCCGGACAGTTTGGCCGAGTAGGCCAGGGCGCCCGCCACCAGCGGTTCGACCGCAGCCCGCAGCGCGTCGACGTTCGGCGCCATCGAGTCGAGCGATCCGGACGCGATCGCCTGCTGCAGTTTGCCCAGCCCGATCTGGGCCGCTTCGATGAGCGCCTTGCCCTGCTCGAGCGCCAGCTCGACGGCTGAGTCGGCATAGCCTCGCAGATCTGATTGATTGGGCATCGTCTTAGTTCCCTTCGGGCGGGGCAGTGGGTTCAGGGGATTCGCTGGATCCGGTGGCGCTGGCAGCGTTCACGCGCCGGAATGACTCGTAGACCTCACTGAGCACGTTCTTCTGCCGCTCGCTGAGCCCCTGATCGGCCCGGATGGCGGCATGCAGCTCTGCGTCGCCGGGGCGATCCTCGAGCAGACCGGCCCGGATGTAGAGCTGCTCGGCCGAGATCCGTAGCGCCTTGGCCAGCTGGGCCAGGATGTCGGCGCTGGGTCTACGCAGGCCGCGCTCGATCTGGGACAGGTAAGGGTTCGAGACACCGGCCAACTGGGCCAACTGCCGAACTGAGACCTGGGCGAGTTCGCGCTGTTCGCGGATGAACTCGCCGACGTCGACCATCCTCTTAGTCTGCCACCTGTGCTAGCAATTGCAAGCAGTCGGCTAGCGGGTCGTTGGCGGTCCGGTATCGCGTGGTTGTCGGCGTCAGACCGAGGGCCCGGCGTCGATCGACACCCGCTGGTCACCGACGCGTAGATCGGCATCGTCCTCGAGTGAGCGCTTGATGACGGCCAGCGCAATCGGACCGAGTTCGTAGTGCTGAACCGCGGTGCCGACAAAGCCCACCGCGCGACCCTGGTACTCGACCGGGGCGCCGGCGGCTGGAAGCACATCGCTGCTGCCGTCGAAGTGGACCAGCGCCAGCCGCCGTGGCGGCTTGCCGAGGTTCTGCACGCGGGCCACGGTCTCTTGGCCGCGATAGCACCCCTTGTCCAGATGTACGGCGGATCCGATCCAGCCGACCTCGTGCGCAATCGTGCGGTGGTCGGTCTCGAAACGCAGCCGCGGACGGCGCGCCTGCACCCGCAGCGCGTCGAACGCCCACGTACCGGCCGGCGTGGCGCCGCCGTCGGCGAGTCGGTGCAACAGATCATTCACCCGCTCGCGGGCGACGATCAGGTCGACGGCATAGGTCGTGTCGAGCGGGGTGGCCGGCATGCCGCGGGCGAATCCGCCGTCATTAAGGGCCAACACCTGGCCGACCTCGGGGATCGGCAACCCGGTCGCCCGCAGTACCACCTTGGTGTACGGACCGGCCACCGTCAGCACGGCCCACTGCTCGCTCACATCGACGAGATCGACCTGCTTGAGGAACCGCATCATCGTGAGGTACTTCAGTGCGTCCGCGCCCATTCCGGGCTCGACGTCGAGCCAGACCGTGTCGTTGATCTGAGCCAGCTGCCAGTGCTGCTCGACGTGCCCGTGCGGCGAGAGGATCAGCGACTCGGCGGCCTCGCCATCGGCCAGTTCGAGAACGTGCTGAGTAATGATCGAGTGCAGCCAGGGCAACCGGTCCGGGCCGCTGACGGTGATGATGTCGCGGTTGGAGCGCTCGACCACCCCGGTCGAGCGACCCAGGGCACGCTGCTCAGCAAATGGATCGCCGTAGTGCCACGGCAGGCCGGCGTCGATTCCGTCGGGCACGACAACCGCGTCCCGGTTGGCTGGACCCCCGGCGGTGATCAGAGAAGGCAATGAGCTCACTCCCGCTTCAACTCTCGGGGGGGAGCCGATGTTCCGCCTGCGCCGTGTGCGCCGATCCAGCCCGACAATCCTGGCACTGACCGAAGACGGTGAAGTGCGACCGGTCGACCGAGAACCCGCGTTCGTCGGCCAGTCGAGCGACCAGGCCGTCGATCAGATCGTGGGGTGCGTCGATGACGCCACCACAAGTGTGGCAGACCACGTGAACGTGTTCATCATCCGAGAGTCGAAAGGACGCCGCGCCGTGGCCGAGATGGGTGTGCCGGAGCAGGCCGAGCTTCTCGAGCAACTCAACCGTGCGATAGACGGTGGCCGCGTCGACATCGGGGACGGCGGCACTGATTCGTTCCGGCGTCGCGTGTTCGAGGGCGCGCACCGCGTCCAGCACCTGCCGGCGTTGGGGAGTCATTCGCAGACCCCGTTGATGCAGCCGCTCTGCGAGCTCGGCGTCCGAAACCTGGTCGGTGGACACGCGTCGATAGTAAGCCCGCTGCGACCCCGACGGACCGCTCGGCGTGGCGAGACTTTATCCCGTTGCCGCGCACCGGGCCGGCCCGTAAGTTGGTCGCATACGAGAGAGGAGGTGATCCGATAATTTGAGTACCAATCGGATGCGTGAGGTGGCAGCGAGCTAGTCGCTGTCCGACCGGACGAGGCTGGATCAGCTGTTAGCTAATCCAACGTTGCCACCCGGCCCCTGAGTTGTCGGCCCGTCCAACCGACCCGCCACGGCGGAGCGACTCAGGGGCTGTTTCATGCCTACGGAACTCGCCGAAGCTGGGCGTTCAGGTGCGGCACGAAGCCGGCGCCTTCGGGCCCGCTGACTTCGACCGCGTAGACCAGTTCCGAGCCGAGCAGTCCGTACAAGCGACGCTCGCCGACCGCGGCAGCGGCCAGCTCCCATTGGTTGTCACCGGCTAGCCCGATGAACGTCGCCGCGCGACCTGCCGCGGCCGCAAGGTGCGCCTCGATGTCGTCGGGGCCGGCGCCGGGTCGCCAGAAGCCGGACTCACGAAACGCCAGCTGGGTCGGCTCACCGGCATCATCGATCAACCAGGTGCGTGATTCGTACACCAGGAACGGCCGGCCGTCGTGGCCGAAGCTGACCTGCTGACCGAAGCTGAACTCCGCACCCGACGCTGCGATCGCGCCGGTTCCGACCCCCCTCCACGCTCCGACCAGCGGCAGCAGAGCCAGCAGGTGATCATCAATCGGCGGCCCCGCGCGAAGGTCGGTCGTGTCGGGTTCGAGGATCACGATCGCGCCGAAGACCGGCGTACCACGACGAAACCGACCGCGGCGATCGCGACCATCGCCGCGATCATGATGGCTAGGAAGGCCCACTCCATCCGGTCAGGCTAGCCGCTGGAACACTTTTGGCGGCCCGCCGGTCACAGTGACCGGCGAACCGCCAAAAGTGGTGCGGTGGATCAGGACAGCGTCAGCGACGCCTCGACCAGTCCGGGACCGGTCGCATCGATCGTGCGCCGGCCCGAGCCGTCGTGGTGCAGCACCGACAACGTCCACGAGCCGGGCGCGGCGAAGAAGCGGAAGTCACCGGTGGCGCTGGTGACGACCTCAGCGGTGAATTCGCCGGTCGCGTCGAGCAGTCGGACGTAGGCGCCGGCAACGGCGGCCTCATTCTTGGTCACCGCCCCGTAGATCACGGTTTCCTTCTCGAGGTCGACGCTGGCCGGCAATGTCGGCGTCTGGGCCGGAGCTCCGCACATGTCAGGCTCCCAATTCGATCGGGACGCCGACGAGGGACCCGTATTCGGTCCACGAGCCGTCGTAGTTCTTGATGTTGCTGTGGCCGAGCAGTTCGTGGATCGCGAACCAGCTGTGGCTCGACCGCTCACCGATCCGGCAGTAGGCGATGGTGTCCTTGGAGAAGTCCAGGCCGGCCTCTTCATAGATCGCGGCGATCTCGGCGTCGGACTTGAAGGTGCCGTCCTCGTTGGCAGTCTTGCTCCACGGGACGTTCTTCGCACCCGGGATATGACCGGGGCGCTGGGACTGCTCCTGCGGCAGGTGCGCCGGCGCGAGCAGCTTGCCCGAGTACTCATCGGGTGAGCGGATGTCGAGGTAGTTCTTCGACCCGATCGAGTTGATCACCTCGTCGCGGTAGGCCCGGATCGAGGTGTCCTGATCCTTTGCTTTGTACGATGTCGCCGGCCGCGTCACGGTGTCCTTCGACAACTCGCGCCCGTCCAATTCCCACTTCTTGCGGCCGCCGTCGAGCAACTTCACGTCGTTGTGGCCGTACAGCGTGAAGTACCAGTAGGCGTACGCGGCGAACCAGTTGTTGTTGCCGCCGTAGAGGATCACGGTGTCGTCGTTGCTGATGCCCTTCGCGCTGAGCAGTGCCTCGAACTGCTCCTTGTTCACGAAGTCGCGCCGGACCTGGTCCTGCAGGTCGGCCTTCCAGTCGAGCTTCACGGCGCCGGGAATGTGGCCGACGTCGTAGGCCGAGGCGTCTTCGTCGACCTCGACGAGGACGACACCTGGAGTGTTCAGATTCTCTTGGGCCCAATCGGCCGTGACGAGCGCGTCTGCGCGGCTCATTATTTTCTCCAATGATGAGGTTGGGACATGCGGATGTCGGCGCCTGAACGGGCGCAGACCTACTGAAGCGATCAGCGGGGAGCTAGCCCTGGCGACAGGCGCAGCTGCTCACACGGCACTGATCCACCGTGCGGCGAGAGGTCAGCTGGGCGCTGATTGCGTCGATGGACTTGCGCGCGCGCCCGGCCGTCCTCATGCACGCGAGGATAGTCGGACGGTCTCGGCGAGCGCCAACGGCGTAGTTTCGGCTGGTTTTCAGCCGGCCTGGGAGGTGAGGACGACGTTGCTGGCCGAACCCGACACCTGCACCCCACTCGACTCGGCGGTCACTGCGGTGAGGTGCAGCCCATAGGGGAGCGCCGGGATCGGGATCGGCGCGGCGAAGATCGCCTGTAGCTGCGACACGACTTCGCTCGGTACCGACACCCCGGCCGCCGAGATGCCGGTGACCTTGATCGTCAGCGCACTACCCGATACTGCGATGGTGCCCGTGCCCGTCACATCGGCACTGATATCGAGCACCGGCACCGTCAGTTTCGCACTCACCCGCAGCTGACCGTCCTGATCGACGAGGGTCAGGCCCGGGATCTGGGACTGGGCCAGCTTGTCGATCTCGGCATAGCTGAATATCACCGACCCCGCGACCGAGTCGATCGGCAGCACCTGGACGTTGCCGCCGAGCACTGATCGCAGCGGGAGGTGGACACCGTGCAGGTCGACCCGCACGTTGCTGACCTGCACCCCCTCGAGGGTGACTTCGCTGCTGCGTATCTGCACATCGCGGTAGCGACCCCCGACGGCCTGGGTCAGGAATGGGATGCCATCGATCTGAACCTTCGGCGGCGCGGCGAACGCGGCCTGCTTGGCCAGGTAGCGCGCGGCCGTGTTCGATGCCACGGTGGCGCCGACCCGGTCGGCCACCGCCACGATCAGGAGGAGGACGACGAGTGCGATCAGCCACCCGGTCCATCGACGGCGGTTCATCCGCGCGTCACCGGTCGCCTCACCCACGAAGGGCTAAGCAGAGCAGATAGGCGAACGGGGACGACAGCGCGAAGGTAAAGGTCGTGATCGCCAGCGGGCGGGCGATCCGGGCCGCCCGGCCGTCGACGGGAGCGCCGGCGGCGATGAATGCGGCCGCCACCGCGAACAGAGCTGTGACGAGCGCCAGCGCACCCCCCAGCAACACGGCCCGCCCGGTGGTGAACTCGACCGTATGGCGCAGCCGGGCCACCGCCACCACCGCGCCAGCGACCACCGAGCCGACCAGGGCGAGGAGCCCGCGCCGGACGGCCGGGTCGAAGCGCAGCGGCACCCAGATCCAGTCGATGAGGTGTCCGGCGACGACCGCGACCGCCACGCAGAGCAGCACGGCGACCGTCAACGTCGGCCCGTTCACCTGGTACCGAAGCTCGACGGGTGCGGCGAGTGCGACCACGGCCACGACCAGCAGCGCGATACCCGCGAGCGACTCGACCACGCGCACCCTTCGCCGCGCTCGCAGCAACTGGTGGCCGAACAGGGCGATCATCGCCAGCCCCAGGACGGCGACGAGCTCACCGAGCTGGCCGTGTCGGTGGGTGACCGCGACGTCGGCCGCAACCGCGGCCGCAGTCGCGATGACGACCGCACCGAGCCGGCCCACGAGCCCAGTGCTAAGAACCCACGAGACGATCAGCAGCCCCTGGACCACGCCGACCGCCGTGACGGCCAGTCGGGAGCTGGCATCGAAGCCGACGGCCAGCGCCCCCCCGATCAACGCCGCCAGCACCAACCCGATCGGATGCGTCAGATCGATCCGGGACGGACCGTCCGGGTCATCCGGGGACGGACCGTCATCCCCTGCTTTCGACGCCGTGGCTTCAGCCTGATCACGGAGGTCAGCCCGAACCTCGAGGTCAGCCGGATCACTGAGGTCAGCCGGATCACTGAGGTCGGCCGGATCACTGAGGTCGGCCGGATCGGCCACCGGGTCGACCGAATCGTCGTCGGTGCCGGCCTCGGCGTCGACGGCTGGGCTGGTCATCGTCCGATCCTCCCAGACCAGCCGCTGTACGCGTCCGGACAACCGAGCCGCGGCGAGATCATGACGGGCAGTTTGCGCCAGTTTCGGAGATGTGTCGGGGGACACGACAAAGGTAGGCGCTTTCCCAGGTATTCTCTTGGTTCAAGCCTTTAGCGACGCAGGGCAGCGCAGCCCGTAACAGCTTCGTGACTATCCGCTCAGGAGGTCCACGTGGAACTGCTACTGCTCACCGGAACTGTCCAGTCGACGACCGAGGTCCTGCCGGGGCTCGAGCCTGCTCCCGCACTCGGTGACGGTGCTTCCCTTCGACGCAGCAGCGGTCGTCGAGCGCACCGGCGGCGATCTGGTGTTGTTGGACGCCCGCCGTGATCTCGCGGCAGCCCGTTCGTTCACTCGCGTACTGACGGCGATCGAACTGACGATGCCGGTCGTGGCGATTCTGACCGAAGGCGGCCTGGTCGCGCTCTCGGCCGACTGGGCGATCGATGACATCGTCCTTGATACGTCCGGGCCGGCCGAGCTCGAAGCCCGGCTGCGACTGGCGCTCGAGCGCCGCACCAAGACCACGGCCCCCGCGCAGGACCATGTCCATGTCGGTGACCTGACGATCGACGAGTCCACCTACACGGCCCGGCTCCAGGGCCGCTCGCTCGACCTCACCTACAAGGAGTTCGAGCTGCTGAAGTTCCTGGCCCAGCACCCGGGCCGGGTCTTCTCCCGCTCGCACCTGGTGCAGGAGGTGTGGGGTTACGACTACTTCGGTGGTACCCGCACGGTCGATGTGCACGTTCGGCGGCTACGCGCGAAACTCGGCCCCGAGCACGAGGTCATGATCGGCACCGTCCGTAACGTCGGCTACAAATTCGTCCGGCCGAGCGGCCCGTCCGGCGCCCTTCGCGGTGCCGACGAGCGCCGCGCGTCCGCTGACGACCTGGAGGACGACGATTACCCGGACATCATGCACCGGGCCTAAGCGCTAGTTTTGGCGGGTGCCAGTAACAGTCGGGTCGCCGGAGCGGTTGGACGAGGCGCAGCGGGTCGCCGTCCTCGAGCTCGCGGCGGCGATCGAGAAGGCTGACGGGGCCCCGCCGTTGTCCGATCAGGGTCGCACCCAGTTGGGCGCCGCGGATGTGCGGCACCTCATCGCAACCGATGACGCCACGCTGCGTCGGTTATGCCCAGGTGAGCGCGACATCGGCCGAGCTGCTCGGCGAGTCGGTCGCGCTGGAGCCGTTGCTCGACGCCCTGCCGATGGGCGGCCCTGGGCTCGATCTATGGGCCCACGGCACCCGCAGCCGACTGATCCCGTTGTTGGACCAACGCGGCCTTCCCCGCGAGCGGGTGCTGCTGCAGCTGCGCTGGGCGGTCGGGCCGCTCCCCCGGTTGGTCGCGCCCACCGGCGTGACGCTGCGGCCCTTCGTCGTCGGTCAGGACGAGGACGCGTGGCTGGCCGTGAACGCCGCCGCCTTCGCCCATCATCCGGAGCAGGGCGGCTGGACCGTTGCCGACCTGGCCGCCCGCGAGGCCGAGCCGTGGTTCGACCCGTCCGGCTTCCTGCTCGCCGTGCAGGACGACGTGCTGGTGGGCTTTCACTGGACCAAACGGCACAGCGCGTCCCTCGGCGAGGTTTACGTCATTGCCGTTGCGCCGGCCGCCCAGGGACGCGGCTTGAGCCCGGTCCTGTTGACGGCCGGGTTGCAATATCTCAGCGACGGCGGGCGTCAGCGAGGTCTCGCTCTACGTCGACGAGAGCAACGCCCGGGCGCTCGCGCTCTATGAGAAGAACGGTTTCCGGCGCTTCGATCAGGACGTCCAATACCGGCTGCAGCTCGGCCCGCTGAGCTAAGCGCGCGGCCGGTTCACCCGGCGGCCATGGACCGGTTTGAGAAGCGTCACATCCGCACCGTCGCCCGTTCATCTGTCGTTCACCTCGGTCATGCCACCCGGCCACTTCGTCCCCATAGCGTCGCGGTGAAGCAGCCACCTGTCTGTCTATGAAAGGGAATACGAATCGTGACGCTGTCCAAGCGCTACACCATCGGCCTGATCGCGGGTCTCGCCGCGAGCGCGATGGTGTTCACCGCCTGCTCGAGCTCGAGCGGGAGCAGCTCATCTTCATCGACCACCGCCTCGGCGGCCGCCGCCAGCGCATCCTCCTCGGCGCCGGCCAAGCCCGTCTGCTCCAGCGGCACCTTGAACGCCGACGGTTCGACCGCGCAGCAGAACGCGATCACCCAGTGGACCAAGGATTACCAGACGGCCTGCTCGGGCGCGACGATCAACTACAGCGGTGGCGGATCCGGCCAGGGCGTGACCGACTTCAAGGCCGGCAAGGTTGACTTCGCCGGTTCCGACGCGGCGCTGAACACGGCCGACATGGCCGCGGCGACCACGACCTGCGGCTCGCCCGCTATCGACATCCCCATGGTCACGGGCCCGGTTGCGGTCTCGTTCCACGTCAGCGGCGTGACCAAGCTGATCCTGACGCCGAAGCTGATCGCCCAGATCTTCCTCGGCAAGATCGTCAAGTGGAACGACCCGGCCATCGCCGCGGCCAACAGCGGCGTGACGCTGCCGTCGACCGCGATCACCGTGTTCTTCCGCTCTGACTCGTCAGGTACCACGCAGAACTTCGAGACCTACCTGCAGGCGACCGACCCGACCGACTACACGGCCACGCCGAGCAAGGTGTGGAGCGGCTCGGTGGGCCAGGGCAAGTCCGGCTCGCAGGGTGTGCAGCAGGGCATCCAGGGCACTGACGGCGCGATCGGCTACCTCGAGTGGTCCTTCTCCGGCGGATCGGGAATCTCGAACGCGCAGATCGACAACGGTGGTGGCCCGGTCACGCTGACCGCGCAGACCGCTGGCGCCGCGGTGTCGGCCGCGACGGTCGTCGGGACGGGCGCTGACCTGAGCCTGAAGCTGAACTACACGACGACCGCCCCGGGTGCCTACCCGCTGATCCTCGTCACCTACGAGATCGTCTGCACCAAGTACGCGGACGCAGCCAAGGGCACACTGGTCAAGAACTTCCTGAGCTATACCGCCAACGGTGGCCAGGTGGGCCTGCCGGACCTCGGGTACGCCCCGCTGCCGGCGAGCATCCTGACCAAGGTGCAGGCAGCTGTCGCGAGTATCAGCTAGGCCTATTGCGCCTAGCTAGACAAGGCCCAACGATGGAACCCGCCCGGATCTCAAGCCTCGAGATCCGGGCGGGGTTCCGTCCAACGACATCAACGAGTCTGGGGGATCTTCATGGCTGATCGACCCACGGTCGCCGACGGCGACGGCACCTCGATCGGTTCAGCGGTCTCGGCCAACGGCCGCTCGGTCCCGCCGGTTCCAACGGGCGCGCCGGGCGCGCCGGGCGCAGACACCTCACTTCCGGCGCCGCGAGTCGGCGCTGAATCCGTCTTCAACGACACCACCGCGGGTGAGGAAGGCCAAGATGTCCTCGGCGTCGAGGAATCGCCGGGCCGTCACCTCGCTACGTTCAATCAGCCCGCGGTGATCGGATCCTCCTCGCCCAGCGCTATCAGCACCTACGACGATGCGGCGCCGGTCTCCGGTTCCGGCGGCCCGACCGCCGGCGGCTCGGGCGGCAAGATACGCATCGGCGACCGCATCTTCTCGACGCTCGCCACTGGTGCCGGCGGCATCATCGTCCTACTGGTCGCGCTCATTGCGGTGTTCCTGCTGCTGCAGGCCGTCCCCGCGATCAAGGACGACAAGTCCAACTTCCTGCTTTCGCGGCACTGGAACATCAGTGGCAGCAGCCTCGACTTCGGCGTCCTGAACCTGCTCTGGACCACGGTCGTCGTCTCGATCATCGCGATGATCATCGCCGTGCCGATCTCGATCGGCATCGCGCTGTTCATCACCTTCTACGCACCCAGGTCGATGGCCCGACCGGTCGCCTACATCATCGATCTGCTCGCCGCGATCCCCTCGATCGTCTACGGCATCTGGGGCATCGCGATCCTGGCCCCGCACCTGACTGGCGTTCAGCGGGGCCTCTACCACCTCGGCATCGGCATCTTCTCTGACAAGCACGTACTGACCGGTTCGATCTTCGACGGGTCGATCGTCCTCGCGGTGATGATCCTGCCGATCGTCACCGCGATCTCGCGCGACGTCTTCGAGCGCACCCCGCGTTACAACATCGAGGCGGCTTGGGCGCTCGGGGCGACCCGTTGGGAGATGATCCGGCTCGCGGTGCTGCCGTTCGGGCGTCCCGGCGTCATCAGCGCCTCGATGCTGGGCCTTGGCCGGGCGCTGGGCGAGACGATCGCGATCAGCCTGATCCTGTCGGCGCCCGGAAACGGTGCTCCGTTCAGCTGGTCGATCTTCGCGGGCGGTGAGACGTTCGCCTCAAAGATCGCCAACAACGCAGCCGAGTTCGGTGACCCGAAGTCGACCGGTGCCTACATCGCGGCCGGCCTGGTGCTCTTCGTGCTGACCTTCATCGTCAACGCGAGCGCGCGAGCAATCGTCAACCGCCGGAAGGATTTCGTCTGATGACTGCGATCGCGAAGACGTCGTCGCTGACCTCGAGTTCGGGCAACGGCTGGCGCAAGGGCAAGGACCGCATCGCCACCGGTGCGATGTACACAGCTTTCGGTGTCGCGCTGATCCCACTGATCTGGCTGCTCTACACAGTCATCAGCAAGGGCTGGTCGGCCATCACCTCGTCGGGCTGGTGGGACAGCGATCTGCGCAACAAGACCTACAAGGACCCCGGCGGCGGGGCCTGGCACGCGATCGTCGGTACCGCTGAAGAGGTGGCGATCTGCGCGATCATCTCGGTGCCGATCGCGCTGATGGTGGCGGTTTACCTGGTCGAGTACGGCCACGGCTTCTTCGCCCGAACCGTGACCTTCATGGTGGACATCCTCACCGGTGTTCCCTCGATCGTCGCCGCCCTGTTCGTCTACGCCGTCTTCTTCGTGAAGTTCGGCGCCCAGTTCGCCGGAATCTATGCCTCGTTCGCGCTCGTCCTGCTGATGATCCCGGTCATCGTCCGAACGACTGAAGAGATGCTCAAGCTGGTGCCCAATGAACTGCGTGAGGCCTCCTACGCCCTGGGCGTGCCGAAGTGGAAGACCATCGTGCGGATCGTCGTGCCGACCGCTCTCACCGGCATCAGCACCGGCATCGTGCTCGGCATCGCCCGGGTTGCCGGCGAGACCGCGCCCCTGCTGATCCTCGTGCAGTACCAGCCGAACGTGAACTACAACCCCACCAGCGGATTCCAGGCGTCCCTGCCGCTCATGATCAAGGACCAGGTCAAGAACCTGGGCAGCAGCTTCAGCTTCACCGGCGCGAAGGTGGCCAACTACGCCCCCGACCGGATGTGGGGCGCCGCGCTCACGCTCATCATCATCGTGATGGCCCTGAACCTGTTGGCGCGCGTCATTGCCCGGTTCAGCAAAGTCAACAACTAACAGGAGCAGACACTCATGGCCAAGCGGATCGACGTCAACAACGTCAACATCTTCTACGGCAAGTTCAAAGCGGTCGCCGACTGCTCCCTCACGATCGCGCCGCGCAGCGTCACCGCTTTCATCGGACCATCGGGCTGCGGCAAGTCGACCGTGCTGCGCACCCTCAACCGGATGCACGAAGTGATTCCAGGTGCGTCGGTACAGGGCGAGGTGCTGTTGGACGGCGAGAACATCTACGGCGCCGGCGTCGACCCGGTGAACGTGCGGCGCACCATCGGCATGGTCTTCCAACGGCCGAACCCGTTCCCGACGATGTCGATCGGCGACAACGTGGTGGCCGGCCTCAAACTGCAGAACGGCCGGATGAGCAAGGGCGACCTCGACAACGTGATCGAGAAGTCGCTGCGCGGCGCCAACCTGTGGGAAGAGGTCAAGGACCGGCTCAACAAGCCCGGTGCCGGTCTGTCCGGTGGACAGCAGCAGCGGCTCTGCATCGCCCGGGCGATCGCGGTCGAGCCGCAGGTACTGCTGATGGATGAGCCCTGCTCGGCGCTCGACCCGATCTCGACCCTGGCGATCGAGGACCTGATGCAGACCCTCAAGGAGCAGTACACGATCGTGATCGTCACCCACAACATGCAGCAGGCGGCACGGGTGGCCGAACGGACGGCATTCTTCAACCTGTCGGCTGTGGGTCAGCCCGGTCAGCTGGTCGAGATGAACGACACTCAGACCATCTTCTCGAAGCCGTCCGACCAGCGCACCGAGGATTACATCTCGGGCCGCTTCGGCTGAGCCGCCGACCGGTGGAGGCGGCGGGATCTGCGACGGCGGATCTGCCGCCGCTCTTAGTCCGGGTCCTCGAACCCGAACAGGCGGAGCACGACCAGGGCGATCGGCACCCCGGCCAGCGCGACCACGATCAGGGCGATCAGCCAGATGACGGCCGCCGTGCCGTTGGAGAAGAGCCAGCCGAGCGCGACGCCGCACAGAACGCCCATCGTCGCCACCAGCACCCAGGCCGAATTGATCGCCGGTCGTGGGCGGGACGGACGGGCGGCGGCGGTCGCCGAGCCAACGGCGGCGGAGCTGGACCTCCTCGCGCCGGAGCGATCGGCCGCACGTAACCGTTGGGTCAGCGCGGCGGTGCGCTCGCGGAGCGTCTGAGCCGCACCGCGCCAATTCGGCTTTTGGATCGAGACCGTCATCGGCGGCGTAAGTTCCTCTGCACTCGGAGCCTCTGGATCAAATCTAGCGCTGACAGCGGCCATGTCCAGCTCCGCCCAGCGTGATCGATAGTGCATGCTGATCGCTGTGGATCCGCTGTTGCAGCGCATTGACGCACTGCCCGAACCGGGTTGTTACAGCGTGACTTTCCTGCTCGCGGGCAACCACGAGCGCAGCGTCGTGATGAAGGTGCCACGTGCCGCGGATGCCACTGCCAGGGACGTGATCGTGCCCGAGGCGAACATGCTGCCGGGGTGGTCGCCGGCATCGGCCAGCTTCGTTGCTGTGCTCGCGGCCGTCCTCGCGGTCGACCAAGCGCGCAATCGAGCCGACAGCGCCGACGAGGCGCTGCGGGATGCCCCCGGCGGTTGGGACGTCGGCATCGGCAACATCGTGCTCGATGCGGCTGGCCGGCCGAGCTGCGTTGCGCACGGCGAACTCGAGCAGGTCGAGACCGGCCGGTACGTTTGCGCCACGTGTCAGGCGCAGGCACTCTTCGGGCCGAATGGCTCGCTGGAGCACTGAGGTCCTTTCGACGCATATCGCTGATGTGTGGTTCATGTTTTACCGAGTCTTGGAGTGCAGCGAAAGTCGAACGGTCAGCGGTCGGTCGCTCGACCCTCGATCCCGTCGCTCCCGGCCGGCGCGCGTGGCATTCGGATGGAATTCGCCGGGCTCGCGATGAACCAGGCAAGATAGCTCCATGTCCGACCGCGCCGATCAGCCCGACCTTCCGTCGCGCGCCGACGTGGTAATCGTCGGCGCCGGGTTGGCCGGCCTCGCGGCGGCCCGACGGCTGCACGCAGCCGGCCTCGACGTCGTCGTCGTCGAGGCGGCCGACACCGTCGGCGGACGGGTTCGAACCGATCGACTGGACGGACTGCAGCTCGACCATGGTTTCCAGCAGTTCAACCGCGCCTACCCGGCCGCCCGGATCTTCGACATCGACGAACTCGACCTGCGGCCGTTCCGCTCCGGCCTGGTCGTGGCGCTCGGCGAGCAGCGGTATCGCCTGGGCGATCCCCGGCGCTGGCCGAGCTCGGCCCTGTCGACACTCCGCGCGCCGGTCGCCTCGCCCTGGCAGAAGGCGCAGCTGTTGCGCTGGGCGATCGAGGTGAACACGACGCCGGCAGCTCGGCTGCTGGCCAACCCCGATCGGAGTATCGCGGCTGAATTGACCAGTCGGGGTCTGGACGGACGCCTCGGTCGCACCGTCCTTCGGCCCTTTCTGGCCGGTGTGCTGGGCGAGGACGCCATGAGTACATCGGCCCGCTTCGTGACCATGCTGATGCGCTCGTTCATCCGCGGCACGCCGGCGCTGCCCGCTCGCGGCATGCAGGCGTTGCCCGACCAGTTGGCCGCGGGACTGAAGGCCGGGGTGGTGCAGCTGAACACTCGGGTCACCGAGGTCAACGAGGGCGAGGTGCGCACCGACCGCGGGTTGATCCACTCACGGGCCGTCATCGTGGCCGCCGATCCTCGTACCGGCTGCCGCCTGACCGGACTACCCGAACCGACCATGCGCGGGCTGACGACGTTCTACCACCTGGCTACCCAAGCGCCATCCGCCGAGCGAGTGGTACATATCGACGGCGAGCGCCGCGGGCCGCTGGTCAATTCGGTGGTCGTATCGAACGTCGCGGCGACGTATGCCCGCCGCGGCGCGCTGATCGCGTCCACCGTGCTCGGGGCCGATGACAGTTCCGACATGGAGGCACTGGTACGCGAGCAGGCCGGCTCGATCTACGGCGTCGATCCGCGCGAGTGGGAACACGTCACCACCTACCCGATCCGGTACGCCCTGCCGTCATTACCCGCTCCGCTCACCCTGCAGCGACCGGTCTCGCTCGGCAACGGAATGTACATCGCCGGCGACCACCGCGACACGGCCTCGATCCAGGGAGCCCTGGTCTCGGGGCGGCGGGTGGCTGCGGCCGTCCTCGGTCAGTTCGGGGCGCCGGACGGACCCGAGGACCTGTCGCAGGTCAGCCCGCCGGCGCTCGTCCCCACTTCGGTCCGCAACCAACTCAACCGCGGCGCCCGGCGCGCGGTCGGTCAGCTTCGCCGCCCGGCCCGCCGCGTGGGCTGAGCGCTCGTGCCGGACCTGATCAAGCCGATGCTCGCCGTGCCGGGTGTGCTACCCGACCCGGCTCATGAGGCCGACTGGGCATTCGAACTCAAATGGGACGGCGTGCGCGCGGTCGTGTACTGCGAGCCGATCGGGAGCGCCGCCTTCTCACGCAACGACCGCGACATCACGGTCAGCTATCCCGAACTGGAGTCGCTGAGCGATCTGCTGGGCGGCGTCGACGCCGTTCTTGACGGCGAGCTGGTGGCCTTCGATCCGGTCACCGGACGCCCGAGCTTCGGCACACTGCAGAACCGGATGCATATCGCGGACCGGGCCGCGGCCGAGCGGTTGCGCAGTCGGATTCCGGTTACCTACGTCGTCTTCGACCTGCTGCGGCTGCAGGGACAATCCCTGCTCCGGTTGCCCTATACCGATCGTCGCGCTCTACTCGAGCAGCTCGAGCTCGACGGCGATTCGGTCCAGACCGGGCCCTCCTTTCGAGGCTCGGCCGCCGACATCTGGGCGGCGAGCATGGAGCAGCAGCTGGAAGGCGTGGTCGCCAAGCAGCTCGACTCGACCTATGACCCTGGCCGCCGGTCGCCTTCCTGGCGCAAGGTCAAGCACTTCCTCGATCAAGAGGTAGTCATCGGCGGTTGGCGTCCCGGTGCCGGGCGGCGCGCGGGGCGGATCGGTTCGCTGATGATGGGTATTCCCGATTCCACCGGCCTGCGGTACGTCGGGCACGTCGGCACCGGCTTCACCGATAGCCATCTCGAAGTCCTGGGCCGGCTCTTCGCGGGGCTCGAGCGCGCGTCGTCACCATTCGTCACGCCACTTCCCAACGCGATCGCGCGCGATGCGCACTGGGTCGAGCCGACGATCGTCGGCGAGGTCAGCTTCGGTGAATGGACCACCGACGGCGTGCTGCGGCACCCGTCCTGGCGCGGGCTCCGGCCGGACAAGTCGCCAGCTGACGTCCGTCGGCCGAAGTCCCTAGCTGATCGTCCCGGTCAATCGCAGCTGACCGGGCCGGCCGCTCCACGTCAGCACCGGGGGCCGAGGTGGCAATTCGGCGAGCTCTTCGCCGTCGGCCGACCCGTTCACGGTGAAGACCAACACCAGGTCGCCACCGGGCAGCTGATCGAAGCCGAAGTTGCCATCCGCGTCGGTGATCGTGCGCGCGACCTCGGCGCCGGCACCATCACGCAGGCTGACCGGCACCGAGCCGTTGCCGATCGGGGCGATCGGCTCGTCGATCCGGTGGCCCAACTGGTCGACCCAGCGCATCGTGACGAGCGGGTAGTCGAACGAGCGACCCGCTGGATGCGCAGACGCGGCGATCTCGGTCAGTTGGGCGATCATCGGGGAGCCTCTCGGAACGGGACCGTACGGGCCGGTATGAGCTGGGCGTGAATAAACTCAATCATGCGCAGCGTGTCTGAATGATCACAGCCAGCCGCGACACGCATACGTCCGCTACACCACGACGGCGCAAATAGGTGAAACCGTCCGTTAGCCGGAGCGACTTCACCGTCACGGCGCTGCTCTCGGTGCCGGCCTCGGCGCAGCCGCCGGCCACTCCGGTGGCGCGGCCTACCAACTCCATTCCCGCCGGCGCGTTCGCGACCGCAGTGAGCACGAAGCTGTACGCGCCCAGGCACCCGGCCGGGCCGGGCATCGCCCGAACGCCGGTCCACCGGCCGTCGGTGAGCGTCAGGGTGAAGATCGAACCGGTCGACGGCGTGATCTGGGCCGCACACGGTCCCGATGCCGGGCAGCTCGCGCTGACCTTCCACTGCTCGGTCAGGACGGCCCCGGCGGGCCGGCCGCTGTCGGCCCCGATTCCGGGCGTCGCCAGGGTGGATGAGATTACGTACTTGCCGGCGAACGCCAGGCCGGGGTTGGAGTTCTTGGTGGCGTCGCGGTGGGTCAGCACCAGAATCACGATTGCCGCCAACACGACGACGGCCGCAATCACCGGAATGAGACGGCCCGGGTTCGCCTCCCGCGAGCCGGCCGGCCCCCGAGGCTCGAGGTAGTCCCGCACGTCGGCGGTAACCGTCGGCGGTGCTGGCCGACTGGCGCCGCGAGCGTGCCCCTCGGCCGCCGCGGGCGCCACGATCTCGACGTCGCTCCGATCGGGCGGCGCTCCGACCACTCGACCACTGAGGTCGCTCCGGTCGCGCCAGTCCGGTCCGAGGCCGGCGACGGCTGCGGCCGCGAGGGCGGACCGGAACTCCGCGACTCCGGACATATTGCCGCGACCGATCCTCGGTAACCGCCCGCTGGGCAACGTCGCTGATCTCTGCCACCGGGCGCGCCAGCAGCGACTTGAGCAAGGCGCCCACGAGGTTGACGTCGGTGCCCAGCGTTACAGGCTCCATGCGTCGTGGTGTCGGTGTCGGTGCGATCGGGCCCAGGATCGGGACCGAAGTCGGTCAACCGGACCGCGCCGTCGACGTCGATCAGGACGTTCCGTGCGTTGATGTTGCCGTGCACGAGTGCGTGCTGATGCGCGTGCTCCAGGGCGGCGAGCGTCGCATCGATCACCCCGACCACTTGCTCGGTACTGAGCGGATCGCCCCGGTCGAGCACAGCTGCGAGCGAGTCACCGTTCACCCACTCCTCGACCAGCCACGCGTGGTCGCGATCTTCGAACACCTCGAGTACTTCGACGATCGCCGGATGCGAAATGCCCCTCAGCAGGCGTGCTTGCCGACGAAATCGATCGACCGGTTCGAGGGTGGTCAAGCCGATCCGGGTCAGCGATACGTACCTCGCAGTTGCGTGGCTACGTCCTTGCCAAGTCGGATACGGGCCCGCCGCAGAGACACGTCTCAGCAGCTGATAGCTACCGACCGCGTCCATATTCGCTCCCTTTGCCGGAGCACCCGAAGTTACTTCAACGCGTCAACATTTTCGCCTCGAGTCGCTGATATAGCCGGCATACGAGCAATCTTCCTCAGACAATTCACCCGGCACTGGTCGTTTTCGTCCGCCGGCGCCAGCCCGCCAGCCCGAAGAGGCCGCCGAGCGCCACGAGCAGAACGATGACGATCAGGCTCAGCCGGGCGTTCGTGCTGGACACATCCAGAACCGACCCGGACGAGGGCGCGCGCATTACGCGCACGCCGGAGCTGACCTGAAGGGACGCCACTGGGGTACCCGACGGATGCCGCCCGGTGGCCAGGGCCGCGTTGATCACCGTGTGGCCGACGTCAGAGGCCTGAATCGTGTACGTCGCCACTCGGCACTGCGTGGCCGCGTCCCGGCTCAGCCCGCTCTGATCGCACTCCGCACTGCCGAGCAGAGTGTCGCTGATACTCAGGGCGCTGACCGGCGCGGTGCCGGTATTCGTCGCGGTGACGATCCAATCGACGCGGTCGCCGGGATCGATGACGCCGTCGGCGTTCACATCGGTGGTGACGGCCCGGATCGCCAGCGTTATCGGGGCCACCGTGGTTACGGCCGCGGTCGAGATATTCGACCGTACGACCGGATTGACGGAGTCGGCCGCCTGAACCGTAACCGACGCCACGATGGTGGCGTCGTCGATATCGGCCGCTGTAACCGCGTAGGTCAGGTCGCACGATGTGCTGGCGCCCGGCAACAGCGAAGCGGCCGCCGGGGCACAGCCGCTGGAGTCGGGAGCTACACCCGTCCCATTGAAGGCGGCCTCGATGAAACGCACCGATGTCAGTGGGAAGCGGCCGGTATTGGTGACGCTGAATCGATAGCTGATCACGTCACCGGGGTCACGCATCGTCGTCGGGTTGGCCGACACGTCCAGCCGCATCGTCGACAGCGGCACCTCGACCGTGCAGTAGCGGCCGGGCGACCCGGACGGGCAGCTGCCGCCGAGCCCACCGGGGGTGGTCGCCTGGGCGTGCAGGAGCCCGTTGCCGTTGTCGGGAGTGGCGACGACGACGGCGTACGTGATCGTGATGACCGCGCCGATCGCGAGTGGGCCGGACCACGACAGCGTCTTGCCGGCGATCGCCGCACCGGCGCTCACGCCGCCTCGCAGTGTGGCGTCGTCGAGCAGGTCCGTCAGATCGTCGGTGAAGGCCGCCGGCTTGGCTGAGTTGTAGGCGACCGCGCCGGTGTTCTTGACGGTGACCGTGTAGTTCACGACATCACCATTCGTCGCACCGATCCGGTCCGCGCTCTGCACCACGGTGAACGACTCGACGTCGACCTCGCTCGGGCCACAGCGATCATCAGCAGCGCCCGACGGGCAGTCGCCGCCCGGTGAGGTGACAAGTAGCGCGACGAGCCGGCCATCGCCCGAACCGGCGATACGTAGCGTCATCGAGAAGGTGAGCGTCTTGGACTCCCCGACCGCCAGCGCCACGCCCCACGCCAACGTCGGCTGGGAGTAGGACCCGCTGCCCGTGGCGTCGTTGTCATAGCTGGCATCGTCGAGCGCGCCGCTGAGGTCGGCGACGAGGCTGGCCCGATCCGTCGCGGTGTAGGGGACGGACCCGGTGTTCGAGAGCTGGACGGTGTAGGTGACCGAGTCGCCCGGGCGGGCCGTGAGCGCCGAGGCGGTCAGGGTGGCGATGAAGGACTGGACACCGATGGCCACCGGTAGGCAGGCGGCCGTCTGGGCGCCGCTGACGCAGTTGCCGCCGATGTCGGCCGGCGTGACGACCGCGCCGATCAGTTTGTGATCGCCCACGTCGGGGTTGTTGACCTGCACGGTAAAGGTGACTGAGACCGAGGCGCCGGCGGCCAGCGGCAGCGCCCACGACAAAATACCTCCATTGGCCGCCGGCGCACCGGTGGAACCGAGGTAGGCCGCGTCATCGAGGATCGCGGCCAGGTCGACGCTGAAGCGCACTGGGACGGCGTCGGTGTAGTCGGTCGATCCGGTGTTGCGGACGGTCACGGTGTACGTCACGGTGTCGCCCGGGTGCGCGATGGCCGGTGTCGCGGTCAGGCTCACCGAATAGGACTGCAACCCGACCGCATTGGCGGTGCAATTCGGATCGGCCGAGCCGATCGGGCAGTTGCCGCCGGCACCCTCGGGCGTCGACAGTCGCGCGTTCAACGTCTGGTCGCCCGGATCGGGATCCTGGGTCAGCACGCTGAAGGTGACCGCGGTGAGCGTGCCCGCGGGCAGCGCCATCCGCCACGTCAGCACGGTGCCATTGAGCGTCGCGCCCCGGGTCGCGTCGTTGTTGTAGATCGCGTCATCGAGGACTCCGGCGAGGTCGACGCTGAAGACGGCCGGGTTCGCATCAGTGAAGTCGCTCGAGCCGTTGTTACGAGCGGTGATGGTGTACGTGACCGTCTGGCCGGGATGCACCTGTGACGTCGACGCCGTGATCGACACTTGATAGGACGGCACCGAGTTCGTCGAGGTGCAGTCGCAGGTCCCGCGCGTCGCGGTGGCGACATTGGTGATTGCGGTCGTCCCTATCTGCAACGGGTTGTCGACCGTCACCGTGAAGGTCGCCGTCACCGTGCCACCGAGCGGCGGCGTCAGCGACCGCGACGCCGTGCCGACCGAAATAGACCAGCCCTCGACCGTACCCCCGGTGTAGCTGGTGTGCAGCGGAACCGGGTCCCTGAGGCCGACCGTCGCGAGCGTGCCACCGGTGTTCGAGGTCGTGAACCGGTACTGCAGGGTGTCGCCCGGACCGACGAGCGCGCCCGCCGCTACGGGGTTGCCATTGATCGCCACCAGCGTTGCGGTCGTGGTCAGCACCGCCGCCGTCGCGACCGTGATCGCACAGCCGGCGCAGGTACCTGTTGACGAGGTGAGCTGACCGTCGATGGTCCTGGTGTTCTGCGGCAGCGCGCCGACGGTGACGCTGAAGCGTAGCGACACCGTTGCGCCACCGGGCACGGCGACCGACTGTGTCGCTGCGGCCCCGCCGACCGTCCAGCCCTCCCCGGTTCCGCTGGCGTAGGTGTTGGCCGGGATCCGTTCGCGCAGACCGGTAGTGCCGCCGAGCTGGCCGGTGTTGCTGACCGCGATCGTGTAGGTGAGCACATCACCTGTGGTCACCCCGCCGGCCGGCACCGAGCCGCCATTCACCCGCACTGCCGACGTCGTGTGCAACGACGCCGGTGTGAGCGCGACGTTCGCGAACGTGCAGCGCACCGCCCGGCCGCTTATGGCCGGTGACAACGAGAACGTCCCCGCGAATCCGGTGCCGCTCGCGACCACGACGCCGGCGGTCGAGTCGAGGCAACTCCATGACGTCGCGTAGGTGCTCGGGTCGCCGCTCGTCGTCTCGGACACCGTGTAGGACGGCCCGGGCGTGACCAGGACCGGTCCGGCGCTGTTGGCCGCGATGCCCGGACCGGACACGGCAACCGCGAACTGATCGCTCGGCGCGAAGGTGCCCTTTGGCAGCGTGTAGCCGACCGAAGCGACGTAGGGGTTGCTGCACGCCGCAACGCCCGTCGCCCCGTCGACGGCCGAACTGCTCAGCAACGCGCCGGTCGTCGGGTTGTAGCTCAGCACCGCGCCAGCGGCCGAGGCGAGGTACAAGCGGCCGTCGCCGCCGAAGGCCAGGCCACCGGCTTGCGGGTCGAGCCCGGACACCAACGGGGTCACCGCGATCGGGGCCGAGCCGATCGCGGTGACTGGCGTGAACAGCGACAGCGCGCCGCCGCCGGTCAGGTAGCCATCGCCGGCCCGGTCGAAGGCGAGCCCGCTCGCATCCGCCGCCAGCAGGCCCACCGGCCCCATCAAGGCGCTGGTCGTCGGGGCGAACGCGTACAGCGGCGAGCCGGCTCGGCCGGTGCCGAAGTAGTAGAGCCCGTTGCTGGGATCGACGGCCCCGATGGTGACATTCGCAATGCCGGTCGCGGCGATCGCGGTGTAGTTCCGGGCGGTCGCCGAGTAGGCGATCACCTCGCCGGTCCGGTCGATGAAGTAGGCCCGGCCACCGTCGGCGGCGAGGCCGAGGCCGCCGCCGGTGCCCGGATAGGTGCCGGCCAGAACGGTCGATGTGCCGCTGGATGTGTTGTAACTGATCAGGCGGCTTCGCTCGGCGGTCGCGTCGAGAAGCAGCAACGTCGTTCCGGTGCTGCAATCCAGGGCCGGTGGCGTCGCGACTACGGTGCAGGTCACCGCGAAACCAGCAACGGGCGTCAGGGTCCAGACCGGCGCGGAGCCGACCACCGCGAGGGTCGAGCCGGTGTCATCGACGCAGGCCACGCTGACGTTGTACGCACTGATCAGGCTGCCGGTGCTCGAGGCGGTGAGGCGGTAGACCGTCCCGCCCACGACATTGATCGGTGACGAGGTCGCGCTCAGCGCGGTACCGCGCGTAGTCGCTGACCCGAGTGCGACCTGGTCATTTCCGCTGAGCGTGGCGGCGATCTGGTCGTCTGCTGCGATGCGTCCGGTGAGGCTGCTGACGACCGTAATCGAGGCGGTGGCGTTTATCGGCGACGTGGGCGGCGTCGGGCCCGTCGGCGCAACCGGTGGGGTCGGTCCGGTTGGCCCAGTCGGTCCGGTTGGCCCAGTCGGGCCGCTCGGTGCAGTCGGGCCGGCCGCCCCGGCGATCAGTTCCGCGACCGTGCAGGAGCACGAACCCGCACTCGTATCGGCATTCACGACCACCGAGGTCTGTCCGGCCGGTAGGTCGGCGACGACCCGCACGCTGTAGTCGATGTCGGCGCGGCCGTGGACCGGCACCGTGATCGATTGGGATGCCGTCGAGGTCGACCTCAACCCGAACGCCCATCCCTCGTGCGCACCTGCGTACGTCGTGGCGGTCGGCGTCCGGATGCGCACCTCGACCGATTGCGGATCCGTTGCGGCACAGCCGCTCGACACCTGCACCGAGTACTGCAGCAGGTCACCGGCGCGCAGCGGACCAGCCGTCGACACAGCGGAGCCGTTCACGCTCGTCAGGGCGAGGCGAGTAGTTGGCGCGGCCACGCAGGCAACCGTGTCGGCCGCGGCGGTGCCGGTACCGGTGACCGATACGCCGACGACCGTCGTTGCCGCAGCGAGGCTCAGCGTCAGACCCGAGGCGCACCAGCGCCGAATCCGCGCAATAGCCACTGCCTTGCGCAACAATTTGGCCGTACCCCCCCGGGGATATCCCCCCCGATATCCGATCCAAAGCTAACGTTATATCCTTGTTTAGTCAACAAAGATCTTATTCGTAGCTAGCGGTCGTAAACGAATTCAGTCCGTTTTCGACTGGCCCGCAACGGGTAGGAACAGCAGGTGACAAGCGGGCTGGGCCGACTATTGGACGGGGTCGCCTGTGGGGTCGCGGGTCACATCTGGGTGCAGCACCCCGAGGTCGAGGGCGTCACTGTCTGTGCCCGATGTGGTCGAGCGGGTCGCAACGGCCGGACGCGGGTTCGGCGACGCGCCGCAACCGAGGAGTCGGTCCTTCCGGACGAACGCCCCTGGCTGAAGCCCCCACACCAGCGCTGGGAGTAATCAGTCCGACTTCGGCCCGACGCCCCCTGGACGGTCGGGCACCTCGATGACGACATTGGTGGCCTTGATCGAAGCGACCGCGAGTACGCCCGGTTCGAGTCCCAGCTCATCGGCGGCCTCTCGACTCATCAGGGATACCACTCGGAATGGGCCGGCCTGGAGCTCGACCTGAGCCATCACCGTGTCGCGCACGACCCGGGTGACGAGACCTACCATTCGGTTGCGGGCCGATGCCGCCGCGACCGGCCCGACGCTGGGGTGTTCGGAGTTGGCGGCCAGCTCCTCCGCAAACTTGGCCAACGCGGCGCCATCGATCGTCATCCGCCCGCTGGTCGCAACGGTCGGTACCCGACCCGCCTCGATCCACCGACGCAGCGTGTCGTCGCTCACGCCGAGCAGGGTCGCTGCCTCCTTGATCCGAAAGGCCATCGCCATCCCCGCAGCGTAGCCGCAGGCTCTGGTCAGCCGATCCGACGTCCGATCTCGCTACTCGGCTTGCGTAGGACCTCATGTGTGGTACGTGTTAGCTATGTCGAGCGACCGATCACAGATAGCTACCGTGGCCTGCGCCCTACTAGGGCATTCCTGGAAGCTGCAGCGGCTCCGCCGTGGGCCGTCTCGGGTCGAGATCTGCCAGCGCTGCGGTGCCGTCGAGAACTACTTCGACATCTTCAAGGAGCTCACTCCGTCTAGCAGCTAACCCCGTGCGGATCGCGACGGTGCGCGCCCGCCGCCGGCCGATGCGTCAGTACAGCCGTCCGCTGACGAGGTCGGCGCCGGCTTTGATGGCGTCCTGCTTGGGCCAGGCGAGGGATCGGGTGATCCGTCCGCGGTGGCCGCAGTCGGTGCCGGCGATCACGTTCTCCTTACCGACGATGTTGACGTAGCGCATGATCCGCTGGGCGACCGTCTCGGGGTGGTCCAGCACGTTGGTGACGTGCTCCACCACTCCGGGGATCAGGATCTTTCCGTCCGGCAGCTTCACGTCTTCCCACACCTCGTACTCCCAGGCGTGGCGCGGGTTGGCCGATTCGATGTTGTAGGCCTGCGCCGGGACCCGCAGCACGAGGTCGACGAAGTCGCGCAACGGCAGGTCGGCCGAGTGCGGACCGTTCCAGCTGCCCCAGCAGATGTGGTAGCGAACCCGGTCCTCGGGGATGCCCTCGAGCGCGAACACCAGGGCATCGATCGCCAGGTTGGCCCAGGCCCGGAAGTCCTGCAGGGTCCAGTCCTGGCGAAGGTCGTAGAGGTAGGGGACGAACGCGTCATCGATCGAGACGATCAGGCCGGCGTCGACGATCGCCTTGTATTCCTGGCGCAGGCATAGCGCGATCGCTTCGAAGTAGCTCTCGTCGTCGCTTGTAGTACTCATTCGCCAGCACCGGCTGCACACTGCCGGGGGCGACGACCGGCATGAAGCCCTCCTCGACCGACACGCGCTTCATGCGCGGCCAGCAGGTTCTGGATGTCGCGCTGGATCCGGTCGCCGCCGCGGTAGGTCAGCGGACCGGTGACGACGGGGATGGCCGACTGGTCGCCGCGTGCCGTTGATCTCCCAGTCCTCGAGGTAGAAGGGCAGGCCGAACTGCTGGTAGAAGTCGGCGTAGGCGGTCGCAGTCCTTACCGAACGAGATCGGGACGACATCTTCGCTGGTGTCGCGGTACTCGATCCCGCCGAGCCGCTCATGGACGTAGTAGGCCCACTGGGGCTTGGAGAACTCACCGTCATTGACGATGTCGACGCCGTGCGCGGCCTGCTCGCGCACCACCTCGGCGACCGCCGTCGTCAGCCGCGCCTCGAGCGCCGCCTCGTCATACGGCTGGCCGTTGACCTTCGCCTTCAACATCTCTTCGAGATCACGCGGACGATAGAGCGCGCCGGTATGAGTCGTCAGGATGCGGTTCGCACTGTTCTTCATGCAGGCAGCCTAAGAAATTACGAGCGGGTCCCCTATGTGTGCGCGTCCCTAAGGTCAGCGAAAACCGTTGTGGTGCACGACATTGACCGAAGCTGGAGCCGATGCCCGGACTTGAACGGCCAAGACGGCGACGATCCTTGCCGCGAATGGCCCCGAGGCGATCTACTGCGTCGGCGAACTACGCGCGTCTCGACGAAGAGCAACGCCAGTGAGTGACGGCCAATGAGCCGATGGCCGCCAGTATTTACCGCGACTGGCTGGTCACTGGTCAATGGCCGAGCGCCGAGATCGTTCAGCGGGATCTCGATCGGCAGAAGATCCAAATCGATGTCACAGATGGTTTCCAGACGATGCCCCACGTGGTGGGCCAGCAACGGGCCCCGGCTACGAACTTAAACCGGATGGCTGGCCTTCCCTGAAGACTCAGATACCCGTGGTCGCGGAGAAATCGACGAAGCACCCACCCCGGCACCTCGGGCGCGAAAATTACCGCTCATCCTTCGTCACGGTTGAACCGTCAACCGTCCCCACGGTCTCTTGATCAGTTCCGCCTTCGGCCCATTTGGCGATCGTCTCGGCGGGGATCACGAACATCCGATCAGGCCGAATTGAGATGTTGCGGTTGCTCGACGGATCGGCCAACGCTTGGTCAGCGTGACCATTTGGCGAGCATTCGATGGGGTGTGGGTTGGGACGGCTCTGGCTGTCCGAACTGGCCCTGGCTGAGGTAGGGGTAAGCGGCTACGACCGCCCGGATTTTTTTGATGCGGCCGCCGTGGTCACCCCAGGCAACGGTGACCTGGTTGCCGATGTTGGTCTGGTCGAGGTCGATGCAGCCGAGGGAGAGGAATTCGCGGAAGTAGTAGCTGTAGACGGTGCCCGAGGAGTAGCCGACCTGGTGGCCGTCCTTTTCGATGTAGTCGGCGTGGGCCATCGGCCAGAGTTTCGCCGGCGACAGCGGCATGGTGAGGGGTTTGTAATTCTCGCCCGGTTCAAGCAGCGAGGCGTAGATGTCAGCGACGTCAGCTGGGTCCCAGCGAAGGGTCACCGTGGTGCGCTTCGGGTTCTCGACCTCGTGCTGGACGGCCGCCCGACCGACGAAGTCGTGGTCGAACTTTGCCGACCGCCCCCATCCAGCCTCCACGGGGGTGCGAAACCGCGCACGAAGATTGGCCGGGTCGACACTGCCGGTGATCGCGATGCTCGGGTCGCGTAGACCGGCCGGGCCCGGGGAGGTGAAGTGCCAGGTTGCCTGCGGGAACCCGCCCTCGGTGTGATTGACGAGGTACGTGCTCCACCCAAGACGTTCGATACCGAAGTCCTGGCCCGCTTGGTAGACGGCGTCGTAGACCTCCTCGGCGTCCTCCATCGGCCCGTGCAACTCGTAGGCGAGATTGCGGGCCATACCGATCCGGGCGATCTCGGTCGGCCGAGCAACCTGAACGTTCTTGCCCCCCAATGTGCCCGGCCGGAAGTGCAGAAATTTAAGGTCCTTCAGATCCTGACCAAGTACTTTTTCGAGCAGGTCTCGCGAGCGAGGTCCAGCGATTTGGAACAGGTAGAGGTCGCGACGCTCGACCGTCACATCCAGCGACTCATCCGGCGTCGAGGCGATCGGCGGCGCGCCCGCGTACCCGTGGAACTCGTCTTCGCCGATCCGCTCGACGATGCCGTGCGTCACGATGACTCCGTCGTCGTCACACGCCACTGCGTGTTTCATCGAGCCGATCGGGAAATCGGAGAAGCTGTTGATGCAGACCGACTCCAAGAACCGCTTAGCGTCGGAACCCTTGACCACCAGGTGCCCACGGTCGCCCGACAAGCCGGCGTGGATATAGCAACCTGTCTTCCACGACATGCTCTCCTGCTGCCAGCCGTTGAACTCCCAGGCCGTGAACGCCGGAATCACGCCGAACAGCTTGCTCGCCCGATAGAGCACTCCGTCCTCGTAAAACAGGTGGGGAAGTATTGCCTCGACCTTCGCCGTCATACTTCCCCCAGAACGACTCTTTGCAAGCACGGAATGAGTTGCGATCCTGCGCAGACGCTATCCCTGAAGAGCCTTCAAGGCGACACTTCTGGGCCGTTCCATCCGTGCGCGAGAGACAGACGCCGCAACGCTGACGGCGTTGCCATTCCTGGCCTAGCGCCGTGGCCATTCAAACTCCGCTCACGCCGCGATGCGTGCTCGTGCCGAGCGAAATTCGGCGCGACCACCGGCCCGTACTCGGGCTGCTTTAGGAGTCCCTCAGTTCTGCGATAGGGAGTCGGCTCCGCCTTGTCGGTCGCGAGTTGGCTCGTCTGCACTTTGGAACTGCGGTATCTCGACCTTCACCCCTTGACTTCGCGACGACTGCTTTCTAGTGTTACGCATCACCGTAGAAACATACGGATATACGTAACGGGCAGCGTAAGCCGTCGAGTGCGGGCGGCGGTTCAGCCAGGCCCGTTCCAGAACGGCAAAAGCGATAGCCCGGCCTGACTAAGCGACTGGCCCCTCAGGTGCAAATCGGCAGATCGGACGACGCCTGAGAAGGAGTTTCACGTCTATTCGGCTCAATCTCGCGTACTAACTGGAGGACTCGGACATGAAACGAAGCACAGATCGCATCCTGACAACCCACGTAGGGAGCCTGGTGCGTCCAGCAGACATCACCGAGGTGCTTCGAGCCAAGGCGCTGAACGAACCCTACGACGAGTCCGAATTTGAAGCCCTGCTCCCGCCGGCCGTCGAAGATGTCGTTCGGCTGCAATCGGAGGCCCGCGTCGACATTCCAAGCGATGGAGAGTTCGGCAAATCGGAGTGGACGGACTATCTTGCTGAGCGATTGGGTGGACTGGAGTTCGTTGCGCGCGACCGGAGATCGGTCGGCAGGAGTAAGGACCGCCAGGATTTCGCCGAGTTCTACGAGATTTACGACCGTGAAGCTGGCTCGGCTTGGATTCCGGCCGAGGTTCGCAAACGGCACCCAGGCGACTCCTGGTCCACGGTCGCATCGGTGGCCTGCACGGGGCCGGTGACTTACACCGGAAAAACGCTGATCACGCGCGACATCGCTAACTTCAAAGCGGCGCTCGATAGCGTTGACGCAGAGGAGGCGTTTTTGCCGTTAGCCGCGCCGGCCAGTGTTGAGGCGACCTTCGCGAACCGTCATTACGGCAGCGACGAGGAGTACTTGCAAGCGCTCGCGGACGCGTTGCGCGAGGAGTACCGGGCAGTCGTAGACGCTGGCCTGATCCTGCAAATCGATGATGCTTTCATTCCGTTCAACTACGACCTCATGCTGGCGCGTGGTGCCACTATGGATGAATATCTGAGTCATTGCGAGCTTCGGATCGAGGCCGCAAATGAGGCGCTACGGGGTATCCCCGAGGATCGCGTTCGCTACCACATCTGTTGGGGCAGCTGGGCTGGTCCGCACACGTCCGATGTTCCGCTATCGACGATTGTGAATCTGGTACTGAAGGTGAACGCACAGGCATACGTCTTCGAGGCTGCGAATCCGCGCCACGAATACGAGTGGGAAGTGTGGCAGGACGTTGACCTACCCGACGGCAAAATATTGGTGCCGGGCGTGGTGACGCACTCGACCAACGTCGTCGAGCATCCCGAGACCGTAGCCCAGCGCATCGGCCGTTACACCCAGATCGTCGGCCGAGAGAACGTGATCGCTGGGACGGACTGCGGCTTCGCCCAGGGCTGGAGCATGCCTCGAACGCACCCGACCGTCCAGTGGGCCAAGCTCCAGGCGCTCGCCGATGGCGCTGCGATTGCCAGTACGAAACTTTGGAACCGCACCCCAGCGTCTGTCTGAAGCCAGGCTGCGGCGCCGCGCACGGCGACGACGCGAGCCGACGTTGCTCCGTATCGTCAGAATCCGGACGCCAAAGCGACGCTAGATGTACGCCCTTAGGCGATATCGCTCCGCAACACATTTGTGCAGCACTCTGGCGCAAGTCAACTGAATGCGCCAAATGAATCAATTGTCAAATTGAACGCGGTTGGGCATTTGCACGCAATGTAATTGACCTAGCGGGCGGCTATGTAAACCGCCGCCAATTCCCGTGATATCTACGAAAGAGGAAAGCGTGAAAAGATATAGAAAGTTTGCAGTCGCAGCAACGGCGTTATTACTGCTCACTGCGTGCGGATCTAGTAGCAAATCAGCGAAATCAACCAGCACACCGTCATCAACCGGCGCGTCCGCAGCCGACACTGGCGCAAGTACTCAGGCCACCAGTCCAGCGAACTATCCAGTGACGGACTATCAACAGTACGTGGGCGGCAAGGCTGGAACAGCAGATCAGACGTTGTCGCCGGTCCAGATCGGGTGGGTCAATCAACAAGGCGGCGCGAACGATCTAGCACCGGAAGCCACGAGCGCTGCCGAGTTCTCCGTCAAATACGTCAACGACCACCTGGGTGGCATCCAGGGCCATCCGCTGAAGCTCGTTGAGTGCACTATTCCCGACACAGTTGCCGCTGCGTCGCAGTGCGGCCAGCAGATGGCGAACAACTCTGCGGTCAAAGTGGTTGCGCCCGGTCCAATAACGGTGGGCAATGAAGCGTTCGAGTCGGCGATTGCGCCGACCAGCAAGCCGCTGGTCTTCGGGGTAGGTGCTAGTGAACAGGACGTCTCGTACTCGCCCGGCTTTCTCTTGTTCGGCGATAGCTTGCATCTCGAGGGACCGTTTGCCACGTATATCGCCCAAGACCTGAAGGCAAAGCAGGTGGCGATCATTTATGAAAACATCCCGGGCGCGTCAGTTAGCGCGCAAGTTGTCGCGAACGGCCTAAAGATCCTTGGAATCAACTCCAAGGTCGTCGCGTTCGACCCCTCAGCCCCTGATTTGACCGCGCCGCTGACGGCGTCGGGCGCCGCCTCGGCCGACGCACTTGTCCCGATCCTATTCGGCAACTACTGCGTCACGTTGAACAAAGCACTGACCCAGCTCAACATCAAGACGCCGGTCGTGACGAACGTGACGTGCATATCGGCCGACATCATCAAGGGCGATGGCGGAACACTGCCCCCTTGGACATACGCGGTCGGCGGCTCTCTCGCCGCCGACGCCTCGGATCCCAGCGGCGCTGCCTTGACCGCAGTCGCAAAACTCTACAACGCAGAAGCACAAGTTTCCGATATCTGGTTCGACGTGACCTTCTCCCAGATCCTGACCATCACGAAGTTTCTCGATCAAGTCGGCTCCACCGGAACATCCGCGCAAATCACCTCGGCCGCACAGGCATACAAAGGTCCACTGCTATGGGGTCCCGCAACCCTTGTCTGCGGCAAATATAAGGATGCGCCATCCGTGTGTAACGACCAAGACCAGTTCTTCACCTTTGTTGGCCCAACCACGAAGCGGGTGCAGGCGTTCATCGGGCCGCCGCCTGGCTTGACGGTGCCGACCACATAAAACGCCGCGGCGTCCGAGTTCACCGGGAAGCGGCAAGTGAACTCGGACGCCGTCGCACGTCGGTAGGCGCCCGTGCGCGTCCGATCCACAACCGATAACGTTCCAGCCGGGAACCCGGTGGCAGCAAGGAGGATCATGACTTCCATGACGTCACCTTGGCCGGAACCTCCGCGTCGCCGCCTAGCCCAAGCGGGTGGCTTCTGATGCGTCTACGTCGCCGCGTCGTGGCGCCCGCGATGACGATGGTTCCCACCTTGACGTCAAATGGACGATGATGGCGTTGATCAACCGATGATCGATAAGACACCCCGCCATCGAACTGTCGACCGAATCTCGCGGATGCTTGAGCTAGTCGCCTTGCATCCAGAAGGCCTGACGATGTCAGAGATCGCAAGTGCAGTTGCCGCGCCGATCTCATCCATCAAGGATCTCCTGAACGGATTGGTCCGCACCGGGTTCCTTGATCGCAACCAGAATCACTACATCCTCGGACCAGCGCCTTATATGCTGACCCTCCGAGCCCGCCAGACACCGGCGCGCTCGATTACACACCACGATTTAGAGTTGCTCGCACGCGAGGGCGGCTTTACCGTAATACTGGGCGTGCGCGTCGGCGATGACGTCGTCTACATCGATGAAGCAGGCGACCATCCCGTACTCCAACATAGGGCACGGACTCGAGCCCGAACCCCCTTGCTCGACAGCGTAGCCGGCAAAGTCCTCATCGCTTCGCTGCCCGACGCCGAGATGCACGAGTACTTGAGGCGCAACCAACACAAGGACCTCGTAGCCGAATTCCTCGCTGGGGTGACGGCGATCCGCTCCAGCGGGGTAGCCGTCGAGTTACACCGAGGAATCTCCCCGCGACCCGGCTATCCAGGTATCGAGACCGGAACCGTTGCCGCTGCTGTACACGACCACCAAGGACGAGTCGTCGGCGCCGTCGTCATCGGACATGATCCCGAGTATTTCAACGCGCACCTCGACAACATGATCGAGCAACTGCTCCGCCACACCCGCCACTGGGCGACGCGTCGCGGCACGACCGAGCTGGCCGACCAAGATCGAGCTCCCGTGACCCCTCATGGCTCAGACAACGAGCTTGCCGGGGGCCCTCGTCCTTGACCGGGTTACGGGTACCGGCTCCCAATTTTGGGACGGGGCTCTATCGCCCATCCGCGAGAGGCTGGACGGCATCCACCGGCGCCACGGTCGGTCGTTAAGCAAATTGGCTCGGCGCCAGTGCTGTCACTGTGTCCTCGGCGCTGATCAGATACCTGCACCCGTCTTCGTACCGCATGCCAAGCGTCCGGCCACCGACGACAGCGACCGCCAATAGTGCCTCCGACACGTCGGTGATCTCGGCCTGGCTCGGACACTCGTAGCCTGCGTTCACCATGCGTTTACGTCCACTCGCAGGACGCCGCGATGGTGACAGCCGCAGGCGCGCTCGACGCCGTATTTGGAACCGATGGTGACATAGGTGTGACATCGAGCGAATCAGGCTGACCTGCTGACCTCTACGAGGCCGGTAAAATTGAGCCGACGCCCGGACTTGAACCGGGAACCGCCCGATTACAAGTCGGGTGCGCTGCCAATTGCGCCACGCCGGCGGCTCGGCAATGGTAGCGACCTCGCCGTAACCCCGCTGGACGCCACCGTGGCCGGATCGGCACAATTGCGCGGTGATCGCCAATCGTCGGGGCTCGAGTTGAGCCGGCTGCACCACCCGAAGGCCGGCTTCTGGATCCGGCTGTGCGTGATCATCATCTATCCGGTCTGCAGCGTGCTGTTTCGGATCCGTTGGCAACACCTCGACCGGATGCCCGCCCGCGGCGGCGTGATCGTGGTCATCAATCACATCTCCTACGTCGACACCCTGCTGATGGCGCGGCTGATGTGGCAGACCGGCCGCATCCCGCGGTTCATGATCAAGAGCGACGTCTTCGCCAAGCCCGGCCTCGGCGCGATCATGCGCGGTTCGAAGCAGATTCCGGTCGCGCGCGGGACGGCCGACGCGGCCAAGTCGCTTGAGGCGGCGATCGAGGCCCTCAAAGCGGGCGAGGCCGTGATCATCTACCCCGAGGGGACGATCACCCGTGACCCGCAGCAGTGGCCGATGCAGGCGAAGTCAGGCCTGGCCCGGCTGATCCTGGCCACGCCCGAAACGCCGGTCGTGCCCGTCGGCCAGTGGGGCGCGCAGAAGGTGCTGGGCAACAAGCTGGCCCTGCTGACCCGGCGGCGCGCTCAAGCCAGCCTCGGTGAACCGCTCGACTTCAGTGCCCGGGCCGGCGAGCCGATCACGATCGACGCACTGCGTCAGGTCACCGACCAGGTAATGCGGGCGGTCCGGGACGAGGTGGCGCAGTTGCGGGGGGAGAGGCCACCGGACGCGTTCTTCCGTCCCTCCAACAAGCCCAAGGCCAAGCAGTAGCCGACCTAGCTGGTCGCCCCGACCTAGCCGATCGCCCGCAGCCGGGCGATCTCGGACAACGTGACCGCGGCCGCGACCGAGGCGTTGAGCGATTCGACCGCCCCGGCCATCGGAATCGAAACGACCAGGTCGCAGGTGGCCCCGACCAGCCGCGACAGCCCGGCCCCCTCGGAGCCGACGACGACGACGAGCGGATCGGTGGCGTTGTCGAGGTCGTAGATCGACGCGGACGCGTCGGCCGCGAGACCGACCACGAACAGGCCAGCCTGCTGACAGGCCTTCAGCGACCTGGTCAGGTTGGTCACCTGCGCGACCGGGATGTGCGCTGCATTGCCCGCCGACGTACGCCACGCGGCCGCGGTGACCCCAGCCGCTCGTCGCTCGGGAATGATCACGCCCTGAGCCCCGAAGGCGACCGCCGACCGGATCACGGCGCCGAGGTTGCGCGGATCGGTCACCCCGTCGAGCGCGACCAGCAGCGGGGTGTAATTCTTCGCCGCCGTCGCCCGGCCGAGGATCTCGTCCAGTTCGGTGTACTGGAAAGCTGGGACCTGCAGCGCAATCCCCTGATGCATGAGCCCGCCGGTCATCCGGTCGAGCTCCATCCGGCTCACCTCGAGCAGGGACAGGCCACGGTCGCTGGCCAATCGGACCGCTTCGGTGATCCGCTCGTCGGACTCGATGCCGATGGCGACGTAGAGCGCGTTCGCCGGGATCGCCGCCCGTAGCCCCTCGGCCACCGGGTTACGCCCGACCAGCAGTTCGTTGGCTCCGGCCGGGCGCCGACGCGGACCCGCCGACGTGTCACGGCCGCCGGTCCGCGGACTGGCGGCGCGTTTGACGGCCGCCTTCGCTCGACGCGCGGCTGGATGGTGCGGGCGCTCTTCGGCTCGTGGAGTCGGGCCGCGGCCGGTCAGGCCTTGCTTGCCCTGCCCGCCCGAGCCGACGCTCGCCCCCTTCTTGCCCTTACGAACTGCGCCAACTCGCTTTGAATTTCCGGCCATCACGCGTCCTTCAAGTTCCACCGCGGACCATCAGCGGTGTCTTCCACGACGATGCCAGCATTGGCAAGTTGATCGCGAATCGAATCGGATGCGGCGAAGTCCTTGCGGTCGCGCGCCGCAGTGCGCTGCTCGAGGAGCAGGTCAGCCAATTTTCCTACCGTCGGCGCCAGATCCGAGGCGGTCGCCGACCAGACGCGCGGATCGAGTCCGAGTACCTCGGTCATGGCCAGGACCGGCGCCACCAGAGCGGTCACCTCGGCTGCACTCGACGTCGCCGACAGTTCGATGTTGCCGTACCGGACGGCTTCATGCAGCACCGCGAGCGCTCGCGGCACCGCCAAGTCGTCATTCATCGAGGCGACGAACTCGGCCGGCAAATCACCGGTGGTCAATTCGGCACTGCCGAAAGAACGCAGTCGGTCGGCCGCCCGTTCGATGAAGCTCTCGATCCGACGATAAGCCGCCGCCGCCTCGTCCAATGCGGTGTCACTGAATTCGACGTTGCTCCGGTAATGCGCGGCACCGAGGTAATAGCGCACCTCGACCGGACGCCACCGTTTGACGATCTCGGCGACCAGCAGCGAATTACCCAGCGACTTGGACATTTTCTGACCGCCGGTCGTGACCCAGGCGTTGTGCATCCAATACCGCGCGAACGGATCACCGGCCGCGTTCGATTGGGCTATTTCGTTCTCGTGATGCGGGAACACGAGATCGAGACCGCCGCCGTGGATGTCGAAGCTCGATCCCAGGTATTTGGTGGCCATGGCCGAGCATTCCAGGTGCCAGCCGGGGCGCCCGGGGCCCCACGGCGTCGACCAGGACGCGGTGTCGGGCTCACCCGCCTTGTGACCCTTCCAGAGGGCGAAGTCGCGCGGATCGCGTTTGCGCTCCTCGCCCTCGGTGTCACCGGCCGAGTGCATGGCGTCGAGCTTCTGCCGCGAGAGCGCGCCGTAGTTGGCGAAGCTTCGCACGTCGAAGTAGACGTCGCCGTCGACCGCGTACGCGTGGCCGCGGTCGATCAGCCGGTGCATCAACTCGATCATCTCGGGGACGTGCCCGGTGGCGCGCGGCTCGTAGGTCGGCGGCTGGCAGCCCAACGCGTCGTACGCGTCGCGGAACGCGGCCTCGTTCACCGCCGCCCAGGCCCACCAGGGACGCCCGGCCTCGGCCGACTTGGTCAGGATCTTGTCGTCGATATCAGTGACGTTGCGCACGAACGTGACGTCGTTACCGAGGTACTCGAGCCAGCGGCGCAGGATGTCGAAGTTGACCCCGCTGCGAATGTGGCCGATATGCGGCGGCGCCTGCACCGTCGCGCCACAGAGGTAGATCGACACCCGTCCCGGTTCGAGTGGCTCGAACGGGCGCGACGAACGGGTCGCGGAGTCGAATAAAACGAAGGTCACCGCGTCATCCTAGAGATACTGCGGGAATGCATCCCGAAACTCAGGTCGTCGCGGCCGGTCGACCCGCCCGCGATCCCCGCGCCCCGATGAACGAATCGATCGTGCTATCCGCGACATTTCACAGCGGCCCCGACGACAATTACTACCTGCGCCAAGGGTCCAGCGACACGATTCGCGCCTTCGAATCGGCGATCGGTGAACTCGAGGGTGGCACCGCGCTGGCCTTCGGGTCCGGAATGGCTGCCATCAGCGCCGTGGTCGAGGGCCGCCCGGCCGGCACCGTCGCGGTCATCCCCGCGAGCGGGTATTCGGGGATGACGATGCTGTTCGAATCCCAACGCGACTTGGGACGGATGACGGTCCGTCCGGTCGATATCACCGACACCGCAGCCGTCCTCGCCGCGCTGACGGAGCGGCCCGGCGCCGGGCTGCTGTGGCTCGAGACGACCACGAACCCGATGATGGGCGTCACTGACCTGCCCGTCCTGATCGAGGCCGCGCATGCCGTCGGCGCCCTGGTCGGGGTCGATGCGACGTTCAGCACGCCGCTGCTGGTGCGGCCGCTCGACTTCGGCGCCGACGTCGTTATGCACTCGGCGACCAAATTCCTGTCCGGTCATTCCGACCTACTGATGGGGGTGCTGACGGCCCGCGACCCCGACGTCGTCGCGCAGTTGCGGGGACGGCGCAACATCACCGGCGGTGTGCCGGGCGCGCTGGAGTCCTATCTGGCCCTGCGCGGGCTGCGCACCCTGGCGATTCGCCTCGAACGGGCGCAGGCGAATGCACTGGAATTGGCCACGCGGTTGGCGGCCCATCCGGCGGTGCAGCGGGTGCGCTATCCCGGGCTGCCCGGCGACATCTGGCATGAGCGCGCGGCCCGATTGCACAACGGGTTCGGGGCGATGCTGTCCTTCGAACTCGCCGCGACCGCCGAGCAGGCCGAGGCGGTCTGCGAACGGGTCAGGCTGATCAGCCACGCCACCAGCCTGGGCGGCGTCGAGTCGCTGATCGAGCGTCGGGCGCGCTACGAGATCGACACCGCCAATGGCACGCCGGCGAACCTGCTGCGCCTGTCGGTCGGCATCGAGCACGTCGAGGATCTATGGGATGACCTGGTTCAGGCGTTGGACCCGCTCACCTGAGCCCGGATTCGGCAACATCGTTCGTCCTCAGGGCGAAGAATATTGCCGAATCGCGAACTTAGAGCAGGCGGGCGTCGGGCAGGCTGATCAGCGCCGTGGCGATGGCGGCGATTCCCTCGCCGCGGCCGGTCAGCCCGAGGCCGTCCGTGGAGGTGGCACTGAGCGAGACCGGGGCTCCGATCGCGGCCGACAGCACGGCTTGCGCCTCGGCCCGGCGGGAACCGATGCGCGGTGCGTTACCGATTACCTGGATCGCGACATTCCCGATGGTCGCGCCCCCGTCGCGTAGCCGGGCGACGACCTCGCCGAGCAGCGTCACCCCGCTCGCGCCGGCCCACTTCGGGTCGGAGGTGCCGAAGATCGCGCCGAGATCGCCCAGCCCGGCCGCCGACAGCAACGCGTCCCCGGCGGCATGGGCGGCGACATCGCCATCGGAGTGCCCCGAGCAGCCATCGGAATCCGGCCAGAGCAGACCGGCCAGCCAGCACGGCCGGCCGGCCTCGATCGGATGGACATCGACGCCAATACCCGTCCGCATCGTCATGCCGATCCCGCTGATTCTGCTAGGAGCGCCTCGGCGATCTGCAGGTCCCAAGGTCGGGTGATCTTGAAGGCCTCTTCGGCGCCGTCGACGACGACCACCGTGCCGCCGCCGGCCTCGATCAGGCCGGCATCGTCGGTTGCCTCGGGGGCGTCGGCGTGCGCTAGCTCGAGCGCGGCCCGCCGGAAGCCCTGGGGCGTCTGGATCGCCCGCAGGGCACTTCGATCCAGCGTCGCGACGACACTGTGGCCCGCATCGACTGCCTTGATCGTGTCGACAACCGCCAAGCCCGGCACGACCGCGTCGGCGCCCGCGTCGAGCGCGGCGACCACTCGATCGATCACCGCGGCCGGCACGAAGGGACGGGCCACGTCATGCACCAGGACCGCGTCGACGTCCGGGGCCAGCGCGGCCAGGCCGACCCGCACCGAATCCAGACGCGTGAGTCCGCCGGCGATCACCTGCGCGGCCGGGCCGAGTTCACCCGCCGATCCGACCAATGCAGCCGGGACGACGACAACGACATCACGAACCAGCGGATGGGATGCGAACCGCTCATAGGCATGGGACAGCAATGTGCGCCCGCCCACCAGGCAGAATGCCTTGGGGACGGACGCACCAAGCCGGATACCCTCGCCGGCTCCCAACAGAATGACGGCGACCGTCAAGCGGGAGTCAGAAGCAGCCACGAACAGAACCTAAGCGACGACGGCCTCGGTAAGCACCTCGTCAAGCACCAGTTCGGCTTTGTCCTCATTCGTTCCCTCGGCCAGGGCGAGTTCACTGACCAGGATTTGACGAGCCTTTGCCAGCATTCGCTTTTCACCGGCCGACAATCCGCGGTCTTTATCGCGACGCCATAGATCGCGTACGACTTCGGCCACCTTGTTCACGTCACCGGACGCCAGCTTCTCGCCATTGGCCTTATAGCGTCGCGACCAATTCGTCGGCTCTTCGGTGTGCGGGGCTCGCAGCACATCGAAGACTTTGTCGAGGCCTTCCTGCCCCACAACGTCACGTACCCCAACAAATTCGGCGTTGTCGGCCGGTACAAGGACGGTAAGATCACCCTGAGTGACCTTGAGTCGCAGATACGTCCGCGTCTCGCCCTTGATCGTGCGCTGTTCGATGGCTTCGATCTTCGCAGCCCCGTGGTGGGGATAAACGACGGTCTCGCCGACGGTGAAGGCCATAGGGTGATGCCACCTTTCCAAGACCTCCATTCTAACACGGCAGACGCTCCCTGCGTGACCGGTATTTTCCGATTTATTCCCCTGACCGGAACTTTATGGAGACCAGGTACGAATGCATTGCATATACCGAATTCTCGGTTGATAGCGGCCATGGACCCCTTGGATGGGGCCGGCCGGACCGGTTACAGACAGTCATCGAGACCGAGCGACGACTAGCCCGAATCCGACGGTCGGGCGAGCCATGCTTCGCTCCGTGGCCCTTTTCTCGGCTGACCCCATAGGCGATTCGGGCGCGCCGCGAAACCCGCTGCGAAGGCGCCGTTGTCCGCTCGCTACGCTCTTGGCGTGACTGCACAGCCCGCGCCCGCACCGGCGTCGCGCAGCCCGCGCCGGCTTCGCCTGCAGGTGATCGCCGCCCTCGCCCTCGGCGCAGCACTGCTCGCTGGTTGTGGGACCGGACAGCGAGCTCAGACCGCGGTCGCGACACCGGTCATCGATGGCGTCGAGGGCAGCATCGGGTCCATCGACCTGCGCCTGGTCACGATCGCAACCCCGAGCGGCTCCTACCCGGCCGGCAGCAGTGCCCGGGTCGAGCTATTCATCGTCAATAACGGCGCGGCCGACACCTTGTTATCGGTGTCGAGCGGATCCGCCAAGTCGGCGTCCCTGTTCAAGAGCGCGGCCACCGAGTTCACCGTCACCCCGACCACGGCAGCGGCCGCGCCGTCGGTCAGTGCTACGCCGACCGCGTCCGGCTCGGCCTCGAGCAGCCCGGCGGCCACGACCTCATCGGCCTCCACCAGCGCCGCTCCCTCGAGTAGCGCCGCGGCGGCCCCCGTCACGATCGCCCTGCCGAGTCGGCGAGACGACCTCGATCGGGCTCAAGTCCAGTGACCCGCAGATTCTGCTCAGCGGTCTGACGACGGACCTCTACCCGGCGATGTCGATTCCGATCACGTTCTCCTTCGCGACGGCCGGCACCGTGACCCTGCAGGTCTCGGTGCACCTGTCGACGGCTGCGGTCAGCGCGCCGACGCTGGCAACGTCGCACGAAGAGTCCAACGACTGATAGCCGGCGAGTGCCGATCCGCTAATCGAACGCGTGTTCGCCGCGCGCCCTCGACCGTTTTCGTCGGTGGGCCGCCCTACGGTTGCCCCTATGACCACCAAGGCCGCCGGCCGCCGTCCGTCCACCCCGTTCCGCTGCAGTGAGTGCGGGGCCACCTCGCCCCAATGGGTCGGACGCTGCCCCGAGTGCCAGGCGTGGGGAACGCTGGGCGAGGCCGGCGGATCCGGTCCCCTCACCTCGGCCACCGTCGCCCCCGGCCCGGTCAGTGCGCCGGCCCGTCCCATCGGTGAGCTCGACCCGCTGCAGGCTCTCGCCCACCCGACCGGCGTCGACGAGTTCGACCGGGCCCTCGGCGGCGGTCTCGTTCCCGGCTCGGTCGTCCTGCTCGCGGGCGAGCCCGGGGTCGGCAAGTCCACCCTGCTGCTCGAGGTCGGACGTCATTACGCGAATCGCGAGCGCCGCCCCGCGCTGATAATCACCGGCGAGGAGTCGACCGCCCAGGTGCGGATGCGGGCCGAGCGGACGGGAGCACTGCACCCCGGCCTCTATTTGGCCGCCGAGAACGATCTCGGGGCCGTCCTGACCCACATCGATCAGGTCAATCCGGGACTGCTCGTCCTCGATTCGATCCAGACCATCAGCACCGCCGCGGTCGACAGCGGAGCGGGCGGCGTCGCGCAGATCCGGGCCACCGCGGCCAGCCTGATCGCGATCGCCAAGCAGCGCGGCATCGCCACCATCCTGGTCGGACACGTCACCAAGGACGGCTCGGCCGCGGGCCCGCGCACCCTCGAGCACCTCGTGGACGTGGTGCTGTACTTCGAGGGCGACCGGCACTCCTCACTTCGGCTCATCCGGGCCACCAAGAACCGCTACGGCACGATCGATGAGATCGGCTGCTTCGAGATGCACGAGGACGGCATCCGGGGCCTGTCCGACCCGTCGGGGTTGTTCCTGTCCGATCGTCCACACGGGGTTCGCGGCACCTGCGTCGGCGTGGTGCTCGAGGGGCGACGGCCGCTCGTCACCGAGATCCAGGCGATGGTCAGCCGCGCGGACGGTTCTGGCTCGCCGCGGCGATCTTTGTCCGGGCTCGACAATGCGCGGGTGGCGATGCTGATGGCTGCGCTCGGACGACACTGCGGCATTCATCTGAGCGAGTTCGACGTCTATGCGGCGACCGTGGGCGGAATCGCTGCCACCGAACCCGCAGCCGATCTCGCCATCGCGCTGGCGATCGCCTCGGACCGCCGCGATGTCGCCTTGCCGCCGGGGCTGTGCGCGATCGGTGAGGTCTCGTTGTCGGGAGACGTACGCCGGGTGAGCAATCTGGAACGGCGACTTACCGACGCGGCCCGCCTCGGATTTCACACCGCACTGGTGCCCCGCGCCGCCGCCGCTGACGGCCGCAACGGCACGCTGCCCATCATCACCGGCATCCGCTCCGTGCCGGTCGCGACCCTCAATGACGCGGTCGGCCTGGCCATGAAGGCCGAGGCGTCCCTCGAGCAACCGCGGCGCGCGGCGTTGCGGGCCGTGCCGTCAGATAACGGATCGAGCGCAGCAGCGAGGTAACGCGTCCATCTGGGCCTAGACTCAGCGATGCTAAAGCGTCCCCCACCGCTCGGAGATGCCGTGCCGACCACGAACCGCGATGATGCGCTTCGCGCTGTCCTGGCCACGGTCGCGCCCGGCACATGGCTCAGGGACGGACTCGAGCGGATCCTGCGCGGCAACACCGGTGCCCTGATCACCGTCGGCTGGGACCGCGTGGTCGACTCGCTGTGCAGCGGCGGTTTCCCGCTCGACGTCGAGTTCTCGGCCACCCGGCTGCGTGAACTCTGCAAGATGGATGGCGCCGTCGTGCTCACCAGCGACGGGACCCGGATCGTGCGGGCGGCGACCCACATGGTGCCCGACCCGACGATCCCGACCGAGGAGTCCGGTACCCGACACCGCACCGCCCAGCGGGTCGCCGTACAGAGCGGGTTCCCGGTCATCTCGGTGTCGCAGTCGATGCGGATCATCTCGCTCTATCTGGGCGCCCGGCGTTACGTGCTCGAACCATCGCCCGAGCTGTTGTCGCGGGCCAACCAGGCCATCGCAACCCTCGAGCGGTACAAGTCGCGCTTGGACGAGGTGTCGAACACGTTGTCGGCGCTCGAGATCGAGGACCTGGCGACCGTCCGCGATGCCGCCGTCGTGACGCAGCGACTGGAGATGGTGCGCCGAATCGCCGACGAGATCACCGGCTACGTCGTCGAACTGGGCACCGACGGTCGGCTGCTCGCCCTGCAGCTCGATGAGCTCATGGCCGGGGTCGAGACCGACCGGGAGCTCATCGTCCGCGACTACCTGCCGACGTTCCGCCGCGGCCGCAACGCCCGGACCGCGCTCGACGAACTCAGCGAGCTGCCGTCCAACGATCTGCTCGACGCCAGCGTGGTGGCCAAGACGATGGGATTCGGGTCGACCCCCGAGGCGCTCGACAATGCCGCCAGCCCGCGCGGCTACCGGCTGCTCGCCCGTGTACCGCGACTGCCCGGCGCGATCCTCGAGCGGGTCGTCGACCACTTCGGCACGTTGCAGAAACTGCTGGCCGCGACGGCCGAGGATCTGCAGGCGGTCGACGGCGTCGGCGAGGCCCGCGCCCGGACGGTTCGCGAAGCAATCTCACGGATGGCCGACGCGTCGATCATCGATCGTTACCCGTAACCAACCCGACTGATCACGGCCGGTCCAGCTGACGAAGCTCGGCGCCAGCGAGGTCAGCTGATCGAGAACTGCGCGGCCGTGCCCTGCGCGCCGGCCAGGTACGGATACACCGTGTAGGTGCCCGCGCCGACCCGCTGCCTAGTGCCCGCGCAGCCGGGCTGGGACGAGAGCCCGGACCAGGTGATCTGCACCCCGATGGTCGTCCCGGCCACCAGGGTCTTGACCGAGGTCCCCGGCTGAACCAGGCAATCGTGGCTGCCCCACACCCGCGCGGCGCCGTTATACACCCGCAGCTCGACCTGCGAGTCGGCCAGATCCTGGGTGCAGTTGCCCGGGCCGTTATTGGTCACCTGCAGGATCAACACGGGCTCATCGCCCACCTTGAACGCCGGCGCCGAGCTTGCCGCCGCGATCGTCAGCTGGGCGGGCAGGCACGGCACGTCCGCGCCGCTCGACGCCACGGGAGCGCTGCTCGATGCCAAGGCCGACGATGGGCTCGAAGCAGGACTACCCGTCGACGGCTTCGAGCTCGTCGACGCAGCAACTGATGACGAAGTCGGGCCGGACGAGGTACTTGCGGACACCGGATGAGCGGCAGGAGAAGCCGGTCGCGGGTCGGATGCACCGGCCAGCGCACTGCCGTTGCTAGACAGCGCCATGATCGTCATCGCGATCAACAACAAGGCACCCAGAGTTCCGGCCACCATCAGCCGCCGCCGCCAATAGACATGGGGCGGAAGTGAGCCGACGGGATGCAACATCGAGGGTCACGCTAGTCGAGGCGCGGGGAGTGTGATCCGATGGAGCGCCGATGGACAACGACGACTTAATCGCACGAGTGCTGCAGTGGTATGCGAGCAGCGCCCGGGAGCTGCCGTGGCGTCAGCCGGACGCTTCCCCGTGGGCCGTCCTGGTCAGCGAGTTCATGCTCCAGCAGACACCGGTCAACCGGGTGCTACCCGTCTACGCGGCGTGGCTCGAGCGGTGGCCGACGCCAGCCGCCCTGGCGGACGCGTCCGCCGGTGAGGCGATCCGGATGTGGGGGAAACTCGGCTACCCGCGCCGGGCGCTGCGGCTACACGAGTGCGCGCGGATCCTGGTCGCCGAGTACGCCGGCGAGGTGCCCGATCAGCTGACCGCGCTGCTTCGGTTGCCCGGCGTCGGAGAATATACGGCGCGGGCGATCGCGGCGTTCGCGTTCGGCCGGCGGGTGCCGGTGGTCGATACGAACGTACGGCGGGTCTTTGCCCGGGCTCAGCTGGGACAGGCCGACGCGGGGTCGCCGTCGCCGGTCCGTGACCACGGGAACGTTGCCGCACTGCTGCCGGACGAACCGGCGCTCGCCGCCCGGTTCAGCGTCGCCCTGATGGAGCTGGGTGCGCTGATCTGCACCGCCCGGGCGCCGCGCTGCGCGGACTGCGTGCTCGCCGACGGCTGCGAATGGCTCCGAGCTGGGCGCCCCGAGCAGCCCGAGCGGACCGTCCGCCGCCAGCTGTTCACCGGCACCGACCGGCAGGCGCGCGGGCGACTGCTCGATGTGCTCCGCGGGCAGTCGGAGCCGGTCACCGCCGCCCAGCTCGACGTCGCCTGGCCGGAACCCGTCCAACGTGGTCGGGCTCTGGCCACCTTGGTCCGGGACGGCCTGGTCACGGAAAAGCCGGGCCCGCTCTACGCGCTGCCCGGCTGATCCGTACTGGTCGTGCGGTGCTTACTCCTCGGTGATGATCGGGTCGAGCGTCGCCGTGGTGGTGCCGCCTGATGTGACCGCGCCGAGCTCGGCCAACCCGATCGGATCGGCCACCGGCTTGGACTCACCGCGGAAGGTGAAGGCGTCCTTACCGTCTTCACCGGGCGCGACATCGACGACCACGATCTCGCCGGCCCCGAGCTCGCCGAACAGGATCTTCTCGGACAGCGAGTCCTCGATCTCACGCTGGATCGTGCGCCGCAACGGACGGGCGCCGAGCACCGGGTCATAACCCTTCTTGGCCAGCAGCGCCTTGGCGGCCGGCGTCAGCTCGAGACCCATGTCCTTGCTCCGCAGCTGCTCGTCGAGCCGGGCGATCATCAGATCAACGATCTGGACGATCTCGACCTCGGAGAGCTGGTGGAACACGATGATGTCGTCGATCCGGTTGAGGAACTCGGGCCGGAAGTGGCCCTTCAGCTCATCGTTGACCTTCTGCTTCATCCGGTCGTAGTTCGACTCGGTGTCGTTCGCCGCCTGCAGACCGAAACTCACCGACTTGGAGACGTCGCGCGTACCCAGGTTCGTGGTCAGGATGAGCACCGTGTTCTTGAAGTCGACGATGCGACCCTGACCGTCGGTCAACCGACCGTCCTCGAGCACCTGCAGCAGCGTGTTGAAGACGTCCGGGTGGGCCTTCTCGATCTCATCGAACAGCACCACGCTGAACGGCTTGCGACGGACCTTCTCGGTCAGCTGGCCGCCCTCGTCATACCCGACGTACCCGGGAGGCGCACCGACGAGGCGCGACACCGTGTAGCGGTCGTGGAACTCGGACATGTCCAGCTGAATGAGCGCGTCAGCGTCACCGAAGAGGAACTCGGCCAGCGTCTTGGAGAGCTCGGTCTTACCGACACCGGACGGGCCGGCGAAGATGAACGAGCCACCGGGACGCTTGGGGTCCTTCAGTCCGGCCCGGGTGCGCCGGATCGCCTGACTGACGGCCTTGATCGCCTGCTCCTGGCCGACGACCCGCTTGTGCAGCTCGTCCTCCATCCGCAGCAGGCGCTGGGTCTCTTCCTCGGTCAGCTTGAACACCGGGATGCCGGTCCAGGCCGCCAGCACTTCGGCGATCTGCTCGTCATCGACCTCGGCGACGACGTCGAGGTCGCCCGCCTTCCATTCCTGCTCGCGCGTGGCCTTCTCGCCGAGCAGCGTCTTCTCCTTGTCGCGGAGCGACGCCGCCTTCTCGAAGTCCTGGGCGTCTATCGCCGATTCCTTCTCGCGTCGGACCTCGGCGATCCGCTCATCGAACTCGCGCAGGTCCGGCGGTGCGGTCATCCGGCGGATTCGCATCCGCGAGCCGGCCTCGTCGATCAGGTCGATCGCCTTGTCGGGCAGGAACCGGTCGCTGATGTAACGGTCGGCGAGACCCGCCGCAGCCACCAGGGCCGAGTCGGTGATCGAGACCCGGTGGTGCGCCTCGTACCGGTCGCGCAGACCCTTGAGGATCTCGATGGTGTGGGCCACGGTCGGCTCACCCACCTGGACCGGCTGGAAGCGCCGCTCGAGGGCGGCGTCCTTCTCGAGGTGCTTGCGGTACTCGTCGAGCGTGGTCGCACCGATCGTCTGCAGCTCACCCCGGGCCAGCATCGGCTTGAGGATGGACGCCGCGTCGATCGCGCCCTCGGCGGCACCGGCCCCGACGAGCGTGTGGATCTCGTCGATGAACATGATGATGTCGCCGCGGGTGCGGATCTCTTTGAGGACCTTCTTCAGCCGCTCCTCGAAGTCACCGCGGTAGCGGCTGCCCGCCACCAGCGAGCCGAGGTCGAGCGTGTAGAGCTGCTTGTCCTTGAGCGTCTCGGGCACCTCGCCCTTGACGATCGCCTGGGCCAGGCCCTCGACGACGGCGGTCTTGCCGACGCCGGGCTCGCCGATCAGCACCGGGTTGTTCTTGGTGCGACGGCTGAGCACCTGCATCAGGCGCTCGATCTCCTTCTCGCGGCCGATGACCGGGTCGAGCTTGCCCTCGCGGGCGGCCTGGGTCAGGTTGCGGCCGAACTGGTCGAGGACCAGCGAGGTCGACGGGGCCGACTCGGACGTGGCGCCGGCCGGCTCCTTGCTCTGGTAGCCGTTGAGCAGCTGGATGACCTGCTGGCGGACCCGGTTGAGGTCGGCGCCGAGCTTGACCAGCACCTGGGCGGCAACACCCTCACCCTCGCGGATGAGGCCGAGCAGGATGTGCTCGGTGCCGATGTAGTTGTGGCCGAGCTGCAGTGCTTCGCGCAGCGACAGCTCAAGGACCTTCTTGGCCCGCGGGGTGAACGGGATGTGCCCGGACGGCGCCTGCTGGCCCTGGCCGATGATCTCTTCGACCTGCTGGCGGACGGCCTCGAGCGATATCCCGAGGGACTCGAGGGCCTTGGCGGCGACGCCTTCACCCTCGTGGATCAGGCCGAGCAGGATGTGCTCGGTCCCGATGTAGTTGTGGTTGAGCATCCGGGCCTCTTCTTGGGCCAGGACGACAACTCGACGCGCGCGGTCGGTAAACCTCTCGAACATCTCAACATCTCCTTCCGCGCTGTTGCGAATGCGCTCTGAACACGCTGATGCACGTACTGACTACAGCGTAACCCGGTTGCGTAACAGAGCCGTTCCGGACGGATTCCGGAGCGGGTTACTGGTTGGTTAACTTCAGCGCGACAGACGATCACCGCTGACCAACTGACTCGCTGTCGGCCGCCGACGGATGCCTGCGGCCACTGACTGATCCAACGTTTGATCCAACGTTTGGAGGGGCCGCGAAGATCCCGGCGCGCGTCCGCTGGCAGCGAACACGATCGCCGGTCTCGTCCCGAGCCGGGAAGGCCGGGCACTGCGCAGTGCGGGCTGATCCGGGTTCGGCCGCTTGTTTTCGAACTGCTCGCCCCAAAACGCCGAATCGAATTATGACTACGTCATTATTTAATTACCGACTGCGACCGGCAAGTCAAAGTCGTCGATCAGCACACCGACGGCCAACTCGATCGACACAATCCCGACCCGTCCTCGCTCTGGGCGCCACCCATGGCCGGAACGGGTCCTGCGGAATCACGGTTGGAATTGCTAGTTCGCCGAGTTGTAGGCCTCGACAACCGATGCCGGCACCCGGCCGCGGTCATTCACGTTGTGCCCATTCTTTCGGGCCCACTCGCGGATTGCCTGCGTCTGCTCACGATCGGCGCGCGCGGGCGTCCGAGCCGGACGAGCCGCCGTGGCCCGCGCTTTGCTGGGGCGTCGGGCATGCGCGATGTAGTCGGCGAGCGCCGCCCGCAGCATGGTGGCATTGTTCGACGACAGATCGATTTCGTAGCTGCTGCCATCAAGACCGAAGGACACCGTCTCGGTCGCAACGCCGCCGTCCATATCGTCGACGAGAAGCACTTGAATTTTCTGGGCCATAGCCCGAACTCCTTTGAACGAGACCGTCGCAGTCGAACAGTTCTCAATACTAATGGCTATCGGCAAAGGGTCGCACTTCGAGCCCTATTGCAAACGCTACCGCATGTCCTGCCTAAGCCGGTCGAATCAGAGCGGTTTGAGTAATGGAAATAAAATTGTCTCGCGAATGCCTCGCCCGGTCAGCAGCATCACAAGTCGATCCACCCCGAGTCCCATTCCTCCGGTCGGCGGCATGCCGTATTCGAGCGCGCGAAGGAAATCCTCGTCCAACTGCATTGCTTCGGGATCGCCCGCGGCCGCGGCCGTGGATTGGGCGACCAGGCGCCGGCGCTGCTCAACCGGGTCGGCCAGCTCGGAGTAGGCCGGCGCGAGCTCGAATCCGCCGATGACCAGGTCCCACGCCTCGGCCAGGCGCGGATCGGCCCGGTGTGGGCGGGCCAGCGGGCGGGCGTCGGCCGGGTAGTCCCGCACGAACGTCGGCTGGATCAGGTGGTGCTCGACCAGCTTCTCGTACAGCTCCAGCACGATCTCGCCGGCGGTCCAGCCCGGCTTCAGACGCGACGCCGCGCGCCTCGGCGAAGCGCTGAAGCTCAGGTTCGCCGGTGTCCGGGCTGATCGACTCGCCCAGCGCATCCGAGACGAGTTCGAAGACGGTGGACGTCCGCCAGGGGCCGAACAGGTCGATCTCGACGCCGTCCGCGGTGACGGCAACGGTGACGTCGGCGGCGGTCGCGGCATCGAGCACCAGCGCGCGGGTCAGATCGGCCATCGTGTCGTAGTCACCGAATGCTTCGTACGCCTCGAGCATTGTGAATTCCGGTGAATGGGATGAATCGACACCCTCGTTGCGGAACGTCCGGCCGATCTCGTACACCTTGCTCAGGCCGCCGACGATCGCCCGCTTGAGGTAGAGCTCAGTGGCGATCCGCAGCGACATCTCCAGATCGAACGCGTTCATATGGGTCGTGAACGGACGGGCCGCGGCGCCGCCGTGCACGCGTCTGCAGGATCGGGGTCTCGACCTCGAGGTAGCCGCGCCCATGCAGCGTCTCGCGCAGCGAGCGGGTCACGGCGGCCCGGGTCCGGACCATCTGACGCGCGTCCGGGCGCACGATCAGGTCGACGTAGCGCTGCCGCACCCGCGTCTCCTCCGACAGCGGCCGGTGCGCGACAGGCAGCGGACGCAGCGCCTTGCCGGCCAGTTGCCAGCGGTCGGCGAGCACCGACAGTTCGCCGCGCTTGGACGTGATCACCTCGCCGTGCACGAACACCAGATCACCGAGGTCGACGTCGTGCTTCCACGAATCCAGGCCACCCGGCTGCGTCGACGCCGACTCGATCGGCCGAGAGCATCACCTGCAGCTCGATGCCGTCCTCACGCAGCGTCGCGAAGCAGAGCTTGCCGGAGTTCCGGATGAAGATGACCCGACCGGCGATGCCGACCTCAGCCCCGGTGTGGGCGTCAGGCTCGAGCTCCGGATAGTCGGCGCGGACCTGGGCCAGCGTGTGCGTGCGGGCCACGCCGACCGGAAACGGTCCCGACCACGCGTCGCTTGCACCAGCGTTGAGCCGGTCATACTTCTCGCGGCGGATCCGCAGCTGCTCGGGCAGGTCGTCGATATCGTCGGCAGCGGGATCGGGATCAGTCACGCCGCGAGCCTATCGAGCCCTGACAGATGTCACCTCGCAAATAGGCGCTCGCGCTCTGGGCGGACGACCGGGGATGCCGCAGAGTGGTGATCATGGCAAACGCATCCAGCACGACAGGATCGATGTCCATTCAATCGGTCGGCATTTCACTCAGCGGCCTGCGCAAATCGTTCGCCGGTCCGCAGGGACCGATCCAGGCCGTCCGCGGGATCGACATCTCGATCGCCCCCGGTGAGACGGTCGCGCTGCTCGGCCCGAACGGCGCCGGCAAATCTACGACGATCGACATGCTGCTCGGGCTGCAGAAGCCCGACGCGGGCACCGTCAGCGTCTTCGGGCGCACGCCCGCAGGAGGCGATCCGGTTGGGCGCGATCGGAGCGATGCTGCAGACCGGAGCGGTGCTGCGCGATCTGAGCGTCCGCGAATTGATCGACATGATGGGCTCGCTCTACCCGAACCCGCTCGGGGTCGATGAGGCGATGGAGCTGGCCAAGATCACCGACATCGCCGATCGCAAAACGCAGAAGCTCTCCGGCGGCCAGACCCAACGCGTCCGCTTCGCCGTCGCCCTGATCAGCAACCCGGACCTGCTCGTTCTCGACGAACCCACGGTCGCGATGGATGTCGAGGCCCGGCGAGACTTCTGGGCCACGATGCGCGGCTTCACCTCTCGGGGCAAGACCGTCATCTTCGCCACCCATTACCTCGAAGAGGCCGACGCGTACGCCGACCGGATCATCCTGATGGCCCGGGGCGCGATCGTCGCGGACGGTGCGGCCACCGAGATCAAGGCGACCGTCGGACTGCGGACGATCCGGGCCACCCTGCCCGACGCCGACCTGGATGCGCTCGGGCAACTGCCCGGAGTGGCCCAGGCCGAACAGCACGGCGAGGCCGTCGTGCTCAGCTGCACCGACTCTGACTCAGCCATTCGGGCCTTCCTGCCCGCCTTCCCGCAGGCCCGTGACCTCGAGGTGACCGGGGCCGGCCTCGAAGAGGCATTCCTGCGGCTGACCGGCGACGAGCCAGCCGACCAACCAGTGGAAGTGACCCGATGAACCCGACCTACTTCAAATACGAGTTCCTGCGGCTCTGGCGCAACAAGCGATTCTTCTTCTTCTCGCTGGTGTTCCCGCTCATCCTGTTCTTCGTCTTCGGCCTGTCGAACAAGAACGCCAACGTGACCTTCGGATCGGTCACGCTGAAGTTCATCCTCTTCTACATGGTCGGCATGGCCGGGTACGGCGCGATGATGGCATCGATCTCGGGCGGTGCCCGGATCGCGGCCGAACGCCAGGTCGGCTGGAACCGGCAGCTGCGGCTCACTCCGCTGCGGGTGCCGACCTACTTCGCCGCCAAGATCCTGACCAGCTACGTCATGGCGCTGGTCAGCATCGCGGTGCTCTTCCTGGCCGGGCTGATCTTCGGCGTGCACGTACCGATCGGTCGCTGGGGCGAGATGATCGGGCTGATCCTGATCGGACTGCTGCCGTTCATCGCATTCGGCATCATCATCGGCCACCTGCTCACCGTCGACTCACTCGGACCGGCGCTCGGTGGAGGTGCGGCGCTGTTCGCACTACTCGGCGGTATGTGGTTCCCACTGACGAACGGCAGCACGCTGCAGAAGATCGGCGAATACATCCCGTCCTACTGGATCAGCCAGGCCGCGCGGGTCGGGGTCGGGGCGAGCGGTTGGACGGCCAAGGGCTGGCTGGTGATCGCGGTCTGGACCATCGTGGCCGCCTTCGGTGCGGCGCGGGCCTACCAACGCGACACCAAGCGCGTCTGAATCGGCTGATTTAGGCTTGATGGAAATGACTAGCGAGCAGGAGGCCGCCGGCGTCCGTCAGCGTGCGCTCGGCGGTCCGCCCGGCGTGCAGCGCAGCGGCCGGGGTGGGTTCATGCGTTACGTGTTCCCCGGCCTGTGGCTCGTCTATCTGGCCCAGACCGTGAGCGGTGTCGACAAGCATTCGCACGGTGGCCGCGCTGTGGCCGGCTACGTGATCGTCGCCGCGTTCGTCGTCGTCTACCTCGTTGCCCTGCCGGCGGCCTGGTCTGAGAACCGGCGGCGTTCGTGGACGTTGTGGGTGCTGGCTTGCCTGCTGTTCGCGGCCGAGCTGCCGTTCGCGCACGAGGACGCAACGGTGATGTGCATCTACATCGCGGTGCTGAGCGTCGCGTTGATCGGGCTGAGCAACCGGGAGCGCCTCTTCCCGCTGCTGGCCGCCATCGGGATCGCGGCCACGTTCGGGCCGACGCTGGTGCGTTCCTGGCACGCCGGCGCCCAGTATGGCAACGGACTCGCCGTCATCCTGGTCGGCCTGGCCATGTTCGGTTTCTTCAGCATCATCCGGTCGAACGCCGAACTGGCCGCCGCCCGCTCCGAGGTCGCTCGGCTGGCGGCCGAGAACGAGCGAAGCCGGATCGCCCGCGATCTGCACGATCTGCTCGGCCATTCGCTGACCACGATCACGGTCAAGGCGGGACTCGCTCGGCGGCTGGCCGAGCGGGGCGACAACGAGCGCGCCGCGGTCGAGATCGCGGGCGTCGAAGAACTCAGCCGCCGGTCGCTGGCCGACGTCCGGGCGGCCGTCAGCGGCTACCGCGACGTAGCCCTGATCGGCGAGCTGGCCAGCGCCCGCGAGGTCCTGCGCGCGGCCGGGATCGACGCCCGCCTGCCGGGTGCCGTCGACGTGGTCGACGTCGATCTTCACGAGCTGTTCGGCTGGGTGGTGCGCGAGGGCGTGACGAACGTGGTCCGGCACGCCCGCGCAGGCACCGCCACGATCACCTTCGGGGCCAACTGGATCGAGATCGTCGACGACGGCCGCGGTGGGCCGGCCGCGGCTGGCAATGGCCTCAATGGACTGCGGGAACGCGTCGCGGCCTACGGCGGCAGCACCGAGGCGGGCGGCTGTCCACAGGGCTGGCGGCTGAGGGTCGAGGTGCCACCCGACCGGACGCGGGCCACCACCAATGACCTGTCCTGGATGCCACCGACGGTGTCGGCGCCGTGATCCGACTGCTGCTGGCCGATGACCAGAATCTCGTCCGGTCGGCGCTCGCCGCCCTGCTTGATCTCGAGGACGATTTCACGGTCGTCGCCCAGGTTGGTCGGGGGGACGAGGTGGTGGAGGCGGCGCGCGCGGAGGCGGCCGACGTCGCCCTGCTCGACATCGAAATGCCGGGACTGGACGGGTTGGCGGCGGCGGCCGCCCTGAGCCACGCGCTGCCGAGCTGCCGAGCGTTGATCCTGACCACGTTCGGCCGCCCCGGCTACCTGCGGCGCGCGATGGAGTCCGGTGCGCTCGGGTTCGTCGTGAAGGACGCGCCGGCCGAGCAGCTGGCCGACGCGGTGCGTCGGGTCGCGCGCGGTGAACGGGTGGTCGATCCCGCTCTGGCCGCGGCCACCCTGGCCGGTGGGGTCTCGCCGCTGACCGGCCGCGAACGGGATGTGCTGATCGCCGCTCGGGATGGCGCCACCGTCACCGACATCGCGCACAAGCTCTTCCTGGGCGAGGGGACGGTCCGAAACTACCTATCCGCGGCGATCGCGAAGACCGGCGTACGCAACCGGATCGAAGCCATCCGGGTGGCCGACGAGCGCGGCTGGCTCTAGCGGTTCGCGTCCGTCCATGATCACCCGCCGCAGTGGCCTGATCGCGGCCGACGCGGCGGTGCGCGAAGGTCTTACATCCGCACTCGGATTGCGCGTGGTCGCCAGCCGATGCGCCGGCTGGCCGGGCAACGCCGCTTCTCGCTGGGTGGCCCAGCACGCCGATGGATTGGCCGAGTCGCCCCTGGAATCGATCACCCGCGAGTGCCTGCTGATCGGCGGGCTGCCGGCTGCGCAGTTGCAGGGCTGGATCGGCGGATGGGACGGGCCGGCGGGTGCGCGTCGACCTGAGTCAAGTACGCCGACGGCGACTCACTTTGGCGCGAAAAACGCCGACAACAACGCCTCGAGCAGCTGGGCTTCCGGGTCGTCCGGGTGTCTCGGCGAGAGGTCACCCGTGAACCGGAGCAGACCATCAACCGGGTGAGCGCCGCGCTGAATCGATCTCGCAGTTGATGAACTCAGCCGACGTTGCGTTCGAAGATCAGCCGCAGTCCGAGCAGGGTCAGGTCGGGCTCGTGCCTGGTCAGGGTCTCACTGATAGGCATGATCAGCGGGGCCAGGCCGCCGGTGGCGATGACCTCGACCCCCTCGGGGTCGTCCGGTGACAGCGCGAGCCGCAATCGGCGCACCATGCCGTCGACTTGTCCGGCGTTGCCGTAGAGGATGCCTGACTGCAGCGCCTCGACGGTGCTCTTGCCGATCGGTGAACGCGGCTCGATCAGCTCGACCTTGCGCAGTTGGGCGGCGCGAGCGGCGAGGGCGTCCAGCGAGATCTCGATGCCGGGCGTCAGGGCACCCCCGAGGAACTCGCCGCGCTTGCTGACCACGTCGAAGTTCGTCGAGGTACCGAAGTCGGCGACGATCGCCGGCCCCTTGACCAGGTGGAAGGCCGCGAGCGTGTTGACGATGCGGTCGGCGCCGACCTCCTTCGGGTTGTCGACGAGCAGGCTGACCCCGGTCCGGATGCCGGGTTCGACCAGAACCGTTGGTCGATCCGGGTAGTAGATCGCGATCATTTTGCGCAGCTCGCGCATCGAGGCCGGCACCGTGGAACAGGCCGCGATGCCGGCGACGTCATAACCGGCCAGCAGTCCCTGAAAGGTCAGCATCAACTCGTCGGCCGTCGAGCGGGAATCGGTCTTGATCCGCCACGACCGCTCGAGGACCTCGCCGTCAAAGACGCCGAACACCGTGTTGGTGTTGCCGATGTCGATAGCGAGCAACATGCCACCGAACCCTACGCCGGGCGCCTCGCCGAGCGACGGCCGATCAGAGCGTCACCCCGATGTTGTCGATCAACCGCGGCGCTCCGATCCGGGCGGCAACCAGCAGTCGGGCCTCGCCATGCGCCGGCGGATCGCCGAGGTCGGCTCCGCGCAGCACCAGATAGTCGGCGGTAACACCGGCTTCGGCCAATACCGCGCTCGCCGCGGCCAGCACGGCATCCGCCCCCTGCGCGCCGGCCGCCGCCCCGGCCTGCAGCGCCCGCGAGATGGCCAAGGCCCGCTGACGGTCCTCGACGCTGAGGTAGGTGTTGCGGCTGGACAGGGCTAGTCCATCGGGCGCCCGCACGGTCGGCACCGCAACGATCTCGACGTCGAGTGCACGGAGGTCATTCGCGACGAGGCGCCGAACGAGGGTGAGTTGCTGGTAGTCCTTCTCACCGAAGTAGGCCCGGTCCGGACGCACGGCGGTGAGAAGTTCGGCGACGACGGTCAGCATCCCGTCGAAGTGTCCCGGGCGGTGTGCCCCTTCCAACTCGTCACCGAGCGGGCCGGCGGCGAAAGCGAGCAGCGGCCGTCCGCCGGGGTACATGTCGTCGACCGTCGGCGCCCACACCACGTCGACGCCGGCTGCCTCGCAGCGCTCGAGGTCGCCCGGCAGCGAGCGGGGATAGCGATCGAAGTCCTCGTCCGGACCGAATTGAAGCGGGTTGACGAAGATCGAGACGACGACGGCCGCGTTGCCGTGACCGGGCCGCCGCAAGCATCGCCGAATGGCCGTCGTGCAGCGCGCCCATCGTCGGCACCAGACCCACCGGCCCAGCCAGGGATTCGCGGACGGCCGCCAACTCGGCACGGGTCGCGACGACGATCGTCATGGCCGCCCGAGCACGTCGTGGATCGCCGCCGCTTCCGGCGCCGTGATCATGCCCGCGGCGAGGGCCCGCTCGGCGGTACGCCGGCCGAGGGCGACGTAGAACGACACGACCTCGGGTGCTTCGCGGCGCAGCGTCTCGACGTGCAGGGCCACAGTCACCGCGTCGCCCCGCGAGATCGGGCCGGTGAGCGCGGCGTCGCGCAGTCGCAGCGTGTTGTCGAGCGCCGCCGAAAGCAGCGGCGCGATCAGTCGGGCGGGTTCCTCGACCCCGGCTCCTTCGAGCAGCTCGAGGCTCTCGTTCACCACCGTCACCAGGTAGTTCGAGCCGGTGGCCAGCGCCGCGTGATAGAGCGCTCGGGCGCGCTCGGGCACCCAGACCGGCTCGCCACCGAGTTCGATGACCAGCGCCTCGGCGACCACCCGGAGCTCGTCGGGCGCAGTGACGCCGAACGAGGCACCGGCGATCCGATCGAGATCTTCGGGACGGCCGGTGAAGGTCATCGCTGGATGCAGCGCCAGCGGCAGCACGCCGCGCGCGGCTGCCGGGTCGAGGATGCCGATGCCGTGCGCACCCGAGGTGTGGGCCACGATCTGTCCCTCGGTCCAGGCACCGGTCGTGGCCAGCCCGGCCACGAGAGCGCGCAATACGTCATCCGGCACCGCGATCAGCACCATATCGGCGGCCGCGACCACTTGATCGGCCGGCAGCAACGGGACGCCCGGCAGCAGGCGCTCGGCCCGTTCCCGCGAGCGTTGCGAGACTCCGCTCGCACCGATCACTCGATGACCCGCGCGGGCGAAGGCGGCCCCGAGGACGGCACCGACGCGGCCCGTCCCGACGACGCCGACGTCGAGCGGCACGGGTGGGGCGGACATGACGCGACGCCCCCTAAGACGATGATCAGCGGCTGGACCGGCCGGCCGCTCGAGCCTACGCGAGCGCCCGCGCCGCGATGGTCTAAATTTCCTTCCGTGTCCGACCTTGCGCGCTTGGTGGCCGAGAGTGCCGACGCGGCCGACCTGCACGCCACCGCACCGGCCCTGCTGCTCGAGCTGCAGACCGAGCTCGGCGCCCTGGCCGCAACCGCCACCGCCGTGACCGAGCGCGGCCGACGGCCGTTCCGGCCGCCGGCGGACTGGAACCGCCGGCTGGGATTGCTGGCCTACGGCATCTACCTGCTCGCCGACCAGACCGGTGCCGACATCGAGACCGAACTGCGGGCCGTGGCCGAGGCGACGCAGGCCAGCGCGGCCAGCCGTCGTACCGACGGCGAATGGCCATTCACGCCGCGCTGACTTCAGCTGCGCCGCTCGGTGGTCAGCGGTTGTCCAGCAGCCGGGCGAGGACGTCGTTCGCGTCGCCCTCGACCCGCCGTCGGCGACCACCGCCGGCCTCGGCCGGCTGATCGCTGGGCTGTGGGCCTTCTGGGGCCGCGTGTCTACTCGCTTCGCCGTTGACCGGGGCCGGCGGCGCGGGCGCCGGCCGCGCAGGCTCGACGTCGGCGAGCGCTGGAGCGCTCGCGGGATAGGTCAACGGCGGCAGCATCGGCGCGCTGACGATCGAGTCGTCGAAGCGACTCAGCCGGGGCAGGTTGGCGAACGGGTCGCCGTCGTCACCGTTGACGGACCGCGGCCGGCGAGCCGTAGTCCACCGATGGCACGGACGGCATTGGCTCGTACTGGGCGTAGCCGGGCGGCGCGGACTCGACCCGGCCGTTCTGCGGCTCGAGGCACCGCAACGACGCGGCGGTGCGGGCGGCGGATATTCGGGTCGGGCGAAGGTCGGAGCCGGCTGGATCGGCTGGGCCGGCACCGTCGGCACCGCCGGCTGGGCCGCGAGGCGGGCGCGCCGGGCACCGTCGTGGCTGGCTCGGGCGACCACAGCGGCAGCGCGATGGACGCGCTGGGCTCCCGCTCGGGTTCGGCGGCGACCGGCATCGGCGCAGGGGCGCGGCCGAGGACGCCGGCGGCTGTCGGCTGCTTGTACGGCCGGCATCGTGTAGTCGGGCGCGACGTAAGGCTCGTACTGCGGCGTCACCTCGGTCGGCCCTTCGGGCCGGCGGCATACGGGTCGAAGCCGACCGCCGACGACTCGACCGGGGCGGGTGCCTCGGCCGGGGTGGCGTCGACGATGCGCGACGAGGACGTGGACGTAGTGGTCGCGGTATTCGTACCTTCAGAGATCCGATACCCGGCGAGCTGGCGCACCTCGTTCTGCAGTGCCTCGATGTCGGAACCGATGACGCGAGTCGTCTCGATCCGTTCGAGTCGGATCTTGCCGCCGACCTGGTCGACCAGGTCACCGCGCAGTGCGGACACGTCCTCGCGCAACCGGCCGAGTTGATCGCCGACCACCCGCTGGATGGTCTCGATCTCGCGCCGGACCATCTCGTGCAGCTGCTGCTCGTACGCGCGCCGAGCCGACACCTCGCGCTGCAGTTCGAGGGCGAAGTCCTCTCGCAGCTCCAGCCCGGTGGCCGAGCCGTCACCGGGGCCCGAAGACGGGACCTACCCCAGCGTGCCGGCCACCGTAGAACGTCATTGCGCCGATCAACGCAGCCCAGAGGCCGGTGATGACGCCTAGGCTTACTTGCCGCTGCGAATGGCCCAGCGCGATCATCCATACCGCGACGACCGTCAGCGCGAACGCCACGGTTATACCGGCAAAACGCGCCAAAGTACGCGAGCGAGACTCGCGCACACGCTGTGGCATGCGGCAAAGCTTATAGGCCTACCCGAGTCCGCACACCTCGCAAGAACCACACAAGTAGTGTTAAATCCCCATCATCAGCTGTGGATTTGTGTGGCCTCTGGGTCACGCGGGATTAGACCCGATCGTTCCAGTACCAGGCCGGCCACCAAAAGCAATATCGAACAAACGAGCAACGTGGCGCCAACTCGAACATCGTTGGCGGCCGCTGTGACGGTCGACGCTCCCGGGATCACCTTTATCAGCAGTGCCGTCGCGGCCCCGACCATGGCGGCCGCCACCAGCGCCGAGGCCTTCCCGAGCGCGACGCAACGGGCGATCGTGATTGCCGCCATCAGCTTCGCGTCAGGGTCGTGATTGACCGCAAGGCGGACCCGGCGGGCGGCGATCAGCTCGCCGATCGCGAGTCCGGCGATCGGCAGCGCCACTTGATAACGCAGCGGCGGGATCGAGTCGTAGTACAGGCGCAGCAGCAGATAGATCAGCACCCCGAATAGGCCGAATGCGATTACCAGGTCGCGCACCGTAGTGCGCTTCACCGCAGGGCCAGGTCGGGTCGGCGACGGACCGAGTCGCGCTCGCCCGCCGGCAGAGCCGCAACCAATTCGGCCAGTCGCGGGTCGTCGTCGATCTCGGACCAGGGTGCCAGTACGAAGGCCCGCTCGGCGGCCCGGGGGTGCGGCAGGGTCAGCACCGGATCGTTCGAGGCCAGACCGTCGACATCGATGACGTCGACGTCCAACGTGCGTGGTCCCCACCGGACCTCTCGCACCCGCTGCGCCGTTGCCTCGAATTCGTGCGCGCGAGCCAGCCAGTCGTGCGGACCAGCGGTGTCATCCACCGCGATGACCACCGCGTTCAGGAAGTCGGGTTGATCGACCAGGCCCCAGGGCGCGGTCTCATAGACCGACGACACGGCGATGACGGACGTCCCGAGTCCGGTCACCACCGACCGCAGATTCTGGAGGCGATCGCCGAGGTTGGAGCCGATCGACAAGACGGCGCGGCTCAACGTTCTCGCCGGATCGTCACGGACACGTCAGCGAAGGCCAGCTCGATCGGCGCCTGCGGCTTGTGCACGGTGATGGTCGCCGCCAGCACCCGTTGGTCGACCAGGCAGACGTCGACCAACCGCTGCGCCAAGCGCTCGAGCAGATTCACCGGATCGCCACCGACCACCGCGGCCAACGACTGGGCGAGGGTGCCGTAGTCGACGGTGTCGGTCACCGAATCGGTCGCGGCGGCGGTGCGGGTGTCGAGTTCGAGGACGGCGTCGATGACGAAGTCCTGGCCGTTCTCGCGCTCGAACTCATAGACCCCGTGGTGGCCGCGGACCCGCAGGCCGTTGAGCTCGATTCGATCGCTCATCGGCCCGCTTGGGACCGGGCGACCGGGTCCACCGCGCCGGCCGTGATCGCCGCGATCACGAGCGCCGCGTCGACGGCCGCGCGCACGTCATGTACGCGCACGCCCCAAGCGCCCTGTTGGGCGACGTATGCGGTGATGGCCGTGGTCGCCGACTCGCGTCCATCGACCTCGCGGGCCGAGCCGCTGCTGTCGGCGAGGAGCCGACCCAGGAAGGACTTGCGTGACGCGCCGACCAGGACCGGATAGCCGAGCCCCACGATGGCGGCCAACTGGTTGAGCAGCGCCCAGTTGTGCGATGCATTCTTGGCGAACCCGAGGCCGGGATCGATGATCAGCGCGGCCGGGTCGACGCCGGCGCTCAGGGCCGCGTCGACGTTCTCGAGCAGCTCACGGCTGACCTCGGCCACCACGTCGTCGTACCGAGCACGCTGCTGCATGTCGACGCTGTGACCGCGCCAGTGCATCAGGATCCAGGGGCAGCCGGCGTCGGCGACCACCGACGCCATCAGCGGGTCACCCCGGCCGCCCGACACGTCATTGACGATCGACGCGCCTGCGGCCAGCGCGTCCGCGGCAACTTCGGCCCGATACGTGTCGACGCTGGTCTTCACACCGGCTGCGGCAAGCTCACGGATAACGCCGAGCACCCGGCGACGCTCCTCATCCGCATCGATGCGCATCGCGCCGGGACGGGTCGACTCGCCGCCGACATCGACGAAGTCCGCCCCGTCGGCGTGCATGCGCAGCCCGTGCTCGAGCGCCGCACCGACGTCGATGTAGCGACCGCCGTCGCTGAACGAGTCCGGAGTCACGTTGAGGACGCCGACGACGGCGATCCGAGCGGGCCTTGGAATCCCGGCCCTCCCAGCCATCTCAGCCATCTAGCCATCCCGGCTATCTCAGCCATCCCGGCTATCTCAGCCATCAGCGGCCGAGCACGAGGCTCATCGCCTCGGCTCGGGTGCGCGGGTCGGCGCGGAACATACCGCGTACGGCTGAGGTGACGGTCCGTGAGCCGGGTTTACGGATACCACGCATGGCCATACAAAGGTGCTCGGCCTCGATGACGACGATGACCCCGCGCGGCTCGAGCCGCTCCATCACGGCGTCGGCGACCTGACTCGTCAGCCGCTCCTGCACCTGGGGCCGACGGGCGTAGAGATCGACCAGCCGGGCGAGCTTCGACAGGCCGGTGATGCGCCCGTCCGCGCCGGGGATGTAGCCGACCGCGGCGGTGCCGTGCCACGGGACGAGGTGATGCTCGCAGGTCGAGTACAGCGCGATGTCCTTGACCAGCACCAGCTCGTCGTGGCCCTCGTCGAACGTGGTCTCGAGGACATCGGCCGGATCGACGAACAGGCCGCCGAAGATCTCGGCGTAGGACCGGGCAACCCGTTCCGGCGTGGCCCTCAGACCGTCACGGTCGGGATCTTCACCGATCGCAAGCAACAGCTCGCGAACCGCGGCGGCGGCTCGCGCTAGATCGACACCACCCGTCGCGGCGGCACCGCTGGTGGTCACGAGCCTTCCCGGGCCTCGCCGTCCGGATCGTGCTGGGACCGCTCCGGGTGGTTCGGGTATGCGGGCGGCGGGGGGAAACCGCTGCTGTCGTCCTGCGGCTGGTTGTATTGCGGCGTCGAGAAACCGTCGGCGTCAGCCGCGTCCGAAGCTGCCTGCTACTTCGCCCGGAGCAGTCGGCCGCGCCTGCGTCGGCTGGCCGAATCCGGGCTGGCCATAGCTCGGTTGGGTGCCGTAGGGCGCGCTCTCGGGGTAGGCCGGCTGGCCGTACCCGGTCGGGCTCGGATTGGCGTACTGCGGCTGGCTGGCATAACCCGCGGTCGGTCCGGGGTTGCCGTAGGCCGAGGACGAGGTCGCACCGGCCGGGGCCGGCTGGCTCCAGCCCGAGCCGTTGGATCCGTTGGATCCGTTTGATCCGTTGGATCCGTTGGAGCCGTTGGCGCCATGCGATCCGTTGCCGTTGCGGCGAGCTGAGGGCGGGATCTCGATCGGCGGCCGATCGCTCGGTGTGCGCTTGCCGAAGCCCGAGAAGGAGTTGTGCGGCGGCCGCTTGCGTACCGGCGCCAGGATCCGCTCGAGGTCTTCCTTGGCCAGGGTCTCTTTCTCGGCCAACTCAAGCACCATCGCGTCGAGCACGTCGCGGTATTGCACCAGGATCTCCCACGCCTCGTCGTGCGCGCCCTCGATCAGGTTGCGTACCTCGGCGTCGATGTCGGCGGCGATGTCTTCGGAGTAGTCGCGCTGGTGGCCGTAGTCGCGGCCCAGGAACGGCTCGGAGTCGTTGGTGCCGTACTTGACCGCGCCGAGCTTGGAACTCATGCCGTATTCGGTGACCATCGACCGGGCCAGCGCGGTGGCCTTCTCGATGTCGTTCGACGCCCCAGTGGTCGGCTCGTGGAAGACGAGTTCCTCAGCGGCCCGTCCACCGAGCGCATAGACGAGCTGGTCGAGGATCTCGGAGCGGGTCTGGGTGTAGCGGTCCTCGACCGGCAGCACCAGGGTGTGCCCGAGCGAGCGGCCGCGCGGCAGGATCGTCACCTTATGCACCGGATCGAGGTTCGGCATGGCCCAGGCGGCGAGCGCGTGACCAGCCTCGTGATAGGCGGTGACCCGCTTCTCTTTATCGCTCATGGCCCGGGTCTTGCGCTCCGGTCCGGCGATGACGCGGTCGATCGATTCCTCGAGGGACTCGTTGGTGATCAGCCGGCCGTTGTTGCGCGCGGTCAGCAGCGCGGCCTCGTTGATCACGTTGGCCAGGTCGGCACCGGTGAAACCCGGGGTGCGGCGTGCGATGACGCCGAGGTCGACGTCCTGGGCGAACGGCTTGCCCTTCGCGTGAACCCGCAGCACGGCCTCGCGCCCGAGTACGTCCGGCGGACCGACCGCGATCTGGCGATCGAAGCGACCGGGACGTAGCAGCGCCGGGTCGAGGATGTCGGGCCGGTTCGTAGCGGCGATCAGGATCACGCCACCCTTGACATCGAAGCCGTCCATCTCGACCAGCAACTGGTTGAGGGTCTGCTCGCGCTCGTCGTGACCGCCACCCATGCCGGCGCCGCGGTGCCGGCCGACGGCGTCGATCTCATCGACGAAGACGATCGCCGGGGCGTTGGACTTGGCCTGCTCGAAGAGGTCGCGGACACGGGACGCGCCGACGCCGACGAACATCTCGACGAAGTCGGACCCTGAGATCGCGTAGAACGGCACGCCGGCCTCACCGGCGACCGCGCGGGCGAGCAACGTCTTGCCGGTTCCAGGCGGCCCGTACAGCAGAACGCCCTTGGGGATCTTGGCGCCGATCGCCTGGAACTTGGCCGGGTTGGCCAGGAACTCCTTGATCTCGAGGAGTTCCTCGACCGCCTCATCGGCCCCGGCGACGTCGGCGAACGTGGTTTTAGGGGTGTCCTTGCTGACGAGCTTGGCCTTGCTGCGGCCGAAGCTCATGACCCGGCTGCCACCGCCCTGGACCTGGCTCATGACGATGAAGAGCACGACGCCGATGAGAATGAACGGCAGGAACGTCTCGAGCAGGGAGATCCAGGCGTTACCGCGGCTCACCTGAGTGGTGAAGTTGACCTTCGACGACTGCAGCGTGTTGAAGATCGACGCGGTGCCGTCGGCCGGATAGGACGTGCTGATCTTGGTGTGACCGTTGTCGGGCGCCTTGAGCTGCAGATCGAGCGTCTGTTCCTTGTCGTGCACGGTCGCCTTGGTGACGTTGCCGGACGTGATCTGCTCGATCGCGTCGGAGGTGTTGACCGAGGTGTACGAGCTCGAACTGGCGAGCGAGGGCACCACGAAGAGGGCGAACAGGACCACCAGTATGGCGGCCCACGGCCACCAAGACCGGGTCAGTTTCTTTCGATCCATATAGTCCTCGCGAGACGCATTGGAGTCTCGCGTTCCTCCTGCTACTGAGGCGAGAAATGCTAGGGAACGGCTCGATTTTCACTTAAGACGGTACACGGTCGGCGACGGCACCGGCCGAGATCGATCGCGTCGCTACCCGTCCGTTGTCGGACCTGGTGGCAACGCATCGGGTGCCACGTGCGTTCCCGCGAGGGTCTTGCGCCAGGTCGGGCGGATCAACCGCCGTAGACGGCCGGTTTGAGCCGGCCGATGTAGCGCAGCCCGCGATACCGCTCTGCATAGTCCAGCCCGTACCCGACGACGAACTCGTTCGGGATGTCGAAACCGACGTAGCGGACCGGCACATCCACCTTGATGGCCTCGGGCTTACGCAGCAGCGTTACGACCTCGATCGACGCGGGCCCGCGGGTGGCCAGGTTCTTCAGCAGCCACGACAGGGTCAGGCCGGAATCGATGATGTCCTCGACGATCAGGACGTGTGCGCCGGCGATGTCGTGGTCGAGGTCCTTGAGGATGCGCACGACCCCGGATGACTTGGTGCCCTGGCCATAGGAACTCACGGCCATGAACTCCAGCGTCGAGGAGATCGACAGGGCGCGGGCCAGGTCGGACATGAACATAGCGGCGCCCTTGAGGACCCCCACGAGCAGCAGCTCGCGCCCCGCGTAATCGGCGTCGATCGTGGCTGCGAGCTCGGCAATCTTGACCTCGATCTGATCGGGAGTGATCAGTACGGCCTCGATGTCGTCATCGAGCACGGACACGGCTACTCCTTCGGCTGCGGGTCGAGGCACTGGTTGTTCTGCACGATTTGGTTGCGCTGCAGGATTAGCGTCCCAGACGAGCGGACCACCGCAAACCGGCCCGGCACGTCGATGGGACCTTGGCCACGCCATCCGGTGATGAAGTGCTCGATCGCCTCGAGATGCCGCGAGCTCAACTCCCCCGCCGGCACACCGGCCGACAACAGCCAACCGCGCAGCACGCGGACCCGGACCGCAGCATCGAGCCCGGCCAGGTCGGCGACGTCGAGTGGCATCCCCGGCTGGGCTGGCGCGTGGACGGACGCGGCGTGGTCGAGCGCGTCGAGGTCCAGCTGCATGTGCGCGGCCGTGCGGGCGAGCGCCTGCGCGACACCGCCCTGCAGTACATCCTCGAGCAACGGCAGCACTTCGCGCCGCAATCGCACCCGCTGATAGGCCGGGTCGGCGTTGTGCGGGTCGTCCCAGACCGACAGGCCGAGCGCCCCGCAGGCGGCCGCCGTCGTCGCCCGCCGGATGCCGAGCAGTGGACGCCGGTAGGGACCGCTGATGGCGCGCATGCCGGCGATCGAGCGCGGGCCCGATCCGCGGCCGAGCCCGAGCAGCACCGTTTCGGCCTGATCGTCGAGCGTGTGCCCGAGCAGGACGATCGCACCCTGGGCATCGGCGGCCGAATCGAGCGCGCGGTACCGGGCGGTCCGGGCGGCGGCCTCGGGACCGCCCGGACGGTCGGGGTCGACCGACACGGACACGACCAGGACCGGGTCCAGCCCGAGTTGGCGGCCCAGGGCGGCAACACGATCGGCCTGGCCGCCAGATCCGGGCTGCAGTCCGTGGTCGACGGTGACCAATCCGGCCGTCCGTCCTGCTCGCGGGGCCTCGAAGGCCAGCGCAGCGGCCAGGGCGAGCGAGTCCGCTCCTCCTGAGCAGGCGACCAGGACGGGCCGGTCGGTGCCGGTGCTGGCGGCGAGCGACTCACGCACCGCCTGTCGTACGGCCGCCACCGCCGGATGCGGACCACTCATGATCTCTTCAATCCGCAGGCGTCAGCCGTGGACGCGGGCGACCCAGGCCGCAGGGTCGGCGATCTCAGCCTTGGTCGGCAGATTCTGCGGACCCGCCCACACCACATTGAAACCGTCCAGGCCGACCCGGTCGACGACCGCCCGGACGAACGACGACCCGTCGACGTACTGCCGGGTCTTGGCGTCCAGACCCAGCAGCCGGCGCAGCAGCCGATCGAAGGGTTTGCCGCCCTTGCGGCGCTGCGCGAAGCGGGCCTCGATGATCGGCTGGGACGGGATCACGCTCGGCGACACCGCATTCATCACGTATTCGGCGTGCCCCTCGACGACCGACATGAACGCGGTGACCCGCTCGAGCACGGCCCGCTGCTCCGGGGTCGCCAGTACCGAGATCAACCCCGCGCCGTCCCCCTGCCCGCGGGCGACCTTCGACAGCTCACCGAGGGCATCGGTGAGTCGCTGACGCAGCGCGTTGGGGTCGGCATCGACCGTGTCCGAGAGCGCCTGCACCTCATCGAGCATGTGCTGACGCATCCACGGCACCGCGGTGAACTGGACCCGATGGGTCACCTCATGCAGGCAGACCCAGAGCCGGAAGTCGGACGGGTTGACGTCCAATTGCCGCTCGACGCTGACCAGGTTCGGCGCGACCAGCATCAGCTGACCGCCCTCGCGGTCGAAGAACTCGAACTGGCCGAGCACCTTGCCGGACAGGAATCCGATCACAGCGCCGGCCTGGACGCCGGTCACCCGGCCACCGACCGACTCACCGATCGGCCCGAGCGTGTTCGCGGACGCGAGCTTGTCGACGATCGGTGCCATCACCCGTCGCATCCCGCCGACGTTGACGTCGATCCAGCCGTCCCGGTCGACGACGCGGGTGATAGCGGTGACGGGTGGCTCGGTCAGGGCGGTCAATTCGGCGACGTGCTCGGCGGCCACTGCCGTGGAGCGGTAGAGCTCGTCGACCACCGCGTCGGCCTCGGTTCGCGGCATGCTCGGCGGCGCCGGGCTGAGCTTCTTCGCGGTGCGGGCCGCGAGGTCCCAGTCGATGAGTCCGGCCATGCGTTCGAGGTTACAGACGAACGAGCGCGGCGGCGGCTACGTCGAGCGCGGCCTCGGCCGCATCGGTGGCGGCCACGCCCGCGCCGACCTTGGACGCGTTGAACGAGAAGATCAACGCCCGCCCGCTTCGTCGTCGTCACCACGCCGGCCAGGCTCGACACCGACGTCAGCGTGCCGGTCTTGGCCCGGACCAGCCCGGCGCCGGCGTTGGCCGGCGGGGTCACGTAACGCCCGGCCAGCGTCCCGTCCCACGCGGCCACCGGCAGGTCGTCGATCACCGGTTGAAGGCGGGTTTGCCCGGTGGCTGCATGCAGCACGTCGACCAGGACGGACGGCGCGAGCCGATCGCTCGGCGCCAGCCCGCTGCCGTCGGTCATCCCGGCTCCGATATCGACCCCGATCCCCGACACCGCCGCTCGAACACCCGCCGCGGCACCGACGAACGACGCCGGCTGGTGCTCGCTGATCGCGACCTGGCGGGCCAGGCACTCAGCGATGACGTTGTCGGACTGCTGCAGCATCTGATCGACCAGATCGCCGTACGTTGCCGACTGGACGGACGCCAGGGTCGTGGCTCCGGCTGGCGCGTTGCCGCGGATCACCTGGCTGGGGGCCAGGCCCAGATCGACGGCTAGCTCGCGGCCCGCGGCCAGATCCGGGTTGGCGCTGCGGATCGGCGCGGTCGGTGTGTCGCGGCCGCCGTCGGCCATCAATGCCGTGATCGGGGACGCGTAGTCGGTCGGCACGTCGTTGGGCAGCCAGGTCGGCGCGGTGGACGGGCCGGTGAACAACCGTCCGTCCACCTCGATCTGGGTGATGGGCAGCGCGTCCTTCTTCAACTGGTCGGCCAGGTCGCTGATCCGCGCGGCGCCCGCGTACGGCGTCGCCGCGCCGGCGGCAGCACCCGACAGCGTCGGATCACCCGCGCCGACGAGCACGACCTGACCCGGTGCCGCGCCAGCGACCACGGTGGTCGTGATCCGGTCGGTGCCGGCGTGCACGGACAGCACGGCGACGGCGGTGGCGATCTTCGCCGTCGAGGCGGGTGCGGCCGGGGTGGTCGCGGCCTGGGCGAAGAGCAATTGGCCCGTGGTCGCGTCGCTCACCTGCGCCAGCACGCCCGAGCCGAGGGCGGCGGCGCCCAACGGACCGGCCAGGGCCGCCGCAACCTGGGCCGGCGTGGGCGCGGGCGCTGCCGCTGCGCTGGAGCCGGCGACCGGTAATAGTGCTGAGGCCAGCGGTCCAGGAATCGCCGCCGCCGCGGCACTGGACGAAGCCGCCTGGCCCGTCCCGTGAACGCTCGTGGGTACGGGCTCGCGCCCCAGGCCAAGAGCCGTGGCGACGTATCCGCCGAAGCCGATCGCGAGCGCCAGGATCAGGACGGAGGTCACTATCGCCGCTGTCGCCACGCGTCCACGCCGGATCCCTGCCACGATGAACGACACTAACTTCATCACCGAGGAGCAACAGTGGAGTTCGACGTTTTGATCGAGATCCCGCGCGGGAGCCGTAACAAGTACGAGATCGACCACACCAGCGGTCGGATCCGCCTCGATCGCACCCTGTTCACCTCGACGCAGTACCCGGCTGATTACGGCTATGTCGAGAACACACTCGGCCAGGACGGTGACCCGCTGGACGCCCTGGTGCTGATCCAGGGGGACCCGCTGTTCCCCGGCGTGCTGGTGCGCTGCCGGGCCATCGGCATGTTCCGGATGACCGACGAGAAGGGCCCGGACGACAAGCTGCTGACCGTCCCGGTGTCGGACCCGCGCCAGGAGCATCTGCGCGACATCCATCACGTGCCCGAGTTCGACCGGCTTGAGATCCAGCACTTCTTCGAGGTCTACAAGGAGCTCGAGCCGGGCAAGTCCGTCGAGGGGGCGTCCTGGGTCGGCCGCACCGAGGCCGAGGCCGAGATCACCCGCTCGATCCAGCGTCTGCGCGACAACCCCAGCGCGCTAGGTCACTGAGCTGCGCTAGATGAGTTCAGCCACGCTGATCGGGCGGTAGCCCTGGTACCAACTGGCGCCGGGATTAGAGCAGGTGAGCCCGTCGGCGGGGACGCGCTCGACCTGCACGGTCACCAGTACGCGACCGTGCGGGCCGGCCAGGATCACCTCGGCCCGGCCGTCGATCACGGCACCGGTCGACTCGACCGCTAGCGCATCGACGCGCCGCAACGCCAGGTGGTCGTAGGCGTAGGCGAGCGCCGCCTGGGCCACGGCCGGCAACCCGACCTTGCCGCGAAGCAGGGCGCCGATGACCTCACCGCGCTCGGCCGCGACCACGAACTCGGGGGCCGCGAACGGTAGTACCCGGCCGTAGAGCAACCCGAACGGCAGCACCAGCACGTTCGCCGCGAACCGTTCGCCGCCCACGTGACTGCATTCCCAGACCTGGTCCGGCCGCTCGTCGTGCAGGGCCGCGGCCACCGGTCGACCGCGCAGCGCGCAACAGGTGTCGTGCTTGCTGTGCGCGCACACCAGGAAGAACGTCCGATCGTCGGCCACCCCGGCCGTCCCGTCGAGGGGCAGGTCGAGCAGATCGGCGTCGGCCTCGAAGGTGCCCCAGCGGATCGATTCGCGGCCGCCCCGGCAATCAGCCAGTGCCCACGATCGGGTAACCCCCCGGGGCGTGCGTCCGGGCCGGCGGATCACCAGCACCCGGATACCCACGTCGCCGGCCCGCTTGATCAAAGCTCGGGCGACCGTCGGATCGAAGTGTGACTGGGTCAGGCCGTCGCGGCCCCAGGCTCCCGGCTGCTCCACCAGCAGGATCCGCCTGGCCGGGAAGGCGGTACCCAGCATCTGGTCGCCGCGCAGCTGCGCGCGCAACGCGCACCGATCGAGGGACTCGCGCGGCCGGGCGTGGCTGACGGGCGGCGCGCTGGTCACGCAGTCACGACGATGCCTTCGCGCAGCAGCCGGCGACCGATCACCAGTTGTTCTTCGGCATCCAGTCCGGGCAGTTGCGCGGGAGTGAACTCTCCGCCGTCGAGCACCACCTTGAGCGCCGACTCGACCGCGACCGGAAAACGCACCACCGAGTCGATCAGCGTCAGCGCAACCGTATTCGGGTCGGACGTCACCTCGGCCCGCAGGCCCCGACGCAGTCGCAAGCGCGTGCCGGGGCCCAGGTTGGCCGCAGCGGTCAGGGCGGCCAGCGGCGCGAGCGGTTCGGGACGGGTCTGGGCGCGCAGCTCAACCGCTAGTGCACCGGCGACGAGGTTCGGCGAGACCGCGTCGAGGTGGTCGTGCAGCGCAGCAACGGTCGCGTTGAGGTCACCGGCAATGACCGACGCGTCGCCGAGGTCGACCCCCATCGGCAGCGAACGGCGCAGTTCGGGCACCTGCTTGGCGCCGGCGACCAGTTCGCGGATCAGCCGGTGCCGGGTGATCGGGTGCACGCCGACGGTCAGGTGGATGGTGTAGTCGCCGAGCGCCTTGGCCGAGTGCAGGTAGCCACGCGGTAGGTAGAGCACGTCACCGGGCTCGAGCGCGGTGTCGATGATCGGTGCCTGGACGGCGCGGGCGGCGACCGCGTCTTTGCGCTGCTCCCAACCCTGGTCGGGCAGCGGATCGACCAGGACGGGTTCGTGCACGAACCACTGCTTCGAGCCGGTGATCTGGATGACGAAGACGTCGTGCACGTCGTAATGGGGCGCGAAGCCCTGATTCTGCGCCGGGGTTATGTAGGCATTGACCTGGACGGGGTGACCGAGTTCGGCCGCCAGCTCGTTGGCGAAGTTGATGACCGGCGGCCAGGTGCGGTGCAGACCCTGCAGAACGAGCGTGGCACCGTCGCCGAGCAGCGCCAGAACCTTGTCGTCGGCTACCTGATCCGGGGCCCCTGCGCCGGCACCGCCCCCGCGGGTGAAGCGGGCCGGCGCGAGCACTGATCCGTCCTTGGCCATCCGCAGGAAGGGCGTCCGAAGGCCGCGCCGTGAGACCAGTTCGTCGACGGCGTCCGGACCGAACAGATCGCTAAAGCCAGCGGGCAGTTGGCCGGCCCGACTCAGTAGCGGTGCGCGTCCCCAGTGCACGGACGCGAAGGTAGCCGGATCGGTTGCGGCGACTCGGTCGAGCATCGGGGTCCCCTTTACCTAAAGCGACCGGGTGCCGTGCGGTTTCCCGCACGGCACCCGGTCGGGATCAGCTTCGAATCAGACGGCCGGGCCGTCCGCGCCACCATCGCCGCCGGCGGGGCCATCGGCGCCACCGTCACCGTGCGCGTGACCGTCCGCGCCACCGTCACCGCCGGCCGCGCCATCGGCGCCACCGTCACCGCCGGCGGGGCCATCGGCGCCACCGTCACCGTGCGCGTGACCGTCCGCGCCACCATCGGCACCACCGTCGGCACCGCCGTCGGCGTGGCCGTCCGCGCTGGCGTGGCCGTCCGCGCCGCCATCCGCGCCGCCGTCGGCTCCACCGTCGCCGGCGGTCTCGATGTCATCGTCGCTAAAGCTCATCTGCACTGCTCCTGTTCATGAGAAAACGTTCGAAGACCGGCTGCCGATCGGCAGCACAATCACGTTATCCAATCCGCTCAATCCGCAAACGGGCGCTGAGCCAGGTGCAGTGCCACGATCCCGAAGGTGAGGTTGCGCCAGCGTACGTCCGTCCAGCCGCAGTCGGCGATAGTGCGGGCGAGCTCGGCCTGCGGCGGCCAACTGCGGATCGTTTCGGCCAGATACACGTAAGCGTCCGGGTTGGACGACACCCGCTGGGCGATCGCCGGCAGCGCCCGCATGAGGTAGTTCAGGTAGACCACCCGAAATGGCTTCCAGACCGGCTGGCTGAATTCGCAGACGGCCAGCAACCCGCCGGGACGCACGACGCGCGCCAACTCGTGCAGGGTCCGTGACACATCAGCGACGTTGCGCAGCCCGAAGGAAATGGTGGCGGCGTCGAACACGTCGTCGGCGAACGGCAACCGCAGCGCGTCGCCCGCCACGAACGGGACCGAGGCGCGATCGCGACGGGCCTTTCCGCGCGCCAACATGCCGACCGAGAAGTCACAGGCGATCGCGAACGCGCCGCTCTTGGCCAGCTCGGCGGTCGAGACACCGGTACCGGCAGCCAGATCGAGCACCCGCTGGCCCGCATGCAGTCGCAGCGCTTCGCGCGTGCGCCGTCGCCATCGACGATCCTGGCCGAGCGACAGGACCGTATTGGTCAGGTCATAGCGGCGGGCGACCCCGTCGAACATGGTCGCGACGTCGCGGGGATCCTTGTCCAGATCGGCACGGGTCATCGTCGGCCATTGTGCCCGATCGAGCCGGGCATCAGGTCGACGGCAGTGCCGGCAGCCCGAGAATGTTCGCGCAGATCCTCGGCCGCCTGCGTCCCGGCCGCATCCGCGGCGGGCGAGACGCCCCCGAGCCCGAAGTAGCCGTGGTTGAGCGTGGGGAACTCGCGCGCGATCACCCGCACACCGGACGCCCGCAGGTCCTCGGCCAACTGGTTGCCCTCGTCCCGCAGCAGGTCCAGGTGCGCGGTGTGCACGACCGCCGGCGCGACTCCGGTCAACGAGGTCGCGGCCAGTGGCGATATCCGCGGGTCGTTCGACATGCGCGGCGTCGGCGTAAGTGCGGGCGAAGTTGACCATGCCGGCGAGCATCAATCCGGGACCTTCGCCGCGTTCGGCGCGCGACGGGAACGCAGCGCCCGCCGCCTCGTCGTCCTCGTAGTAGCCCACCACCGTGGCGACCGGATAGAACAGCAGTTGCGCGGCCAGCGGCTGGCCGGCATCGCGTCGCGCGATGGCGACCGACGCGGCCAACTGGGCTCCCGCGCTGTCGCCGGCGGTAACCAGCAGGTTCGGATCGCCGCCGAGGTCCGTGGCGTTCTCGAAGGCCCACTGGGTCACGGCCAGGCAGTCCTCGAAGGCGGCGGGGAAGCGGTGCTCGGGGGCGAGGCGGTAGTCGACCGAGACGACCACTGCACCGACCTCGGCGCACAGCCGGTGCGCCTGCAGCTGGTGGGTATCGAGATCGCCGATCAGCCAGCCGCCGCCGTGGAAGTAGGCGATCACCGGACGCGGTCCGTCGTCGGCGAGCGGCGTGAAGATGCGGACCGTGATCGGCCCGGCGGGTCCGTCCACGGATCGGTCGACGACGGACTCCGCGCGCAGCGTCGAACGCGAGCGCTCGAACGCGATGGCGTTGTTGCGGCGGGAGAATTCACGCATCACCGTTACCGGCGAACCCGCCGGAGCCCCGGGCGCCTCGAGCATCCAGGCATAGATGTCCGGATCCAATTCGGGCCACTGGGAGGGCTGCGGCGTCGTCATCGGATGAAGGTACAACGTCCGATCACCGATATCGTCACCACGGTGCTCGATGATTACGCACTCGCCGCGGAGCTGGTCCGCACCGCCGGACTGAGGGCCGCCGCGATGTGGCGGGCCGGTGTCGCCACCGAGACCAAGACCTCGATCTCGGATGTCGTGACGGCGGCCGACCGCGCCGCCGAGGCAATGATCGTCGAACAACTCCGGGCGCGACGGCCCGACGATGCGCTGGTGGGCGAGGAGGGCACGGACGACCCCGGTCTTGTTGCCGGTGGGCGCACCTGGTTCATCGACCCGGTCGACGGCACCTACAACTTCACGCGTGGGCTGCCGATGTGGTGCAGCGCAATCGCGTTGGTCGATGCGGACGGGCCGGTGCTCGGCGCCATCTACGAGCCATCGTCCGACGAGCTCTGGATCGGCGGACGCGACCACCCGGCGACACTGAACGGGTCGCCGGTGGCCGTCGATCAACGGCCGCTCAGCGAGGTCGCGATCGCCAGTTACCTGCATCCGACCACATTGCACGAGGACCTGATTCGCGTCCCGCTGCTGCGGGCGATGGGCGCCGCGGCGACCGTCCGGATGATCGGGTCGGGCTCGGTCGAGTTGGCGGCCGTGGCCGGTGGACGGCTGGGCTGTTTCCTGCAGCACGGCTCACTGCCCTGGGACTGGTGGCCGGGGGCGGCGATCGTGCTGGCCGCCGGTGGTCGGGCCGAGGTCTTCGAGGTGGACGGCGTGCGTTGGCACGTTGCCGGCGGAGCAGCCGCGGTCACTCAGGCGCAGGCACTGGTGCGGGGCTGAACGATAAGGAGCACTATCGCCGCTAGAGGCTCTAGTAGCTGGGCCAGCCGCCGCGGTGGCGGTAACCCCGGCGGCCGTAGCCGTGATGTCCGAACCCGCGCCGCAGGAGAATCGCCGAGACTGGGATCAGGAAAAATACGAACCCGAAGCCGGTCGAGACCGCGACGATCAGGGCTACCACCGGGATGAGGCAGAACAAGGCCGGCGTGAGCCGCCAGGACGGCGATCGGCGTCCGCCGCCGACCGGCCCACCGGTGGCCCACGACGGCGTCGCCGCGATCGGAGCCGCCGGCTTCGAACCGTGGGTGCGGCAACGGCAGATCGACGAACAGCGCCTCGAGTTCGGGACGGGTCCGGGCGACACTGGCCCGGCCGTATCGCTCGCCGTACTCATCGGGATCGAGTCGGCCGGCGTCCAGGTGCGCGCTCAGCGCCGCGTAGGCCGCGTCACGCTCGGCATTTCCGATCCGAAGGGCGGGCCGCTCGTCCGATGAACTCGTCATCGCTCAATAGTGCGTCGCCGCGACCGGTTGCAACAGTGCGGATTGTCACTCGTCACCGACTCGCCTGACAGCGTTCTCTTAGCGAGCGCTCGGCTCGACGTCGTCAGCATCGCCGTCGTCCGGGTGCTCGTCGTCAGTGTCCGCGTTCAGTCGGTCGTTGAAGGCCGCGCTGTTGGCGACCCGGAAGTTGACCCGCTGTTCGATATTTGCGGCGAAGGCCTGGCGCGGGCGGGCCAGCAGCACCCACGAGAGCGGGATCGAGAGCACCACCGCGATCGCCGCCGCGATCAGCCAACCGACGCCGACCAGCCAGAGGATCAACCAGAGCGCGCCGAACAGGCCGAACCGCAGCACGGTATAGAGCCAGAACAGGCCCAGCGAACGCCCGAAGGACGGCCGCGAGTCCGGTTCGAGGGCGTCGCTCACGGCTGCGATCATCCCATCCGAGCGCCGCAGTCACCTAAGCGACCGACAGCCACGAGGGCGCGACGGTGATCAGTTGGACAGCGTCGCGACATCGGCGGCCGCGGCCGGCGGCTCGGCCGGCGCCGGTGATCGCAGCTCATCGATTCGCACCAGCACCACGCCGCCGACGATGAACAGACCACCGATCAGCTGCATCACGCCGGGCAGCTGGCCCAGGAGTATCCAGGCGAAGAGCACGGCGAACAGCACCTCGGTCAGGCCGACGAACGAGGTCAGCTTCGCTCCGAGGCGACGGGACGCGCCGATCGAGGCCACGTACGCGAATGCGCCGGCCAGCAGCGCCAGCCCGAGGATCGGCACCAGATAGTTGACGTCGTGGTGGGCGAACCTAACGTCGTCGGTCGACATGTGCAGGCTCACCAGTCCGAGGGCAGCCGGCCGCGGCGAGGACGACGGCGCCCAGGGTCATACCGCCCCAGGCCAGCGCGATCGGCGGCAGCTGGGTGGCGGTATTCGCTGAGAGCGTGAAGAACGCGGCCAGCCCCACGGCGGCGGCCAACCCCCACATGACCCCGATCGGGTCAAGGCGATGGGAGCCGGCCAGATCCAGCACCAGCCCGAGGCCGACGATGGCAGTGAGCGCACCGATGACGGTGAGGCGTCGCGGGCGATGACCGTAGCGCAGCCACATCCACAACACCACCAGCACGACGCCGAGGTATTCCAGTAGCAGCGCGACCCCGACCGACAGTCGCGAGATCGCGTCGAAGTAGAAGAGCTGGCACGCCGCGACCGCGAACAGGCCGAACGCAGCGAGCAGCCCGGCGTTCTCGCGCAGCAGGTTCCAGCGTCCCCGCAGTGAGACCATGGCCGGAATGGTCAGCGCGAGCGCGGCGACCGAGATGCGGGCCACCACCGCGCCGGCGGGTGACCAGCCGGCGTTGATCAATGAGTCGGCGAAGGATCCCGAAGTGCCGAAAGTGGCCGAGGCCAGCAGCGCCAGTCCCAGCCCGGCCCGGGCGTCCGCTTGGCTCATGGTCCGTGCCTCTCCGGTCTCGGCCGTGCCTTATCGTTCGGCCGTAACCGTCGTTTCGCGTTATGCTCCTTACAAGGCAGAACGCTAGCCGCGCCCCTGTACAGGAGTCAAGTTGATTTTTGCCCATGACACCGAGGCCGCTCTCAACGGTGCGGCCGCCTTGATCAACACAGCGCATGGTCGCGAACACCTCGATTCGGTAGCCTCCCTCGACCGCTTCGTCGACGAATGGGGCTGGACCGGCGCGCGAGCGGGCAATTCCCAGGAACTGGCCGAGGTGCAGGCGCTGCGGACGCGCCTGGAGTCGATCTGGTGGGCCGACAAGGACGAGGCCGTTCAAATCGTCAATCTGCTGCTCCGCGAGGGGCAGGCGCTGCCCCAACTGGTACGCCACGGTCAGTGGGACTACCACTTGCATGCGAGCCCACCCGACGCCCCGCTCGCGCAGCGGATGGCGGTCGAGGCCGCCTTGGCGGTCACCGACGTGATCCGGATGGACGAACTCGAACGGCTCAGCAGCTGCGGCGCCGACGACTGCGACGACGTGCTGGTCGACCTGTCCAAGAACCGATCCCGCCGGTTCTGTGGCAATGCGTGCGCCAATCGCACCCATGTGGCCGCGTACCGGGCCCGCCGCTCCGGCTGAACCGGCGCGGAGCGCTCAGCCGCAGAGTCCGTTGACCACCAGATCGGCGAAGGCGAAGGCGAACAGGCCGATGCCGATCACGCCGTTGGCGGTGAAGAACGCCCGGTTGACCCTCGACAGGTCGTTCGCCCGAACTATGGTGTGCTCGTACGCGAGCACCGCGGCGGTGAGGCCGACCCCGATCCACCAGAGCACACCGAGCCCGGCCGCCACACCGAACCAGATGAATCCGCCCAGGGTCACGACGTGCACGAGGGTGGACGCACGCAGCGCCGCGGCGATACCGAAGCGGGCCGGAAACGACCGCGACCCGATCAGCCGGTCGACCTCGGCGTCCTGGCAGGAATAGATCAGGTCGAACCCGCCGATCCAGGTACCGATCGCGATACCGAGCCCGACGCACGCCCAGGACGCGGAACCGGTGACCGCGATCCAGGCGCCGACCGGCGCGACGAATTGCGCCAGCGCGAGTAGCGCCTGCGGGAAGTCGGTGAACCGTTTGCCGAAGGAATAAAGGACCAGCAGGATCACCGCAATGGGCGCCAGCGCCAGACACAGCCAGGACAGCAAGGCCGCACTGGTCAGAAAAATGGTCAGCGCGATAACAGTGCCGACCCATGCCGCCTGTAGCGAAAGCACCCCCGTGACGAGTTCGCGCTGCGCGGTGCGCGGGTTCAGCGCGTCGTAGCGTCGATCGAGGATCCGGTTGGCCGACATCGCCACTGTGCGGGCCGACACCATCGCGATCGTGATCAGCAGCAGCTGGATCCAGTGCACGGTGCGGGTCTGCTGCCACATGGCAGTGAGGGCGGCGATGTAGGCGAACGGCAGCGCGAAGACCGAGTGCTCGATCATCACCAACCGCAGGAACTTGCGGACGACGCCGGGCTCGTCCTCGTCCGCTCTTCCTATCAGGCGCCCACTTTGGACCCCGTCAATGTGGGCAGCTGGTAGGAAAAGCGGGTTCTGCTCGCTCACTCGCCGGCTCCGCGGCCGATGCCGTACTCACGCCAGCGACGGGCCACCAGATCGGCCGTCTCGGTGCTCAGCACGCACTCGTCCGGCCACCCACCGGCACGCCGATAACCCTCGGTCGGCAACTTACGGGTCGCATCGATACCCAACTTGCCGCCAAAGAACTGTTCATAGGACGCGTGGTCCAAATGATCCACCGGACCAACGGTCTGAACGACGTCATGCGAATAGTCGACGTTGCCGAGCGCCCGCCAGGCCACCTCGGCGTAGTCGTGGACGTCGCAATCGGAATCGACCACCACGATCAGCTTCGACAGCGACAACAGACCAGCGCCCCATACCGCGCTCATCACCTTCTGTGCGTGCTTCGGGAAGCGCTTCTCGATCGAGACGATGACGCAGTTGTGGAAGATGCCGGCCTCGGGCAGGTCGTAGTCGACGATCTCGGGCACGGTCATTTTGATGAGCGGCAGGAAGATTCGTTCGGTGGCCTTCCCGAGCGGGCCGTCCTCCTGGGGCGGGCGTCCGACGATGATCGTCTGGTAGATCGGCGACTGCCGCATCGTCATCGTCTCGACCCGCATGAACGGGAACGGCTCGACCGGTGTGTAGAAACCGGTGTGATCACCGAACGGGCCCTCGGGCAGCCGGGCGCCGGGCTCGACCCACCCCTCGAGCACGATCTGCGCCGCCGCCGGCACCTGTAGTGGCACCGAGAGGCAGTCGACCAGATCGACTCGCTCGCGCCCGAGGAAGCCGGCGAAAAGGTACTCGTCGATGTCACCCGGAAGCGGCGCGCTCGCGGCGTAGGTGACCGCCGGCGGGCAGCCGAATGCGATCGCTACCGGCAACCGTTCGCCGCGTCGCTCGGCGATCGCCGCGTGACTGGTCGAGTCCTTGTGGATCTGCCAGTGCAGGCCGACGGTCTGCTTGTCGTGCATCTGCAGCCGGTACATGCCGAGGTTGCGGGCACCGGTGTCGGGATGCACCGTGTGGGTCAGACCGAGGTTCAGGAAAACGCCGCCGTCGTCGGGCCAGGCCATGACGCCCGGGAGCATCGTCAGATCGACCTCATCGCCCCGGTAGACGACCTCGTGGACGGGCGCACTGGTGACGCGCCGCGGTGGGGCCGCGCGCAGTTGGCCGACCTTGCCCAACGCGTCCCGCAGGCCGCCGATGCCGCGTGGAAGTTCGGGACGGAGTAGATCCGCGATCCGTTCACCAATCTCATCTAGTGAGTTGACGCCGAGCGCTCGGGCCATCCGCCGCTGGGTGCCGAACAGATTGATCGCGAGCGGCATCGAACCCCGCGTCGGGTTCTCGAAGAGCAGCGCTGGACCCTTCTCGCGGACAACCCGCGCGACGATCCCCGTTACCTCGAGATGCGGATCGACCGGGGTGCTGATTCGCGCCAGGTCGCCGTCTTTCTCGAGCGCAGCCAGGAACTCCTGGAGGTCATTGAACGCGCCGGTGGATCCCACAATGTCCAGTATCCGCGTTCACCGCCGCCTCTCAGCGACGACCTGCCTATGCTGGGCGAGTGACCGGCTTTCTGCTCCTGCTTTGGGTCGCACTGTGGATCGCCGGATTCGTCGACGCACTCACCAGTGATGCCACTCGTGTGCGGCTGATGCCCAAAGTGGTTTGGGTGATCCTGATCCTGCTGTTCGGTGGCCTGGGTGCCATCGCGTGGTTCTTTCTCGGGCACCCGCGCGGAGCCTCGACGCCGGGTGCCCGGACCCTGGGCGGCTTCAACCCCTTCGGGGCGCCCACCGGGACCAGCAGCCACCCGTCCATGTTCGGCCGCACCGACGGCCCCAAGCGCGCCGCCAATTCCGATGATCCCGCCGGCGGCTGGCAGCTCGGCGGGGCCCGCCGCTCCGGGCCCGCTCGCCCCCGACGATGACCCCGACTTCCTGCGCCAGATCAGCAAGCGGCGCGCCGACGGCGCCGGTGGCCCGTCGGGCGACGCAAAACCTGACCAACCGGCCTGACCAGAACTTCCCCGACGGGCCGCGCCAGCACCGATTCCGGGTAACGCTGGCTACCATCCACGCCTATGGCCACCCTGCTGCTCGTCGAGGACGATCCGGCGATCCGCACCGCGCTGATGCGCTCGCTGCGCGAACTCGGTCACGCGGTCACGGCCGTCAGCACGGGAATGGCGGCTCTGTCGGCCGCCGTCGAGGGCAAGCCGGACGTCGTCCTGCTCGATCTCGGGCTACCGGACATCGACGGCGTCGATGTCCTGTCGATGCTGCGAGCCGTCTCCGAGGTCCCCGTAATCGTGGCGACCGCGCGCGATGAAGAGGCCGAGATCGTCCGGGTGCTCGACCTCGGCGCCGACGACTACGTGATCAAGCCGTTCAACGCCGCCCAGCTCAACGCGCGGATCAAGGCCGTGCTGCGCCGGGCCGGCCGCAGCGACGAGGACCCGGTCATCGCCATCGGCGGCCTGCGGATCGACACCCGCAGCCGCGAGGTGACGGTGGACGGACGCGAGATCGAGCTGGCCCGCAAAGAGTTCGAGCTCCTGCTCGCGCTGGCCCGCCGGGTCGGCGAAGTGGTGACCAAGAAGGACCTGCTGGCCGAGGTGTGGCAGCTGGCCTGGGGCGGCTCGGATCGCACGGTCGATGTGCATCTGTCGTGGCTACGGCGCAAGCTCGGTGAGACGGCGTCCGAGCCGATCTACCTGCACAGCGTCCGCGGCGTCGGGGTGCGACTGTCCCCGCCGGTCTCGACCGTCACCTCATCCGCCGAAACGGACTGAGCGGTGCGCCGCCGCATCCTGCTGCTCGTCATCGGGATCACCGTGCTGGTCGTGCTCGCGTTTGCGATCCCACTGACGTTGTTGATCCGCAGTCAGGTGGTTCGCGACGCCGAGCACGGGCTGTCCGACCGGGCCCAGGCCGTCGCCCTATATCTGCGCGGCAACCCGACCCAGGCCCAGATCACGACGACGCTCGCCGCCTACGAGCAGGACAGCTCGCGGTCAGTCTCCGTCACGCTGCCGAACGGCACCGTGCTCGGCCGGGTGGCCGCCGGCGGGCAATCCGGCGATGGCTATCCCGACCCGACCAGCGGCGGTGGGTTCAACGGTGGCGGCGCGGGCGCGCCGATCGGGCCCGACGGACCCGAACAGGCGCAGCCGCAGGTCAGCCACGTACCGGGCGGCGAGATCGCGCAGCAGATCGTCCGGGCAGACGCTGGGACCTCTCGGATCGTCGCCTTCGAGTCGACCGGCTCCCTGCAATCCGGGGCGACGAAGTATTGGTTGCTGCTGGCCGGCGGGTCGCTGGTGCTGTTGCTGGTCGGGGCGCTCGGCGGCGAGGTGCTGACCCGGCGCATCGTCCGTCCACTCCTGGTCACGGCGCAGACGGCGCACCGCATCTCGGCCGGCGATGTGACCGCTCGCGCGCCGACCACCGGACCGCGCGAGATCGCCCAGGTCGGCACGGCGCTGAACCGGCTGGCCGACCGGATCGACGAGCTGATCGCCGAGGAGCGCGAGACGGTCGCCGACCTGTCGCACCGGCTGCGGACCCCCCTCACGGCGCTACGCCTGGACGCTGAGGCGCTGCGCGATCCGATCGAGTCCGAACGTGTCGGAACCCACGTCGGCGAGGTCGAGCGCACGCTCACCGCGGTGATTCGCGCCGCCCGTCGCCCGCAGCGCGAAGGCCGGATGCCGGCCTCGGATGCCACCGCGGTCGTCGGTGAACGGGTCACCTTCTGGTCGGCGCTCGCGGACGACCAGGGCCGTGGCTGGACGGTCGAGCTGCCGTCCGGACCGCTGCCGGTGCGCGCGGGCGCCGAGGATCTGGCGGCCGCAGTGGACGCGCTGCTCGAGAACGTCATCGCGCACACGCCCGAGGGGACCGCGTTCGCGGTCTCGCTAGCGCCCACCGAGGCCGGCGCCAGCTTGGTGGTCGGCGATGACGGCCCCGGGATCGCGGTCGAGGAGTTGGCTCGCGGACGTTCGGATCGAGGTTCGTCGGGGCTCGGACTGGACATCGCGCGCCGCTGCGCCGAGTCCGGCGGCGGTTCGATGACGATCGATCACAGCCCGACCGGCGGGGCCGGGGTGACCCTGCTCTTCAAGGCCCCGTAGCGCGACTGTGGCCCTGCTCGAATGCGGGTACCTCAGGCGATACCCATCAATACTTAAGACGGGCTTGATGCTGGGCTGAGACCCCCGTGATGTGAGCGCGGCCAATGTGGTCGCTATGAACGAGACATCCTCACCGCAGCGATTGCTCAAGCGGGCCGGCGCCGCCGGCGCCGGCGTCGCGGTCGGCGCCGTCGCCCTCACGATCGGCCTGATCGTCGGGGTCGCCGACGCCGGCTCCACCACCACCGCCAGCTCGAGCGGCACACCGGCAGCCGAGCAACACGACGCCGGCACCGGCTCGACACTCGCGGACTCGACACGTCCGCACGAGCAACTCCGGCAGTTCGGGGACGTCGACCTCGTCCGGCATCTCGGCCAACACCGGCTCGGGCTCAGTGGCTGCGAGCCACGGCTCATGACCGCCACACTGAGCGCTCCCCGAGTGGGCACCGCGATCTTCGGCGCCTGGAGTTGCACCGTGCGTCTCGTGGTCGCCGACGAGCGCATCCTCGACTTCGCGACGACCGATCTGGTCAACCTGCTCGGCCGGGTCGACGCCGCGGCGAGCCGCTTCCGCGCCGACTCGGAACTGTCGCGGGCGAACGACCGCGCGGGCCGGCCCGTCCCCGTCTCCCACCTGCTCACCGATCTGGTCCGCGCGGCGCTCGTCACCGCGGCCCAGACCGGAGGCGCCGTCGATCCGACGATCGGGCTGGCGATGTCGGCCAACGGCTACGACCGCGACATCGCCGCCGTGCGCGAAGAGCCCGGCCCGGCCCGTCCCCACAATGTGCGGGCCGACTGGACCCAGGTGCGGCTCAACCCGGCGCTCGGGCTGCTGACCGTCCCCGTCGGGGCGGCGCTCGACCTCGGCGCGACCGCGAAGGCGTTCACCGCCGACCTGGCCGCCCGCACGCTCTTCGCGCGCTACGGCACCCCGGTGCTGGTCGAGCTGGGTGGGGATCTGGCCGTCGCCGGATCCCAGCCCGGCGGCTGGGGGGTACGGGTGGCCGAGGCCGAGGGCGCCCCGGGCCAGTCGATCACGCTCAGCCGCGGCGGGCGTGGCCACCTCGACCACCACCGTCCGCCGGTGGCAGCTCGGCACCGGTCCGGCGATGCACCACATCGTCGACCCGGCCACCGGCGCCCCGGCGGACGGACCGTGGCGGACGGCCTCGGTCTGGGCCGACACGGCGCTCGCGGCCAACACGGCCAGCACCGCCGCGATCGTGCTGGGCTCGCGCGCGGTCGGCTGGCTGATCGCCGGTGGCTACGCGGCCCGATTGGTCGATCGCCAGGGCGCGGTCACCACGGTCGGCGACTGGCCGGCTGCGGTGCTGCCGACCGCTCCCACCGACCCGATCGGACGGGCCGCCTGATGACGATCTGGATGACGGCCCGCGGAGCCGGCCTGGCCGCTCTCGTGCTGCTCACGATCTCGACGACGCTAGGTGCACTGGGTTCCCGGCGCGGCCCCGCGCAGCGCCGGGTCGTGCTGCAGTACGTCCACCGCACTGCGGGCGCGCTCGGCATCGGCGTCCTGCGCGCTGCACATCGTCACGATCGTCGCCGACTCCTACGCCAACGTGGGCGTGACCGGCGCGGTGATCCCGTTCACCGCGGGCTACCGCGCCACCTGGGTCGGCCTGGGCACGATCGCGATGTACGGCCTGCTGCTGGTGGCCGGATTCGGGTTCGCGCGCGGACGTCTCGCGGCGACGCCGACCGGTGCGCGGATCTGGCGGATGACCCACCTCGTCGCGTACGGCGCCTGGGCGATAGCGATGCTGCACGGCTACATGTCGGGCACCGACCGCGGCGTCGCTTGGGTCATCGCGCTCTTCCTGATCTGCGTGGCCGCGGTCGCCGGCGCCCTGATCAGCCGACTGGTCGGCATCAGTGCCCGCGTCGAGCCGCGGCGGGATCTGCCGCGCGCTCGCGTCCACCCCAATGACGACCATGACCCGAACGGCGGCCCTGCGATGACCGAGACACTGACTTCCCGACCGCGGGCAGTCCCGCCCGTCGGCCTTCCAGCGCAACGACACGCCGGCAGCGCCGCGGCCCACCGGCCCGGACCCGGTATGGACGATCGGGGCGCCGCGCCTGCTCGCGGGTCTCGACCGAGTGGCCGTGCTCGATCTTCGGACGCACCTGGCGACCCACGGCCCGCTGCCCGCTACCGACCTGCCTCAGCTGCTCGGCCTGCTCGACGCAAGCCGTCTGGCCGGCCGCGGCGGCGCCGGGTTCGACTTCGCAACCAAGCTGCGGGCGCTGTCCCCCGGGCGACGCACGGTGATCGTCAACGGCAGCGAGAGCGAACCGGCCAGCCACAAGGACCGCACTCTGCTGCGCCGCACGCCGCACCTGGTCCTCGACGGCGCGCTGACGGTCGCGGTGGTCACGGCAGCCACCCGGGTCATCGTCGCCGTCCACGATCGGACGGCCGCCAGCGCCATTCAGCGCGCGCTCGCCGAACGCGCCGACGCTGGCACGGTCAGCGTGCAGATCGTCTCCGACCGCTTCGTTGCCGGCGAGGCCCGGGCCCTGGTCCGCGCGCTCGACGGCGGGCCGGCCGTGCCGCCGGGGTGGCGCTCGCATGCGACAGCGACCGGTCACCTGGTTGCCAACGCGGAAACCTTCGCTCAGGTCGCGGTGCTGCTCCGACTCGGGGCCGCGCGATTTGCCGCCACCGGCACCCATACCGAACCCGGCACCACGCTGATCACCCTCAGCGGCGCGGTGGCTCGTCCCGGCGTCGTCGAGGTCCCGATCGGTACGCCCTTGTCGATCGTGCTCAGCGCCGCCGGCGCGGCACCCGACCTGGCCGCGGTCGATCACCGGCGGCTACCACGGCACCTGGCTCGCACCGGATCCGACGCTGCTCCTGTCGCGGGCCGGATTGGCCGCGGCCGGTGGCACCTTCGGCGCCGGCGTGCTGATCGCAATCGACCACAGCACCTGTGCGCTGGGCGAGTTGGGTCGGGTCGCGGAATGGCTGGCCGGTGAATCGGTCGGCCAGTGCGGGCCCTGTCGATTCGGCCTGCCGTCACTCGCCGCCGATGTGCGCGCGATCTATGCCGGTGACGCCCGCGGTTACGACGCCGCCGCCCGGCACGTCCAGCTGGTGGACGGGCGCGGCGCCTGCGCGCACCCGGACGGCACCGCCCGCTTCATCACTTCCGGTCTGCGGTTCTTGCAGCCCGAGGTGCACGCCCATCTGCACGGCGGCGGCTGCGGCCGTCCGGTCCGTGGATTGCTACCGATCGAAGGAGCCGGCCGATGAAGCTGCAGATCGACTGGACGCGCTGCGACGGGCACGGAATGTGTGCCGAGTTGCTGCCGGGCCGAGTCACCCGCGACGAGTGGGGCTTTCCGCTGATCGGCTCCTCGCCGGTGACGAGCGCCGACGAGAAGCAGGTCCGCCGAGCGATCGGTGTCTGCCCGGCCCTGGCCCTGCGACTGGAGCAGACGCGATGACCGCCACCCTCAAGTTGGCTCCGGAGCCGAGCGACACTCCGCCGAGACTCGCCATCCGGAGGGCGGGTGCTCGATGTCGAGATCGTGGTGCCGGTCTACAACGAGGAGCGCGACCTGGCGCCGAGCGTCCGGCGTCTCGCCGCCTACCTCGCCGACACCTTCCCCTTCACCGCGGTGATCACGATCGCCGACAACGCCAGCACGGATTCGACCTGGGCCGAGGCCCTTGCGCTGGTCGAATCCGTGCCGGGCGTGCGGGCCGTCCACCTCGATGCGAAGGGACGGGGGCGGGCACTGCACCAGGTCTGGGGCGCCTCGACCGCGCGGGTCGTCGCATACATGGACGTCGACCTCTCGACCGATCTGAACGCGCTGCTGCCGCTGGTCGCTCCGCTGCTCTCAGGTCACAGCGACGTGGCCATCGGGTCGCGCCTCAGCCGGTCGTCGCGGGTCGTCCGGGGAAGCAAGCGCGAGCTCATCTCGCGCAGCTACAACCTGATCCTGCACGCGACCCTGCGGGCGCGATTCTCCGACGCCCAGTGCGGCTTCAAGGCGATGCGCACCGAGTGCGCCCGGGCATTGCTGCCGTTCGTCCACGATCGCGCCTGGTTCTTCGACACCGAGCTGCTGGTGCTCGCCGAACGGGCCGGCCTGCGCATCGCCGAGGTGCCGGTCGACTGGATAGACGACCCGGATAGCCGGGTCGACGTGCGGGCGACCGCGATGGCGGACCTGCGTGGCATCGCGCGGCTGGGCAAAGCACTGGCCCGCGGCGAGCTGCCGTTGCGCGAACTGCGCGCCCAGATCGGACGCGCGGAGATCGAGGTACCCGGCGTCTCGCCCGGGCTCGCGCTGCAGGCGCTGCGGTTCGGCCTGGTCGGCGCGTTGAGCACGGCCGCCTATCTGGCGCTGTTCCTGCTGACTCGCGGCACCCTCGGTGCCCAGCTGGCCAACTTCACCGCGCTGCTCGTGACCGCGATCGCGAACACCGCGGTCAACCGGCGATTCACCTTCGGCGTTCGCGGATCGGGCTCGGCCCGGCATCAGGCGCAGGGTCTGGTCGTGTTCGGACTCGGCCTGGTCCTCACCAGCGGCGCGCTCGAAACGCTGTCGCTCACCACCCATAACCCCGGACGGGCGCTCGAGCTGTCGGTGCTGGTCGCCGCCAACCTGGCCGCGACCGTCCTGAGATTTGTCCTGATGCGCCAGTGGGTCTTCGCCGATCGGCGATCACTTGCCCGCACGACCGTGAAGGAATCCTGAGATGACGCAGACCCAAGTGCCGACCGAGACCGCTCCGGGCGCCGAGTACTGGGCCCCGCCACCGCCGCCGGCCTATCCGCCGCCAGCGTTGGCCGACGGACCCACCGTGCCCAGATGGCGCTTTCTGAACCAGACGGTCGGCCTCATTGCGCTGCTCGTCGGCACCGCGGTGTTGTACCTGTGGGATCTCGGCGCGTCCGGGAATGCCAACGATTACTACGCGGCGGCGGTGCAGGCCGGGACCAAGAGCTGGAAGGCGTTCTTGTTCGGGTCGATCGACTCGTCCAACTTCATCACGGTCGACAAGCCGCCGGCGTTCCTGTGGCCACAAGAGATCGCCGGTCGGATCTTCGGATTCAACTCGTGGTCGATGCTGGCTCCGGAGGCGCTACTCGGCGTCGCGTCGGTCTGGATCCTGTTCCTGACCGTCCGGCGCTGGTTCGGCCCCGCTGCCGGCTTCATCGCCGGTGCCGCGTTGGCTCTGACGCCCGTGGCCGTGCTCATGTTCAGGTTCAACAACCCGGACGCGATGATGACGTTCCTGATGGTGGTCGCGGCGTACTTCGTCACCCGCGCGCTGGAGGAAGCTCGTACCAAGTGGATGGTGCTCACCGGACTGACCATGGGCTTCGCGTTCCTCGCCAAGGGGCTGCAACCGTTCACGCTCGTGCCCGTCCTTGCCGTGGTGTATTTGGTCTGCGCGCCGACTGGTCTATTCCGACGCATTTGGCAGACCGTGCTGGCCGGCGTCAGCCTGATCGTGGGCTGCGGCTGGTGGCTAGCGATCGTCGCGTTGACCCCCGCCGCTGACCGTCCCTACATCGGTGGCTCGACCAACAACAGTGCTCTCGAACTCGCCTTCGGTTACAACGGTCTTGGGCGCATCACCGGCAACGAGACGAGCGGTACGGGTGGTGGCGGTGCGACCGGTGGCGGGGGCGGCGGAGGCGCGGGGGCGTCGTTCAGCGGCTCGACCGGTATCGGCCGGCTCTTCAACTCTCTGATGGGCGGCCAGATCTCGTGGCTGATTCCGGGCGCACTGATCGGCATCGTGGCACTGCTCGCGATCGCGGGACGGGCGAAGCGGACCGACCGGGTTCGCGCGGCCGCAATCTTGTGGGGCGGCTGGTTGCTCGTCACCGGCATCGTGCTCAGCTACGCCAGCGGAATCATCCACACCTATTACACGATCGAACTGGCCCCGGCGATCGCCGCCCTGGTCGGCATCGCCAGCGTGGTCCTGTGGCGACACCGGGCTGACGTCAACGCACGGTTGGCCATGGCGATCGGCGTACTCGTTACCGGCGGGTGGAGCTTCGAGCTGCTGCGGCGCACTCCCAGCTGGCATCCGTGGGTGTCGGTGCTCGTGATCGTCGCGACCGTGGTCGGCGTGCTCGCCCTGGTCGTGCCGGCGCGCTGGCTTTCGCGAGTCACGATTATCGCGCTCGTGGCCAGCCTGGTCGCAGTCGGTGGCGGCGCAACCGCGTTCGCCATCTCGACCGCGGGAACGCCGCACACCGGCAGCACCCCATCGGCCGGTCCGAGCGTCTCTGGCGCTGGTGGATTCGGTGGCGGGACCGGTGGTCCCGGTGGTGCGCGTGGCGCCGGTGGCACCCGCCCGACCGGTGGGACGGGGGCACCCGGCGGATTCGGCGGCGGAACTCCGGGCGGCTCAACCGGCTCAACCGGCGTGACCGGCGCGGCCCGAGCGGTTGGAGCTGGCGGCGGAGCCACCGCGTCGAACTCGGCGCTCAGCGCTCTGCTGAAGGCCACGACGACCAAGTGGGCCGCCGCGACCGTCGGCGCCCAGAGCGCGGCGCCACTGGAATTGTCGAGCGGCAGGGCCGTGATGGCCTTGGGTGGATTCAGCGGCAGCGACAACTCCATCACCCTGGCCGCATTCGAGAAGCTGGTCCACAACGGCGAGATCCGCTACTTCATCAGCGGCGGGACTGGTGGCGGCGGCGCGGGTGGCGGCAGCAATGCCAACAGCGCAATCGCCAGCTGGGTGGCGGCGCACTACACCGCAACGACCGTTGGCGGCAGCACGGTCTATGACCTGTCGAAGCCGACGTCATGACCGCACTCGACACCGACACGCTTTTCCTATCGGAAGCCCACTCCGAGACCCCTCAAAGTGGGCTCCTGGTAGGAAAAGCTCAGCGATCGGCCGTCGGGCGAAATCTGCCGCTGCTCGTCCTGCTGAGCGGAACCGGACTGCTTTACCTGGTCGGGCTCTCGAATTCCGGCTGGGCCAACGAGTTCTATGCCGCGGCCGCTCAGGCCGGCAGCAAGAGCTGGACGGCCTGGCTGTTCGGCTCGCTGGACTGGTCCAACTTCATCACGGTCGACAAGCCGCCCGCGGCGCTGTGGATCATGGGCCTGTCGGTTCGGATCTTCGGGCTCAACTCGTGGTCGATCCTGGTGCCGCAGGCGCTCGAGGGAATCGCCGCGGTGGCCCTGCTCTACGCGACGGTGAAGCGAGTCAGTAATCCGACCGCAGCGCTATTGGCGGGTGCTGTGCTCGCGACCACGCCGGTCGCCACGCTGATGTTCCGCTTCAACAACCCGGACGCGCTGCTGATCCTGTTGATGGTCGCCGCGGCGTACGCGACCGTCCGGGCGATCGAGCACGCCAAGGCGCGGTGGCTCATTCTGGCCGGCGCGTTGATCGGCTTCGCGTTCCTCACCAAAATGCTGCAGGGAATGCTGGTCGTGCCCGGCTTCGCCGCCGCCTACCTGGTCGCCGCACCGACAACGCTCGGTCGGCGCATCAAGCAGCTGCTCCTCGGCGCCGCCGCGATGATCGTCGCGGCCGGATGGTGGATCGTTCTGGTCGAATTGACGCCGGCCTCGGCCCGTCCGTATATCGGTGGTACGAACACCAACAGCATCTTGGAGCTGACCTTCGGCTACAACGGCCTGGGTCGACTCGATGGTGGGTCCAACAACGGCAACGTCAGCGGCGGGACGGGCGGATTCTCATCGGCCGAGACCGGCTGGACACGGCTGTTCGGCAGCGACATGGGATCGCAGATCAGCTGGCTGCTCCCGGCGGCGCTGATCGCGATCGGTGCGCTCGGTTGGCTGACCTGGAAACGACCACGCGCCGATCGACTTCGTGCGAGCCTGATCCTGTGGGGCAGCTGGCTGCTCGTCACCGGACTGGTGCTCAGCTTCGCCAGCGGCATCATCCATCCCTATTACACCGTGGCACTCGCGCCGGCTATTGCGGCACTCGTCGGGATCGGCGTCGTCGAACTATGGCGGGCGCGCGCCAATGAGGTCGCGCGCTGCATTCTGGCCGTGTTGATCGCCGCTGGTTCGTGGTGGACGTTCGAGCTACTGGGCCGGACCGACTGGAACGGCTGGCTGCGCTGGTTGGTGCTGCTCACCGGTGGCGGCGCCGTTGTACTCGCGCTGACGCCGGCTAGCATCACCCGGTGGGGTCAGTGGTTGATGGCTCCGCTGATCGCGGTGACCCTGCTCGCCGGTCCGACCGCGTACTCGATACAGACCGCGTCGACCGCGCACAGTGGCGCGATACCTTCGGCTGGTCCGGCCACGACCGCGGGCTTCGGCGGCGGCCGCCCCGGTGGCGGCACTCGGCCGACGGCCGGCCAAGGCGGCGGCGGCGCGCCTAGAGGTGCGGGTGGTGCCGGTGGCGGCTTCGGCGGCAACACGGGCACCCAACCGACCACGGGCGGTTTCGGTGGCGGCGCGGTCGGTGGCCTGGGCGGTGCGAGCACCGTGTCAGCGGCCCTCCAGGCCGCCTTCGCGGCGAATGCGAGCAAGTACCTCTGGGTAGCCGCGACCACCAGCGATAACGAGGCCGCGTCACTCGAGCTCGGCACCGGAGAGTCGGTGATGGCCCTGGGGGGCTACAACGGCACCGACCCGGCGATCAGCCTGGCGGCGTTCAAGCTGCTGGTCACGTCGGGCAAGGTGCACTACTACGTGGCCGACAGCTCGGGCTTCATCGGATCGACGAGCGCACAGGGGTCGACGGCCTACCAGATCCAGCAGTGGGTCGAGGCGAATTACACCGCGCAGACCATCGGCGGTACGACGGTCTATGACCTGAGCAGGTAACGGTCGGTCCGGCGTCGGCTGCATTGATCAGCCGGCGCCGGGCGACTAGTTCAGGCCGGCGTAGGAGTGCAGGCCCGAAATGACGATGTTCACCACGAAGAAGTTGAACGTCATGGCGCCGAAGCCGAGCAGGTTGATCCACGGTGCGTACTTGCGGAAGCCACCCGTTGCGCGCGCGTGCAGATAGGCCGCATAGACGACCCAGGCGATGAAGGCCCAGGTCTCTTTCGGGTCCCAGCCCCAGTACCGGCCCCAGGCCGCTTCGGCCCAGATCGCACCGGCGATGACGCCGAACGTGTAGATCGGGAAGGCGAATGCGGCCAACCGGTAGGCGTTGCGGTCGAGGGTGCTCGCCGCAGGCAGGCGCGAACTGAAGTGGGCCAGCCGGAACGGCAGACCGGCGGCCGTCCGAGCGTCGAAGCGACGCCGGATCAGGTAGAGGATCGTCAGCACCGAACTCGTCATCAGCACGCCTTCGGAGCTGGCGGCGGCGGTTACGTGGATGGCCAGCCAGTAGGACTGCAGGGCCGGGACGAGCGGCGAGGCCTGCGAGTAAAGAACCGTCCCGGCCAGGAACATCAATACTGCGACCGGGAACATGACGAACAGACCGAGGTAGCGAAGGCCGGGCGCCCGCGTCAGCACGGCGAGAAAGGCCGCCACCGCGACGAAGCCCGCCGCCGAGGCGAACTCGTACATGTTGCTCCACGGCACGCTGTCGACGGCCGCACCGCGGATGGCGATCGAGGTCAGGTGCAGGACCGCGCCGATGACGGTGATGATCACGGCGGCGAGCCCGAACCGGTTGCCGACATTGCCGACGTTGCCGACCGTGCCGTCCGTTGATCCGATCGACGCGGACGGCGGCGAATTGCCGGTGGCGGGCGGTAGCGCGTCCCTTGACTGCAGCCCGCCCGTCCCGACCAGCACCCGCTGGGCCGCCTGAGCGCCGCTGGCCGCCCCGACCGGTACTGCGGACGACTCGGCCACCCGGCCACGGCGACCGAACGCGTACTCGGCGGTGTAGCCGATGAACGCCACCGCGTAGGTGGCGATCGCGGTGGTGAACAGCGTGTTCGACAGGTTCGAGAGGCTCTCGTTGACCGCCATGCTCACTCCATCCCTGCGGTTGCGCTGATCAAAGCCGGTGAGTCGTCACCCGGCGGTCGTAATCGACGTACCAAGGCCGCGAACTCGTCGGTGAAGTTGCCCGAATCGCTGCGGGCTAGGCCACCGATGCTGACCACGGTAGGCGAGGTGGGGTCCTCAGCTGCCTCTGGGGTCAGCCGCAGCCACAATCGCCGCCGCCGGATGCCCAGCGAGCCCAGCAGGCCGACGACCATCAACGCCGCCGCGATCAAGAGATAGGTCTGCGTCGGGTCGTGTGAAACCTGCAGCCCGGCCCACGGCACCCAGCCGTCGAAGGTCACCGAGACGCCGCCGGCCAGGTTCGTCGTCTGGCCGATCTGCAGGTTGGCCGTGCCGATCTGCTTCAGCGCGCCGGAATTGATGTCGCTCGCCGAGAGGGAGTAGACGGACTGGGCGGCCGTGCTGATGTCGCCCTTGTAGATGATGATGCCCAGCGCCGGGTTGTTGACGGCGGGCGAGATCGACGTGATCTCGGAATTCGGACCGATCGGCTTCCCGTCCAGGGTGCGCGCGGTCGGTGCGAAGACGCCTTCGATCGCGATGTCGCTGTGGGCGCCGGGCACGGCCGTGATCTTGAACGCGCCTTCGGAGAGCAGGGTCGTCGGATCGGCGGGGATGAAGGCGGCGACATCGTGGCGGACCGTGCCGTCGGGCATGTGCACGGTGATCTCGGGCGCGAAGCCGTGGCTGATCAGATACACCCGGTCGCCCTCGATCCGCAGCGGGTGGTTGACCCGGATCGTCGCGTGGGTGATCGCGCTCGACACCGTCTTTTGGTAGGTGATGTCGGCGGCGAACTGGGTCGGCTCGCCGGATGAGTTGTAGGTCGCAGTGAACTTGCTCATCTCGTCGATACAGAACGGTGCCGGCGAGATGCGTCCGTCCGCAGCGAAGCGGCCGGGCTCCCACGAGTCGTACTGGCTGACGGTGTTGCAGAAACCCTGGTCGGCCCCCTGGAGCACGACCCGCTGCCCCGAATACATGTACAGCCGCCCGACCGCGATCAGGATCAGCGCGGCGAGCAGCGCGACGTGGAAGACCACGTTGCCGGTCTCGCGGCTGTAACCCTTCTCGGCCGACAAGGTGACCACACCGCCGGGTTCGTCGCGACGAACGATGCGCCACCGCCGGCCCAGACCCGAGCGGGCCGCGGCCGCGAACTGCTCCGGCGTGGACGGACTGGTGAACTGCGCCGATTCGGGTAACCGGGTCAGGTGCTTGGGTGCCGGCAATGGCTGGCGACGCAATGCTTTGACGTGCTGGCGGATCCGCGGGATCGAGGCAGCCGACGAGTGAGATGAAAAGCAGTACATAGATCGCCGCGAACCAGGTCGACGCGAACACGTCGAACAGGCCCAGGTGTTCGAGGAACTGTCCCCACGATCCGTGCGAGGCGATATAGGCATCGGTCTTGGCCGGATTCAGCGGCCGCTGCGGCAACAACGACCCCGGAACGGCGGCGATCGCCAGCAGGAACAGCAGCACCAGGGCGGTGCGCATGCTGATCAGTCGCCGCCAGCCTCGGCGCACCAGGCGCGCGGGCGCGGTGATCGCGGGTGGCGTCACAGCCCCGACCCCACTCCGGTGCTGCCGCCGAACTCGTCGCGCAACCAGTCCGCGAAGTGGTCCCACGGTGCCGGTCAGGAGCAGCAGGCCCATGACGACCAGCAGGCCGCCACCGATCCGGCTGATCGCCAGCCGATGGCGTCGGACGAAGCCGAGCGCACCACTCACCCAGCCGAAGCCGAGCGCCATCAGGACGAACGGCACCCCGAGCCCCAGGCAATAACACGCCATGAGAAACGCGCCCCGACCGGCCGATCCGGTGGTGTACGACATCGAATAGACCACCGACAGCGTCGGCGTCAGACACGGTCCCCAGGCCAGCCCGAACGCCGCACCCAGCAGCGGCGCGCCCAGCAGTCCGGCGGGTGGCCGACGGTGGATGCGGGCCTCGCGCTGCAGCGCCGGGATGAACCCCATGAAAGCGAAGCCGAGCACGATCGTCACCGCGCCGAAGACCCGCTCGATGGTCTGTTTGTGATCGCGGATCGCGGCGCCGAAGCTGCCGAACAGGACGCCCTGGGCGATGAAGATGACACTGAAACCGACCACGAACAGCAGCGCGCCCAGCACCATCCGCCGTTCGACCCGGGTGCGGGCGCGGCGGGCCAGAGCGACACCGCCGACCCCGCCGGAGCGCCGCCGACTCGGTCGACGCGGCCACGCATCGGCCGATTCAGCTCCGGACAGACCGGCGACATAGGACAGGTACCCGGGTACCAGCGGCAGGACGCACGGCGACAGGAAGCCGAGTACGCCGACCAGCACCGCCACTCCGGCGGCCACGATCAACGGTCCGTCGGCTACGGCATTGGTGAAGGCGGGCGAGGCAACGAGCATCGGGATCGCTGCTACTGCTCGGCGGCGAGCGAGGTCAACACCGGCGTCAGGTCGGCCGGGGTGAGCGCCTGCAGGTAGACCGCGGCGACCCGCTGCTGCTTGTCGATGATGACGGTGAACGGCAAGCTGGTGGAGGGCACGTGACCGAGTTCGAGCGCGGTCTTGCCGGGCTCGTCCCACAGGATCGGGTAGCTGATCTTGTTGTCGGTCACGAACGACGTACCCGCGTCGCGCGACAGCTCCTTGACGTCGACGCCGACGAAGTCGACCTGGCCCTGCGGGTGCAGCTGCCGGTAGAGGGCGTCGAACTGGGGCGTCTCGGTCTTGCACGGCCCGCACCAGGTCGCCCAGAAGTTGATCACCACGACCTGGCCCTTGTCGGCCGCCAGCGAATAGGCGCCGCCGCCGATCAGGTCGCCGGTCACCGGGCCCACCGGTTTGCGGTCGGCGACGGCGTACACATGACCGGCCTGGGTTGCCGTCACGAACCGGAAGTCACCGGCCGAGGACTGATCGACGGCATCCTTGCCGGTGCACGCCGCCATCGCCCCGGCCGTCACGACGGCGAGCAGCAGGGCAACGAGGGGACGGGCGCGGCGCAGCATGACTCGTCAAGTGTCTCACTCGGAAATCAAGGGCAAATTCGGTGCCGGGTGACCCTCAGGATTGCGAGGTTCAGGCACCGGCCGATGTGCGGCGGACGATGGCGGCGGCGGGCTCGCAATAGTCCACTTCAACGGCGTCGTGGCCGACGAAGGTGATCGCGGTCACCGACGCCAAGCCGCACTCGCGGTGACGCGGGTCATGAAAGAGCCGCTGCCCCTCGAGGAAGCGGCGCAGCACGTAGATCGGCAACTGATGGCTGACGCAGACGCCTTCGGCGCGCCGTCCGTCGGCCGCCGGCGCTAAGTCGGCCACGACGTCGACCGCAGCGAGGACGGCCGCGAGCATCCGTTCGGCGATCTCGGTGTACGGCTCACCCCAGGACGGGCGGGTCGGATTACGAAAGAATGGCCATTTGCGCACATTCAGCGCCAAGCTGAGCGGTCCCTCGACGCGCGTTCCCTCGAGTGCGTTCGCCGCCTCGATCAGCCGGTCATCGATCGCCACCTCGAGGCCGAACTCGGCTGCGACGGGCGCGGCGGTCTGCCGGGCCCGTTCGAGGGGTGATGACACCACGTGGCCGATCGGACGGGTGGCCAAATACTTCGCGGCCAGGTCGGCCTGCTGCAGTCCGCGCAGCGAGAGCTGATAACCCGGCAACCGCCCGTAGAGGATGTGGTCGGGGTTGTACACCTCACCGTGGCGCAGCAGATGGATGACCGTCACAGCTCGTTCCCACCATGCTCGGTCATCGATGCACCGCAGCGGCCGCGGCCTGGGCGGCCACCGGCAGCGCCGCCGCGATCCGGTCGATCGCCGCCTCGTCGTGCGCGGCGCTGACGAACCAGGACTCGTAGGCACTGGGCGGCAGGTAGACGCCGGCGTCGAGCATCGCGTGGAAGAACGGCGGGTAGCGCCACGTCTCGGTCGCCTGGGCCTGGGCGAAGTTGGTGACCGGGTCGGGACCGAAGAAGACGCAGAACAGGTTGCCGGCGAACTGCACCCGGTGCACGACGCCGGCCGCGGTGAGGGCGTCCGAGGCGAGTTGCCCGATCGGCAGCCGAATTCGCGTCGAGGCGTTGATACACCTCGGGCGTGCAGTTTCGCAGCGTCGCCAGGCCCGCCGCGACCGCCACTGGATTGCCGCTCAGGGTCCCGGCCTGGTAGACCGGCCCCGCTGGCGCTAGGTGCTGCATCACCGCCGCCCGGCCACCGAACGCCGCGGCCGGCAGGCCGCCGCTCATCACCTTGCCGAAGGTGAACAGGTCTGCGGCCACCGGATCGAGGCCGTACCAGCCGGACGCGCTGACCCGGAATCCGGTCATCACCTCGTCGCTGATCAGGAGCGCGCCGTTCGCGGCAGTGAGCGCCTGCAGGCCGGCGTTGAAGCCGGGGGCCGGCGGCACCGCGCCCATGTTGCCCGCCGCGGCTTCGGTGATCACGCAGGCTATGTCGGCACCCGGCTCGGCGAAGGCGGCCTCGACCGCAGCCAGGTCGTTGTACGGCAGCACGATGGTTTCGGCGGTCTGGGCGCCGGTGACCCCGGGCGTATCCGGCAGCCCGAGCGTGATCACACCCGATCCGGCTGAGGCCAGGAGCGCATCGACGTGGCCGTGATAGCAGCCGGCGAACTTGATCACCTTGCGTCGGCCGGTGACTCCGCGCGCGAGCCGAATGGCGCTCATGGTGGCCTCGGTGCCGGAATTCACCAGGCGCACCTGTTCGAGCACCGGGGTTGGGCCGCCGGCGTTCACCCGTTCGATGATCAGCTCGGCCAGCTCGACCTCGCCGATCGTCGGGGTGCCGAACGACAGGCCGTCCACCGCGGTGGCCCGGACCGCGTCCACAACTGCCGGGTGCGCATGCCCCAGCACCATCGGCCCCCAGGACGAGACGAGGTCGACGTACTCCTGGCCGTCGGCGTCCGTCAGATACGCACCGCGGCCGCTGACCATGAAGCGCGGCGTCCCGCCGACCGATTTAAAGGCGCGGACCGGAGAGTTCACGCCCCCCGGGATTACCTGTTGGGCCCGCTCGAACAGGGCAGCGGAACGCGGGGACGCCATACCGGCCAGTCTGTCAGGCCGCGAGTTCGCGTCGCAGCACGACCCGGACCCCGGTGGCATCCAGTCCGATGGCCCGCTCCCAGTCACGCAGCTCGAGCAGCCCGGGCGTCAGCACCGGCATTGCGACGAAGCCGCTCGGGCCGTAGACCCGCTCGTTCCACGGGGACTCGGCGAAAGTGCTGAGCGTCAGCGCCGAGTAGCCCTGCTCGCCGGCCCAGTCGATCACCGCGTCGAGCAGCGCCTGGCCAATGCCGTGCCGGGCTTCTGATCGAAGCACCGCCAGCTGATCGATGTGGGCGCAGCCGTCGACATCGTCCACTCGGATGAACGCAACCGCGGGCCGACCGGACACGAGAAGGACGGAAGCGGGCGCCCGCCCGTCGCGCAGATCGGAGCTGGGCAACGCGCCCAACCCCGAGCCATCGAGCCCGGGGTCGCTCTGCTCCTCGATCTCGGCCAACCGGAGCGAGATCTCCGAGCTCGGCGAACCGGATCGCGTTCGCCGGCTCGCGGCTGCTGTCCCGGTCACTACTGCGGCTCATCCGCGGGCCGTGCGCGCCACTTCGACGGCCCAGTAGGTCAGGATCATCGACGCGCCGGCGCGCTTGATCGAGTTCATCGTCTCAGCGATCACCCGGTCGCGTTCGAGCCAGCCGTTCGCCGCGGCCGCCTCGACCATCGCGTACTCGCCACTCACCTGATAAGCCGCGACCGGCACGGGCGAGGCGTCGGCGACCGCGCGGAGCACGTCCAGGTACGGCAGCGCCGGCTTGACCATCACCGCGTCCGCCCCCTCGCCGACGTCCAGAGCAACCTCGGCCAGCGCTTCGGCGACGGCCCGGGTGCCGTCCTGCTGATAGGTCTTGCGATCGCCGATGAGCGAGGAGTCGACCGCCTCGCGGAACGGCCCATAGAACCCCGAAGCGAATTTGGCCGCGTACGCCAGGATGGCAACGTCGGAGAAGCCCTCGGCATCGAGCGCGGTCCGCACGGCCCCGACCTGACCGTCCATCATGCCGCTGGTGCCGACGATGTGGGCGCCTGCGCGAGCCTGGGCGATGCCCATCTCGGCGTAGCGCAGCAGGGTGGCGTCGTTGTCGACCGCGCCGGCGGCGTCGAGAACCCCGCAGTGGCCGTGGTCGGTGAACTCGTCCAGGCACAGGTCGGCCATCAGAACGGTCTGGTCGCCGAGCTCGTCGCGCAGCCGAGCCAGCGCAACATTCAGGATGCCGTCCGGATCGTCGGCGCCCGAGCCGCGCGCGTCCTTCGTCTCGGGGATCCCGAACAACATCAGCCCACCGACACCGAGATCGACCGCTTCGACGGCGGCCTTGGTCAGGGATTCTAGGGTGTGCTGGAGTACGCCCGGCATCGAGTTGATGGCGACCGGGTCATCGATGCCGGCCCGGACGAACATCGGCAGGATCAGGTCGGCCGGCCGCACCGAAACGTCGGCCACCAACCGACGAACCGCGGCGGTGCCGCGCAACCGGCGGGGCCGCGAGACCGGAAACGCCGGCAGTGACGGCAGCTCGCTCATCCAGCCAGCTTAATGCGCGCCCCCGTTTTCACGTTACGGCCGAGCTGCCCACCGGGAACGCGAAATAGTGGGCTGCTCGGCCGTAACGTCGGCGAACGTGCGTCAGCGCCCGCGGGCGCGGCTCGGCCGGGGCCGCTTGGCGGCGGCCGCACTGCTGGCGGCCGCCTTCTCGCGACCCTCGGCCGCGCGGGCGAGTGCCGCCTCGGCGAGTGCATCGACCAAGGCGGCGACCGTGGCCGTCTCGGGTTGCACATCGACCCGCAGACCGAACTCGCGGGCGGTGGCCGCGGTTGCGGGACCGATCACCGCGACGATCGTTCGCGCGTGCGGCTTGCCGGCGATGCCGACCAGGTTGCGCACGGTCGAGGACGAGGTGAAGCAGACCGCCTGGAAACCACCCGACTTGATGGCGTCGCGGATCTCGGCGGCCGGCGGGGCGGCGCGCACGGTGCGGTAGGCGGTGACGTCGTCGATCTCCCAGCCGCGCTCACGCAATCCGGCGGCGAGCGTCTCGGTGGCGATGTCGGCCCGCGGGAGCAGCACCCGATCGATCGGGTCCAGCACCTCGTCGTAGGGCGGGAAGTCCTCGAGCAGCCCCTCCGATGACTGGTCACCCGACGGGAGGAGCTCCGGCGAGATGCCGAACGCCCGCACCGCATCCGCCGTCGCCTCGCCGATACAGGCGATCTTGACGCCGGCAAACGCGCGCGCGTCCAAGCCGTACTGCTCGAACTTCTCGCGGACCGCCTTGACCGCGTTGGTCGAGGTGAACACGATCCACTCGTAGCGTCCAGTGACCAGGCCCTTGATCGCCCGCTCCATCTGGGTGGGCGTGCGGGGCGGTTCGACGGCGATCGTCGGCACCTCGATCGGCACCGCGCCGTACTGGCGCAGCCGATCGCTCATGGCGCCGGCCTGGTCCCGCGTACGCGGCACGAGCACCTTCCAGCCATAGAGGGGACGAGACTCCCACCAGGCCAGCTTGTCGCGGTTGGCCGCGGCCTTGCCGATCGTGACGACCAGCCGCCCGGTCATGCCCACGGCGGCCAGGTCGAGCTCACCGAGCGAGCCGGCGACGGTCTGCTGGCCGGTCTGCGTCCCCGCGCAGCTGACGGTGACCGGGGTGTCGGGCTTCATTCCGTTGGCGACCAACTGCTCGCCCACGGCGGCGACATCGACCGAGTCGGTGGTCACGACGAGCAGCCCGGGTGCATGGGCGATCGCCTCGAAGTCGGTGGCCGACATGTCGGTGATGACCACCTCGGTGTGCAGTCCGCCCACCGGAACGCCGGCGTAGCTGGCCGTACCCGACCCGAGCGAGAGGCCCGGAATGAGGTCGAAGGGCACCGCGGTGCGGGCGACGGCCTGCACTTCCTTGACGATGGCGTCATCGGCGAGCACGTCGCCCTCAACGACCCGGACCACGTTGAGCCCGGTTCGTGCCTCGGCGATGAGCGACTTGGCGGTGTCGGTCGCCGCAGCGTCGATCGGTCGCGTCTGAACCGGTATGAGGTCGACGATCGCCGTGGGGGTCTGCGGATCGAGGAAACAGACGTCGGCCTTGCGCAGCGCATCCAGCGCGGCGATCGTCAGCAGTCCTGGATCGCCCGGTCCGGTGCCCACGAAGGTGATGCGGCCGGCCTGCTTGCGTGCTCGGGTCATTTCGAGCCCCCAATCATCAACTGTGCGCCGTCAGCAATCAGGTCGCCGGCAAGCCGGCGCCCCAATTCCTGTGGGTCGCTATATGAACCGGTGGCGGACAACCGGACGGCATCATTGCCGTCCAGCGCCGTCACCGAACCGCGAAGAAACAGCTCCGCGTTCCCGTCTTCGTCCTCGACTACCTCGCCGAGCGCACCGACCGGTGCCGAGCAACCGGCCTCGAGAGCTGCGAGCAGGGCCCGCTCGGCGGCGACCACCACCCGTGAGTCGGCGTGATCGATCGCCGCGAGGACCTCGATCGTCGCCCGGTCATCGGCGCGACACTCGATCGCCAAGGCGCCCTGCGCCGGGGCCGGCAGCACCTGGATCGGATCGAGCACCTCACTGATCTCATCGGTGCGCCCGAGCCGTCGGAGTCCGGCCAGCGCCAGCACGACCGCGTCGAGCTCACCACGGCTGACCTTGCCCAGCCGGGTGTCGACGTTGCCGCGGATCGCCACGATCTCAAGGCCTAGCCCGAGCGCCCGAAGCTGCGCGGCCCGCCGGGGCGAACCGGTGCCGACCCGCGATCCGGTCGGTAGCTCGCCGAGCACCAGCCGCTCGCGCGCAACCAGGGCGTCGCGCGGGTCTTCACGTTGTGGGATCGCCGCGATCACGACGCCCTCGCAGGGCGCTGTCGGAAGGTCCTTGTAGGAATGGATGGCTACGTCGATCTCGCCCCGCAGCAGCGCATCGCGCAGGGCCGACACGAAGACTCCGGTGCCGCCGAGCTGTTCGACGTTGGCCGTGGAGCGATCGCCCAGCGTCACGACCGGGACGATCTCGACCGCGATGCCCAGCGCGGACGTCACCAGATTCGTCTGCGTCCGAGCTAGCAGACTGGTCCGGGTGCCGACCCGAACGATGCGCGTGGTGGTCACCTGTCCCCACCGCCGAACTCGAGCGGACGCGGCGCGGGGGGCTTCTGCGAACCCGGCACGGCAACCGATTCGACCGCCGCCGGATCGAGGTCGAAGAGCTCGCGGAGCGCCTTGGCGTACGAGCTGCCCTCAGGTGTCGTCGCCAGTTCCTTCACCCGGACGGTCGGTGCGTGCAACACCTTCTCGACGGCGCGGCGGACCGCGTTCGCAAGCTCGGCGCGCAGCGGGGCGTCCAGACCCGGCAGCCGAGCGTCGAGGCGGGCCAGTTCGGCATCGATGACCTGGTTGGCCCGAGCTCGCAGCGCGGTGACGGTCGGGGCGACGGCGAGGCGCTGCTGTTCGGCGAGGTAGGCGAGAAGTTCACTGGCGACGATCGCCTCGGCCGCGGCGACGTCGGCCTCACTGGTCAGTACGGCGCCCGCGGCGCCCACCCGCAGCGTCTCGAGGTCGACGTAGTGCACGCCCGGCAGCGATGCGACCTCGGCATCGACGTCGCGCGGCAGCGCCAGGTCGAGTAGCGCGAGGGGGCGATCGCCGCGATCGCCGACGTGGTCGATCCCGATGACGGTCTGGGTGGCGCCGGTAGCGCTGATCACCAGGTCGGCGGCCGCAATCTCTTCGGTCAAGGAATCGAGATCGGCGAACCGTCCGCCGAGGGATTCGGCCAGCCGGGCGCCGTTGCCGGCGCTCCGATTGCTCACGACGATCTCGGTGACGCCGGCCCGGCGCAGGGTGGCTCCGGCCAGCGCCGCCATCGAACCGGCCCCGACGATAAGCGCTGACCGGCCGGTCAAACCACCGAGCGCCGCCTCGCCGTGTGCGAGGGCCACCGAGACGACCGACGCGCCGACACGGTCGATGCCGGTCTCGGTGTGGACGCGCTTGGCGACCCGGAGTGCGGTCTGGGCCAGTTCGTGCAACACCGTGCCGACCGTCCCGGCGTCGGTGCTGGCCACGTAGGCGGCTCGGACCTGGCCCAGGATCTGCGATTCGCCGATCACCATCGAGTCCAGACCGCTGGCGACCGACATGATGTGTTCGACGGCCGCCTCAGCGAAATGGACGTAGAGGTAGTCACCCAGATCGGTCAGCGCCAGTCCGGAGTGCCGCGACAGGACCGCGGTCACGTCAGCCAGCGCCGGGTGGAATCGCGCGGCGTCCGCGTACACCTCGATCCGGTTGCAGGTCGAGAGCAGCAACACCTCGCTGATCGATTCGCCCGCGACGATCTCTTCAAGCAGCTTCGGCACGTCGACCGCGGCCACGGTGGCGGACTCGAGGATCGACACCGGCGCGGTGCGGTGCGACAGGCCGACTACTAGCAGCGTCATTGCACCGCCGCCTCTTGCGCGATCGCGGCCTTGCGGTTCTCGTGGAACGAGAGGATCTGCAGTTCGCCGGCCAGGTCGACCTTGCGAACGTCGACGTGCGTGGGCACGGTCAACACGACCGGCGCGAAGTTGAGGATGCTCGTGACGCCGGCGGCGACCAGCAGGTCACAGATCTGCTGGGCAACGGCCCCGGGAACAGTTAACACTGCGATCGTTATCTTCTCGCGGACGACGATGTCGGCGATCTGATCGATGTCGGCGACCGTGAGGTCACCGATCCTGGTGCCCACCCGTTCGGGATCGACGTCGGCCAGGGCGGCGATCGTGAAGCCGCGGCTGGCGAAGCCGCCGTATCCCGCGAGCGCGGTGCCGAGGTGACCGACGCCGACCAGGACGACGGACCGATGGACGGTGACGCCAAGCACCCGGGCGATCTGACCGGACAGGGTGGCGGCGTCGTAGCCCACTCCGCGGATGCCGTACGAGCCGAGGTAGGACAGGTCCTTGCGCAGCGTTGCCGAGTTCACGCCGGCGGCCGCGGCCAAGGCTTCGGAGGAGCAGGTGGTGATCTCTTGGTCGATCATGTCCGTGAGCACGCGCAGATAGGTCGCGAGTCGCGCGACGGTCGCCTCAGGAACATGACGATGCGCTTCGCTATCAGTGCTGACCGCGTTTCCGGCCGGGCCGGGCCTCTCGGCACCGGCGGCCTCAACGCCACGGTGTACGGACATCGGCTCCTCGGCGTTTGTTACCGACCCACTACCGCCGTCTTGGTCGCGCGAACCGGTGTGGTAGGGGGCCCCTGATGGGTCCCGACGCTACGCGCTTGTGAATCGTTTCCCAAATCGATTCAGCGTGTGGTATTAGAGCGGAAAGCCCAGAAACTATGACCTGGCCAAGTACGGATTAGCCGGTCGTCGGACAACTTGAGTGCCGGGCGGGCATTGCACCGGCGGGCCTGTTCAGCCCGCCGATCGGCGGGCCTGGTGCGAACCGGTCCGGATCGCCGCGGTGGCGATGGCCGTGGCAGCGATCGGGCGGTTGGCCGCCGGGACCGATCGGCGGTTTCGGCGTCTGCGTCCTCCGCTTCCCCCGGGGTGTACGGCGAGCCAGAGCCCGATCAGCACGAGCAGCGCTCCGACGACGAGGGCGGCGATCCACCAGCCTCGGTGCGCGGGTCTGGTCGTAGCGGCGGTCGCAGCACCGCCAACGGCGGCGCTCGACGGGGCCGTCCCTGCGTTTGCCGCCGCCGCCGAAGCAACAAGAGCGTCCGAATCGGTCGATTGCAGATTCGCCACCGCGCTCGTGCTGCTGGTGCTGTTAGCGGTCGCCGCCGCTCCGAGCAGGTGGACCGAAGCAACGGTGTCGACCTGTGACTGGCCGGAGGCGGGTCCGAGGGTGATGACGAAGCGCTCCGACGCCTGCGCGTTGGCCGACACCGTCAAGCCGTAATCGATCAACGATTGGCGAATCGTGCCGCCGCCGGCGTCGTCCACCTTGGCGCCGCCCGGGATGGTGATCTCGAGGAGGAGCGAGACGTCCTTCGGGCTGCTGTTGACGACAGTGCTCTGATACGTCAGGACCTGTCCGGGATGCGCGCTGATGACGTCGTCCGTTATCGACACGGCGATCGGTTCGTCGGCACCAGCGGCCGACGGCCCGAAGACGGCCAGCCCGAGGGTGAACGTGAGCGCGCTGAGCACGGCGACCAGTACCGCTGGCCCGAGCATCGCAAGCCGTCGGGTCAGCCGGCGTGAACGCACCGTCGCGACCATCGCCGGCCAACTCCTCAAAGTCACGAAACAGTTGTTCGATCAACTTCTTTTAACGTTGCGTAGTCAAGTTTCAGCGACTGCGCGCCGAACGCCCGTCGCGCGACCTCGACGCTCGGCTACCCATCGAGGTGGCGCGAAGGGCAACGACCGGGCCGGCAACGACTCAACCGCGGCCCGGAAGCAGCGGCCGAGGCGCCGGACGGCCCTCAAGTTACGCCCTCGAAGTCGCCTGAGCGGTGATCTGCGCGGGCGATTCGCTCGAATGTGTAGCGCTGCGCACAGTATCGCAAGTCGACATATCCTCTTTGTTAACGAACCACTCTCCGTAACAAAGTCCGCTCATGTTTATCGACGCAGGGCCCGCCGGAAGCGGGCCTCTTCGACGCGCCAGTAGCCATGCTCGCGGCCGTCGATCAGGATCACCGGAACATGGTCACCGAACTCGAAGCGTTCGCGGTCGCTGAGGCCATCGTCGGTGTCGACGTCGCGCTCGGTGTAGGCGAAACCGAGTTCGGCGGCCAGCCGAATCATCGTCGCGCTCGCGTCGGCGCACAGGTGACAGTTCTGCCGGGTGATCAGTGTGACCGCGTGTTCGGCCGGCTCAGACGCCATGGCCGTCCTCGCGAATGCTGTTCATAGGTCGACAACGCTAACTCCCGCTCGCCGAGCCAGTTCGTTCACCATCGATCGGTAACCTGACTGAGGTCATGGCAGCTGATCGGATCGACTCGAGCGCGGCGGCATTCTTCGACGTCGACAACACGATGATCATCGGCGCCTCCAGCTATCACTTCGCCAAAGGTCTGGCCGCTCGTCACTTCTTCTCCTGGACCGACCTGGTGCGATTCGGCGCGCGGCAGGCCCGGCTCCGGCTGCGCGGCGAGTCCTCGGGCGACATCCACTCCACCCGCGAGAGCGCGCTGGCCTTCGTCGCCGGCAAGAAGGTCGATGAGATCGTCGCGCTCAGCGAAGAGATCTACGACGAGGATATGGCCGACAAGATCTGGTCGGGCACCCACGCGCTGGCCCAGCAGCATCTGGACGCGGGACGCCGAGTATGGCTGGTGACCGCGACTCCGTTCGAGCTCGCGACGATCATCGCGTCCCGCCTGCATCTGACCGGAGCGCTAGGGACGATCGCTGAGACCGTCGATGGCGTCTACACCGGTCACTTGGTCGGCGAGGTGCTGCACGGCGCGGCGAAGGCGGCCGCGGTGCGACTGTTGGCCGAGCGCGAGGGGCTGGACCTGTCGCGCTGCGCGGCCTACTCGGATTCGATCAATGACCTGCCACTGCTGTCGCTGGTCGGACGGGCGGTTGCGGTCAATCCCGATTCAGCCCTGTTGGCCGAGGCCCGCTCACGCGGTTGGGAGGTGCGTGACTTCCGGACCGGCCGCCGCGCCGCCCGGGTCGGGGTGCCGACGGTGCTCGGAGTCGGCGCCGTGGCCGGCGGGGTCGCGGCCGGAATCGCCATCGGGCGCAAGCAGGAGCGGGCCGCCGCCGCAGCAGCGATCGCCGCGCCGCCGTAGCAGCGCGAGCCGGGCGACGCCGGCGGTTCTAGCCCGTCAGCGCCAGATGCTGGTGCGCCGCGCGAGCAGCCGGTACACCGTGCTCTGGATGACCTCGCGCACGCGGTCGGTGAGCTCGAAGATCAGCATCGGATCGTGCGCCGATTCGGCACCGTACTGCGCCGTCTCGATCGGCTCCCCGAACTGGATGTGCCACTTACTCGGTAGCGGCACGAGGCCGAGCGGACCGAGCCACGGGAAGGTCGGCGTAATCGGGAAGTACGGCAGCTTCAGCAGCCGCGCCAGATAGGTGGCGTTGCCCAGCATCGGATAGATCTCTTCCGACCCCACCACCGACACCGGGATGATCGGCACTCCGGCCTCGACCGCTGACGTGACGAAGCCGCCACGACCGAAACGCTGCAGCTTGTACCGCTCGGTGAACGGCTTTCCGATCCCCTTGAAGCCTTCGGGGAACACGCCCACCAGCTCGCCCGCGGCCAGCAGTCGCTCGGCGTCGGGATTGCTGGCCAGCGTGCTGCCGCTCTTGCGGGCCAACGCACCGATCACCGGCGTGTTGAAGACAAGATCGGCGCCGAGCAGCCGTAGGAACCGGTTCGTCGCACTCTCATCGTGGACGGCCACGGCCACGATGACCGCGTCGAGGGCCCACAGTCCGCCCGCGTGGTTGCCGACGAGCAGGGCCCCGCCGGATCCGGGAATGTGCTCAGCTCCGGTGACCTCGACCCGGAACCAGTGCTGGTAGAGCGGACGCAACGCCGGCAGCAGGACGGACTCGGTGAGTTCGCGATCGAAGCCGAACTCGTCGATGTCGTACTCGCCCGCCAGTCGCCGGCGCAGGAATTCCAGTAACGGCCCGAACGCGTCGTCGACGCCATCTGGCTCGTCGGTAGCTTCAGCCACGGCGAACCGATCGCTGGACCGAACGCAGCGATTGGGCGACCCGATCGATCAGCACTTCAGTCCGCTCGGATGGACGCGACCCATGGGCGGCCAGGAAGCTCGCGTACGCCGTCTCGGTCGAATACTCGGGCCGGTAGCCGAACTCACCGTGCAGGGCCCCGCTATCGACGACCCGGCCGAAGCTAAGCAGGCCCAGCTGATCAGCGCCGAAGTCCACCGAACTCACCCGGCGCACCGCGGCCGCGATAACGCCGCCCGCCAGCATGGGGACTGCGATCCCACCGGCTCGGCGGATCGCCTGCGACAGCAGCAACACGCCCTCGCCGGCGGCGTTGTACGTGCCCGGGCGGTCAAGCAGGCAGGCCCGGCGCAGAATCTCGACCGCATCGTCGGAATGGATCAGTTGCAGTCGAGGATCGAAGCCCAGCGGGGTCGGGACGATCGGGAGCGACAGATAGCGGGTCAGCGCGCTCGACACCGTCGGTCCGATGAAGTTCGCGAACCGGAACACGGTCACCACGACGTCCGGGCGGCGTCGGATGTACCCGCGCACATAGCCCTCTATCTCGGCGCAGTCCTTCGCGAAACTTCCGAACGCGCCCCCGCCGGTCGCCCTTGCCGTCATCGACTCGGTGAAGATCGCCGGGTCTCGGGCGCTCGTTCCGTACACCGCGGTCGAGGACTTCACGATCAAGCGGCGCACCGACTCGGAGCTCTGGCAGGCCGCCAGCAGTTGCATCGTGCCGAGCACGTTGAGTTCTTTGCTGGGCGCTCGCCCGCCCGGGACGCGGGGCGCGGTGGTCAGGGCGGCGTGCACCACGGTGTCGACCCGGGCGCTGTCGAGCACCTTCGCCAGCATGGGGTTGCGGATGTCGACCGAGACGAATTCGGTCCGGCCCAGGGCCGATAGTTCGACGTCGGTCGGGGCGATCGTGTCGATGCCGATGATCCGGTCGATCTCGGGATCGGCCGCCAGCCGGGCCGCCAGCCGATTGCCGGGGTAGTCGCCGACTCCGGTTATCGCGACGATCCGCGGTCCTGGTCGCGGCATGAACGTATTCTATTTCATCCAGCTGCGTTCCTCGCTCCCGCTTCGCATCGCATCGCAGTCGCGACTCCCACGACCCGCGGCGGTCCGGTGCGCTGGCCGCCTACTTCAGGAATTCGTTCAGCGATCGTTGCCGGACGGTAGACGCAGTGCGCATCGACGCTTGGAAGGCCGCGGCCACGGCGACATCGCGCAGGCCGAGTTCGAACTCCTCGGTCAGTCCGAGGGCGGTCCAGCCGTCATTGTCGGCCGATGGAGTGCCGGTCCGGGCAAGTACCTCGGACAGCTCGTCGACGACTCCGTCAAGAACTCGGGCCGAGGCCTGGAAGAGCCGTCGATTCGACAACTGATGAATCACTGCATAGTCGTTGTAGTCGTGCGTGTCGGCCTGCGCCTCGGCGATCACGAACTCACCGTACCTATCCCGGTGGCCCCGTCGACGAGCAAGGTGCGGTTCTCACGAACCGCGTTGTCGATCTCGGCGGCGAGATCGCGTAGGGCGTCGCGGTGCTCGGCCAGAATGCTGCCCCAGGGCTCAGGCGCGATCTCGGCGAGTTCGGCCAACGTGGCGCCCGGGGCTGCAGTCAGGTGCTCGGCCAGTCGGTCCGCCTCGGCACAACGCACAACTTCGATCACTCGCAGGTCGTTTACCGCGAGTTCGATCTCGGTGTTCGCTGCCACCAACCAGCGCAACTGACCCGACTTCAGTACGAGTTGCTGTCCGAGGACCTTGAACAGCACTCGCTCGACAATCTCGCGCTCACGCCAGAGAACACCACAGAACTCAGAGAGCTCCTTGGTCTGGCTGTCCATTTCGTCCACCGTTATCGTCTCTGGGACCAGCGCAGTGACAGGCACCGCGCCGGACACGGGGGGCAAATAGCCTGCGACCTCCACATCGTCCTCACCGTCCGATACCTGAGGATCTGGTCGGGTACATCCCTGGCTCCGAGTGATTCAGCACAATTTGTCGAATATTTCGGGCCATTCGGCGTATCTGGGCATCGCTGTCTGGACGAACTTCACGGGGAATTAACAAAAATGTGACCCGCCCCTCTAGCGCTGTCGCAAATCTTCCAATAACGTTCTGCCGGTCAGAAAGAAACACACACGGATTTAATATCAGTGAACGGTGTCGGGGGACGCCTATCACGGAGGTGGCCCCCGATGTCCCAGCTCATGCTTGTCAACGACCGCACTAAGACCGATGCGACGGTTACTCGTCTGGTCGAGGACAACCTTGCACTCGTCGGACACCTCGTCCGCGAGATGCTCGCCAAAGTACCCGCCCACGTCAGCCGTGACGAACTTTCATCCGCGGCGATGATGGCGCTGGTCGTTAGCGCGCAGGGCTATGACCCGAGCCGTGGTGTTCCTTTCGCTCGCTTCGCCGCGATTCGGATCCGCGGCGCGCTGGTCGATGAGCTGCGCAGCATGGACTGGGCCGCCCGTTCGGTCCGCGGCCGTGCCCGCGAGGTGGAGAGTGTTCGATCGACCCTCGCCGCCACGCTTGGTCGGACGCCACGGACCGACGAGGTCGCCACCAGCATGGGCGTCTCGGTCGCCGACATCGATTCGATCAACGCCGACCTCGCCCGGGCGAGCGTGCTCCGGTTGCAGGGCTTCGCGCCCGAGACCGGGGCTGAACTGCTGCCAGACCCCGCCGCCGGTCCCGAGGCGCTCATTCTCATGCGCGAGCAACTCGGGCTATCTGCACGACGCGATCGCCGAGCTGCCGCAGCGACTGCAGTACGTGGTGACCGAGTACTTCTTCTCGAACCGCCAGATGGCTGACATCGCGGCCGACCTCGGGGTCACCGAGTCGCGCGTATCGCAGCTACGCGGCGAGGCGCTGAAGATGCTTCGGGACGGGATGAACTCGCAGCTCGAGCCCGACGCCGAGGTCACTCCAGACCTGAGTGGACGGGCCGGAGCCGCACGAGTCGCATACTTCGCCAACATCGCCGAGCGCAGCACGATGAACGGCCGGCTGGCCAAGACGACGCCGCGCGCCGACATCCGGCCCGAAGCCGCTATCGGTCGCAGCCGCACCGCATAGCGGCACCGCAAGTTAGCTGCGTTCCTCGCTCGCATCGAGACTCCGCAGAAGCACAAGCACACAAGCAAAAGGAACGGACGCGCCGATGACGCGTCCGTTCTGAGCTGTCGGCTGCTATCGTCGCGTGCGCTACTTCTTGTTACGGCGCTGAACGCGGGTTTTCTTGAGCAGCTTGCGGTGCTTCTTCTTCGCCATCCGCTTGCGGCGCTTCTTGATTACTGAACCCATGACGGTCAGCCTACGGCCCCGAGCCGCCGACCGCTCAGCCGGCTTCGATGAAGGCGGCCTGCAGGTACTCATGGACCGCCTTCTCGGGCACCCGGAACGAGCGTCCGACCCGCACGGCGGGTAGCTCGCCGGCATGCACGATTCGGTAGACGGTCATCTTCGACACCCGCATCACGGTCGCCACCTCGGCGACCGTCAGGAACCGCACCTCCGACAGCTGCTCGGTGCGCTCGATGCGCTCGCTGCGCGCGTCCGACAGCTGGGCCGGAATCGCGCTTGCACCGGCGTCGGCGCCATCGGTTGGCTGTGAAGCGGACATCGGGGTACCCCCATCTTTTGGGCACAGGGGTGCGACGACACCGCATGCTGCGCTCACTCAGGACATCACTGACTTACCGGTTTGCACCGGGCAGCACGTCCGAGTCTCTGCAGGCTTCCCCACCAGCGGATCACCGGGCCGTGCAATACCTGACACTAGCGGTACAGGTGGGACTCATGCGATACCGGACGAGGCCCAGTTGGCTAACACATTCCGAAGTCGGCAGAGCACTGTCCGTATCGCAGCAGTTCGACCCGATGTTGCTGTCGCCCTCATTGCGGCTTGACCCGGCCCAGTTCGGCGCTGCGATTGCCGGCCGCCTCGATCGCTGCGATGACCGCGGCGCGGACGCCATGGATCTCGAGTTCGCGAATCGCCGCGATCGTGGTCCCGCCCGGACTGGTGACCGCTTCACGCAGCTGCACCGGGTGCTCGCCCGAGTCGCGCAGCATCACCGCCGCGCCGACCGCGGTCTGGATCGCCAGTTCGGCCGACAGGGTGCGGGGCAGGCCGAGCAGCAGGCCGGCCTCGATCATCGACTCGACCAGGAAGTAGAAGTACGCCGGCCCCGATCCCGACAGCGCGGTGACCGCGTCCAGCTGCCCCTCGGGCACCCGGACCACCCGACCGACCGTGCGCCAGCAGAGCCTCGGCGACGTCGAGGTCGGCCGGCGTCGGCGTAGGCCCCGGCCGCGATCGCGGTGATCGCCTCGGCGACCAGGGCGGGCGTGTTCGGCATGCAGCGCACCACCGCGCGCCCTCATCCCGAGCACGCCCTCGATGCGCTCGGTCGTGCACGCCGGCGGCAACCGACACGATCAGGTGCTCGTCGGTGATCGAACGGTCTTCATCTCGCCCAGCAGCGCATCGACGTCCTGCGGCTTGATCGCCAGCACGACCGTGTGGGCGGCGCCCAGCGCGGCCATCAGCGGCACGCTCGTCACGCCGTACGTGCTGGCGAGGAAGGCCGCGCGATCGTCGTGCTTCTCGCATACGACGATGTCGTCGGCGAACCGGCCGGAGCGCAGCAGCCCCGACAGCAGCGCCTCACCGATCTTGCCGCCCCCCACGATGGCCAGGGTGTCGCTCACGTGGTCAGCCTTTCGAGGCGAGAGAACGCAGGAAGAACGTCAGGTTGGCCGGACGCTCGGCCAGCCGGCGCATCAGATAGCCGTACCACTGGGCACCGTACGGCAGGTAGACCCGCACCGTCTCGCCGGCGCGAGCCAGTCGGCGCTGCTCGTTGGGGCGGATGCCGTAGAGCATCTGGAACTCGTACTCGCCCGGAACTCGCCCGTACGCCTGCGGCCCGAGCGAGTGCGATGTCGATCAGGCGGGGGTCGTGCGTGGCCCACATCGGGTAGCCCGTCGCCGGCAAAGAGCTCGTTGAGGCATCGCACATAGGAACGGTCGACCTCGTCGGTGGTCTGGAACGCGACCGAGCTCGGCTCCTTGTAGGCGCCCTTGCACAGCCGCACCCGACTGCCGGCGACGGCCAGGTCGCGGCAGTCGCCCTCGGTGCGGCGCAGGTAGGCCTGCAGCACGCAGGCGGTGTCGGGGAAGTCCGTCCGCAGCGTGTGCAGCACGTCCAGGGTGGAGTCGGTGGTCGTGTGGTCCTCGGCGTCGAGCGTGACCGCGGCACCGACCGCATGCGCGGCGGCGGCGATGCGGTGCGCGAACTCGAGCGCCATCGCGCGCCCGTCCCCCGGCAATCGCGCCGACCGATGGCCGACAGCTTCACGCTGACCTCGGCCCGCGTGGTCAGCGGCCGCAGCCGCTCGGTCAGGCCGGCCCGATCGAGCTCCTCGAGCAGTCGCAGGTAGGCATCGGTGTTCTCCTGCGCCTGGGCCGCCTCGGTGATGTCCTCGCCGAGGTGATCGATGCTCACCAGCAGCCCGTCCTCGACCAAGGCCGAGGCGACGCCGACCGCGCTCGATTCGTCCGGTCCGCCGACGAAGCGCGCGCACCACGTCGCGGGTCACCGGCGCGCGGGTGATGGCGCGCTCGAGACCGCGGTTGTGCGCCGCCGACAGGATCACCGATCTGAGCATGACTAGGAGGTTATCCGGCGCAACTAGGCGCCGGCGCCGAGCGCGGGCGCCGACACCAGGTGCAGTCGGCAGAACGCCAGCGCCTCGGCGAGCTCGGCCTCGCGATCGGCCCGGGTGAGCGAGCGGCGGGTGTTGACCTCGACGATCACGTGGCCGCTGAAGCCGCGATGCGGCGGCCCGTTCGAGCATCTGCGCGCAGGGCTGCTGGCCGCGGCCGGGGATCAGGTGCTCGTCGCGGTTGCTGCCGGTGCCGTCGGCGATGTGCAGGTGGGCCAGCCGCTCGCCCATCGCGTCGAGCATGTCGAGCGCGTCGACTGCCCGACACCGAGGTGTGCGACAGGTCGAGGGTGTAGGCGCGATAGGGCTCACCGGCCGCCGACGTCCCAGGTCGGCTCGTAGGGCGACACCTCGTGACCCCGGACCCGCAGCGGGAACATGTTCTCGACCGCGAACCGCACGTCGGTCTCGTTGGTCATCGCGTCCAGGCCGCGCCGGAACGCCCGCCCGTACTCGCGCTGCCACCGAAACGGCGGGTGCACGACGACGGTCTGGGCGCCGAGCCGTTCGGCCGCGGCCTGCGCGCGCTGCAGCTTCACCCACGGGTCGCTCGACCAGACCCGCTGGGTGATCACCAGGCAGGGCGCGTGGATCGCCAGGATCGCCACCCCGTGCTCGTTCGAGAGCCGTTCGAGGCGGTCGACGTCCTGGCTGGCCGGATCGGTGCCGACCATGATCTCGAGCGCCGTCGTAGCCCAGCGCGGCCGCGATCTCGAAGGCCGCCGCGGTCGACTCCGGGTACACCGACGCCGCTCGACAGCCCGACCTGAGCCCGGCTGGGACGGTACTTCGGGCGGCCATGGCGCTGGACTCCGTCAGCTATCCGTCGTCGCGGGCTCGGCGCGAAAGCTGCGCGCTGAGCTGATCGAGGCGGCTCAGGATCACGCCCTCGCGCAGCGCCCACGGACACAGCTGCAGCTCGTCGACGTCGAGGGCCTCCATCGCCGCCGCCGCGACGACCGCGCCGGCCAGGGTCTGGTGGGCCCGGGCCGGGCTGACCCCGTCGAGTTCGGCCAGGTCGGACGGGCTCATCCGCGAGATGAACCCGGTGACCTGCTTCAGGCCGGTCCGGGTCAGCGTGCGGGTGACGCGCGGGCCGGCTCCGACGACGGCGCGGCCCCGGCCAGCCGGGCCAGCGTGCGGAACGTCTTGCTGGTGGCGATCACGCGATCGGGTGGCCCGTCCTCGCGCAGCTTCTTCGCCGCCGGCGCGAGCTCGGCCTCGACGTAGTCGCGCAGCGCCGCGACCGCGGCCTTGCTCGGACGGTCGCCCTCGAGCCAGTCGCGGGTCAGCCGGCCGGCGCCGAGCGGCAACGAGATCGCGACGTCGGGCGCCTCGTCGGCGATCCGCTGGCCAGCTCGAGCGATCCGCCGCCGATGTCCATGCAGGTCAGCCGCCCGGCGCTCCAGCCCAGCCAGCGGCGGACGGCCAGGAAGGTCAGCCGCGCCTCTTCGTCGCCCGAGAGCACGATCAGGTCGATGCCGGCCTCGACGCTGACCCGCTCGAGCACCTCGGCGCAGTTGCCGGCGTCGCGCACGGCCGAGGTGGCGAAGGCGAGGATCTCGTCGCACTCGAGTTCGTTCGCCTGCCGCTTGGCCCCGAGTGCGGCGCCGACGAGAGCGTCGGCGCCCTCGACCGCGAGGTCGCCGCGCTTGTCGATGTGCTCGGCCAGCCGCAGCACGCTCTTGCGCGAGAGCTGCGGCGTCGGCTGCGCACCCGGGTGCGCATCGACGACCAGCAGGTGGACGGTGTTCGAACCCACGTCCAACACGCCGAGCCGCATGTACCCAGCGTATCGACCTCTCGTACGCTGCACAGCGTGATCGACGAAGTACGCGGTGACTTTCCCCGCGAATGGATCGAGTTCGTCGACCCCGACGATGCCGAGCATCTGATTCGCTCCGACGCGACCTGGCTCTGCTCGTCCTACATCTGCATCTTCGGCCGCGGCTGCCACGGCGTCGTCGAGGGACGCGCGTCCGACGGCTGCTGCAGCCACGGCGCGTTCTACACCGACGCGGCCGACGAGAAGAAGACGCGCAAGTTCGCCGCGCAGCTGACTCCCGAGTACTGGCAGTACTACGACAAAGCCAACAGCGCGGCCAGCAAGAGCGGCAAGCGCGACAAGCTCGCGATCACCGAACGGGACTCCATCGGCGACGACGAGAACCGCCGCCGCACCCGGCGCGTCGACGGGGCCTGCATCTTCCTCAACCGGCCCGGCTTCGCCGGCGGCGCCGGCTGCTCGCTGCACAAGCTCGCCGAGCGAATCGGGCTGCAACCCGCTCGAGACCAAGCCCGAGGTCTGCTGGCAGCTGCCGGTGCGCCGCTCGCGAGGAATGGGTCGACCGCCCCGACGACACCCGGATCCTGGTCTCGACGATCGCCGAGTTCGACCGGCGCGGTTGGGGCGAGGGCGGCCACGACCTGCAGTGGTACTGCACGTCCTCGCCCGAGGCGCACGTCGGACGCGAGCCGATGTACGTGTCCTACGGCGCCGAGCTGATCGCGCTGATCGGCGCAGAAGTCCTACGCCGTGCTGGCCGAGCTGTGCGCCCGCCGCCTCGCGCTGGGGATGGTGGCCCAGCATCCGGCGACCACCCGGGCCCGCGAACTCAAGCTGACGGTCAAGCCGTTCACCGCTGAAGTCGACGCGGTCGCTCAGCCCTCGAACTTGTAGCCCAGCCCGCGCACGGTCACCAGGTACTTCGGGTTGGCCGGATCGGGCTCGATCTTGCTGCGCAGCCGCTTGACGTGCACGTCCAGCGTCTTGGTGTCGCCGACGTAGTCGGCGCCCCAGACCCGGTCGATGAGCTGACCGCGGGTCAGCACCCGGCCGGCATTGCGCAGCAGCAGTTCGAGCAGGTCGAACTCCTTGAGCGGCAGCGACGACGTGCGTGCCGTCGACCGACACGACGTGCCGGTCGATGTCCATCCGCACCGGGCCACCCGCCAAGCGTCGCGCTGCTGATGTCCTCGGCGTCGCCGCCGCGGCGCATGACCGCCCGCACCCGGGCGATCAGTTCGCGCGAGGAGAACGGCTTGGTCACGTAGTCGTCGGCGCCCAGCTCCAGCCCGACCACCTTGTCGACCTCGCTGTCGCGCGCGGTCAGGATGATGATCGGCACGTTCGACTTCTGCCGCAGCGCGCGGCAGACCTCGGTGCCCGACATCCCGGGCAGCATCAGGTCGAGCAGCACCAGATCGGCGCCGGTGCGGTCGTAGGCCGCCAGCCCGTCCGGTCCGGTGGCCGCGACCGAGACCTCGTAACCCTCGCGGCGCAGCATGTAGGACAGCGCATCGGAGAACGACTCCTCGTCCTCGACCACCAGTACTCGCGTCACCCGGTTCCCTTCATCGTCAGCTCCCGCGGCGGACGATCCCGCAGCCGGGTGAACGCGAGGTAGCCGGATCGTGAACGTCGAGCCGGCTCCTTCCGAGCTCCACACCGAGACCGTGCCGCCGTGATTGGTGGCGACGTGTTTGACGATCGCGAGGCCCAGCCCGGTGCCGCCGGTTTCGCGGGATCGGGCCGGGTCGACCCGGTAGAACCGCTCGAAGACCCGGGCCAGGTCGGCCTCGGCGATGCCGATGCCCTGATCGCTGACCGAGATCTCGATCGCAGAGTCGTCATCGCTCGCGCAGCGGGCGCTCACCGCGACCCGGGTTCCGCGCGGGCTGTAGGCCACCGCGTTGTCGATCGAGGTTGGCCACCGCCATCGCGAGCTGGCTCTCGTTGCCGGCCGACCACGAGATCGTCCGGGCAGCTCAGCCGCACGGTGATGCCGGCCTGCTCGGCGACCAGCCGGGTGCGGTCGGCCGCCTCCTCGAGGATCCGCAGCACCGGCACCGGGACGGGTGCCGGGCAGCGGTTCGGCGCCCTGCAGCCGCGACAGCTCGATCAGCTCACGGACCAGCCGCCCGAGCCGCGCCCCTCGTGCTGCATCCGGCCGGCGAAGCGCTGCACCGCGTCCGGGTCGTCCGACGCCGCCTGCAGACGCCTCGGCCAGCAGCGTCAGCGCGCCGACCGGAGTCTTGAGTTCGTGCGAGACGTTGGCCACGAAGTCGCGGCGGACGGCCTCGAGCCGGTGCTGCTCGGTCAGGTCATCGAGCAGCAGCACGACCGCCACGACCCGCGGAGCCGGCGCGCGATGGGTCGGACGGCCGCGAGGTGTCGAACAGCGGTACCGCGACCGCCGACAGGGCACCCGGGCCCGCGCACGCTCCGCGCGGCCGGCTCGAACTCACGCTGCGAGCTCGCGCCGGCGTCGGTCGCCTCGCGCACCAGCTCGGCCAGCTCGGTCAGGGCCAGGCGGTCGCCCGACGTGACCCCCATCGCCCGGGCCGCCGGATTGGCCGACACCACCCGCTCGTCCCGGTCGACCAGGACCACGCCGTGTTGGAGTACGTCGATGATCTGCTCGGGCAGCGGCAGGTCGGCGCGTGCGGCGCCGGCATGCGTGTCGGACCGGCCTCGTTCGGCGTCCGGCTGCGAGCTGCCCGCGCGCGACCGATCAGGATGCCCAGCGTGAAGGCGAGGACCGCGACCAGCAGCCCCACCGTCCACGCGACCCAGCTCACACTCAAATGCTACGGCTGACATCGGGGCTTAGCCCGCTGACGAGCGCGGGCCGACACCCGGACGCCCGTTGTTCATCTGCACGGCGGGGCGCTGTTCATGTTGTGATCATCCAGTTAGCTTCGCGCCAATTAGGATCCGGTCTACTCAGGCCAACCCGACGGAGGCTGCGCGATGATGCGCAAGATCTACCACGACGAACTCGACGAGATCGGCGCGACGCTGATCACCATGTCGAAGCTGGTCGGCGTCGAGATGCAGCGGGCCACCAGCGCGCTGCTCGACGGCGACCTGGCCGGCGCCGAAGCGGTCATCTCAGCCGACCCCGAGGTGGACGCGCTGCGCGAGCAGACCGAGCTGCGCTGCTTCCAGCTGATCGCCCGCCAGCAGCCGGTCGCCACCGACCTGCGCGTGCTCATCACCTCGCTGTACATGGTGCAAGACCTCGAGCGGATGGGTGACCTGGCCCTGCACATCGCCAAGATCGCTCGGCTGCGCTATCCCGAGATCGCGGTGCCGAGCGACATCCGCGACGTCATCGAGCAGATGGGCGAGGTCGCGCTGTCGCTCGTGGCCAAGGTGGCCGACGTGATCGACGGTCGCGACATGGAGCTGGCGGCCGCGATCGAGGCCGAGGACGACTCGATGGACGCGCTGCACCGCAAGCTGTTCACGCTGCTGCTGTCGCCGAACTGGTCCCACGGCACCGAGGCCGCGATCGACATGACACTGCTCGGGCGCTACTACGAGCGCTACGCCGACCACGCGGTGGCGGTCGCGCGCCGGGTCGTCTTCATCGTCACCGGTGAACGACCCGAACCGCTACCGTCCTCGATGGGACCGGCGTAACCGTTCAGCGCGCTCGCGTCGGTTTTGCCCGTAGCTCGTGCGGAGCCTCGCAGCGACGCGAAGCGAGCGAGGAGCGCAGCTACATGTTCAGCGCTTGCCCTGGTTGGCGACAGCCTCGATCGCGGCGGCCGCGGCGTCGGGGTCTAGGTACGTCGCCGCCTTGATCGGCGTGAACGTCTGCTCGTCCAGCTCGTAGTGCAGCGGGATGCCGGTCGGCACGTTCAGGTTCACGACGTCCGGACCGCTCATCTTGTCCAGGTGGCTGATCAGGGCGCGCAGCGAGTTGCCGTGCGCGGCGACCATCACCGTCCGTCCACTGCGCAGGTCGGGGACGAGCGCGTCATACCAGTACGGCAGCAACCGCGCGACCACATCGGCCAGGCACTCGGTCGTCGGCTGGGTCTCGAGCATGTCGGCGTAGCGCGGGTCGCCGGCCTGGCTGAACGGGCTGTCATCGGCCGAGTGGCGGCGGTGGCGTGTCGTAGGAACGGCGCCAGAGCATGAACTGCTCGTCGCCGAACTCGGCCCGGACCTGGGCCTTGTCCTTGCCCTGCAGCGCACCGTAGTGGCGCTCGTTGAGACGCCAGCTGCGCCGGACCGGGATCCAGTGCCGGTCGGCCACGTCGAGGACGATGTTCGCGGTGCTGATCGCGCGGCGCAGCACCGAGGTGTGCAGCAGGTCGGGCTGCAGGCCGTGCTCGACGAGCAGCTCGCCGGCCCGGCGCCCCTCGGCCTCCCCGGCCAGGCTCAGCCCGACATCGACCCAGCCGGTGAACAGGTTCTTGAGGTTCCAGTCGCTCTCGCCATGGCGGAGCAGGATCAGGTTCGCGGCCACGCCCTGAATTCTGCCCGATCGGGCCGCGGGCCGCTCCGTTAGCCTGCGCATATGGGGCTGACGGGCGTGCCGACCGCGCTGACGATCGCCGGCTCCGACTCCGGCGGCGGCGCCGGGATCCAGGCCGACCTGAAGACCTTCCTGGCCTGCCGGGTGCACGGCATGTCGGCGATCACCGCGGTGACCGTGCAGAACTCGCTCGGGGTGTCCGGCTTCTACGAGCTGCCGCCGAACGCGGTCGCCGAGCAGATCGAGTCGGTGGTGACCGACATCGGCGTCGGACGCGGCCAAGACCGGCATGCTCGCGTCGGCCGCGATCATCGAGGCGGTCGCCGCGACGCTGCAGCGGCTGGACGTGCGCCCGCTCGTCGTCGATCCGGTGGCCGCGTCCCAGCACGGCGACGCGCTGCTGCGACCCGACGCCCTCGAGGCGCTGCGCGACGCTGATCCTGCCGCTGGCCACGCTGGCGACGCCGAACCTGGGCGAGGTGCGGCTGCTGACCGGGATCACGGTCACCGACGGCGCCTCGGCCCGCGAGGCCGCGATCGCGCTGCACGAACTCGGGCCCGTCCAGCCGTGCTGGTCAAGGGCGGCCACCTGCCCGGCGGCGATGCGGTCGACCTGCTCTACGACGGCGTGACCTTCGTCGAGCTGTCGGCGCCCCGGCGCCGCGACCGATCACACCCACGGCTCGGGCGACACGCTCGCCGCCGCGACCTGCGCGGCGCTGGCCCGGGGGCTGTCGCTGATCGACGCGGTGCGCGCCGGCAAGGCCTACATCACCGGCGCGGTCGCCGACTCGTTCCCGCTCGGCGCCGGGCTGGGCCCGGTCGGGCACTTCTGGCGCGTCCGTCCGCTGGACTCAGCTCCGGGCCTCGCTCGCCTGCGGCCTGGCCGCGTTGCCTCCGCAGGGCGACGGGCAACACCATCGTCAGGCCGGGACGGGCGCGTCGAGCTCGTCGACGGCTGGGAGAACTGCGCGTTGTAGAGCCGGAAGTAGGCGCCGCGCTGCGGCCAGCAGCTCGTCGTGGGTGCCCTGCTCGACGATGCGACCGCTCTCCATCACCAGGATCAGGTCGGCGTCGCGGATCGTCGAGAGCCGGTGCGCGATGACGAAGCTGGTGCGGTCGGCCCGCAGCGCGGCCATCGCCCGCTGCACGCAGCACCTCGGTGCGGGTGTCGACCGAGCTGGTCGCCTCGTCGAGGATCAGCAGCGACGGGTCGGCCAGGAACGCCCGGGCGATCGTGATCAGCTGCTTCTCGCCGGCGCTGATGTTGCTGCCCTCGTCGTTGATCACGGTGTCGTAGCCGTCGGGCAGGCTGTGCACGAACCGATCGACGAAGGTCGCCTGGGCGGCCGCGCTGGATCTGCTCCTCGGTCGCGGCCGGATTGCCGTAGGCGATGTTGTCGCGGATCGTGCCGCCGAACAGCCAGGTGTCCTGCAGCACCATGCCGATCTGGCCGCGCAGCACGTCGCGGCGCAGCGTGCTGATGTCGACGCCGTCGAGGGTGATCCGGCCGGCGTCGAGTTCGTAGAAGCGCATGATCAGGTTGACCAGCGTCGTCTTGCCGGCGCCGGTCGGGCCGACGATCGCGACCGTGTGACCCGGGTCGGCCACCAGCGACAGGTCCTCGATCAGCGGCTGGTCGTCGGCGTAGCGGAACGACACGTGCTCGAACTCGACCCGGCCGTGCGGGTCGACCAGCTCGGGCCGGATCGAGCCGGGTCGGGCGACTGCTCGTGCGGCGTCGAGCAGGTCGAAGACCCGCTCGGCCGACGCGACGCCGGACTGCAGCAGGTTGGCCATCGAGGCGACCTGGGTCAGCGGCTGGGTGAACTGGCGCGAGTACTGGATGAAGGCCTGCACGTCGCCGAGGCTGATCGACCCGGACGCCACCCGCAGCCCGCCGACGACGGCGATCGCCACGTAGCTCAGGTTCCCGATGAACATCATCGACGGCATGATGATGCCGGACACGAACTGGGCCCCGAAGCTGGCCTTGAACATCTCCTCGTTCTTCGCGTTGAACGCCGCCTCGACCTCGCGCCGGCGGCCGAACACCTTGACCAGCTCGTGCCCGGTGAACGCCTCTTCGATCTGGCCGTTCAGCGCGCCGGTGTGCCTCCACTGCGCGATGAACTGCTTCTGCGAGCGCTTCGCGATCTGCTTGGTGACGACGATCGACAGCGGCACCGCGACCAGCGCGATGACCGCCAGCAGCGGCGAGATGCAGAACATCATCGACGAGCACGCCGACGACGGTCAGCAGCGAGGTCAGCAGCTGGCTCATTGTCTGCTGCAGCGTCTGGCTGATGTTGTCGATGTCGTTGGTGACCCGGCTGAGCAGCTCGCCGCGCGGCTGCTGGTCGAAGTACGACAGCGGCAGCCGGTTGAGCTTGGCCTCGGCCTCGGCCCGCAGCTGCCAGATGACCCGCTGCACGATGCCGTTGAGCAGGTAGCCCTGCAGCCACAGCAGCAGGCTCGACGCCGCGTAGAGCGCCAGCGCCAGCAGCAGCACGTGCCCGACCGCGGTGAAGTCGATGCCGTGACCCGGGCTTCGCCCCCGACTCGGCCGAGCAGGTCGGCGTAGTTGCTGTTGCCCGATGCGCGGGCCGCGGTCGACCGCCTGCTGCAGGGTCTGCGTTCGCCGGCAGCTGCTTGCCGATGAAGCCGGCGAAGATCAGGTCGGTGGCGTGGCCGAGGATCTTGCGGGCCGATGCACGCTGAGCGCTGATGCCGGCGACCGCCAGCAGCGACGACCAGCGATCACCTGAGCCGCTCGGGGCGCAGCCGGCGCAGCAGCCGCTTGGCCGACGGCGCGAAGTTCATCGACTTCTCGGCCGGCATGCCCATGTTCATCCACGGCGGGCCGCCGCCGGGACGCGCGCCCGGATTGGTGAGCCGCTTCGGCACCGGCCGCGTTGCCGCGGTCGGCCGCCGTCTGCGGTCGGCGCGCTCATGCCGCCACCTCCGCCGCGAGCTGCGACTCGACGATCTCGGCGTAGGTCGGACAGGTCTCGAGCAGCTCGTCGTGGCGGCCGACGCCGACGACCGCGCCGTCCTCGAGCACGACGATCTGGTCGGCGTCGATGATCGTCGACACCCGCTGGGCGACGATCACCACGGCGGCGTCGGCGATCGATCGGCCGCAGCGCCGCCCGCAGCCGGGCGTCGGTGCCGAGGTCGAGCGCCGAGAACGAGTCGTCGAACAGGTAGATCTCGGGCCGGCGGACGAGCGCCCGGGCGATCGCCAGCCGCTGCCGCTGGCCGCCCGACACGTTGGTGCCGCCCTGCGCGATCGGCGCCTCGAGCTGCTCGGGCATCGCCTCGACGAAGTCGCGGGCCTGGGCGATCTCCAGGCAGCGCCACAGCTCCTCGTCGGTCGCGTCCGGGTTGCCGTAGCGCAGGTTGCTCGCCACCGTGCCCGATGAACAGGTACGGCTTCTGCGGCACGATCCCGATGCGGCTCCACAGCGCGTCCTCGTCGAGCTCGCGCACGTCCACGCCGTCGACGAGCACCGACTCCGCCGGTGACGTCGAACAGCCGCGGGATCAGCGAGAGCAGCGTCGTCTTGCCCGCGCCGGTGCTGCCGATGATCGCCGTCGTCTGGCCGCGGGTGACGCGGAACGAGACGCCGCGCAGCACCGGCGTCGGCCGCGCCCGGGTAGCTGAAGCTGACGTCGCGCAGCTCCAGCTCGGCCCGGGTGGTCACTTCGGTGACCGGGTTGGACGGGCGGACGGATCGACGACTCGGTGTCGAGCACCTCGACGATCCGCTCGGCGCAGACCGCCGCGCGCGGCACCATCATCAGCATGAAGGTCGCCATCATCACCGACATCAGGATCAGGATCAGGTAGCTGAGGAACGCGGTCAGCGTGCCGATCTGGATCTGGCCGCTGTTGACCCGCGAGGCGCCGAACCACAGCACGGCGACGCTCGAGAAGTTCAGCACGATCATCACGGTCGGGAAGATCAGCGCCTGCAGCCGGCCGACCCGGCGCGCGGTCGTGGTCAGGTCGGTGTTGGCGGCGGCGAACCGCTCGGTCTCGTACGGCTCGCGGACGAACGCCCGCACGACCCGGATGCCGGCGATCTGCTCGCGCAGCACCCGGTTGACCGTGTCGATCAGCTCCTGCATCAGCCGGAACTGCGGCACCATCTTGCGGATGATCAGCCCGATCGCGACCAGCAGCACCGGCACGCAGACGACCATCAGCCACGACAGGCCGACGTCCTGACGCAGCGCCAGGATCACGCCGCCGACGCAGGTGATCGGCGCCGCCGACCAGCAGCGTGCAGGTCAGCACGACCAGCATCTGCACCTGCTGCACGTCGTTGGTGTTGCGGGTGATCAGCGACGCGGCGCCGAATTGGCCGACCTCGCGCGAGGAGAACTCGCCGACCCGGTGGAAGATGGCGGCGCCGCAGGTCGCGGCCGAAGCTCATCGCGGTCCGGGCGCCGAAGTAGACCGCCGCGATCGAGGCGACGATCTGCACCGCGCTGACCAGCAGCATCCAGCCGCCGGTGTCGCAGGATGTAGTCGGTGTCGCCGCGTGGCGATGCCGTTGTCGATGATGTCGGCGTTGAGGCTCGGCAGGTACAGCGAGGCCATCGTCGAGACGAGCTGCAGACCGACCACCCAGGCCAGCGGGCGCTTGTAGGGGCGCAGGTAGGTGCGCAGCAGCCGGATCAGCATGCGGCACTCCTCGGACGAGTACGCCGTCGAGCAGCACGTCGACCATCTCCTCCGGGGTGAGCAGGCTGCCTTCGCGCCAGCATCGGATGCGAGCCGGCGAACACCAGCGCGCGCAGCACCCGGACCACCTCGTCGAGCGGCAGCCGGAAGGCGTCCCGGTCGGGTTCGAGCAGCCGGATCACGGCGACGTCGATTCGTGTGCTGTCGTCGTTGCGGTCTGTCGCCCGTGCGGCTGCTCGTCGGTCCGGCGGGCCGGTGTGCGCCCGGACCGACATCATCAGGCGATGATGTCGCGCAGCCAGCCTGCAGGATCGTGGTCAGCGCGACCATCCGCTCGCGCAGCGGCAGGGCCAGATCGATCGCGGCCAGCTCGGCCAGGATCGGCTCCGGGTCGGTCGCGGCGCTCGATCGCGGCCCGGATCAGCGCGTCCTTGTCCGGGAAGACCCGAAAGATCGTGCCCTCGGCGACCCCGGACGCCTCGGCCAGCTGGCGGGTCTCACGCCGACGCCGTGCTCGCGCACCAGCGGCAGCGCGGCCGCGATCAGGGCGGCGCGGCGCTCGTCCGGCGGCAGCGGACGGGCGCGGGTCGGACATGGACACGCGGCCAGCTCTAAATGAGTGAGCACTCACTCACAACTGAATTTTCGACGTTACGGCTCGCATGCCCACTTTGGCGCGGCTGTCGCGGCAACTGGGCCGTAACGTCAGGATGGTCGGGCGAGGCGGTCGGCGAAGGCGCGGGTCGCCGCGGCCGGGTCGTCGGCCTCGGTGATCGCCCGCACGACGACGACCCGCCGGGCGCCCTGCGCGATCACCTCGTCGAGGCGCGTCGAGCGACTCGATCCCGCCGATCGCGAACCAGGGCCGGGTCGGGCGGCGCTCGGCCACGTGGTCGAGCAGCGACAGGCCGGCCGCGGGCCGTCCGGGCTTGGTCGGCGTGGCCCAGGTCGGCCCGGCGCAGAAGTAGTCGACGCCCGGCTTCGACCGCCGCCGCGTCGGCCTGGCCGGCGAGTGGGTCGAGCGGCCGATGATCACCTCGTCGCCGACGATGCGCCGCGCCACCGCGACCGGCAGGTCGTCCTGCCCCAGATGCAGGACGGGCGCCCCGACCGCGTAGCGCGACGTCGGCGCGGTCGTTCACCGCGAACAGCGCGCCGTGTTTCTCGGCCGCGGCGGCGAACACCTCGAGCAGCCGGATCTCCTCGGCCGCCTCGAGCCCCTTCTCGCGCAGCTGGACGATGTCGACGCCGGCGCCGAGCACCGCGTCGAGGAACGGCTCAGATCGCCCTGCCGGGAGCGGGAGTCGACGCAGAGATAGAGGCGGGCGCGAGCAGGCGTCACGCCGGACTGGTCACGATGACATGGACTAGGATGGCAAATGCACGGGAGCCCGGTACGGACTGGGCTGAGAGGGCGAAGCCGACCGTCGAACCTGATCCGGGTAATGCCGGCGCGAGGGAGCATCGTGAGTCACCCGTCCAGTCCGGCCAACGCCGACGTGCTGGTCGTCGGCGCCGGCGTCATCGGGCTCGGCATCGCCTGGCGCTGTCGGCAGCGCGGCCTGTCGGTCACCGTGGTCGACCCGGCGCCCGGCTCGGGCGCCTCGACGACCGCGGCCGGCATGCTCGCCCCGGTCACCGAGCTGCAACTACGGCGAAGTCGAACTGCTGCGCGCTCGGGGTCGAGTCGGCCCGCCGCTACCCCGACTTCGCCGCCGAGCTCGACCGACGCGACCGGCATCGACATCGGCTACCGCCGCTGCCGGCACGGTGGTCGCGGCCTGGGACGGCGCCGACCTCGCGTCGCTGCGCGATCTGCACGCGCTGCAGACCTCGCTCGGCCTGACGGCCGAACTGATCACCGGACGCGAACTGCGCGAACTCGAACCCGCGCTCGCGCCGGGTCTGCCGGGTGGCCTGTTCGCAGCCGACGACCACCAGGTCGACAACCGCCGGCTGCACGCAGGCGCTGCTGGCCGCGCGTCGGGTCCGAATCGATCGTCACCGAGCGGGTGACCGCGCTCGTCGGCGACCAGCGGATCACCGGCGTCGAGTTGGCCGACGGTCGCGAGCTGTCGGCGCGGCGTTGTCGTGCTCGCCGCGGGCGCCTGGTCCGGGTTCGCTCGACGAGGTACCGGTCCGGCCGGTGAAGGGCCAGACGCTGCGGCTGTACGTGCCCGGCGAGCCGGTGATCAACCACATCGTCCGCGGCAGCGTGAAGGGCTCGCCGGTCTACGCCGTGCCGCGCGCAGACGGCGAGATCGTGGTCGGCGCGTCGAGTGAAGAGACCGGATTCGACGTGCAACCCCGGGCGGGCGCGATCTATGAACTGCTGCGCGACGCGCAGTCGCTGATACCCGCGCTCAGCGAGGCGCAATTCCGCGAGGTCTCGACCAGCCTGCGCCCGGCCGCGCCCGACAATGCGCCGATCATGGGCCCGTCCGTTCGGGTCGGACGGGCTGATCATCGCGATCGGCGCACTACCGCAACGGCATTCTGCTGACGCCGATCACCGCGGACGCGATCGCCGAACTGGTCGCTACCGGCTCGACTCCCAATGAGATCAAGCCGTTCGGCCCCGGTCGATTCGCGACGGTGCCGCGATGAAACTGACGATCAACGGCGAAGCCCAGACCGTCGCGGACGAGCTGACCCTGGCCACATTGCTGCAGGAGCTGACCGGAACGAACCGGGGCAGCGCCGCCGCCGTCGACGGCGAGGTCATCCCGCGCGGGGAATGGACCACCTATCGACTGCACGACGGCCAAGTCGGTCGAAGTGCTCACAGCAGTACAAGGAGGTTGACATGAGCGACGATCCATTCGTCATTGCCGGCGTCGAATTCGCGTCCCGGCTCATTCTCGGGACGGGCGGTGCCCCGAGCCTGCAGGTCATCGACGACACCGTGGTCGCGTCCGGCACCGCGATGTGCACGGTCGCCATGCGCCGGGTCGATGTCGCCACCTCGGGTTCGCTGCTCGACGTCCTCGACCGTCGCGGCGTGCGGGTGCTGCCCAACACAGCCGGCTGCCGCACCGCCCGCGAGGCGATCCTCACGGCGAAGCTGGCCCGCGAGGCGCTCGAGACGAACTGGGTCAAGCTCGAGGTCGTCGCCGACGAACGCACCCTGCTGCCCGACCCGATCGAGCTGCTCGAGGCGGCGCAGGCGCTGGTCGCCGAGGGCTTCATCGTGCTGCCCTACACGAACGACGATCCGGTACTGGCCCGGCGACTGCAGCAGGCCGGCTGCGCCGCGGTCATGCCGCTGGGCTCACCGATCGGCAGCGGTCTGGGCATCGGCAACCCGCACAACATCGAGCTGATCGCGTCCGAGGCGCACGTCCCGGTGATCCTCGACGCCGGCATCGGCACCGCCTCGGACGCTGTGCTGGCGATGGAGCTCGGCTGCGACGGCGTGCTGCTCGCGTCCGCGGTGACCCGGGCCCAGGACCCGACCCGGATGGCGTCCGCGATGGCGCTGGCCGTGCAGTCCGGACGGCTGGCCCGGTTGTCGGGTCGGATCCCGAAACGCCGACACGCGGAAGCGTCGTCGCCCACCGAAGGAATGGCGCTGCTCTGATGGCGATCGCAGAACTGCCGGCAACCCGCTCGATCGAGCCGGGCCTGACCCTGGCCGAGCCGCCGCCGCGCACCCTGGGTCTGCTCGATCAGGTCGCGCTGTGGGGCAACCTCGGCGTAAGTCTGCTCGGACCCGCGTACGCGATCTATGTCCTGCAGCCGGCCGGTGTGCCTGCCCTGTCGATCGTGGCCGCCTTCGTCGCCATCGTGGTCGGCACGATCATCGGCACGCTGTGCCTATCGTTGTCGAGCGTCGCCGGTGCGCAGACCGGGCAGCCGGCCATGGTGCTGTTGCGTGGGCTGTTCGGTGGTCGATTGTCGTATCTGCCGACCGCGCTTGAACCTGGCCCAATGCCTGGGCTGGGCCGTCTTCGAGCTGGTAGTCATCTCGAATGCGGCCGAGGTGCTGTTGCCGGGACACGTCCGCTGGCCGTATGTGCTGGTCGCCGGCGTGCTGACGACGCTGCTGGCGCTGCGCCCACTCGGCATGATCCGTTCATTGCGTCGCTACGCCCTCGTCGCGGTCGCGGCCGCGACCATCTACTTCTTGATGCAGTTCGCGCGTCATCCGTTGCCTGCGCTGAACCACGGTTCGTGGTCCGGCTTCTGGCTGGCCGCGGACGCGCTCATCGCCGTCTCGGTTTCGTGGGTGCCATTGGCAGCCGATTACAGCCGCCACTCGAAGTCGCCGCGGACGGCCTTCACTGGTTCATTCATCGGCTACACCGTCACCCAGGTGGCCTATTACACGCTCGGGCTGCTGGCGTTCTCGACCCTCACGATCTCGGACACCGCCAGACCACGCCCCGGTGTTCCACGCGCTGATAGCGGTGCCGCTCGGCTGGCTGCCGTTCAGCGTCCTGGTGCTGCGGGAACTGGACGAGTCGTTCACCAACGTCTATTCGACTGCGGTGTCGGTGCAGAACCTGCGCCCGCTCGCCGACCGCCGCGTACTCGCGATCGGGATCGGCGCGCTGGCCACCCTCGGCGGACTGGTCCTGAACATCAACGATTACCAGAGCTTCCTCTACCTCATCGGCTCCGTCTTCGTGCCGATGTTCGCGGTCTTCGCGGTGGACTATTTCCTGCTCGGTGGCCGGCATCGGTGGAACACCGCCGAGACCGCGCCGACTCGACTGCTGATGGTGCTGCCGTGGGCGCTCGGATTCATCGCCTACCAGCTGGTCAACCCGGGTTCGGTGTCATGGTGGGCCCGTTTCTGGGTGCACGTCCAGACCTGGCTGCACTTCACCCCGCAGACCTGGATGAGCGCGTCCCTCGTGTCGTTCGTGGTGGCCGCCGTGGCGACCGGATTAGTCGGCACCCTCGGCAAGGTCGGCGAACGCAGCCAGGTTCGCCAGTGACTCGCCGTTCTCGACCCGCCAGGCCCATTCGCGGCGAATCGCTGACCCGAAGCCGAGTCTGAGCAACGAGTTGAACGACCCGTCGGAATACTCCAGGACGGCCCCGAGCACGCGGTCGATCTCGTCGGCATCGATCGCGGCGAGGGCGATCTTGCCGGTCAGGTAGATGTCGCCGGCGTCATCGAGGGCCCACGCCACCGCGTACATCCGCGGGTTGTGGCGCAGCAGCCACCCATAGACCGCCGCGTGGTTCTCGTCCGGACGGCGCATCACGAACGCCTGCACCGTCATCGACTGCTCGCTGATGCTCAACCGGCAGGGCGTGCGCAGGCGGGCGACGCCGGGCAGACTCACCCCGAACGCGTTGTCGGCGAGCCGCTCGTATTCCAGTTCGGCCGCGCGCAAGGCGGCCTCGACGACGGCAGCGACATCGGCGGCCGCCACGCTAGGCCTGCCGGCGCAGTTCCACCGGTTGCGCGGCGATCGCGGTCCGGTAGGACTGCAGCAGCCCGTCGACCGTCCGGTCCCATGAGAACCGCTCGGCGTGCGCGCGGGCACCCGCCGCTAGCCGCGAGCGCTCGGCCGACGACACCAGCAACGGCGTCAGCACCGCGGCCCAGTCCCGCGGATCGTGTGAATGAACCAGCGCACCCGACGTGCCGTCCGAGACCGCAGTGCCCAATCCCCCGACCGCCGCTGCGACGACCGCGGTGCCGCAGGCCTGGGATTCGAGCGCGACCAGGCCGAATGACTCGGTGTAGCTCGGGCACGACCGTCAAATCGGCCGCGCGGTAGTAGTCGGCCAGCTGCGCCCGCCCGACCGGATCGACGAACGTCACATTGGCACTCAAATCGAGCTCCTCGGCCAGGTGTTGCAGCCACTTCGGATCGGCCAGTCCGCTGCCACTGGGCGCGCCGACCACCACGAGCTGCAGGCGGCGGGCCAGCGTCGGTGACTGCTCTCGCAGCTCGGCGATCGCCCGCAGCAGCACGTCCGGCGCCTTGAGCGGCTGGATGCGTCCGACGAACAGCAGCATCAGGTCATCGGTCGCGAGCCCCAAAGCGGATCGGATGGCCGAGCCGTCGCCCGGCCGGAACACGTCCAGGTCGACGCCCGGGGGCACCGTATCGACGCTCGGTCCGGGTCGGCGCCATAGAGCTCGACCAGCTGGCCGGCCTCCTCGGCGGTCGACGCGATCAGCCGGTCGGCCGCGGCGACCACCTGCTCCTCACCGATGATCCGGGCCAGTGGCTCGGGCGCGTCGCCCTCGGCCAGTGCGGTGTTCTTGACCTTGCCCAGGGTGTGCGCCGTGTGCACCAGTGGCACGCCCCATCGCTCGCTGGCCAGCCAGCCGACCTGGCCCGAGAGCCAGTAGTGCGAGTGGATCAGGTCATACCAACCGGGCTCGTGATAGGCCTCAGTCCGCAGGACGGCCGCGCTGAACGCGCAGAACTGCGCCGGCAGATCGGACTTGCCCAGGCCCTCGAATGGGCCGGCGGTGACGTTGCGCACGAGCACGCCCGGGTGCATGAGGACGGTCGGGGCGACCTCGCTGGACGTGGACCGGGTGAAGATCTCGACCGCCACGCCCCGGTCGGCCAGCCGCTTCGCCGTCTCGACCACGTAGACGTTCAGGCCGCCCGCGTCACCGCCACCGGGTCGGTCCAGCGGGGACGTGTGGACCGAGAGCATCGCCACGCGGCCGGGCCCGTCCAACCGACCAAGCCGCGATGACATGCCTCGATCATGCCCGATTCACGGCGCCAACACGCGCGAGGCGCCCGGCGATGCCCGTCACTCGGGCACCCGGGAGAATACGGCGCTGTGACGACAACAGCTCGAGGTATCGCCGTGGTGACCGGAGCCAGCAGCGGAATCGGGGCGGCCACCGCCATCCGATTGGCCGCCGAGGGCTTCGAGGTGATCGCCGCGGCCCGCCGCCGCGACCGTCTCGACGCGCTGGCCGCCGAGCATCCGGGGATCCGGGCCGTGACCCTTGACGTCACCGATCCTGATTCCGTCGCCGCGCTGGCCGCGGAGCTGGACGACGTGGCCGTACTGGTCAACAACGCCGGGGGCGCGCTGGGCGTCGAGCCGATCGAGCGGGCCGACGTCGCCGATTGGCAGACCATGTTCGACTCGAACGTCCTCGGCGTCCTGCGGATGACCCAGGCCCTGCTGCCCGCGCTCGAGCGCGGGACGGGCGGGCACATCGTGATCATCAGCTCGATCGCCGGGCATCTGGTCTACGAAGGGGGCGCCGGGTACGTCGCCGCCAAGAACGGCGCGCGGGTGATCGCCGAGACGCTGCGCCTGGAACTCAACGGCCGGCCGATCCGGATCACCGAGGTGGCGCCCGGCCTGGTCGGCACCGAGGAGTTCTCGCTGGTTCGGCTGCGCGGTGACGCCGAGGCGGCGGCCAAGGTATATGCCGGCATCGTGGGCGGTGTGCTCAGCGCCGACGACATCGCCGACTGCGTCGCGTTCGCGACCACCCGTCCGTCCCACGTGAACATCGACCTGATGACCGTGAAGCCACTCGCGCAGGCGGCGCCCTACAAGGTCGCGCGACGCTAATGCATGTAGCATCCGCGTCTCGCTCGCTGGCGAGCGACACGCTGCGAGGCTCCGCACGTAGCCAAGACGGCGGGGCTGGGTTGGGTGTTTCTCATCGATCGGTTACGCTCGGGCCCATCATGGTGCGCGGACTGCTTCTTCCTAGCCGCGGCGAGGCACCGGTAATCTGACCGGTCGGCCCCCTCGTCGCGGGCTGCCTCATGTGCCGACCGATCCAATCCGGATCGTCAAAGATCCGCGCCAATAGAAGCCGGACCACAAATGTTTTCTGCTCAGCAGCCCTCGCCCATGCCGTGCTACCGCTACCGACCGTTCGCACCGATCGACCTGCCCGACCGCCAATGGCCCGGCCGCACCATTACCCAGGCCCCGCGCTGGCTCTCGACCGATCTGCGCGATGGCAACCAATCCCTGATCGACCCGATGGACGTCGCCCGCAAGCGCACGATGTTCGACCTGCTCGTCAGGATGGGCTACAAGGAGATCGAGGTCGGCTTCCCGGCCGCCAGCCAGACCGACTTCGACTTCGTCCGCGAGCTGATCGAATCGGGCCGGGTGCCGGCCGACGTGCGGATCTCGGTTCTGACCCAGGCGCGCGACGAGCTGATCGAGCGCAGCATCCAGTCGCTGATCGGCGCTGCGCAGGCGACCGTCCACATGTATAACGCGGCCGCTCCGCTGTTTCGCAAGACCGTCTTCGGCTTCGGCGGGGACGGGCGCGAGGAGTGCAAGCAGATCGCAGTGGACGGCATCCGCTCAATCATGAAGAACGCCGAGTACTACCTGAGCGGCACCGACTTCGGCCTCGAATACTCCCCGGAGATCTTCATGGATACCGAGCTCGACTTCTCACTCGAGATCTGCGAGGCGGTGATGGACGTCTGGCAGCCCGATGCCGAGCGCGAGATCGTGCTGAACCTGCCCTGCACGGTCGAGCGCAGCACTCCCAACGTCTACGCCGACCAGATCGAATGGATGTCGCGCAACCTCAGCCGGCGCGAGTTCGTCTCGCTCTCGGTGCACACCCACAACGACCGCGGCACCGCGACGGCCGACGCCGAGCTGGCGATGCTGGCCGGTGCGCAACGGGTCGAGGGGTGCCTGTTCGGCAACGGCGAGCGTGGCGGCAACGTCGACCTGGTGACGCTGGGCCTGAACCTGTACACCCAGGGCGTCGACCCGCAGATCGACTTCAGCGACATCGACCAGGTCCGGCGCACGGTCGAGTACTGCAACCGCATCGATGTGCACGAGCGGCACCCCTACGTCGGTGACCTCGTCTACACGTCGTTCAGCGGCAGCCACCAGGACGCCATCAAGAAGGGCTTCGACGCCCTCGAAAAAGCCGCGGCGACCGCTGGAAAGCCGATCGGTGAGATGCCCTGGCAGATGCCTTATCTGCCGATCGACCCCAAGGATGTCGGCCGCTCGTACGAGGCAGTGATCCGGGTCAATTCGCAGTCGGGCAAGGGTGGCGTCGCCTACATCATGAAGACCGAGCACAAGCTCGATCTCCCCCGCCGGCTGCAGATCGAATTCAGTCAGGTCATCCAGCGCCACACCGACAGCGCCGGCGGCGAGGTCGACGCCGGCGCAGATGTGGAAGATATTCGCCGACGAATACCTGCCATCCCCCGACGCGATGTTCGAGCTGCTGAAGTTCTCGTCGTCAAGCGACAACGGAATGGACCAGGTCACCGCGACCGTCCGCGCCGGCAGCGGCACGAACACACCGTCTCTGGCGTCGGCAACGGCCCGATCGCGGCATTGTGCGCGGCGCTGTCGTCGGTCGACATGGGGCTGGGCGGCATCAACGTCCGGGTGCTCGATTACGTCGAGCACGCGCTCACCGCCGGGCGCGACGCCGAGGCAGCCGCCTATCTCGAACTCGAGATCGGCGATCAGGTGCTGTGGGGCGCCGGCATCAGTGAGTCGATCGTGCAACGCGTCACTGCGGGCGGTCGTCAGTGGGCTCAACCGGGTCGCCCGGCAGCGCTGACGGCGATCCCGGCTGGGGCGGCTGACCGGACCACGTCGGCGCTGACCATTGACCCGGGACCGGAGGTGGCGAAGCGGCCGCTCGGGCGGTGGATACACGACGGTGTGCTGATCGGGCGCCGCGGTCCACGGCGGCGGCTCGAGCGGGGGCGACCAGTCATCGGTCGGCGCCCAGCCGCTGGTCTGCACCACGTCATGCCAGTTCATCGACGGGTCGCTGGCGGCCAGCCCGCCCGACCAGGCGAGGGCCGGGACGCCCGATTGGACCCGGCCGCGGTCACGCCGCGCGCGCAGCCCGAAAATGACCAGTAGGAGCAGCGCGAGCAGTCCGGCCGCCGCGACGCCGGCGGCCAACTTCACTTCGGCGGTGACGTCGGACGGCGGCGATGCGGCGGCGAAATGCCCAGCCGGCGCGTCCTTGGTCGAGACGGGTCGGGGGCGACGGCAGCGGTCGGGGCGGTCAGTTGGGCGACGAACGGATCGGAGACATCGAAGACCGGGTTGGCCGCAGTCGCCGGCACATTCGTATTGATCGCACTGGCCGGGTTGATCTGGCCGTACCCGTATGCCGGGTCAGCCGGCGAGTGCGGCCGATCGAGCGTGGCCAGCACCCGGGCGACGACCTGCCGGTTCGTCAGCGTCGGATACTTCGACCAGACCAGCGCGATCGCGGCCGAGGCGAGCGCGCTGGCCTGACTCGTGCCCTGACCTTCGAACGCCTGGCCCGGAATGCGACCCAGTGACGGGATAGCGACCCCGGGAGCAGTGACGGTCAGCTTGGGGGTGCGCGAGGAGAAGGTGGCCACCGTTCCCGCCGAGTTAATGGCCCCGACCGTGACGACGCCGATGCAGACGCTGGGCTCCTCGAGATCGGTGCCGGACGGACCGCCGTTTCCGGCTGCGGCGACGACCACATCGCCCTTCGAGAGCGCGTAGTAGATGGCCGCTTGCTCGTCGGCCGGGCAGGCGAGCGGATCGTCGGCCTGGTCGCGGTTGGCTCCCAGCGACATGTTGATGATCTTGGCGCCGTGATCGGCCGAGTATTTGATCGCGTCCGAAAGGTGATCGTTCTCGACCGCGTCCTGGGTGCCGATCAAGGGGATCGCCACCGGCAGGATCTTGGCCGCCGGCGCCAGCCCCTCGATGCCGAAGATGCCCGAGGACGCGACCATGATCGAAGCCATTGCGGTGCCGTGCCCGAACGAGTCGGTCTCACGATCCACCTGCCCGTTTCCGCCGAGCGCCCCGAAGTCGGTGCCCGCCAGCACTTTGCCCGCAAGCTCCGGCACCGCGGCGTTGACGCCACTATCGATCTCAGCGATGGTGATTCCGCGTCCGTCCGCCCCGGCGGCCCAGAGGGCGTGGACCCCCCAACTGTCGACCCACCACTGCGGCGCATCCGAGGGGCCGGGGGCCGCGCTCGCCCCCGGCGATCCCGCGAACATCAGCACGATACTGGCCGCGACGGCCACGCCCCGCAACGCCAACCGGCGGCGGTTCACGTCGACTTCCAGGTCACCGCGTCGGCGGCGGACGCATAGCACTGCGCCGAGATCGACACACTTATCCTGGCGTCGGTAACCGGCACGGGCACGTTGCTGTAGTTCAGCGACTGGTAGCTGCCATTCACGTAGACCGTGCCGCCAATGCTGAAGACCCCGTTCGGGTCCGGTCCGACGGTGACCTCGAGCGCGTCCGTCGCGGCCGTGGATCCGCTCGCGGGGACGAGCGTTCCGTGCAGTGATCCCGGCACCGCGCGCAGGGTGCTCGATCCGTTGCCGGGCACCGGGCAGAAGACACTCGTCGAGGTCGCGGCGAGGCAGGCCGACAACGCAGTCCCGACGGCCGTCCGCGCCGCCCGGATCCCGGTCCCCGACGCCTCGACCGCCAGCGCGGCGTCATCGGAATTGCCGGCCGAGCCCGAAATGGACGCTCGCATTGGGATTGGCCAGCTCGAGGTTCGGGGTGTCGAAGCTGATCGGTAGCGCGCCGGGAAACAGCAGGACGGCAGTGGACGGGAAGGCGGTGCCGGCGAAGGTAGCCCGTTTGGCCGCCTGGGCCAGACCGACCTTGGTCGATACCGCGGTCGCGGCGAGCCACCAGTGGCGACCGCTGCGGATCATCGGCACCGTGTCGGTGGCGATGTGCGGTGCGGACGCAGGGCCGCGAATCGTGTAGCTCAGATTGACCGAGGCGGTGGCCGAACCACCGGCATCGCGATCGGCAGTGGTCACCGACAACACGTGAATATCGGTGATCGCGCCAACGGCTAGCTGCGCTTTGAGGACTTCGGCGGTGAGGTAGGCGTGGTCGCCGGCCGGCAGCGGTCCGTACGAGAGAGCCTGCGCGGCGTCGTCGCGGGCCAGCGCGGCGAAGTACGCGACCGCGACGGTGCCCGGCTGCGCGCTGCTCAGGTAGCTGCTGACGGCAACGAACGCGCCACCGACCAGCGCAAAAGTGGCGATCAGGGCGGCCAGCCAGAACAATCCCTTGTGGCGCGCGCGGGTGCGCGACCCAACCGAGCCAGGCGACCAGGCGGCCGGCGACCCGGCGACCCGGCGGCCGGGGGCACGGCGGTCTCGGCCGGGCTCGGGCCCGCCATCGGAGCGCCGGTCACTCGACCCGGCGACGACCAGAGAAGGCCCGGCCCAGGGTGACCTCGTCGGCGTACTCCAGATCACCGCCCACCGGCAGCCCGCTGGCCAACCGCGTGACGATCAGACCCATCGGTTTGACCAGTCGCGACAGATACGTGGCCGTCGCTTCACCCTCGAGGTTGGGGTCGGTGGCCAGGATCAGCTCGGTGACCGTGCCGTCGGCCAACCGGGTCAGCAGCTCGCGGACGCGCAGGTCATCCGGACCGATCCCGTCGATCGGGCTGATCGCGCCGCCGAGCACGTGATACCGGCCGCGGAATTCACGCGTCCGCTCGACCGCCAGCACGTCCTTCGACTCCTCGACGACACAGATGATCGACGGGTCGCGGCGCGGATCGCGGCAGATCTTGCACTGATCGGACTCGGTCACGTTGCCGCAGATCTGACAGAAACGGACGTCGTTCTTGACCCGCTTCAACGTGTCGGCGAATCGCTCGACGTCGGCGGGTTCGGCCGCGAGCAGGTAGAACGCGATGCGCTGAGCACCCTTGGGCCCTACCCCAGGAAGCCGGCCCAGCTCCTCGATCAAGTCCTGGATCGCGCCCTCGAACATCACCGGCCAGGAAGTCCCAGGCCACCGAGGTCACCCAGGCCGGAGCCCGCGAACGGCGCCATCGTCGCTTCGGTGAGCGCTTCGAGTTGTCGACGGGCATCGCGCACCGCGGCCACGATCAGGTCCTGCAGCGTCTCGACATCATCGGCGTCCACCGCCGCGGGGCTGATGGTGACCGACCTGACCTCGCCGGTGCCGAGCAGCTGGATCGAGACCAGCCCGCCCCCGGCCGTCCCGGTGAATTCGGTCTGGGCGATCTGGTTCTGGGCCGCCGCCAATTCGGCCTGCATCTTCTGCGCCTGCTTCATCAACTGGGCCATGTTGGGCTGGCCGCCGTGGCCGCCGAACTGCCCGCCTCGTGAACTCACGATGCTCCTCTTTCCGGGGTGTGCACGAGCTTACGGGCCCGGGCCGATGCGAGTCCCTAGTCGTTGATCGGACGCGCACCCAGTGTCGCCTCGAGCAGCTTCAGCGCCTCGACCTCGGGATCATGACGCTGTCCGGGCTCCGCGGGGTCTGCGTCGGAGTCGGGGTTCTCGCTGTCCTCGCGCGGGTCCACTTCGCCGGCCGATCGGACGGCGGCAGCGGCCTGTCGTTCGGCCGACCGGACGGGGTACGGGCGGCGGCGGGACGTCGACCTTCGGTGGCGGCGGAGGTGGTTCCACGGGCGGCGGCACGTCGTCGTCGGCCGTGCTCGGCGCGGTGCCGGCAACGATCACCGAGAGGCGCCAGGTTCCACCCACCGTCTGCGTGAGGGCTGACCTGATCACCTCGGAGTTGCTCTCTTCGCCCAGCATCCGCGCAAGGGGGGCCGCGGCGATGCTCAACAGGACCAGATCGCCGTCGACGTCACTGATCTGGGCGCTGTCGAGCAGCGCCCGAGTCGCGGCGACTGCTGCGCTTGACCACGTCGAGCACCTCGGGCCAGATCCGGCGTAGGCCGGTTGCGTCCAGTACTCCGGGGGGTGCGGTGTTCTCGGCCAACACGCGGGACGGCGGGGTCAGCCGGGCTCGACGCCGGGGTCTCGTGGGTGGCCTCGGGCGCGGACGGTGTCGCGGACGGGCTCAGTGGCGGTGGACTCAGCGGCGGTGGACTCGGTGAGACCGTCGACGGCCGGTGCGGACTCAGCCGTCTTCGACGCAGGTTCGGGTTCGACCGCGGCGATCGGCTCGGCCGGGGGCACTGCCCGACGGGCCGGGGCGGGCCGCACAGGAGCAGCTGCCCGCTCCGCCGGCGGACGGGGCTGGGTCGGCGCTACGCCTGGGACTGGCTGGACTGCGTCGTGCGCCTGAGCGGCCTGACCAACCGTTTGCCGTCGTTCGAGACGTTCGATGCGCTGCAGCAGCGCGGCGCTGTCGGCCGCAGCGTCCGGTAACTGCATCCGCGCGCAGAGCAGCTCGAGGACGAGTCGCGGCGAGGTGGTGCCGCGCATCTCGATCAGGGCCGCATGGACGATCTCGGCGTAGCGGGTAAGGGTGGCCGCGCCGATACGGGCCGACTGCTCGGCCATGTGCGCGAGGGTGTCGGCCGGCGCGTCGATCAGTCCTCGCGCATCGGCGTCCGGTACGGCATCGATGACGATCAGGTCGCGGAACCGTTCGAGCAGGTCGGCGGCGAAACGACGGGGGTCGTGCCCGGCCTCGACGACGCGGTCGACCGTGCCATAGACACCCGATGCGTCTCCGGCGGCCAGCGCGTCGACGATGTCGTCGAGCAGGGTGCCGTCGGTGACCCCGAGCAGCGCGACCGCGCTGGCGTAGGTCAGGCCGCGTTCGTCGGCGCCGGCAAGCAGCTGATCCAGGATCGACAGACTGTCGCGCACCGATCCACCGCCGGCCCGGACCACCAACGGCAGGACGGCCGGTTCGGCGGTGACGCCCTCGGCCGCGATGATCCGCTCGAGGTGCGCGCGCATGGCGCCGGGCGGCACCAACCGGAACGGGTAGTGGTGTGTGCGGGACCGGATCGTCTGCAGCACTTTGTCGGGCTCGGTCGTGGCGAAGATGAAGACGACGAACTCGGGTGGCTCCTCGACCAGCTTCAGCAGCGCGTTGAAACCCTGCGCCGTGACCATGTGCGCCTCGTCGAGGATGTAGACCTTGTAGCGATCACGGGCCGGCGCGAAGAAGGCCCGCTCACGTAGGTCGCGGGCATCGTCGACCCCGTTGTGGCTGGCCGCGTCGATCTCGACGACGTCGAGTGAGCCCGTCCCGTTCGGGGCCAGCTCTTTGCACGAGTCGCAGACACCGCACGGAGTGGCCGTCGGGCCCTGGATGCAGTTGAGGCTGCGAGCCAGGATTCGGGCACTCGAGGTCTTGCCGCAACCGCGGGGACCGCTGAAGAGGTAGGCGTGGTTGATGCGCCCGGCCGTCAGCGCGGTGCTCAAGCGGGGTGGTGACATGCTCCTGGCCGATCAGTTCAGCGAAGGTGGCCGAGCGGTATTTGCGGTACAGCGCAATGCTGGTCCCACCGAACACGGTCACTGCACGACCTTAAACGATTGGACCGACAATAAAATCGGCTTCAGGCCTCGCTCGCTGCGCATCGCTGCGTTGCCTCCGCGGAAGCTAGGAGCCAGCGATCCAGAGTGCTCTCGTATCGCAACCGCTGTGCGTTGGCCCGTGCGGAGGCAACGCAGCGACGCCGAAGGCGAGCGCGGCCCGGAGCTGAATGAGTACAGGACCCCCCGCACACCCGTCAGAGCCGACTTATCCTTGCTGCCTTCCGGCCCTGGGGAGGTTCGTGGGATGAGCGCCGCACGGGGGGTCGACTTCTGAGTCTACGCGAGGACGGGCTGGCAGTCGCCCCACGGCCGACCGGTATCGTCTCCGACGGAGGATTCGCCTAGTTGGCCTATGGCGCTCGCTTGGAAAGCGGGTTTGGGGTAACCCATCAGGGGTTCGAATCCCCTATCCTCCGCAATTCCAGCAGTTGCGGCAATCTGGGCGCACGTGGGCGCACCCAGATTGCCACAACCGACGAATAGGTGGTTGCCGTGAGCCTCGCCTTCCTCATCACATCGCTGATCATCGTCATCACGCCGGGTACCGGTGCCTTGCTGACCATCTCAGCCGGCCTGTCGCGGGGCGCTCGAGCAAGCGTGGTGACCGCCTTCGGCTGCACGCTCGGGATCGTGCCGCACCTGGCCGCGGCGGTGACCGGCACCGCGGCGCTGCTGCGAGCGAGCGGGATCGCGTTCGAGGTGGTCAAATTCCTCGGCGTCGCCTATCTGCTCTACATGGCCTGGTCGACGTGGCGCGATCACAGCCCACTCGGCGTCACTCGAGGCGCAGAAGGCGCAGAAGACGTCATTCCTGAACGACCGGCCCGCGTCATCGCGTCCGCGATCCTGGCCAACCTGCTCAATCCGAAGCTGACGATCTTCTTCTTCGCGTTCCTGCCGCAGTTCGTGTCGGCCAAGGGTGGCGCGCATCAGGTGACCGGCATGCTGCTGCTCAGCGCGGTATTCATGGCGATGACCTTCGTGGTCTTCGTCCTGTACGGCGTCTTCGCCGCCGCGGTCCGACACCACCTGCTCGAGCGACCGCGCATCGTCCGGCGGATGCGCCAAGTCTTCGCGGCGTCGTTCGTCGCGCTCAGCGCGAAGTTGGCGACCACGGCGCGCTGACACATCAGCTTTCGAATCATTCATCATGTGAACGATATTGGTTAGACTCAGGGTTATGAGCGAAGGTGCACGGTCACCGGCTGCGGGACTCGGGCCAGTTGGCTTTCCTGCTCGCTCAGGTCGGCGGATTGGCGGCAATGCGGTTTGGTGAGCGGGTGGCCGAGGCCGGCGTGACTCCCCCGCAGGCCGGCCTGCTCAGGGTTGTGGCCGCCGAACCGGGTCGGACCCAGCAGGCTGTGGCCGTCCAATTGGGATTGCTACCGAGCCGGCTCGTGGCCCTGGTCGACGAACTCGAGGGCCGCGGCCTGGTCGAACGGCGACGCGACCCCACCGATCGCCGCAACTCGGCGCTGTTCATCACGGCGGCCGGCAAGGCGATGCTGCGCGACATCGGTCGCGTCGCCCAGGCCCACGGCGAGGAGTTCCTGGCGCCGCTCACCGACAAGCAGCGGACGACCTTGACCGAACTGCTTACTCGCCTGGCCCAGCACCACGAGCTGACGGCTGACGTGCACCCGGGCTACCGAGCGCTCGGGCGGACCTGAGCCGCGTCGGTAGGAGGAACCCGGCTGCGATAAGCCAGATCAACCCCGGGAAGCGCGCGATCGGCAGCAGCACCGAAAGCGACGGCCACACCAGCACCAGGGTGGTCAGTTCCGCAGCCGCGGCGATGACCAGCCCGGCCCAGGCCAGCGGACGCGGCAACAATCTCAGGATCAGGGCCGGCACGGCCATCCCGGCGATCAATAGGCCGAGCGCGACGACGTGCCCCGGGCCGCCGGTAACGAACGACAGATCGTGCAGCGCCCGTACCAGCGCCACGTCGCCGCGCACCGCAGGCCGGCTGAGCGTCCATTGCAGTAACCCGGACAAGCCCAGCGCACCGGCCGACAGCAGTCCGCCGGCGAGCGCGATCGTGGCTCCAGGAGCGGTGACCCCGAGTTGCCGCAGCCGAGCACTGGCGGTGGCCGCATAGATCGCCAAGGGGACGGAGGACGCGAACGCGCAGACGCCGCTGACCCTTACCGCGCCGGAGTGCCCCAGGAAATAGCGTTGGATCGAGGCGGCCGACGCGAACGGTGACGGCAGCACTCCCCCGAGCGCCGCGCTCGTCGCCAGGCCGGTGATCAGGAGCGCCAGCGACACGACGGCCAGGACGCCGAGTGGTGGGCCATTCTGGCCGGGCGTCCGTCGACTGCTCGAATCATTCGAAACTGAATCGTTCATAGTTTGAACGATAGACAGGACGAACGAATCCCGCAACAGACGAGGACGGACGAGGGTCAGCCGGCGGCGGCGCGATGTTCGCGCCCGGCCTGCAGACCTTGAGTGACGCGGATCCCGGTCGAATACACCCAAGCCCAGCGCGAGGACGAGGAGCGTGCCTCCGATAAGCGTTGCCGGCCCGCAGCGGAAGCAGCACGATGCCGGCCACCGCCAGGAGTTCGCCGACGATCAGCCAGCCGAAGCCCGCCGCGAGCAGCCCGATGCCGTCCGTTCCGAATCGTTGTTCGACTCGTTGCACCCGAGGGGATCGGACCTGCTGCTGGCGTCGCGCCACGGCGAGCGCGACGACCCGTTCGGGCGCGGACAGGCTCATCGGATCCGGCCAGAGTTCATACCGATCCATCGGCCGCGCGACCTCGGACGTTAGGGCTGCGGCGCGACCACTTTCGCCGCTGCCCGCGTCTCGGCATTGACCGGCGTAACGACGATCGCGGCGAGCGACGTCAGGCTGACCAGCAGGAACGCGGTGCCGTAGTTGGCGGACTCGATGATCGCAGCGATCGCTGGAACGGCGGTGATCGCCACCACGTTCTGGCCGGTGTTGTGTGCACCGAGGGCCCGCCCGGCCCAGCCGGAACCGGCCCGCTCGGCCACCGACACGTAGGAGAGTCCGTTGTCAGCGACCGTGACTATCGCAGCCAGCCCGAAGACGACGACGATCCAGCCCCCGCCCGTCCACGCCCCGACGGCCAGGCCGATCATGAGCAGCGTGGCCACGATCGCGAGCTGACGCATCGGCCGCAGGCGGCTACCGACCCGATCCGACCAAATGCCGGCCGCGATCCGGCTGACCGCGCCGGCCAGCTGATAACCGAAGATCAGCCGCCCGGCGGTGACCGCGTCCCACCCACGCTCGCCGACCAGAAAGGTCAGCGTGAACGTCGAGACCGCGAACTGGGGCGCCACGAGCAACGCGCTCGCCGCATGGATCCGCAGCAACACCCGATTGCCGCGGTAGGGCGATGCCTTCGCCGGTGCGTTGGCCGGGGCCGAGGGGCGGGGCGGGTCGGCGACGAGCACCACTACCGCGAGCACGCTCAGCGCGCACCAGGACATCGGAAAGTACAGCGCATGGTGCGCGCCGAAGTGCGTGGCCAGCGGCGGCAGCACCAGGGCCCCGATCGCGACGCCGAGCGGCTGCGCCGTCTGCCGCACGCCCATGGCCAGGCCCCGCTCCCGGACCGAGAACCATCCCATGATCATCCGGCCGCTCGCGGCGTTCACGGACCCGGCGCCGGCACCGGCCAAACCCAGGACGATGGCCAGCGGTACCGCGCCGTGCACCATCGTGGCCAGGGCCAGGAAGACTGCCGACGAGCCGACCCCGAGCGAGATGACGATCCGTTCGCCGTAGCGATCGGCGGCCGCGCCGAACGCGATCAGGGTGAGCATCAACCCGACCGCCGGCGCGGTCACCACGACGCTCGCCGCGAACAGGCTCAGGTGTTCTTCCTGGCGCAGGGCCGGCAGCAGCAGCGCGACGCCGTAGACGAACGATCCGGTCGCCGACTGGGTGAGAACCCCGACGCCGAGCACGGCCCACCGACGTGGACTGGCCGTGGGGTCCCGCAAGCTCGGCGCAGCCTTCTCCGTCACGCGTGTGAGTCTAGAGCTGTTCCCGTTCTACGGGACTGTGATCCCAAATATTGGGATTAGGAGTTCGTCGTTGAGGTCGCCTTCGGCATCGGTGTGAAGCTCCCCGTTGGACGCCCGCCCGGCCGGCCGAATCCACCCGGCCCGCCCGGACGCCCGCCGTTGGCACCGCTTGGCGGCGTGCCGGCGGGGCTGCCGGTCGGCTTCGCGCCCGTCGGCTTACCGGTCGGAGCGGTCGGCAGCGCCGAGATCGTGGTCGCGTCGAGTGACGTGCCGTTGGCGTCGACCGTCCCGTCGGCGATGATCCTGGTGCCGACCTTCGGCGCTGCGGTCAGGCCGTCCTTGTACGTGGTCTTGGTCGAGGTGACGATCACCCGGGTGAAACCTTGAAGATCGGTGATGTCGATCGTGGAGCCACTGAGGGACTTGACGGTGCCGGCCAGCACCGGGCGTCCGGCCAACGCGCCGAACGCGCCCCCCGCCGGGCCACCGCGTCGACCAACCGGGCCGCTCGGATGGGCATCCGGCGCCGCTGAAGCAGCAGCTGATGATGCGGCCGCGGCAATTGCGGCCGGCGAGGCTGCGGCCGAACCGCCGGTCAAACCGACCGCGATCCCTCCGGCGACGACGGCAACCGCCGCGGCCGTCCCCACGGCCACCCAGGTGCGACGGCGCCGGATCGGTCGACCGAGCAGCTCGCCGGCCTGATCGCCGTTCGCGTCCGGTGACTCGTCGCGGGAGAACTGATCAAACTCGACCGACATCTTTGCTCCTTCTCGAGCGGCCGGCTCCTAAACGGTGCTGCCGGCAAGCCAACTGGCGGGAGTGTAAACGTCCGACCTGGGAAGGCAAGCCAGCAAAGGAACCCGTACTTCCCAGGGATGGTCAGGGGGTGGTGGAGAACGACCAGCTGATGTCGGCCTGGCCCGGCTGGGTGACGGTGGCTGAATAGGTCGCCCGGCCATAGGGCTGGCGGGCCACCACCAGCACCGCATGGTCGTCGCGCAGAATCTCTTCTCCGGTCGCGCCGTAGACCGGGTCCGAGCTGCGATAGGTCAGCTCATCGACGACGCAGAGCCCACCGTTGGCGCTGGTCAGGGTGCGTCCATCGGTTCCCACGACCTGAGCGGTGAGCCCGGCCACCGGCGCATCGGGCAGCAGCACGATCAACGGCAGGCCATACGTCGAGTCCGCCGACCAGCCACAGGTCTGCAACGGATCCGGACTCTCACCGCCGGTGTACCTGACCAGATTGGTGGTCATCCCGTTGCCCGGGAACAGGATCGGCGACGTGACGGCCGGACCGGCTGTCATCGAGGCCGCCGATGACGTCCAGCCCGGCCGCACTGGGTCCGGACGCGGCAAAGGCGACCGTGGTCAGGCGCGCCCGCAGCATCCCGATCGCGTGGAACGGCGCGCTTAGCCAGCCGTCGATGAAGGCGGACGGCGTTAGCCCGCTGGCCCCGAAATACAGGTCACTACGGCCGGCCTCGAGCGCGCCCTCGGCGGTGTACTGGGCACTGTTCGGGTTCTCGGTGTGCAGGCTGAGATACGGCCCGACCAGGTCCGACTTCGGTGCTTTGGCCACGTAGTTCAGGTGCGCCTGGATGCCGGCGTCCCATGACGGCTGATCGACCACCGGGTCCAGCCCGGACGCGATCCGGTAGCGGTTGATCTCAGCGAGCCAGGCCGGCGTCGCCGGCCCGGCTGGCGCCGCCGACGCAGCAGGTACAGCCGACTCGGCGGCCGTCGTCGCTATGCCCACCCCGACGCCCGAACTCGGTTGCGGACCACTCGTGCCGGTCACGGCTGGTCCGGCCGGCTGCGGCCGGCCGACGGACGTTGCCGACGATTTCTGGGCGGGCTTGGAGCTGGCGCCGGCACTTAGCGCACTGCCCGAGACGACGACGCACGCCGCCAACGCAATCAGCGCAAGCGCGAGCGCGCGCACACCCATAATTGACCCCCGCCAATGTCACACCCGGGCGGGACGTTGCCTGTCGTTCCCCGCCAGGTCGCCGCCGCGTTAATACTATGTGAAGAAACCGTCTCCTGGGAAGCTGACTGACCTGGACCGGACCGTGGTACATCTATGCGATGCGGACGCTCTATCTGTTGCGGCACGCCAAGGCGAGCTGGGCCGATCCCAACTGGTCCGACATCGATCGGCCGCTCAACGAACGCGGCCGCCACGACGCGACGGAACTGCGCGATTACCTGCGCCGCTCGGGTGCCCGTCCGCAGCTCGTCGTCTGCTCACCGGCGCTGCGGACCCGTCAGACCCTCGACCTGATCGCACCGGGACTCGGGCTGCCGGCGCCGGTCACAGTGGACGAGCGTCTCTACGCCGCCAGCGCCCAATCGCTGTGGCAGCGGGTGCGCGAGCTGCCGGACACGATCGAGCAGGTCATGCTGATCGGGCACAACCCCGGGATGCATGACCTGGCCGCCAACGCCGCCGAGCATGGTGATGACCAATTGAGGTCGCGACTGCGAGCCAAGCTGCCGACGTGCGCGTTCGTCACCATCGCCTGGGACGAGGACGGGTGGGATGCCCTGGGTTCATCGGGGGAATCCAACGGCGCCGGCGGGACCCTGCACGACTTCGTGACGCCCCGCGACCTGCGCTGACCAGCCCCGATTCGGCAAGATCTTGCGCCCTCAGGGCGCAAAATCTTGCCCGATCGAGGGACTTGGAGATCAGTCGTCGGCCTTCGCCAACTTGGACGGCCACCAGATGACCTTGCCCAGATCGTGGGCCAGCGCCGGCACCAGGATCGAGCGCACGACGATCGTGTCGAGCAGTACGCCGAACGCGACACAGAACCCGACCTCGGCCAGGAACACCACCGGCAGTACCCCCAGCACCGCGAACGTCGCCGCCAGCACCACGCCGGCCGAGGTGATGACCCCGCCGGTGACGGCCAGACCGCGCAACACCCCGCGACGAGTTCCGTACTGCAGCGTCTCTTCGCGTATTCGGGTCATGAGGAAGATGTTGTAGTCGATGCCGAGCGCCACCAAGAAGACGAACGCGAACAGCGGGAAACCGGGATCGGCGTTCGCGAAGTGGAAGACGTCGTTGAATACCAACGCACTCACGCCGAGTGCGGCCGAGAACGACAGCACCACCGTGATGATCAACAACAGCGGCGCGAACAGCGATCGCAGCACCAGCGCCAAGACGATCAGGATGACCAGCAGGATGATCGGAATGATCAGGTTGCGGTCGTGCGCAGACGCCTGCTGGGTGTCGTAGACGATCGCGGTCTGGCCACCGACCTGGGCCTGCGCGCCGGCGATCGCATGCACGGCTCGGCGGACGTCGACCACGGCTCGGCTGGCCTGCGGCGTGTCGTAGCGGTAGTTGATGGCCGCATTCACGATCGTGCGTCCGTCCACCGGACTCACCTGCAGCGCGGGCGGGGCGCACTGACTCGGCACGGTGGCCGACGCGGCCGACGCGCCACTGGCCTTGATCAGCGCGGCGAGCTTCTCGTAGTCCACCTGCACGCACACCGATCCGGGCGTCTGCGAGACACCCGGCACCTTCGACACGGTGGCGATCACCTGCTCGACCTGAGCCACGTTGGTGGTGATCACGATCGGCACGCCGACGCCGGCATCGAACTTCGCGTCGAAGATCTTCTGACCGACGACGGCGTCGGGCTTGGTGGTGAACCCGTCGACCGTGCTCAGCCCGCTTGCGCGGAGCTGGGTCAACCCGAACACGCAGACGATGAGCACCAGGCTGGTGACGATCCAGCTGATCCGGGCATTGCGACCGAGCCAGGCCGAGAACCGGCCCCAGACGCCGTGCGAGGCCAGGTCGCTGGTGTGATCCACGCGCGGCACCCGCGGCCAGAAGATCCACCGCCCCATCACCAGCGCCAGCGGCAGGAAGGTGAGCATGACGCCCACCGTGCAGGCGATGCCGATCGCGCAGACCGGCCCGAGGCTGCGGTCGGAATTGAGTTCACCGAAGGTCAGGCAGAGCAGGCCGAGGATGACGGTCGTCGCTGATGCGGCGATCGCCGGCGCCGCTCCCCGCCAGGCCGCCATCATCGCGGTGACCCGGCTCTCGTAGGTGTGCAGTTCTTCGCGGTAACGGCTGACTAGCAGCAGGGCATAGTCCGTTCCCGCGCCGAGGACGAGCACGTCCAGGATCCCCTGGCTCTGGCCGTTGAGCGTCAGGACATTGTCCTTGGCCAGGTAGTAGATGATCAGCGAGGCCGCTCCGAGCGCGACCACCGCCGAGAACAGCGGGAAGATCCACAGCGTCGGGCTGCGATAGACGATCAGCAGGATCAGGATGACGACGCCGCCCGCGGCGAAGAGCAGGGTGCCGTCGATGCCGGCGAACGAGTCGATGAAGGCCGCGAGCAGACCGCCCGGACCCGCGCTGTGGATCACCAGACCGGACGGGGCGTCGGCCCGCGCGACCTTGAGCAGGTTCTTCTCGTTCTTCGCGATCACATCGCCGTTGAGCGAGGTGGCGCCATTCTTGCCGATCAACGGCACGCTGATCTGTGCGGTGGTGTTGTCGGTCGAGAACTTCGGCGGCGCGATCTGATCGACGTCGACTCCGTCGACCTTGGCGAACGCCGCGTAGTCCGCGGTGATCTTCGCCTTGTCCTCCGCCGTCAGCCCCGAGGTCCGCTGGTAGACGATGAAGCCCGGGATGGCCTGGATCTGAGCGAACTTCTGCGACTCGTCGTTCACCTTCGTCGACTCGGCCGAGGCCGGCAGGTACGAGGCGTTGTCGTTCTTCTGGACCTGGCTCAGCTTGGCCGAATACTGCCCACCGATCGCGCCGCCGAAGATGAACCACAGCGCGCCGAGGGCCGCGACGATCCACACGACCTTGGGACGGCGCGGTCCGGCCGATTCGGTGCTGGGTGCCTGCTGCTCGACCTGACTCAAACTGCTGCCCTCACTCGGCCGGCGAAGCTGGGAATCGTATGAGCGAGGAAGGTACCGCCTCCGCCCGACACCTCCCACGGGCGTGCTCCAATGACCACATGACGCTCTACGTCGCGTGCGACGGGTCCTCGCTGCGCAACCCCGGTCCGTCCGGCTGGGGCTGGTACGTCGACGATGATTGCTGGGCCGCCGGCGGTGAGGCGCACTCGACCAATCAGCGGATGGAGCTGTCGGCCGTTCTCAACTTCCTGCTCAGCACCGAGCACTTGCCGCCCGACTCCGAGATCGTCATGGTGCTCGATTCGACCTACACGCGCGACTGCCTCAGCGTGTGGATCCACAACTGGTTGCGCAATGGGTGGCAGAACTCCAAGAAGCAGCCCGTCGCCAACCGTGACCTTATCGAGCCGGCCTACAACCTGCTGAGGGTTCGCAGCGGCACCCGGTTCGAGTGGGTGAAGGGGCACGCCAACCACCCGCTCAACTCGCAGGCCGACCTGCGCTGCACCGCGGCCTCAGCGGCGATTGCCGCTGGCGCCGAGATACCCGTCGGCCCGGGCTGGACACGGGATCCGGTCGGCCACAAGAAAGCCCCCACGGCCATCACTGTGGGAGCGCAACAACTGCCGATGTTCTGATCTAGCACTTGGCGGTGGCGGTGGGATTTGAACCCACGGAGGTGTTACCCTCACACGCTTTCGAGGCGTGCTCCTTTGGCCGCTCGGACACGCCACCGGGCGGAACTATACCAGACACCAGCCAGCAGCCGGCCCTACCGCTGGGCCGCGAAGAACTCCGTCAGCAGGGCGGCCGACTCGTCGGCCCGCACGCCGGCGATCACCTCGGGCCGGTGGTTGAGCCGCCGGTCGCGGACGACGTCCCACAGCGATCCGACCGCACCGGCCTTCGGGTCCCAGGCCCCGAACACGATCCGCTCGACCCGGGCCAGCACCGCCGCCCCCGCGCACATCGTGCACGGCTCGAGGGTGACCACCAGCGTGCAGCCGGTCAACTGCCACGAGCCCAGGACCGACCCGGCCCGGCGCAGCGCCAGCACCTCGGCGTGCGCGGTCGGATCGGCCAGCGACTCGCGCTCGTTGCCGGCCACGGCGAGCACCTCACCGGACGGCGACAGGACGGCCGCGCCGACCGGCACCTCGCCGCCGTCCAGGGCGTGCCGAGCAGCGGTCGAGGGCAACGTCCATCGCGTCGACGAACGGCTCGACGGACGGATCGATGGACAGCGGCGGGTTCACCGCGTGGGTCGAACCGACTCCGCGGCCCGCTCGTAGGCGTCGGCCAGATCGATCTGCGACACGATCGCCTCGAGCATCTCGTCGGGGTAGGCATCGATGTCGTCGACGATGCGCTCCATCTCGTCCTCGGGCAGGCCGAGGTCGGCGAAGATGTCGAGGTCGCCGACCGGCCACACCTCGTCCAGCTCGTCGTCCTCGGGCGGCTCTTCGCCGAGCCGTTCGAGCGCTTGCGCGGCGAGCGGGTACTCGACCGCGGCGGTCAGGTCCGACAGCAGCAGCACGGTGCGCGGGCCGACCTGGCGGGCGATCAGGAAGAACTCGTCGTCGACGCTGGCGATGACGAACGGGCCGCCCTCGGAGACCTGCGAGCGCAAGGCCGAGATCAGCACGCTGAGGTCGGTCAGCACGGACGGCGGCAGCGCCTCGCACCGCCATTCACCACCATCACGGAAACCCGCGACGGCGAAGCCACGCTGCTCCATCGCCCACCCACTCAATCGCACTCGTGCCCGGTCCGTACCAATCCTGTAAATCCTGGCACGGTACGCGTTCTCGTCATAGTCCGCCGACGCGTGCGGGGTAAGTTGCTGCAGTGACCGCAACGTTGGGCCGGGTAGCCGTGCTCGGTCTCGGCCTGATCGGCGGCTCGCTGCTGCACGCGGTCAAGCTCACCGGCCTCGAGGTCATCGGCTACGACGCCGATCCCGACACGGCGACCGCCGCCGGCGCGGCCGGCTTCGCGATCGCCCCGACCGACGCCGACGCGGTCCGCGGCGCCGACCTGGTGATCCTCGCGATGCCGCTGCCCAACGTCGAGGACGCGGTCCAGTCGATGGCCAAGCACCTCGAACCCGGGGCCGTGCTCACCGATGTCGGCACCCTGAAGCTGCCCGTCCAGTCGATCATTGCCGCGCAGGCGCCGGACGCGCGCTTCGTCGGCGGCCACCCGCTGGCCGGTACCGAGGAGAGCGGCTGGGCCGCGGCCGACCCGCTGCTGTTCCGCGATGCGCCCTGGGCGCTCGCGCTCGAGGACGACACCGACCTCGACGCCTGGCTCGGGCTGGCCGCGCTCGTCTGCGACCTCGGCGCGAAGCCGCTGCCGACGACCGCCGCCGAGCAGGACGCCGCGATCGCCCGCGTGATCGGCCTGCCGCACGTCCTGGCCGAGGCGCTCGCCCTGACCGGGCTGGCCGGCGGCTCGCTCGGCCTGTCGCTCGCCGCCGGGTCCTACCGGTCGGGCTCGCGGGTCGCCCGCACCCGGCCCGAGCTGGTCGCGACCTGGTGCGACGGCAACCCGGCGCTGGTCGACGCGCTCGACGACGTGATCGCTCGGCTCACCGCGACCCGGGCGGCGCTGGCCGGCGAACGGGTCGGTCTACCCGCTGGCCGAGGCCGGCTACCACGCCCGGATGGAGTGGGAGCACCGCCGCTTCGAGCCGGTCGAGCTGGCCCCGGACGCCGATGCTGCTGCGGGCCCACGGCCGCGGCGGCGGCTGGATCACCGCGGTGCTGCGCGACGGCGACGGGATCCGGCTGCTCGGCATGCGGCCGGTCTACGAGCGCACACTGTGCCCATGTTCTGGTCACTCGTCGGCCTGTTCTTCCTCGGCCTGATCGTCGGATTCCTGGCCCGGCTGGTGGTCCGCAGCCCGGTCCGGCTGGGCTGCCTCGGCACCGCGGTGCTGGGCATCGTCGGCTCGTACGCCGGCGGGTCGCTCGGCAGCATCCTGTTCCACGACAAGTTCGACCTGCGCAAGGCCGGCACCTTCCTCGGCGCGCTGGCCGGCACCGTGGTCGTGCTGGCGCTGTGGCGCCTGGTCGACGGCAGCACGGGGACGGCTGACCCGCCGTTAACAGCACCGCGGCGTCCGTCCCCTATGATTGGCCGCTGCCTTCAGCTTGCGCCCTCATCGTCTAGAGGCCCAGGACGCCGCCCTTTCAAGGCGGTAGCACGGGTTCGAATCCCGTTGGGGGTACGCAGTACGGTTTTTCGAGTTGTCGACGTCTTCGGGTCGTCAAAGGCTCCAAGGCCCAGTAGCGCAGCTGGTTAGCGCGCCGCCCTGTCACGGCGGAGGTCGCGGGTTCAAGTCCCGTCTGGGTCGCATTACCGCTTCAAGCCGGCCGCTCCACCGACCCTGGTCCTCGCCGCCCACGGCACCGCGTCCTACGCCGGCCACCGCACCCTGATCTCGCTGGTGCGCAACATCCACGCCCAGCGGCCCGGGCTGCGGGTCGAGCTCGGCTTCGTCGATGTCGCGCTGCCCCGGCTCGAGGACGTACTGGACGAGCTGAACGGCACGATGATCATCGTCCCGGCGCTGCTGTCGAGCGGGTACCACGTGGCCGCCGACATCCCGCGGGCCGTCCGTCGACGCCGCACCGCCGCCGTCACCCGGCACCTCGGCCCCGATCCGCTGCTGACCCAGGCGCTGGCCGATCGGATCGAGGCGAGCCCGCGGCGCGGCGCCACCCGGACCGGTCGCGCTGGTGTCGACCGGCTCGTCCGATCCGACCGCGGCGGCCGAACTCGACGCCGCGGCGGCCGACCTGGCCGCGCTGATCGGATTCGAGGTGCGGGCCGCGTCGCTGGCCACCCTGAGCTCGCTGGATCTCTCCGGGCTCGGGGTCGCCGCCTACCTGCTGGCCGAGGGCCGGATGGCCGAGACGATCAGCGCGCAGGCGCTGGCGGCCGGTGCCGCCTTCGTCACGCCGCCGATCGGCGAGCCATCCGGCGGTCGCCGAGCTGGTGCTCAAGCGCTACGACGAAGGCTGCCCGCGTGAGGTCGCTGCCGGTTCAGGTTTGCGCGTCCGAGCAAGCTGCGCCCGTCCGATATGCTCGTCGGCGTTGTCTTTTGGTGGGCCAGGTAGCTCAGCTGGTACGAGCGACCGCCTGAAAAGCGGTAGGTCGGCGGTTCGATCCCGCCCCTGGCCACCAATTCGTTTAGCTGCGGGCCTCGCTGCAAACGGCGGCTTGGACGCGTCTTCCGATCGCGCACCTAATCGATAGTCGGATCCGGTCCACCGGGCCCGGACGATCGAGACACTCGGTTCTTATGCGGGTGATCGCTATTCCTCGGCCCGCGAAGTGGGAAAGTTGAACAGTTTCACTTAATTGCCCGGTAGCTGTATCAACTTGCCAAGTTGACCTGTACCATTAGTCCGTCACTTACTGTATCAACTAGGGATGGGCAATGCCGAGAGGGCGACCGAGTCGAGACACGATCTTCGAGCGCTTCGCCGCCGCGCTCGAAGAATTGGCCCAGTTCGGTGGACTCCCCCGCCCATCTGAGGCCGGCGCGATCTGGGACGACATCTGGCATCTCGAGGCACACAACTCGACCGCTATCGAGGGGAACACCCTTGTGCTGCGGGAGGTGACCGCGCTGCTTGGATCACGGCAAGGCAGTTGGGGCGAAAGACTTGAAGGACTACCTGGAGGTGCGCGGCTACGGCGACGCCGCGAGATGGGTCTACGCACAGGCGTCTGGCGGCGGTACCTACCGAACCTCCACGCTCCTGACCATCACCGAGGTACGTGAGGTACACCAACGGGTGATGGACGCGGCTTGGTCCGTTGCCCCGCACCCGGATGCTGGGTCGGACGAGGGCCCGGGAAGCTTCCGCAGGCACGACATACGACCGTTCGGCGGCGGGATGACGCCGACGCCGTGGACCGACGTCCAGTCCCAGCTGACCAGTTGGGTCGACGACGTCGACAGTGTTCGGCAATGCCATGTCCACCGGTGATCTCGCAGCGCGCAATGTGCCCATCGAGCTCGCCACTACTCCACAACCGCTTCGAACGTATCCATCCGTTCATCGACGGCAACGGCCGCACCGGGCGCCTACTGCTCAACCTTGTCCTCGTTCGTCTCGGCTACCCGCCGGCGATCATCTTCAAGCGCGACCGAGACCGCTACCTCAAAGCGCTCGACTCCAGCGACCGGGGCGACCAAGGGCCACTTGCCGAGCTGATAGCGCGTTCGGTTATCGACAACCTGCACCGGTTCGTCGTTCCTAACATCGCCGGACCCGCTCGACTTGTTCCGCTCCGCGCTCTCGTCGCAAGCGACCTGAGCTACGAGGCTCTTCGACAGGCTGCCCGCCGTGGACGCCTTGACGCTCACCAGGGTTCCGACGGGGTGTGGCGATCAACCGGGAAGGCAGTCGAAAGTTATGTCCAACAGCGGCACTCGCGCCGCTGAACTACAGCAGTAGCGAGATCCCTTGGCTAAGGCCTTCGAGATCTCTTGACGTCAAGATTCGTGGTCTCAGATTTGGTCTCAGTTTCTGCTCGTCCGCCGTGATTCGCCGTCGTCCAGAGCCCAGCAATTGCGGGATTCTGGATCTCGACGGACCGCCAGAAACGACCAAAGGCGCATCTGAAAAGCGGTAGGTCGGCGGTTCGATCCCACCCCTGGCCGCCAATTCATTTAGCTGCGGGCCTCGCTCGCCTTCGGCGTCGCTGCGTTGCCTCCGCACCAGCTACGCACATCCCCCCGTCATTTTTTGGCTGCGGGCGTCGGTTGCGGGCCAGTGACAATCGTCGGGCGCATCCCGGCCGGCAGGGGGCGCAGGTTCAGCCGGTCGGGCAGGTAGTACACGCCGGCCCGCATCCGGAGCATCAGCACGACACCGGTAATCGCGCCGAAGGCGGCTAACAGAATCGCGCAGATCAACGCGATGACGCCCAGGGCCAGCCGCGCGGCGCCGCTCGCACCCAGGATCGCCACGACCGGGCTGGCGATCGTGGCCACCAGAACCAGCTCCACCGACAGCAGAGCATCCATCCACATGACAGTGCGAAGCGTCCGGTCGTAGCGGGCAACGGGTGCGATGGCGGTGTGCATACGAACAGGCAACCGCAGCCGGCGGAGCGCGTCGATTACGTTCCAGGTAATGCCGTATCCGAGGAGTCTGGTGGGCCACAGACCGTCCCTATCGTTTGATTGCCTGCCGGCAAGCAAGGTAATCTGAAGTCGTGGTGAACCGGTGAAGCCCAGCGTTGCCGAGGCCGCCGCGACAGCCGAGCCCGCGGTCACCAAGATCGATGACTCCGAGCCAACGGTCCCCAAGATCGATGACGGCGCGCCCCTGCCCGGCCGACACCTCGTCTTCGCGATCGTCGCTACGACGCTGGTGATGTCGTCACTCGATCAGAACATCGTCGCTACTGCGCTGCCGGCGATGCAGCACGACCTGCACGCCCGGCTCAACTGGAGCAGCTGGACGATCACGATCTATGCCCTCGGCCAGATCATCGTGATGCCGATCGCCGGAGTACTGAGCCAGCAGTTCGGTCGCAAGCAGATCTTCGTCACTGGTCTGATCCTGTTCACCGTCAGCTCGCTGCTGTGCGGTCTATCGACCAACATCTATGAACTCGTCGGCCTGCGCGCGCTTCAGTCGATCGGTGGCGGCTCGTTCGTCCCGTCGGCGTCGGGCATCGTCGCCGATCAGTACGGCAGCGGGCGCGACCGGGCGCTGGGTCTGTTCAGCAGCATCTTCCCGATCGGCGGCGCCACCGGTCCGATCCTCGGCGGCATCTTCGTCACCTACTGGTCCTGGCGCGGGATCTTCCTCGTCAACGTGCCGGTCGGCATCGTCGTGTTGATCCTGACGATAAAGTTCGTCCCGGCCAGTGCTCGCAAGGCCGGCGGACGCATCGACTTCATCGGCATCGCCCTACTGGGCGGCCTGATCCTGAGCGCGATGTACGGGGTGACCGCACTCGGTTCGAGTACATCGCTGGCCGATCCCCGGTTCTTCATCTTCGAGGCGCTGGCGATCATGTTCGGCTACTTCTTCCTGCGCCATCTGCGCCGGACCCCGACACCGTTCATCGCACCTCGGCTGCTGTACGGCAAGGGCTTCGCCATCATCAATTCGATCAACCTGCTCTACGGCGCGGCGGCGATCGGCTTCAGCGCGCTCGTGCCGGTCTATGCCGAGGACCGATATCACATTCGTTCGCTGTCGGCCGGCACCCTGCTGACGGCCCGCGCGATCGCGATGATCGTGTTCGCCGGCAGCGCGGTGCTGCTGCTGCGCAGGTACGGCTATCGCCGGCCGATGTATGCCGGCTTCGCGATCATGGGTGGCGGTCTGGCCCTTATCGCGCTTTACCCGGTCGGCAGCATCACGCCCTACCTCTGGCTCGGGATCGGCGCCGCCGTCACCGGTATCGGGATGGGCATCTGCCAGCCGGCCGCCAACAATGCGATGATGCAACTGGCGCCCGACCAGGTGGCCGCGGTCGCCGGGCTGCGCGGCATGATCCGTCAATCCGGAGCGATCATCTCGGTCTCGTTGGTGTCGGCGCTGGCCGCTCGCAGCGCCGACCCCGGCATCACCCTGGCCCACGTGTTCCTTGTCTTCGCCGCCCTGCTCCTGCTCGCGGTGCCATTGGTGCGCCGCGTCCCGGAGCACCGCGGCGGCTGGTAACAACGCCGACACGATCCGCTGCGGTCAGGCATCGCCAAGTACGCTCGATCGATGCATTCGGCGCGCTCCGTCCTGCGCGCGCTGCTGGCCCAACTCGGCCGCCGGCTGATCTTCGCTTTGGTCGCCATCGCGGCGGCGATCGGCATCGTGGTCATCGCCTCCAACACCTCGGCGCCCACCAACCAGCACTCGCTGCTGGCAATCACCGACGGCCCGACCTCATCGGCGACCGATCTGTCGACACCGCGGATCCGGATCATCGTCGAGACGCCCACTGGCGCCCAGCCCGGCCCGATTCGGCTCTCTTCGTCCGCTCAATCGTCGGCGACCTCAGCGACCCGTCCCAATGCCGGTCGACTCCGCCGTGCCCACCACCAGCGCGTTGAGCTCGTTCAGCGGCAATGCTCCGGCCGCCGGTGCCCAGCCGGCCTCGCCCGCGGCATCCAGCAGCTCGAGCGGTCGACGAGCACGGCGAGCCCGCCGCCGGTGTTTCGCTACGTCGGGACGCGCGACATCGCCGCGATCGTGAATCCGCAGCGCCTCGCTCAGGGCTGGGGCGCGATAACCTCAGTCGCGGCCAGAAGAGTTGCCCGACTGCGTCACCGACTCGAGCTGCAGCGGGGAGCTCGGTTCCTGCGGTGAGGCGCCCGACGGTATCGGCGACGCGCTGACGACCCAAGTCTTGGACGGGCAGTACAAGGATCAGTTCGGCGATTGCCGCGAAGTGATCAGGTGGTCCCCATGAGCATGCTGACAAGCGGCCTGCGGTGGTTACGGCATCACGACGGCGATCTGAACGCCACCCGCCGCGGGCTGCGGACCGCAATCATCATGCCGGCGCTGTTCGCGATCGGTATCAAGGTGCTCGACGAGCCGCAATTCGCGACCTTCGCCGCGTTCGGTTCGTTCGCGCTGCTGATGTTCGTCAATTACTCCGGCCCGATGATCGAACGAATCCAGGCCCAGATCGCGCTGGCGGTCGTCGGTGGCGTATTCGTCTGCGTCGGGACGCTGGCCTCCGGAGGCCGTCTGGTTGGCCGTCGTCGCCATGACGGTCGTCGGATTCGGCGTGCTGTTCGTCGGGGTGGTCAGTTCCGTACTGGCCGGTTCGTCGACCTCGCTCCTGCTGGCCTTCGTGCTGCCGGTGACACTGCCGGGTTCGGCCTCAGACATTCCGGCTCGGTTAGGGGGGTGGGGCGCCGCTTCCGCCGTCAGCATCCTCGCCATCCGGTTACTGTGGCCCGCGCCGGCCCGCGATCCGCTGCGGAGCGCCGCCGCCACCGCAATCGGTGCGCTGGCCGCCCGATTGCGAGCCGAGGTCGAATTCGCCCGCGGACCGATCGACGCGTCGCCGGTCGAGCGTGACGCCGCAATCGAGAAGTCGCAGGCCGCGGCGGCCGCGCTTCGCTGCCGCCTTCTACGGCGCCCCCTACCGCCCAACCGGTCTGAGCACTTCGGCCCGAACGGTCGTCCGGCTGGTCGATGAGATCGGTTGGCTCAGCGCGATCCTCGATCAGGCCGGCGCCATGATCGATCCGACCGATCCACAGCTGCGGGTTTGTGACGTCAAGCTGGCGGCCGCGGCCGTATTGCAGCGCGGCAGCGAAATGCTCGGCCGCGGTGCACTGACACCTCCGGCGACTCAGAGGACCTCCAGGTATTGCTGGCGAAATTGCATGGCGCAATTACAACAATGGAACAAGACGCCACCGCGTCGCTGCCCTCGTCCGAGCTGGTCAGTTCCCTCGAACCCAGTTTCCGGGCTCAAGAGATGGGTTTTGCGGTCACGGTTGTCGCGTCGAACATCGCGCTCACCGTCGCCGCCGAGCAGCGCACCTGGTGGCAACGGCTGCTCGGCCGTCAGCCCGCGGGCGTGCCCGGACCAGTGGCCGCCGGCGAACAACGCGCCGGCGCTCACCTCAACCGGCGATCGGTGTGGCTGCACAACAGCGTGCGTGGGGCGATCGGACTTGGTCTGGCCGTCCTGGTCGCGGAGGAGTCCGGCGTTGCGCATTCGTTCTGGGTCGTCCTCGGCACCTTGTCGGTGCTGAGGTCGAACGCATTGAGCACCGGTCAGAACGTACTGCGCGGTCTACTCGGCACGGTCGTGGGTTTCGTCGTCGGTGGCGTGATCGTCTACGCAGTCGGCACCGACATCGACGTGCTGTGGTTCCTGCTACCGCTCGCCGTGCTCTTCGCGGGTCTCGCCCCGGCCGCGTTCTCGTTCGCCGTCGGCCAGGCCGGCTTCACCGTCACGATCGTGATCCTGTTCAACATCATCGCGCCCGGCGGGTGGAAGGTCGGCCTCATCCGGATCGAAGATGTTGCCCTGGGCTGTGCGGTCAGCGTGGTCGTCGGCCTACTGTTCTGGCCGCGCGGTGCGGGTTCGGCCCTGGGTGCCGCGCTGGGCCAGGCCTACACCGCCGCCGCCGGCTATCTGCGCAGCGCCGTCGACTTCGGCAGCGTCCGATGCGACGGTAAGTACGAACCTCTCCCCCGGCCCGTTGCCCAGGGGGAGCTAGCCGCCGCCGCGGCGCGCCGGCTGGACGATGCGTTCCGCGAATTCCTGGCCGAACGCGGCACCAAACGAGTGCCGCTCGCCGACGTCACGACCCTGATCACCGGGGTCGCCGGGCTGCGGCTGACCGCAGAGGCGGTCCTCGACCTGTGGGACCGCGAGGACGGCCGCTCGAGTGGCAGCCGCGATGCGGCGCGGGTCGAACTGGATGCGGCGGGTGAACGGATCGCCGCCTGGTACGACCAATTGGCGGACGCCCTAAGTGGCGGTGGTTCCGTGCCGGCCCCCCTGGAGCGCGACCCGGCCGCCGACGAACGGCTGGTCCAAGCCGCCCGGAACGACCTCACCGGCGCCCAGTCGAACGGTGCGGCGACTGCTGTGCGGATGATCTGGAGCGGCGATCATCTCGACGCCGCTCGACGGCTGCAGATCGCGGTGGCCGGACCGGCTCAGCTCGCCGCCTCAGTCAGCCGGGCCCACCCGCCGACCACTCTTCGGCGACCGCTAAGTCGTCAGCTCGCTGACCTCATCGGGCGCTGACGCCTCATCCCCGCCGGCCACTGATTCACCTTCGGCCCGCTCGAGGTTCGCAGTCTGCTCCGCCGCCTTCCTCGCCGCGGCGTCGGCGGCCGCTTTAGCGGCCGCTTCGATGCCCGACATGCGGCGCAGCGGAACCTCACGAACCAGCAGCGCCAGGATTAGCGCCGGAATCACGACGAACGCTCCGACGATGAACACGAGATCCATCGCCCCCGAGAATCCGACCAGGAACGGGTGCGCGAGCACCGGATTCAGCGAGCTGAGGAACGACGTGTCGTTGAGCGAGCCACCGCTGCTCGTCACGGTGGCGAGCTGACCGGGATGGCTCGCCGCGGCCTGCTGGAACGCCGGGGTCTTCGCGGCCGTCTTGACCGCTCCGGCGATCTTGCCGGGAGCCGCCGAGAACAGGATCGAGAGGAACACCGCCGCCCCGAGCGTGCCGCCGAGCTGGCGGAAGAAGGTGCCGGAGGAGCTGGCCACGCCGATGTCACGCGGTTCGACCGAGTTCTGCATCGACAGCTGGATCGTCTGCATCTGCAGGCCCAGGCCCACACCGAACAGGCCCATGAAGATGTCGGTGTGCCAAAGCGGTGAGTCGGCGCCGACCGTGGACAGCAGCAGGAACCCAACAATCATCAGGACACAGCCGACGATCGGGAACTTGCGGTAATGGCCGGTACGCGAGATCCGGCGCCCGGTCAGCAGCGAGGTCGTCATCAGACCGAGCACTAGCGGCAGCATCAGCAGTCCGGCCCGCACCGGCGACGCGCCTTTGACGATCTGCAGATACAGCGGGATCGCGGCCATCCCGCCCAGCATCGCTATTCCGACGACGAAGGACTGCCCTGATGCCACGCGGAAGGCGTGGATGTGGAACAGCCGGATCGGCAACAGGGCCGCATCGCCCATCCGCAACTCGATCCAGACGAATGCGATGACGCCGATCAGGCCACCCAGGTAACAGGCGAGCGCGCCCGGCGAGGCCCAGCCCCAGATCCGGCCCTGCTCGGCGACGATCAACAGCGGCACCAGGCCGGCGGCCAGGACGATCGCTCCCTGCCAGTCGATGCGGGCGCTGACGGGTGGCTTCGGCGGCAGCTTCAGAACTCGGTTGACGACGATGAGCGCGAGGATCCCGATCGGGACGTTGACGTAGAAGATCCAGCGCCAGCCCGCGATGCCGAATATCTGCGCCTGACCGGACAGCAGACCACCGATCAACGGCCCGAGAACGCTCGCGCTCATGATCGTCGACATCGTGTAGCCGAGGTAGCGGGGGCGCTGTTGCGGCGACACGATGTCGGCCAGGATTGCGATCGCGACCGACAGCAGGCCACCGGCACCGAGGCCCTGGAAGGCCCGGAACGCGGCCAGCATGTACATCGAGGTGGCCAGACCGCACAGCGCGGAACCCGAGATGAAGACGGCGATGGCGGTCAGGAAGATCGGCTTGCGACCGTAGATGTCAGAGAGCTTGCCGTAGATCGGCGTTGTCAGGGTTGACGTGATCAGGAACGACGTCGTCACCCAGGCCTGGGCCGACAAGCCGTGGAGGTCATCGCCGATCGTGCGGATCGACGTCGAGACGATGGTCTGATCAAGTGCGGCGAGGAACATGCCCAGCAGCAGGCCGGTGAGGATCGTCAGGATCTGTCGGTGGCTGAGTCCGCCCGTGCCCGGGTCAGGATTGGCCGCGCTAGTACTGGGACCCGAGCCGGTGTCGGTATCGGTGGCCGCACTCATCGACGGGCACCGGTCCCCGCGGGCAGGCCGACGCTGTGGCGTCCCTCGAACCAACTCGATTGGGCGGCATCGATGTCGTCGCTGAAGCGCGCCGTCATCGCGGCGAAGGTCTGGCACTCCTGCTCGGTCCAGTCGGCCAGCACGCGCTGATAGTGCTCGTTGCGGAGTCGGACGTGCTCGGCGTGGAATTGTCGGCCCCGCTCGGTGATCACCAGCAGGCTGGCCCGTCCGTCCATCGGGTCGGCTTGGCGCTCGACGTAGCCGTCCTTGACCAGCGTCGCGACCTGTCGGCTCACGGTCGACGGGTCGGCCTGCACCTTCTCGGCCAGGTCACTCGATCGGATCGGGCCATCGACTGACCAGCCGACTGATGAGCAGATACCCGGACCAGTACGCGTCATCGCGCGCCATCGCCAAGAGCTGTGTCTTGACTCGGGCGAAGCCGCGCATCAATCGGACGCAGTTGTCGGCCACGTCGGCGACGGTCTCGAAGGATGGTGGCGATGTGGTGAGTGTGTGGATCAAATGGCACGGAAATGCACCCCTAGTCGTTGCATGAATCATACATCTATTTAGAGGTCGCGCTTCCCTACCCCTATGGGTGTAGTGACTGAGAGGGCCGATTTGCTTGACTCACAGCGACATCCGGGTGGGAGTCAAGGTCGAACTGCTGGCAGGAACATGCCAACCTCGCAGATGGCCCCAGATCATGATTTTGTAAGAAATATATAGAAACAAAACCCGGTGACATGCGAATGGCGTGCCCGCACCACCCGCTGGTGATCGGACACGCCATCTGCGCGCTCCACGTGGTCGCCCGTCAGGCGTCCACGGTCGGGTGGGTGTTGCCCTCGAGCAGCGAGCGGACCTCAGATTCGCGGTACCGGCGGTGACCGCCGAGGGTGCGGATCGAGGTCAACTTGCCAGCTTTCGCCCACCTGGTGACGGTCTTGGGGTCGACGCGGAACAGCGTGGCGACTTCGGACGGTGTCAGCAGTGGCTCCGACTCAGGCCGGTGGCGAGATGCGGTCATTGTGCTGTGCCCTCCTTATGGGCTATTTGTAACACTGGTCCTGTTCCAACGTTACGCCCCTTAGTATGCACATGATCTTGGGAACTTCCTACGGAAGTTTGGCCACCTGTCCACAGTGTGCCATCGACGGACTTGGTGTCGCTTTGGTGAAGAAGATCCTCTGACGGCGTGCCGTAATAAATCTGACTACTGAAAGTAGCGACGCCCCGAATTACTGGCGCGGGAACGGCGTTCGCAGTGGATGGAATAACGCCGAAGCAACGCGCGCCGACGCGAAACAGAGCCCGACACACGGGCGGATCGGTGGCTGGATGCGAAGACGAAGTACCGCGAGGTAAGCTCTCAAACACGAATAACAAACTTCCCGGTTGTCTGCCCTTCCCAGCGGTGACCGGATGAGCGCGTGAGCGAGGGGGTCGAGCCATGGGGCGCGGCCGTGCGAAGGCTAAGCAGCAAAAAGTGGCCCGGGATCTGAAGTACAACTCCCATTCCACCGATTTGGATGCACTGCAGCGCGAACTAGGTGGTCCGGGAAGCTCTTCGAGCTCATCCGGCGCTTCCAGCTCTGCCGGCATCGGCGCTATTACCGATGACGACGAGGACGAATACGAACCCGACCGCTGGACCGGCACCGCTCACTGAGCGGATGCCCGAGGCGAATACCCGGCGACCTAACGACCGGGTGACCCAACCATCGACACCGAGCCCGACCCGGCTTGCACAGTGCCGAGTACCCACGCGCTGAGTCCGCGGCTCGCCGCGAGCGCCAACGCGTCATCCACCCGATCCGCTGCAATCACCGCGACCATGCCGACCCCGAGGTTGAACGTCAGTTCCTGCTGATCCACCGCGATCTGGCCGGCCGCGGCCAAAAGGCCGAAGATCGGCGCCGGCGTCCAGGTGGACCGGTCGACCGTGGCCGACAACCCGGCCGGCAACACACGAGCGAGGTTGTTGGCAAGGCCGCCACCGGTGATGTGCGCGAAGGCGTGGGCGTCGCATTGGGCGGCCAGCGCCAAGCAGTCCAGGGCGTAGATCCGGGTCGGCGTCAGCAGTTCCTCGCCGAGCGTCCGCCCACCCAGTTCGGCGGGAGTATCTGACAGCGACAACCCGGCGCTGGCGATCACATGCCGGACGAGTGAGTACCCGTTGGAGTGCAGGCCCGAGGACCCGAGCGCGATCAGCACATCGCCGACCTCGACCCGGTCCGGCCCGAGAATGGCGTCGGCGTTGACGACACCGATTCCGGTGCCACTGATGTCGTACTCATCCGGCGCCATCAGCCCGGGATGCTCGGCCGTCTCGCCGCCGATCAGGGCGCACCCGGCCTGGACGCAGCCCTCGGCGATGCCGCTGACGATCGCCGCGATCCGCTCGGGCACGACCGCCCCGGTGGCGATGTAATCGTTGAGGAATAGCGGCTCGGCCCCGACTACGACCAGGTCATCGACAACCATGGCGACCAGGTCGATGCCGATCGTGTCGTGCCGATCTAGAGCCCGGGCGATCGCGATCTTAGTGCCGACGCCGTCGGTCGAGCTGGCCAGGACCGGGCGCGGGTAGCGACTCAGGTCGAGGTCGAACAGGCCGGCGAAGCCACCGAGCCCACCACGCACCTCAGGCCGCACGGTGCGTGCGACCGAGGTCTTCATCAGGTCGACCGCTCGCTCGCCGGCGACGATGTCGACACCGGCCGCGCTGTAGGTCGTCACGCCAGGATCACGGTCGAGCGAGCGAGTCGTATCCGAACGTCGCCGGCTGGTGATCCGGGTGAGCCTGACCAGCAACGTCGGCACTGTTCTGCACCGACTTCGCGATCCCCTCGAGCACGTGCTTGCCGCCCATCACCTCGGGCAGCGGAATCGGGTAGATGCCGTCGAAGCAGGCCCGGCAGAGTCGGGTCTTGGGCTGCTCGCTCGCCGCGATCAGACCCTCGAGCGAGACGTAGCCCAGCGAGTCGGCGCCGACCGATGCCCGGATGCCGTCGACGTCGAGACCATTGGCGATCAGCTCGCCCGGCGAGGCGAAGTCGATGCCGTAGAAGCAGGGCCATTTCACCGGCGGCGACGCGATCCGGACGTGCACCTCGAGCGCCCCGGCTTCGCGCAACATCCGCACGAGCGCCCGCTGGGTGTTGCCGCGCACGATCGAGTCATCGACGACGACGAGCCGCTTGCCGCGGATCACATCACGCAGCGGGTTCAGCTTGAGCCGAATGCCGAGCTGACGGATGGTCTGGGACGGCTGGATGAAGGTCCGTCCGACGTAGGAGTTCTTGACCAGGCCCAGGCCGTAGGGGATGCCGGACTCTTCGGCGAACCCGATCGCGGCCGGGCGTGCCGGACTCGGGCACCGGGATGACCAGGTCGGCCTCGACCGGGTGCTCACGGGCGAGCCGACGGCCGACCTCGACCCGGGTCGAGTGCACCGAGCGTCCACTGATCGTGGTGTCGGGACGGGCCAGGTAGACGTATTCGAACAGGCAGCCCTTGGGTGCGGCGGCAGCGAAATGCTGGGAGCGCAGCCCCTCGGCGTCGATGGTGATCAGCTCGCCGGGCTCGATCTCACGCACGAACGCCGCGCCGACGATGTCGAGGGCCGCGGTCTCGGAGGTGACGACCCAGCCCCGATCCAGGCGGCCGAGCACGAGTGGGTGCACGCCCTGCGGATCGCGGGCGGCGTAGAGGGTGTGTTCATCCATGAAGGCCAGCGAGTACGCGCCCGAGATCTTGCGGCAGCACCTCCATCGCGGCCTGCTCGACGCTGACGTCGGGACGGGCGGCGAGCAGTGCGGTCAGCAGATCAGAGTCGGTGGTGGCGTTGATCGAGCCGGCGACGACGCCGGCCTGGATGGCCTGCTCGGCCAGCTCGGCGGTGTTGACCAGGTTGCCGTTGTGGCCGAGCGCGATGCCGGTGCCGGTCGGGGTCGTGCGGAAGCTCGGCTGCGCGTTCTCCCAGGTCGATGACCCGGTAGTCGAATAGCGCGTGTGTCCGACCGCGATATGGCCCGTCAGCGCGGCCAAGGTCGACTCGTCGAATACCTGACTGACCAGGCCGAGGTCCTTGAACACGACGATCGACGAGCCATCGCTCACCGCAATGCCGGCGGCCTCTTGGCCCCGGTGCTGCAACGCGTAAAGGCCGAAGTAGGTGAGCTTCGCGACCTCTTCGCCGGGGGCCCAGACTCCGAAGATCCCGCAGGCATCCTGCGGTCCCTTGTCGGTGTCGAGCAGATCGTGGGTCAGCTTGCCGTCAGCACGGGCCACATCTTCGAGTCTAGGGGGTGAACCGCAGCGGCGGCGAACAAGCGTCACGACAGGACGGGCAGGTAGCTCTCGAGATCGGCCCGCGCGCCGCTCGCGCGGACCGCACCCGAGGCCACCGCGGCCGCCCAGCCGAGGCGTCCGGTGGCCAGCCGCAGCCAGGTCAACGGATCGGTCTCGACCGTGTTCGGCGGAGTGCCCCGGGTGTGGCGGGGCCCCTCGATCGCCTGCACCGCCGCGATATGGGGGCACCCGGACCTCGACCGATCGCCCCGGCGACTGACCGGCCAGGATCTGGGCCAGCAACCGGGTGACGGCGGCCATCGCGTCACGCGTGATCGGCGCCGGATCGCGGTCCGGCAGCGACCGGGACAGGTCGTCGGTGTGGATCGTCACATCGAGCAACCGGGTGCTGATCCAGTCCTGCGCGGTGATCGGCCCGCGGGCCCCGGCGATCACGGTGCGGGCGTCGAGGTCGGCGATGGCGTCCGTCAACGACGGGTGGGCCCGGATCGTCGCGATCAGCTCGGCGCCGCTGCGATCGCCGGTCACCGCCGCGGTTCGGTCGGCGATGTCGTCGCGGGCGTCCGCATAGGCGCGAACGTATTGGTGCGGCGCGATCGCGACGCCCGCCGGAACGGTCACCCAGGCGAGCGGTGTTGCCCGCGTCGCGCCATCGCAATGTGTCCGACCAGCGTGCGTACATCCCAACCCGGCAGTACGGACGGACGGGCGAAGTCGGCCGCCGGCAGGGTCATCGAGCCAGGACAGCAGGCCCTCGATCTGCGCGCGTGTAGGTCGCCGCCGTCTCTGCGAGGGCCGCCATCGGCTAACCGAACAGGGCTGGCAGCGCCGCGGCGAACGACTCGCGCAGCTCGTCCAACGGCACGCTGAACAGATCGGTGAACGAGAGTTCGGCTTACGAGCACGTCGGTGCGTCCGATCCGCTGCTGCGGCAGCCCGCTGTCGACGCACAGCGCAATGAACTCGTCCTCGTGCTGCGAACTGACGCTGACGACGACCCGGGCGGATGACTCCGAGAAGAGGGCCACGAACGGGTCGGATCCGGGCAAGGTGATCTGAGCCCCGACCCCGCCGTCCAGGCAGCTCTCGACCAGCGTCTGGGCCAGGCCGCCGTCCGAGACGTCGTGCGCCGAATCGAGCAGGCCGGCCTTCGCCGCGTCCGCCAGCACGCCGGCCAGGATGCGCTCCCGCACGAGATCGACCCGGGGCGGCCGGCCCCCGAGATGGTCGTGTACTACATGCGCCCACTGCGAGCCGTCGAGCTCATCGCGGGTCTCGCCGAGCAGATAGATCGCGGCGCCATCGGTGCGAAACGCGTGCCGGATCCGGGTGCTGACGTCATCGATGACACCGAGCACGCCGATGACCGGCGTGGGCAGGATCGCGACGTTGCCGGTCTGGTTGTAGAAGCTGACGTTGCCGCCGGTCACCGGAACCCCGAGCACCTGGCAGGCGTCGGCCAGCCCGCGCACCGCGTGACTGAACTGCCACATGACGCCGGGATCCTCGGGCGAGCCGAAGTTCAGGCAGTTCGTGACGGCCAGCGGACGGGCGCCGGTGGTGGCGACGTTGCGGTACGCCTCGGCCAGCGCCAGCTGCGCACCGTGATACGGGTCGAGCATCGTGTAACGGCCATTGCCGTCGGTGGCGAGCGCGACGCCGCGCGCATGCGGATCGTCGTCATCGCCGATCCGGATCAGGCCGGCGTCCTCGGGCTGCGCCAGCACCGTATTTCCCAGCACGTAGCGGTCGTACTGGTCGGTCACCCAGGACTTGTCGGCCAGGTTGGGTGAGCCGATCATCGTCAGCAGCGTGGCGCGCAGTTCGTCGGGCGTGCTCGGCCGGGCCAGGTCGCCGTGGTTGGCGATCAGCGCATTCTGGCTGGCCGGACGCTCGATCGGGCGGTCATAGACCGGGCCCTCCAGCGCGGCCGTCTTCGGCGGCAGGTCGACGATCTGCTCGTCGTGCCACCACATCCGCAGCCGGCCGGTGTCGGTGACCGAGCCGATCACGGTCGCCAGCACGTCCCACTTGCGGCAGATCTCGAGGAAACCGTCGAGCTTGTCCGGGGCGACGACGGCCATCATCCGTTCCTGCGACTCGCTCATCAGGATCTCTTCGGGCGTCAACGACTCGTCGCGCAGCGGCGCCTTATCGAGGCCGATGTCCATGCCACCGGTCCCGGCCGCGGCCAGCTCCGTCGTAGCGCAGGACAGGCCGGCGGCGCCCAGATCCTGGATGCCGGTGACCAGGTCGGCGGCGAAGATCTCGAGACAGCACTCGATGAGTACCTTCTCGGCGAACGGGTCACCGACCTGGACGGCCGGTCGCTTGGACGGCTTGGCGTCGTCGAAGGTGGCGCTCGCGAGGACGGACGCGCCCCCGATGCCGTCGCCACCGGTCCGCGCGCCGAAGAGCACGACGAGCGAGCCGGGGCCGTCCGCCTTGGCCAGCTTGATCGAGTCGGAGCGCAGCACGCCGACGCACAGAGCGTTGACCAGCGGGTTGCCTGCGTAGCTGGCGTCGAAGACCACCTCGCCGCCGATGTTCGGCAGGCCCAGGCAGTTGCCGTAGCTACCGACGCCGGAGACGATCCCGGGCAGCACGCGGGCCGTGTCCGCCGCATCGGCCGGCCCGACCCGCAGCGAGTCGAGGACCGCGACCGGGCGCGCGCCCATCGTCAGGATGTCGCGCACGATGCCGCCGACGCCGGTGGCCGCGCCCTGGTGCGGCTCGACGTAGGACGGGTGGTTGTGGGACTCGATCTTGAAGGTGACCGCCCAGCCGTCGCCGACGTCGACCACGCCCGCGTTCTCACCCGGGCCGACCAGCAGCGCGTCCGTTTTGGGCGCCTTCTCGCCGAACTGCTTCAGGTGCACCTTCGAGGACTTGTACGAGCAGTGCTCGCTCCACATCACCGAATAGATCGCCAGCTCGGCGCTGGTGGGGCGCCGGCCGAGGATCTCGCGGATGCGCGCGTACTCGTCGTCGGCGAGCCCGAGCTCCTTGAACGGTTGCGGGACGTCCGGGGTCTCGGTGGCGGCCGTCACCGTGTCGACGGTCATCGTGTTCGTCACGCGGCGTCCGCCTCGGCGGCGGTCTTCAACGCCGACAGGACCGATGCGAAGATGCCCAGACCGTCCATGGACGGGCCGGTGAGCGGGTCGACCGCGTGCTCGGGGTGCGGCATCATCCCGACGACGTTGCCGGCCGCGTTGGCGATACCGGCGATGTTGCGATACGAGCCGTTCGGGTTGCCGCCGACGTAGCGCAGCACGACCCGATCATTGGCCTCGAGTTCGTCCAGGGTGGCCTGATCGGCCACATAACCGCCCTCGCCGTTCTTCAGCGGAATCACCAGTTGGCCGAGTTCGGTCAGGCCGCTCGTCCACCGGTCGCGACGCTGGCGACCTCGAGGCGCTGGTCGCGGCAGACGAACTTCTGGTGGTCGTTTCGCACCAGCGCGCCCGGCAGCAGCTGCGCCTCGCAGAGCACCTGGAAACCGTTGCAGATGCCGAGTACCGGCATCCCGTCGTTGGCGGCGGCAACGATCGCATCTCATCACCGGGGCGAAGCGGGCGATGGCCCCGCAGCGCAGGTAGTCGCCGTAGGAGAAGCCGCCGGGCAGGACCACCGCGTCGACCTGATGCAGATCGGGGTCGGCGTGCCAGAGCGGGACGGCTTCGGCGCCGGCGATCCGGACGGCCCGCAGCGCGTCCCGATCGTCGAGACTGCCGGGAAAGGTGACAACACCAATGCGACTCGGCACAGGATCAGGCTACCTTTTCCACGGATCGCGGCTTCAACGGTTTCCGTCTCCTACAGCCGGCTGATCGTGAAGTCTTCGATGACCGGGTTGGCCAGCAAGGTGTCCGCGATCGTCTCGAGCGCCTCGTCATCGACCGCCTCATCGATCTCGAGCTCGAAGTGCTTGCCCTGCCGCACGCTCTGCACCCCGTCGATGCCCAGCCGGCCGAGCGCACCGAGGATCGCCTGCCCCTGCGGATCCAGGATCTCGGGTTTGAGCACCACATCGACGACCACGCGGGCCACGGTTACTCCCCACTGTCAGCTATAGCTCTTGCGCCAATCTGCTCGGCGCCCAGCCTAACGGCCCCGGATGCGGCTCGATCCCGTTCTAGAAACGCGCCCCGGTCAGCCGCTCGTAGGCCTCGATGTAGCGAGCCCGGGTCTGCGCGACGACATCGTCGGGCAGCGGCGGCGGCGCCTCGCCGCTGGCGCGGTCCCAACCCGAGGCCGGCGAGAGCAGCCAGTTGCGCACGTACTGCTTGTCGAAGCTCAGCGGCGCGTGCCCGGGCGCCCAGTCCTCGGCCGGCCAGAAGCGCGACGAGTCGGGGGTCAGCACCTCGTCACCCAGGACCAGCCGGCCGCCGGTGTCGCGGCCGAACTCGAACTTGGTGTCGGCCAGGATGATGCCGCGGTCGCGGGCGATGTCGGATGCCCGCCGGTAGATCGCCAGCGTCAAGGCCTTCAGCTCGGCGGCGGTGTCGGCCCCGACGGTCTGCGCCACCACCTCGTAAGACACGTTCTCGTCGTGCTCACCGAGGGCCGCCTTCGTCGCCGGGGTGAAGATCGGCTCGGGCAGCTGGTCGCCATCGCTGAGCCCGGGCGGTAGCGCGACGCCGCAAACGGCCCCGGTCCGGTTGTAGTCGAGCAGACCTGATCCCGTCAGGTAGCCGCGGGCAACCGCCTCGACCGGCACCATTTCGAGCTGGCGGCAGAGCATCGCCCGTCCGCGCCACTCGGGTGGAATCACCGGGTCGGTCGTGCTGATCAGATGGTTGGGCACGAGGTCGGCGAGCCGCTCGAACCACCACTCGGTGAGCGCGGTGAGGATCGCGCCCTTATCGGGGATCGTGGTCGGCAGGATGTAGTCGAAGGCACTGATCCGGTCGCTGGCCACCATCACCAGATCACCGTCGGGAGTGGCGTACAGGTCGCGTACCTTGCCGCTGTGCAGGTGCCGCAGCTCGGCTGGCGCAGTCACAGGATCGGCTCCGGGCTGTAGGTCGCGGCGTCTGGGTCGGACGCTAGTGCGTTGTTCACCGCGGTCACCACGGCAGCCACCTGCGCCCGGGCCGCGCCGGTGAAGCCGATCGGCTCGGCCAGCAATGCGTCCAGCTCGGCCGCCGTCATACCGAGTCGCGGGTCGCCGGCCAGCCGTTCGAAGAGCTCGTTTCGTTCGCTGCCCCGTTCGCGCATCGACAGGGCCACCGACACTGCGTTCTCCTTGATGACCTCATGCGCCTGTTCGCGGCCCGCTCCGCGCTGTACGGCGGCCATCAGCACCTTCGTGGTTGCCAGGAAGGGCAGGTAGCGGTCGAGCTCACGGGCGACCACCGCCGGGAAGGCACCGAACTCGTCGAGGACGGTCAGCGTGGTCTCGAACAGCCCGTCCAGTGCGAAGAAGGCATCAGGCAGCGCGATCCGGCGGACCACCGAGTCCGAGACGTCGCCCTCGTTCCACTGGTCGCCGGCGAGCTCCGCGGTCATCGAGGCATAGCCCCGGATCACGACCATGAACCCGTTGATGCGCTCGGCACTGCGGGTATTCATCTTGTGCGGCATCGCCGAGGACCCGACCTGGCCGGCCTGGAACCCCTCGGTCACCAGCTCGTTGCCGGCCATCAGCCGCAATGTCTTGGCGAACGAGGACGGGCCGGCGGCCAGCTGGACCAGCGCCGACAGAACGTCGTAGTCGAGCGATCGCGGATACACCTGGCCGATGCTCGTCAGGGTGTGCGCAAATCCGAGGTGCTGCGCGATCTTCACCTCGAGGGTGGCCAGTTTGACCGGGTCGCCGCCGAGCAGGTCGAGCATGTCCTGCGACGTGCCGACCGGCCCCTTGATCCCCGCAACGGGTAACGGGCGATCAGATCGTCGAGGCGGGCCAGCGCCACCAGCAGCTCGTCGGCCGTGTTGGCGAAACGCTTGCCGAGCGTGGTCGCCTGCGCCGCCGCATTGTGGCTACGTCCGGCGATGACGAGCGTGTCGTACTCGGCGGCGCGTCGGGCCAACCGGGTCAGCGTCGCGAGCACCTTGCGCCGGATGAGGCGCAGCGAGTCGCGGATCTGCAACTGCTCGACGTTCTCGGTCAGGTCGCGGCTGGTCATCCCGCGATGGATCTGTTCGAAACCGGCCAGTGCCGCGAACTCATCGATGCGGGCCTTGACGTCGTGCCGGGTCACCCGCTCGCGTTCGCGGATCGAGTCCAGGTCGACGCCGTCCGTGCCCTGATCGACGATCCGCTGATAGGCATCGATCGCGCCGTCGCGCCGCCGGCACACCGAGTTCGTGCTGCGCGGCGAGCACCGCGACCCAGAGCTTCCGCTCGGCCACCACCTTCGCGGCCGGCGACCAGATATCGATCATCGGACGCGATGCGTAGCGCCCGGCCAGCACGTTGGGGATCACGCGGTCATTGTTCCCTACGGCGACCCACCGTCAGTCATTACCAGGTCATGCGGGCGTCGGCCACGATGTTCTGCATGGCCGGCAGTGACGGTAGTGCCCCGATTGCGCCGGTGGCGAGTACCTCGAGGCGCCACCCCTCGTCGGTCTGGGCGACGACGTCGAGGAGCGAGCGCGCTCCGCTGTTCAGCGTCACGGTGCCCTGGAGTTCCGCCGGTGGTCGGTGGTGAATCGACGCCGACGACCAGCACCGTCCCCTGACTATCGGCTTCCCGGACCCGCAACGAGCAGACCCCGGCCAGATCGACGCCGCGGGTGGCCCCCTCGAAGGAGAACTGCGGCAGATCGCTGTGCACCGTCGCGACCACCGCATCGACCGGATCAGGGTATTGCTGGGTGCCGCCCGGGCAGTGCGGATAGAACCCGGCGACGTCGTAGTCGTAGAGCGCGTCGGTGGAATTGGCCAGGGACAGCATCGCCGCCCTGGAAGCAACGTCGGGATCGACCGCGGGCGCCGTGCTGTCCTCGACGGCGCGGACCGAGGGGCGGACGCCGAATGCTCCGGCGCCACGACCGCGACCGCGATGCCGAGTCCGACGACTGCGGCCGCTACCAGGGCAACCGTCGGGACGCGAGGTGGGTGGCTCATCCAGTCGTGGCAGGCGGGCGGTCCAGTCGGGCGGCTGCGGGCCGCGGTGAGGACGGTGCATCTCGACGACATCCTGGCTCGTCGGCATCGCGGAATCGCCAACGTCGACCGCGACGCCGTCGATCGCGACCAGCTCCAGGTCGACGGTGCCGACGCCGTCGTCGCTCACCCATCCAGGGTGCATCGCGGCGCCCGGTTCGGCAATGTCATCAAGAGCTGCGAGCGATTCATTCAGCTGCGCCTACCAGCGCATCCGAGCATCGGTGGCGATCGCGAGCAGTGCGGACTCGCCGATCAACGCGTCCAGCGGCCCGACGATGCCGACCTCGACCCGCCAGCCCTCGACGACCGTGCCGACATCGCGTGCCCCTGCGAAGCCACTGATCGAAGTGATCGCGAACGGCGTCAATGCGTTCGGCGGCGCGATCACGGTGACCACCAGCGTCGCGCCCACCGGGCTGGCGAAGCGCAGGGTGGCCGAGCAGACGCCGGTCACCCCCGATCCGAGCTCGGAGTCACGCAGCGAGAAGCCACCCTGATAGAGCTCGACGACCCGCGTCATCGTGGCGACCTGATTCGCGTCCCCGATCGCGATCGATGGGCAGTTCGGGTGGACGTTCTCGAGCGATCGAGTAATCGCTCAGAGCGACCGTCTGGTCGGCCGTCGTCTGCAGCTGCGCCAACGCCAGCTGAGCGGGCGACGGCGCCACCGCCGACACCGTTGGCGCCGGCACCGGGAGCTGATTCGGATGCCGGGCCGAGATGACGACCGCGACCGCGAGCACGACCGTGAGCACGACTACGAGCACTCCGGTCGGAAGCCGAGGCGGCGGCAGCTGATCGAGGTGCCGCTGGTGAGATCCCGGCGCGTCGAGATCCCGGATGTCACCGACGGCGAGCACCCGCACGTCGTACCCACCGTGGCTGCCGCCCGCGTCGCGCACCCTCCAAGGGTGCGCCCGCGATCGGCTCGCCGCTACGGCTGCGGCACTGCCGTCATCGCCGCCGTGGCCGCGATGTCACGTCGGTAGTGCGACCCGTCCAGGTGGACGGACGTCGCGAGCTCGTACGCCGCCCGCCGCGCGCCATCGAGGTCAGCGGCGGTTGCGGTGACCGACAGGACGCGCCCACCGGCCGACACGATCGCGCCGTCGTCACGGCGGCGGGTGCCGGCATGGATGACGCCGGCCGCGTCGGCCCCGGTGATCACGTCGCCCGATCGCGGTTCCTCCGGATACCCGGCGGCGGCGATCACGACGGTGACCGCGGCGCCGTCGCGCCATTGCAGCGGCGGGTGCCGATCGAGTGTGCCGGTGGCGGCCGCGTTCAACAGCCCGGCGAGCGGCGTCTCGAGCAGGGCGAGCACGACCTGGGTCTCGGGGTCACCGAACCGCGCGTTGAACTCGATGACCCGCGGACCCTGGCTGGTGACGGCCAGGCCGATGTAGAGCAGACCGCTGAACGGCGTGCCCCGGCGAGCCATCGTGTCGATCGTCGGCTGGGCGACCGTGGCGACGATCTCGTCGACGAATCCGACCGGCAGCCAGGGCAGCGGCGCGTAGGCCCCCATGCCGCCGGTGTTCGGACCGGTGTCTCCGTCGCCGACCCGCTTGAAGTCCTGGGCCGGCAGCAGCGGCACCACCGTCACCCCGTCGGTGACGCAGAACAGCGACACCTCGGGGCCGTCCAGGTACTGCTCGACGACGATCTTGCCGGAGCGGGCCGCGTGAGCCAGAGCGACATCGAGGTCATCGGTGACGACGACTCCCTTGCCGGCCGCGAGTCCGTCGTCCTTGACGACGTAGGGCGGACCGAACTCGGCCAGCGCCTCTTTCACCGCGCCCGGGTTGCAGCACAGGTAGGACTGGGCGGTCGGCACGCCGGCCTGCGCCATGACTTCCTTCGCGAACGCCTTGCTGCCCTCGAGCTGCGCGGCCGCGGCGGACGGTCCGAAGCAGGCGATTCCGGCGGCCCGAACCGCGTCGGCGACGCCGGCGACGAGCGGCGCCTCAGGACCGATCACCACGAGATCCGCGGCGACCTCGACCGCCAGGGCGGCAACCGCGGCCGGATCGAGCGGATCAACGCCTCGTTGCTGGGCGACCGCGGCCGTGCCGGCGTTTCCCGGCGCGCAGATCAGCGCAGTGACGCTCGGATCAGCCGCGAACGCGAGGCAGAGCGCATGCTCCCGCGCCCCCGACCGATGACCAGATCGCACGAGCCAAGCCTAGCCATGCGAGCTGCTCATGCGGAGGCTCGCAGCGACGCGAAGCGAGCGAGGAGCGCAGCAGTGCCAGCAGATCGTGGACCGCGATCGTCTCATCGCGCCCCGGGCCGACCCCGATCGCCGAGATCGGCGCCTTGATCATCGACTCGAGCGCATCGACGTACTTGCGCGCGTTGTTCGGCAGGTCGTCGAGGGTGGTCGCGTGGCTGATGTCCTGCGACCAGACCGGGGAACGTCTCATACACCGGCACCGCCCGCGCGAACTGCTGCTGGGTCATCGGCATCTCGCGGTGCACGACGCCGTCGATCTCGTAGCCCACGCACACCGGCACCTCGGTTGAGCCCGGTGAGCACGTCGAGCTTGGTCAGCACGAAGTCGGTGACGCCGTTGATCCGCTGCGCGTAGCGGCAGATCACCGCGTCGAACCAGCCGCAGCGCCGCGGACGTCCCGTCGTGGTGCCGAACTCGGCGCCGACCTGACGCAGCCGCTCGCCCATGTCATCGAGCAGTTCGGTCGGGAACGGCCCCTCGCCGACGCGGGTCGTATACGCCTTCGCGACCGCGATCACGCCACTGATCCGGGTCGGCGGGATGCCACTGCCGGTGCACGCGCCGCCGGAGGTCGCGTTGGAGGAGGTGACGAAGGGGTAGGTGCCGTGATCGACGTCGAGCAGCGTCGCCTGACCGGCCTCGAGCACGACGGTCTTGCCCTCGTCGAGCATTCCCTCGAGCAGCAGTGGCGTGTCGGCCACCATCGGCCGTAGCCGGTCGGCGTAGGAGAGCAACTCCTCGACCACCGCGTCGGGTTCGGCCGCCCGGCGGTTGTAGATCTTGACCAGTATCTGGTTCTTCAGGCTCAGCGCGCCCTCGACCTTGGCCCGCAGTCCGTCCTCATCGAACAGGTCCTGAATCCGGATGCCGACCCGGGCCATCTTGTCGGCGTAGGTCGGCCCGATGCCACGGCCGGTGGTACCGATGCGCCGGTTACCGAGGAACCGCTCGGTGACCTTGTCGAGCGTGGTGTTGTAGGACGGGATCACATGGGCGTTGGAGCTGACGACCAGCCCGCTGGTGTCGACGCCGCGCGACTGCAGCCCCTCGAGTTCCTGGAAGAGGACGGCCAGGTCGATGACCACCCCGTTGCCGATGACCGCGGTGACGCCCGGCGTCAGGATCCCCGACGGCAGCAGGTGCAGGGCGTACTTCTCGCGCTGCTCGCCGGTGCCGATGACGATGGTGTGTCCGGCGTTGTTTCCGCCGTTGAACTTGACGACGGCATCGATGCGCCGGCCGAGTAGATCGGTGGCCTTGCCCTTGCCCTCATCGCCCCACTGGGCACCGACAAGAACGATGGCCGGCATGGTCTAAGAGGGTAGAGGACGCGCCGGATGATTCTGCGCTGCATGTCTGCTGCCATGCCGAGTGACGCCGACGACAAAATCCTGCTGGACGAGTCCGAAATGCCCACGCAGTGGTACAACGTGGTCGCCGATCTGCCCGTTGCGCCGCCGCCGGTCCTGCATCCCGGGACCCTGCAGCCGATCGGACCGGACGACCTGGCGCCGCTGTTCCCGATCGAGCTGATCATGCAAGAGGTCACCACCGACCGCTACGTCGACATCCCCGGCGAGGTCCTCGACGTCTATCGGCTCTGGCGGCCGTCGCCGCTGTACCGGGCCCACCGGCTCGAGAAGGCGCTCGGTACCCCGGCCCGCATCTATTACAAGTACGAGGGCGTCTCGCCGGCCGGGTCGCACAAGCCGAACACCGCCGTGCCGCAGGCGTATTACAACGCCCGCGCCGGCGTCCGGCGGCTCACCACCGAGACCGGCGCCGGTCAGTGGGGCACCGCGCTGGCGTTCGCGTGCGCGCAGTTCGGGCTCGAGTGCGAGGTCTGGCAGGTCCGCTCGTCCTATGACCAGAAGCCGTATCGGCGGATCATGATCGAGACGTTCGGGGGCGTGATCCACCCGTCGCCGTCCGACCTCACCAACGCGGGACGGGCGGTGCTGGCGGCCAACCCGTCCTCGACCGGGTCACTGGGAATCGCGATCTCGGAGGCGGTCGAGGTCGCGGCCACCCACGCCGACACGAATTACGCGCTCGGCAGCGTGCTGAACCACGTGCTGATGCACCAGACGATCATCGGCGAAGAGGCGCTCCTGCAACTGGCCAAGGTCGGCGAGACGCCCGATCTGATCGTTGGCTGCACCGGCGGCGGGTCGAACTTCGGTGGCCTGGCCTTCCCGTTCCTGCGCGAGAAGTTGGCCGGCCGGATGGCCCCGGTCATCCGCGCGGTCGAGCCGGCGGCCTGCCCGTCGCTGACCCGCGGCGTCTACGCCTACGACTTCGGCGACACGGCGGGGATGACGCCGCTGATGAAGATGCACACCCTCGGGCACGGGTTCATCCCGGATCCGATCCACGCGGGTGGGCTGCGATACCACGGCATGTCCCCGCTGATCAGCCATATCTATGACCAGGGGCTGATCGAGGCGGTCGCCAAGGAGCAGCTCGAATGCTTCGCTGCCGGCGTCCAGTTCGCCCGCACCGAGGGAATCATCCCGGCTCCCGAGCCGACGCACGCGATCGCCGCCACCATCGAGGAGGCGCTGCGCTGCAAGGAGACCGGCGAGGAGAAGGTCATCCTCACTGCGCTCTGCGGACACGGACACCTCGATCTGGCCGCATACGACTCGTTCCTGTCCGGTCAGATGGTGGACGACCGGCTGGACGAGTCGGCGATCCGCGCCGCGATGGAAAACCTGCCCTCAGTCCCGGCCTAGCGGATGATCACGTTAGGACCAACCTCAAGCTGATTTGGCCCGTGGTTGGTGCGGAGGCAACGCAGCAGTACCGAAGGCGAGCGAGGCCCGCAGCTAAATGGATGGGTCGCAGTCCTGGATGAACGCGGCTATGCGCTCGGCCTCGTCGGTCTCGTTGATGTTGGCCGAAGCCTGACCCAGCGCACGCAGCGCCCGCAGGAAGCCCCGGTTGGCCGGGTGCGACCACGGAACCGGACCGGTGCCCTTCCAACCGGAGCGGCGCAGCACGTCCAGACCACGGTGGTAACCGGTGCGGGCGTACGCGTACGCCTCGATCGAGTGGCCCTGGGCGAGCGCCCCTTCGGCCAGGGTGGCCCAGGCCGCCGATGACGCCGGGTAGCTGGCCGCGACGACGGCCGGGTCGGTGCCGGCATCGAGCATCACGACGGCCGGGTCGTCGGGCAGCATCGTCGGTCGAGCCAGCAGGTCGGGGCGGCCGTGAGCGGCGGACTGCGTCATCCATCAATACTTACGCACCCGACGTCGCGGGAAGGTCACGTGTCGGCCACGGATCGCTCCAACGGTGGGTGACGCACGCCACCAGCGGTCCGCTCAACCAGTCGCGAGCGCCCGCACTCCGGCGATGAAGAGATCGATGCCGAACGCGTCATAGCCGGCTTGATCAGCACAATCCAAGAGGTCGTCGCCGCTCTCGATCAGCCGCGGGTAAAGATCGGCCGGCAGGGCCGCGATGAGCGCCCGTTTCTGGTCCAGCCGTTCCGCCAGCTCGGGGCGACCGTCCTCGGTGCCAGGCTCGTCGGTCACGAGACCGAGCGCGGTGCGAAGCAGCTGCGCCGCAATGTTGGCGGCCTCACGCGCCGAGAATCCGCCTTCGCGCAGGATCGCCAGCCCCGTCTCGGTCAGAGTCAGGCCGTCGGCGCAGGCCAGCACCCGCGCGAACGCGAGTGACAGCAGGGCCGGATGGCGACGCAGGCCGGCGACCAGGGCCACCATCAGCTCGTGCAGGCGCGCATCCCACGGGCGGGTCGGGTCGGTCGGCAGGGCCAGCCCGGCATAGAGACGATCACCCATCGCCGCCAGCAGCTCGTCTTTGTTCTGGACGTGCCAATAGAGCGCCATGGGCGTCACGCCGAGCTCTTGGGCGAGCCGGCGAATGCTCACCGCATCGAGCCCCTCCGCATCAGCGATCGCAACGGCGCGATCGACGATGCCGTCGCGGGTGAGCTCGGCCCGTCCGGCCGCCACTTTGACGTCGCTGGCTTTCACGGTTGACAACTATACACCGTAGAGGTCTACTGTACGTCGTACATGTACACCGTATAGGGAGCTGTTGGGATGACTACCAAGACCCGCAACCAGTGGACGTTGATCGCCGTCGCGCTCGCCACGTTCATGACCTACCTCGACAACAACATCGTCAACGTGGCGATCCCGGCGATCCAGCGGTCGCTGCACCTCGACACGGCCGGGCTGGAGTGGGTGGTCAGCGGCTACATCCTGGTGTTCGCCTCACTGCTGCTCGCTGGCGGTCGGCTGGCCGACGTGTACGGACGGCGGCGGCTGTTCCTCATCGGACTCGGAATCTTCACCGTGGCGTCATTCGCGGCCGGTATCGCCAACGGGTCGGCCGAACTGATCGCCGCCCGGGCCGTGCAGGGACTTGGGGCCGCGCTGGTCACCCCGACGACGCTGGCGATCATCTCGGCCACCTTCCCGGGTAAGCGGGAACGAGCCGCGGCGATCGGCGTGTGGAGTGCGGTCGGGGCGCTGGCCCTGGCGGTCGGCCCACTGCTCGGTGGCCTCATCAGCCAGCACCTGGCCTGGGGCTGGATCTTCTACATCAATGTTCCGGTTGGCGTCATCACGATCGCCCTGGGCGCCTGGGCCATCAACGAATCGCTCGAAAGCGATGCCCCTCGCCGGCTCGACGTTCCGGGTATCGCCACGTCCGTCCTCTCCCTGCTCGGTCTGACCTATGCCCTGATCGAGGGGCACGACCGCGGCTGGACCTCGGGCGTCATCCTCGGCTCGTTCGCGCTGGCGCTCGTCGCCGCCCTCGCGTTCCTTTACGTCGAGAACCGGACATCGGAACCGATGGTGGCCGTGTCGCTGTTCAAGGAGCGGATCTTCACCGGCGGGACGATCGCGGTGCTGATGTGGGGCTTCGGGCTGTTCGGCATCTACTTCTTCACCAGCCTCTACCTGCAGAACGTGCTCGACTTCTCACCGACCGAGGCCGGGGCCGCCTTCGTGCCGATGGCGCTGCTGATGGCCGTCGGTGCGATCCTGTCCGAGAAGGCGGCCGCGAAGATCGGCGGCGGCAACCTGGTCGGCCTGGCGATGCTGCTCATGGCCGTCGGCATCGCCTCCGTCTCGCTACTCGGCCGGCACGCGTCCTACCTCGACCTGATGCCGTCCTTCGCCGTCATCGGCATTGGCGGCGGGCTGTCGGTGACGTTGACCGCCATGGTCCTGGGGGCGATGCCCGAGAGCGAGGCCGGTGTCGCGTCGGGCATCTTCAACGCATCACGTGAGGTGGCCGGACTGCTGGGCATCACCGTGATCGGCGCGATCCTGACCGCCCGGCAGAGCGCGGCCGAGCGAGCCGGGCACGACGCGGTCGACTCGTTCCTGTCGGGTTACCGCACCGGACTATTGGTTGCCGCAGTGCTCGTCGCGGCCGGCGGGGCGGCGGCGTTCCTGGCGCTGCGCGGTGCGCGGGCCGGCGAACTCGACGGGTCCGAGCGGGAGATCGCCGAGCTGGAATTCGCCGGCTGAGTGCCCTACTCCGAGGACCTGCTCGCACTGAGCAGGTCCTCGCAGGCCTGCGTCACCCGGACCGCCATGGCCTGTTCGGCGATCTTGAGGTAGGTCCGCGGGTCGTACTGCTTCTTCTCGCCGACCTCGCCGTCGATCTTGAGGACGCCGTCGTAGTGGCTGAGCATGTGGCCCGCGATCGGCCGGGTGAACGCGTACTGGGTATCGGTGTCGACGTTCATCTTCACCACGCCGTACGAGAGGGCCTCGCGAATCTCGGACTGCGCCGAGCCGGAGCCGCCGTGGAACACGAGGTTGAACGGCTTCTCCTGCCCGACCTTGGCGCCGACGGCGTCCTGGATGTCCTTGAGGATCGACGGCCGCAGCTTGACGTTGCCCGGCTTGTAGACGCCATGAACGTTGCCGAAGGTCGCCGCCAGCAGATAGCGGCCGTTCTCGCCGGTACCGAGGGCGGCCGCGGTCTCGAGCGCATCCTCGGGGGTCGAATAGAGCTTGTCGTTGATCTCGCCGACCACCCCGTCCTCCTCGCCGCCGACGACCCCGATCTCGAGTTCGAGAATGATGTGCGCGGCCGCCGCCTTGGCCAGCAGCTCTTGCGCGATCTCGAGGTTCTCGGGCAGTGCGACCGCCGACCCGTCCCACATGTGCGACTGGAACAGCGGGTTCTCGCCGCGGTCGACCCGCTCCTGCGAGATGGCGATCAGCGGACGGACATAGGTGTCGAGCTTGTCCTTGGGGCAGTGGTCGGTGTGCAGCGCGACGTTGATCGGGTACTTCGCCGCGACTACGTGTGCGAACTCGGCGAGCGCCACCGCACCCGTCACCATCTCTTTCACCCCGGTGCCGGAGCCGAACTCGGCCCCGCCGGTCGAGAACTGGATGATGCCGTCACTGCCCGCGTCGGCGAAGCCCCGCAGCGCGGCGTTGATCGTCTCGGACGACGTGCAGTTGATCGCCGGATAGGCGAACCCGCCGGCCTTGGCGCGATCGATCATGTCGGCATAGGCCTCCGGCGTGGCGATTGGCATCAGTAGGCACCCTTCATCATCGGCTCGGCCTCGTCGAAATCTGCCCCGAGTATCCCGCACGAGCTGAGACTTCGCCCCGCGCGTCCGCCCAGAGTCCCCGGTGCTCCTAGACTCTGCCCTCGTGTCATCCGCCGCGATCCTGGTCGCCAGCCCGATCAGTCCCGATCACCTGCTCAACACCTATGGGGTCGCCGGCCTGCTGCTGATCATCTTCGCCGAGTGCGGCCTGCTGATCGGCTTCTTCCTGCCCGGCGACACCCTGCTGTTCGCCTGCGGGCTGCTCATCGCGACCGACAAGATCCACACCCCGCTCGCAGTCGTGCTGATCCTGTTGCCGGTGGCGGCGACGATCGGCAACGCGGTCGGGTACTGGCTCGGCTACTCGGCCGGGCCCAGGATCTTCGACCGGCCGAATTCGCGAATCTTCAGACCGGAGTTCGTCGATCGGTCCAGCGCGTTCTTCGAACGGTGGGGCGTCCTGGCGATCATCGCGGCCCGGTTCGTCCCGGTCGTCCGCACGGTGGCGACCGTGATGGCGGGCGTCGGCCGGATGCCGTTCATCCGCTACATCGCCTTCTCGTTGATCGGCGGCATCCTGTGGACGGACGGGGTGACCCTGCTCGGCTACTGGCTCGGCCACATCAAGGTCGTGCGGGACACGATCGAGCCGCTGATCGACCCGATCCTGCTCGCGGTCGTCGTGCTCAGCCTGGTGCCGACCGGGATTCACCTACTGCGCGCCCGACGCTCCTCGCCCAGTGATTGAGCGACCCGCATTAGCCGCTAGTGATTGAGCGAGGCGCACCGCGCCTTGGCGGCCGAACTCAGATTCACGTGAAACCCGAAGAAGCTCGCGTTGGCGTCGCACTTGCCGACCTGATCGTCCAGTGACTGGCGCTGAGTCCAGATCGCGATGCCCAGTGCGATGACGACGATCGCCAGCACCGCCCGTCCGATGGTCTTGTTCATCACCAGGCCGAGGACCAGGCCGATGACGACGACCGCCACGATGACGACCACCGCGATCGTGCCGATCTGGTCGGTCGACAACCCTGATCCGACCGCGCCCGTTGTCACCGGGCGGTGGTCCTCGGTAGGCGCATGGGCCGAGATTACTCAACCGCCCGGCACATTCCCGGATGCCGAACCGGCGCTTCCAGCCGTAGCCAGCTAGCGTGGGGACGTGACTGAAGCTGCGAAACAACCTCGTCTGAAGCTGCCGCCGTCCCTCGCGGCGGGAACTCTGCGGGTCGTTCCGCTGGGCGGCATCAGCGAAATCGGCCGCAACATGACGATGTTCGAGTACTCGACGCCGCATCACCGGCCGCGCCTGCTCGTCGTCGACTGCGGCATGTTGCTGGGCAAGACCAACTCACCCGGCGTCGACCTGACGTTGCCCGACTGGTCCTACTACCGCGACCGGCTCGGCGACATCGACGCCGTCGTGCTGACCCACGGCCACGAGGACCACATCGGCGCACTGCCCTACCTGCTGCGCGAACGTCCCGACATCCCCCTGATCGGCTCCCGGCTGACTCTGGCGCTGATCGGGTCGAAGCTCGACCAGCACAAGATTCGTCCGGAAATGCGCCAAGTGGTCGAGGGCGAAACGCACCTCGGTCGGGCTCTGGGGTCTCGAGTTCTTCGCCGTCAACCACTCGATTCCGGACGCGCTGGCGGTCGCGATTCGGGTCGGTGACCACACGGTGCTGCATACCGGCGATTTCAAAATGGACCAGACCCCACTGGACGGTCGGCTCACCGACCTGCCCGGGTTCTCGCGACTCGGCGACGAGGGCGTCGATCTGCTGCTGGCCGATTCGACCAACGCCGAGGTGCCCGGATTCATCCCGTCGGAGCGAGACGTCGGCAAGGTCGTCGCCGACGTGATCGCCAAGGCGCGCGGCCGCGTCATCGTGGCGTGTTTCGCATCCCACGTACACCGCGTGCAGCAGGTCATGGATGCCGCCGTCGAGTCGGGTCGGGTCGTTGCCCTGGTCGGGCGATCGATGGTGCGCAATATGGGAATCGCGCGAGATCTCGGCCTGCTGAAGGTGCCGGATGGCGTGCTGGTCGATCTGCGCGATACCGAGCAGATCCCGACCCGTCGCGTGCTGTTGATCTCGACCGGTTCGCAGGGTGAGCCGCTGTCGGCGTTGTCGCGAATGGCCAACCGCGCGCACCAATCCGTTCACGTCGCCTCCGATGACACCATCGTGCTGGCGTCCTCGCTGATCCCCGGCAACGAGAATTCCGTCGGTCAGGTGATCAACGGTTTGTCGCGGCTCGGTGCGACGGTGGTACATAAATCAACCGCTCTGGTACACGTGTCCGGGCATGCTCCCGCGGGCGAGCTGCGCTATTTGCTCAATGCCGTCCGTCCCCGCAATCACATGCCGGTGCACGGCGAATGGCGCCACATTCGTGCGCATGCCGCGATCGCGCGCTCGACCGGCATACCGGACGAGCGAATCATGCTGGCGCCCGATGGCACGGTGGTCGATTTGGTGGACGGGCTCGCCACGATCGTCGGCGAGATCCCGGTCGGCTACGTGTACGTGGACGGGCTGGCGGTCGGCGATATCGGTGACGCAGTTCTGCAGGACCGCCGGATCCTGGGCGAAGAAGGCTTCATGTCGATCCTCGTCGCCGTCGATCTGCAGGCCGGCAAGGTTATGTTCGGCCCGGTGCTGTCGGCCCGCGGATTCAGCGACGACGACTCGGCCCTCGACCCGATCCGCACCGAGTTGATCACGGCGGTCGAGCAGGCGGTCGCCGATGGCGTCACCGACGTGCAGTCCCTCGAGCACACCGTGCGGCGGCTGGTCGGGCGCTGGGTGGATCGCACCTACCGGCGCCGGCCGATGCTGATCCCGATGGTCGTGGAGGTCTGAGCCAGTGCTGGTCCCGGGCGTTGTGTCGGCGCGCCGGGCGGTGCCCCGATCGGTGGTCGCGCCGGCCTACGTCGGGCGACGGCGAGCCGTGGGACCGGCCGCGACGCCCATGATCAAGCCGGCGGCGATCGATCGCCGCGATGCGGGTGGCCGGCCGGATCGCGGCCGACGCGCTCGTCGAGGTCGGCCGGCAGGTGGCGCCGGGCGTCACCACCGACGAACTCGACCGGATCGGGCACGAGTTCGTGATCGCGGCCGGCGCCTACCCGTCCACGCTTGGCTACAAGGGCTACCCGAAGTCGCTGTGCACGTCGGTGAACGAGGTCATCTGCCACGGCATCCCCGATTCGCGGCCGCTGGCCGACGGCGACGTGGTCAAGGTCGACATCACCGCGTTCATCGACGGCGTGCACGGCGACACCTGCGCCACGTTCTACGCCGGCGACGTGCGCGCCGGAGGTTCGCGACCTCGGCGAGCGGACCCGCGAGGCGATGCTGCGCGGCATCAGGGCGGTCGCGCCGGGCCGTCCGATCAGTGTGATCGGGCGGGTGATCGAGTCCTACGCGCGGCGCTTCGGCTACGGCGTGGTGCGCGACTACACCGGCCACGGCGTCGGGCCGTCGTTCCATACCGCGCCGACGATCCTGCACTACGACGAGCCGCGGGCGACCACGGTCATGCAACCGGGGATGACGTTCACCATCGAGCCGATGCTGACCCTGGGCGGCGTCGAGTGGGACATGTGGACCGACGGCTGGACCGTGCTGACGCGCGACGGGTCCTGGGTCGCGCAGTGGGAGCACACCATCGTGGTCACCGACGACGGGGCCGAGATCCTCACCCTGCCGTCGTCGGCCTGGTCCACAGCTTTCGCCTATGAGCGCCCACTCGGCCGGCGTGAAAGTGGCGCCTCATCCGCAAAAGCGGGGTTTGGAGCGGCCGTCCACAGACTTTGCTGCCAGCCGACCTCGAGCGACCTGATCCGCGAGGCTGGACGTCATGAGCACCGAACGGATCTGGGACGAGCCGACGCAGTCGGGCTCACGAGATGGCGCGATAAATGGGCGGCGACCGACGGACGCGCACCCGCGGGCTGCTCGACAGGGCTTTGTCTTCACGCACACGGCAGTCGACGAGGTCGGTCTCGGGCCGAGATGCGCGGCGCGGCTGCGCCACGAATCTGGTCGGCGCCCCGCCGCGGCGTCGTTGGCCGTGCTGCATCCGGGCGACGACGCGTTAGTGACGGCTGCCTGCGCGGCGACCGCGGCCGCACTCGCGCGTCGCGATTCTGTGGTCAGTCACGGAGCGCGGCGATCCTGCACGGCCTGCCCGACCTTCGATCCGCCGCCGATGCCGATTGTCACGAGGCTCCGCGCGCACGGGGCGCGACGGCGCAAGCGCGATCCAGCTGACTCGCGCACTGGACGCCGACGGAGTCGCCGAGTTGGTACGGCGCGGCGGTGACGTCGGTCGCCCGAACCGTCATCGACATCGCACGCAGCGGCGGATACGCCGCCGGACTGGTCACCGCGGACGCAGCCCTGCGCGAAGGACTCGTCCATCGCGGCATTGGGCGCAGCGGCTGCATCGGCAGCGGGTGGCCCGGGCAGCGTTGCGGCGCGGTGGGTGGTGGACACGCCGACTTCGCTCAGCGAGTCGCCACTTGAATCGTTAACTCGGGCGTGTCTGCTCCGCGGCGGTCTGCCGCCACCGCGAGTTGCAGGTGCGGATCGCCGACGGCCGCGGGCTCGCGTCGACATGCTGTATGCCGAGGAACGGATCGTCATCGAGGCTGACGGCATGCTGAAGTACACCGATCCGGCCGCGCTGCGGGCCGAGAAGCGGCGTCAAGAGCGGATGGAACACGCGGGCTATCGCGTCGTGCGCGTGACGTGGGCGACGTCGTCGGGCGACCCGACGAAATTTGCGCCGTCGTCCGACGCGCCCTAGAACCGTCGATGGGACGTTGCGGCCGCTGAGCTCAAATCAGACGCCAACGTGCTCGAACGGCCGCAAGTCGGGATCCCACGGGACCAGCGGCCAGCGACGGTCGGGTCAGGTGCGGCCGAGGGCGCGGTACGTCCAGCCGTCCGCGCGCCAGCAGATCGCGGTCCAGGGCGTTGCGGCCGTCGACGATGCGGCGTTCACGCACCACCTCGGACAGGACGGCCGGATCCATCTCGCGGAACTCGGCCCACTCGGTCAGGTGCAGCACCACATCGGCGTCGCGGGCGGCATCGATCGCCGACGAGGCGTAGGCGAGGGTCGGGTAGGCGACGCGGGCGTTGTCCATGGCCTTCGGGTCATAGACCCGGACCGCGGCGCCGGCGCGCTGCACGGCCAGGCCGACATCGAGGGCGGGCGAGTCGCGGATGTCGTCGGTGTTCGGCTTGAACGCCGCCCCCAGCACCGCCACCCGGGCACCGGCGAGGGACCCGTCGCAGAGTTCGCGGGCCAGGTCGACCATCCGGGCCCGGCGCCGCAGGTTGATCGCGTCGACCTCGCGCAGGAACGACAGCGCCTGATCGACGCCGAGCTCGCCGGCCCGGGCCATGAACGCGCGGATGTCCTTGGGCAGGCAGCCGCCGCCGAAGCCGAGGCCGGCGTGCAGGAACCGGCCACCGATGCGTTCGTCGTGCGAGAGGGCCTCGGTCAACTTGGTGACGTCGGCGCCGGTGGCCTCGCACACCTCGGCCATGGCGTTGATGAACGAGATCTTGGTGGCGAGGAAGGAGTTGGCGGCGACCTTGACCAGCTCGGCGGTGGCGAAGTCGGTGATCGACCAGCGGCACCCCGGTGTCGAGGATGTCGCGGTAGACGTCGCAGCAGACCTTCTCGCCGACCGATGAGTTGATCCCGACGACGATCCGGTCGGGCCGCAGCGTGTCCTCGACCGCGAAGCCCTCGCGCAGGAATTCGGGGTTCCACACCAGCGTCGCGCCGGCCGCCTGCACCGGGCCGAGGAACCGGGCCGCGGTGCCGGCCGGCACGGTCGACTTCCCCACGATCACCGATCCGGGCGTCACATGCTGGATCAGCTCGTCGAACGCGGCGTCGACGTAGGTCAGGTCGGCGGCGTACTCACCCTTCTTCTGCGGCGTGCCCACGCAGACGAAGTGGACCTCGCCGAACGCGCCGGCCTCGGCGAAGGAAGTGGTGAAGCGCAGCCGGCCGGAGGCCAGCTCCTCGACCAGCAGCTCAGCCAGTCCGGGCTCGTAGAAGGGCACCTCGCCGCGCCGCAGAAGCTCGATCTTGTCGCTCGTCGACGTCGAGGCCGATGACCTCGTGCCCGAGCTTGCTCATCGCAACCGCGTGCGTAGCGCCCAGATAGCCGGTGCCGATGACCGAGACCCGCATTCGTAGCCCTCTCGCGATTCGGTGGTGCGTCAGGTGAGCCGCACCGAATTACCGTACCGGCCGGCCTGGTCGCGACACGATTCCCAAGTCTTGGTCAATCTCGGAATTAACGCTAGACACCCGGATACAGTCCGATCGTGGATCCGGTCCGAAACCCGTACGCCCCCGGTGCCGGCCAGCGCCCGCCCGAGCTCGCCGGCCGTGACGCCGAGCTGCAGGCCTTCGACGTCCTGCTCGAACGGGTCGGACGGGCCGCCCCGAGCGGTCGATCGTCCTCACCGGGCTGCGCGGCGTCGGCAAGACGGTACTGCTCAATGCGCTGCGCTCGGCCGCCGTCCGCCGGGGTTGGGGCACCGGCAAGCTCGAGATCCGCCCGGACCGCTCGCTGCGCCAACCGCTGGCGGCCGCGCTGCATCCGGCGATCCGCGAGTTGGGGGCGCCCGAAAGCGAGTCCAACCACCTGCTCGGCATCCTCAAGAGCTTCGCCCAGACCGATCCGGGCCGCGGGTCGACCCGCACGGGACGGACACGCGCTCCACCGCCCGCGCCGCCGCCGGACCGCGGTGGCATCCGGGCATCGACGTCGCCTCCGTTCGGGGACGGGCCGACTCCGGTGACACCGAGATCGACCTGGTCGAGCTGTTCGTCGACCTGGCCGGGCTTGCCGCCGACACCGGCAAGGGCGTCGCCGTGTTCATGGACGAGCTGCAGGACCTCACCCCGGTGGACGTGTCGGCGCTCTGTGCCGCCTGCCACGAGGTCGGTCAGCGCGGCCTGCCGCTCGTCGTCATCGGGGCCGGTCTACCGCACCTGCCGGCCGTCCTGTCGGCGAGCAAGTCCTACTCGGAGCGGCTGTTCCGCTACGCCCGCATCGGCCGCCTCGATCGGGCATCGGCCGACGCCGCCCTGCAGCTGCCGGCTCGCGACGAGGGCGCCGAGTTCACCGACGGCGCGCTCGAGGCGATGTACGCGCTCACCGGCGGGTACCCCTACTTCGTTCAGGCCTACGGCAAGACGGCCTGGGACTACGCGCCGCGATCGCCGATCACCGACGCCGATGTCGCCCTCGCCGCGCCAGATGCCGACACCGAGCTGGCGGTCGGCTTCTTCGGCTCCCGCTTCGAACGGGCGACGCCGGCCGAGCGCGAGTACCTGCGGGCGATGGCCGACGTCTTCGACGGCACCGAGTCGAGTGAGGATGACGCGGTGCCGACGGCTTCGGTCGCCACCGTGCTCGGCCGCCCGGCCCAATCGCTCTCGCCGGCCCGGGACGCGCTGCTGAAGAAGGGGCTGATCTATTCGGGTCAGCGCGGCCGGATCGCGTTCACCGTCCCGCACTTCGGCCGCTACCTGCGACAGCAGAGTGTCATGCACTGCGCCACGAGCTATCCTAGCGAGGCTGTAGCTAGGCATCGCGTGCTCGCGGATCCAGGCGTGCATCGCGATCCCGGCCGCGACCCCGGCATTGATCGAGCGGGTCGACCCGAACTGGGTGATCGAGCAGACCAGGCTCGCCGCCGCCCGGGCCTCGTCGCTGAGGCCGACCGATTCCTGACCGAACAGCAGCAGCGCCCGGCGGGGCAGCGAGACGGTCTCGATCGGCACCGCGCCGGGCAGATTGTCGACGGCGACGACGGTGTAGCCGGCCTCGGCGGCATAGCTCGCCAGCTCGGCCGCCGAGTCGACGTGCCGGATGTGCTGGTATCGATCGGTCACCATCGCCCCGCGACGATTCCATCGACGGCGGCCGACGATGATCACCTCGGCCGCTTGGAACGCGTTGGCCGTGCGCACGACCGTGCCGATGTTCATGTCGTGCTGCCAGTTCTCGATCGCGACCGCGAAGTCGTGGCGGCGGGTGTCGAGGTCGGCGACGATCGCCTCGAGCGTCCAGTACCGGTAGCCGTCGACGACGTTACGGCGGTCGCCGTGCTCGAGCAGTTGAGGGTCGAAGCGAGGGTCGGTCGGGCCAGGGCAGCGGGTGCGGTCCCACGCCGACGGCCGGCAGGTCCGGCGTCGCGTCGTCCGGCGAATCCACCGCGGTCATCCGGGCCGGCCAAGACGGCCGCCTAGCCCAGCCCGAGATCGGCGAGTGAGTACGCGGCGCGATACTCGAGCCCGGCGGCCCGCACCGCGTCGCCGGCACCCCGATCGACGATCACCGCTACGCCGACCACCTGCGCGTCCTCATCATTGAGCGCCTCGACCGCGGTCAGCACGCTGCCGCCGGTCGTCGAGGTGTCCTCGACCGCGAGCACGCGACGCCCCGACACCGACGGGCCCTCGATCCGGCGCTGCAGGCCATGCTGCTTCTCGCTCTTGCGGACGACGAACGCGTCCAGACGTCCGTCCGAGGCGAACAGCATCGCGGTCGCGACCGGGTCGGCGCCGAGCGTCAGGCCGCCGACCGCGTCGTAATCCCAGTCGGCGGTGAGCTCGAGCATGACCGCGCCGATCAGCGGCGCCGCCTCGTGGTGCAGGGTCACGCGGCGCAGGTCGACGTAATAGTCGGCCTCGCGCCCGGATGACAGGGTCGACCCGTCCGTGCACGACGGCCAGGTCTTTGATCAGGTCGAGTAGTTGCGATCGCGCGCTCACGCCCGCAACCCTAGGCGACGCGGCTCCGGGTCAGACGCGGCGGGACTTGCCCCGGCCGCGTGGCGGCGCGATCACTGCCTCATCGGTCGCCGTCGCGGTGGACGGGCTGGTGCGGGCCTTCGGCTTGCCGCGTCCGGTCGAGGCCGCGCCGTCGTCATCCGGGAGGATCGCGGCGCTCGAGTTGGCGGCCGCGCCGGCCGGCCGGGAAACGGGGCGGGTGTCGGCCACCGTGCGGGCCCGGGAGGACCGGGTCGGCGCTGGACGAGAGGGGCGGGTCGACGCCGGGCGGCGCCGGGCGCGGTGGCGCCGGGGCGAACAATCCGCGCAGGCCCGGCGGACGCGGCGGCGGCGCCTGACCCTCGGCCAGCGGTGGAGTTCGGACCGCCTTGACCGCGGCGATGTAGCGCACCGATTCGGGCATCAGTAGCAGCACCACCGAGAGCAACGCGACCAGTCCGGTGACGAACGACAACGCGTTGGTCAGCGCCGGGCCCTGCGAGCTGACCGCGGCCACGCCGGTGAAGATCGGGAAGAGCACCGCCGTGATGATGTACAGCCAACGGGCCAGTCCCATCCCACGCCAGATCGCGTAGGCGGCCAGCACGAACAGGATCCCGATCAGGACCGCATGCTGGATGACGCCTTCGCGGTAGGAGTGCAGGTCCTTCACCACCTGCGAGCTACCGGCCAAGTACGTGGCAACGGGGCGCTTGCTCTTGTCGGTGTCCTTGAGCTTGCTGTTCGCCGAGATGAGCAGCGACGTCAGTTGCGAGGTATAGCCCAACAGCAGGAGCGAGGTCACGAAGGTGAGCACTACCTGCGCGATGATCGAGTAGGCCGCGTACTTGATCAACCGGGGTGGTTGCAGCCGAACGCTCGCAGGACGGCCGGGGCCGGCATTGTCAGTCACGCAGCGCAGTCTACGGGCGCCGCAAGAGCTGGCCGAGTCCCTGATCCGAGCTGGCGCGGGCGAAGATCGATACAGTTCGACTGCCCGTCGAAGCCAACAGGAGACGCCATGACCGCACAGCCACCCGACAATTCGGGGTTCGAGCGGCCGGTGGGCGAGTCGGCGGACGCTCCTGTGGGATCCGAAGCGGCCCCGGCGCCAGAGTCACCCGCTCCGTTCGATCCGTACCGCTTCGGGGCTCCCGCCCACCCGATCGACCCGGCCTACGCTCCGCCCGGCTACGTGCCGCCGCCACTGACGGCCGCACCCCCACGCCGCCCCTACCGCAGTATCCCGGCGCGTTCGGTAATTATTCGCCGCCCGGGTCACCAGCAACCGGGCCAGCCCGGTTACCCGTCGCCGGGCTACCCGCAGCAGCCGTACGGTCAGCCGGCGCCCTACGGGTACCTGCCGCCGAACCCGAACGCGCGCAACGGCCTGGCGGTCACGGCCCTGGTACTCGGGATCGTCGGACTCGTCTTCAGTTGGGTGCCCTTCTTCGACGCGCTCATCATCGTTCCCGGCGTGATTTTCGGCCTGATCGGGTTGAGCGCTGCTCGGCGCCGCGCCGGCGTCGGACGGGCGATGGCGATCATCGGCCTCTGCCTGTCGCTCGTCGCCGCCGGTAATCTGCGTTTCGCTGTCGGTCTACTTCGCGACCAGATTGAACTGCACGACGGTCGACAACGGATCCGGCAATCAAACCCACTGCACGGTGGACGGAAGTTAGCTAGGTTGTCGACGCCAGAGCTGGGTGGCGATCCGATCGACCCCAACGTGGCGTTCGGCGCCCATCCACCAGGCGGGCTATTCGGCTACGGGCCACCCGGCTACGGGCCACCCGGCTACGCGCCGGCCGGCTACGGGCCCTACGGCTATCTCCCGTCGCCGTATTGGTCAGGCGCTTCCCGCCGTCCGGGCGAGGTGCTGACGGCCGCGATTCTGAGCCTCGTCGATGCCGGGCTGCTGCTCGTCGTCGGCTTCGTGGTCATCCTCGCGTCGAGCACCGCCGACGACACCGACGATACGTTCAGCGCGACCGACCGGGCCGGCCTGTACGTGGGCGCCGGGCTGGTGAACATCCTGGTCGCTATCGCTTTGATCGTGGGTGCCGTGCTGCTGCTTACGCGGAGCCCGAACGGCCGTCCGACGATCGTCGTCGCCACCCTGCTGTGCCTGATCCTCGGCATCTTCTGGAACTACCGAGGTGGACGGGGTCGCAGTCTGGCTGGTGGTGTTCTGCGGCCCGGTCGTCGTGGCTACGGCCTTGACCGCGGCGCCACGCGTCAGCTACTGGCTCAAGCGCGCCCTGAGGTTATCCCCAAGGTGCGATCGGAACATTGGCCGTATTCACGTGTGACTGCGACAATTCGCGATGACCGTCAGCCGCCTCGGAGCGTGACGGCGAAGGGCAGATTGCGGATCACGGTGAAAGCGACCAGGGCAACGACAATCACCGCAACGCCCGATGCGGCCGGCATGCGGGTCGGCCGGCCCGCCCGTTCCCGTCCGATCGAGTCGACCCACCAGACGGCGAGCAGCGGCAGGGCCGCGACGAGTAGCGCGTTGTCGTGCCACGCGGCCGAGAAGTGCAGCCGGGACAGCTCGAAGGCCGACCTCAACCCTCCGCAGAACGGGCACCAGAGGCCCGTCCACGCATGCAGCGGGCACAGCGGCACATGGGTACGGACAGGATCGAACAGCTCGTCCAGCGCCAGCGCGCCGACAACGGTGGCCGCGATTCGCCGCGGACCGGCCGGAACGAAATGTGCGGCAGCGCGCAGGGACCGACCGGTACACGCTGCCGACATCGCCATAGGGCCGCTACTTGACGCTGATCACTCGGGTGTTGAGCGCCTTGTCGTGCCAGCCGCGGTAGAGACCGGAACCGCTGTCGAGCCAGGCCGACCAGAATCCGGCAAAACACAGGATGTTGCAGATGCCCTGGACGATGACCCGGCCGAGCGCACGCCAGAACCCGATCGGCTGCCCGGTCATGTTGTCGACAACTTTCACGCCCATGATCTTTTTGCCCGGAGTCTGTCCGACGCTGCCGGTGAGGTAGCAGAAGTAGATCGCGACCGCGAGGACGATCACCGACATGATTCCTTGGAAGGCGGTCGAGCCGGACGCCGAGGCGATGATGTCGAGGACGAAGAGGATCGCCCAGTCGATCACGAACGCAAGCACACGGTTGCCCATGTTCAGCGGACCGGTCTGGCCCGGCAATGGCGACGCCATCGGGCCGTAGCCGATCGGGCCACCCGGATAGACCGGCGGCGGCCCGTACTGAGGTGCCTGCGGATATCCGGGCGGTGGCTGGAAGGCCGGCGGCGGCTGATACCCCGGTGGCGGGCCGTAACCCGGCGGGGGCGGCGGTTGCTGGCCATACTGGGACGGCTGCCCATATTGAGGCTGCTGGCCAGCCGGGTCCGGCGGATTGCCGGGATTCCACGAGGTCATCGGTTGCCTCCATCGGGGCGTGCGCGGATGTTGTACGGCGGTCGGGATTCTCCCGGCTACGCCCAGCCATTGCCAAGGGCGCGCCCTAGAGGAGCCAACCAATGACGTTTGAGGATCCGAACAGCGGCCAGTATCCATCGCCCGCGTATCCGCCGCCGGTCCCGATCGAGTATCCGCAGCCAGCCTATCCGACACCGGCGGCGTACCCGACATATCAGACGTACCCACAGCCGGGCTACCCGACGTATGCGGGGTACCCGATGTACGCCGCCCCCGGGCTGGGTTATCGGCCCGATCCCAACCGCCGCCCCGGCGTCATCATGGCGGCGGCAGTGTTGGCCTATGTCCAGGCCGGCCTGTTGATGGTGGCGGCCACTACCTTGTTCGTCGGTGCCTCAGCCACGAGTGCCATCGCCGACGACCTGAGCAGCGGCGACGACGGCGTCACCGCGAGGTTCGTCCTGCTCGGGTTGGCCAACATCGTCGCCGCGACCTTGTATCTGATCGGCGGCATCAAGATCACCAACCGGGAGCGAACGGGCCGCACACTGATGGTGATCGCAACAGCGATCGTGATCGTGGTTGGCATCGTCTGGCTGACCTGGGCCGGGCCGATAATTATTTTCTGGGCGCTGCTCTACTGGGCGTTGGGAGTTGTGGCCAGCTCGATGTTGTTCGGCGGATCGGTCACCCGCTGGTTCGCCGGAGGCTGGGCGGCCGGCCCACCGACCGCCCAATACCCCTCGTATCAAATCCCGCCCGGGACCTAATTGCCGCCCGACACCACCAGGCCGCTGCGGTCGGGCTGCACATCGACGGTAACGGTCTGCCCATCGCGGATCTCGCCGGCCAGCAGCTGACGGGCCAGTGCGTCACCGATCGAACTCTGCACCAGCCGGCGCAACGGACGAGCGCCGTACAGCGGGTCGAACCCATTGATGGCGAGCCATTCACGCGCACCCTCGGTCACCTGAAGCGTCAATCGCCGCGCCGCCAGTCGCTTTTCGAGCGTTCGCAACTGGATGCTCACGATCTCGGTCAGCTCGCCGATGGTCAGCGCGTCGAAGATCACGATGTCATCGAGCCGGTTCAGGAACTCCGGTTTGAAGTGCGACCGAACCACCTCCAGCACGGCTGCCTTCTTCGCATCCGCGCCGATGTCACTGATCAGCAGCTGCGAGCCGAGGTTCGACGTCAGCACCAGGATGGTGTTGCGGAAATCGACCGTCCGTCCCTGTCCGTCCGTCAATCGACCATCGTCGAGAACCTGCAGCAGGACGTCGAAAACGTCGGGGTGGGCCTTTTCTACCTCGTCCAGCAAAACGACCGAGTAAGGACGCCGGCGGACGGCTTCAGTTAATTGACCACCCTCGTCATAACCGACGTATCCTGGCGGTGCGCCGACCAGGCGGGCAACCGAATGCTTCTCGGCGTACTCGCTCATGTCGATGCGCACGATCGCGCGCTCGTCATCGAAGAGGAACGCTGCCAGTGCCTTGGCCAGCTCGGTCTTGCCAACACCCGTCGGTCCCAGGAACAGGAATGAACCAGTCGGACGATCGGGATCAGAGATTCCCGCGCGACCCCGACGCACGGCATCTGACACCGCACGAACGGCCGCGTCCTGTCCGACGACCCGCGCCGCGAGTTCGTCCTCCATGCGCAGCAGCTTGGCCGTCTCACCCTCGAGCAACCGGCCGGCCGGGATCGAGGTCCAGGAAGAAACAACGTCAGCAATGTCGTCGGCGGTCACCTCTTCCTTGACCAGCACGTCGACGTTGATGTCGGCGGCACTTGCCTCGGCCAGTTCCCGCTCGGCCTGCGGAATCTCGCTGTACATCAACCGGGACGCCTGCTCGAGGTTGCCGTCGCGCTGAGCGCGCTCGACCTGACCCTTGAGCTCGTCCAGTCGCATCTTCAGTTCGCCGACGCGATTGAGGCCGGACTTCTCCCGTTCCCAACGCGCGTTGAGCGCGTCGAGCTTCTCGCTCTGGTCGGCCAGTTCGGCGCGTAGCCGCGCCAATCTCTCGACCGATGCCGGGTCGTGCTCCTTCGCGAGCGCGAACTCCTCCATGTGCAGCCGGTCGACCTGACGCTGCAGCTCGTCGATCTCGACCGGACGCGAGTCGATCTCCATCCGTAGTCGGCTGGCGGCCTCGTCCACGAGGTCGATCGCCTTGTCGGGCAGGAAGCGACTGGTGATGTAGCGATCCGAGAGGGTGGCCGCGGCCACGAGTGCGCCGTCGGCGATCTGCACTTTGTGGTGCGCCTCGTAGCGGCTCTTCAGGCCACGCAGGATGCCGATCGTGTCCTGCACGCTCGGCTCGCCGACCAGCACCGGCTGGAAACGCCGCTCGAGGGCGGGATCCTTCTCGATGTGCTGGCGATATTCGTCCAGCGTCGTCGCGCCGACCATCCGCAGTTCGCCGCGCGCGAGCATCGGCTTGAGCATGTTGCCGGCGTCCATCGAGGAGTCGCCGCTGGCACCGGCACCGACGACGGTGTGCAACTCGTCGATGAAGGTGACGACCTGCCCGTCCGACTCCTTGATCTCGTTCAGGACGGCCTTGAGGCGCTCCTCGAACTCGCCGCGGTACTTCGCGCCCGCGACCATCGCGCCGAGGTCGAGCGACATCAATCGCTTGCCGCGCAGGGACTCGGGCACGTCACCGGCGACGATCCGCTGGGCCAATCCCTCGACGACGGCGGTCTTGCCGACGCCGGGCTCACCGATCAGCACCGGGTTGTTCTTGGTGCGACGGCTCAGTACCTGGATCACGCGCCGGATCTCGGCATCCCGCCCGATCACCGGATCGATCTTGCCCTCGCGGGCCTGCTCGGTGAGGTCAACCGCGTACTTCTCGAGCGCCTGGAAGGTGCCTTCGGGATCCGGACTGGTCACTCGAGCCGATCCGCGCAGGTTCGACAGCGCATCGCGCAGCGCGTCGGGGCTGGCACCCTCGATCGCGCCCTGGGTGGCGAGGCCGATCAGCAAGTGCTCGGTCGAGATGTATTCGTCCTGGCGATCACGCGCGGCCCGCTCGGCGGCGGACAGCACGCTGAGCAGCCCACGGCTGGTCTGGGGTGCGGCCACCGAGGCGCCACTTGCCGCCGGCAGGGCGTCGACGGTCCGCAGCGCGGCGGCCCGCACGGCTATCGGGTCGGTGCCGATCGCCTGCAGCAGCGGGCGGGTCAGGCCTTGGTCATCGTCGATCAGGGCGACCGTGAGATGGGCCGGCTCGACGGCCGGGTTGCCGCGCTCGGCGGCGGCGCGCACGGCCGAGCTGACGGCCTGCTGCGCCCGAGTTGTCATGTCCATGGGTGTCTCCAAATAGCTGGGTTCACGTTACGGCCCAGGTGCCACTCTCAAGGCTTCGAAAGTGGGCAGCGCGGCCGTAACGTCGGTCTTTAACGGCGGCTGGGCTTCCAGACCACTAGCGCGGTGGACGGGCCGCGGGCATCGTCGAGCGCGTTATACACGCGGTCGAGCTCGGCCGAGAGCTCGTTGACCCGAGACGCGGAGCGCGTCCACCTGGGACTCGAGTTCGATGACGCGCTTGATGCCGGCGAGGTTGACGCCCTCGTCCTGCGAGAGTCGTTGGACTTCGCGCAGCAGGGCCACGTCACGGGCCGAATAACGTCGACCGCCGCCGCCCGTCCGACCAGGACTGACGAGTCCGAGCCGGTCGTACTGGCGCAGCGTCTGTGCGTGCATGCCGGCCAGCTGGGCGGCGATCGAGATCACGAAGACGGGTGCGTCCTCGGGAAGATCATGGGGCGAATTAGCCATGGCTCGCCTCCCCGGCATCCGGGCGTACGGTCGGCCGGACCGCCGCGGTGATCGTCGGGCGCGGGTCGTCGCTCACGAGTGCGGCGTACTTCTCCAGCGCCTCTTTGGCATCGTCGGTCAACTTCGCCGGGACGGCCACGTCGACCGTCACCAACAGGTCGCCATGACCGCCGCGCTTGGGTGCGCCCCGGCCTCGCACTCGCAGTGTGCGTCCGGACGGAGTGCCCGCCGGCACCTTCAGCGACACCGCGCCATCGAGGGTGGGAACCCGGATGGTCGTGCCTAGAGCCGCTTCGGCGTAAGACACCGGCACGGTCAGCGCGAGGTCGTCACCCTTACGGGCGAAGAGATCGTGCTTGCGGACGTGCACGGTCACGAAGAGGTCGCCGGCCGGCCCGCCGCGCTCGCCGGGCATTCCCTTGCCCGCGACCTTCACCTTCGACCCGTCCTTGATGCCGGCCGGAATCCTGATGTTGATGGTGCGCGTCTGCGTGGTCACCCCGTCGCCGTGGCAGTCCGGGCAGGGCTCATCGATCAGTTTGCCGGTGCCCTTGCAGTCGCGGCAGGGCTCGCTGAAACCGAACGCGCCCTGATTGCGGCTCACGAATCCGGAGCCGGCGCAGGTGGGGCAGGTTCGAGCCGAGGTGCCGGGTTTGGCGCCGTTGCCGCCACAGGTACGGCACGTCGCCGGGCCGGAGAGTTGCAGTGGCAGCGTTTCGCCGCTCATGGCCTCGTCGAAGCTCAGGGTCACTTCGGCGCTCGCATCGGAGCCGCGCGCGGCCTGGCCGCTGCGGGCCCGCCGCGATGACCCGCCGCCGGCACCGCCGCCGAACAGGTTGCCGAACATGCCACCCGACGACGCGCCCCCGCCGGCCTGGGCGAATAGATCGTTGAAGTCGAAGGTCGTCGACCCGCCCGGGTACGAGCCGGTCGAGTAGCCACCGGCGCCACCGGGGAATCCGCCACTCGGCGCCCGGCCGCTCGAGAACAGGGAGCGGGCCTCGTCGTACTCAGCGCGCTTGGCCGGATCCGACAGGACGTCATACGCTTCGGATACTTCTTTGAACTTGGCCTCAGCCGCCGCATCGCCCGGGTTCTTGTCCGGGTGCAGCTTCACCGCCAGCTTGCGATAAGCCTTCTTGATCGCCGCCGCATCCGCATCTTTAGCGACCCCCAAAGACTTGTAGAAATCCTTCTCAAGCCAGTCCTTAGTACTCAACTGTGCGGGTCACCTCCTTGGGCGGTTCTAAAGCGATGGGAAAAATGCCCACGCACTCCGGGCGGTCAAGCTTGATCCCTGCGTGCGCGGCCATTTTTCCCATCGCCGTCGTGGACAATTAGGCCGGTTCACTTGAGTCTGTCGATGACTCGTTGCTCGGTGGCGTTCCGTGGCTCGGTTCGCTTACGCCGACCATGGCCGGGCGGACGAGGCGGTCGGCGTACTTGTAACCGCGCCGCATGACGCTGGTCACGGTGGGGACGGTGACGTCGGCCGACTCGCTGTGCATGACAGCCTCGTGCTGCTGCGGGTCGAAGGGATCACCCTCGTCGCCGAAGGACTGCAGGCCAAGCTTGGTCAGCGTGGTGTCGAGCTGATCGGCGACGGCCTTGAACGCGCCGGTCAGATCGCCGTGCTGGCGAGCACGATCGATGTCGTCAACGACCGGCAGTAGACCGACCAGAACCTCAGCGGTGGCGAGGTCGCGAACCATTACTCGGTCACGCTCGACCCGCTTGCGGTAGTTGGCGTACTCGGCCTGCAGGCGCTGCAGGTCGGCGGTCCGCTCGGCGACCGCGCTCTCCAACGCCATGAAGTCCTCCAGCGAAGCCAGGGCCGGCTCGGGCGAACCCATCCCCTGATCCGTTGCCGGATCAGGGTCGGGCTCGCGTTGCTGACCCGTCTGCGGATCGATCCGTCGCTTATCGCGAATGATCACGCGGTCCGGTTCGTCACCCTTGTTGTCGGGCTCACTCATCGGTCGCCGGGCCCTCGTCGACGACCTCGGCATCGACGACGGTGTCGTCATCGGCCGGCGCGTTGTCACCAGCAGCGCCCGCGGCACCAGCCGCGCCCGCGCCGTCATACATCGCGCTGCCCGTCTCTTGCGAGACCCGCGAGAGCTTCTCGTGAGCGGCCTTGATGGCGTCGACGTCGTTGCCCTCGAGCGTCTTCTTGACCTCGTCGAGCGCAGCTTCGAGCTCGGTCTTCTTCTCGGCCGGGATCTTGTCGCCGTTGTCGGCGAGGAACTTCTCGGTCGTGTACTGCAGACCCTCGGCCAGGTTGCGCACCTCGGCCTGCTCACGGCGCTGACGGTCATCCTCGGCGTGGGCCTCGGCGTCCGCCATCATCCGGTCGATCTCTTCCTTCGACAGACCCGAGCCACCGGTGATCGTCATGCCCTGTTCCTTGTTGGTGGCCAGGTCCTTGGCGCTGACGTGCACGATGCCGTTGGCGTCGATGTCGAAGGTGACCTCGATCTGCGGGACACCGCGCGGGGCCGGCGGCAGACCGGTCAGCTCGAACATGCCGAGCTTCTTGTTCTGCGGCGCCATCTCGCGCTCGCCCTGATAGACCTGGATCTGAACGCTCGACTGGTTGTCGTCGGCGGTCGTGAAGATCTCGGACCGCTTGGTCGGGATCGTGGTGTTGCGCTCGATCAGCTTGGTCATGATCTGGCCCTTGGTCTCGATGCCGAGGCTCAGCGGGGTGACATCGAGCAGCAGGACGTCCTTGACCTCGCCTTTGAGCACGCCGGCCTGCAGCGCGGCACCGACGGCCACGACCTCATCCGGGTTGACGCCCTTGTTCGGCTCGCGTCCACCGGTCAATTCCTTGACCAGCTCGACGACGGCCGGCATCCGGGTGGAGCCACCGACGAGAACCACGTGGTCGATCTTGTCGACGCTGATGCCACCGTCCTTGATGACGTTGCGGAACGGCGTCTTAGTGCGGTCGAGCAGGTCAGAGGTGATCTTCTGGAACTCGGCTCGCGACAACGACTCGTCGAGGAAGAGCGGGTTCTTGTCGGCGTCCTGGGTGATGTAGGGCAGGTTGATCGACGTCTGTTGGTTGGACGACAGCTCGATCTTGGCCTTCTCGGCCGCCTCGCGCAGTCGCTGCATGGCCATCTTGTCCTTGGCCAGGTCGATGCCGTGGGCAGCGCGGAACTTGTCGACGAGCCACTTGATGATGCGCTCGTCCCAGTCGTCACCACCGAGGTTGTTGTCACCGCTGGTGGCCTTGACCTCGATCACGCCGTCACCGATCTCGAGCAGCGACACGTCGAACGTGCCACCACCGAGGTCGAAGACCAGGATGGTCTGCTCCTTGTCGCCCTTGTCCAAGCCATAGGCCAGCGCGGCCGCGGTGGGCTCGTTGATGATGCGCAGGACGTTGAGGCCCGCGATCGTGCCGGCCTCCTTGGTGGCCTGGCGCTGGGAGTCGTTGAAGTACGCCGGCACGGTGATGACTGCGTCGGTGACGTCCTCACCCAGATAGGCCTCGGCGTCACGCTTGAGCTTCTGCAGGACGCGGGCGCTGATCTCTTGCGGGTTGTAATCCTTGCCGTCGATCGCGATCTTCCAGTTGCCTTCGCCGATGTGGCGCTTGACTGAACGGATCGTGCGATCGACGTTCGTCACGGCCTGGCGCTTGGCGACCTCGCCGACGAGCACCTCACCGTTCTTGGCGAATGCCACCACGCTCGGCGTGGTGCGAGCACCCTCGGCGTTGGCGATGACCTCGGGCTCACCGCCGGTCAGGACGGCCACGACTGAGTTCGTGGTTCCGAGGTCGATTCCGACTGCACGTGCCATGAGAGTTCTCCTTCTGCTGACTATCTATCTAGTTCGAATGTCTGAAACTGTCGCGAGCCGTCTTGACTTGTCTTGACTGTCTTAACTCGTCTAGGCCCGTATGACCCACCCGCAATATTGCTACCTCGCGTGAGCCTTTGTCAAAAGAACTGAGTGGAGTCCGCTCAACTTCCTTGATCCTATATGACTTAGATCACAGAGCGTGCCGAAGGGTCAGCGCAGCGGCTCGAGTGCGGCAGCGAGCTCACCGGCGACATCACCGAGCAGGTACCGCCCCGCGCGTACGAGGACGCGGCCGTCAGCCATGACCGTGTCGATATCGGCGTTGCCGGCAACCAGGACCAACTGCTCGGCTCGCGCCCCTACGGTTGCCGGCGTGTCCAGGCGAACCGAGACGAGGTCGGCTCGAGCACCGGGCGCGATGCGGCCCGCGTCCGGTCCAGCCGAGGGCCGCGTGACCGGTAACCGTCAGCGCGTCGACCAGCGCCCGTGGGGTGAACCGGCCACGCTGCCCACTGGCCAGGCGCTGATCGAGTTCGAGGCGCCGAGCCTCGGCCAGCAGATCGATGGCGGCGTGCTGGTCGGTGCCGAGAACGATCGGGGCGCCCGCGTCGGCGAGCGCGCGGGCCGGGCCGATGCCGTCGGCCAGATCGGCTTCGGTGGATGGGCACATGCTGACAAATGTGGCGCTGTCCCCCAGCAGTCCGATGTCGGCCTCGCGCAGATGCGTCGCATGTACCGCGGTCGTCCTGGCGCTGAGGACGCCCGCGTCGCCCAGCAATTGGGTGGGCGTAACGCCGTAGGCCGCGATGCACTGGTCGTTCTCCTGCGGCTGCTCGGAGAGGTGGACGTGCAGCGGGCGGGTCGAGTCGGCGCCGGCGATCAGCCGGAGCTGGTCGCGCGGCACGGCGCGCACCGAGTGGATCGCGGCACCGATCCGCGCGTGCGGCCCCGGGTCACCGAAGTCGGCGACCCGCTGCGCCCAAGCCGTCGCGTCGCGGTCACCGAAGCGCAGCTGCCGCTCGTCCAGCGCGATCGGACCGTCCGCGGTCAGGCCGCCGGCGAGGTAGCAGGCGTCGAGCAGGGTGATCCGGATGCCGGCCTCGCCCGCGGCCTGCACCAGCGCGCGTCCCATCGCGTTGGGGTCGCGGTAGGGGACGCCGCCGCGTCCATGGTGCAGGTAGTGGAACTCGCCGACGCTGGTCACACCGGCCAGCGCCATCTCGGCGTAGGTCGCTCGGGCGAGCACACGGTATGAGTCGGGGTCGAGGCGCTCGGCGAGGGTGTACATCTGCTCGCGCCAGGTCCAGAACGATCCACCGTCAGAATGCGTGCGCCCACGCAGGCCCCGATGGAACGCATGGCTATGGGTATTCGCAAATCCCGGGAACACGACTCCGGACAACCGCTCGTCGTTCGGATGCCTGGACGTATCTGCCGTCACCGACTCGAACCGGCCAGCTGCTACGACCAGCCGCACATCGGCGGCGAGCCCGGACTCGAGCCAGGCATAGTCGGCGAAGTAACTACTCATGCCAGTGTCTTCAGCACCGTGACCAGCGCGTCAACCCCGACCAGGCAGTCCGACCGCTCCGCGAACTCGGCCGGCGAATGCGAGATGCCGGTCGGATTCCGCACGAACAGCATCGCGGTCGGGACGCCGGCCGCCGCCAGGATGCCGGCATCGTGACCCGCGCCCGTCGCCATGACGGGTGGTGCCCCGAGCGCCTGGGTGAGCTGGTCACGCAGTGCGGGATCGAACGTGGTCTCACCGGTCCACGACTGCTCCGAAACAGTGCCGCCCTCGGCCCGCACCAAGACTTCGACCGCGGCGACGACGGCCCGCACATCGTCGGCGTTCGGCCCCCGGGCGTCGAGTGATCCGGCGATGTGCGACGGGATGGCGTTGACGCCGTTCGGCGTGACCAGCACCTTGCCGCAGGTGGCGACCGCGCCGAGCCGGGTCGCGGCCGCGCGAGCCTCGAGTACCGCCCGGGCGTAGGTGATCATCGGATCGTGCCGGTCGACCAGACGGGTCGTGCCGGCGTGGTTCGCCTCACCGGCCAGCTCAAGCAGCCAACGCCCATGCGGCCAGATCGAACTCGCCACCGCCAGCGGTTGGTTCAGATCGACCAGGCCGCGGCCCTGCTCGACGTGCAGCTCGACGAAGGCGCCAATGCGCTGCAGGGCCAGATCATCGCGGCCGATCTTGCGCTGGTCTATTCCGGCTCGCCCGGCCGCCTCGAGCCAGCTGATGCCGTCCCGATCGGTCAACTCGCCGGCTCGCTGCCGAGTCATCTCACCCGTCAGTAGCCGGGATCCAGCGCACGCGACACCGAACCGAGCACCCTCTTCGTCGACGAAATTGACCACCCCGATGGGACGCGCCGGGGTGGCCGATTCCGCTCGAAGCACGTCGATCGCGGCCAGCGACGAGACCACCCCTAGCGGCCCGTCGAATGCACCGCCGTTGGGCACCGAATCGAGATGACTGCCGATGACGATGCCGGGCTCGAAATCCGGATCACCCCACCAGGCCCACTGATTGCCGTTGCGATCGACCTCGACGCTCATCCCCCGGCTCCGCGCGGCCGCGGCGAACCAGTCGCGCAGCGTCCGGTCGACGTCCGTCCAGGCGAAGCGCTCGTAGCCGCCGCCGGATGCCCGGCCGACGTCGGCGATGTCGTCCCACAACGAGTCGAACACGGGGCCGGCCACGGAATTCACGCTGAGCCTCCGGTAAGGGTGTCGAGTACGGCCGCGGCGGCCGCGAGGTCGGCGTCGAGCGGACGATCGGCGAAGCCAGGTGCCAGCACTGCGACGGCCGCTGCGTGGGCCGCCGCCAGGACGGGCGTCACCGGCGTCCGGCCGGCCATCCGCAGCGCGCGCACGGCCGTTACCAGCTCGGCGGCGAGAACGACTCTGGTAGGCCGCGATGGCGTCGGCGGCCTGGCGGCTGGCCTGGCCGGCGAAGCTGGCATGCGACTCGACCCCGCGTGAGATGACGGCGGCGCCGAAGGCGACCGGCATCGCGGCCGCCCGCAGTGCCGCGAGCGCACTGGCGGCGGTGTATTCGGCGATCATCAGCCCCGACCCGCCCGGCCGATCGGCTAGGAAGGCCCCCAAGCCGGTGAGCTGCGGGTCCAGCAGCGAGGAGATTCGGGTGGTACCGAGTTGTGCGCTGCCGAGCAGGCTCAACCGCAGGTCGTCGAGCGCACCCGCCAATTCGGCCAGGTGGAAGTTGCCGTGGTGGTAGACGTCCCCGGCATCGATCGCGACCAGCGGATTCTCGGCGCCCGCATTCAACTCGACCATCAACACTGCGCGCAGCCGGTCGAGCGAGTCGAGGAGGACGCCATGGACGGGAGCCAGTACGCGCAGCCCGAATGGGTCCTGGACCCGCTCGCTCGTCGGTGCGTCGGCCGCAGTCAGTTCGCGGATCCGGGTAGCCACCACACCGGCGCCCGGATGAGGCTTGGCCTGCTGCACGGGGTCGGCGAAGGGTTCGATCGATCCGCCCAGGGCGACGAGGCTCAACGCCGCGACGACAACGGCGGCATCGGCCAGGGCGACGAGTTCGCAATAGGCCAGCGCCGCCTGCGCGATCGTCAGGGCGCTGCTGCTGAGCAGCGCCAGCGCGTCGAGCCGGTCGATTGCGAACGGCGCCGGCCCGGCCCCGACCCACGGCCGCTCACCGAGCAGGGTCAGCGCGAGCTCGGCCAATGCGGTCAGGTCACCGGTGCCGATCGAGCCGAACTCGTGCACCGACGGATACGCGCCGGCATTGATGGCCGCGACGAGGGCCTGGATCAACGCGACCTCGACCCCGGCCGTCCCCACGAGCAGTTGATTGGCCCGCACCAGCATCATGGCCCGCGCCGCGGACGCATCGAGGACGGCACCGGCGCCGCCGGCGTGACTACGCAGCAGCGAAAGCCCCCATTCGTCGGCACTGACCGTCGTCGAATGGTTCGCGCCGACGCCGGTGTTGCGCCCGTACACCCGGCGTCGCGCAACCGTTGCGAGCAGCGACTCGCGACCGGCCGCGACCCGCGCCCAGGCATCGGGGTCGACCTGAGCCACCGACCCGGGCGAACTCACCAGCGCGTCCCGCAGCTGTTCCGGAGTCAGCCCGCGACCGGAGAGGGTAAGCACCCGTTCATCCAAGCAGCTCACATGAATCGGGGAGGTCACATGGATCGGGGAGGTTCTGCGTCGCGCGGACGCAGAACCTCCCCCGATCGGTGAATTAACTCAGGCCCGCGGACTTCAGCCAGTCATTGGCCACCGTCGCCGGATCCTGCTTCTCGGTCTCGACCTTCTCGTCGAGACCGGCCAGCGTGGCCGTGTCGAGCTTGGCCGACACCGCGTTCAGCGCAGCAGTCACCGTGGGGGTCGCCTTGGACTTGTTGATCAGCGGCACCACGTTCTGCGCGACGAACTCGTTCTTCGGGTCCTGCAGCGCAACCCATCCCTCACTGGCCACCAACGGGTCGGTCGTGTAAACGTCACCCGCGTCGATCTGGCCGTTCTTGAGCGCGTTGTCGGTGAGTGGACCGCCCGCATCCAACGGCTTGAACGTGCCGAAGACGACGTTGTACAGCGACTTCAGCGCCGGAGCGCCGTAGGCCTGGGTCTGCCACTCCGGAGCCGCGCCGAAGGTCAACTTGCTGGCCACCGATGCCAGGTCTCCGATGCTGGTCAGGTTGTACTTCGACGCCGTCGCCTTGGTGACCACGATGGCGTCCTTGTCCTGGGCAGCGGCCTGGTCGAGCACCGTGAGCGTCGAGGGCGCGGCCGTCTTCAGAGCGGCCAGCACGTCATCGGAGCTGACCTGGGTCGCGGTCTTGTTGAAGTACAGCAGCAGGTTGCCGGTGTACTCCGGGATCAGGTCGATCGAGCCGTCTTGCAAAGCCGGGATGTAGACCGGCCGGGCGCCGATGTTCGGCTTCGTGGTCACACTGACGCCCTTGGCCTTCAGAGCTCCGGCGTAGATGTCCATCAGCAGGACGTTCTCCTGGAAGTTGGCCGAACCGATAGTGATCGATCCGCCACCGGACGAGGAGCCTGAGCCGGAAGCCGCAGCACTGGAGCTGCTGCCGCCGGACGGATTACTCGAGCTGCCGCACGCGGCGAGCACGATCGCCGCCAGTGCCGCCGCCGCGCCGAGCGCGAACTTCTTGGTGTTCAATGTTTTTCCTCTCGAGTGATCGCGGACCAGAGACCCTTGCCCGCGTTCTTCGCGCTTCCTTTACCCAAATCAGTAGCTGCCCGGACACCCCCGCTAAGTGACCGGCGCGGCGGCCCGATCGCCGCGCAGCGAAGTGACGGTGGTCGCAACGACGGCGTTGGCGCCCGCACGTTGGGACCGACGGCCGTAGCGGCCGGTCAGGCCGCGCGATATGACCAGCCGGCCGATCAGCGCCCACACCAGATCGATGACGATCGCCAGCACTGCGACCAGCACTGCTCCGGGCGCGGTCTTGGAGAAGTACAGCTGCTGCGAGATGCCATCGATGATGTAGCGACCGAGACCACCGAGCCCGATCTGGGCCGCGACGGTTGCCGTCGCGATGACCTGTAGCGACGCGTTGCGCACGCCGGAAAGGATCAGCGGCAGCGCGCACGGGAATTCGACCCGCCACAGCATCTGGCTACCGCGCATGCCCATGCCCCGAGCCGCGTCGCGCGCCTGCCGGTCGACGTTCTCGACGCCGGCGAACGTGTTCGCCATGATCCCAGGTACCGCCAGCAGGGTCAGCACGATCTCGGTCGGGATGATGTACGGCAGGTCCGTCTTGCCCTTGAAGGTGTTGGAGAAGACGATCAGGAAGAAGACCAGCAAGCCGTACGTCGGCAACGCCCGCAGCGTGTTGGCGATGGTGATCGCGAATTTGCCTCGCCCGGAGTGGCCGATCAGCAGGCCGATCGGCAACCCGATCAGGGTCGCCAGCCCCAGCGCGATGCCGGCGTATTCCAAGTGATCGAGAGTGCGTGTGGGTACGCCGTCGGGCCCGTGCCAATTGGCCGACGAGGTGAGGAAGTCCCAGATCCCGGTGAAGAACATCAGCGGTTCGCCGCCCGTCGCCACGGGGTCGCGAACCGAGCACTCAGCACCAGCACGACGTCGAGGACGGTCGCGAGGGCGACACACAGGATGATGCCCAGGATGATCGGCGGGTAGTACTGCAGCTGGATGCCGTCGGTGAACAGCTGCCCCAGTTCGGGGACACCGAGGATGGCCGCGACCGCCACCAGGCTGACGTTGGCGACGACGGCGACGCGCAGACCCGCGGTGATCACCGGGACGGCCAGCGGCAGCTCGACCCGGAACAGCCGCGCCAGGCCACGAAAGCCCATCGCGGTCGCGGCCATGCGGACCTCGGCCGGCACCGAGGCGAGCGCGTCGGCGATCACCCGGACCAGTAGCGCGACCGTATAGATGGTCAGCGCGACGACGATGTTGATCGTGTCGAGAATGCGGGTGTGCAGCAGCCCGGGCAGCGCCACGAAGACGGCCAGCGACGGGATCGTGTACAGGATCCCGAAGAGCCCGATGATCGGCGGATAGCTCCACCGGTACCGGTTCGCCAGCCACCCCAACGGCAACGAGATGGCCAGCGCGATGACGACGGGCAGCACCGAGAGCCAGGTGTGATAGCCGAGCCACACCAGGACTTGGTGCTGGTTGTGACGGAAGTAGTCCCAGACTGCCACTAGTCGCCGACCTCCCCGGCGGGTCCGTCGTCCCCTGCGGCGGGACCGGGCGTGGGGGTCGGGCTGCTGCCAGCGCCGGCGACCGCGGATCGGTGGGCCTGTTCCCGAACCACCTGGGCCTGGGCATCGATCCGGTCCAGCACCTGGGCGGCGGTCACGGTGCCCGCGAATCGGCCGTCGGGCGTCACGACGACACCGCGGCCGCTGGGCGATGACAACGCCGCGTCCAGGGCTTCGCGAAGTGTCCCGGACTGGGAGGCCAGCGTGCCGCCGAGGTTCAGCAGCTCGGGAGTCACCTGCCCACCGCGGGCGGCGATCGAATCGTTGATCGCCAACCAGCCCTGCGGCTGCCGGTCGTTATCGACCACCAGCACCCAGCCGTCTTCGGCGAAGCTGGCCGCGCGGGCGATCTCGGCGCCCAGGCCGATCGGGTTCTCGGGGCGCAGCGGCAGGGATCCGGCAGCGACGAAGCCGAGCGCCCGGTAACCGCGGTCGCGTCCCACGAAGCCGGCGACGAACGGATCGGTCGGGCGGGCCAGCAACTCGGCCGGGGGCGCGAGTTGGGCCAGGGTGCCGCCGACCCGCATCACGGCGACCTGATCGCCCATCTTGATCGCCTCGTCGATGTCATGCGTGACGAAGACGATCGTCTTGTGCAGCTCGGCCTGCAGACGCAGGAACTCGTCCTGCAGCTGACCCCGCACGACCGGGTCGACGGCGCTGAACGGCTCGTCCATCAGCATCACCGGCGGGATCGGCGGCGAGCGCGCGGGCGACGCCGACGCGCTGCTGTTGGCCGCCCGAGAGCTGGCCGGGATACCGGTCCGCGAACTCGGCCGGCAGGCCGACCCGTTCGAGCAGACCCATCGCATCGGCCCGGGCCTTCTTGCGGTTGACGCCGAGCAGCAGCGGCACGGTCGCCACGTTGTCGAGAACGGTCCGGTGCGGGAACAACCCCGCCGCCTGGATGACGTACCCGATGCCGCGTCGAAGGCGCGCGCTCGAACCCTTGCCGGTGTCGCGGTCGTCGATATAGATGTGGCCCGATGACGGCGTGATCAACCGATTGATCATCCGCAGGCTGGTGGTCTTCCCGCAGCCGGACGGGCCGACGAGCACCGTGATCTGTCCGGACGGCGCGACCAGATCGAGTTCGTTGACGGCGATCGTGGAGCCGTAGCGCTTGGTCACCGCCTCGAATCGGATCACGGCTGCATCGCTCCCCTTTTAGTAGCGTCGGCACTGCCGATAACGCGCCGACAGGCCGTACTCAGTCTCGCGAACCCCACCGACAACGCTGGCCAGAACATCGGGCGCCACGACATCATTCCTGGTTTTCCGGTAGACGTGATATCCAATTGCGCGGGGATGACGATAGCGTCCGGCGACCACCACGAGTCGATATCACTGGCTACCGAGAATGCCACCGTCGATCGGAGGGGCCTCGAATACAGGGGAAATCGCCCTTGAGTGCAATCAAAACGTAATGCCTCAGCGCTGAATTCGGCGGTATTAATGGACCACTTCGGAAGTGAAGCGATTAACCGCTCGCGCACCGATCAGACGTACCGAGACGGCTGAGACGACACAGGTGGTTAGGCTCGTCAAGTGACCGAGCGGCGCCGACGACCGACGCTGCGCGACCTCGCCACCGAGACCGGGCTGTCGTCCGCCGCGGTCTCGTACGCGCTGCGCGGTCTCCAGGTTCCGGTCGAGACCCAGCGCCGGGTCCGCGAGGCGGCCGACCGGCTCGGATACCAGGCCGACCCGATTGCCCGAGCGCTGGCCCTGGGTCGCACCGGCAACGTCGGTGTCCTGTGCGGATCCCTCGATGACAGCTGGCAGCAGAGCATCGCGGCCGCGCTGGGCCGCGCCCTGCTGCAGGTCGAGCGGCAGACGTTCATCGTCGACGCGGCGAACGACCCCGTCGTTGAGGCAGTCATGGCGCAACGGTTGGTCGATCAACGCGTCGACGCCCTGATCGTGCTGCCGATCGATCCGGATGCACAGGCGTGGTCGCGGATCGCTGAACAAACGGTGCTGATCTCGATCGGCGACGCGTTACCGGGCGCCGGCGCGACCGCCGAGATCGTGTTCGACAACGAGTGGGGCGTCACCGCGGCGGTGACCTCGCTCGCGGCGGTGGGTCATCGCCGGGTGGCCGTGCTCACCCCGCTGGCTACCAGCACCCCCGACCGTCCGGCCGAGGCCGTTGTGCACCAACTCGCGGCATCGCTCGGCATCACGGTCGAGCTGCACACCGCCCCCCACGATCTGGACGGCGCGCACGCCGCCGCCCTGGATCTACTCGATCGACCCGACCGTCCGACCGGGGTCTTCTGCTTGGCCGACTCCATCGCGCACGGGGTGTACGAGGCCGCGCGAACCTTGGGCCTCACGATTCCGGCTGACCTGTCGGTGCTGGGCTATGACGATCAGCCGGTCTCGAGGGTGCTGACGCCGCCGCTGTCGAGCTTCCACTGGTCGATCCAGGAGCTAGTCGAGACGGCCGTGGAATACACCACTCGCGCGGTGGGCGAGGGACCGGCCACCCAGCGCCGGGTGCTCCGACCGGCACCGGTCGCGCGCGGCTCGGTCGGCCCACCCGCCCGCAGTCCGTAAGGACTCGGTCCGGCGGACCGGCCCCAATCGAGTCATGATGGTGTGATGCCCGGCAACGCAGAGATCGAGTGGCTCGATCTCGAGCCGCTGAACCCGCCGCCGGCACCCGGTGCCGGCGGCCCGCGATCCGGCCCGCGTCGGCCACGGTGGCACTGGTGGTACCTGGTCGTTGCGGCGGCCCTGGTGGCCGCCATTCTGGTGGCGACCCGACCGAGTCACGGTAAGCCGGGCAGGGCCGCCCATCCGTCCGCACCGTCCCCTTCGTCATCGTCACCCTCATCGCCCGCGGTGGACGCGGCCGCGCAGGCGGCGGCCGCGGCCGCATCGCGCGCAGCCGCCGAGGTTGCGGGCACGACCTCGGCCGGCGGATCACTGCTCGCGGTCCCGGCCGACTGGATCCTGTTCGGACGCGGATCGGCGGCGGTCTATGAACTACGGCTGGCCGCCGGTCAGATCGTCACCACCCCGGTGCCAGTGTTGTCGAGCAGCGGCGCCGCCTCGTTCCTGGCCGGGCCCGACCGGGTCGTCCTGATATCGCAGAACACGCCGCAGGCCTACGAGATCCCCGACGGCAAGCCGTCCCAGAGCCTGCCGGCCGGCTTCCCGCAATCCGGACCGGCCGTTCCTGGGCCCGATCCGACCCACCTGTGGGTGCCCGATCCGGCCGGGACATCGATGGCGCTGGTCGGCTTCGACGGCACGATCACCGGGCCCGAGGTACCGATCCCGGCCGACGCCGCCGCCCCGGTGATGTCGGACGGCGCCGGCTACATGACCTTCAGCGGGACGGGCGGGGTCTATGACCTGCGCCCCAGCGGCATCACTCGGATCACCACCGGCATCCTGCTCGCCACCGGCCCGACGACCTGGCTGACGGACGAGTGCGACACCCAGTACCACTGCGCTCCGACCGTCATCGATCGAGCGACCGGCGCCCGGCACACCCTCAGCGCCCGGGTCGACGACCTGGCCGGAGGCGGCCTCATCTCACCCGACGGAACGACGGCCGCCATCCTCGAGAACGACAACAGCGTCGACCAGTCATTGACGCTGCACCTGATCACGCTGGCCACCGGCGCTGATCGGCCGACGGGCATCGCGTTGCAGCCGAATCAGATCTTCCAACCGGGGCTGTTCCTGTGGTCACCGGACAATAAGTGGGTCTTCGGCACCAACGCGACCGGCCGGCTCTTCGCGGTCAACGTCGCGACCGACGCCACCACCACCCTCAACGTCAACCTCGGTCCGATCGGCCAGTTGGCGCTGCGGACGGAGGGCTGACCAGCCGGAAAGAAAATCTCCTCTGCGGACAACGCCGCTGCCCCTCCCACCCGTTCTATTGGTGACAAGCTCGACGGGTTGAGCAGCCGGTCACCGACAGATGGGGCGTCGCGATGACGTTCGAGCAGTTCGCGGCGACGCGGCTCGACGCCGTGCTGCGCTTCGCCGTGGTACTCACCAATGACCGGGGGCTGGCCGAGGACGTGGTCCAGGAGGTGTTGATCCGGGCGAATGCGCGCTGGGCCCAGATCGGCGACCTGGACCAACCGGAGGCCTACGTGCGACGAATGATCGTCAATGAGTTCACCTCGTGGCGACGCAAATGGGCCCGGATACAGCCTCGCCCGGCCGCCGAGTTGGATACCCGGATCGCGGACGAATCGGCCACCATCGCCGAACGCCGCACCCTGCTGGACGAGATCGCGAAGCTGCCCCGTCGTCAGCGCACGGTGCTCGTGCTGCGCTACTACGAAGGGCTGCCCGACAGCGTGATCGCCGAGACCCTGGGTTGCAACGAGACCACTGTCCGCGGCTATGCATTCCGGGCGCTGAAGACGCTGCGCGTCGAACTCGCCCCGGCCGCGCTGACGAAGGAGGCGTGATGACCGACCCCACCCGGCGAACCGAGGACGATCTGCGGGCGGCCTTCACCCTCGCCGCGCAGGACGCGCCCTCGACCCAGGACGTGCTCGGTCGCCTGGCCACCAGCGAGCGGCCAGCCGGGCGCGCGGTCCGACGATCGCGCGACCGGTCGTGGTGGCCGATCGCGGCCGTGGCGGCCGTGGTGCTGGCCGTCGCGGTGCCGGTCGGTTTCGCCGTTTCGAACGGCGGCAACAGCTCGAAGTCGTCATCGTCGATCGCCGGCGGCGCCGACCTGGCCAAGGCACCGGCGGCGTCGTCCGGATCAGCCGCCGGTGGCCCGATGAATCTCAGCCCGGTTGCGCCGGTGCCGCCGGTCGTCGCGTCGGGTGGCCCGTTGTGCCAACTCACCGACGTTGCCCTGACCTTCACGTGGACATCGACGGGGTCGGGTCTGAAGGGCGCTCTGACCGCGCACAACATCAGCGGTATCGCCTGCGACCTCGCGGTCAAGCCAGCTATCTATCCGCTCGGCACCAACCGCGTCCGGCTCGAGGTCACCAACGTCGTCACTGCCGAGGGCTACGCCGGTCCCACCGACCTGCTACCGAACGCGAACGCGTCGTCGACGATCACGTGGAACAGCTGGTGCGGTTCGCCGGCCGACAACGGAGTCCAGGTCGACTGGGGCGCGGGACCAGTAACCGTGACGGTGCAGGGCCCGACTACGCCGTCCTGCGTCGGTGGCAAGTCGGGCAGCATCAGCTCGGGATGGTTCGGGCCACTGTCGTAGTCAGTCCTAGCCGATCGTTGCGGATAATTGCCGTCGCGATCAGACGACGGCTTTACTAGGATGTCCGACTATGACGTTCAGCGTGCAGAAGTCGAGCCGGCCGCGCAGCGACGAGCAGCGCGCCGAGATCCTGGCCGCGCCCGGATTCGGTAAGTACTTCACCGATCACATGGTCCGCATCGACTGGACGGTAGACGGCGGCTGGGGCGAGGGCCAGGTGCTGCCCTACGGACCGCTCTCGCTCGACCCGGCGACGATGGTGCTGCACTACGGCCAGGAGATCTTCGAAGGGCTCAAGGCCTACCGCCAGCCCGACGACTCGATCGCCACCTTCCGGGTGCGCGCCAACGCCGAGCGGTTCCAGCGATCGGCCCGGCGCCTGGCGATGGCCGAGCTGCCGACCGAGCTGTTCGTCGAGTCGGTCGACGCGCTGGTGGGCGTCGACCGCGACTGGGTTCCGTCCGGCGGCGAGACCTCGCTGTACCTGCGCCCGTTCATGGTGGCCACCGAGGTCGGGCTCGGCGTGCGCCCCGCGAACGAGTACGCCTACCTTCTTATCGCTTCTCCGGCCGGGGCCTACTTCAAGAATGGCGTGCAGCCCGTCTCGGTCTGGCTCTCGACCGAGTACGTGCGGGCGGCCCCCGGCGGCACCGGCGAGGCGAAATGCGGTGGCAACTACGCGGCGTCCCTGATCGCCCAGGCCTACGCGTCCCAGCAGGGTTGCGACCAGGTCGTCTGGCTCGATGCGGCCGAGCACCGGTGGGTCGAGGAGATGGGCGGCATGAACCTGTACTTCGTGTACGGATCCGGGCCGAACGCGCGCATCGTCACCCCGTCACTGACTGGCGCCCTGCTGCCCGGCATCACCCGTGACTCGCTGCTGACCCTGGCCCGCGACCTCGGCTACACCGCCGAAGAGGGCAAGGTGTCGACCGATGAGTGGCAGACCGGCAACGCGTCCGGCGCGCTCACCGAGGTCTTCGCCTGCGGCACCGCGGCCGTCATCACGCCGGTCGGATCGGTGAAGAGCTCGTCGGCGTCATGGACGGTCGGCGACGGCTCGACCGGTCCGGTGACCGCGCGGTTGCGGGCGGCCCTGCTCGACATCCAGACCGGCGCCGCGTCAGACCCGCACGGCTGGATGGACACCCTCGTCCACTGAGCCCGGTTCGGCATCGACCGGTTCGGCCCGCCGGGTCGCGGTGACCAGGCGGCCGAGCCGCAGCGCAAGCGCGATCGCGCCGAAGCAGCACAGCAGCTGCATCACGATGAAGCCGGCCGGAAGGTGCAGGGCGAGCAGGCCGCCCGACAACGCTGGGCCGATCGCGCTGGCGAGCGTCGTCGCGCCGGTGACCGCCCCGAGCGTACGGCCGAGCGCACCGACCGGGGCCAGCGCGGCCGCGAACGGATTCAGCACCGGAGCGAGCATTGACTCGCCGAACGAGATCGACATGTACCCGATCAGGACGGCGCCGGTCGCGGTGCTCGAGGCGAGCAGCGGTAGCCCGAAAATGACCCAGCAGCCGATCCACAGACCGCCGCACCAGGCGAGCAGCGTCGTCGGCTGGTGGCGTCGGGCGAGGGCGACGACCGGCACGGTCAACGCCGACACGACGATGGCGTTCAGCGCGACTCCGACCCCCAGGGTCGATGCGGGCACGTGCAGGGTACCGAGCGCGTAGGCCGGCAACCCGGAGTCGTACTGCGCGTAGCAGGCCAGCATCAACAGCAGCGTGATCAGCGACGAGCAGACGGACCGGTCGCAGTCGCAGCACGTCCAGCAATCCGGGTCCGGACCGCAGGCCGTCACCGGCGACGCCGTCGATCGAGGTCACCGGAGCGCCGCGGCCGGCGAGCGCCACGACGAGTCCACTCACCAGTTCGGCCAGGGCGCCGATGATGAAGATCGGCCGGGCGCCGTTGGGCGTGGAGAGGTCGACGGTCAGGCCGGCCACGAAGCCACCGAGCGCCAGCGCCAGGTTGACCCCGATGAATTGCGCGGCAAAAATTGCCCGGCGCTGTTCGGCGGAGTCCGACGCGAACGACGAACAGCAGCACGCTGATCGCCGGCTGGGTGACCGCGTAGGCGATACCGATCAGGACGGCCGCGGCGAGGGTCGAGGCGACCGAGATGGCCAGACCGAGCAGCAGCACGCCGGCCCCGAGCGCGACCCGGGAGCTGCTGGCGACCAGGACCGGGTGCCGCCCGTCCGCCAACCGCCCCGCGATGGGCGCGGCCGCGAGCGACCCGAGCGCGACGGCCACGAAGGTGAGCGCTCCGACCGCATCACCGAGTCCGCGCGTCTGGGCGATCGCCGTGTACAGATACGGCAGCAGGGCTCCGAGCCCCGTTGCTGCCAGGGACGACCCCACGATCAGGGCCACCAGCCGCGCCTTCACAACACACCTTCGATTCCGAGTTATTTGATCTGGAACTATTCTATATCGAAGTTCGAGGTCAAACCAACTGGATATCATCAGGCTCCGTGCCGGCCCCTAAGACGACGCGCCCCACGCGGCCGAGCCCGCCCGCGCCGCCGATCGAGACGCCGTACGACGAGTACGCGCTGGCGGTGTCGGCCTACACCGAGGTCGGCGGCCAAGAGGCGGTGCAGCGGGTGGTCACCGCGATCAGTCGGCTCGGACGGCGCCTGGACGTCTTCTATCGAGAGCAGTTCGACGAGCTCGACATCTCGCACGGCGAGTGGACAGTGCTGTCGAACCTGGCCGTCGACGGCCGCGACGGCGGCTCGACGCCGAGCAAGCTGGCCGACATCTGCGGCGTATCACCGTCGACCATGACCCACCGGCTGGACCGGATGGTCGAACGCAAGCTGGTCGAACGATCCCCGGATCCCGACAACCGAACCCGGATCCGCGTCAGCTTGGCCGACGGCGGTTGGGAGCTGTTCCGCCAGGCCGTCCTCGATGCCGAGGTGGTCGAGTCGCGGATCCTGTCGCCGCTGACCAACGACGAACGGGCGAAGCTGGCCTCGCTACTCGAAAAAGTCGTCGCCGGCTTAAAAACCCACTGACGCAACCGCAGGCGCCCGTAGCTCGTGCGGAGCCTCGCAGCGATGCGAAGCGAGCGAGGAGCGCAGCTGAATTTAGCTGGTCGGCCAGGTCTTGAAGTTGACGTGCGATCGGCTCGGCGTCGGGCCCCGCTGGCCCTGGTAGCGCGAGCCATAGACGGCCGACCCGTACGGGTGCTCGGCCGGGCTCGACAGCCGGAACAGGCACAGCTGGCCGATCTTCATGCCGGGCCAGAGCGTGATCGGCAGGTTGGCGACGTTCGACAGCTCCAGGGTGATGTGCCCGCTGAAGCCCGGGTCGATGAAGCCGGCGGTGGAATGGGTGAGCAACCCGAGCCGACCGAGCGATGACTTCCCCTCCAGCCGACCGGCCAGATCGTCGGGCAGCGTGACGACCTCGAGGGTCGATCCGAGCACGAACTCGCCGGGATGCAGGACGAACGGCTCGTCGTCCTTGGGCTCGACCAGGGTGGTCAGATCATCCTGCTGCAGGGACGGGTCGATGTGCGTGTACTGCGAGTTGTTGAACACCCGGAAGTAGCGGTCCAAGCGCACATCGATGCTCGACGGCTGGATGAGATCCTGGTCCCAAGGCTGCAGAATCAAGCGCTCGGCGGCGACCTCAGCCCGGATGTCACGGTCGGACAGCAGCATGGGCCAAGGTTAACGGTGGTTGACGGTCATCTCGCGCTCGGCTGTCCCGGCCGCCTCGGGTAACATCAGCGACCGTTCGCGGATGTAGTTCAATGGTAGAACTTCAGCTTCCCAAGCTGATGGTGCGGGTTCGATTCCCGTCATCCGCTCCAGATCGTTCAGCTGATCACCACCGGGGCCGATACTTGCGACGTGACGGATTCTGACAATTCCGCTGACGCCGAGGTGGCCGGCAGCCTCGCCGACAGCCGAGCCACGATCCGCTTCGACACCTTCCTGTTCGCCGCGGCCGCGACCGTCCTGATCACCCGCACCTATCTGAAGCTGACGGGCTATCCGCAGGTCGGCGGCCACAGCGAGCTGCACGTGGCTCACGTGCTGTGGGGCGGACTGCTGCTGGGCGCTGCGATGTCGATCATGATGGTCTCGGTCGGCAGCATCGCCAAGTTCTGGGCCAGCCTGATCGGTGGGATCGGATTCGGGCTGTTCATCGACGAGATCGGCAAGTTCCTCACGAAGGACGTCAACTACTTCTTCAAACCGGCCGCCGCGATCATCTATGGAATCTTGGTGACCGCCTACGTGATCGGGCGCGAAGTGCTGCGGCGCATCAAGCTCACCGGCCCGCGCACGCGCGCCCTCGTCGCGATCGGGATCGCCGACAATCAACTCGGCCAACTCACGGCCAGCCGCCGCGACACGTTGCGAAGCCTGTTGGCGGCGTACTCGGACGATGAGTCGGACGTGATGCTGCGGACGTTGATCGAAACGAACCCGGCCCGCGGCCGCCGCACCAGCGAGGAATGGGCGGCCACGATCATCGCCCGAACCCATGCGATCTTCCTCGGCGCGGCCCGTCGGGTCTGGATCCAGCGGATCGTCATCGCGGTACTGGTGATCGAGGTGGTCATCTCGCTGGCCGAGATCGCGTTCGTGATCGTCGCCGTCTGGCTCACTGACATAGACACCTCGCACATCAGCGTCTCGGACCTCGCCAACTTCGCCGGTGACGTGGTGCAGACGGTTCTGCTCGGGACGGGCCTTGGCCTGCTGGCCCGGCACAAGTGGCGCACCGGGCTGGTGGTGATTCGAATGGGGCTGATCCTGGCGCTGATGTACACCACGCTGATGGAGTTCGCCGACCAGAAAGTGCACGGCCTGATCGACTTCGCCGTCTACGTGGTCCTGTTTGCGATCGTCGGGGCCGCCAGCGAGGCCGACCGGTCGGGCGAGCTATCCCTCGGGGTAAACCGCAGCAACCGGAAAGTCGTTGGCGCCATCGATACCGTGAGCACGTGACGACCCCACTATCGATTCCGCCGTCGATGCTGTCGGACCAGCGTCCGGACGACTCGCCCTGGCCATCCTTGAACTGGCCACCGGCCCTCGACACCGTGCTGAGCGGCCGGGTCGTCGACCTGCGTCCGACCGATCCGGATCGCGACGCCGCCGAACTGTTCGCGGCCCTCGACGACGACGCCGTCTGGCGCCACGTTCGCGGTCGTCCCAGTGACGCCGGCGAGTGGGCGCAGCTGCTGCGGACCCGCATCGAGGCCGGCCTCTTCCCCTGGACCATTCGACTGCGGCAGCCCTATCGCGGGCTTGCGGCGAACACTGTCGTCGGGACGTCCAGCTACCTCGAGATCGCTCCGCTCGATGCCCGGCTCGAGATCGGTTCGACGACCTACCGGACCGATGTCTGGGGCAGCGTCATCAACCCGGACGCGAAGCTGACCCTGCTGCAACACGCCTTCGGACAGCTCGGCGCCGGTCGGGTGCAGCTGAAGACGGACGTGCGCAACCAACGGTCACAGCGCGCAATCGCCGGGCTGGGCGCCCAGTACGAGGGCCTACTGCGGCGTTATCAGCGCCGGGAGGACGACACGATCCGTGACACTGTCGTCTTCTCGATCACCGTCGAGGATTGGCCCGATGTGCGCGCGCGAGTTGCCGGCCGCGTCGCCGCCGCTGACCTCTCGGGATAGCGAGCGGCTCGAGTTATCGAGCAGCGCGCCGGTCAGCGGGCGGCGGCGGCCGGCGGGCGCAGTTGGGGTTCCAACCGCACCAACGCCTGAGCAACGTGATCGGCCAGCATTCGCGCGACGGTGATGTCGCGGACGGCCCACCGGCGCAGCGTGTGCTGGTGAAACTCCATCACCCCGATCGCGCGTCCCTGGTTGTAGAGCGGCACGAGCAGAACACTGGCGAAGCCGAGTGCGGCCAGCGCCCGACGCTCGTCGGCGTCGGTGGACGGATCGTCGAGATGCGCCTCGAGCAGCGACCCGGTCGCGAGCGCCCGAGCGGTGGCCGGGTAGTCGCTGAGCCGGAAGAAGTCATCGCCCACCGTCGGGGTACTGGCCCGGACCTCGCGTAGCGCCGGTCCCCGATGATCGACGTCGTCGAGCAGGAGAGACAGCCCGATGCGGTCGACGCCCAGACTGCTCGAGGCCGCGGCGAGTGCTTCGTCGAGATCTTGGGGCGCGGCCGACCCAGCTAGGGCCGAGCTGAGCCGGTGCAGCGCGACATTGCGCGGCGCCAGCGCCAACGGCGACTCGGCGCGCAGCAACTGGGCGCGCAGCGTCCGGCACGCGGCAATCACGTCCGGCGAAACCTCGGGCAGGTTCGTCAGCGGCATCGCGATGGCCATGCCCTGCGCGTAGTCGACATCGAGTTCCGCCAGCGTCGCCAGGTCATCGAAGGATTCGACGCCCTCGCCGATCACGAGGGAACCGAGCCGGTGCGACAGGCTGACGAGCGCCTCGATGACCGAGATCTGTTCGAGGTTGTGCCGGCTACCGGTGACCAGCCCGCGATCGAGCTTGACGAAGTCGGGCCGGATCGCGGCGACCCGTTGCAGGCCGGCGTAACCGGCGGCGGCATCGTCGACGGCGAGCTTGGCACCATTGGCCCGCAGCTCATCGAAGATCAGATCCGACTCCGCGGTGTCGATCAGCGGCTGCTCGGTGATCTCGACGATGACTCCGGTCAGATCGGTATCGAGGACCGCGCGAACGGACGGATGCAGCAACGCCGCCGGGCTGACGTTGACGCTCAGCAGGACACCGAACGGCACGCGCGATCGGGCGGCCAAGGCGCTGGTCAGCAGCGACGCTTCCAACGGGCCGCCCCGACCGCTGGCATGAGCCGCGGCGATGGTGCGATCGGGTGATTGCTTGGACCGGGTGAAGCGGGTCAGCGCCTCAGCCGCAACCAGCTCGCCGCCGGCCACCGTGACGATCGGCTGCAAGACGACGGTCGAGGCGACTGACGCCAGGGCGCGCCGGCTGGTCGAGCGGTGACCGTAAAGACTCGGGGGGTGGGGTACGCGCAACAACTGCCAGCTCACCCCTGATGCCCATTGCTTGGAAGTTAGGTCCCACACGCGTGGTGTGTGATCGAAGTATGTAAGCGCGCACTATTCCGTCGTGTGTGGTCGCTGTCAATCATCACTGAATTAGACACGGGACTTACATGACCGTGATTTTTCGTGGCCTTGTCACACACGCAACACAATGCCCATACGGCACAACGGGATTCGCCGAATGGCCGACGATATCGACCCATAACCGGGTACGCCGAACGAATGAGGTGTGACGAAGTTGTCGCGCAGTTCACTCAGGTGAATCAGCGCGTTACTCGCCGCACTCCTCGACTGCGGCCGCGCGCTTACACGGTTCGAGGCCGGCCATGATCGCCGTCGTGATCTGTTCGAGCTGACCGACCTGCTCGGGGGTCAACCGATCGATCACATGCTCGCGCACCGCGCGGACATGACCGGGGGCGGCGGCGACCAGAGCGGCATAGCCTGCCTCGGTCAAGGTCGCGGTCTGACCGCGACGGTCGGTGGGGCACTCGCCGCGTTCGATCCAGCCGCGTTCTTCGAGCCGGTCAACGGCGTGGGACAGGCGGCTTCGTGACGACCGCGTCCGCTGGGCCAGGTCGCCCATCCGGGTCGAGCGTCCCGGCGCCTCGGACAGGTTGACCAGGATCTCGTAGTAGCCCGTCGCCATGGACGAGTCCGCCGTCAGCTGACGGTCGAGCGCATCGAACAGCAGCCGCGTCGACTCGAGCAGTCCGCGCCAGGCGCGCTGCTCGTCGAGGCTGAGCCACTGAGTTGTCGACACGGATCCAGGATAAGCGGAAAAGACCCTCCCGGGACGGCCCGAGCAGGCGGCAAGCCTGGTAAAGCGCAACTAAAGGGGTTCGCCGGACCGGTAGCATCGAGTCCAAATCGAGCATCACACCCGGTGAGGTAGGCGCGTGGCCGACAGCTCTGTGCAAGTACTGCTCCTCGAGCAGATCCACCCAGAGGCCGAGGCGCTCCTGAGCGCCGCCGGCTTCAGCGTCCGGTCCCTGCCTCGTGCGTTGTCCGAGGACGAGCTGATCGCCGAGATCGCCGGCGTCTCGTTGCTGGGCATCCGGTCGAAGACGAATGTCACCGCACGGGTGCTCGAAGCCGCCGACAGCCTGGTCGCGGTCGGTGCGTTCTGCATCGGCACCAACCAGATCGATCTGGCGGCCGCCTCCGAGCACGGCGTCATCGTCTTCAACGCACCCTTCTCGAACACCCGCAGCGTCGTCGAGCTGGTCCTGGCCGAGATCATCGCGATGACCCGCCGCCTGACTGAGAAGAACGCGCTCATGCATGCGGGCGTGTGGGACAAGTCCGCCGACGGTGCGCACGAAGTCCGCGGCCGCACGCTCGGCATCATCGGGTACGGCAATATCGGCACCCAGCTGTCGGTGCTCGCCGAGAACCTCGGCATGCGAGTGTACTTCTACGACACCGCGGACCGCCTCGCGCTCGGCAACGCCCGCCGCTGCAACACACTGGCCGAACTACTCGAGATCGCCGACGTCATCACTCTGCACGTCGACGGCCGCGAGGCCAACAACAACCTCTTCGGTGCCGAGGAGTTCGCAGCGATGCGCCCCGGTTCGCTATTCCTCAATCTCTCGCGGGGGTTCGTCGTCGACTACGCCGCCTTGCGCGATCAGCTGCGGAGTGGTCATATCGCCGGCGCGTCGGTCGACGTGTTCCCGATCGAGCCCGCCGGGCGCGGCGATGAGTTCGCCTCCGAACTGCGCGGCCTGCCGAACGTCATCCTCACGCCCCACATCGGCGGCTCGACCGAAGAGGCGCAGGAAGACATCGGACGGTTCGTCGCCGGCAAGTTCCGCGACTACCTGCTCGATGGCTCGACGTCGATGAGCGTGAACATGCCTGGACTCGCTCTGTCCCAGCCGCCTGACACGCACCGGCTGATCCTGGTTCACCGCAACGTTCCCGGGGTCCTCGCCACGATCAACGCGGTGTTCGCCGAGCACAAGGCCAACGTCGAGGCGCAGCTGTTGGGTACCCGCGGCGAGGTGGGTTACGTCCTCACCGACATCGCCAGCGTGTTCACCGACGAGATGATCGGCCAGCTGCGCTCTCTTCCTGAAACCATTCGCCTGCGAATACTGAGTTAAGGCGATCCGCGCGCCTGGTTCGTGCGGAGCCTCGCAGCGATGCGAGCGCAGCGAGCTAGCTAGGAGCGCAGCTGAATGACATTCTCCTTCGCGACGCTGGCTCTGGTCGGGGCGATCGCACTGCTCGGCCCGTTGCTGGCGCTCCCGCAACGCTGGCACCTGCCGGTGCTGCTCGGCGAGCTGGTCGCCGGCGTGACGTTCGGGCAGAGCGGCGTGCGGGCGTTGCAACCCTTGAACCCGACCTTCTCGTTCTTGGCCGACATCGGGTTCGGCCTGATCATGTTCGTGGCCGGCAGCCGAGTACCGGTGCGTGACCCGGGCATCCGCTCCGGCCTGCTGCGAGGCGCTGTGCGCGGGCTGGCGGTCGGGGTGGTCGCGGTGCCGGTTGCCATCGGGATCACGGACCTGTTCGACACCGGCCACGCCGCGCTCTACGCCGTGCTGCTGGCATCCTCGTCCGCCGCCTTGATACTGCCGATCGTCGACTCGCTGCGACTGGGAACCACGCCGATCCTCGAGCTGCTGCCGCAGGTGGCGCTGGCCGACACGGCCTGCATCGTGGCGCTGCCGTTGGTGATCGACCCGCACCACGCGGGACGGGCCGCGCTCGGCGCGCTTGCGGTGTTGGCTGCGGCCGCCGTCGCCTTCCTGGGGCTTCGTCAGGTCGAGCGGACCGGAATCCGGCGCCGGCTGCACCGACTCTCGGAACGGCGCCGGTTCGCGCTGGAGCTGCGGATCAGCCTGATCGTGCTGTTCGGCTTCGCCGCGCTGGCCAAGCAGACCCACATCTCCATCATGCTGGCCGGCTTCAGTCTCGGCCTGGTGACGGCCGCGGTCGGTGAGCCGCGACGGCTGGCCAAGCAGGTGTTCGCGATCACCGAGGGGTTGTTCGGACCGTTGTTCTTCGTCTGGCTCGGAGCGTCCCTGAATCTGCGCGACCTCGCCCATCGGCCGTCCTTCATCGGGCTGGGGCTACTACTCGGCGCCGGCGCCGTCGCCGTCCATCTCGTTGGCCGCGCCAACGGTCAGCCCCTTCCGATCGGGATGCTGGCCGCGGCCCAGCTCGGCGTTCCGGTCGCCGCCGCGACGATCGGCACCCAGCAGGGATTGCTGCAGCGCGGTGAGGCGTCGGCGTTGATACTCGGCGCGCTCGTGACGATCGCGGCGGCGATAGTCGGGGGCGTCGTGGCCGTGCGGGGCGGGTTCGTCAAACCCACCCCCGTCGTGGCCGAGAAGGGCGTGGCCGAGAACTGACCCGCAGTGGGGCGTCAGTGGCTGCGCTGCGCCAGCGGGATCAGGGTGAGCACGTCGTCGCCGTTCAGTCCAATCAGTACGTTTCGGCGATCATCACGCCTCGTCCGACGTTACGGCCCAGCTGGCCGCTTCTGGTCTCGAGATATGGGCGCCCGGGCCGTAACGTGCGAGCTAACCGAACAGCATCAACTCGAGGCGATCCGAACCACCCGAGGTGATCCGCACCGGGACGCCCCAGTCCTGGCGGCTCAGATAGCACGCCGGGTTCGGCGATTCGTCGTCGTCGCACGACGCGGCCTGCGCGGTGACATTGATGACGCCGTTGGTCGGCCCGCCCTCGGCCAACACCAGCGGCACCTGGAGCGAGGTGTGCCGGCCACCACCCGACACCAGCAACGACGGCGGCGATGCGCTGACCTCGATTCGGGTCGCCGGCCCTTCGCTCTCGTCGAGCTTGCGGCCGGGCGCCACGGTGAACACGACATCGAGGAGCACCGAGCCCGAACCCAGTTCCGTGATGGGCCGGGCCACCGCCATCGGGTCGGCTGCGGTCACCAACCCGGGACCGTCTTCGAGCGTCACGCCAGTGATGCGATGCGCGCCGGATTCGACCACCAGCAACGCATCGCCCGAGGCGACCAGGCCGCTGGGTTCGTCGAGCCCGAGCGCGACCGTCGACACCTGGTCACTTTTCGGGTCGTAGCGACGGATGGCGCCGTTGTAGGTGTCGGCGATCGCGATCGAGTGGTCGTCGAGCACCGCGACGCCAAGCGGATGCTGCAGCCGGGCCGAGGCAGCGGGACCATCCACCAGACCGAAGTCGAACAATCCCGCGCCGACGTACGTATGCAGTTGGCCGTCGATCGACAGCGACCGCAGCGACGAGGTCTCGGCGTCCACGAACCAGAGCCGATCCTGGTCTACTGCCAACCCGGACGGCTGCGCGAGCCACCCGTCCAGTGCCGGCCCGTCCTTGAGCCCCTCGACCGTGGTCCCGGCCAGGATCGACACCTCCTTCAGCGCCGGCGACCAGCCGACCAGCAGGTGGACGCCGGCACAGGCGACAACGACCAGTTCGCGGGCCGGCCACCAGACCACATCCCAGGGCGAAAGGACGGTCGGCACCGCCCCGGTTATCGTCCGGGCATCCGATAACCCGACGGACAGATCGATCGTGGCGACGACGGCGCCATCGGCCAGGCGGATCCCGCGCAGCACGTGGTTGGCGGTATCGGCAACGACCACGTCGAACGGCGCAAGTCCGCGCGGTAGCAGCGCCAGCCCGCCGGGTTCGGCGAAGGTGGCCTCATCCGCCGGCCCGTCCCACTGTCCGCGCGCACCACTACCGATGCGGCGCAGCACCGAGGAGTCAGCGGCAAGTTCGACCAGCTGATTGTGTCCGGCATCGGCGACCAGCAACGAGCCACCCGGCAGCGCGATCGCCTTGGCCGGGAAGCGCAGGTCGCCGCCGACTGCGGGGGGCGCCACGTACGGACCGGCGCCGCGGCGCAGCTCACCGCGGGCGTCGAACTCGGCGATCAGCGAGTCGATCAGAACGCTCAACGCGCCCGCCTGGCCCTCGCCGGCCGCCTGCGCAACGACGTAGCCGGCCGGGTCGATCAGGACGAGCGTCGGCCACGCGTGCACGGCGTATTGCTGCCAGAGGTGCATGTCCGGGTCGTCGAGCACGGGGTGGTTCACCTCGTAGCGCGCCACCGCGGCGACGACCGCGTCGTGCGAGGTCTCATGCTGGAACTTGGGTGAGTGGACACCGATCACGACCAGGACGTCGCGATAACGCTCCTCGACGTCGCGCAGCTCGTCCAGCACGTGCAGGCAGTTTGCGCACGCGAAGGTCCAGAAGTCGAGCAGCACGATCTTGCCGCGCAGCTGCGCGAGGGTGACGTTGACGCCGCCGGTATTGAGCCAGCCGCCGCGGGCATTCAGCGCCGGAGCTCGTACGCGCGGCCCGTCCACTCAGCTGACAATAATCGGGCCGGGGGCGCCGAACAGATACCCCTGGCCGAAGCCCGCTCCGAGTTCGAGCAACATCGCCCGCTGCTCGGGAAGCTCAACTCCTTCGGCGACGATCTCGCTGCCGGCGTAGCGGGCCACCGCGATCACGCCTACGACCATGGCCCGGGCGGCGACGTCGCGCATCATCGCGGTGACGTACGAGCGGTCGATCTTGATCTCGTCGAACCAGAACTGGCGCAGATAGGACAGCTGGCTGAAACCCGTCCCGAAGTCGTCGAGCGCGATCCGGGCGCCGATCTCGCGCAGGCCGGCCAACACCCGCCAGCCCACCGCGCCACCGCGCAGCAGCACGCCCTCGGTCACCTCGAGAGTGACGCTGCCCCGCGGCAGCTGGTGCTCCTCGAGTAGCTCGGCCAGCAGCACCGGCAGCTGCTCGTCGGCCAGCTGGCGCACGCTGACGTTGACCGCGATGCCCACGTCGGGACGGACCTTGCGTACCCGCGCCAATTCGGACAGCGCTTCGCGCAGCGCGTAGCGACCGAGCTCGCCGACCAGGCCGGTCTGCTCGGCCACCGGTACGAAGGTCGCCGGCGGCACCGCGCCGCGCCGTGGGCTGCGCCAGCGCAGCAGGGCCTCGTAGCGGGCGACGCCGTTGTGGGCGAGCTCGACAACCGGCTGGTACACCATCGACAATTCGTTCTCGTCGAGCCCCCGGCGTAGTTCCGGCGCGAGCAACACCGGGTCGGGCTCGGGTTCGCGCACCTCGATGCTGCTCGAACCGCCCAGCCGAGCCCGATCCTGCGCGGCCCGAGCGGCAACCAGCGGACCATCGACCGCGGTCGGCAAGGTGTCCTGCGAATAGGTCACCAGCCCCAGCGTCGCTCCGACCGACACCGCGAGCCCCTCGACGTCGAATGGTTCGCGGCAGGCCGTCCCGAGGCGGGCCGCGACCTCGTCGGCCTGTTCGGTGCTCTCGAGATCCTCGACGAGCACCACGAACTCGACGCCCCAGATGTGGGCGACGGTGGCCGACGGCCCGGCCACGCCGACCAGCCGCTGGGCCGCCAGCCGTAACACCTCGTCACCCGCGGCCGCGCCGAGCGTCTCGTTCAGCTGGGCCAGTCCGTCGATCGCCAGTTGGATGACCGCGAACAGACTGCGGCTGTTGCTCAGGCGCTCCTCGGCCGTCCGCAACCGCTCGAGCAGCACGATCCGGTTCGGTAGTCCGGTCAGCGTGTCGGTGCGGTCGGGCTCGCGGGGCGATGACCGGCGGGCCCCGTGTTGGACGGCCGCGGCGGCGAGCTGGCCGGCGCCGCCGAGGGTCAGCAACGCGGCCGCGTCCGGATACCTCCACGCCGGAAGGTAGACGACCAGCGCACCGAGCACGGCGTTGCCCGCGCCGGCGAAGGCCATCGACCACGAGCTGACCAGCGCCGCTTCACCGACGGCCGTGCCGAGGCCGTCCCAGCTCGGGTCGTCGAGGATGTTCGCGCTCATCACGACCCGGCGATCCTGCGCGACGATCGCGAGCTGCGGGTGCGTCATGGTGCTGCGGTTGACCTGCCGTCCGATTGCCGGCCAGAGCACGGCGGACACATGCGGAGCGGCCGCCACGCTGAGTTCATAACCGCTGGGTTCGCGCACGACGACGGCTGCTTTGACGTCAGGTATCTCGGCCTCGATCAGTTCCGCGACCATGTTCAGCACGTCGGTGATCGACTTGCCGGCGACCAGGGCGGCGAGCACCTGACTGGGGCGACTGAGCGTTGCGCGGGGCGGGGCGGGCCGGGAAGCGACAGCCGCCGGACGCAGGGGAGTACGGGTCGGCGCCGAGGTGGCCGATGAGCCCGGCGAGGTCAGCCGGCGGGTCACGTCACGGCGGGTAAGTCGTCGCCAGGATCGGGGCGCGCGCAGTGGCGGGAGCGCAATTCCGCGCTGATGGATCACCCTCGCCCGCACTGCCGCCTCCCGGCGCTGCCCGGACCGCAGTACCCGGTCCGGTCGCCGACGCTACCTGAGCGCAGGTCGTGATCAGGCGGACACAGAACGTAGGTCAGAGCAGCGCGAGACCCGGATCGGTCAGGATCGCGGCCACCGCCGCCAGGAATTGAGCGCCCTGCTGTCCGTCCACGGCACGATGATCGATCGAGACCGCCAGCGTGGTGACCCAGCGCGGGACGACCTGATCCCCGACCACCCAGGGCCGCCGCGCGACGGCGCCGAACGCCAAAATCCCGGACTCGCCCGGGTTGAGGATGGGGGTGCCCGAGTCGGCGCCGAACACCCCGATGTTGGTGATGGTGAAGGTGCCACCGGTCAGCTGGGCCGGTGCGGTCGTCCCGGCGCGGGCAGCCGTGGCGAGTTCGCCCAGCGCCAGCGCCAGCTCGCGCAGGCTCAACCGGTCGGCGTCCTTGATGTTGGGCACGATCAGCCCGCGCGGGGTGGCCGCGGCGATGCCGAGGTTCACGTAGTGCTTGATCACCACCTCGCCGGCGGCCTCGTCCCAGCTGGCGTTGATCTCGGGAGTACCGGCCGCAGCGATCAGCACCGCCTTGGCGACGAGTACCAACGGCGAGACCTTGATACCGGCGAATTCAGGACGGGCGGTGATCCGCTGCCGCAGCTCCATCATCGCGCTGACGTCGACGGTCTGGAACAAGGTGGCGTGGGGCGCGGTGAAGGCCGAGTTGACCATGGCCGCCGCGGTCAACCGGCGTACGCCCCGCACCGGGACGCGGGTCTCGCGGGCCTCGGCGCCGCGCTCGGCCGGCGCACGCCGCACATCCACCGCGGCCGCTGCTTCGACGTCGGCCCGCGACACCGAACCGTTCGGTCCCGTCGGCCGCACCGACTCCAGGTCCACCCCGAGCGTCTTGGCCAGCAGGCGGACGGGCGGTTTGGCCAGCGCGGTCGGCGCCTCGACCGACGGCTCGGCCACCGATTCGTCGGCCACCGATTCGTCCGCAAGGAGTTCGTCGCCAACCGGCTCAGGTTGGGCCGGAGCCCAGTCGGGATCGGGCGCGACCGCGTGACCGACCCGCGATCGGCGCCGGGTCGGGCCGTCGGCCTTCGGACCGTAACCGACGAGTACGGGCTGGCGACCCGCCAGGCGGCGGGCTCGATGCCGGCCCGGACTGACCATCCGGGGCGACGTCGATCGTGATGATCGGCCGTCCCACATCGACTGTGTCGCCGGCCGCCACATGCAGCGCCGTGACGAGCCCGGCGAAGGGCGATGGCAGCTCTACGGCGGCCTTGGCGGTCTCGATCTCGACCAGGGTCTGGTTGATCGTCACCGTGTCACCGGGCGCGACATCCCATTTGATGATCTCGGCCTCGGTCAGGCCCTCACCGACATCGGGCAACAGGAAGTGTTTGAGGTCGGACATCGAAGATCTCCTCAGTACGCCAGTGACCGGTCGACCGCGTCGAGGATACGGTCGACGTTCGGCAGCCACTCGTCCTCGATCCGGGCCGGCGGGTAGGGCGTATCGGGCCCGGTCACCCGCAGGACGGGTGCCTGCAATGAATAGAAGGCCTGCTCCTGGATCCGAGCCGCGATCTCGGCGCCGAGGCCGTGGCTGCCCTGCGCCTCGTGCACCACGACGACGCGGCCGGTACGCCGAGCCGACTCGAGCACGGTCGCCAGGTCGAGGGGCGACAACGAACGCAGGTCGATCACCTCGAGTTCATGCCCCTCGGTCGCGGCCACGGTTGCCGCGTCCAGTGCCATCTCGACCATCGGGCCGTACGCAAGCAGCGTCAGCGCCGATCCGGGGCGCCGGACCCGGGCCTGATAGAGCGGGGACGGCGCGTCCGCGATCTCGCCCTTGCCCCAGTACCGGCGCTTGGGCTCGAAGAAGATCACCGGGTCATCGTCGGCGATGGCCTGCTGGATCATCCAGTAGGCATCCGAGGGGTTCGAACAGGCGACGACCTTGAGCCCGGGGGTATGCGCGAAGTACGCCTCGGGGGATTCCGAGTGGTGCTCGATCGCGCCGATGCCCCCGCCGAACGGGATACGGATCGTGATCGGCATGGTCATCGTGCCGCCGGACCGGTTGTGCATGCGGGCGACCTGCGTGGTGATCTGATCGAAGCCGGGGAACACAAACCCGTCGAACTGGATCTCGCAGACGGGCCGGTAGCCGCGCATCGCCAGCCCGACCGCGGTGCCGATGATCCCGGACTCACCGAGCGGGGTATCGATGACGCGGGCCTCGCCGAAGTCCTTCTGCAGTCCGTCGGTGACCCGGAATACGCCACCGAGCCGGCCGACGTCCTCGCCCATGATGATGACCTGGCCGTCGTCCTCCATCGACTTGCGCAGCCCGGTGTTGAGGGCCTTCGCCATGGTCACCGGGGCCGTCACATCGGTGTCAGTCATGCGACACCCCGCCGACCGAGGCGAGGAAGTCGGCGAACTCCTCGCGCTGGGCCCGCAGCCCGGGTGGGTCGTTGACGTACACGTGGTCGAACACGTCGGCGGTCGTCGGGTCGGGCAGTGACCGGGTGCCGATTCGGACGTGCTCGGCGATCGCGTCGGCCTCGGCCTCGATACCGTCGAAGAAGTGCGGGCCGAAACCGGCCTCCCGAGTCAGATACGCGCGCACCCGCGCGATCGGATCCTTCAGCTTCCAGGTCTCGACCTCATCCGAGGAGCGGTACCGCGTCGGGTCGTCCGAGCTGGTGTGTGGACCCATTCGATAGGTGAACGCCTCGACCAGGGTGGGCCCTTGGCCGTTGCGCGCGTCGTCGAGTGACTTGCGCGTGACGGCCAGGCAGGCGAGCACGTCATTGCCGTCGACCCGCACGCCCGGGAAGCCGAATCCGGCCGCCCGTAGGTAAAGCGGAATCCGGCTCTGGGTCGATACCGGCGCCGAGATCGCCCATTGGTTGTTCTGACACAGGTAGACCATCGGCAGGTTCTCGGCCGCCGCCCATACGAAACTCTCGTTCACGTCGCCCTGGCTCGACGCCCCGTCGCCGAAGAAGGTCAACACGGCGGTGTCGCGCGCCGGGTCGCCGGAGCCCACCGCGCCGTCCCGAACGACGCCCATGGCATAGCCGACGGCGTGCAAGGTCTGGGCCCCGATGACGATCGTGTACATGTTGAAGTGCGACGCGCGCGGCACCACGCTGCCGACCGACGAGCCTCGATAGAGGCCCATCAGCACGAGCGGGTCCATGCCGCGGCACCAGGCGACGCCGTGCTCACGGTAGGTCGGAAAGATCATGTCCTGCGGACGGACCGCCCGCCCGGTGCCGATCTGAGTCGCCTCCTGCCCCAGACATGAAGCCCACAGCCCGAGTTCACCCTGGCGTTGCAATGCGGTTGCCTCGGCGTCGAATCGGCGGACCAGGATCATGTCGCGGTAGAGCGCACCGATCTCGTCGTCCGAGATCTCGAGCGGGAAATCGGGGTGCTCGACCCGCAGGCCTTCAGGAGTCAGCAGCTGAACCATGTCCGGCTCGGGCTGAACTGCGTCTACGTACTCAGTCATCGCCACCATCCTCAAATCTCGGCGCGAACGGAGCGAGCAGCCGCGCGTTGATCTCGTTGGGTTAGTTGTTACAGGCGGGGCGTACTGCCCGGATTACCCAGGGGTTCCTACCTTCTGTGTGCGAGGCTTTCTTCCGTGACTGAGCAGCGCAGCGCCGAACACGACCGACTGACCGAATCACCCAACGCCTCCAGCCCGTGGCGGCTCTGGGGTCCGTACCTGTCGGGCCGGCAGTGGGGAACGGTGCGCGAGGACTATTCGGCCGACGGAGATGCCTGGTCCTACTTCCCGTTCGAACAGTCACATTCGCGGGCCTACCGCTGGGGGGAGGACGGTCTGGGCGGGATTTGCGACCGGTTCGGTTTCCTCAACTTCTCGATCGCGATGTGGAACGGCCACGACCCGATCCTCAAGGAGCGCGCCTTCGGCCTCACCAACTCCCAAGGCAATCACGGCGAGGACGTGAAGGAGTACTGGTGGCAGGAGGACTCCACGCCGACCCATTCCTGGATGGAGTGGCTCTACCGCTATCCGCAGGCCGAGTTCCCGTATCAGCAGTTGCGGGATGTGAACGCACACCGCGGCAAGGACGAACGCGAATACGAACTCGCCGACACCGGCGTGCTGGCCGACAACCGCTTCTTCGACGTTCGGCTGACCTACGCGAAGGCGGCCCCTGACGACATCTGCATTCTCATCGAGGCGACCAACAACGGACCGGATGCGGCACCCCTGCACCTGCTGCCACACATCTGGTTCCGAAATACCTGGGTGTGGGGGCGCGATACCCGCAAGCCCGTCCTGCGTCGCCTCGACCCACCTCGGCTGGCCGCGGGTCGATTGCACGCGGTCGAGTGTCAGCACGCGTTCCTCGGCCGCTACGTGCTGGCGGCCGAGTCATCGGCGGGAGGACCTCCGCCCGTCCTCGTCTGCGACAACGAAACGAACAATCAGGCCTGCTTCGGGACGGCCAACGCGAGTCCCTACGTCAAGGACGGCATCAACAACCGCGTCGTGCACGGTGACGAGACCGCTGTGAACCCCGACGGCGTTGGCACCAAGGCAGCCTTCTGGTACTCGTGGCAATCAATAGCGCCAGGCGAGACGGTGCGGGTCAAACTGCGGCTGTCGACGAATCCACCGGACGAATTCACGTTCAATCCCGGTTTCGATGCGGTGGTGCGCGATCGCCGCAACGATGCCGACAAGTTCTATGACGAGGTGATCCCCGCGAGCGTCGACCCCGAGGCCCGCGCGATCGCCCGCAGTGCGTTCGCCGGATTGCTGTGGAACAAGCAACTGTTCCGCTACAGCGTCGAACACTGGCTCGAGGGCGACCCGGCCTTTTCGCCGCCACCGGCGACGCGAAAGGTGCGGGGCGCCCGCAACGTCGGTTGGGAGCACCTAGCCCTGGCCGATGTTATGTCGATGCCGGACAAGTGGGAGTATCCCTGGTTCGCGTCCTGGGACCTGGCCTTCCATTGCGTACCGCTGGCCTACATCGACCCGACCTTCGCCAAGGAACAGCTGGTCCTTTTATGCCGCGAATGGGCCATGCATCCGAATGGTCAATTACCCGCGTACGAGTGGTCCTTTTCAGACGTCAATCCGCCCGTCCACGCGTGGGCGGCCCTCCAGGTTTATGAGATCGACGGCCGGCGCGACAATAATTTCTTGATCAGGGTCTTCACCAAGTTGCTGCTCAACTTCTCGTGGTGGGTGAATCGAAAGGACAGCGACGGGTCGAACCTGTTCGAGGGCGGTTTCCTCGGTATGGACAACATTGGCCTGTTCGACCGGTCGGCGCCCTTGCCGCCCGGTTACCGCCTCGAGGAATCGGACGCCACGAGCTGGATGGCATTTTATTGCCTCTCGATGCTCCAGATCGCGGTCGAGCTGGCCCGAATCGACCAGGTGTGGGACGACATCGCAACCAAGTTCCTCGAGCATTTCCTTTCGATCGCCGTCGCGATGCGGTCCTTCGGCACGTCCGCAGTCAGCCTGTGGGATGACGAGGACGGCTTCTTCTATGACGTGCTCGTGCGACCTGACGGCAGTTGGGACCGGCTGAAGGTACGTTCGATGACCGGCTTGTTGCCCATCCTGGCCGCCGCCAACGCGCCCGGTTGGGTCGCCACCGAACTGCCCGACTTCACCTCACGGCTGCGCTGGCTGATGCTGCGCCGGCCTGATCTAGTGGGCGGGCTGCTGACCCACACCGGACCCGCCAGCGATCCGAACAATTACCTGCTCTCGCTGCTCGATGTCCCCGGACTGCGTCGGATCCTGCACCGGATGTTCGACGAGCAGGAGTTCCTCTCACCGCACGGCATCCGGTCGTTGTCGGCCGAGTACCGCACGCCCTACACGCAGGTGATCGATGGCGAGAGCCGATCGATCGACTACGAGCCGGGGGAGTCGACGAATGCGCTGTTCGGAGGCAACTCGAACTGGCGGGGACCGATCTGGTTCCCGGTGAACGTGCTGTTGGCCGACGCGCTGCGCACCTACGACGAGTACCTCGGCGCGACCGAGACCTTCGAGGTGCCCACCGGATCGGGCAACCGACTGACCCTGGCCCAAGCTTCGGATCAGCTCGACGCCCGGCTTATCGACCTCTTCCGGGTCGGCCCGGACGGGCGCCGCCCGTCCGACGGCGCCCGGATCGAGGCCAGCGGCTCACCACTGTGGCGCGACCATCCGACCTTCTCGGAGTACTTCCACGGCGACACCGGCGAAGGACTCGGCGCGACCCACCAGACCGGCTGGACCGCTCTCGTCGCCCATCTCATCTGCCGCGTCCGCGAATGAACGCCGTCACCGGGCGTCGCGTCTACCTGACCGATTCGGGAATCGAGACCGACCTGATCTTTCACCGAGGCGTCGAGCTGACCGACTTCGCGGCGTTCCCGCTTCTCGATTCCGCCGCCGGCCGTCGGGTGCTGACCGAGTACTACCGCGATCACGTCGAGATCGCCAACCGGCACGGCTTCGGCTTCGTCTTTGAATCCCCGACCTGGCGGGCCAACCCCGACTGGGGACGAACACTCGGCTATGACCAGCGGGCGCTGGATCGGATCAACGAGCAGGCCGTCGCGCTGCTGAGTGAACTCGCCATCGAGGCCAACGGCCCGGCACTCATCAGCGGCTGCATCGGACCACGATCCGATGGCTACTCGCCCACCATCCGGATGAGCGCCAATGAGGCCGAGAACTATCACCGACCTCAGATCGCCTCCTTCGGACGGGCCGGGGCCGATCTGATCAACGCGATGACCATCACCTATACCGCCGAGGCGGTCGGCATCGTCGCGGCGGCTGGCAGCGTGCGGCTGCCCGTCGCGGTTTCGTTCACGGTCGAGGTGGACGGCCGACTGCCCGACGGAACCGCGTTGGCCGATGCGATTCGCCAGGTGGACGCAGCCACGGACAGCGCCGCGGCCTACTTCTCGATCAACTGTGCCCACCCCGACCACATCGCCGCCGCCTTGGCCGACGAGGGGGACTGGACGCGTCGGCTCGGCGCCCTGCGCGCCAACGCGTCCCGTCTCAGTCACGCCGAGCTCGACGCCGCCGAGCAGTTGGACGAGGGTGATCCGATCGCCCTGGCCGCCGGCTACCGCGAGCTGCGCGCCCGGGTCCCGAGCCTCGCCGTGTTGGGCGGCTGCTGCGGCACCGACGCCCGGCACATCGCTGCGATTGCCGCGATGTTTGCCGGTAGTTAGACGATTTCGTTAGTTTCTGTCGGTACCTAGCCGTATGTTCGATTCATGCTTACCGATCGGGTCGCTGACGTTCAGTTGGCCCTTGATGCGCTGGTGGCGGAGGAGAAGGTCGGGGTTGGTCGTGAGGAGTTGGTGGGTGCTCTTCGTGGCTTTGAGGTAATTCGGCGGCGGATGGCGGTGGTTGATCATCAGCTGATCGCTGCGCTGGAGGATCAGCGGGTGGCGGCCGAGTTGTGTGTGACGTCGACGGCGGCGTTGTTGCGTCAGTTGTTGCGGATCAGTGCGGGTGAGGCGTCGGCGCGGGTTCGGGCGGCGGCGGATCTGGGTCCGCGGCGGTCGCTGCCCGGCGAACTGCTCGAGCCGTTGTTCGCGCGGGTGGCGGCCGCGCAGGCGGCGGGTGTGATCTCACCTGAGCATGCTCGGGTGATCGTTCGGGCGGTCGACCAGTTGCCGGGTGAGCTGCAAGCGGAGTTCGAGCGGGTCGTTGAGGCCGAGTTGGTCGAGGCGGCCCGGGAGTGGGATCCGGTGGCGTTGCAGCGGCTGGCCGCCCGGTTGTTGGACACCCTCGACCCGGACGGCACGCTGGCCGATGATGTCGATCATGAGCGGCGGCGGGAGTTTCTGCTGGTCAAGCATCGGGACGGTTCAGCGGCACCGGCGGGACGTTTCAGTCCGGCGTTGGTTGCGTTGATCGACGCGCTCCTCGATGCGAACGCGGGACCTCGCCCGGCGGAGGACGGGGAGCGGGATCCGCGTCATGCCGGCCAACGCAACCACGACGCCCTCCAGGACGGGCTGACCCACCTGCTGGGTTGCGCGGCGCCCACGGCGCCCAGCGGTGGGACGTTGCTGCTGACCATGACCGCCGACCAGTACGAGACCCGCCTTGGCTTCGCGCGAACTGCGCACGGTGACCCGATCAGCATCCCGATGGCACTGGAGTTGGTCGGCGACGGGCAGACGATGAGTGTGCTGTTCGACCCGCACGGCGGGGTCATGAGCTACGGCCAGACCCGGCGGCTGGTGCCCCCGGCGATGCGACTGGCCATCACCGCCCGCGACCAGGGCTGCACCTTCCCCGGCTGCGATCGCCCGCCCGCCTGGGCCCAAGCACACCACTTCCGCGAATTCGCCACCGAACAAGGACCGACCGCGATCGACAACTGCGGACTCGTCTGCGGGTATCACCACCGCAACTTCGCTCAACGCGGCTGGCAGAGCCTCATCATCAACGGCCGCCCACACTGGCGACCACCCGCCTGGATCGACCCCGACCGAATACCGCGTCGCAACACTCTCCACGACCCGCCGCGGCGGATGTGACTCCTCTACAGCCCGAGCCGTAGCTTCAACGAGTCCAGTTCTTCGTGCATCGAGGACGGCAGTGCTTCGCCGATCTTGGCGAACCATTCCTCGATGCCGGTCACCTCGTCGTGCCATTCCGCCGGTTCGACGCTGAGGACGGCCTCGACCTCGGCCGCGCTCAGATCCAGGCCGGAGGTGTCGAGCGCATCGAGGGTCGGCACCCGGCCGATCGCGGTGTCGGTGGCACCGGCCGTCCCGGCGATCCGCTCGAGGGCCCACTTGATGACGCGGACGTTCTCGCCGAACCCGGGCCAGAGGAACTTGCCGTCGGCCGACTTGCGGAACCAGTTCACGTAGAAGATCTTCGGCAGCTTGATCGCGTCGGCGCTCTTGCCGATGTCGATCCAGTGCGCGAAGTAGTCGCCGACGTTGTAGCCGAGGAACGGCAGCATTGCCATCGGGTCGCGCCGCACCACGCCGACCGCGCCGGTCGCCGCGGCGGTCGTCTCGGACGACAGCGTCGAGGCCAGGAAGACGCCGTGCTGCCAGTCGCGCGATTCCACCACCAGCGGGATCGCCGAACGCCGGCGGCCACCGAAGATGATCGCGTCGAGCGGCACTCCGGCCGGGTCGTCCCATTCCGGGGCGACAACCGGGCATTGCGACAGCGGCGTGCAGAAGCGGGCGTTCGGGTGCGCCGCGGCCTGGCCGGCTGATTCGAGTCGGTTGCCGGCGGCGTCCAGGCCCGACGGTGTCCAGTCGCGGCCCTTCCAGTCGGTCAGGTGAGCCGGCGGCTCGTCGGTCATGCCCTCCCACCAGATGTCGCCGTCGTCGGTCAGCGCCACGTTGGTGAAGATCGAGTTGCCCTGGGCGATGGTGCGCATGGCGTTCGGGTTGGTGCCCCAGCCGGTGCCGGGCGCGACCCCGAACAGCCCGTACTCGGGGTTGACCGCGTACAGCTTTCCGTCGGCCCCGATTCGCAGCCAGGCGATGTCGTCGCCGACCATCTCACTCTTCCAGCCCGGCAGGGTCGGCTCGAGCATGGCCAGGTTCGTCTTGCCGCAGGCGGACGGGAAGGCGGCCGCGATGAATGACGCGTGGCCGGACGGGTCGGTGAGCTTGGTGATCAGCATGTGCTCGGCCAGCCAGCCCTCGTCGCGCGCTTGCACCGAGGCGATCCGCAGCGAGTAGCACTTCTTGCCCAGCAGGGCGTTGCCGCCGTAGCCCGAGCCGTAGGACCAGATGGTGCGCTCCTCGGGGAAGTGCACGATGTACTTCGTCGAGTTGTTCGGCCACGCGACGTCGGCCTGGCCCGGGCGCGAGCGGCGCGCCGACCGAGTGCAGACCGGGGACGAACGGCGCATCCTCGCCGAATAGGGCCAGCGCCTTCGACCCGGCGCGGGTCATGATGTGCATCGAGGCGACGACATAGGGCGAGTCGGTGATCTCGACGCCGAGCTGCGGTAGCGCGGCGGTCAGTGGTCCCATGCAGTACGGGATCACGTACATGGTCCGGCCCTGCATCGACCCCCGGTAGAGGTCGGTCATCAGCGACTTCATCTGATCCGGCGCCATCCAGTTGTTGGTGACGCCGGCATCGCGCTCATCGATCGAGCAGATGTAGGTGCGGTCCTCGACCCGGGCGACGTCGGCCGGATCGGATACGGCATGGAACGAGTTCGGCTTCAGGGCCGGGTTCAACCGGGTGAACGTGCCGGCCGCGACCAGCTGGTCGGTGATCCGGGTCCACTCCTCGGGCGACCCGTCGACCCACACCACGTTCCTCGGTTGGGTCAGCTCAGCGGTCTCACGGACCCAGGCCAGCAGCCGGGGATGAGTGGTGGGCGCCGAGTCGAGCCCGGCAATGTCGTGCACGCTCATGGTGGTGACTCCTTGCCCGTCATCGTCGACGGTCGATTTGGGCGGCACGCCGCACACCTCGCGCGCGGTGAGCTGATATTAGGCGCTACAGGTCCCATAAACACTGGGACGTCGTGCGTCTCTCGTCACATCGGAGTTTGTTGTGACGCGCAACGGCAACATTCGGCTGCGCTCCTCGCTCGCCTTCGGCATCGCTGCGAGGCTGGGCACAAACAGCGGGCTGGGTCAGCTCGCCGGACTGACGGTCGACATGTTGAAGTCACGGACCCGCACCGCTGGCATCACAGTGCGGCTGAAGTAGTCGCCCCATTCGCGCGGCAAGGTTGGGACGCTCGCCCCGACCTCGGTGATCCGGGCGAGCAGGTCGACCGGCGACTCGTTGAAGCGGAAGTTGTTCACCGCTCCGCGCACCTGGCCGTCCTCGATCAGGTAGACGCCGTCTCGTGTCAGCCCCGTCAGCAGCAGCGTCTGCGGGTCGACCTCGCGGATGTACCAGAGGCTGGTCAGCAGCAGACCCCGGCCGGTACTGCCGATCATCTCGCGCAGGGTGGGCGCGTCCGGACGGGGACCGTGCAGGATCAGGTTCCCGATGGACGGCCGTGGCGGTGCGCCGGTGCGCGCGGCCCAGCTGCGCGTGCGCATCAGGTCGACGAGGCGGCCATCGCTGATCCAATCGGTGGCCTTGATCGGGGCACCGTTGTCGAAGACCGACTGCAGCCCGCCGCCGGACGCGGTCGCGATCTCGAACGGCGCACACTCCAGGCCGACCGCAAAAGGGTCCGAGCGCAGCGTCAACGGCAACTCGGTGAGCTGCTCGCCGATCCGGGTGCTGCCGTCGACGCCCGAGAAGACGCTGCGCCCCTCTTCGGCGTCGCGCGCCGCGGCCGTCCAGTACGCATAGATCATCAGGTCGGCGACGGCGGTCGGCGGCAGGATCGTCTCGTACCGTCCGGCCGGCAGCTCGATCTGGTTGCGGGCCCACTCCAGGCGTTGATGGAGCTCACCGGTGAGCGCGTCGACGTCGACGTCGGCAAAGTCCGTGGTGTGCACCCCCGCCCAGGCCGACCGGGACAGGTCGGCCGACTTGGCGTTGAGTTCGAGGCGACCGTCGGGCTGGTCGAAGCGGCGCCGCAGTCCGGTCGAGGTGGCCATCCAGATCGATGACAGCTCGTGCTCGGCGAACCCGTAGAGCAACTCGTCGTCGGCCTCCATCCGGGCGAAGGCGACGCCCAGCGCCGGCGCGAAATCGGCGAAGACCTCGACACCGGTCGCCGGCGACGGAGCGTTCCAGTCGTCATCGTTGGGGTACGCATCGACGAGGTCGAACGCGTCGTCGGCCGGACCGGCCTCGCGCGCCGCCCGCTCGCTGGCCGCAACGAGGGCAGCCAGCTCGTCGTCGGTGGTGACGGTCCGGGTAACCACACCGGCCTGGGTTGCGGCGCCGGTGCCGATGATCGAGATCATGGTCAGCGAGCGGTCGGTCATCTGCCCGTTCGTGGTCAGCCCGTTGGCCGCGAAGCGCAGGTTGGAGGTGGTGTGTTCGGTGCCGATCACGATGCAGGCATCGACTGAGGACTGAGCCAGCGCATCGGCGATCATTCGCTGAATCGGCACCATGTCAGCGACCACCCTCAGCGACCGTGTTCAGTACGTTGACGCCACGGAAGAGGGCCGACGGCGCCCCGTGCGACACCGGCGCCACCTGCCCGGGCTGGCCCTTGCCGCAGTTGAAGGCACCACCGAGGTGATAGGTCGACGGTCCGCCCAGCGCCGCCATCGATCCCCAGAAGTCGGTCGTGGTCGCTTGATAGGCGACGTCGCGCAGCTGGCCGGCGAGTCGGCCGTCCTCGATCTTGAAGAAGCGCTGCCCGGTGAACTGGAAGTTGTAGCGCTGCATGTCGATCGACCAGGACCGGTCACCGATCACATAGATGCCGTTGTCGACGCCGCTGATCAGCTCGTCGGTGCTCGGCCCGTTCGGATCCGCTGCCAGCGATACGTTCGCCATCCGCTGTAGCGGAATGTGGCCGGGTGAATCGGCGAAGGCGCACCCGTTGGACCGGTGGAACCCGTTGGCCTGGGCCATCTGCCGGTTGAGCTGATAACCGACCAACCGGCCGTCACGCACGATGTCGAAGCTCGACGTGGCGACCCCTTCGTCGTCGTAACCGATGCTCGACAGGCCGTGCTCGACCGTCCGGTCGCCGGTGATGTGCATGATCGGGCTGCCGTACTGCAGGGTGTTGAGCTGGTCGAAGGTGGCGAAGCTGGTGCCGGCGTAGGCGGCCTCGTAGCCAAGAGCCCGGTCCAGTTCGGTGGCGTGCCCGATCGATTCGTGGATGGTCAGCCACAGGTTGGTCGGGATCGATGACCAGGTCGTACCGGCCGGCCGCGACGCTCGGCGCCTTGACGTGCTCGGCCAGCAGGTCCGGCAGCTCGGCGATCTCGGCGTCGACATCCCAACCGGTGCCGCTCAGGTACTCCCAGCCTCGTCCGGCGGGCGCGGCGACCGTGCGCATCGAATAGAACGCGCCTTCGCCCCGATCGACGTGAACCGCGGTGAACTGGGGGTGGATCCGGACCCGCTGCTGCGTCGTCGTGGTGCCGGCCGAGTCGGCGTAGAACTTGTTCTCGAGGACGTGGGCGAGCGAGGCGTCCACATGGTCGACGCCGTCGCGCGCGAGCAACCGCTCCGAGAGCTCGACCAGCCGACCGATCCGATCCGACTCAGCCACTTCGAACGGGTCGATCTCGTAGGCGGAGATCCAGACCGCATCCGCGTACACCGGCTCGGCGGCCAGCTCGACCGGCTCCCGGCGCAGGACCCGGCTGACCCTCGCGGTGGCGACGGCCTGCTCGGCCAACCGGGCCGCCCCGTCGGGGCTGCGGTCGATGCCGGCCGCGAACCCCCAGGTGCCCTCGTGCAGCACCCGGACGGCCAGCCCCAGATCCTCGCTGTCGCTGCTCGAATCGAGCTGTCCGTCGCGTACGTGGAAGGACGCGTCGCGGATCCGTTCGAGCCGGAAGTCGGCCTGCTCGGCGCCCAGCTCGGCCGCGCGGCTCAGGGCGGCGTCAGCCAGCGATCGGGCCGGCAGCTGCAGGAAGGACGCGTCGATACTCACCACCTGATCAACCTATCCAGGTAGTGATGTGCCGGGCCGGCGGTGTGGCAAACCGGCGCTGGTGTCGACTTGACGGTGAGTAGTCGACTAACCCAACCTGGTAGCCATCACGTACCGAGCCTCGCATCGTGCTGCTGACCTGATACCCGTCGTCACAGATCGATCTCCTCTCACTTTTGGCCAGGTGAGTCGAGTGCGCGAATTCCGCTGGCTGTGGCTGGCGGACGTCCAATCGCTACTCGGCGATCAACTGGCCCGGGTCGCGCTGTCGGTCCTGGTCTATGAACGGACCGGATCAAGCCTGCTGACGGCTGGCATCTATGCGCTGACCTTCATCCCGGCCCTGCTCGGCGGTTTCCTGCTCGGCCCGCTGGCCGATCGCGTCCCGCGGCGGACGCTGCTCGTAGTCGGTGACCTGATCCGGGCGCTGTTGATCGCGGTAATGGCGATCGTCGGTGCGCCGATCGCCCTGTTGACCGTCCTGATCGTGCTGGTCGTCGTCTTCGAATCGCCCTGGCGGGCCACCCAGACGGCCCTGGTCGGCGACATCCTCGAGGGCGAGGGCTATGTCCTGGGTACCGGCCTGCGGTTCGCCGGATCGCAGGGGGCGCAACTGCTCGGCTTCGCACTGGGCGGGGCTGCGGTTGCCGCGATCGGCCCCCGCTGGGCACTGGCGATCGACGCGGTCAGCTTCGCGCTGTCGGCGGCCCTCATCAGATTCGGCGTACGCGACCGGCGGGCGGCGCAGGTGATCGATGACGAACTCGCCGACGCACCTGGTCCCACTGCGCCCTGGACGGCCGGCATCCGGCTTGTCGCGGCCAGCAGCAAGTTGCGATCGCTGGTCGCGCTCTCGTGGCTGGCCGGCCTGTTCGTCGTGCCCGAGGGGCTCGCCGCCCCCTACGCGGCCAGCCTCGGCGGCGGCCCGAAGACGATCGGCGTCCTGTTGGCGGCGCTGCCCGCAGGCACCCTCATCGGCACCTTGGGGCTGTCGCGCTTCGTCGGCGCTGAACGGCGCAAAGCGTTGGTCGGACCGCTGGCCGTCTGCGCCGGGATCCCGCTGTTCGCCTGCGCGCTGCATCCGGGCCTCGCCTTCACCCTGCTGCTGTGGACGGCCGCCGGCGCGTGCACCTGCTACCTGGTGCAGGTCATCACCGAATTCGCCGAGACGGTGCCGAACCGGACCCGCGGTCAGTCATTGGGGGTGCTGACGTCGGGCATGCTCGCGCTGCAAGGCGTCGGCCTGCTGCTCGGCGGAGTGCTGTCGCAGGTCTTCGCCAGTAGCGACGCCATCGCGATCTGCGGCGGTCTGGCCGTCGTACTTGCGGCCCCATTGGCTCTTGGACGCCGCAAATACGGCGCTCATTCGCTTCAATCGACGACGCGCCCGCGGGAGCAGACGCCAGCCTGGTAGCCGCCGAGGCCGACGTGGTAGTCAAGTACCCATGAGCATCCTCGGAACCCGAGTTCAACGCGTCGAGGATCCGGGCTTCTTGACCCGGGGCGCCGTCTACACCGACGACCTCGTCGACGACGCGCTGGTCGGCGCGCTACACGCAACGTTCGTCCGTTCGCCGATCGCGCACGCGCGGATCACCGGCATCGACACCTCCGAAGCGCTGGCGCTGCCGGGCGTCGTGGCCATCTACACCGCGGCCGACTTCGTCGACGACGTGCCGATCCAACCCCCGGCGCTGCCGTTCTTCCCGGCCGCGATGGGCCACCCGCTGCTCGCGATCGACACGGTTCGCTACGTCGGCCAGCAGGTTGCGCTGATCCTGACCGAGGATCGCTACACCGGCGAGGACGCGGCCGAGCTGATCAGCGTCGACTACGAGCCACTGCCGGTGGTCGTCAACCCGCGCGACTCCGTCGCCGGCACGGTGCTGCTCTTCCCCGAGCTGGGCAACAACATCGTCAAGGCCACGACCGAGGAGTTCGACCCCGCCTTCTTCGATGACTGCGAGGTTGTCGTCAGCCATGAGCTGATCAACCAGCGGGTGGCGGCCGCATCGCTCGAGGTCCGGGCCTGCGCGGCCTATTGGGCCGAGGATGGACGGCTCAACATCTGGTGCTCGCATCAGGGCGCGCAGGGCACCAAGTCGGGCATCGTCGAGAAGCTCGGCCTCACCCCCGACGAGGTGCGCGTCATCACGCCCGACGTCGGTGGCGGCTTCGGCGCCAAGATCGGCACCGCGGTCGAGTACGCGGCGGTCGGGTTGGCGTCGCGCAAGATCGGCCGGCCGGTGCGTTGGGTCGAGACGCGCTCCGAGAACTTGACGGTCATGCCACATGGACGGGCGCAGATCCACAACATCACCATCGGTGGCGACCGAACCGGCAAAGTGCTGGCCTACCGACTGGAGGTCATCCAGGACACCGGCGCCTACCCGCACTTCTCCGGCTTCCTGCCGCAGCTGACCCAGCTCATGGCTCCGGGCGTCTACGCCATGCCCAAGGTCGAGAGCAAGACCATCGCCGTCGTCACCAACACCACCCCGGTCGGCGCCTACCGTGGGGCCGGACGGCCCGAGGCGACTGCGGCCATCGAGCGGTCGATGGACCTCTTCGCGGCCGAGATCGGCATGGACCCGGCCGAGGTGCGCCGGATCAACCTCCTGCCGGCCTTCGACGAGCCGCACAAGACCCTCGGCGGCGCGCTGTACGACACCGGCCACTACGAAGAGGCGCTCGATCTGGTGCTGGCCAGCTCCGACTACGCGGGTCTGCGGCGCGAGCAGGCCGAGCGCCGCGAACGGGGCGACGTGCTGCAGCTGGGCATCGGCGTCTCGGTGTACGTCGAGGTCACCGGGGCCGGCGGCGAGGCCGGGGGTCCGACCGAGAACGCGACGGTCGAGGTGCACCCGGATGGCACGGCAACCGTCCTGACCGGCACGTCGCCGCACGGCCAGGGGCATCAGACGGTCTGGGCCATGATCGCCAGCGATCAGCTCGGCATCCCGGTCGACAAGATCACCGTCAAGTGGGGCGACACCGACCTGATCCCCGAAGGCGGCGGGACGGGCGGCTCGCGCAGCCTGCAGCTCGGCGGTTCCGCGGTCATGGTGGCGTCCAAGGACCTGGTCGAGATCGCCAAGGAGCGCGCGGCCGAGGTCCTCGAGGTCGACGCCAGCGACCTGGTCGTCGACAAGGACAACGCGGGGCTCGCGGTGGCCGGGGTGCCCGGTGCCTCGATCACGTTCGCCGAGCTCGCCAAGAGCGATCGCCTGTTCGTCCGCTCGATCGCGCAGCAGCCCGGCGCGACCTACCCGTTCGGCGCGCACGTCGCCGTCGTCGAGGTCGACACCGAATCGGGCAAGACGACGCTGCAGCGCATCATCGCGGTCGACGACGCGGGCACGGTCATCAACCCCCTGCTGGCCGAGGGGCAGCGCCACGGGGGCCTGGCCCAGGGAGCCGCCCAGGCCCTGTTCGAGGAGGTGCTCTATGACGACGAGGGCAACCCGAACACGACGACCTTCGCCGATTACCCGATCGTGTCCATGACCGAGGTGCCCAGCTGGGAGCTCGTCGACATGGCTACGCCGACGCCCTACAACCCACTAGGGGCCAAGGGGATCGGCGAGGCCGGCACCATCGGGTCGACCCCGGCCGTCCAGAGCGCGGTCGTCGATGCGCTGTCCCATCTCGGCATCCGGCACCTCGATATGCCGGCCACTCCGGAACGGATCTGGCGCGCGATCACCGCCGCCACCGCCTCACCTCACGAGGAGAACGCCTGATGCAGGTCACCACCACGGTCAACGGCACCGAGCGGACCGATGAGGTCGAGCCGAGGTTGCTGCTGGTCCACTACCTGCGCGAGGTCTGCGGACTCAAGGCCACCAATATCGGCTGCGACTCGTCCTCATGTGGTGCCTGCACCGTGCACGTCGACGGTGAGTCGGTGAAGTCGTGCACCGTTCTAATCGCTCAGGCCGACGGTTCGGCGATCACCACCCTCGAGGGGCTGGCCGATCCGGATGGCTCACTGCACCCGATGCAAGTCGCGTTCCAGACCGAGCACGCGCTGCAGTGCGGCTTCTGCACGCCCGGGATGGTGATGGCCGCGGTCGGCCTGCTGGATGAGAATCCGCACCCGAGCGAACAAGAGATCCGTGCGGGCCTCGAGGGCAACCTCTGCCGCTGCACCGGTTACCACAACATCGTCCGGGCCGTCCGGGCCGCCGCCGGAGACACCCTGTGATCCCCGCTGCGTTCGACTACGTTCGGCCGTCCTCGATCGAGGAGGCGATCGCGGCGCTGCACGAGCACGGCGAGGACGCCAAGCTGATCGCGGGCGGTCACTCGCTACTGCCGATGATGAAGCTGCGGATCGCCTTTCCGTCGGTACTGATCGATGTCGCCCGCATCCCCGATGCCTCCTACGTCCGTCTCGACGGTGACTACGTGGCGATCGGGGCGCTGACTCGCCACGCCGAGGTCGCGCAGTCCGAACTGCTCGCGGCTGAGGCCCCCCTGATCGCGGCCGCGGCAGAACTTGTCGGCGATCCGCAGGTGCGGCACCGCGGCACGATCGGCGGCTCACTGGCCCACGCCGACCCCGCCGCCGACCTGCCGACCGCCGCCCTCGCCAGCGACGCGGTCATCGTCCTGCAGGGCACCGACGGGCGGCGCGAGGTGCCGGTCACCGACTTCTTCACCGGCTTCTTCGAGACGTCGATGGAGTTCGGCGAGCTGATCGTCGAGGTCCGGATCCCCCGCACCGGGCCCAGCTGGGGGTATGAGAAGTTCACCCGGCGATCCAATGACTGGGCCATCGTCGCCGTCGCCACCGTCGGTGGACGGGTCGCGCTGGGCAACATGGGCTCGACCCCGCTGCGGGCGAGCGCCACCGAGGCCGCGCTGGCCGCCGGTGCCTCCATCGCCGAGGCTGCTGCGCTGGCGGACGAGGGGACGAGTCCCGGGGCCGATATGCACGCTCAGCCCGACTACCGCCGCCACTTGGCCCGGTTGTTGACCAAGCGCGCGCTGACGTCGGCCGCCGCGCTGGCCTGACCTGTTTTTGGCGGCGGGACGACCGCCCGCGAGGTATTCCCGCCAAAAGCGTCACCCGTCGGCGGCGCTGGGTCCGAACCGCTCGACCCGCACATCGGACGCGTCCACGCCCAGGTCCAGCAGCAGCTCGCTCATCGCCTCGGCGAAGTCGGCCGAGCCGCAGATGAAGTAGGTCGTGTCCGGCGCGACGAGCGGGGCCAGATCGGCCGCGCCGAGGCGCCCGAGCGGCCGACGGGCCGTCGGCGGCCGGTTCCGGGTAAAGGCGACCACCGCGGCGTCCGCGACCAGCTCGTCGTGGAAGAGTAGTTCCTGCGGACTGCGGGCCGACACGGCCAGGTGGAGCAGGTCGGCTCGGCCGATGTCATGTGCGTGCCGCAGCATTGACACCAGCGGCACAACCCCGCTGCCGCCACCGATCGCCACCGCCCTTCGGTCACCGGACCAGACGAACCAGAGTCCGATCGGTCCCCGCACCTCGAGCTCGTCGCCCACAATGACCTCGTCGCCGAGATAGCCCGACACCTCGCCGTCGGGCAGCAGCTCGACCCCTAGCTCGATGAGCGGATCGGCCGGTGAGGAGGCGAGCGAGTAGGACCGTTGAGCCACGTAGCCATCGGGTGCGGTCAGCCGGATCACGTAGTGCTGGCCGGGCAGCTGCGCAGCTCGGTCGGGAACCTCGAGACGCAGCATCAGCACCCGCGATGTCGGCCTGCTCACGCCGCGCACGGTCGCTGTCTTCCAGGGCGTGGCGGCGTTCTCGATCTCGTCGTTGTAGTCGTTCTGGTCATAGTCGGTGCCGGCAAAGTCGCCGGCTCCCGCATCGTCACCCTGGTAGCGCTGCTCGAGCCACGGGTCGCCCCGATCGTGATAGCCGTTGCGCTCCCAGAACCCCGGTTCGTTGTGGTCCATGAAGGTGATCCGGGTGACCCACTTCGCGCTCTTCCAGAAGTACAGGTGCGGCACCAGCAATCGCACCGGTCCGCCGTGCTCGATGCTGAGCGGCTTGCCCTCGTGCGACCACGCGATCCAGGCCAAGCCGCCGGTGATGTCCTCGATCGGCAGATTGGTGGTGTAGCCGGTGGTTGAGGTCGCCATGATGTGAGTCGCGCTGGGCAGCGGCTTGGCCACCTCCAGGAACACATCCAGGCTGACCCCGGTCGAACGACGTGGCCAGCTTCGACCACGTCGTGACGCAGTGGATGTCGCCCTCGTAGGTCGACTGCGGCAGCGCATGCGCTTCGTCCCACGACCAGGTCGTCTTCTTCTCGACCAGGCCGTCCATCGTGAAGAACCAGCGCTCGGTACGCAGTCGCGGCGTCACCTCGGCGGTGAGGACGGGCCAGCCCGGGCCGGTGTCGTACTGGCCCGGTGGCAATCGCGGATCGCGCACCTCATGTGGTCGGCCCAGGAAACCGCGCGTCATGAACTTGAGCCTAAACGCGAATCATCGCCGCGCCCACGGGTCCGACACCCCGCGGAAGAGTCAGGTGAGGCTGCGGTCGACCGCGGCGCCCCCGGCCAGGTAGGCGTCCCACAAGCTGGCGTATTCGCCGCCGGCCGCGCTGAGTTCCTCATGGCTACCGATCTCGACGACCCGGCCGTGATCGAGCACCACTATTCGATCGGCCCGGGCCGCGGTGGTGAGCCGATGGGCGACTACGACGGTGGTTCGCTGGCGGGTCAGCGCGGCGGTCGCCGCGCTGACCACGGCCTCGCTGGCCAGGTCGAGGGACGCGGTCGCCTCGTCGAGCAGCAGGATGTCGGGGTCGACCAGCTCGGCCCGGGCCAGCGCGACGAGCTGACGTTGCCCGGCTGACAGGTTGTGCCCGCGTTCGCCGACGTCGGTCAGGTAACCGTCGGCGAAGCCGGCGATGACATCGTGCGCCCCGACCGCCCGGGCGGCGGCTTCGACCTCGGCATCGCTCGCGCCGGGACGTCCATAAGCGATCGCGTCCCGGACGGTCCCCGGTGAGAGGTAGGCCTCCTGCGGGACGACACCGAGGCGATGACGGAACGCGGCCAGATCGAGCCCGCGCAGGTCACGGCCGTCGACCTCGACCGAGCCCTCGGTCGGGTCGTAGAAACGAGCCAGCAATTTGACCACCGTCGATTTGCCGGCACCCGTCTCGCCGACCAGCGCGACGGTCTCGCCGGCGTGGATGGTCAGGTTGACACCAGCCAGCGCGTCGTCATGTGCGCCGGTGTAGCGGAAGTGGACGTTGCGCAGGGTGAATGCGCCACCTAGCCGCGAATCGATCGGCGCCGGGTCGACCGCTGCGGGCGTGCTGGTCGGAGTGCGCAGCAGGTCACGCAACCGCGACAACCCGACCGTCGCCTGCTGGTAGCCGTCGAAGACCTGCGAAAGGTTCTGGATCGGACCGAAGAATGCGTCGAGGTACAGGAAGAACGCGATGAGCGTGCCGGCCGACAGCGTCCCGTCGCGCAGTCGTACCGCACCGATGCCGAGCACGACCGCGCCGGCGAGGTCGGACAAGAACTGGATGAACGGGAAGTACGTCGAGATGTAGGTCTGGGCCCGCAACCGCGAGGACCGGTAAGCACTGGCCGAATCGAGGAACTGCTCGGCGTTACGTCCCTCGCGACCGAACGCCTGGGTCACCCGCACCCCGGCGACGTTCTCCTGCAGTTGGGCGTTCACGACGCTGACCCGTTCGCGCGCCTGCTGGTAGGCGGGCACGACCTTGCGCCGGAACAACCAAGTCGCGACCGCGATCACCGGCAGTAGCGCGATCAGGATCAGCGATAGTCCGGCGTCGAGGACCAGCAGTGCGATGAGCACCCCGATGAGGGTCAGCCCGCTGACCAGCGTTGTGACCAGGCCGGTCTGCAGGAAGTTCGACAACGCATCGACGTCGGTCGTCATCCGAGTGATGATGCGACCGCCCATCTCACGCTCGTAATAGTCCAGTGCGAGCCGCTGCAAATGTGCGAATGTCTTTACCCGCAGCAGATAGAGCAATCGCTCACCGGTTCGCCCGGTAACCAGTTGGGAAATGCGACTGACGAAGAAGTCCGACACGATCAGGAAAAGGACCACCGCCGAGGCGCCGAACAGGATCCGGCTGTCATTGCCCGTCACCCCCTGGTCGATTCCGGTTCGGACGAGCGCCGGGGCGAGCAACTGCAGCAGTGTGTCGACCCCGACCAGGGCGAAGCCGATCAGCATCACCCGTCGGACCGGACGGATCAGATTGCGCAACCCGAACTCGGGGTCGGCGGCGTGCGAGAGCTCGTCCGGGATGTCAGGCTCATCGGTTGCTGCCGGCAGGGCGTCGATCTTGGCCAACAGATCGGCGGTGGCGGGTACGGCCGAGATCATGTCGTGGCCCCGGTTGGCCGCGGCGGCGGTGGTCAGCCGGCTGGCCGAGGCCTGCCGCAGTCCGACGCCGACCGTCTTGACATCCGTCGATCCGTCGGCCCGGCGCCACCATCTGGGCACCGCGGCCGCGGCCACCGGCGGTGTGGTCTCGTGGATCGGCGCCTGGGTGCCGGCCTCGATTCCCTCGACGTCGTCGCCCGGCCCCGACAGCAGCAGGTTGAACAACGGACACCGGTCCTCGAGTTCGGCCTGGGTGCCGACGTCGACGACCCGGCCGCGCTCGAGCACGGCGATCCGGTCGGCCAGGGCCAGGCTCGAGCGGCGGTGGGCGATGAGCAGGGTGGTGCGGTCGGAGGTCACCGCGCGCAGCGTGGCGTTGATCTCGGCCTCGATGCGCGGATCGACCGCCGAGGTCGCGTCGTCGAGCACCAGCACCCGCGGCGCGGGCAGCAGGGCTCGAGCCAGGGCGATGCGCTGACGCTGACCACCCGACAGTGTCATACCGCGCTCCCCGACGACGGTGTCATAACCCTCGGGCAAGGCTCGGATGAATTCGTCGGCCTCGGCCGCCCGGGCCGCGGCGACCACCTGCTCGCGAGCGGCGTGGGGCTGGCCGTAGGCAATGTTGGCCGCGATCGTGTCCGAGAACAGGAAGCTGTCCTCGAACACGACGCCGAGGCGCGAACGCAGCGAGGCCAGTCGCGCCGACCGCACGTCCACGCCGCCGATGGTGACCGACCCGTCCTGCACGTCGTAGAAACGCGGCAACAGCAGCGCGACGGTCGACTTACCCGATCCAGCGCCGCCGACCAGGGCGAGCGTCTCACCGGGCGCCACCGTCAACGACACGTCGGTGAGGACGGGCCGCGAGCGCGAATACCCGAAGGTGACGTGCTCGAGGGTGACCGCGACCGGGCCGTCGGGCAGGTCGACCGCATCGGGTGCGTCGAAGATCGCCGGGGCCGCGTCGACCACGTCCAGCACCCGCTCAACGCCGGCCCGGGCCTGCTGGCCGATCGTCAGCAGTGCGGTGAGCTGACGGACCGGGCTGACGAGCTGGCCCAGGTAGGTCGAGAACGCGAGGAACGTGCCGAGGGTGATGTGCCCGTGCAGCGCCAGCCAGCCCCCGAGCAGCAGGACGCCGAGCTGCCCGAGGGCGGGGACCGCGGCCAGTGCGGGTGAGTACTTGGCCTGCAGGCGCACCACCCGCATGCGGGACGCGAACAGCTTCGTCGCGCCGACCTCGAGATCGGCGAGTTCGCGCGCCTCCTGCCCGAAGCCCTTCACCACGCGAACGCCGGTGACCGCGGCCTCGACGTCGCCCAGCAGGACGCCGGCCTGCTGCTGGGCGTCCCAGTTCGCCGGGAACAGGTCGGCGCGCGAGCGGTAGGCGATGAAGAACAGCGCGGGCGCGATCAGCAGGGTGACGATGGTGAGCACCGGCGAGAGGACCGCCATGATCACCAGTGACACGACGAAGAGCAACGCGTTGCTCGACAGAATCGGCAGGAACGACAGCAGGCCCTGCACCAGGCCGATGTCGGTGATCGCGCGACTGACGATTTGGCCGGTCTCGAGCGCGTCCTGGGCCGCTCCGTCCAGGCGGGCCAATGCGCGGAAGACGTCCTCGCGCATGTCGTACTGCACGTCGAGTGAGAGCCGTCCGGCGCTGAACCGCCGGGCGAAGGTGGTTGCGAACTGCACCACCGCCAGCGCGATCAGGATCCCGATCCAGACGCCGACGCCCCGGTGCGGATCCTTGGACAGCACCGAGTCGATGACGTGCCGAATGATCAGCGGGACGGTCGCACTGATCACCGCACCGACGATCGCCGCGGCCATTGCGACGCCCAGATCACGGCGGTGGCGGGTGCAGTAGCCGATCAGCCTCCGCAGCCACCCGGCGGCGGGCGGATCGGCGGTGGTCACGTGCATCGACTCTAACGTTGACCACCGACCGGCGCCCCCGGGTTTGCCGTGAGCCGCGCTACCCGGGCTGGCCGGGACGCCGAACTAGCCGTCCAGCGCTAGCCGCCCAGCGCCTTGAGCAGCTCCTGGTCCTGACGCAGCTGCCACGCCTGGAAGTTCGCATCGGTACTCGGCAACGTCTCGGTCACCCCGACGATCGGTACGCCGGACTTCGTCGCCAACGCTTTGAGCTTGTCGGTCGCGGAATCGGTGACCTGTGCGTTGTAGAGCAGCACCTTCACCGACTTCGAGTTGATGGCCTGGTTGAAGGCGGCCGTGTCGACCGGACTCGGGTCGTCGCCGTCCTCGATCGATTGCGCGAACGATGCCGGGACGCCGAGTTTGAGGCCGGCGGCCTGGATCAGGTATCCCGGCACCCGCTCGGTATAGGCGATCGACTCGCCGCCGTAGGTCGACTTGATCGTCGAGATCGTCGAGATCAGCGGTTGCAGACTGGCCACGAAGGTAGTCCCGTTCGCCGCGAACTGGCCCGCGTCGCCCGGGTCGAGCTTGCTCAATTCAGTGACGATTGCCGCGCTCACCATGGGCAGACGGGCCGTGTCGTACCAGAGGTGCGGGTTCGGATTGGAGCCCGTCACGTTGAGTACCTTGGCGACCGTCAACTCGTCACGGCGCGAGGATGGCGACGCTGACAGCAGCTTGCCCATGAAGTCGTCATAGCCCAGCCCGTTGTCGACCACCAGATCGGCGCGGGCGATGGCGGCGGCATCCTTGGCGTCGGACTCGTACTCGTGCGGATCGGCGTTCGGGTCGCTGATGATCGAGGTCACGGTCACGTGGCTGCCGCCCAGCTGGCTGACGATGTTGCCCCAGAAGTTCTCACCGGCCACGACGTGCACCATGCCCGGATGCGCCGAGCTGCTCGCTACGGGCTCGGTGGACCGCGAGCCGCCGCTAGCGCAGGCCGAGACGAGGACGAGCGCCGAGAGCAGGGCCGCCGTCGATGCCAGCTTGGTCACGTTGATATTGAAAACCATTTCCATTAAGGATGTCAACCGGCTGCGCGGGGTAGAAACGGCCGGACAATACGGAATGATGTCGAGGTGACCGGCGTCGTACTTCTGGGCGACCGGCTGGGCTACGTCGTAGGCGATGCCGGCGAAATTGGCCGGGCCAGCAGATACACGTACGCAGGATTGGGGGGGTGATCGGTGTCACGCGCGATACCGGCTGACGCGGCCCCCATGGATCACCACGACCGCAGCGACGGCAGCGACGGCAGCCCCGATCCGGACTGGCGGCAGCGATTGGCGCACGCCGGCCGCGTCGTGCGGACTCGGATCACCCGCCCGCCGAACGTCCGTCCCTATCTGCTCGGCGAGCTGGTCGTCGTGCTCTTCCTGCTCAAGATCTATGACCTGGTCCGCGAGCACGCCGCCCCCCGCAAGAACGATGCGATCCGCAATGGGCGGAACCTCTTCGACTTCGAGCAGTGGCTGCACATCGACATCGAGCCGTCGATCAACCACTGGACGGTCGCGCACCGAGCCGTCAACTACGTGCTCAGTTATTGGTACCAGTTCGGGCACCTGACCATCTCGATGCTCGTACTCGCCTGGTGCTGGTGGTGGCGGCCGGCCGCGTACCGGGTGTTCCGCAACGCACTGGTGCTGATCAACATCGTCGGCCTGACGGTCTTCCTGCTCTTTCCGGTCGCGCCGCCGCGGCTGCTGCCCGGTTCGGGCTTCATCGACGCCGACAAACTGGTCGGCTTCGGCTCCAACGACGTCGGCCCGATCAGCGCGGACGCGTTCGGCGCCTTCCCGTCACTGCACATCGCCTGGGCGGTGTGGGTCGTGGCGGTCGCCTACACCCTCGTTCGCAACCCGGTCGTGGCCCGGATCTGGATCATCTATCCGTTCATTACGCTGACTGCCATCGTCGCCACCGGAAACCACTTCGTCCTCGACGCGGTTGCTGGCGCGATCTTGTCCTTGGTGGCCCTGCGACTCGTCCGCCATCGGTGGGACCGCGCCGCGCACGCGATCGATGCTCGTGCGGCCAGGCCGGAATCGGCTTCATGAGGATCCTGCACCTCACCGACTGCTACATGCCGCGGATGGGCGGTATCGAGCGTCAGGTGCACGACCTGGCTGTCCGTCAGGCCGACGCCGGCCACGACGTCGAGATCGTCACCATCGTGGCCGGGGATGGTGGACGCGATGACATCGTCACGCACCGTCCGGCCGCGCGTCGCGGCAAGCCGGGCACCATCCAGTATGCGAACTGGCGGCTCGGCTACCGCACCGTGCGGGCCGGCGGCTACGACGTGATCCACCTGCACTCCTCGACCTGGTCGCCGATGGCGGGCATGGCGCTGCGCACTGCGGCGACGGCCGGGATCCCGACCGTCGTCACCGTTCACTCGCTCTGGAACCGTTACTGGCCACTGTTCAGCATCGCCAACCACCTCTTCGACTGGAACGACTACCCGATCGTCTGGACGGCCGTGAGCACGGTCGCCGCCGGCCCGGTCGCCCGGCACCTGCGCTTCGGTGGACGGGCCCGGCGCCGGTCGGCGGTCTCGGCGCTGCCGAACGCCGTCGACCATTCGGCCTGGCAGATCGAACCGTTGCGCCGTAGACCCGATCGCGTCGTGATCGCGAGCGTGATGCGCCTCGCCCACCGCAAACGGCCCCTCCAGTACCTCGAAATGCTGCGGCGGGCCCGCGATCTGGTGCCCTCCAGCATCGCCCTCGAGGCGATCATCGTCGGGGACGGGCCGCGGCGAGCGGGCATGGAGCACTATCTGGCCAAGCACGACATGACCGGCTGGGTGACGCTGTACGGGCGCGGCACGCACGAGCAGATCCGCGAGGTCTACCGCGACTCCGATTTCTTCGTCGCGCCGGCGACCCTCGAGTCGTTCGGTATCGCCGCCCTCGAGGCACGCTCGGCCGGCCTGCCGGTGATCGCGCACGCCAAGTCGGGGGTGCGCGACTTCGTCACCCACGGCCGCGAGGGGTTGTTGGCCGAGGGTGACGCCGACATGGCCCGCCGGATCGCGCAGCTGGCCACCTCACCGAAGTTGCGAGCTCAGATGACCCGCTTCAACCGTGACAACACTCCGCAGTTCGGCTGGACCGAAGTGCTCGAGCGATGCCAGCAGCTCTACGCAACGGCCGGCTACGAGTCGACCGATCCCCAACCCGGCGCCCCCCATCCGTCCGCCCCGCTTCCGTCCGAGCTGCCCGTCATCGATCCACCGACCGTCGACGAGCTCGCCGAGCGCACCGCCTAGCCGTGGCCGCGCCCTACACGCTGGTCTCGTTCCACGCCCATCCGGATGATGAAGCGCTGCTGACCGCCGGGACACTGGCCCGCGCGGCCGCCGAGGGTCATCGGGTGGTCATAGTCGTGGCGACCGCAGGCCAGGCGGGATTGGCCGCCTCCATCTACGCCGGCGAGGTGCCCGGATCCCCATCGCTCGGCGCGCTGCGGCTGGCGGAGCTGAACCGTTCGGCCACGGCCATCGGCGCGGCCCGCGTCGTCTGCCTCGACTACGCCGATTCCGGGATGGCTGATGCGCCGAGTGGCAGTCCGAACTCGTTCGCGTCCGTCGACGTCGACGTCGCCGCCCGTCGTCTGGCGGCCATCCTGACCGAGGAGTCGGCCGACGTACTGACGACCTATGACCCGGCGGGCGGTTACGGACACCCCGACCACATCGCGGTGCACCACGTAGGCGCCCGCGCGGCCGAACTCGCGGGCACGCGGACAGTACTGCAGGCAACCGTCGACCGGCGACTACTCCTGCGTGTGCTGCGACTGCTCGCCCGGATCAGCCGGGTGCTTCGGCTACCGGGTGAATTCGAGCCATCACGTTTCGCCACCAGCTATACGGCTCCGGACGCACTGACCCATCGGATCGACGTGCGGCGCTATACCGGGCAGAAGCGGGCCTCGATGCAGGCTCATGTCAGCCAGACCAGCGCCGACTTCGGTTCGCGGTCCCTCGGGTTCTGTCTGCGGCTGCCCCGACCGCTGTATGCCCGCGCATTTCGCTACGAATGGTTCGTCGAGACCGGCCGCGTCCCCGCTCGTCCCCTGCTCGGTGATATTTTCGCGACCGTCCGGGATTCGTCCTGAGCGCGGCGGGCCCGCTGCGGCGGCGAATCGGGCCCCGAAACGGTTGCAAACCGCCTGATTACGCTTCGGCGATGCTGTGAGCAGGTTGACGGCAATGGGAATAAGTTAAGAGACTGCGGAGTCGAACCCATGAGGTCTGTCGTGGGATGTCGGCGACCCGTTCGCACCGAGGTGGCGTAAGGAGGCTCAGCGAGTGGCAGCCGAGGCAACAGTCGTAGCGGTCAGCCTCGCCTCCGCGTTCACGTTCGCCATCTCAACGTCCCTCAAGCACGCCAGCGCCAGTCAACTGGCCCGACGTGACGATTCCAGGATCGGCGCCTGGGGCCGCTTCGCCCGCGCCACCCTGACCCACCCGCTTTGGCTCGGCGCCATCCTGGCCGACGCGATCGGTTTCTCGCTGCAGGTGATCGCCCTGCATCTGGGTGCTCTCGCCCTGGTCCAGCCCCTGCTGATCAGCGGGCTGTTGTTCGCGCTGATCCTGCGCCAGCGTTCCGGGCAAGAGGCCAGCCGGCGCGAGGTCCTGTGGGGTGTCGTGCTGACGGGCGCTCTCGGTGCCTTCCTGTTGGTCGCCGGTGTCAGCAACCCGGCGAAACAGGTGGGCGGGGTCAATCACTGGCCGGCCGGCATCGCCGTCACCGCCGCCGCGGTGCTGGCCGTCATCTGCATCGTGATCGGACGCACCCGCTCGGGCAGTCCGGCCGCCGCTCTGCTCGGCGTGGCGGTCGGTATCTCCTACGCCGCCACCGCCGCCCTGCTCAAGTCGGTCACCAACATCGCGCTGCGCGGACCGGTGCCGGTCCTCACCAGCTGGCAGCTGTACGCCGTCATCGCGTCGGGCGCGGCCGGACTGATGCTCAACCAGGTCGCCTTCCGGGCCGGCCCGTTGACGGCGAGCCTGCCGGCCATCGCGACCGTCGATCCACTGCTGTCGATCGCCCTCGGCATCGTCATCTTCCACGAGCACATCCACCACGGTTCTTTCCAGGGCGTATGGCTCAGCAGCCTGGTGCTGCTGATCGGCGTCGCCGCGATCCAGCTGGCCCGCTCCGGCCAGGAAGCGGCCGCCGCGGCCGCCAAACGCCGGCGGGATGAAGAACGCTCGCCCGTTGAGGTCGTCACCAGCCTGACCACGCCCGCCCCGGTCGAGGTCGTCCCATCCGCCTCGGTCGCGCCGGTCGGCTCGGCGGCACCCGTATCCCCGACGGTTCAGGTCCAGCGAGCCGCCCCGGTGGCCACCGTCTCAGGTCCCGTTCCGACAGCGGCGTCCATGTCGGCCGGTTCACTGCCCTCGCTGCCGGCCGCATCCGTCTCGCTGCTGCTCGCGTTGCTGCCGTTGCTCGCCCGACTGCTGCCGCGCGTACCGCGCTGATCCTTCAGCGGCCGGGCTGGCCAGCTCGCTGACGCGGTAGCCAGACGGCGATCCCAGCGCAACCGATCGCGAGGATCGCACCGACCAGCCAGGCGATGCGATAGGAGTTGACCGGCGATCCGTGCAGCGAGGTGCTACCCAGGATCGCGACCAGGATGGCCACGCCGACACTCGAGGCGATCTGACGGCTCGTGTTCACCAGCGCCGCGCCCGTCCCGGACCGCTCCTGCGGCAGCGCGGTGGTACCCGAGGCGATCAGGGTGCCGAGCGCGAGCCCGACGCCGATCCCGCCGAGCAGCATCGACGGCAGCAGGTCGCGGACGTAGTCGGGGTCAGCACCCGCCAGCGCGACCCGCCAGAAGAGGCCGGCCGCGAAGATCACGCAACCGATCGCGCTGAGTCGACCGGCGCCGATCCGGCGCACCAGGCGGGCCGAGGCGGTCGTTGCGAACGGGACGATCGGCCGGGCCCGCCGCCATCGCGAAGCCGGTACGGAGGGCGGAGTAGTGCCAGACGCTTTCGCACCACAGAGCGTTCGACAGCAGCATGATCGCGAACGCGATGCTGAACGCGAACACCGCCGAGGTGGCCAGGACGAACGGACGCACCCGCAGTAGTTCGAGCTCGAACAGCGGATGGGCATGATGCCCGCAGCGCCACCAGAAGGCGAACAACGCGAGCACCGATCCGGCCAGCAGAGCCAGCACCGTGGGCGAGTCCCAGCCCCAGGTCGGTCCCTGCACGATCGCACCGGTCAGCGCGGCGACGGTGACCGTCAGGATCACGCTGCCAGCACGTCCGGGATCGGTTCCTGCGCACGCCGGGGCATGACTGGGAGCACCCGGCGTCCGGCGACGAGGGCGGCGATACCGATCGGCAGATTGATCACGAAGATCCAGCGCCAGCTCGCCTCGACCAGCAGACCGCCGAGAACGGGCCCGGTCGCAGCCGCCAGCGCGCCGACCGCGGACCACTGGCGGGTCGCGTGGTGGCGCCGCTCGGACGGCACGCTGGCCAGCAGCAGCGTGAGCGAGGTCGGGATCTGGAGCGCGGCGCCGGTGGCCTGCACGATCCGGGCCAGCACCAGCAACTGCAGGTTCGGCGCGAGCGCGCAGGCCAGCGACGCCAACGTGAACACCGTGATGCCGATCAGGAACAATCGCCGGGCACCCACCCGGTCCCCGGTCCGCCCGGCGATCACCAGCAGCGCGGCCAGGGTCACCGCATAGGCGTTGAGCACCCACGACAACCCGGCCAGCGAGCTGCCGGGCAGGTCGGTGCCGATCGCGTTCAGGGCCACGTTGACGATCCACAGATCGAGGTTCGTCATGAACAGCGCCGTCGCGACCACCACGAAGATGACTCTGGGATTCGCGGTCGGGGAGTTCCTGCGTCCTGGGGACGCAGGACCGACCCGGATTCCGACTGGCCGCCTAACTTTGAAATACCAAGTGACATGGGCTGAGGTTAGCGGCCGTCACTTTGATATGCAAAGCTTGGTGCCATGTCCTTGACGTCGCACCGATGTGGTCTGGCCGCCGCCCTCGAAGTCGTGGGTGACCGCTGGTCGCTGCTCATCGTCCGAGAGGTGTTCTTCGGCCACCACCGCTTCTCTGAGATCACCCGGGCGACCGGCGCTCCGTCCGATCGGGTCGCCGCCCGGTTGAAGGACCTCAGCGATGCCGGCATCCTCGAGCGGCGCCAATATCAGGCGTCACCCGAACGCTGGGACTACCACCTGACCGAGGCGGGCAGGGACCTCGCCCCCGTCCTGGTGTCGCTGTTCGACTGGGGCAACCGCTGGGGTGGCCCGTCGGTCGAACCGATGGCCCGGCATCACGACCACGAGCTGCATTCACACCTGGTCTGCGATGTGTGCGGGGAGACCGTGGTTGCGGCTGACGTCACCCGAAGGCCCGGTGTGTTCGCCTGGGACGTCAACTCCTCGTAACCGGCGCCCGTCATACTGTGCCGCGAACAGGGCAGCAAAGCTGCCGGCGCGCACGGGAGGCATCCGATGGATCTGGCCGGCGATACGCAGCAGAAGGCATTGCGGATCAACCTCGACCCGCGCTGGTACGGCACGGTCGCCGAGATCGGCGCCGGCCAGGAGGTTGCTCGCTGGTTCTTCCGGGTCGGTGGCGCCGCCGGGACGATCGCGAAATCAATATCGGCGTATGACATGGCCGTCAGCGACGCCGTGTACGGCAAGTCCGGCCGCTACGTGTCGATGGAGCGGCTGCAGGCGATGCTGGATTACGAATACCAGCTCAACATCGAACGCCTGGATGAGACCCGGGGCGACGCGGCGTCGTTCTTCGCCTTCGCCGACACCGTCGTCGCCCGCAGTTTCCGCGGCGGCAACGAGTGTCACGGCTGGATGGGCGTCAAGTTCCAGGCCCACCCGCGCGACGAGCCGAGCCAGATCATCGTCCACGTTCGGATGCTCGACATCGAGGCATCGCTGCAGCAGGAGGCACTCGGCATCGTCGGGGTCAACCTGCTGCACGGCGCCTTCTTCGAACACCACGAGCCCGATCAACTGATCGAGAGCCTGCTCGACCGGCTGACCACCGATCGGATCGAGATCGACATGATCGAGTTCCGGGGCATCGAGTTCCGGGCCGTCGACAACCGGCTGATGGCGCTGAAGCTGGTACAGCTTGGGCTGTCCGGCGTCGCGATGTTCGGCGCCGACCGGACCGTTCTGCAGCCGAGCGAGGCGTTGCGCAAGAAGGCCGTCCTGGTCGAGCGCGGCAGCTTCCGGCCACCGACGCACGTCAACATCGACATGATCGATTCGGCCCTGGCCAAGTTCGGGGCCGACCCTGCAGTTGAAGGTCATGACGTCCTCACGCTCACCGAGCTGACCATGGCCAATTTGCTGGCCGGCGGGGCCGATGTCGACCGCCGTGACTTCCTCGCCCGCGCCGACCTGCTGGCCGCCTGCGGCCTGACCGTCCTCATCTCTGATTTCGTCGACTATTACCGGCTGGCCGCCTACATCGGCGATCGGACCGATCAGCGGATCGGGATGGTGATGGGCGTGCCCAGCCTGATCGACCTCTTCGATGAGAAGAACCACAACCACCTTCCCGGCGGCATTCTTGAGAGCTTTGGCCGACTGTTCAAGAACGAGCTCAAGCTCTTCGTCTATCCCGTGCAGAAGTCGCCCGACGAGCCGCTGGTCACCGTCGACAACGTCGAGGTCGATCCCGAGCTACAGCCGCTCTACGACTATCTGGCCCGGCGCGGTAGCTTCGTCGACCTCGACAACTACACCCCCGATTACCTGCACATCTTCAGTCGCGACGTTCTGCACCGGATCGCGATCGGCGATGAGTCGTGGGAGCCGATGGTGCCGACCGAGGTCGCCGAGCTGATCAAGAAGCGGGCCTTCTTCGGCTACCGCGACCATTCGCGCGACGACTGATCCGACGTTACGGCCCTGGTGCCCACCCGCAGGGGTTCGAAAGTGGTCAGCCGGGCCGTAACGTCAGAACTTCGGCGCGATGGCGGTCGCAATCGCCTTCGCGTTGAACGAGACGTTGGTCTGTTGCGTATGCACGACCACCATCACGTTGCCCTTGGCGAACGCGCAGGCCCAGTCACCACCACTCGCGACGTCCGGACCGAAGAACGCGGTCTTGTACGACACCCCGTCGACGCCCGGGATCAGATCCTTGATGCCGAGGGTGCCGGAGCCCGCATTACCCGTCGCCACCATCGCGTTGTAGGCGTCGGTCGCCGTAGCGAACGTCATCGGCAGGATGTCGGCGATGGCCTCGAACGGACCGGCGTAGAAGTAGAACCGACAACCGACCGGAGTGAGGCCGGTCAGGGTAGCGGTCCGGTAGACATGGTCGCCCTCGGCGTCGGCCAGCGCGTCGTTCGAGATGTAAGGGCAGGTGCCTTCAACCTCGCCGGCCGGCATTGCCGCGTGAGCCTGGCCCAGCGGGGCCACGGTCGCGGCCGGCGGCGGCACGTATGAGGACGACGCGGCGCTCGGCGTCGGCGTCCGGGTGATCGTCTGGATCTCGGTGATCGTCGAGTCCGTCGCGCCCGGCGCCGACTTGCTGCTGCACGCCGTGAGGCCTCCGACGAGCATCAGCGTCGCTGCGGCGAACACAGCCGCGGTGCGCAGGCGGGAAAGCACCACGCCGAGATTACGGATTAAAACTATGTGTGCAAGCTGACCCGCACGGTCCCGCGCACCGCATAGTCCCGGTCGGTAACGCCGGTAGCGTCGCAGCTGTGTGGGCACCGGTAGCGCAGGCCGCCTTCCTGGCCGGTGCGGGCATCCTGGCGGGAGCCGTCGGCTCCTCCGGAGCGATCGGATCACTGATCTCCTACCCCGCCGTCCTGATCGTCGGCATCGCACCGCTGCCCGCGAACGTCACCCACGCGGTCGCGGTGGCCGGCAGCGGCTTCGGCTCGACCGTCCAATCGCGTCCCGAGCTTCGTGGCAGCTGGGCGCGGCTGGCCGAGTGGTCGATCATCACCACCGCCGGCGCGATCGGCGGGACGACCCTGCTGCTCTGCGCGCCGGGCCGCTTCTTCGCCTGGGCGGTGCCCTTCCTGGTGGCCGGCGCGGCGATCGGCCTCCTCGCCCAACCGCGGATCACGGCCTGGCGGACGGACCGCGGCCGGTCCGCTGGACCCGGGTCATCCGAGCGACCGCGGCACCGGACCGTCCTGCCGTATCTGCTCTTTGCGGTCGGGATCTATGACGGTTACTTCGGCGCCGCATCCGGGTGATGACCCTGGCCGTGCTGATGGTGACCGTCGAAACGCAACTGCTACGGGCCAACGCGATCAAGAACACCTTGCTCGGTATCGCCGATGTCGTCGCCGCCGTAATCTTTGCGATCTTCGGTCCGGTGCACTGGGCCGCGGCGATCGCCCTGGGGCTGGGGTACCTGGCGGTGGCGCGATCGGCCCGCTGATCGCCCGACGCATACCGACCGAGGTACTCCGGCTGGTGATCGCGTTCGCCGGGTTCGGGTTGGCCGGCTGGCTGTTCTACGCCGCCATCCGCGGCTGATGCTCGCCGCGACCGCCGAGCAGCGCTGCCGCCTATCGAGCAACCCGTCGGACCGTTCGACCACTTCAATCGAGACTTCAGTAGCGTCGAACAGTGCTCACAGCCGGGTCGGGAGTTGCGTTCAGCCTTTCGCTGATCGTGGCGGTCGGGGCCCAGAACGCATTCCTGCTCCGCCAGGGGCTGCGGGGCGAGCACGTCGGGCTGGTCGTCCGCATCTGCGCCGCGTCCGACGTCGCGCTGATCGCGGCCGGGATCGCCGGCATGGGCGCCCTGATCACGGGCTTGCCGCAGCTGCTGACCGCGATCAAGGTTCTAGGCCTGGTTTTCCTGCTCGGCTACGGACTGCTGGCCCTGCGCCGCGCGCTGCGGCCCGAGGTCCTCGAGGCGGCCGCTACGACGACCGTGAGCCGCCGGTCGGTGATCGTCACCACCCTGGCCCTGACCTATCTCAACCCGGGCGTCTACATCGACACGGTGATCTTGCTCGGCTCGATCGCTAACAGCCGCGGCTCGGGGGGGTCAGCAATGGTGGTTCGGGGCGGGGGCGGCGCTGGGCAGCGTGGCGTGGTTCGTGGCGCTGGGGTACGGCGCCCGGCTGCTGACGCCGGTGTTCCTCCGTCCTAATGCCTGGCGTGTTCTCGACGCGGCGGTGGCGGTGATCATGGCGACGATCGCCGCTCGGCTTGCGTTCGACTGGTGATGCCTCAGCCGACGGACGGGCGGGCCCGATCGGTGGCCAATTTGATGGCCAGCGCCCCAGGACGGTTCCCATCAGCATCCGCTGGGCCCGCAGCCAGCCCGGACGCCGGCGGAGTACCTTCGCGATGCCGGCCGCGCCGAGCAGGATCAGCAGGTTGCCGGTCAGGGCCACCGTGATCTGCAGCAGCCCGAGCTCGAACCCCTGCCGCACCAGGTGTCCGTCGTGCGGTCGTTCGAACTGCGGGATCAGCGACAGATAGAGGATGGCCACCTTGGGATTGAGCAGATTGGTCAGCAGCCCCATGACGAACAGCCGGCGGGGTGAGTCCGCGCTCATCGGCACCGGTTCGAACACGGAGATGCCGCCCGGCCTGAGCGTCTCGAAGGCCAGCCAGGCGAGGTAGCCGGTTCCGGCGATCTTCGCCCGCCAGATACAGGTCCGGGACGGCGAGGAATACCTCGGCCAGGCCGAGGTTGGTCGCCGTGAGGTAGATACCGAAACCGACGGCAACGCCGGCGAGCGGTACGAGACCGGCGCCGACCCTGGGTCAGGGTTCGCGAAACCAGGTACATCATGTTCGGACCCGGCGTCAGCACGAGCACCGTGGCGACCGTGATGATGCC
>CAVSTK010000006.1:0-98718 GCA_963730855.1 uncultured Actinomycetes bacterium
GTTGTTGCGGTCGACGTCTCGCCGGTGATGCTGAGCCTGCTCCGAGACAAGATCGCCGATCGCGGGCTCACCAACGTCGACGTTCGGCAAGCCGGATTCCTGACCTATGAGCAGGCCGGGGACCCCGCCGACCTGGTGTATAGCCGCTACGCCCTGCACCACGTACCCGATGCGTGGAAGGCAGTTGCCTTCGCTCACATCCACCGAATGCTCAAGCCAGGCGGGTTACTCCGGCTGTGGGACGTGGTTTACAACTTCGAGCCCGATGACGCCCAGCGCGGGTTCGAAGCGTGGTGCTCCACCGGCGCAGACGGGATCGTCGGGGAGTGGGGCAGGTGGGAACTCGAAGAACACATCCGCGAGGAGTACTCCACATTCACGTGGCTGCTGGAGCCAATGATGGAACGTGCCGGCTTCGCGATCGAAGACGCCACCTACTCAGAAGACGGCATCTTCGCGAAGTACCTGCTGCGCGCCTAGCAGTGCCGGGTCATCTGCACGGCCCCGGCTCCGGTCGCTCACTGAGTGCGGCATGAGCGGAGGTCACGGCGCGACGAAATGAGGTCAGGTCGGCTCGTGCTCCGTAGCCGGTTCCAACTGCTTCCGAATGATGTAGCCGGGGCCAGTCACCACCGTTAGCGGAGGCACGTCTTTGGCGATGACCGCGCCAGCGCCAATGACTGAATCATGGCCGATGGTCACGCCCGGCAGGATCGTTGCTGCCGCGCCAATCCAGACGCGGGCCTCTATGACGATCGGGGCCACCGTGATGAACGAGTACCGATCAACCGGCTCTATGGGATGGCCCTCGGTTATCAGGGTCACCTTCGGAGAGATCATCGTTCGTTCACCGATGGTGATGCCGCCTAGATCGAGGAAGGAGCAGGCTTGACCGACTGACGCTCGTTCGCCGAGTCGAGTGCCGACGCCAGAGGTGCAGTAGAACGGCGGATGAACGAATGACTGCTCCGGGCTCGGGTCGCCGAATAGTTGGCTGAGCAGCGAGTGACGCGCGTCGACATCGCTGAACGGAAGGCGTTGAGTCGCGAGGTCAGATCCATCGATCCTCGCAGGAACCACCGACCGCATTCCTTCGCCGTCCACAGACTCGCACGCACGTCGGCAGATCCGGTCAATCGGACGACGGGATAAGCGGGCGCACAACTCGGTGGTCGATACAGCCGGGTTAGTTGATGATGACGCCGACCTCGCCTGAGACAAGCACCGACAAGCCGTTCCCGCCAGACCTTCAGCTCTTGCGGTGTCAGGCGCGTCCACTCGGTGATCTCGCCAAGGATCCGCAGCGGGTCACTACTGCGGTACGACCGGGTGGGGTTGCCGGGGAACCTCTTGTCCGTCACGTTCGGATCGTTCTCGAACTCACCGGTTGGCTTTACGGCGTAGACCCGTGGCCGCGGCGCACCCCCGGCGAGTTCTGCGGCAAGCTCGGCCGCGAGGCCGGCACCGTCGACCAGAGCGGTGAAGTACACATGGTTCATCACGATCTCAGGACGGTAGTTCGACCGGTGGCCGGCCGTGAGGAGGTCACCTACGGCGAGGTCCGCGGTCGTGCCGTGGAAGAACGGGCCGTCATCGAGCGGTTCAGCCACATGCCGTCCTTTGCATTCGTCGGTGGACGCGAGGATGCCGCACGACCCGGGGCTTGCCGCGTCCAAGGCGCACTTCGCCTCCTGGAACGGAACCGAACCGCACCGATCGACGTCCCTTCCAATGACAACGTTCGCCACCGATTGTCGAGAACCGGTAACCGTCAGATCAACCGAACCCCGCACATCATGGCCACCGTCCAGCTCCGCAACCCCACCGAAGGACGCGCCCACTACGACCGCAAGAAAGCCGCCGGCAAAACCTCAATGGAAGCGATGCGCAGCCTCGAACGACGATTCTCCGACATCGTCTACCAGCAACTCCTCGCCGACGCACTGCGACCACTCGGGGCGAGCCTGGGAGGACAACCGGGGACGACACTTCGATCCAGCGCGGCCGGACTCACACCCCGATCGACACTTCGGATCAATCAAGTCCCGGAGCCTGCCAACGACGATCCTAGAACCACCCACCCATCGCTCTTGACACAGAGGGGAGCCATGAGAGTGGGTTGTGCGACTGTGCGGTGGGGGAGCGCGTCTTGTAGTCGCACGGGGAGCTGGGTCGGGAATCTGTCTGTTTGGGCAGACGGTGATGCTGGCGCCGCATCGGTGTCTGGGCTATGCGAAGTAGTGACCCTGGTCGAGATCTTCGAGCAGGGTCGGGCCGGTCGGCGTCCAGCCGAGGAGCTGGCGTGTCGATTCGTTCGATACGACGACGTCCATTCCGGCGAAGGGGAACGCGGCGAAGTGCGACGGGTCGACGCTTCGCGCCGGGAGGTCGAGGTGTAGTCCGATGGACTCGGCGATGGCGCGCACTTCGACGGGCGGCTCGCCGGCCGCGATCAGCTGCGCTCCGGCCGGTGCTTTCTCGAGCGCGAGGACGTAGAGCTGGGCGAGGTCATCGACGTGCCCGGCGGCCCAGTGATTGGTGCCCTCGCCGAGGTAGCCGGACACGCCGGTCTCGCGCGCGATCCTGATCATGAGCGGTATGAAGCCGTGCTTGTCACGGTCGCTGTGCGTCGAGTTCGCGACGGCGACGAGCATCGCGCGCACGCCCCGCGAGGCATAGCCGGAGATCGCGTTCGCGACCTCGCCGCGTGGGTTCTGCGTGGCGGCCGAGCCAAGTCCGATGCCGATAAAGATCTTGTCGGTGCCGACGAGCGCGTCGCCAATCGCACCCGCGACGGCCAGGTCCTTCGAGACGGCGCCGGCGAAGTCACCGGCCATCATCGTCTCGTGATCGAAGGCGAGGTGGATGGTCGCGTCGGCGTCAGCCGCCGCGGAGGCCAGGACGTCGAGATCGCTGAGGCCGCCGCGGGTGACGGACGCGCCCATCGCCGCGACCTTCGCGGCCGACTCGTCCGAACGGGACAGGCCGACGACCTCGTGTCCGGCATTGATCAGTGCGGGGACGACGGCGGATCCGATGTAGCCGCTCGCGCCGGTGACGAACACGCGCATGTGCACTCCTCGAAGTGATGTGACTCGGAAACATCACCGTACACGGAATGACGGCACTCAGTCCCATCACCTACTCTGGGCGCCATGGCCAGGTGGGAACCGAACGCGCGCATGCGTCTCGTGCGCGCGGCGCTCGAGCTCTGTACCGATCAGGGCTACGAAGCCACCACCGTCGCCGAGATCGCCGAACGCGCAGGGCTGACGAAGACGACGTTCTTCCGGCACTTCCCGGACAAGCGCGAGGTGCTCTTCGCCGGGCAGGACGAGCACTCGCGAATCCTCGCTGAGGCAATCGCGGCCGCGCCGGCCGAGGCGACCCCGATCGAGGCCGTCGCTGTCGCGATCGGCGCGCTCGCGGCGAGCTTCACCGACGAACGGCGCAAGTTCGGCCGGATGCTGATCGCGCTGATCGCCGCCAACGACGAGCTCAAAGAGCGTGCCGCCTACAAGCATGCCCGTCTCGCCGAGGCGACAGCCGCGGCGTTGGAGGCGCGCGAGGTGCCGTCGGCGACGGCCGGGCTCGCCGCCGAGCTCGGGGTGCGCGCGTTCCACGAGGCCTTCGCCCGCTGGATCGAGCCCGGCGCCAAGCGCTCGCTGGTAGCGCTCACCAAGGCCGGCCTCGAGCGCCTGCGCGCCGCAGCCGCCCTGCTCGACACCTAGCGCGCCGGCTCATGCGCGTCCGATTCGGCCAGCTGCGGGATCTCATACTGATTCGGCTGGAGAAAATGTGGAGAATCGATCTGCGCGCAACCGTTTTTGACGGCGTACAACCGCATCGAACGGCACCAGCTTTGTCCGGGTAGATGCGAATACCCCAACCAACATGTGCCCGCCGGATCCTGCTCGACCGGGCTGGCAGTGTGGGGGTCAGGGTTCGAGTCCCCCTCAGGTAGTCCCTGATGGCGCCGAGGGTGAGTTCGCGTAGCGATGTCATGACCTCTCTGGCAAAGGCGAGCGAAATTAGCCACCGGCCGCTCCTTGGCGTCGAAGTTGAATGTTTCGCACTCGACCAGCTTGCCCGCCTGTAAGAGTTGAGTGGCCAGGCGCGGGTCCGTCACGTACTCGCGCTTTTTGACCACGCACCGGCTATCAACATCGGATGCGCAGACTGATCCCATGTTGTCGTAACGCCTGATCGTTCGACCGCGGCGCGGTGCCGGTATGAAGTTGTAGCCCGTCAAATCCGTCCGAGACCGATCCTGGTGGGCATTGGCTCCTGTCACGTGGTCTTGGCTGACGACCCGACCAGGGCCTGTAGTCGTTGGCGAAGCTCGCTTGCACCGCGCTCACCTAGGACGGCGGCGAAGTCTTTCTCGACGGCGAGCGATGCTTGCTCCGCTTGAGCGAATACTTTGCCGCCACGGATGGTCAGGCCAATAACGTTGCGGCGGCGGTCGTGCTCGGAGGGGCGGCGGGCGATCAGCCCGGTCTGCTCAAGTGCGTCGAGCAGTGCGACCATCGATGTTCGGTCCACGCCGAGGATCCGGGCGACGTCCTGCTGCGAGCTCGCGACGCCACCGGCGATCACTCGTAGCGCGCGCGGGGTAGCGGCTGGTGATGCCGAAGCGTGCGAGGGCGGCGTCGGTGCGCGCTTCGAGCGCGTGGTGGGCGTGCTTGAGCAGGTAGCCAAGCACGTCGATGGGTTCGCGGATCGACGTGGGTCCGGACTCGGCTTCTTTTGACACGCTGCCAATCCTATCCTTACCCTGATCGTCAGCAATACTGATGATTCGAATAACTGATGAAAGGTTGACATGATTCTTGTAACTGGTGGTTCGGGCTTCATCGGTTCTCACACCGTGCGCGCACTGGCTGATCTCGGGGAAACGTGCGTCATCATCCAACGCCCAGTGAGGCGAGGTCCCGGTCCAGTTGGCTGGCCTGCCCGTAGTCGCCGAGCAGGCCGACGTAGCCGACTTCGACGGGCTTCGCGCCGTTGGCACGCGACACACGATCACCGGCATCGTGCACCTGGCCGGCTATCCCGCACCACGTGGCAGCGTCGGCGGTATCGAGTTCAACCCAAGACCTGCTTCCGCGGACTAATCAACGTCGTTCGCGTCGCCCGCGAATGGGATGTCCGCCGGATCGGCTTGGCCAGCACGATCGGCGTCTACAGCGGCGTTCAGCACATCGGCCCACTCACCGAGGACATGCCCGTCTTGCTCGCCGCGCCGCATCCGATTCCCCGATCGAAGAAGATCGGCGAACTCCTCGGCGAGCAACTCGCCGAATCAACAGGTATCGAGATCATCAACCTTCGGATCTCCGGGACCTGGGGCCCGTTGGTCACGAAGATCCCTTCTTCGCCGCTCCTGCGCTCATTCACGCGGCCGCCAACCGCCGTCCACTAGACCTGTCCGGACTGCTCACGGAGCCGAACCTCGGTGACGGTCTCGATCTCTGTTACGTCAAGGACACCGGACGGGCCATTGCCCTGCTCCAACTGGCCGAACACCTCAACCACCGCACCTACAACGTGGCATCAGGGCGCGTCACGACCAATGCCGACATCATCGACGCGATCCGGACCGTCGACCCGCACGTCGATCTCGCGCTCCCCGAGGGCCCCCCTCACCCAGGCAACCCTCTCGACATCACCCGCCTGCACGCCGACACCGGGTACCAGCCCGAATACGACACCGCTAGCGCCGCAGCCGACTACATCGCCTGGCTGCGCGCAGGCAACAGTCACTGATTGCCTTTCACGCCCTCTTGCAGGTGCGATCGGTGTTTTTTACGTGGATCAGTGGGCGGATCTTGACCTGCCAGTCGTGTTGGGTGATGAGGTGTTGATCATCCCCATTGGGGGCGGTCACGGACTCACGACTTGATGGACGCCGCTCTTCAAACGCTCCTGGCTAGTTAGTCAGTCGGTGAGCGGTGGTGTTGATGTTGTCGTCCTGAGGGGCGCTCGAGCCGTCGAACTTGAAGACCCCCGATACGACGCACGCATCCCCGCTGTTCCAGGTGTCATTGGCGGGTGGGAAGTTCACGGTGATCTGTTGCGAGGAGTTGGTACAGGTCAATGCGAACCCGCCACTCGGGCCATATTCCATGCCGGTCGCATTGTGAGTGACGTTGAGAGTGACTGTGCCGGTACCGTTCGCGCACTGGTAGCCAATGTTGACCGTCAAGGTCTCCCCGGCGTTCGGGATCGTGATGAAGGCGCTCGTGAGGTTGCCTGTGGGCGTCGGTGCCGGGGTCGGAATCTGGTTCGGCCCAGATTGAGTGACCGATACGGTCCTGGTGACGACAGATACACCCCCGCCGCCTCCAGTTGCTGGCTCGGGTGATGACGAAGCGGACGCCGAGGACGATGCGCGAGAAGGTGAAGAAGGGCTGGCTGCGGCCAAGCTGGCCGCAGTCGATGACGAGCCGGACGCAACAACGCCCGTTCCGACCCCATGTAGTCCGCTGCTGCAACCAGTAGCCAGCAGGGCTACGACACAGAGCACCAAGAATCCGCTTCTCATCACGCCCCCAAAGTCGCCGTCGCGATCAGGTTAAGGGCGCGTTGTGCATAGCACCAGACGGACGTCAGCGATATCTCGAACGGGGTGCAATCCGCTGGTCCGCGGCAGCGATCCGCGACTGGGACCTCGACACGTCAAGGTGGTTGACGGGAAGTCTGAGCTGAATGCAGCCTGAAACGGTTGCCAGCAGATCGATTCTCCAGGAAATTCTGCTGCCCAACGGCAGCGAACCGCGCCAGGTTTGACTGGATAGGTGTGCATAGCCCAGTGAATTCATGCCCGTAGAAGTTTGTGATGATGGAGGAGCTGTCGATCGACGCGCACCCGGGCGCCACGGATCAGGTGGGGTAATTCATGACTGATGCAATCTCGACGGCCGAGTTCGCCGACCGCCGGGCCCGGCTGCGCGAGGTCGTACGGAACGTCGGTGGCGCCGGTAGTGGTGCTGTTCAGCCCGGCCTACGTCACCTACTTCACCGGGTTCCGGTTCCTGGCCACTGAGCGGGCGGTCATCTATCTGATGAATGACGCGGGCGAGGATGCGATCTTCGTCCCTGAGTTCGAGGCCGAACGGACGCGGGCCGAATCGTCATTTCAACGGATCGAAACCTATCCCGAGTACCCGGGGCAGCAACACCCGATGCGCGTTCTCGCCGGCGTCGCCAAGGATCTGGGCCTGAGCGCGACGGTCGCCGCCGATTATGACGGCTACCCCGGCATCCTTGGCTACCTCGGGCCGGCGTTGAGCGAGGTGACGGGCGCCAACGTCGTCAGTGTCTCTACCGAGATCGAGTTGATGCTCGCGCACAAGAGTCCGGCCGAGGTGGACCTGATCCGCGAGAGCGGCCGGTGGTGTTCGCGGGCCCACCGCCTGCTGCAGCAGTACAGCGTCCCCGGCGCGACCGAGGCCCAGGCCAGCTTGCGGGCGCAGAGCGAAACCACGCTGGCGATGCTGGCCGAGCACGGATCGCGCGGACTGCTCGGCTCCGGTGACGGGGTGAAGGCGGGCTACCGCGGTCAGATCGGGTTGCGCAGCGCGTGGGCCCACGCGGTCGCGCACAACATCGAGTTCCGCCCAGGCGACGTGCTCATCAGCGAGACGGGCGTTCCGGTGTGGGGGTACACCGCCGAACTCGAACGCGCCATGGTGATCGGGGCGCCGACTGACCGGATGCGCTGGCTGTTCGACCACATGATGGCCGCACGGCAAGCCGCGTTCGACGCGATAAAGCCGGGCGCCACCAACTCCGATGTCGACGGTGCGGTCAATCGCTACTTCGAGCGGCACGACCTCATGGACTACTGGCGCCAGCACGTCGGGCATGGCACCGGTCTGCGCGCGCACGAGGCGCCCTTCATCGACATCGGCGACCCGTCACCACTCGAACCGGGCATGGTGTTCACCGTCGAGCCCGGTCTCTACGACCCCGAGGTCGGCGGATTCCGGCACTCCGACACGGTCGTGGTAACCACCGACGGGTACGAGCTGCTGACCGAGTACCCCGATGATCTCGACAGCCTCATCATTCCGGAATAACGAGACGGCCGAGGCCGAGCTACTGCGCGACGTCGCCGAGCACCGCGAGCTCGGCGACGTCACCACCCTGGCCGATCCCAGCGTCGTCAGCCTGATCGATGAGCACATGCGGCGACCGGAGACGACGACGACCCGTAACACCGCAAGTCGGTTGTGAGTCTGACCATCCCCGCCGTGGCGCTGGCCGGACGCCGAACTAAACTACGGCCAGGCCGAGTCTTCTGCGAAAGCTCACGCTCGCTTACCGGCTGGGGTCCGCCCGCGACGACGCCCGGGCCCGGCAAATCCGCACGCCGCTGGGCGTCTGGGCCTGCCACCTCTGCCGCGACGTCAGCCTCACGCACCCTGCGTTCAATCACCACCTGGCCAGCATCCACAACTAGTCGTCGGGATCGTCCGCCGTCAAGAGACACGCGACAGCGCTTCGCCGGAGACCCCTGAGCCCGCAAGCTCGGGCGCTGCTGAGCGACGCCGATCGGCTCCCAACTTGGAGGAGTTGATCGGCGGTTGCTGTGCGGGACGGCCAAACAACCATCCCTGACCGAGATCGACGCCGAGGTCAGTAGCGGCCTTTGCCTGCTCCAAGGTCTCGACGCATTCGGCCAGTACCAATCCGCCGTAGCTATGGGTCATTTGAACGATGGCTTCGATCACGGCTCGGCTCACAACGTCGGGGAGTGCCTGAACGATTTCCTTATCCAGCTTGACGACGTCAGGTTTTAGCAGCACTAGTTTGTTCAACGATGAGAAGCCCGCACCGAGATCATCCAAAGCAACTTTGCAGCCTCGGTCGCGGTAATAGTCGAAGACCTTCGATAGGTGGCCGATATCAGCAATCTGTTCGCTCTCAGTAACCTCGAACACGAGTCGGTCGAGGCGAATGCCTGCTTGCTCGGCGGCCTGTTCGGTGGTGCGTAAACATACCTCGGGGCGATAGATGGCGGTCGGCACGAAATTGACGAATAGCTGGGAGTCGCCCAGCCAGCTCGATGCGCCACGCAGCGCGGATGTCCGTCCTATCCGGTCCAAGATGTGTAACCAACCGGCCTGGGCTGCAGCATCGAACATCTGGTCCGGCATTATCAGTCCGGCGGGCGTGGTGGCGCGCAGCAGCGCCTCGTAGCCGATTGCGGCTTGAGGCGCGTCGGCCTGCAGCGAGACGATCGGTTGGTACACCGAATGAAATGCATTGGCTTCGTCCATGAAGAGCGGTAACAAGTCAGCATGCTCAATCCGAGCGCTTGATTGCGCCAGGGTGGGCGCGGTGAGCGCGGCCGAGAGCAGCGCGTCGGGGTCTTCATCGGCTACGACCATCGCGCGGATCTCAGCGGCCTCGACGCTGGACAAAAAATGGCGAGCGGCGGTCAAGACGGCGGTCGGGTCAGCCGTGTGAACCTCCAGGAGTCCAGGAGCGCGCTGCGTGACCGAAGCGCCAAGGTCCTTGAGCAGCAACCGCAACGAAGCCAAACTGTGACTGACACGGGTGGCGAATAGCATTCGGTTTCCCACGCCATGGGCGGCGACGGTACACGAGCAGCCAATGCATACAGCCTTGCGCTGGGTACCGGGCTGCGCCGATCCTGGGATACATTCCGGCACGAGGTCTCCTTCGGAACAGCATCGTGGACCACGATGGAGGCTGTACTCCCCTCATCGGCACACAATCTGCAAATCCGAGGTATTCACGACCTCCTCCTCGAAGTCGGCCACCCGACAGGCTGGCAATATGACGACGGCCCGGTCACTGAATCGATTGCGTGGTCGATCCACGTCAGAGTGTTGGCAGCTCAGCGGTGTCGACCAAAGGCTCGGCAACCGCCTGCATCTTGGGTTGGCGCGCTGAATCCCTCTGACAAGCAGTTACTGACGAGTCAATCGAAATTCGGAGATCTCATCGGGGCTAGCCGGAGCTGGCTAAATCCGTGACCTGCGTCTGGGGTGTGCGGGGTAGGTGGGCCGACGGGTGGTCGCCGTAGGTGCGGCGGTATTCGTTGGCGAAGCGGCCGAGGTGAGTGAATCCCCATCGGGTGGCCACTTGGGTGATTGTGGTTGTTCCGGGCTCGGCCAGGACGAGGTCGTCGTGGACTCGTTCCAGGCGTACCTGACGTAGGTATGCCATTGGGGGTTGTCCGACCGCGCGGGCGAAACCGAGTTGCAAGCTTCGAACGCTGACGGCGACTTCCGCGGCCAGCGCGGTGATTGTCCAGGGATGCTCGGGCCGGGTTCGGATCAATTCGATGGCTTTCGCGATCGGTCGAGGCCCGGGGGCCTTAGGAGTCTTGTCCAGCGCCGGGGAGTAGTTGTTGGGTTGGGTCAGTAAGAGCGTGAGGGTCAGTACCTGTTCGAGGCGCATCGCGGCCAGCGGATGGTCGAGCAGACAGCTGCTCGGCGCCGAGGCGAGGTCGATGCACACGCCTTCGGGCTCCAGACCGTCGCCGAAGGTGTCGAACAGAAGGAATCACTGGAAATTTTACGAGCCGAAAGCGTGGACTACGCACAGGGTTACCATCTCGGCCGGCCGGTACCCGTCAGTGATCGGGTCGCGCCAACGGCGGGTAACCCTTGCCGAGATCAACCGGCCGGCTCGTTGTGCTCGGACTGCCACTGATCATCATCAATCAATGTTCGTGTTGACCGTTAGTCGGGGGATCAAATCCCTATCGGTTCCTCGGGTCGAGGAACCGCTATCGGGCTCGCCGGTTCAGCGACCTCATGGAGCGGGTCGTCCGCCTCGATGGGCAGTGAATCAGGATCAACTGGCGCGTCTGGGTCCGTCGGGCTCGGTGCCGGGGGAGCGGTCGGATCACTCATGACGCGGTCCTACCCATTAGCGCCCAGTCTCAGTCGTCACTCGCCGCAGGACGGCCACGACAAGTGTCTGCTCGAAGGCACGGATTGGGCCGACCGTGAGTATGGTCCGGGTCAGGTGGAAGACGTCGGGCCTAATAGCTAACCGTAGTTGCGTGCCCGAAATATTTATCAATGGCGTTCCGAATGTTTAGTAAAACATTGGCACCAAATCCGACGTGAATCGTCTATTGATTTTCAAAGTGTTGTCGTCGTACGTTCAGGTCGGCATCAGTGTGGTGTTCATTCATGATTCGGCACAACTTTTGGCAGGTGCGGGTATGACGGATACGCGACCGGTTTACACATTGGAGTCGGTCCCGGCGGCCATCGACAGTCACGAAGACGCGCTGGAGCGGGCCAGATCGCTGAAGCCAAGACTGCGTGAACGGCTACCGCTGGATCAGGAACTGCGCCGGCTGCCGGATGAAAACGTGGCCGACCTGCTCGAGTCTGGGCTCTTCGGCGTGATGAAGCCAAAGCGGTACGGCGGGTCCGAGCTCGGCACCGAGACGATGATTGACGTGACCATCGAGCTGGCCTCAGCCGATCCATCGACCGGCTGGGTTTACATGCTGTGGGCCGCGCACATGTGGATGCAATCGCAATGGCCCGTTCAGGCCATGGATGAGATGTTCGAGAACCCGAACATGCTGGCATCGTCGGTGGTGACCACATCGGGCGACGTCGAAGAGGTCGAGGGCGGCTATCGCTGGACCGGCAAAGGCCTTTTCTCTTCTGGGGTCGATCACTGCAGTTGGCTGACCGCGGCCGTCCCGATCAAACGTGACGGTGAGGTACTCGAGGATCGTCGGTGGCTATTGATTCCGCGGGAGGACTTCGAGATCGTCGACGACTGGAAGACAGTCGGGCTGCGTGGGACCGGTAGCAAAACGATCGTCCTGGACGACGTATTCGTACCGGCGTACCGATCGCTGAGCTCGAAAGCCGTCGAGACCGGGACCGCTCCGGGGCGCGAGGTCAACACCCACCCGATGTACGGGGCGATATCGGGCGCCAACTTCACCGGCGCGATGTCGGCCCCCGCGATCGGGGCCGCGCGCGGCCTCGTCGAGGCCGTGCTGGCGAAACACCAGGCCAAGGCGTCCGTCGTCGCCTCGACGAACAACCCTTACGTCGGCGACGGCCTGACGACGACGCTGGCCCGGCTCGCCGACTGCGCGGCGCTGGTCGATGCAATGCACTCGATGTTGTTGGTCGATGCGCAGCGCTACGCCACCATCCCGGCCAAGGACGTGACGGTTGAGGAGCGGCAGCGACTTCGCCGCAACTCCGCCTTCACCGCCCAGCATGCCCGTCGCGCGGCGAACGTCCTGTTTGAGGAGGCCGGGGGCTCTGGCCTGCTCGAATCCTCACTGTTGCAGCAACTCTGGCGGGACACGAATGCCGCTGCGGCGCACCACGGACTGACCTGGGACTGGCAGGGCAATTCCTGGGCCAAGGCAGCGCTCGGTCTCTGACCGAGGCGGGCCGGTCGTCCCTGGAACGCGGACGTAGCGGTCGCCGGGATGTTGAGCGGTCCGACCAGGCTGGGGGCCAGGTCTAGCCGGACCTCTTCGATACGGCGTCACGCTTGGTCGCAGCCCAGGCGTAGGCGACCATCGCTCCGATGTCGTGCCCGACGACCTGCACCGTAGACAGGCCGAGTTCTTGTCGAAGCTGGTCGAGTTCGCCGGCCATGGTTGCTTTGTCGTAGCCAGTCAGCGGCTTGGATGAGTCGCCGGCACCCTTCAGGTCGACGGCGATGACTCGGTTGCCCCTCGCCGGCCAGCACGGCGTGCAGCGTGACATCACTCCCGACGTCGACGAGCCGGTGCTCGAGCTTGGTCTGATCGTTCGCGAATCGGCTGAGTGAGCATTCCCGCAGCGTGCTCGCCAAAGGTTATTACGCCGCGCTCAACCTTCCCCGACCGACGGGCGACCCGCGGCGACGCGGGAGCCATTTCGCCGCGTGGAGGAATAGCTCGGTCGGCGCACCCCAGCGCGGCAGTGCTATTTTCGCCGTCGGTCGACGTGCTCGCACATACCTGCGATATGGGTTTTTCTCGCAGACTCACCTGGCGATGTCCATGGTCAATGACAAACAGGTCATCGACCAATTTTTGCTCGAGCACAACGGCTTAAACTCGCGCAGCGAGACTTTCCGGGGTGACGTTCTCCTTTTCGGTGACCTGGCGGATGATGAAGTCGAACGACCCGCGCTTGGTCCCGTTCTCGTCGGTCGTGGTCTCGACGAGCAGGTCGGGGTGGTAGTAGTCGTCTTCGTAGTTGCCGGGTTCGCCACCGATGTAGAGCTGGGTGGTGATCGGGCTGCTATCGCCTTGGATCTTCACGTGGATGTGCTTCGCGTCGCGGGGCTCATAGCAACCGGGCACGATGGTCGTGAACTCGTAGCGGCCTTCTTCGTCGGTCATTTGATAGCCGTGGTACTTGTAGCCGACCATGTCGTAGTTGCCGACGGCGTCCGAGGACCAGATATTGACGATCGCGCCGGGAATCGCGATGCCGTGCTCGGTCAGAACCCGACCGGCCAGTACCAGCTCCGGCTGGTCATCGGGCTCAAGCAGGTTGGACCGGTTCGGTGCGGCCAACCGAAAGTACGGCCCTTCAATCTCCTGCGGCGTCTGCCGTAGCTCCCCGGGCTGTGGCTCGGGCACCTGCTGCCACGGCGGGATCATTTTGCCGGACATCTTTCCGGGCCTGTCTCGGCCCGGGACTTCGGACGTCTGCGCGGTGGCGGTCATAGCATCCTCACTTTCTAGTCGTCCTGCACCTCTTCGATCATGTGCGTGGCCCGGCGAGCTCGGCCACTTCAGACGGCGCCAACTGCCGATACTGGCTGCCGTGGAAGACCATGGGTGCGACATCGGGGTAACTCTGAATGGCCAAAATCCGAAGCAACACGATGTCGTGATCGCCGGCCGGCAGCTGAGTATGAACCGAGCACTCAAGCCAGAGAGTCGAGCCGTGGACGAACACCGCACCCGATTCAGCGGCCTCCCAGCTGACCCCAGTGAAGCGGTCACCAATCTTGCGGGACAGCGATTTGGCGACCTCGGTGTGGTCCTGGGCGAGCACACTGATGCCGAGTGTGGTCCGTTCAGCCAGCTTGGGCCAGGTCGCCGACGAATGTGCCACGCAGACGGATACCAGCGGCGGTTCCAACGACACGGACGTAAACGAGCTTGCGGCTATACCCTGCGGATTGTCGCCGAGCATGCCGCACACCGCTGTTACCCCACTCGGGAAGCACGCGAAGGCCTGTCGTAGCTCCGCTTGCTCAAACGAGGGCGTAGCGATCGCAGTCATGACCTCGCCAACAGGAACACCGGTGTCACTCATTGGCCTCTCCTGCAGTTCAGCGTCGCTGACAGATCCGGCTCACCAGGAGCGCACCTGGTGAGCCGGACGACCGGTCAGGACTTGGGCACGGTTAGCCCGGGTGGCGGCCCGATGAAGGATTGGGCCTTCTTGAACGCTCCGTTGGTGTAGTAGAAGAACTGCACCTGGTCGTTGCAGACGCTGGGTGTGTCGGTGTATTTGCCGCAGTCCAGGTTGGGTGCCCCCCACAGCTGCGGTCCCTTGAAGCCCTGGATCGCGGTGGCGAACTGGGCCGACGTCGCGTCGGGACCCACCTGGTTGTACTCCTTCCACACCGTCATCATCCCGGCGAAGACCGTGCTGATCCACGGATCAGGAGCCCCGGCCGCGTTGCCCAGCTGCGCCGCCGTGCTGTTCCACACCGCCGCCCCCGGGTCGGTCGTGTCACCGTTCAGCGTCGAGGCCACCAGGTAGTACCAGCTCGGCAATGTGCCACCGTCACCCTTGATGATGTCGGTCGAGATGCACGGCACGTTCACCACGACCGGGGTCTTGATGTTGAGCTGGTCGAGGTCCTTCTTCAGCGTCACGCAGTAATTGCCGAACACCAAACCGACCAGCGCATCAGCCGACGCGGCCCCGGACGCGGTGAGCGGCGCGGTCAAGTCGGGCGTGGTCGGGTCGAAGGCGACCACCTTCGAGGTCGCGCCCTCGATCTTCAGCGCGCTGGCGATGATCTGCGCCTGCGTCGATGAACCAGGGACGTTCTCATAGACGATCGCGACGTTCTTGGCGTGCAGATCCTTCGCGGCGAAGGTGCCGATCGGGCCCTCGATGTGCAGCGTGTCGCCGAACAGGATGAACCCGGGTGAATACGACACGTCCTCTTCGCTGCAGGGGACCGAGAACACGATCGGCTTCTTCGTCGGTGCGATCGCGGACTCCAGGGCCTGGTTGCCCACGCTTATACAACCGCCGCCGATGACGTTGACGGAACTGTTGTTGGCCATCTGCTGACCGCATTGAGCCGCCCCGGCAACCGTGCCGCTGGTGGAACACTCCACCAATTTGACCGGGTGACCCTGGATGCCACCGCCATAGGTATTGATCCACTTGACCGCCAGCTCGGCCCCCGTGGTCGCTTCAGGAGCGACATCGGCCGCACTTCCCGACTGGTTCACCCACCCGACCTGCACCGGCGACAGCGAATTGTCCGCAGCCCCCGCCTTACCCCCGACGTACTTCACATAATCAGTAACCGGATACGGCTGACCATTCACCTCCGTCGGAGCGGCCGAATCGGCGCTCGCCGAGACACTGCCGCTCGATGCGCCCGCGGAGCTGGTCGACGAGCTCCCGGTGGAGCCTTTCGACGAGCTACACGCGGCCAGCGTCAAAGCGCCCACCGTGAGAAAAACGAGAGCTATAGCCCGATTCTTACCCAACTTTGGTCTCATCAATCGGCCCTTCATTGCGTTGTCGGCGCGGTGATTTACGGCCACCGGCAGTGGCCGGTGGTGTCAGTGCTCCCAGTTGCTTCGCGTAGAACTCTCAGACGCCGAGCGCGGCTTTCGCCCATCCGTCGCCTTGCCAGTCCCAGGTCAGACCGTGGTGCGCGGCGGCACCGTTCGTGTCACGCCAGAGTTGCTGCAGCATCGAGGATTCGAGCAGCCCGGATCCGCCGCACTCCTCGAAGAGGACGTTCGCGGCGCGGCGGGCGTGCTGGGCGGTGAACGCGGAGTTGCGCCGCAGCCGTGCCCGCTCCTCCGGGCCCACATCCTTGGCCGGGGTCGTCGCGTAACGCTGCGCATCGAGCAGCAACATCGCGTGCATCGCGTCGATCTCGGCCGCCGAATCCGCCGATCCGGGCCAGCGTCGTCGACAGACCGTCGCCAACGTAGGGGTTGTTGGTCGAGGCGACCACCGATGCTTTGGCTTGGTGTTTTGCCAGGACCGCCTCGACGAACCCCCGGGCGGCACCGAGCGCGGGCGCCGACATCGCTCCGGTGAAGTTCGCACTCGACACGGCCCCGTACATCGGGTGCGTGTTGACCTCACGCCCCGGCGCGGTTCCGGTCTCAACCGACTCAGCACTCACGACCCGGTGGGCCGGAATGAACACGTCATCGAGGACGATCGTCTTGCTACCAGTACCCCGCAGACCGACCGTGTTCCAGTCGTCGATGATCTCGAAGTCCTCGCGTGGAAGGAGAACCCAATACAGGCCCTCAAGCCGCTCACCGTCACGCTTGATCGGCACCAACGCCGTCAGCCAGTTGCAGTGATCGACCCCGGACGAGAACAACCCCTTGCCCGTCCAGCGATAACCGCCCTCGACCTCTTCGACGTCACCCGTGGTCGTCACCACCGACGACGCGAGCATGTTCGGGTTCTCGAACATCTCATCCATCGCCTGCACCGGCCACTGCGACTGCATCCACATATGGGCCGCCCACAACATGTAGACCCAGCCGGTCGACGGATCGGCCGACGCCAGCTCGATGGTCACGTCGATCATCGTCTCGGTGCCGAGCTCCGAGCCGCCGTACCGCTTCGGCTTCATCACCCCGAACAGACCCGACTCCAAGATGTCGGCGACGTTCTCCTCCGGCAGCCGACGCAGCTGCTGACCCAACGGCAGCCGCTCGCGCAGGCGCGGCTTAAGCGACCGGGCGCGCTCGAGTGCGTCCTCACGACTAACCAGCACCGCCGGGGTCGAGGTCAACGTGTAAACAGGCCGAGTGTCATTCATGACTCTCCTAACTTCGCCTTACCCGGTCTACGCCGCTTGTGACGAGGACCACTTTCTTACGTCGGGTGCCTGAACCATAGGGCGAGCAATTTGGCAAAACAATGGATGAACAGTGACAATTTGTCCGGTCATGCATGCAGAATCTTTAGCTGTCGTGCGGCCGATGGCCGACTGCGCTCTGAACCAAGCGATGTCGGGCTCGAGTAAGTGCTGTCCGACGAGACCGTCGTCCGAGCTCATCAGACGCTCATCGATGACAGGATTCGCCTGTGTCTCGACCGACGGTCAGCAAGTCGGCGCGTTCGCGGTCCAACTCGCTCGGCTGGCGGGCGCGAGTCATCGGAACCGGATCAGCGACGTCGGGTTGCCCTACGAGAGGTGGTCTGCTCTGGGTGCTGGGCCGGCTCTCAGTTCGGGGCGACAATTCGAATCTGAGCGCCGATGCTTGCGTCATGACCCGTAGTCCTGCTTCGACGGCGCCGCGTCCGCCGAGACGGTGGTGGTCCGTCGCGCGGCGGATCGTTAGGGCGGTCGTTGCTGAGCAGTCGGCGGCGCTGCAGGCTGGTCTTCTCTTCGCGATCGTTGGAATTATTGGGGTGGTCAACGATGTGCAGCCCTACGGCCTTGGTCAGGGGCAGCCGCGGTCGCTAGTGGTCGATCTCGTCAATATCGCGGTTGGGGTGGGGTGCTTCGCCCTGCCGTGGCGGCGTTGGGATGTGCGGTGGACGCTGGCGCTGGCGTGTATCGCGTTCGCGAATATTGGGTGGGCGAATACCGTCACCAAAGGAACGGGTCCCAGTTATGGGATCTACTTCATCGTTGTCTTTGTGTGGGTCGGCGCGTGGCACAGGCAGTGGACCGCGCTGCTGCTTAGTCCCGTCGCGGCGTTGGCCTACTTGATGCCGGTGTTTGCGGGCGTCGCTGTTCCCGCTGGGACGATGACGTCTATCTCGCTGGTCATCCCAGTCGGGGTACTGGTTGCGGAGACAATTGCGCATAGCGTCACGTTGGCGCGCCGGGGCGAGGGGCTGCTTCACCACCAAGCGTTGTATGACGCGTTGACGGGTTTGCCGAACCGTGCGTTGATTCTTGACCGTGCGGAAGGGATGCTTGCGCGCGGGCGCCGCACCCTCACACCCGCGGCGGCGTTGTTTGTTGATCTCGACGGTTTCAAAGACGTTAATGACAGCCTCGGCCACGCCGCGGGCGACCACTTGTTGCGCCTGGTAGCAGACAGGCTGACCTCCGTGGTCCGTCAGGCCGACAGTGTCGGGCGGCTCGGTGGCGACGAGTTCGTCGTCCTCGTCGAGGATGCGGCGATGGGCGCGAGTCCCGATCTGGTTGCGCAGCGGATTCTGCAGGTGCTCCGTCAGCCCTTCTTCTTGGGCGACGTCAGTGCGCCTCATGTCGTCACCGCATCGATCGGGATCGCGACGGGTCAGTACCCGGACGCTGACCAGCTGTTACGGGACGCCGACTTCGCCCTTTACCAGGCCAAGCATGCGGGGAAGAACGGGTTCGCGGTCTTCCAGCCCAGCATGCTCGACAAGGCCGCAGGCGGCGAACTCGAAGCCGATCTGCGAGCGGCGGTAGGCACTGATCAGTTCTTTCTGCTCTACCAAGCGACCCTCCCGATTGGCCCCCAGACCGCCGACGGTGCGCAATCCACCGGCGTCGAGGCTTTGCTGCGCTGGCAGCACCCCACCCGTGGGGTGCTGGGCCCACGCGAGTTTGGTCCGATCCTCGAAGACACCGGGTTGGTCGTGACGGTCGGCCGGTGGGTGCTCGCCGAGGCGTGTCGAGCCGGATCCAGATGGAACCGGGCTGGGCTGCGGGTCGCAATGTCGGTCACCATCTCCGCGCGCCAGCTGGATACCCACCCGTTGGTCGGCGATGTACGCGACGCCCTCGAGGCGTCGGGTCTGGAACCCGCCAGCCTGACACTGGAACTCAACGAATCCGCGTTCCTGCAGCAGCCCGAGCGTGCCATGATTTGTCTCAGCGCCGTGAAACTCCTCGGGGTTCAGATCGCGATCGAGGAGTTCGGAACTTGTTACTCATCGCTGGCGTCGCGCCGCGGCTTTCCCGTCGACATGGTCAAAATCGACCAGGCCGTCATCGCTGCACTGACGACAACGGATGAAGCCCGCGCAATCGTCCACGCCCTTATCGGGCTCGGCAAGACTCTCGGACTGCGAACGCTCCCCCAGGGAGGCGAAGAGCCTGAACAACTGGCCGCGCTGTGCTCGGCTGGCTGCGACACCGCCGAAGGGCTCCTCTACTCCCAAGCGCTGAACGCAGTGAACCTCGAACACCTCCTCTACAGCAACCAGAACCCCGCGGAGCCAACCCGTCGGGCCGGACTTCTCCACGATCGGGACAGCATCTGAAGGCAGCACGTTGCGGTCGACTCGCGGGAGCGGACGTCTTCGAGATCGTCGAGGTTCGGACCGCACCCAGGCGGCTCATGGGGGCGTAGGCGCAGGTTGGCATCGAGGACAGTCGCTGGCTACTCGCGTTTTCGCCGAGTGTTCGCCGGGTTTTCGGCCACTAGTTCGTAACGGGGGTTGGCAAGCGCGAGGTGACCTTTGTATTCACCGACGCGGCCGCTTGCGCGGACCAGAGTTCCGGGCTCGACACCCGCGATGCGGGTGCGGCCGAAGAAGAGCAGACGAATCCCACCGGTGTCGTCGAAGACTTGGGCTTCGAGCGACTTCCCGGCGATCGTCCCGACTTGAACGAGCTTGATGCGTCCCTCGATCGTGACGAGTTCGCGGGCGGCCGCCGAACCGATCGACGTCAAGCCGTCGACTGTCGGCGTCGATTTAGTTCGCTCACCGTCCGGTGCGAGACGGTGGCTCACCGATGCGAGCGCAGGCTCGGTGGCAGCCAGCGCTTGCTGTGTCTCCAGCCGCTGCTCGGCCTCGGGCGGGAGTGTCGTGTCGAACGGTACGATCGTCGCCGCGACGTGCGGAATTCGGCCCAGCGCCTCGGCGATACGGTCGGCGGTGCGGTCGTGCAACAGGCGCTGCGAAAGTCGCCGGAACGTCCGGCGGGGCAACAACACCGTGACTTCGGCCCGCTCCTGCATCACGGTGTCCAGTGCAACCTCGGCGGCACTGCGGACCAGTCGACGGTCAGGGCATTCGACGATCTCGAGAGGCACTCGGTCGCCAAGCCCGCGCTCGATCCAGGCCCGCTCGAGTTCGTTGCTCGCGACATCGTCGAGCATGATGTGCACAGCCCGGATCTCGGTCGGCCGCAGGCTGCCGGCATAGCGCAGTGCGCGAAGAGCGGCCAAATCGAGGCGATCGATGAGTACGAGCACTACGTGACGGGCGTAGTGCATGGGCAGCCGGTCGGCGGCGCTAGCAAGAGTTACCAGGTCAAGTGAGTGGGTTTCGCGTCGGTACTGACGATTCAGCCTGGTGAGCAACAGCCAGCCGAGCGGAAAGAGGATAACGACCAGCCACGCGCCTTCGGTGAACTTCACCACTGCGAAGATGACTACTACGCACGCCGAGACGAGACCGCTCGTCAGGTTGATGATCCGGCGACGCCGCCAGCCCGACTCCCGATGGGTGTGGTGGTAGCGGGACATGCCTAGCCCAGCCATCGTGAAGCCGGTGAATACCCCGATGGCGTAAAATGGGACCAGCGAATTGACGTTCGCGCCGACAACGAGCAGCAACGCAAGGGCGGCGGCGGTAAGAACAATGATGCCGTTGCTGAAAGCCAGCCGATGCCCGCGGCGCATCAACTGTCGGGGTAGGAACGAGTCCTCGGCGATGAAGCTCGCCAAATAGGGGAATCCGGTAAACGGCGTGTTCGCGCCCGTGTAGAGAATCGCGGCCGTGGCAATCTGCACTAGGACGTAGCCGAAGTGCCCGTACCAGGCGTCGCCGAACGCGGCCTTCGCGACCTGGCTGATTACGGTAGGTGAGCCGTTCTTGTAGGGGGCCGCGTGCGTCTGCCAGGCCAGGAATGAGATGCCGAGCACCAGGGTTCCGAGCAGCACGCTCATAACCGTTAATGTCCTGCGCGCGTTCACACCAGCCGGTTCCTTGAACGCACTCACGCCGTTCGATATCGCCTCAAGCCCGGTAAGAGACGAGCCACCGTTCGCGAAGGCCTTCAGCAGCACGAAGATCGCGGCCCCCGTGAAGATCGCTTCATGCTTGTCATTTACCGGATACTGGCCAGCGAGACCCACGGCGTAGTGCGGCAGGTCGCCGAAAATCTCACGCATGACGCCGACGCAAACGACCAGGCCACCCATGACCACGAAGAAGTACGTGGGCAGCGCGAATGCCCGGCCGGCCTCGCGCAGACCGCGCAGGTTCCCGTAGGCAAGCAGTAGAACGACGCCCACTGTGATGGCCAGGCTGGTGTAGTTATCGCGCAAGGCCGGGACGGCTGACGTGATCGCGGCCGTGCCGGCGGCGGCCTGAACCGCGACCGTCACGATGTAGTCGATCATCAACGCGACCGAAGCGATCTGAGCCACCCGCGGGCCGAAGTTGTCGCGCGCAACGACGTAGGAACCACCGGCGCGCGTATAGACGCTGACGACCTCGCGGTAGGACAGCGTCATCAACACGAGCACGCCGAGCACCACCGCGGTCAGCGGCATCAGAATGTGAAACCCGGTCAGGCCGAAGACCGCCAGCAGCGCGATGAGCATCTCTTCGGTGCCGTACGCCGACGAGGAGATGCAGTCACTTGACAGAACACCCAGCGCGAGCGTCTTCGACAACTTCTCGTCGTGCAGCGACGCGGTCACCAACGGCCGGCCAAGAAGCTTGCGCTTGATCCGATAGTTCAGCCGTTCCGGCAGATCGAGCGAATCGACGGACATCCGACTCATCCGAGCTCACCTAGCGGGTCCACGAGCCGAAGCTATCTCCGACGCAAGCCTCGTGACCGAAAATTCACGGGATCCTCACGGCTGATGCAACGGCTCACATCTTGGACACATCCGCGTCGCGGGACGCGCGCTTCATCCCGGGCCTTGACCTCGTCGGTCCATCACAACACGCGCCAGATTTACCGGGTCAGCGGCGCCGGTCGCGCACCAGGCGGCGCAGGATCGGAATTGCGGCGAAGGTGGTTCCGCCGGTAGCGACCAAGCCAACGCCAAGATCGACCGATATTCGTCCCTGCTTGGCCCAGTACACGTCCTGCAGGTCGAGCAGGAGAGCGAACTCGTCGACGATGAGCGCGAGGGCAGCGCCGTAGGTTAGCGCGACCGCGGGGTGCCGGCGCGTCCGGTCCTCGCCTTGGACGGCGATCGCGCCGACGCCGCTGAGCATTGCGATTCCCCACATGTAATGGTGCAGGTGCGAGCCGCCGACGCTGACGTTGCGGAAGGGGCCCTTGCCGTCGCGGATGCTGTACGTGATGGCCCGTACTGCCGCGAAGGTAGTGGTGAAGCCGAGCCAGGACATCAGCGCGGCTCGCTCCTTGGGCCCCATCTCGTCCTGGTAGGCCGTCTTCAGCTCAGTGGGCGTTGGGACGAGGGGCGGCGGGCTCGCAGCGGCGGCCGGCAGAACGGAGGTGGTCACTTCGTCGACGCTAGACCGTGCAGTTAAGGCGATCGCCGATCAGGCGCGATCAGCTGGCCGGGCCGATGGTTCCCTGTGCAGCCCGCGTACCACCGGGATCGCCACCGGGTCCCCGCAAGATCAAGGCCGCGCCGACGGCGACGACGGCACCGAGCAGTGGCGCGGTCAGGTAGATCCAGAGGTGGTTCAGGTCGCCGCTGACTAGCGCCGGCCCGAATGAACGGGCCGGGTTCATCGACGCGCCACTGACGGGACTGGCCCACAGTCCGGCCAGCGCGATGTAGGCGGCGACGCCCAGCGCCGAGAGGGATCCGATGTTCTGGGCGCTGGACGCGGTGCCGAGGACGGTACTGACCAGTCCGAGTGTGATCAGAGCTTCGACGGTGAAAGCCTGGGTGCTACTGAAGCCGATGCCGGGCAGCGTCGCGCCGACATTCATCAGATCGCCGAAGGTGGCCCGCAGCACGGCGGCGGCAGCGACTGCGCCCGCCAGTTGAGCGCCGATATAGCCAGGAACTCGGCGCCATTGGAAGTCCCCGCGCAACGCGAAGGCGATGCTGACGACCGGATTCAGATGCGCCCCGGAGACGGCGCCCATGAACAGGATGACGGCCAGCACCGTCAGGGCGGGGGCGACGACCGATGCGGTCCGGCCGATCTGGCCGCGACTGGCGTGATCGACGATGGGCGCGCCGGCTCCGGCCAAGACGAGCAGAAAAGTGCCCAAGACTTCGCTGAACAACCGGCGCCATTCATAGCGTAGGTCAGTGAAGTCCCGCGACCAGACCGGTTCCCGCTCGAGCAGTTCAGCGATCCGCGGACCATGGCGTCGCTGGACGACCGCGTGGATCCGGTCGGCTTCGTCAGGGCTCATTTCGCCGGGCGGTCGACGATGCGGCACGGGATGTCGGTGTCCTCATCCAGGTGATAGCTCGCGCAGACGCGGTGATAACCATCGGCAATCTGCATCGGCACACCGGTGACGAGATCACCTCGCACTAGCAGTACCGGCGACAGCGGCGTGCCGGCGCTGACCCGCTTGAGGTCCTTGGCGACTTCTGGGTCGTCGGCCGGCAGCAGTGGCAGCCGGGCCGCGCGGAGGATGTCCTTCGCATGCTGTTGGACGGTTGGAGCGTCCGCCAGAGCCTTGGTCAGCTCAGCTACCTGAACCGCGGTTGCGACCAGCCGTAGGTATGACGCCGCCGACGGGTAGTCGTGCTCGGCCGGGGTCTTACTCCATTTGACGCTGCGCGACTTCGACACGGATGTCCTCCCGACTCAACCGAGTCCGCCGGCTGGCGCGCCCAGGCAATCCTAGAGGTCAGATGTGGGACCGATGCTCGATGCTCCGGGCGAGGACGTATCGAAGCGACGACACGAGAACGACACTGTTCTTGGCCGCGGCCTGGACGATGGTTCTCATTGCGGGCCAGCGCCGTTGGCGGCCGCCACGGAGCCCACTTGGCTCGACGCTGGAGCGACGGCGGTCGCAGCAGCGTTCTCGCGAGCCAGGAAGGAGCCCAGCTCGGCGATCGTCGTCATCAGCGGAGCTGGGAAGACGACAGTGGTGTTTTTGTCGACGCCGATTTCGACGAGGCTTTGCAGATTTCGTAGCTGCAACGCAAGCGGGTGGGCCATCATCGTGTCTGACGCGTCGCCGAGCGCGGCGGCGGCCAGGGATTCGCCTTCAGCGTTGATGATCTTTGCTCGCTTCTCGCGCTCCGCCTCGGCCTGCCGGGCCATCGCCCGCTTCATGCTGTCGGGCAGTTGAATGTCCTTGAGTTCGACGAGCGTGACCTCGATACCCCAGTCCACGGTCGTGACATCGAGAATGGCCCGAATGTCGAGGTTTATCTTGTCGGTCTCCGACAGCGTCTGATCGAGTGTGTGCTGCCCGACGACCTTGCGGAGTGTGGTCTGGGCGATCTGATCAATTGCCGTGTACACGTTCTCGATCGCGACGACGGACTTCACCGCGTCGACGACCTTGAAGTAGGCGACCGCAGAGACGTCGACGCTGACGTTGTCGCGGGTGATGATGCCCTGCGATTGGATCGGCATGGTCACGATCCGAAGAGACACCCGGTGTAGGACATCGACGAACGGGATGATCAACTGGAACCCGGGCCGGCGTTCGCCAATCACTCGTCCAAGACGAAACAGAACCCCGTCTTCGTACTGTTTGACGATCCGTGCTGACAGTGCGCTGACGACGAGCAGCAGCGCGACCACGATGACTATGACGATGATGAAGATCTTCATGAAGAGGTGCTCCGTTGTCTGAAAGAACTGACGGTTCAGGTCGCTCAGGCGATGCGAATGGGCAACCGCCGCAAACGTTGAGGTGAAGGGGAAGCTGTCATCGCGGTCGGGTTCCGCTCAAGCAACGTCACTAGGGTCTGGTTGCGAGCGGTCGCTCTTCGGGACCGGACGGATCGGGTCGCCGAGTCAGACTGGCTGTTGAATCAGCCAGCGGCAACGATACGCGCGGTTTCTATGCGACCAGCGTGAACTCGGGCCGGGCTGTTGCTCGCAATGCAGCCGGCGTCGACTAGCCAGGGTGGGCTTGTGTGTGCCGTGACCGGGCACGACTTACGGCTTCGTCAACGATGTGCTGAGCGACGATAGACAGCTTCGTGTGTTCGCGTTGGCTGATTGCCCGCAGCCGATCGAAGACCTCGTCCGGGGTGTCGCCGGACCTTGCCCGTAGTAGGCCGATCGCCTGGTCGATGACCGGTCGGGTTTGCCGGGCGCGCTGCAGCTGAGCCGTCAGTGCAAGTGTGCGTGTGAGTATCTGGGCATTGCGGACCGCGACCGCGGCGACGGTAGCGAACAATTCCCCGAATTCGACCGCGTGGTCATCGAAAATGTCTTTTTCTTGCGCGTAAACGCTGACTCCACCGATGACCCGATCGGCCACGACCAATGGGACAGACATGACGCTGTGAAGACCTAGACGGCCGACACGGGGCCCGAATCGCGGCCACTGCTTTTCTCCACCGAGTGACCCGGACCGCATTGTGCGTCGCTCAAGCGCAGCCGTGAGGCATGGCCCTTCAGAGACGATGGTGAATTGGATCTTTTTGATTTCAGCGACTACCGGATGGCTGAAACCGAGGCCCTCGATGCGATGATCCCCGCGATCCGCGAATACGGTTACGCCGGCGACGTATGCATGGGGAATGCCGCACGATGCCAGCGTTGCCACTTCTTCGAGTAGCTTCGGCAGACCTTGAGGGCTGAGGACTAGGAGACCGATGCCGTCCAGGCTCCGACGAAGGTCATCCATCGGCGCGGAGGTGCGTTGGAACCGGCGGGGGCGTGTTCGCAACCATCGTTACCGCCTCACCCGGGTTCGCTTCCTCTCCGATCATGGCAGGCATCCGGCGAGAGCAACCGGGGCCAAAGGTCCTGTCTTTCTCAAGCCGTACTGGGGCGCGGGGCGAAAAGGCAGCCTCGATCGGTTCGGGGTCGGGGTAGGCTGCCCGATGACTGGGAAACAGTCCGCCGTGGAAGAGTCCTGCTGCCGCGTGTTTGTCGCAGACTCCGAGACTCCTGGACCGGCGTGCGGACCAGGTCGCTGCTGCGCGCTATCAATCGATGTCTGGAGACCGACCGGATTCTGCTACGAGAGCGACTCGGTCTCAGCCTGGACGACCTGCTATGGCCGGGCCCTTCTTCCGCACGCCACCATCCTTGGGTTCACGCAGAATGCGCCAGTCGCAATCAGGACGACGCGCTCGACGTGGGTGCGACCGACGAGGTTGACGGCATCGGCGACGTCTCGCTGGAGGTAGCAGAGGACGTTGACGACGTCGGTGGGACCGGCGGGACGGATGTAGTTACCGGAGCCGGCGCGGATGTCGCGGCCGCCGAGGTGGCTGGCGTCGAGGTTGCGCGGGTGGACGTGACAGCTGAGACGCTGGGCGAGACCGATTCGTCGCGACTCGGTGTCGCTGAAGTACTGGCCGGGGCCGGAACGACCTGAACATAGGTCGGCGCCGAAGTTGTAGACGGTCGAACGAGCAGGTAAGCCAGCAGGGTGAGAATGAATGAAGCCGAGAGCAAGACGGTCGAGGTGCGGGGTCGGCGTGGCCGCGTCGTCACGGCGAGGTCTCGGCCGGCTCGGTGGTGATCAGGTCCGTCCTAACGTTGAGGCCGTCGGCGAGCAACGCTTGGGTGATGCGCGCGCGAAGGGCTCGTCCGACCTCGAACTGCTTGCCGGGCAGCGTTCGGGCCACCACTCTGATCTTGAACTGATCGACCTCGATCGACTCGACGCCCATGACGGCCGGAGCATCGAGCAGCAATAGGTGCAGCTCGTCGGCAGCGTAGGCGTCGATCCCGATCTGTTTGAGTAGCGCGGACACTTTGACGAAGTCGGCGGTGGCGGGGACCGGCACGTCGATCACGGTCCGAGCCCAGTCGCGAGAAAGGTTGGTCACTTGGGCGATCTGGCCGTTCGGGGTGAATACGACCTCGCCGTTGACCGACCTGATCGTGGTGATCCGCAGGCTGACATCCTCGACGGTGCCCAGGACTTGCGTCGTCACGCCTGTCACTGAGATTCGGATGAGGTCACCGAATCCATACTGCCGCTCGGTGATGACGAAGAAACCGGCCAAGAGGTCGTGGACAACGCCTTGTGCGCCGAATCCGAGGGCCACACCGGCGACGGTCGCAGGAGCCACGAACCCGGCTAACGGAAGGCCGAAGGCCTCGATGATGAGGACCGCGGTGGCGCTGTAAAGCACGACAAGAATGGTCCAGGAAATTACCTGTGCCAGCGCGTGCCGATGCTTCGCGGCCTCGCTGCGGACAAGTTCGTCGCTGTCGCTACCGGCGGCCTCAATGTGGTCGGTTAGCTTCGCCGTGACCCATCTGATCAACCGTGACAGGAGAAGAGCTCCGAGGACGTAGAGGACGATCTGGAGTCCTCCGCTACGTCCCCACGATTCGATGTCTTCGAGTCGAGCCACTGCGAGCAGCTGGCCCTTTTCAGCCGAAACAAGTGCCAACGGTGCCCTAGAGACGTCACCCATCGCTGCGGATCGTCGCCATGCAGATCCAGTCGTGGGACATCATCACCAAGGATGATCCGGCCGACGCTGGCGCCGTGATTCTCGCAGTCACTGATGATCCCGAAGCCGGGTGTTAGCGGCACGTGCGGCGTGGGCTGCTGCCCTGAAGTTCAACGGCGGACGGCTGAACATGTACCGAACTGGCTGAGTCGCTCAGCATCGCTGACGGTACACGAACGTTTCGATCCGGCTCGACGGATCTGGGCCGATCAGTCGTCGTCGGATTCAGCGACGATCGGCGGTGTGACGCTGGCGAGGACGAGGCTGGCTGCCGCGGCCAGACCGATACCAGCCGTGGTAGCGCGCTTGGACAGGTCGCGTTCGGCCTGTTCGGGGGTCGACCCGCGTCCGATCAGAACGCCGAGCGCCTGATTGATCGTCGACATCGCGGTGAGGGCGGTGGGTTCGCTGTAGGTCGCAGGAAGGACCAGGTGTTCGTCGAGGCGGAAATCGGCCAGGGTCCGTTCGGTGATGAACGCCAGGTCGGCGGCGAGGTCTACGAACGCGCCGGGCCGGCCGGCATAGAGAATCAACGCCACTGACGCCGAGGACTTGCTCGCGTCGGCGGCGACGGTTGACAGCGGTATCAGCAGGGAGGCTTGAACGTCTTCAGGCTGAGCGCCATCACACAGGACGGTGAAGTCAAACTCTGAACGGTTGGCCGTGATCGCGACCGACAGCCCGAGGTAGGAGGCAACGGCGGTCTGCGCATCGACAGCTAACCGAATTAGCGTGGCGGCGACGTCGACCCCGGGCAGATCCAGGGCTTGGGTCAACAGGTGCAGCTCGGCCGCAAGGCCGGCAGGAATCGTCACGGGAACTTGCTCCGGTGGGCGCTCCCGGGCGCCTGTTCGCGAGCACGAGCCGAGCGCTGCAAGTCGCAGCGCGAGGTAGAAGGCGGGGAACGACGGGTCAGGGCCCGGTGCCCCAAGGCTCCTGGGTGCACACTACTGCGCGCCGCAACTGTCGAGTGACTGGGCGCAATCTGAGACCGCGCCGCCTCGTCGTAACGAGGTGATTTAGGAGTTGGTGGGCCTGGAGCGGGCGCGACGCACCGCCTCGTCGACGATGCCGCGGGCGACGTCGACGAGCTTGGTGTGCTCGGACTGGCTGAGAGCCCGCAGGCGGGCGAAGGCTTCATCGGCGGTGCAGCCACTTCGGCCCCGAAGTAGACCGATGGCCTGGTCGATGACGGGTCTGCTCGAGAGGGCCGACTGGAGTTGGACCGTTAACGCGAGCGCTTGGGTCAGGATCTGGGCGTTGTGCACGGCAACCGCGGCCGGGGCGGCGAACAGCTCGCCTAGTTCGGCGGCATGGTCGTCGAAGACGTGTTTGCCCTGGGCGTAGACGTTAATCGCGCCGACCACTTGTCCGGCCAGCAGCAGCGGCAGTGACAGGGCACTGTGGATGCCCGAGCGCACGGCTTGGGGTCCGAACCGGGGCCACATCTTCTCCTTGTCCAGCGACCCGGAACGCACGGTCCGAGCCTCGAGCGCGGCGGTGATGCACGGACCCTCGTTCAGGGTCACGTACTGAATCTCGTCGATCTCGGCCACGAACGGATGGCTGGCGGCGCAGCGCCTCGACGTGGTTGCCCGGGCGGTCCATGCGCAGCAGCGTCACGCCGGCGCCGTCGGCACCAGGAATGGCCCGCTGGGCAAAGGTCGCCACGCGCCGCAGAAGTTCGGGTAACGCGGTGGTTTCCGTGACCAGACCGGCAAGGTCGCGGAGGCTGGCGTGTAGGTCCGCCGCGTCAGCGTCTGCTTGTTCGGGGGTGAGCGGCAGCGGTGGGACGTCTAGCTTCGGACTATCTTCGGACTCTGCCATCGCGGTTCCCAGGTGCTGCGGCCACGCCCGCTGGTGAGCCGGGTTAGCGATGTCCTCCCGGCGCAGCCGCCACGAGGTGAAGCTAAGAATCAAGATAGTCCATGAGTCCGGGTGTGAGCCGTGGACCCGTCTATGGACCGAACAAGATCGCGGCGAAAATGCGGACCGTTTGACTTTGCTCGCCCGAGGGAGTGCACTTGATGATGCAGAGGACCTGCCGAACTGGAACCGTCATCGTTGCCCAGTGGCCATGATTTCGAGGGTATTCGCCCGCCGCGTCCAGAGATTCGAACCTGGTTCTTAACTTTTCCCCTCCGGTCTTATTCCGGTCGGTGGATAGAGGCCAAGCCGCCGCGATTCCTTTTGTGACAAACCCCTAGCCCGATCACCGGTTGCGAATTCCGCGTGCTGCCCGTTCGCGAGCCGTCGCCGGGCGTACCGCCATGCCTGGCAGTCGCACCCAGCGGCCGCTGCTCTGACTCCTCTACAACCCGGAAAGGCCCTTACCAATGACACATATGTTGAGCGTGGAGTCCGAGGTCGGGCAACTTCGACAGGCGATCGTGCACCGTCCTGGCTTGGAGCTGTCTCGGCTGACGCCAAGCAACTGCGACGAGCTCCTGTTCGATGATGTGTTGTGGGCGGATAAGGCGCGAGAAGAGCACGACTTCTTCAGCGAGGTTTTACGTGACCAGGGCGTTGCCGTGCATCATTTCGCCGATCTATTCGCACAAACGCTGGCGTTGCCCGAGGCCAAGGCCTTTGTGCTGGACCGGGTCTGTACCGTGCATCGCGTCGGTCCGACGCTGACGGCTTCGCTGCGCGCGCTTGCCGAAGACGTCGACACCACGACTCTCGCCGAGCTCCTCATCGGGGGGATCACGAAAGCAGACCTGTCTCCCTTGTCGGCCGGAAGCCTGCTCTGGCACAGCCTCACCCTGGACGACTTCATCCTGACGCCCGTCCCGAACACTCTCTTCCAGCGAGACAACTCGGCCTGGGTGTACGGCGGCGTCTCGATCAATCCGATGGCCAAGCCGGCTCGGCAGCGGGAATCGATCCATTCCCGCGCGGTTTATCGCTATCACCCGATGTTCGCTGACGCCGCATTCCCATTCTTCTACGGCGATGATGACGCCGACCATCAGCCCGCCACTCTGGAGGGCGGCGACATCCACGTCCTGGGCCGCGGCGCGGTCTTGATCGGAATGGGCGAGCGCTCCACCCCCATGGGAGTAGAGATCCTGGCCCGCGAATTGTTCAGGCACCAGGCCGCCACCTGCGTCATTGCGGTGCAGTTGCCCAAGTCCCGGGCGTTCATGCACCTGGACACAGTGTTGACGATGATCGACACGGCGACCTTCGTCCGTTACCCGGACCTGGACCCCCGCAGCCTGCGCACCTGGGTGATAACTCCGGCCGACCCGGAGGAGGTCAGTGAGCACGACACTGGCGGGCTACACATCGAACCTCGTGATGATCTCTTCGTCACCATCGCTGATGCACTCGGGGTGGAAAAAGTCGTTGTCCTCGCTGCGGATGAGGATTCTCGGGCCGCGGAACGTGAGCAGTGGGACGACGCGAACAACTTCCTGACCGTTGCCCCCGGGGTGGTGATCGGCTACGAGCGCAACACCGTAACCAATCGGATGCTCGAACAGCACGGAATCAAAGTACTGCCGATCCCGGGCAGCGAACTGGGTCGAGCTCGGGGCGGGTCACGGTGCATGACCTGCCCGATCCAGCGCGACGGAATCTGACGTTGACGTCTGCCCCGCACCCCGGGTCGCTGCTGAAGGAACTTGACCTGGGTAAAAAGGAAGTCCTTGCCCTGCTGGACCTGGCCCGCGATCTCAAACGGGCCAAGGCATCGGGGACCGAACGACCGAGTTTGGTAGGTCGCAACATCGCGCTGATCTTCGAGAAGGCATCCACCCGGACGCGGTCCGCGTTCGAGGTCGCCGCATATGACCAGGGCGCGCACGTCACCTACTTAGGACCGGACGGTACCCACATCGGCAGCAGCGAGTCGATCCCGGACACCGCCCGCGTCCTCGGGCGCATGTTCGACGGGATCGAATTCCGCGGCTTCGCCCAGGCCAGCGTCGAGCAGCTGGCTGACTACGCCGGAGTCCCGGTCTGGAACGGGCTGACAACCGAGTGGCATCCCACGCAGATGCTGGCCGACATCCTGACCATGACCGAGCACTATGACGGTCCGCTCGAGGCGATCGCCTTCTGTTTCCTGGGCGACGGCCGCAACAACGTCGCCCGTTCGCTGCTGGTGACCGGTTCGCTTTTGGGGATGGACGTACGTATTGCCGCCCCCCGCGAGCTGTGGCCACCGACCGACGTCCTCGACTCTGCGCACAGGTTGGCCGCCGACAGCGGTGCTCGGATTTTGGTCACCGACGACGCGACCCGCGGCGTCGCGGGTGTCGACTTCGTCTACACCGATGTGTGGGTGAGCATGGGCGAATCCGACGCGGACTGGGCCGCCCGGGTCCCGATACTGCTTCCCTTCCGTGTCACGTCAGAGCTGATGGCGGCGAGCGGACGAGCTGATACGAAGTTCCTTCACTGCCTTCCGTCGCTGCACAACACCGATACTGATCTGGGTCGCCGGCTGCACGACCAGTTCGGGTTGGACGGAGCCGAGGTCAGTAACGAGGTCTTCGAGTCGCCGGCCTCGATCGTCTTCGACCAGGCCGAGAACCGGCTGCACACCATCAAAGCCGTCATGGTCAACGCCCTCGGCAGCAGTGGCTGACATGCGGATCGTCGCCTATCCGATGGACTGGACCGTCCCGGCCAACCCATCGTGAGCGCCCGCACCGCCCAGACGACACCGCCAGACACGACCAAGACGACGTCTGACCCGAAGAACGACCTGAAGTCGCTGCCGATGGCGGAGGTCCAAAGGCAGCTCGGCAGCTCCCCGGACTGGGCTAACCCAGGTCGAGGCGTCCAAACGGCTAGTGCAGTACGGGCCGAACGAGATCGCTGAGCACAAGACGAACCCGTTGCTGAAGTTCCTGTCCTACTTCTGGGGCCCGATCCCGTGGATGATCGAGGTCGCGGTGATCCTGTCGGGTGCGGTCGGGCACTGGCCGGACTTCTTCATCATCCTGGTGCTGCTGCTGGCCAACGCGGTCGTCGGCTACACCGAGGAACGCCAGGCCGGCAACGCCATCGACGCGCTGAAAGCCAAGCTCGCCATCAACGCCCGCGTCCGACGCGACGGTAAATGGGTCACCCCCGCCGCCCGTGAACTCGTGCCCGGCGACGTGATCCGGCTGCGGCTGGGCGACATCGTCCCAGCCGACGCCCGGCTACTGGACGGCGATGAGATCGAGGTCGACCAGTCCGCCCTCACCGGCGAATCGCTGCCCGCGACCTGCAATGCCGGGGATGCCGTGTTCTCCGGCTCGGTCATCCGCCGCGGCGAGATCGGCGCCCTGGTCTACGCCACCGGCACCCACACCTACTTCGGCAAGACCGCCGAACTGGTCCAGGACGCCCACACCGTCAGCCACTTCCAGAAGGCTGTCCTGAAGATCGGCAACTACCTCATCGTCCTGGCCGTCGGCGTTGGTCGCGGTGATCGTGGTGGTGTCGATCCTGCGGGGCGACCCGATCCTGACGACGCTGCAGTTCGCCCTCGTGCTGACCGTCGCGGCGATCCCGGTCGCGATGCCCACCGTGCTGTCGGTGACGATGGCCGTCGGCGCGCGGCTGCTGGCCAAGAAGAAGGCCATCGTCAGCAAACTGGTCGCGATCGAGGAACTCGCCGGCGTCGACGTGCTGTGCGCGGACAAGACCGGCACCCTGACCCAGAACTCGCTGACCCTGGGCGACCCGTTCAGCGTCACTGGCGTCACCGCGGCGGACGTGATCCTCGCCGGCGCGTTGGCCTCCCGCGCCGACAACGACGACCCCATCGACCTCGCCGTCCTCGGCGGGCTGAGCGACGACGAAGCGATCTGCACGGCTACACGGTGACCCACTTCGAGCCGTTCAACCCGGTCGACAAACGCACCGAAGCCACCGTCACCGGCGCCGACGGCGACGACGTTCAAGGTCAGCAAGGGCGCGCCGCAGGTCATCCTGGCCCTCGCCGACAACAGCGCCGAAGATCAAATCGGCCGTCGATGCGGCCGTGAACGACTTCGCCGCGCGCGGGTTCCGTTCCCTCGGGCGTGGCCCGCGCCGACGGCGACGGGCGACTGGCGGTTCCTGGGCGTGCTGCCGCTGTTCGACCCGCCGCGCGAGGACGCCAAGACCACCATCGCCACCGCGAAGGCGATGGGGGTGACCGTGAAGATGGTCACCGGCGACGCGCTCGCCATCGCGAAGGAGACCGCCGCGAAAGTCGGCCTGGGCACCGAACATCCTCGACGCCGCCGGCCTCGGTGACGTGAAGAAGAAGAGAACCAGCGACGGTCGCGCGGTCCATCGAAACCGCCGACGGGTTCGCGCAGGTGTTCCCGGAGCACAAGTACCACATCGTCGACGTCCTGCAGCAACGCGGCCACATCGTCGGGATGACCGGCGACGGCGTCAACGACGCCCCCGCCCTGAAGAAAGCCGACTGCGGCATCGCGGTCTCCGGCGCCACCGACGCCGCCCGCGCGGCCGCCGCGATCGTGCTGCTCACCCCGGGGCTATCGGTGATCATCGACGCGATCAAGGAAAGCCGCAAGATCTTCCAGCGGATGAACTCCTACGCCATGTACCGCATCGCCGAAACACTGCGAGTTCTGCTGTTCATGACCCTCGCGATCCTGGTCTTCAACTTCTACCCCGTCACCGCGATCATGATCGTGATGCTGGCCCTGCTCAACGACGGCGCGATCCTGTCCATCGCCTACGACAACGTCCGCTACCGGATGAAACCCGAAGCCTGGAACATGCGCCTCGTCCTCGGCATCGCCACCGTTCTGGGCGTCGTCGGCCCCATCGCCGCGTTCGGCCTGTTCTACCTCGGCGACCGGGTGTTCGACCTCGGCCGCCCCCAGCTGCAGACCCTGATGTACCTGATGCTGTCCGTCGCCGGGCACCTCACCATCTTCCTCACCCGCACCCGCGGACCGTTCTGGTCCATCCGCCCTGCCCGCATCCTGCTGCATCGCCGTCATCGGCACCCAGGCCATCGCCACCCTCATCGCCGTCTACGGACTGTTCATGCACCCGCTCGGCTGGGGCTGGGCGGCATTCGTCTGGGGCTACGCCATCATCTGGGCCCTGGCCAGCGACCGCATCAAACTCCTCGCCTACCGAGTCCTCGACCGTAGGGGCGGTTCACCGACTGCCGCCGCATCGCGCACCGCCGATGGCTCGCCCGTCACCCGAGCGTCGCGTGGAGCCGACAACGCAGGCCGGACGGCGGCGGTGACCTCGGTACCCGCCGTGGCCGTTGCCGGTATGAAAGCGCCATCGTCTCGTGCCGACTGACACGGCGCCGCTCGGTATCAACGGGCCACCGGCGGTGCCGTCCGGCCACCCGATCGCAGTGGAACATGTCAACGTTGTCCCGCTACCGACCGCTGACGCATCGACCGATTCGGCGGTCGAGCCGATCCAGAGCCCGACCGAAGCCTTGGAACTCGTGTTCCGGAACCTGCGAAGTTCCGCCGGCGGCCTGAACGGCCGCGACGCCGCCCGCCGGCTGTTCGTGGACGGCCCGAACGAACTCACCCGCCGCGGCAAACCGCAATGGCCACGGCAGCTCCTGGCCCAATTCACTCAACCGCTGGCGCTGCTGCTGGTCGCCGCCGCCGTGCTGGCCGGGGTGAGCGGCAGCCCACCGCTCGCCGTCGCGATCGTGGCCGTCATCGTGCTGAACGCGGTCTTCGCATTCTTCCAAGAGCAGCACGCCGAACATGCCGTCGAGGCGCTTGCGGCGTACCTGCCGGCCCAAGCCCGTGTTCTGCGCGACGGCGCCTCCCAAGACGTTTCGGCCGTCAGCCTCGTGCCCGGCGACGTGTTGTTGATCGAGGAGGGCGATCGGATCAGCGCCGACGCCCGCCTGATCGCCGGCTCCGTCGACGTGGACGTGTCCACCCTGACCGGTGAATCCCAGCCCGTCACCCGGTCTCCGGGCGAGAGCGACGCTGGCGTCACCCTGCTGCAGGCCGAGAACATGTTGTTCAGCGGCAGCGCCTGCATCGCGGGCGAGGCCCGCGCAGTGGTCACCGCCACTGGGATGCGGACCGAGATCGGCCGGATCGCGGCACTGTCTGAGCGGGTCGGCAGCGGCGTGAGCAGTCCGTTGGAAGCCCAAGTCAAGAAGGTCGCGAGACTGATCGCGGTCGTTTCCATCGTGCTCGCCCTCGCATTCTTGCCGCTCGGTCTGGCGGCTGGGCTGTCCACTGCGGCCGCGGTCAGCTTTGCGATCGGGATGCTGGTCGCCAACGTCCCGGAAGGGCTGCTGCCGACCATCACCCTGGCCCTAGCCGCGGGAGTGCAGAACCTGGCCCGCAAGGGCGCCGTCGTCAAACGGCTGTCGGCGGTGGAGACGCTTGGGTCGACGACGGTCATCTGTACCGACAAGACCGGCACCCTCACCCAGAACCGTATGCAGGTCACCGACCTGTGGACCACGGTCGAGTCAGCCAGCTGCAGCGACAGCGGCCGAATTGCCTGGGCAAACGACTCCAGCCCGCGGGCCGACCCGCTCGCCCAGCTGCTGATCCGCACCGCCAGCCGGTGCTCGACCGCCACGGTGACGCCCACCGGCATGACCGGCGATCCGACTGAGATCGCGCTCCTACAGCTGGCCGCCGCCCAGGGACAGACCGCTCCAGCGACGGCGCGCAACGCCTTGTTCCGGTTCGACCCGCGGCTGCGGCTCATGACCACCATCACTGCGGACGCGGACGCACCGGCCGGCGAGACCCAGCTATCGGTCAACACCAAAGGGGCACCGGAAGCCGTCCTCCCGTTGTGCACCACGATCGCCGCCGCGACCGATCAGAATCTTCCGATCACTCCCGAGGACCGGCGCGAGCTTGCGGCCATGATCGATACCTACGGCGGACGGGGGCTGCGCTTGCTTGCAGTGGCCCGACGGTCCCTCGACCCCCGGGCGACCGTGCCCGCCGACCGCTCGGTTGCCGAGAAGGATCTCTGTCTGCTCGGCCTGATCGCCATGCTCGACCCACCGCGCCCGCAGGCAAAGGACGCCATCGAGCGGGCTCACCGAGCCGGGATCCGCGTCCTTGTCGTCACCGGCGACAACGGCGGCACCGCCACCGAGATTGCCCGGCAAGTCGGCATCGGCATCGGACCGGCCGGCAGCCGCACCATCACCGGCGACCAGCTCGATGCGATGACCGACTCGCAGCTGGATGAGGTCTTGCAGTCGCCGCCCGAGATCGTCTTCGCCCGCTCCTCCCCGGAGGCGAAGCTGCGCATCGCGGACGCGCTGCGCAGCCTCGGCGAGGTCGTCGCCATGACCGGCGACGGCGTGAACGACGCCCCGGCCCTGCGAGCCGCCGACATCGGTGTCGCCATGGGGCGCTCAGGCACTGAGGTCGCCCGCCAAGCCGCGACCATGGTCCTTACCGACGACAACTTCGCCACCATCATCGACGCGGTCGAGGAGGGCCGGCGGATCTATGACAACGTCCGCAAATTCATCCTCTACATCTTCACGCACGCCGTCCCCGAGATCTCGCCGTTCCTGCTGTTCGCCCTCTCGGGCGGCGCGGTCCCGCTCCCGCTGACGGTGATGCAGCTATTGGCCATCGACCTGATCACCGACACCCTCCCGGCCCTCGCGCTCAGCCGCGAACCGGCCGAACCAGGCACCATGTCGCGGCCGCCGCGACCGAAGTCCGAGGGCGTTATCCGCGGCTCGCTGTTGGCCCGCGCGTGGGGATTCCTGGGCGTCATTTCCGCCGTCCTCGTGCTCGCCGCATTCTTCCTCGTCCTGCGTCGCGGGGGCTGGCACCTGCACGCCGCCACCGGACCGGGCACGCCACTTCACCACCTCTATCAACAAGCCACCACTGTCGCCTGGTCCGGCATCGTCGCCTGCCAGATCGGCACCGCGTTCGCTGCCCGCACCGACCGGGCTTCCCTGCGTCGAACCGGGCTGACCAGCAATCCGCTTCTGTTAGCCGGGATCGGCATCGAAGTGGTTCTGGCCGCGGCGTTGATCTATGTGCCATTCCTGCACCCCGTGTTCGGCACCGCGGCCCCGACCGCCAGCCAACTCGTCATCGTGGCGCCGTTCCCGTTCGTTGTCTGGGGCGCCGATGAGATCCGGCGGGCGATCCAACGCCGTCGGCACCCCGCGCCGCCCGCCCCGCAGAAAGTTGACCAGTATGGCTGAACGCTCAGGACCAACAATCATCGACGTCGGCTCGGTGAGCAAATCCTTCGGCGCCACTCAGGCGCTGGTCGACGTCGACCTCAGCGTGCCCGTCGCAACGATCCAAGGTCTGCTCGGCCCGAACGGCGCCGGCAAGACCACTCTGGTTCGCATTCTGGCCACGCTGCTCAAACCCGATAGCGGAACGGTCCGCATCGCCGGTGTCGACGTGGTGAAGGACCCGAACACGGCGCGGACGCTCATCGGTCTGGCCGGTCAGTTCGCCGCGGTCGATGAGAGCCTCACCGGTCGAGAGAACCTGGTCATGGTCGGCCAGCTCTACCGCCTCGGCCGGCGGCTGGCCAAGCAACGCGCCGACGACACCTTGGAGCGCCTGGGGCTGACTGACGCGGCCGACCGGCAGGTCCAGACCTACTCCGGCGGCATGCGACGCAGGCTTGACCTGGGCGCCAGCCTCGTCGGCGAACCTCGAATACTGTTGCTCGACGAACCGACGACCGGGCTGGACCCGCGCACCCGACTAGATCTGTGGCAGTTCATCCGTGACCTCGTCGCGAAGGGAACGACCGTCTTGTTGACGACGCAATACCTCGAGGAAGCCGATCAGTTGGCCGACCACATCGTCGTCATCGATCGGGGCCGATCGATAGCCAGTGGTCGACCGGAGGAACTCAAGACCCGACTGGCCTCCGACCTCCTCGAAGTCGATGTCGAACCCGCCGACCTGGAGCGGGCCATTGTGCTGCTCGCGCGTATCGGTACGCCGACCGTGGACGCTGCTACCGGCCGGCTGTCTGTTCCGGTGCGCAACGCGGTGCCTGATCTGATGGACGCTGTGCTCGCACTACACGAGGCCGGTCTGGTTCCTCGCGATATTGGCCTACGTCGTCCGTCGTTGGACGACGTCTTTCTGGCTCTAACCGGCCACCGTGGCAGTGGCGACTCACCGGCTGAGTCCGCGGCGGGCACTCAACGTGGTGCTGATGACTCAAGCGCGGTCCGACCATGACGGCCGCCGTCAATGCTGAAGGTGGCGGCGCAGCGCCCGTCGCTCCGTTCACTACGGCACCAGTGACGCTGCCGGCGAGCGCGGCCGTCACCGACGCGGTTGTGATGGCCCGACGCAACCTGCTACGTATCATTCGGCTGCCGCAGCTGCTGGTGTTCGCCACCATCCAACCGGTGATGTTCGTTCTGCTGTTCCGCTACGTCTTCGGTGGCGCGATCCACGTCGCTCAGGGCTCCTACGTCGACTACCTCATACCCGGCGTCATGGTCCAGACGGTCGTGTTCGGCGCGACGTCGACCGCGGTCGGTCTGGCCCAGGACATGAGCTTGGGCATCATCGATCGGTTCCGGTCACTACCCATGGCCCGCTCGGCCGTGCTGGCCGGACGCACCATCGCCGATCTGGTCCGCAACGTCTTCGTGGTCCTGCTCATGATCGTGGTGGGTGAACTCGTCGGCTTCCGTTTCCACAACGGCTTCCTTCCCGCTGTCGCCGCGGTCGGCGTCGCCCTGCTGCTCGGGTATTCGCTGTCATGGGTGTTCGCGCTGGTCGGCCAGGTCGGTATCCGACCCGGAGACCGCCCAGCTGGCCGGATTCCTACCGATCTTTCCCGCTCGTCTTCGCCAGTTCGGTGTTCACCCCGATCGCGTCGATGCCCGGGTGGCTACAAGCCTTCGCCAAGAACCAGCCCATCACCCGGGTAGCCGACACCGTTCGAGCCCTCACCCAGGGCGGACCCGTCGCGACCAATCTGATCTGGACTCTCGGCTGGTGCGCCGCGATCCTCGCGGTGTTCATGCCGTTGGCGGTCAGGCGCTACATGCGTGGGTAGCCCGGCTGACCACCCAGCGCCATTTATCGAGGCGTTGCCGATCGCGAAAGTCCTTCCGGCGCTGGTGGGCGAAGGCGAACCGTCGACGAGCCGCCGCAGTGTGATCGTCGGACTGTGCGTAGCCATCGCCCAAACAGTCGCGCTGGCGCTCGCGGCACATAGCACCGGTTCGGTCGCGATGAAGACCCAAACCGTCACCAACTTAGCGGACGTCGCGGTTGGCGGTTTCCTCCTTGTGGGCGTTCTTCGTAGTGATCAGCCGCCCGATTCCGACCACCCGCTGGGCTACGGCCGAGAGCGATTCTTCTGGTCGTTCGTCGCCGCGGCCGGCATCTTCGTCGGGGGAGTCGGAGCGGCGGCCGCCGAGACCGTTCAGGCGTTATTGCATCCCGAGCGCACGGGCTCTTACGTGGTCGGCTACATCGTCCTGGGGGTGGTGATTTCCCTTGACGTCGCGGCTCCGATCGCCAGCCTACGACCGCTGCTACGCCGGGCCACTGCGCGGCGTGTCTCTCTCGTTCGGCTGCTGTGGCGCGGAACCGATCCCGCGGTCACGACAGTGTTCCTGAGCAGCGCCGCTGGTCTGATCGGTGGCCTGATCGCAGCAGCGGGCCTGGTGGTTCGGGAAGTGACAAACCGACCGATCGCCGATGCGATTGCTAGCGCATTGATCGGCCTGGTCCTGCTCGCCACGTCGGCCCTCTTGTTGCACACCAGCCGCGAACTACTGACCGGCCGGGGCGTGTCGCCAGCGATGATCGAACGAATGAGGGCGGTGGTGGGCAGCCAGGTCGGGATCATCGGCGTCCCTGACATCTTCGCCATCGTTGTCGGTCCGGCCAGTCTCATCGTCGCGGGTGACGTCATCTTCGACGACGCACTCGACGTCCCGGAAGTAGAGGCAGCCATCGTCAACGCCGCAGCCGAACTTCGTCACCACTGGCCGGAGATCGTGTACGTGTACCTCAACCCGGTCGCCGTGCATCGAACAAGGCGACGCAATGTAAGTCAGCGCGCGACTGGCCCGATCCGATAGTGGCCTGGCCGTGAATGCGACTACCGAGCCATCGCCCGACGTTCTTAGGACCTTCAGCCCTACGCTCCCGACAAAGTGACCGCCAGCATTGGGGTATGACCCGCACAGAGCACAGGCCCGACGAATGCGTGAGGTTGCGGCATTGCCCAGGACGCACGGCGGAGCTCAGCGCCGTTCGGCAGGACTACCTCGGTGATCCAGGCGCCATTCGATAGCGGAGGCCAACTGGATCCGCAGTTTTTCTACCTGGAAGGTAGCTATGCCAGTCTGGAACGATCCGGTGCGGACGCACGAAAGACCCCGGCAACGGCGCGTATCGGCGGACAGCATCCGAACGGTCACCGCTGCTACATTCGATGCCCTCGTGTCACAGGCGACAGAACCAGTCGTCGTTGAGTTCATGTCCTACGGCTGCGTGCATTGCCGGGCGATTGAGCCAATCCTCCAGCAAGTCGCAGAAGAGATCGCGGGTACTGAGTCTGTATTCAGGGTCAATATCGCGATTGACCAGGAGTTAGCTGCCCGCTACGAGATTCGGGGCACGCCTACCCTCATCATGTTTCTGAACGGACAGGAGCTAGGTCGATCCGAGGGGCCGAGGCCCACTGTGGGCGGCGTATTTGCCACCGTGACACAGCCGTTCGAGCGACTCAATGAGCGCTGACCCGGTGAAAAGTGTCGAGGCAAAACCGCTCCTGCTGTTCAACGACGAATGTGGGGTGTGCCGGCGAATCGCGAAGTGGGTGAAGAAGTCAGCCGGTTCGGCAACCGGCGAGATGACGCTCGTAGTAACTCCCATCGGCGCGGATCCGGAGCGACTCCGGTCGCTGAACGCGAACCTCGACATCTGGGATGCTTACGAGACGATCCATATGCTGATGCCCGACGGATCGATGAAGCTGGGCGGAGAAGCTGTCGCGGAGACCTTTCGTCGTTTGCCGAATACGAAGTGGTTTGCATGGACCTTTGCCATCGACATATTCGGCCTGCGACCATTTCAGCTCATTCTTGATGCCGGGTACACGGTACTGGCAGCAGTACGTCCGTTGTTTGGATGTGAAAGCTGCGGTACGCCCAGCGTTTGGCTCAGGCCGATAGCAGCGGCCACTCGTTACCTGAAGAACAGAGTCCATGGAACTGGAGCTCAGGCCCAACTCCACATTTCAGCGGACTGAGTCGTAATTGAGCAACATTGATCCCAGCCGCACCGACGCGCTGATCAACCCGCGCGATCCCCGGGCCGCCCGACGCCCACCCTCATCGTGAATCGGCAACCCAATTCACAGTATTCAGGCAAAGGATGTTGTTATGACTGCTCTATGGATCATCGTTGCGATCATCGTTATTCTCGCGGTGCTGACTGGGTGGATGTTCAACGGCTTGGTCCGGCGCAAGAACCGGACCGCCGAGGCGTGGTCGCAGATCGACGTCGAACTCAAGCGCCGGCACGATCTGATCCCGAACCTCGTGGCCACGGTCAAGGGATACGCCACGCACGAGAGTGGCACGTTCGAGGCGGTGACCCAGGCCCGCGCAGCCGCGGTCAGCGCCGGCGCCAGCGCGGATCCGGCGAAGGTCGCCGCGGCCGAGAATGGGTTGAGCTCGACCCTGCGCTCGCTGTTCGCGGTCGCGGAGAACTACCCCGCGCTGCGCGCGGTCGAGAGCTTCCTCGCGTTGCAGGAGCAACTGACGGCGACCGAGGACAAGCTTGAGTACGCCCGGCGCTACTACAACACCAGCGCCCGTGACTACAACACCGCGATCCAGACGTTCCCGCGGACGCTGATCGCCGGGCCGTTCCACTTCACCGCGGTGGCCTTCTTCGAGGCCGACGCCGGTCGACCGCGACGTGCCCGTGGTCGACTTCGCGCCCGCGCAACACCGACGCCGATTGCCCCGCCCGTCCCGACCGCAGGCGGGTAGAGCCAGCCATGTATCAGGAGATCGCCCGCAACAAGCGCCGGACGGTCGGCTACATCGGCGTCTTCATCGTCATCTGGCTCGGAGTCGGCGCACTGATCGGCTGGCATCGCCGCCGCAACGCTCGGCCACACCCCCGGCTCACCGGCAACCGATACGGGCCGACATCATCACCGGCATCGTCGATCGCCGCCTGCTCGCGGTGGTCGCGATCGCGTTCACGTTCCGATCCGGCACGCGGCTGGTGCTGTCGGTCGCCGGCGCCCAGCCCGCCGACCCGCAAGCAGTACGCGCAGCTGATCGACCTCGTCCAGGCACTGGCCCTGGGCGACGGCCTGCCGACGCCCGCGGTCTACGTCGTCGACGACCCGTCACCCAACGCGTTCGCGACCGGCATCAGCCCGGCCCACGCCGCGGTCACCGTCACCTCCGGCCTGCTCGCGGTCATGGATCGCGAGGAGCTCGAGGGGGTGCTGGGCCACGAGATCAGCCACATCAAGAACTACGACACCCGGCTGCTGCTGATCGTGACGACGCTGATCGGCATGGCCGGTCTCGCGGCCAGCGTCGTCTGGCGCAGCGCCTTCTTCATGCGCGGCCGCGGCCGCAACGGCCAGCAGATCGTCATCCTCGTCTTCGCGGCCGGAGCGCTGCTGGCGATCGTCGGATTCGTCGTCGGCCCGCTGATCCGGCTCGCGCTCTCACGCCGCCGCGAATCGCTCGCCGACGCGAGCAGCGTCGAGCTGACCCGCAATCCCACCGGTCTGATCCGCGCGCTACGAACGTTGCAGGCCAACGACGTCCCGCTGAGAAGACTCAACCACGCGACCGCCGCGATGTGCATCGACGACCCGCTGCAACACCACGAAGGACGCATCCACCGACTCTTCGACACCCACCCGCCGATCGCCGATCGCATCGCCGCCCTCGAACACACCGCGCAAGGCCTCTCGGTCTAGCCGAACATCGGTTACTGATCGAGTTCGACCTGGGCACACCATCGGGATCTCAGCCGGAACGGGCCAGCGGACGAGCGGGCGTCAAGCCTCAGCGACGCGTCCGCTGGGAAGTGGCCACACTCGAACTCAGGTCGTTCAGCGTCAGCTGATGGGCTGGCTGCCTTGGCAACGGGAAGGTGCTGTGCACGGATTGGTCGGCATCGACACGGATGAGCTCGCCCGCCTGCAGCGGTCGCCAGTTCGGGTTATCGTCCATGGGCTCGCTGGCGATGATCGTCGCCGGCTGATCCGCTAGGTCCGCTGAACGGGCGTGGATTCGTACGCTCGTCGCGTCGAATGTGCTACCACCGCTAGGGCGACGCTGCAGGATGTGCAACTCGTTCGTGTCGGGGTAGCGCAGCGCCCACAGGGTGTCGGCAGTGGCCAGAATCAAATTCAAGCTGTAAATCGGCAACGAGCGAGCGATCCACGTGAGTGCGGAGACGAGGCCAGCCTCGACGTCGCCATCCTGTAGTCGGATCTGCTCGGTGATGAGGGCGAACATCCGTTCACTGTCGGTATCGCCTCCAACCAGGCTGTTCGCTCCGCTGTCGGCTAGCAGCGAGTCGAGGTGCTCGAGGTCGGCGAATGCGCCGTTATGAGCGAAGATCCGCCCGTCCTGCGTGAACGGGTGAGTGTTGGCGACACTGAGGCCTCCGGTGCTGGCGTAGCGGATATGAGCAACGAAGACCGCGCTGGTCAGTTCGCGAGCTTCGGTCGCGAACTTCGCGTCCTGCCAGGCCGCTATCGGCTCCTTGTCGACCATCGGAAGACCATCACCGTCGTACACGCCGATCCCGGCACCGTCGGGCTCGCGGTGACTCTGGGCAGCGAGGCTGTCGGGCGCGTCAAGGAGCCAGAACGTTGCCCGCACAGCTGAGCCGGCGTGCAATCCGAATAGCCGGCACATGGTGCTCCCGTCCATTGACGCCTCGACGTGCGGCGGCCCCGTTAGGACCGACTGTCATATCTTGCGCTATGGGCGTAGCGTCCATCGTGGCTGAATACCAGCCAGGCCGGGACCAGGTTCTTCTCGATGAGTGACTTGGTGAGCGTCGTACTCGCTCACGACCGGTGAAGGAAGGGCTTACGACCCTAGATTGGGTCGCGTCGATGAATTTCAATGAACGGCTCGCGCAGAATTTGTCCGAGCAGCAGTTCCTGCGTTACCGGCACGCGAGTCTCGCGCACGCGAATGCCGGCATCGTCCGCACCGCGCTCGGCACAACTTCGGCTAATCCGGGTGTTGAGCACCTCGCTGCTGTCGATCAAGCTGAAGCCGCTCTATTGGCCACGAGTCGAGAGCTCGAATCAGCGCGGGACGCCTACCTTGGCCAGTCCGACACCTCCTGGCACTGATCAGCGAGGTTCTGCGTGCCCGGCGTGCAGCGGTGCATCACTTCGCTGATCTCTTCGCGCAAACGCAGGCGAGCGCTGGGCTTTCGTCGAACGTCGGCCCGGTGCGTACCGCAACGATTTTTCTGAGGAAGCATCATTTATGAGTTCATCGACCGCTCCGCTGGCCGGCCCCGAGCACGCCGGCGATACCACAACCCGAGCCGATCCAGCCGGATTCCGCGCCAGCGTCGAGGCGGTCGTTGCCGCCGCGAGCCGCGCGCCGTCGCTGCACAACACCCAGCCGTGGCAATGGCGTCTGCGAGGTGGTCGGCTTGATCTGCGCGCTGACCGTACTCGCCAGCTGCACGTCGGAGACCCCGATGGTCATTCGCTGCTGATCAGCTGCGGCGCGGCCGCCGAACTGACCCAGCTGGCCCTCGCCGCGCAGGGATGGACTGCTGAGACGTCGCTGCTGCCGGAGCCGGCTGATCCGGACCTGCTGGCCCGTTTCCAGCTGGTCGCTCTCGGCCGGACCCGATCGACGTGGCCGCCAGCGGGACATGCCAGCCGCCGGCCTGCGGCGCAGCGACGTCGGGTGTTCGGGCCGGAGCCGGTGAGCACGCGCCGTGATCGAGCGGCTTCGGACGGCGGCGGCAGAGGCCCGGCGGTGTACGCGCATTTCCCGGTCCGGCGCGGAGGACAGAGCCTCGACCTCGCGGTCGCGATATCCCGCGCCGATCGGTGCGAGCGCGACGAGCCCCGCCTACGCGGCGGAAATGGCCGAATGGGTCCGCCGCGACCCGAACGGCACCGGATGGCGTCCCGACCTCAGCCATCCCCGCGGTGACCCAGGATGGCGAGCCCCGGCACACCGACATCCCGTTGCGCGACTTCGAACTCGGCATCCCCGGCACTCAGCTCATCAACGCCGGCGTCGACGAGCGCCCGCTGATCGCGCGTCATCCTCACCGAAGGCGACAGCCCGTTAGAGCGGGTGCGGGCCGGGCCAGTCGATGATGCGACTGATGATCCAGGCCGAACTCGACGGCCTCGCCAGTTGCCCGCTGAGCCAATCGGTCGATCTGCTGTTCTTCCGAAGCCAACTGCGAACCCTGATGTCCTGGACCGGATACCCGCAGATGATGCTGCGCCTCGGGCATCGGCCCGATACACCAGCACCGGCCTGACTCACCGGCGTCCGGTCCGTGACGTTCTGACGATCCGGCCCGGCCGATAAGACGCTGGCACCGAGCCGACCACGTCCCTGACCGGACAGGACGTTGAGCCCTACCCGGCCACCGTTGCGAAGCGCACGCTCAAGCAACCAATCAAATAGGAAGAAGCATCATGAAGGCACTCGTGTACCACGGCCCCGGCGTCAAGGCCTGGGAGGACGTCCCGACCCCGTACTCGCCGCCGACTCCGACGCGATCGTGCGGGTCGACACGACCACGATCTGCGGCACCGACCTGCACATCCTCAAGGGCGACCTGCCGGCGATGGTCGACGGCCGCATCATCGGCCACGAGGCCGTCGGCACGGTCGCCGAGATCGGCGCGGCCGTGAAGAACCTGGCGGTCGGCGATCGGGTGCTGGTGTCCTGCGTCAGCGCCTGCGGCGCGTGCCGGTTCTGCCGCGAGGCCCGCTACGGGCAGTGCACCGGCGGCGGTGGCTGGATCCTCGGCAACGAGATCGACGGCACCCAGGCCGAGTACGTCCGCGTCCCGTTCGCCGACAACTCGACCTATCCGGTGCCGGCCGGGGTCAGCGACGAGGAACTGCTCATGCTGGCCGACATCCTGCCCACCGCCTACGAGGTCGGCGTCCTCAACGGCCAGGTCCGGCCGGGCGACGTCGTCGCCGTCGTCGGCGCCGGCCCGATCGGCCTGTCGGCGATCACCGGCGCCCGGCTGTTCAGCCCCAGCCTGGTCATCGCGATCGACATGGCGGCCAGCCGGCTCGAGGCGGCCAAGCAGTTCGGCGCCGACGTGATCATCAACAACGCCGAGCAGGACCCGATCGCGGCCGTCCGCGAGCTCACCGGTGGCCTCGGGCGTCGACGTGGCGATCGAGGCGGTCGGCGTGCCGGCCACCTTCGAACTGGCCGCCGAGCTCGTGCGGCCGGTCGGGCGGATCGCCAACATCGGCGTGCACGGCAAGCCGGTCACGCTGCACCTCGAGCGGCTGTGGACCCGTGACGTCACGATCACGACCGCGGTGCCCCCGGTGAGCACCCCCTTCGTCGCGCTGATGCTGGTGATGGTGGGCGCGGCCACATAGGTGAACTGGTCGACCGAAATCGGCGGAGAGGTGCCACCGTTGGTGACGGTGACGTCGACCGTGCCCGCCACCCCGGCCGGTGACGTCGCGGTGCAGGTGGTGGCCGACGCGCACGTCACCGCGGTGGCGGCGAAGTTGCCGAACTGGACGGTGGTGCCGGTGGTCGAGAACCCGCCGCCGGTGATCGTCACCACGGTGCCGCCGGCCAGCGGTCCGGCGGTGGGGGTGATCGCGGTGACCGCGGTGGGCACCACGATCGCCCGGCTGGCCGCCACCGACACCTTGCCGTTCGAGTCGGTGACGGTCAGCGTGGCCGTGTAGGTGCCGGCGGCGGCGTAGACGTGCGTGGTGGTCGCGGTGGCGTTGGTGGGTGAGGTGGCCGAGTCGCCGAAGGTCCACGCGTAGTTGCTGATGGTGCCCGCGGTGGCCCCGGAGGCCGAGCCGTCGAAGCTGGTGGCCGACCCGGCCGCGCCCACCGTGGCGGTGAGCCAGGCCGTCGGCGCGGTCAACGGCGCCGCCGGGCTGAACGCGACCCCGTACGGGCTGGTGCCGACGGTGATGGCGGTGCCGGGGGTGTTGGTGGCGACGGTGATCGGGGTGACCGTGCCGCTGCAGTGTTGGTGACGTAGGCCTTCTGCCGTCCGGGCTGAACGCGACCGTGAATGGGCCGGTGCCGACGGTGATGGGGGTGCCGGGGGTGCCGGTGGCGACGGTGATCGGGGTGACCGTCCCGTTGCCGTAGTTGGTGACGTAGGCGGTGCTGCCGTCCGGGGTGAACGCGACCGTGAATGGGCCGGTGCCGACGGTGATGGGGCTGCCGGGGGTGTTGGTGGCGACGGTGATCGGGGTGATCGTGTTATGCCGGTGTTGGTGACGTAGGCCTTGCTGCCGTCGGGGCTGAACGCCACCCCATGCGGGCTGGTGCCGACGGTGATGGCGGTGCCGGGGGTGTTGGTGGCGACGGTGATCGGGGTGATCGTGTTACTGCCGGTGTTGGTGACGTAGGCCTTGCTGCCGTCGGGGCTGAACGCGACCTCCCGCGGGTTGGTGCCGACGGTGATGGCGGTGCCGGGGGTGTTGGTGGCGACGGTGATCGGGGTGATCGTGTTGCTGCTGTAGTTGGCGATGTAGGCCTTGGTGCCGTCGGGGCTGAACGCGACCCCGGCCGGGTTGGTGCCGACGGTGATGGGGGTGCCGGGGGTGTTGGTGGCGACGGTGATCGGGGTGACCGTGCCGCTGGTCTGGTTGGTGACGTAGGCCTTGCTGCCGTCGGGGCTGAACGCGACCCCGTACGGGTTGGTGCCGACGGTGATGGGGGTGCCGGGGGTGTTGGTGGCGACGGTGATCGGGGTGACCGTGGTGCCGCCGCTGTTGGCGACGTAGGCGACCCCGGCGGCCGCGGCGGTGTAGGTGTAGTGGTCGGCACCGCTGACCGCGCTCGTCCCATTGCTGGTCGTCACCGTCACGTCCACCAGCCCGGCGCTGCCGGCCGGCGAGGTGACCGTCACCGAGCCGGCGGTGCTCGACAGGATCGCCGCCGTGGTGGCGCCGAAATGCACCGCGGTCGGGCCGATCAGGTTCAGCCCCAGCACCGTCACCCGCTGCCCACCGGCGGCCGGACCGGACGCGGCGATCACCCCGGTGACCGTCGAGACGTTGGTCGGGGCCGCGGCCGGCCCGGCCGTGACGATCGCGACGACCGTTACGGCCGACGCCACCAGCGCGACCACCACGGCTTGCACCAGCCGGTTCGTTACCTTCGTGCGGTGCCTGAAGGTGAGCCTCATCGCGCGCAGCGATGAGCCGGGTGAGACCAGGTCGCCTCTGCGTGGTCAACGAGCCGGTCGTGCGTGCTCAGGCGCGCCATGAGGTAGCGCCAATGAGCCCCGTGCCGGCGGCCCGTGAATGTGCCAGCGCGATCACGAGTCGCTCGATCCGTGGCCACTGGTGGCGAGTTGACGCTCGGGCGTCGAATCCGGGGTGTGGTCGCCGCCGGCTTCGTGCGAGCCGCCTTCGTGGCGGCGGCGGCGGAACACGAACAGTCCGACCGCGCCCAGCACCAGCACGACGACCGCGATGAGCGCGATCAGTTCGGTGCTGGTCAGGCGCAGCCCGCTGCCGGCGGCGCCGGGCACGTGCATGGTGGCGGTCAGGGTGCCGGCGCCGGTCAGCTGGGCGCGGCAGGTGACGGTGGTGCCCAGCGGCAGTCCACTGGCCGGCACCGGCAGGGTGGCGGTGTCACCGGCCAGCACGTCGGCCGAGCTGAACTGGTAGGTGAAGGTCTTGGTGGCGGTGGTGGCGTTGGTGATGGTGGCGCCGGTGGCGCAGGCCACGGTGCCGGCGGCGCGGGCGATCGAGCGGCCGGTGTTGTGCTCGGTCAGGTACAAGGTGGCCGCGCTGTGGGTGGTCGCCGCGGTGATCTTGGTCAGCACCACCTGGTTGCTGACCGTCGCGGTGGCGCCGACGGTGATCGTGATGCGCAGGTTCACCTGGCTGGCCGAGTTGCCGGCCGAGCGGATCGCGGCGGCGGCCAGGTACTGCCCGTCGGCGGTTCCGGTCGGCACGGCGACGGTGAAGCTGGCCGTCTGGGTGGTACCGGCGCGAAGGGTCACGCTGGCCGGCAGCCCCTGCACCCAGCAGCCCGTCCCGCTGCACGGGCCGAATGCGCCGACGTAGGCATCGCCCGAGGCCGCGGCGGTGGCACCGGTGGCGGCGCTCAGTTGCAGGGTCAGCGCGGCGCCGGACTTGTTCGACAGCTGCACCCCTTCGGCCTGGGCCTTGCCGGCCAGGATCGAGGGCGCGTAGTCGGTCGAGATCGCGCCGGTGGCTAGCGAGATCGGCTGCGCGGCGAAGGTGGCCGCGATCGCGTTCTTCGTCGTGGGCGTCACTGTGGGCGTCGTGTTCGTCTTCGTGGTCGCTGTCGTCGCGGTTGTGGTCGCGGTCGTCGTCTTCGTGGTCGGCGTCGGAGCGGGGGTGGTGGCCGCGCCCGCCGAGGAGGCTGAGATGACGGTGGCGATCGTCGTGATTGTCAGCAGCGTCAGACCGGTGACGGCGAGCGCGCCGACCAGCCGCCGGCGACGTCGAGTCGGCCGGGGCCGGCGGGCGGCCGGGCTCTCGTCACGGGGCGTGCGGCTGATCGACATTGCGGGGGGCCTTCGATCCTGAGTCGGGGGAACGTCGGCGGAGGGGACCGGCCAGCTCAGTCTCGGAGCTAAACATAAAACTCACAAAGTGACGGCTGTCGGTCGATCAGCCGACCAGCGAATCCGGCGATACCGGGGCCAACCAGGCACGGGCCCGACGTTCCCGCACGGGTTGGGTGCCCTGGGCGGGCGGTGGCGATTACTTAGAGCGTCCGTCAAATGACCGACAGTGGTCGCATTGTTAAGTCGATATATAGGAAGCAGGCTCTTGTCAATGGCTTTCGGGCCGGCTCGGGTGACCCCCGGGGAAGGTACTGGTGACCATCGGCGCATCCGCACCGGCGCACCCGCCAGCTCTGACTAGCACTGACTAGCACCGTACAGACCACGGTCGGCAATGCTCACGCGAGGAAGGCAGCGAGGCAGTAGTGAACAGGATCGCGAACGGGCTGATGGTGAGCGGCGCCACCCTGGCGCTGGTCCTCGCCGGCGCTTCGCCGACCGCTGGCGCCACCGTGCCTACTGTGCCTGCTGCGGTTGCCGTGCCAACTGCGGTTGCCGCGCCGGGCCTGAGCGCCACCGCCCCGGCCCCGGCCGGCACTGGCATCAGCGTCAACGCCGCCACCCCCGATCCGGCCAGCCCCGCCTACCTGACCGTGCGGCTACCGGCCGGCGCCAGCGTCCAGGACGCCGTCATCGTCACCAACCCGAGCGTCACCGCCGTCACCGTCGCCCTCACGCCGGTCGACGGGCTGACCGCGCCGAGCTCGGGCACCGTGTATTCCGATCAGGCCACCCCGTCGCGCCAGGCCGGCGCCTGGGTGACCCTGGCCCTGACGACGCTGACCGTGCCGGCCGGCACGTCGCGCCGCGTCGCCTTCACCGCCGCGGCACCCATCGGCGCCGAGCCCGGCGACCACGTCGCCGGCATCGCGGTCGATGACCAGGTGAGCACGACCTCGACGAGCGGGGCGCCGGTCACCGAGACACTGCGCAGCATCGTCGGCGTGCGGGTCGTGGTGGCCGGAGCAGCGAGCTTCGTCCCCGCGCTGACGACCGTGGCCATCAACCCGGTCGGCGCGGCGCGAATCGGCACGGTGATGGTCGGCCTGGGCAATGCCGGGCGGCAGCTGGGCGAACCGCAGCTGACCGTCGCCCTGGCCGGTCCCGCGGGCTACCAGCGCACCCTCACCCGCCAACTCGGCACCGTGCTGGCGGGTGACACGATCAGCTACCCGTTCGCCTGGCCGGACCGGCTGGCGAGCGGCAACTACACGGTCACCACCACGCTGAGCGGCGGTGGCATCAGCGCCACCCACAGCCAGCCGGTGCACCTCGCGGCCGCGCTGGCCGGTACGGCCCAGGCCCTGGAACCGGCCGGTCTGCTGGGCCACGCCTGGTGGCAGTGGCTGCTCATCGCGCTCGCCGCCACCGTTCTGCTCGCGGCCGGGTACGCGCTGCGGCGCCGGCGGGCGGCCGTCCCTGCCGTCGTCACTGTCGTTCCCGCTCGTGTTCCCGTCGCTGCTGGCCGCGCCGCTGTCGCTGCGCGTCGCGGCCGGCGTCTGTCACTGCCCGCGGACCGAAGCCGGTTTCGCGTCCCGCACGCCCGGCTCGGGTTCGGCTCGATACCCGCACCGGCTCGCCGTAACGGGCTCCACCGCCGGCACCGGGAAGTCGATTCGGGTATGAGCATCATGGTCGCGGCCGCACCGAACCGGGAGGCCCGCCGATGACGATGCCGAGTCGAACCGAGCTCTGGTCGGGCCCCGCGGTTCGTCCCGCCGACAGTCCCGCGCGCCCGATCATCGGCGACGCGCTCGAGCGCGAGTCGCTGGTCGCCGCGGCCGAGGCATCGGCCGGCGCGCTGTTGGCCGGTGCGCGCGCCGAGATCGAATCGCTGCTGCTCGAACCGCAGACCGGCTCGCCGCTGGCCACCGACGCCACGGCCGCCTACCAACGGGTGCACGCGCAGCTGGTCGAGGCCGAACTCATGACCACCGGATTACTCGAGTCGGCGGCCGACCAGCTTCGGCAGGCGCGCCTCGATGCCGACGCGAGGCGCTGCGATGCCGAGGACGAAGCGGCCCGCATTCGCCACAACGCCGAGGCCGACTCGAGCGGGCGGCGCCGGGCATCCGATCAAGAAGCGAGCGACAGTGTCGCCGCCGCGCACGCCGACGCCGACCAGCTGCGCTCGCTGGCCCGTGACCTGGTCCGCGACGCCCGCGCGGAGGTCGCCCGGCTGGCCGCGCGCCGGGACGCGATCCTCGGTGAACTCGGCAACATCTCGGGGATCATCGACGCGCTGGCGGTCGATGAGAATCGGCCCGGTGCCGTCCGCCCGGACCCAGCACAACTACCCGCCACCGGATCCGATCTGGAATCTGACCACCACAACCCCCGACCACCCCTCTATGCGACGAGCTGATGACGATAATGATTGACAAGGACCAGATCTCTTTCCGGACCGTCCTGCGCGGCTACGACCCCGGCCAGGTGGACCCGCAAATAGACGAGCTGACCGCACTCGCGAACGACGCGCGCGCTCGCGCCGAGACCCTCGCCGACCAGGTCGCCTACCTGACCGACGCACTGGACGCGGCGAAGTACGAGGCCGATCACGTCCCGCCGGCGGTGCCGACGGCCCCGCTCGCGCCGGTCGCCCCGTCCTTCGCCGACTTCGGTGAACGGGTGGGCCAGATCCTGACCCTCGCCGAGCAAGAGGCCGACCAGATCCGCTCGATCGCGATCAGCGACCACCGAGCACAACCGGCTCGAGTTCGAAGCGTCCGTCGCCTCGACCCGCCATGAAGCCGAACGCTATGCCAACGAAACCCGCGGCACCGTCGACCGCGAACGGGCTCGCGTGCTCGAGGACACCCATCGAACGATCGATGCGATGCTCGACGACGCCGAGCGCCAGGTCACCGCGCGCACGCGAGGAGGCCGAGACGGTCGACGAGCAGCAGCGGCCCAGGCCGCCAAGGCCGCGGCGGACTTCGAGCAGACCCTGGCCGAGCGCCGCGACAAGGCCGAGAAGGCGTTCCAGGAGCGAACCGCGCTGGCCGAGCAGCAGCTCGCCGAGGCGCAGGAGCGGGTGACGCGGCTGCGCGCCGAGGGCGAGCAGACCACGCCGAGGCGGCGCGCAAGGCCCAGACTCACCGACCGAGTCCGAGCAGAAGGCGGAGCAGATCGTCGCCGACGCGGTCGCCCGCGCCGACCGCATCCGCGCCGAGTCCGAGCGTGAGCTGGCGGCCGCGACGCAGCGCCGCGACAGCATCAACGCCCAGCTCACCAACGTCCGGCAGATGCTGGCGACCACGTCCGGGACGGGATCAATGAACCACGAACACCGCTAAGCGACATCCCATCGCCGGCCCGATGCGAGCAGGTGCGCCATCGCGGCGGCGGTCGTGGGGTTGCCGAGCAGGTAGCCCTGGGCGCGCTGGCAGCCGAGTGCTCGCAGGATGGTGAGCTGGTGCTGGTTCTCGATTCCCTCGGCGGTGACCGACAGTCCGAGCGCGTCGGCCATGGCGAGGATCGCGGCGACCAGTGAATAGTTGCGTTGATCGGTGCCCAGGTCGGTGACGAACGCGCGGTCGATTTTTATCTCGTCCACCGGGAAGTATTTGAGGTAGCTCAGTGACGAGTAGCCCGTCCCGAAATCGTCGATCGAGAGCCGGACTCCGAGTGCTTTGAGGTTGTCTAGTGTGGTGGCGAAGGCGTCGGCGTTGCGCATGAAGACGCTTTCGGTGAGCTCGAGGCACAAGTGCTCGGGGGCGATGCCGGTGTGCCGCGAGTACGCGTTCGATGTCGTTGATGATCGACGGTTCCAGGGTCTGGCGGACGGACAAGTTGACTGCCATCGACATGTCCGGGTGGGTGACCTGCCATTCGCGCAATTGCTGGCAGGCCTGAGCGAGGACCCACGTGCCGATGGCGACGATCAGGCCGGTCTCTTCGGCCAGTGGGATGAATTCTGCCGGGCTGATAGTCCCCAGGTCGGGGTGCTGCCAGCGCAGCAGTGCTTCGGCGCTGACCAGCGTGCCGTTCGCCAGGTCGATGACGGGTTGGTAATAGACCGCGAGTTCGTGTCGCTCGAGCGCGTGGGCCAGGTTGGCGGCGATGATCAGCCGTTGCGTCGCGTGTTCGCGCTAGCGCGTCGTCGAAGACCTCGATCGCGATCGCGGCCGAGGCCTTTGGCGTGAACATGGCGGCGTCGGAGTCGCGCAGCAGGCTCTCGGGCGGTCGCGGTCGATCGGACAACGCGACGCCGAGGCTGACGGTGAGGTTAATTCGCGCTCGCCGACCTGGCGCCGCCGGCGGATGGCGGGGCGGACCTCTTCGGCGATCCTGATCGTGTTGTGGCCGCGACGTCCTCGCAGACGACAACGAATTCATCGCCGCCGAAGCGCGCGACCGTGTCGCCCGGGCGGATCGCCGCGGACTGATATCGGCCGCGACATGTCGAGCAGCTCGTCGCCCGTCTCGTGGCCGAAGGATTCGTTGGTCTCGAAGTGGTCGAGATCGACAGAAGATGACGCCGAGCTGTGTATCGTGCTGTCGGGTGCCGGCCAACCGCTGGATCAGTCGGTCTTTGAGCAGGGCCCGGTTGGGCAGTCCGGTGAGGGAGTCATGCAGCGCCTGGTGGATCAGTTCGGCTTCCAGCCGCTTGCGTTCGCTGATGTCTTGTAGCTGGGCCAGGTAGTAGCTGGGTACGCGGTGCTCGTCGCGGACCAGGGTCAGGTGCACCGAGGTCCAGATCGTGCTGCCGTCGGGGCGCTGCAAGCGTCGTTCAGCGGTATAGGTGTCGTATCCCGCGGCCAGCCGGGCGGCCACCTCGCCATCGATGGCGGGCTCGTCGGGATGGCTGACGTCGACCAGGTATGACCGACCAGGTCGTTTTCCGAGCGGCCGAGCAGGGTGCACACGGCCTGGTTGACCCGGATCGTCGTCCCGTCCAGATCGAAGATCGCGGTACCGATTCCGGCTTGCTCGAACCCGGTCTCGAAGCGGGTCTGTGCCTCTTCCTGGCGGCGATCGGCCTCCCGGCGGCCGGTGGTGTCGCGCATCGTGCCGACCAGCGTCACGACGCTGCCGTCGGCGGCGAACTCGCCGGTTGCGCGGGACTCGACCCAGCGCAACTCATGGTCGCCGCGGACGATGCGGTGGACGACTTCGGATTGGGCGCCGCTGCGCAGGGCGGTGGCGTGGGCCTCGGTGAAGCGGGCCCGGTCATCGGGATACACATGCGCGAGAAATAGCTCGAGCGTGGCTGGTTGCGTCGGGTCGACCCCGAGCAGGCGGTAGAGCTCGGCCGACCAGGTCATCGCGCCGGTGACCAGATCCTTCTCGAAACTGCCCAGCTCGGCGATCTGCTGCGCCTCGGCCAGCTGACGCTGACTGGCCACGGCGCTCAGCGCGCTCAGGGCGCTCGTGCGCCGGGCTGACTCGAGCTGTTCGTGGAGTTGGGTGGTGTCGTCGGTGTCGGTCGCGGTGCCGAACCAGGCCAGGAGCGTGCCGAGCTGGTCGCGGATCGGGCGAACGCGAAGCTGGTGCCAGCGGTAGCAGCCGTCGGCGCGGCGCAGCCGGCAATCGAGGTCGAACCCGGTCTGGGCGTGGCGGGCCCGGGCCCATTCGGACGCGACCCGGTCGGCCTGCTCACAGCAGCCGAGGTGGCGCAGATCCCAGTCCGGCGGGGTGGTCGCGGCCGATCCGAGGTAGCCGGCGGCGCCGGTATTGAGGTACTCCGGGGTTCCGTCGGCCGCCGCCACCCACGCAATCCCCGGGCTCGCCTCGGCGACCCGCCGCACGTCGACGAGCGCCGGCCCTGGGGCTACGTCGACACCGGCGAAAGCGATGGTGCGGTCGTGCCGGTCGTGCCGTTCGGTTCGGCCTGCCCGTCGAGGAGTGGGTCCGCGTGGCGTCGTTTCTCATCGGCGGGCGCGGCCAGCGCCCGGCGGGATTTCGCGGGCAGTTCAACGTCGGTCAGTTCCACCGAGATGACCTGGACGCCCCACTCGGCCGTGGCGGCATCGAGGATCGTCTTGATGTCGGCGCTCACGCCCTCGACGTCGACCAGCAGCTGCTGGACGGTCCGTTGAGCGACGACCTTGCGTATCGCGGACTGCGTGAGGTGATCGACGGCGGCATTGGTGTCGCTGAGGTGGACGAACGACTTCATCGCATCGACCACCCGGTAATAGGCCACGGCCGAACCCCGAACGCTGATGTTGTCGCTGGTGACGAGCTTCAGTCCGGTGATCGGCATCGTGATGAGCCGCAGCGATACCCGATGCATCCGGTCGATTATCGGAACCGTCACGTGCAGACCGGGTCCGCGGGTTCCGACCGCTTGACCGAGACGAAACAGGACACCCATCTCGTACTGCTTGACTACGCGAATCCCCAGGGCCAGCCAAAGGATCGCCACCGTGATCATGGCGGCGACAATGATGGCGAGGACGAATCCGAAAAAGGTCATGACCAATCACGACCGTACGTCTGGTGAGCGGTGCCTAGATTGAACATCAGTAGCTACCTCGGCTGGAGCGCGGAATGCACCACAGCGGGAATACATCACAACGATACGGTGGCTGACTGCTCAACCAGGTCAACGCTACATCCATTCGTTATCTACTACCTCTCGGTAGCTTTTGGTTCAGCCTTGATCGGGGAGCGCAATGCCGTTCTGGATGATGTCTCGGGTCTGGAAGCTCGACTGGGGCGTGTTGCCCTGGTAGGCGCTCTTCGGCCCACCCGTAATGGTGAAGTCGCGGAACACGATGCCGCTGGGCGGCGTGCCATAGGTGATGACGCCGAAGTCGCGGCTGGCGGTGGACCGGGTCCCGCTGATCATGAGGTCCTCCACCGTGACGTTGGCCGGAGTGGGTCCGGTTTCGCCGGCGAGTACGAGCACGGCCCCGTGGTCCACGCTCACGTCGGTATTGGCGCCGAGGATGACCCCGCCGTTGAAGGTCACGTTCTGCGGCGCGGCCGTGTACCAGGGGCTGCCTTCAGCGGCGACGTAAACGCCCGCGGCGTCGGTGTTCTCGACGTCGATGCCGGTCTCGGTGATGCCGATGCCGCCGACCACCGACAGGCCCCGTCCCCAGTTGGTTCCGAGCACTCGCGGCAAGGTGACCGTGATGTCCTGGCAGGGGGCGCCGTCGGCGCTATAGGACACGATCGAGACACCGTCGTCGCCGCTGTTGATGACGGTGGGGGCGATGACCTGACCGTCATGGGCGCCCTGGGTCATGGTGATTCCGTCGGCGCGGGTGTTCTCGACCGTCACGTGGTCGAGCACGAAGCCGCTGGACTGACCGCCGACGTAGATTCCGGCCGCCGCGGATCCGTCCACGGTGATGTTTCGCAGGACGATGCCTTGATGCCCGAAGAGGCGGATGCCCATCTGTTCCCAGGCCGACCACCGCTGGGTGGTCGGCGACGTGCGGAAGACGACCCCGCCGTCGACGAGGACATCGTCGGCCTCGATCCACACTGACGAGGTAGCCTCTTTCGTGGCCAGCAGCGTCCCGGTTCCGGTGACGTGCAGTCCGGCGGTGCGCAGATACAGCAGGCCGGTGTGGGCATAGACCGCCCCGGCCGCCAGCAGCACCGGGGTGCCCGGCTGCGCGCTGTCGAATGCCTTCTGCAGGGCGACGGTGTCATCGGTGACACCGTTGCCCTTCGCGCCGAAATTCTCCGGCGTGAGGTCGAGCGCCGGTGGGGCCGCCGCCGTTCCCACGATGGCGAGGCTGGTGACGGCCGGTTGGTCGGCGTGAACGACGAAGCCAAGGTTCAGCGTTCCGTCGGTGACCGTCACGGTGAATTGCAGCTGATAGGCATGCAACTGGCCCACGGCCGCCACGATGTCGACGAGGCTCTCGACCTTGATCCCTTCGGCGGTGATGTCGAAGACGCGCTGATGGGCTTTGGTCCAATAATGTTCGGCCATATTGACCGTGACCGTGTAGGTGCCGGCGGCGACGGGAATCTGGTAACTCGACATGCCGTTGCGCTGGCTCTGGAACAGATTCTGATCCACCGTTCCGGCGATGGCCTTCGTCGTGGTGCTGAATGTGCCGCCGCGGGCGTAGGCGGCATCCGGGGACCACACCTGACCGAGGTGGTCGGTTACCGCGGTCTTGCTCGCAACCAGGTGAAAGTTGGACGGGCCGGTGGCTTTCGCGGTCGTCTCGAACGGACGGGCCAGGCCTACGATCAGCCCCGCGATCAGCAGGGCCGCGACGATGAGAGCGGCGATCAGCACGCTCCGTCGGGGCAGGCCGTGACCTTTGACGTGCTTGACCGTGACGACGGTTGGGTTGGACATGAGGATCCCTCTGGCGCATTTGTACCGACCCCGGACGCAACCGACGTGGCCTCAGCGATCGCGCTGAAGCCACAAGCAGTCGCGCCGTACCGACACTTGCCGGAATCCGCACCCCGTGGTGGGCCCTACCGGTGGCGCACTTGTCGTTGCCACCGTCCTTCATTAGTCAGCCTGCCCGCTCGGCCCCGGACTTGCTAGGGGCGAAGGTCCTAACAAGGACCACACATTCCGGCGTAGGCTCGGATGAGGCGTTAGCCGCCACGGGCGAAGCGATGCCGGCGCCGCGTGGCTCCGGTCAGGGTGATTCCCAGCGCGAGCATGGACCCGCCGACGGCGATCAGCCCGAAGAGATGGTCGGTGCCGGTAGAGGGCAGCGTCGGCGTCACCGTCGGCGTCACCGTTGGTGGCGCGGCGATGATCAGGCTGGTCGTGGTCGACGTTGATGCGACGTAGCTGCCGAGGCCGTTGAAGCGGGCGGCGAACGCGGTCGTGATGGGCGTCGACCCGGTCGGCACGGTCAGCGTGGCGACGCCGTTCGCGCCGACGGCGCTGGTGCCGATCGTGACGCCGTTGGCGGTGAACGTGACGGTTCCCGCGGGTGCATTGGCGCCGACTGCGGTCACCGTTGCCGTCAAGGTGGTGGTGCCGCCCGTGGTGGCTGGTGTTGCGCTCAGGGTGGTGCTGGTGACGGTGTTGGCGCAGTCCGGCGAGGTGAACACGTTGTCGTCCATGGTGACGGCGCCGGTCTGGGCCAGGGCGCGCCCTTTCACGGTGGCTCCGGTGTCGAGCGTGATCGAGGTGAGCGCCAGGATGGTCCCGACGAAGTGCGTGGTGGTGCCCACGGTCGCCGAGCTGGTGACCTGCCAGAAGACGTTGCACGCCTGCGCGTCGCCCGTGAGCACGATCGATGTGCTGGAGGCGGTTGTGAGGGCCGAGCCGACCTGGAAGATGAAGACGGAGTTCGGGTCACCCAGGCCGTCGAGCGTCACTGCGCCGCTGACGTCAAGGGCGCTGCTGGCCTTGTAGACGCCGGGCTGAAAGGTGCTCGCATTCGCGATGGCCGAACCGAGGCTGGCCCCGGTCGGGGCGCGTCCGGCGGCGGTGTTGTAGGCGGTGGTCGAATCGTTCTGCGCTTGCAACGTGGCCGCGCCGGCGGTGCGGGTCGCGCCACCGACCACTAGAGACCCGCCGGTGCCGGTGATCGAGGTGCCGGGATTGACGCCCAGATCGCCGCTTAGCGTGGTCGGACCGGTATTCGTGCTGGTCGAAGCGCCGAGTACCGAGTATGAGCCGGCCGTCGCGAGGCCGACCGAGTTCTCATACCCGGCGGCACCGGCCGGGCCGGCCCAAATGACCATGCCGACCCCGAGTGCGCCGACCCCGAGTACGCCGACGATGAGCGGAACGACAGTGGTCAGTAGCCTTCGATGGCGACGATGCGCAGGAGCGCCGGAGAGTCTGCGGCGATGGGTCATGGCGGCCTTCCAATGAGCAATGAGCCGCCTCTACGGCGGTCCTGCCCTGCTGTCCAAGGAAGGTGAAGCTTCGCGCCCGACATCGGTTATTTGAAGTGTGTCCGGCTTATTCGACCTCACGCCGAACGTACACCTATTTTGCGATTCGGGACGGGTGGTCGGTCGAAGCCGCCGACGGACTCGAAGCGGCGCTGCCGGCCGACAACGGTTCCCTGAACCGGCCTATCTTCGATACCGTCATCAACGGCAAGACCGTCATCGGTTCAATCGTCGGAACCCGTAACGACCTCGCCGAGGTGTTCAACCTGCACGCCGCCGGACGCATCCCCGCCCGGGTCGTCTTCCAGTTGTGATCGAACTGGTTGTTGAAGGCAGGATCTATGGCTGCACTGACGGTAGGCGTCGTCCGCGAATCGGCGGCGGGTGAACATCGCGTCGGCGTCACTCCGGACGGCGTCACCCGGCTGATCAGAGCCGGTCACGAGGTGCTGGTCGAATCCGGAGCGGGTGCGAACGCCTGGTTCCCCGACTCCACCTATGTCGACGCCGGTGCCCGGTTGGTCAGTGTGCAGGAGGCCTATTCGCACGCGAACATCGTTGTCTGCGTGCAGCCGCCGGGGCCGGCCAGCCGGGACTTGCTGCGGCCCGGGCAGCTGCTAGTCGGTCTTCTGCAGCCACTGACCAACCCGCAGCTCGCGGCCGAGTTCGCCACTGCGAAGGTGACCGCGCTGAGCCTCGATCGACTGCCCCGCACATTGAGTGCGGCGCAGTCGATGGACGCGCTCAGCTCGCAAGCCAATGTGGCCGGCTACAAAGCGGCGCTCGTCGCCGCCGACACCTACAGCGGTTACCTACCGATGTTCATGACGGCGGCCGGGACCACCCGCCCGGCTCAGGTACTGGTTATCGGCGCCGGCGTGGCCGGACTGCAAGCCATCGGCACCGCCCGCCGCCTGGGTGCGGTCGTGACCGGCTATGACGTGCGCGACGCCGCCCGGTCCGACGTGGCATCGACCGGCGCAACCTTCCTCGATCTCGGTCTGCCGGTAACAGGTGCCGGCGACGGAGGCTACGCCCGCGAACTCACCACCGAGGAACGAGACGCACAGCAGGCCGCCCTCAACGCCGCGATCAGCCGGTTCGACATCGTCATCACCACCGCGCAAGTGCCCGGTCGGCGCCCGCCGCTGCTCGTATCGTCGACGGCGCTGAGCACGATGCCAGCGGGCTCGGTGGTCGTCGATCTCGCCGCAAGTGACCTGGGCGGGAATGTGGAGGACTCCCGCCCGGACGCGACCGTCGTCACCGCCAACGGGGTGACCGTCATGGGTGCCGGGAACCTGCCCTCGGCGATGCCGAAGGCGGCTTCGACTGCCTACGCCCGCAACATCGTGGCGCTGCTGGCGTACCTGGTCCGTGACGGCCAACTCGTCCTCGATGCGGCCGACGAGATCACCGCCGGAATTCTCATCACTCACAACGGCGAGGTCGTGCATCCGGCCGTCCGCGCCCTGCTCGAGGAAGGCCACCACGCATGACCACCCTCCTGTTCGCCGACATCACGATCTTCGTCCTGAGCCTGTTCGTCGGGTTCGAGGTCATCAGCAAGGTCCCGGCGACCCTGCACACCCCGCTCATGTCGGGATCGAACGCCATTCACGGTGTCGTAGTGGTCGGCGTGATGGTGCTCGCCGCGGTCGTCAACACACCCCTGGGCTATGTGCTGCTCGTCATCGCTGCGGCGTTCGCAGCGATGAATGTCGTGGGTGGCTACGTCGTCACCGACCGAATGCTGCAGATGTTCCGGCCTCGAACCACCGCCAAACCCGCATCGGTTGAGGACGCCACGACAGGCGAGCAACAATGAGCGGGTTCGACACCTTCACCCACATTCTGTATTTGCTCGCCGCGTCCACCTTCGTGCTCGGCCTGCACCTGATGACGTCCCCCGCGACAGCGCGTCGCGGCAACCGCCTCTCGGCCGCGGGCATGGCCGTCGCGATCGCCACCACCGTCGCCGTGCTCGCCCACGATCACGTCATCACCGCCACCGCCACCGTGCTGCTGACCGTCGGATTGATCGGTGGCGGCCTAGCCGGCTTCATCACCGCTCGACGGGTGAAGATGACCGCGATGCCGCAGCTCGTCAGCCTGTTCAACGCTGTCGGCGGCGGGGCCGCGGCGCTCATCGCCGTCGGCGATGCGGTCAAGCACGCCGGCTCGGTCGGCCTCGGTCAGCTGCCGATCAGCACGACTCTGACCACGGTCCTTGACCTGCTCATCGGCGGTATCACGTTCTCGGGTTCGCTGATCGCCGGCGGCAAGCTCGCGGGCATCGTTCCCGGCCGGCCCATCACCTTCCCGGCCGGGCGGGGTCTCAACGCGCTGCTGGCCCTGGTCGCAATCGCGAGCGGCGTCACCTACACGGCCGGCCACGGCGGCGTGCCCGTCCTGTGCGCACTGGCTGTCGCGTCTCTGGGCCTCGGCATCCTCGTCACCCTGCCCATCGGCGGGGCCGACATGCCGGTCGTGATCTCGCTGCTCAACGCGTGCACGGGCACTGCCGTCGCGATGGCCGGGTTCGTCATCGACAGCACCCCGCTGATCATCGCCGGCGCGCTGGTCGGCGCCGCCGGTGCGATCCTGACCAAGCTGATGGCTGATGCGATGAATCGATCGCTGGTGAGCATCATGGCGGGTGGGTTTGGCACCGGAGACAATGACGTCACGGTCGCCGGCTCCGCAGCAACGGGAACGGCTCGCGAGGTGACGATCGACGATGCCGCGCTCCAGCTCGCCTACGCCAGTCGGGTCGCAATCGTGCCCGGCTACGGCTTGGCCGCCGCGCAAGCGCAGCGCGAGGCCGTCGAACTGGCCAACGCCCTCATCAAGCAAGGCGTCGATGTCAGCTACGGCATTCACCCCGTCGCCGGTCGCATGCCCGGACACATGAACGTCCTGCTCGCTGAGGCGAATGCCCCGTACGAACAGATGAAGGACCTCGACGAGGTCAACCCGCAGTTCTCGAACATCGACGTTGTCCTAGTTGTCGGCGCGAACGACGTCACCAACCCGGCCGCGCGTCGACCCGGCAACGCGGTGTCCGGCATGCCGATCCTCAACGTGGACGAGGCCCGCAGCGTCATCGTCATCAAGCGGTCCCTGGGCCACGGCTACGCCGGCATCGACAACGAGCTCTACGTGAATGCCAAGACCGCCATGCTGTTCGGGGACGCCAAAGCGGCGCTGGCGGCACTCCTCGCCGGCCTCAGCTCTTACGTTCGCTAAACCTCGGGCGGCCAGAGTCGGATCGAGCTATTTGTGCGCGTTTGACGGTAAAGATGGTGCCTCTCGGACCCCTCGACCGGCTGAAGCTCGACGAGAGCATCCGAGAGGTCGAGTTCGTTCGACGCCCCGCCGATCCACCACTGTGCGCGCAGCACCGCGTACCGAGAACCTTCATGGGTAACCGTCGATCCGACCTCGGGAACAGTTTTGCAGTCCGCGGTCCACTCGACATCGCGGCTGACGCGGAAGACGCAGCGCAGGACCGACGAACGGGTCGATTCGAGATTCACGGAGGTGGAGCCCCCGGTCCCTATGGTCGATGCAACTTCTAGTCGTGCGCAATCCAACGATTCGCTCCTATTGATCGTCCCGCCTCGGGCGGCGGTGTCCCGCCTGGTCGCAAGTGGCACTTTTAGCTTCAGTGCGCACCGTTCACGCGACATTTGTTTCCCGATCCCGGGCACCATCAATCACCGCGCCTTGCTATGGCTCATCGTCGGTGCGCGCTCAGCGCCAATACCGTTGGCGTGCAGCGTTACCGCTGCCGTTGGGTGGGGAACTAACAACCAAGGGGCAGACAAGCGACAACGCCGCACTTAGACGTAAGGAGTGACCATGACGCAGAATTTCGAGGCGACCGAACCTAACCCGAGCGCATCACCAGCGGGTCAGCACGAGGTCGCCACTCCCGGCTATAGCGACGGCGACATCGAGCCGGTCGGTCCGCCGCCCAGCATGAGCGTCGAACCCGAGACGCACGTCGACATCAACGGCTCCGATGAAGTCGAGCATCCCAGCGGGCCTTGACGCCTCGGAGGCCTCGGAGGCCTCGGAGGCCTCGGAGGCCTCGAATTGTGCTTCCGTCCGCCGTTCAGGCGTGAGCGACCTCTGGCGGCACTCGCAGGATCCACCCGTCATTGAGGTCATCGGCCTGCTCGACCATTCCGATCTGGGCGAGCAGGTGGGTCCGACAGCGTGGTGGTGATAACGACCGGACCGGTGACGAGCGACTGTCCGCCTGCCACTTCGTCGAGCGGCAGGTGACCAGCGAACCGGCTGGCGTAAGTTGACGCCTGTCCGAGATCGACATGTCAATTCGTTCGGAGGATGGAACTGTGGTAGTGGAACTGAATGACGGCAAGATCCTGACCTCGCACGGTGGCAATCTGCCCCGGCCGGTTGAGTTCGACAAGGTGCTCGCCCAGGGCGAAGCGCGGCGGGCCGAGATTACGGCTGGGTTGCCCGGGGCGGTGAAGTATGTGGTCGAGAAGCAGATCGAGTGTGGTGTCGATGTCATCAACGACGGTGAGTACGTCAAGGCCGCCGGTGGCGGCGGTTACGGCGGTTACATCTTCGATCGGATCACGGGCTACGAACTGCGGGCGGCCGGTCAGAGTGGACCGGCCAAGCGCGGCGGCGTGGCTGAGCGGGATCGGTTGCTCTTCCCGGGCACGTACGAATCCGGGCTGTGGCTGACCGGTTCGGGTGGCCCGATCCGGCCGGGTTTCGCGACGCCCGGGCAGGCGCCGGCTCCGTTTCCGGCCCTGGTGGCTACTGGCGAGATCAAGTACATCGGTCAGGAGGCGATCGCGGCTGATATCGCGGCGTTGAAGACGGGGTTGGAGGGTCATAGCGAGCAGGGGTTCATTGCGGCGTTGGGTCCGTTGAGTCTGGCTGCGGGCCGGCGTAACGAGTTCTACGCGTCCGAGGATGAGTACATGGTCGCTGCGGCGGAGGCGATGCGGGCTGAGTACAAGGCGGTCACCGACGCTGGTCTGATCGTGCAGATCGATGAGCCGGAGTTCTTCACCACGTGGTCGTTCTATCCCGAGTGGAGCGTCGAGGACCTGCGTAAGTACCTCGAGAAGGGCGTTGAATTCATCAACCACTCCCTGGAGGGTGTTCCGCAGGAGCAGGTCCGGTTCCACGCCTGCTGGGGCAGTGGCCACCGCCCGCACGTCACTGATATCGAGCTCAAGTACATCGCTGATCTGTTGGTGAAGATCAATGCGCAGGTGTATTCGGTGGAGGCCGGCAACGTGCGGCACGCGCACGAGTGGAAGGTCTGGGGTGATGTGAAGCTGCCCGACGACAGGAAGCTGCAGCCCGGTGTGATCAGCCACGCCACCGACCTGGTCGAGCACCCGGACCTGGTCGCCGAGCGGTTGCTGAACTACGCCAGCGTCATCGGCCGCGAGCGGGTCGAGGGCGGCACCGACTGCGGCATCGGCTCCCGCGTCGGGCATGAAGAGATCGTCTGGGCCAAGCTCAAGTCAATGTCTGAAGGCGCCGCCATCGCCAGCAAAGAACTGTGGAAGTAGGGAGGAGCTCATCGTGGAGATTATCGACGGACAGTTTCATCGCCCCAGCCCGCCTAAGCCGCTCGACGCGAAGTTCGGCGACGACGTCAAAATGCTTGTCGACGTCGAGCTCGCGCGCGAGGCGATCGACTGTGTCGGCGTCAACAAGGCACTTGCGTTCGCCGGTCAGGACTACATCGATGCCGCGGTCGCCCGCTACCCGGACCGGTTCGCAGGGGTTCTTGTCTTCGATCACCTGGCTCCCGATCTCGAGGAGCAGATCGCGAACTACCGCAAGACTCCCGGCAACCTGGCGGGACGCAACCTGGTGGCGAACGCCCAGACCGCCGAGCTGCGGCCCGAGTTCGAACAGGGCCTGTTCGACAACTACTGGGCCTACGCGGCCAAGTACGACCTGCCGCTGTTCTTCTCGACCCACGGCTGGGCCAGCGTGATGAGCAAGGTCGCCGAGCGCCATCCCGACCTGACCATGGTCATCGACCACATCGGCGTCAGCCAGTCGCCGGTGTCGCCCCCGCGCGATGAGCCGTGGGACCGGCTGGACGGACTCCTGGGCCTGGCCAAGTACCCGAACGTGAACGTCAAGCTCTGCGGTGGCCCGCTCATGTCGACCGAGCCCTACCCGTACAAGGACGTCTGGAAGTACCTGCATAAGGTCTTCGACGCGTTCGGGCCCGAGCGGATCCTGTGGGCCTCGGACTTCACCCGGATGCGCTGGATCCCGGTCGTCGGGGGCAACGCGCCGATGGAGGAATGGAAGTACTACAGCGACTGCCTGAATTACCTGCGTGACACCGACGAGATCTCGGAATCCGACAAGGAATGGATCTTTGGCAAGACGGTGCGTCGGGTCCTTCGCTGGGACGCCTGACGCACCGTTGCGGCGGCCACCTTGCTCGCTTCGACTCGTCTGATGAAACGCGCGATCGTCTCGTCAGCGCAGTCCGGCGCGAGCGAAGCCTTGAACGAAGAACCGCTGGAATATTAGGAAGACGATGACGATCGGGACGACGTCGATCAGCGCGAACGCCATGATGGCGCCGTAGTCGGATCCGAACTGGCCCTGTAGGTACAGCAACCCGATCGGCAGCGTGAACAGCTGGTTCTGCTTGAGCGCGATCAGCGGCCAGGCGAAGTCATTCCACGATTGGAGCAGGGAGGTGAAGAACAGCACGGCCAGCAGCGGCTTGGACATCGGCAGGATGATGCTGGTGAGCACTCGTAGGTGCCCGGCGCCGTCGATGCGCGCTGCTTCGACGAGTTCGTTCGGCAGGCTCCGCATGAACTGACGGGTGAGGAATAGTCCGAACGCCGACGCCGAGGTCGGCAGGATGACGGCCCAGTACGTGCCGTAGAGGTTTAGCGTAGTTACCAGCCGGAACAGCGCGACCATGATCACTTGCACCGGCAGCATCAGCGTCGCGAGCGCTACGGCGAACAGTGCGCGTTGACCGCGAAACCGAAGGATGGCGAACGCATAACCCGCCAGCACGTTCAGTACGACCGTGAGCAGCGCGGTGACGACGGCGATCGCGACGCTGTTCAGGAACCATTCCTGGACCGGGTACCCGTCCAACACACGCCGGAAGTTGTCGAGTGAGACGCCGCCCGGCCACATCCGGAATGTGCCGCTGAATAATTGCCGGCGCGACGACAGCGCCACGATGACCATCCAGTACAGCGGCAGCAACGTGATGAGGCAGATGACGGTGACGACGACCAGACGCAGCGCTCGACGGGCGCCCCGGCTCGCGGTGGCGCTCATGCGGGGCCCTCGGCGTTGCGGCTGAGTTGCCAGCGCAGGGTCGTGAACAGCGCAGTGAACACGAGTAGCACCATGCCGATGGCGGCGGCGTAGCCCTGGTCCTGCGTGACGAAGCCGGTGTCGTAGGCGTAGGTAACGAGCAGGGATGTCGAGTCGCGAGGGCCGCCGCCGGTGAGGACGTAGATGATGTCGAACGCCTGGAACGAATAGATGATGTTCAAGATGACCAGGAACAGCGATGTCGGGCGCAGGAGCGGGAGGGTGACGTGGCGCAGGCGCTGCCACGTGTTCGCGCCGTCGAGCTGCGCCGCTTCGCTCAGCGCCAGATCCAGTCCCTGAAGACCGGCCAGGTAGATGAGCATGTTGAACCCGAACCGCCACCACAGGGTCGTCAGCACGACCGATGCGAAGGCGGGGACCGAACCCGATTGCCAGTCGACCGTGGGCAGATGGGCCGAGCTCAACAGCTCGTTGAGCAGCCCGGTGTTCTGATTGAAGACCAGCGACCCGAGTGCTGCGGTCGCGACTCCGGAGACGGCCATCGGCAGGATCAGCATCGAACGGAACAGGCCCCGTGCCGGCAGCGAACGGTGCACCAGCTGCGCCGCGCCCAGCCCCAGCGCCATCGAGGCGGGAGTGACCAGCGCGGTGAACAGCAAGGTGTTGCCGGTGGCCCGCCAGAATTCACCATCGGTGAACAGGCGACGGTAGTTGTCGATGCCAGTGAAGTGACCGGCACCGAAACCGTTCGTGTGCTGAAAGCTGATGATCGCGGCACTGACGAGCGGGTAGAGGACGAAAACCCCCAACATCGCCAGGTTCGGTAGCGCGAGCAGGTAACCGACCGTGGCCTCACGGCGCCGAGCGCCGCGCGGGGTCCGTGCGCTTCGCGTCACTGCTTGAGGGCCGTAGCGATGCCTGTGCTCATGTTGCTGACGGTGGTCGCGGTGCTCTGACCACCGATGAACGCCTGCTCGAGTTCGTTCTTGAGCACCGTGATGATGTTCAGCATCGACGGCGAGGCGACCTGGGCTGCGTCCTGCGGCTGGACCGTGCTGGCCTGGCCGGTGAAGAACGGCGTCAGCTCGGGACGCACCGCGTACTTCAATCCGCCATTCACCAGGTCGGTGCGGGTCGGCAGCAACGAAGCACCGACACAGAAGTCGTGCATCGGCTGTTGCTGGGTCAGGTAGTCCAGGAACGCCGCGACCTTAGCCGGTTGCTTGGTGCCGGCCGTCGCCGACGACGGCATTGCCGCCGAAGTCACTCGCGGCCCGGTTGTTGCGAGGCGCGAACGTCGCGCCCCAGTTGAACGTCGCCGTCGTTTGAGCGTCGGGCAGCAGGAAGCCGCCCTCGAACGCCATCGCCGCGGTCTGCCCGAACCAGATGTCCTGCGCCAGCGAGGTCGACTTCACCGAGCTGTTCGGCGGCACGAACTTCTTGGTGAACATCGCCTTCGTGTAATCGACGGCGGCCCGCGCGGCATCGGAGTCGATGGCGGGAGCGGTGAGCGACGTGTCGAGGAACCGGCCGTTCGACTCGAACAACCATGACAGCCACCGAGTAACTCCATTGCCCTGCCAGTTGACGACCATCGGGTACTTGCTGGCCGGCAGTTTGGCTCGAAGGGTGGTGGCTACGTCGGTGAGCTGGTCCCAGGTCCACGCCGTTTCGAGCGTCGTCGGAACTGAAGTGATCCCGGCCGAATCGAGCAGGTCCTTGTTGTAGAGGATGACCGAGGTGTCGGTGTGGTGCGGGACGCCGACCGGAGTGCCCTTGCTCTGGACGGCGGCCCAGGCGGTGGGGGTGAATCGGCTTGCGAAGCCGGACGGCAGGTGGGGGGCGAGATCGAGCAGCTGTCCACGCCCGGCGTAGGAGCCCAAGGTGTAGTACGGCACCCGGAAGATGTCGGGCGCCTTGTTGGCCTGGATCTGGGCGTCTAGGTCGGAGAACATCTGCGCGTACGGGACGGCGTTGAGGGTGACCGGAAAGCCGGCCGAGGTCTTCTGGAAGCTCGCGATGACCGAGCGGAAGCCGGCCAGCTCCGCATCCGTCCCCCACGTCGTGAAGCTGATCCCGTCGGCGGCCGACGGATGAGCTCTTGCTACCGCCGCCGAAACCACACGCTGTGGCCAGCGGCACGAGCGCGGCCGCGCCGGCGACGGACAGGAACTGTCGGCGGGAAAGGGGCATGAGTTTTCCTTAAGACGATACGTCGCGGAGCTCTGGAGAGCCCGCCGCGGGTCTACGCGCCGAGCAGTAAGAAGCAGATACGAGCACACTCGGGCGTTGTCGAGCATGAAAGTGCAGGTCTCACGACGGGGTGCCGACGGCAGCCCGGACATCGCCTAGCCATTCGGCGTCGATGGCGCCGCTCAGGTCGGTCGGGCAGACTCAGCGATCATGCTGATACCCGACCGCCGACGTGAGGTCCTCGCGCGGGTTCGGCACGCCGGAAGCGCCTCGATCGAGGACCTGGCCGGTGAGATGAGCGTCAGCGCCTGGACCATCCGCCGCGACCTGACCGCCCTGGCCGATCAGGGCCTGCTGGTCCGCACCCACGGCGGCGCCTATCTGGCCACCTCGGCGACGCCGGCGTCCACGGCGGCGGCGAAGAGCGACGTAAAAGTGCGCATCGGGCAGGCCGCCGCCGGCCTGATCGAGGACGGCAGCACGATCCTGCTGCTCGGCGGCAGCACTACCGAAGCCGTCGTGGACCACATCTATGACCGTCCGCTGACGGTCGTGACGAACGGCCTCGAGATTGCGTACCGACTGCGCCACGCGCCCCTGATCACGCTGGTCGTACTCGGCGGCTATCTGCACCGCGAGCAGTTGACGCTATTGGGTCCGATGACGGACGCGGCCATGGGCGAACTGCACGTAGACACGCTCATCGCCGGCGCCTGGGGCGTGGACGCCGAACCCGGTATTACCGGAAACAAGATCATCCAGGCCGGTCCGCATCATGCGATGTTGAATCATGCCGACCGTCTCATCGTCGTGGCGGATTCGACCAAACTGGGGCGTCGTGGCCCGACGGTACTGGCCGGTATTGAGCAGGTCGACGTCCTGGTCACCGAAAACGATGCCCCGCCGGAAGTCGTCGATCGCATTCGTCAGCGAGGCGTGCAGGTACTGACGCAGTGACGATCGCCGTGAATCCAGCGGCGTGATTCACGCACTGGGCGACTCGCGGCCCTGCCAGGTGGTCAGGCACGCGCGGTTGCCCTGCGGGTCGGCGAGCACCCAGAACGCCGGCGCGGCAGTGTCGTCGACCAGCTCGCCGCCGGCCTCGATCGCGGCGGCGATGCGGTCCTCGACCACCTCGGGCGGGATGCGCAGGTCGAGGTGCCAGCGCTGCCGCGGAACGTCGTGGGCCTCGGTGGGCTGGAACCAGATCGTCGCCCGACGTCCGGTGGCGTCGCGGAGCTGGATCTCGCCCCAGGCCTCGACCGTGTCGTAGTCGAGCAGGGCCGCCCAGAACGGCCTGATCTCGGCCTCGTCGGCCGAGTCGAGGCCGAGCTCGAGCACGCTGGTGCGCTCCGGGTGCGGCGTGGCCCCGGCGGCCAGGGCCAGCTCGCTGATGGTCCGGGCCAGCGCCACGTCGCGCGAGGTCACCCCGCCGACGTCGTGACTGCATCAGCCGGACGTCGAGCCGCCCGTAGGCCAGGTCGAGGTCGGGATGGTGGTCCATCTCCTCGGCGGCCAGCGTGATCGCGTCGACGAGCTTGACCGCGGTGACGAAGTCGCCGGTGTCGAAGCTGGCGTGCAGTCGGTCGATCAGCATCCGCCAGTCGGGTAGCTGCTCGCCGTCCAGCTCCAGCTCCGTCAGCGTGCGCTTCGGGTCGGGCGGGGTGTGGGTGCTATGGCTCATTCACGTCACCTCTGTTCGGGTGGAGTCCGTTGCGACTCCGACTCGGTTAACATGCCGTCCGTGAGTACGCACAACGCGATTGTGACGGAATCTGGTCCCGGCCGGGTTGTCGAGGTGGGCGACAATCTCTTTGCGTTCGTCCAGGCGGACGGTAGTTGGATGATCAACAACGCTGGGTTCATCGTCGGTCGCGACGGGGTAAGCGCGATCGACGCCGCCTCGACCGAGCGTCGGACACTGGCCCTGCTGGACGCCATCGCCGCGCGCAGCAGGGCACCCATCCGAACCCTGATCAACACGCACAGCCATCCGGATCACACGGCCGGCAATGGACTGTTCACCGGCGCGACCATCGTCGCGCACGAGAACGCCCGTCCCGAGATCATGGCGCTGGGGCTACCGCAGAACGGGCCGATCTGGTCGCCGGTCGACTACGGCAACCTGACCCTCTCGCCGCCGTTTCTCACGTTCACCGACCGCCTGACCCTGTGGTCGGACGAGCTGCGCTGCCAGGTCGTCTATTGCGGCGGACCCGCGCACACGACTAACGACGTAGTCGTCTGGATTCCGGACGAGTCGGTTCTGTTCGCCGGTGACCTGTTGTTCAACGGGGGGACGCCGTTTCTGCTGTCCGGCTCGGTGCTGGGCGCGATCGACGTCCTCGAGAACTTCGTCCGCCCGTTGGGAGCACAGACGATCGTGCCTGGTCACGGCCCGGTGGCCGGGCCGGCAGTTATCGACGAGGTCCTCAGCTACCTGCGTTTCGTCGAGACGGTCGGTCGAGAGGGTTTGGCGAGTGGGCTGACGGCGCTCGAATTGGCCCGCGAGGTCGACCTCGGCGAGTTCGCGGAGCTGACCGACCCCGAACGCATCGTCGGCAATTTGCACCGGGTCTACGCGGACCTCTCGGGGACGATCGAGGAGCGCGGTCGTCCGCTCGATGCCTTCGCCGCGTTCACCGACATGGTGACGTTCAACGGCGGCCGTCCTCTGACCTGCCACGCGTGACGCGTTCTCGCTAGCGAACGGCCTGACGGGCTGCTCGAACGATCAGGTCGCGCAGGTATTGATGCTCGGGATCCTTGGTCCGGGCCGGATGCCACCACATCGCCTCGATCAAGGGAGCGGACGCGAAGGGCGGTGTGACCGCGCGGATGCCGACGGTGGGCGGCAGCGCTTCGACGAGGCGGCGCTGTAGCAGCGCGATCCGATCGCTTCCGGCGATCAGCGGGGGCACCGCGGTGAAGCTTTCGGTGATCACCTGCGCGGAGGTTTCGATGCCGAGCATCCGCATGTGGCTGGCGGCGGGGGTCGTGGCCGAGTGGCCGTGATAGGTGATCACCCAGGGAGCCGATTTCAGGTATTTGATCGTCAGCTCGGCGTCGGTCACGGGGTTGTCGGCGGACACGACGCACATCCACTCGTCGCGGAAGAGGTCAACATGGGGAAGGTCGGTGATGAAGCCGTGCGGCATGAGCAGCACGTCGGCCGTAAGGAGCACCTGCTCGACGCGTTCGATCATCGAGGGGGAGTGAGGCGTCAAACGCAGGCGGCCCTGTGGCGCCTCCTGACTAACCAATCGAGCCACCGCTTCGCCCAGCAGCAGAACGGCGTAGTCGCTGACGAGCAGGTTGAACTCGCGATCGGATAATGCCGGGTCGAACTCCGGCTGCGCCGCGAATACCCGATTGACGCTGGCGATCGCGACCATGGTCGGTTCGCGGAGCTGCAGCGCGAGCGGGGTCAATTGGTATTCGTTGCCAACCCGGTACAGCAGGTCATCGCTGAAGTGACGACGAAGCCGGCCGAGCGATGCCGAGAGCGCCGGCTGGGTCAGGCCCATCTGGGCCGCCGCCTTCGTGACGCTGCGTTGCTGCAGCAGCGCGTCGAGTGCGACCAGCAGGTTCACATCGAGGCGAGAAAGGTTCATGCCCATCAGTATCAACGCCGTTGATACCTGCGATCACCACTTCGGTCTTCCCGAAGACCGCCCCATGGTCGACCGTGATGGTCACGCGGTCGGCACCGGCCGACCGTCCGCGTCCCCCGTCGAGGGTCAGGAGCATGGATGGCAGCCGTCGCGAACGCGTTGGTGATCGGTGCCGGCCTGGCCGGTACCGCAGCTGCCATCCATCTCGCCCAAGGTGGCGTCTCGGTCGATCTGGTGGACATCCGGACCGACGTCGGCGCCCTCGGTTCGGGCATCACGCTGCAGGGAAATGCACTGCGCGAACTGCGCGACTTGGGGGTCTGGGATCAGGTCCGGGCCGCGGGCTACCCGTTCGACGTGACCGGTATTCGGGCGCCCGATCCAGCCGCGACCGTCGTCGCCGAGGTCACCGATGCGAAGACGGGCGGTCCCGATCTGCCGGCGGCCATGGGCATGCTGCGGCCCGACCTGGCCCGAATCCTGGCCGATCGGGCCGCGCAGGTGGGTGTGCGGCTGAGGCTGGGCACGCGAGCAGTTGGACTCGATCAGGACGACACCGGGGTCCACGCCCGCTTCGCCGACGGCAGAGTGAATCGCTACGACCTCATCATCGGCGCGGACGGGGTGCGCTCATGGACGAGGCACCAGCTGGGCGTCGATCTCGAGACGGCCCGTGTCGGCATGGGCATCTGGCGCATTCATGGACCGCGCCCGGCGAGCGTGACCCGCACCGACCTCATCTACGGCGGGCCGTCATACATCGCCGGCTACTGCCCGACCGGTGCGGACTCGCTCTATGCCTACATCGTCGAGCCGGCGCAGGACCGGAGCGAGCTCAGCCCCGAGGAGCAACTGGCCACGATGCGGCAATTGGCCGAGGCGTATCACGGGCCGTGGGATGAGATCCGGGACGCGATGACCGACCCTGGCCGAGTCAACTACACCTGGTTCGAAACTCACCTGCTCGACCGGCCATGGAACCGCGGCCGGGTGGTGCTCATCGGCGACGCCGCGCACACGTGCCCACCCACCATCGCGCAGGGCGGCGCGATGGCCCTGGAGGACGCGGCCGTCCTCGCCGAGCTGCTGGTCGGCCCGGGGCCGCTTGACCAAGCGCTCTGGGACACGTTCCAAGACCGAAGATATGCGCGTGTCAAGACGATCGTCGATGCGTCCAATCAGATCGCCCAATGGCAAATAGACCACGTCCAGGGTGACCTGCCCGGACTCATGCGCTCGGTTGCCATGCTCACCAGCCAGCCGGCCTGATCAGGATCGAGGACACCGTGGACCAACGGCTCATCACCCACCTGCGCCACATCGACTTGGCGGTGCCGGATCTGGGTAAACAGCTCGACTTCTACGCCGGAACCTGGGGATTGCGGACCGAGCACACCGACACCGGCCTGGCCTATTTGGCCGCCGAGGGCTCGCCCGAACAGTACGTCGTGCGCTTGCGCCAGGCTGAAGCCAAACGGATCGACCTGATCAGCTTCGGTGCCGCGGATGCGGCCGCGGTCGACACCCTCGCCGAGCGGCTGGCGTCCGGCGGGGTGCAACTCATCAACGAACCCGTGGCATTGCAAACGCCCGGCGGCGGTTACGGATTCCGGTTCTTCGACAACGAAGGACGGGCTCGGTCGAAGTCAGCTCGGACGTCGACGTCCGTCGAGCATCGAATGATCGAACCGGGGGAGTCCGTCCCCGTGCGGCTCTCCCACGTCGTCGTCAACTCGGCCCAACCCGAGGCCACGCGGGCGTTCTACGAGCAACACCTTTCGTTCGCGTTGTCGGACACCCTCATGCACCCGCGGATGGGGGAGATGATGTGGTTCATGCGGATCAATCCCTGGCACCACAGCCTGGCGATCGCCCGCGGCCCGCATCCCTCGTTGCATCACGCCAGCTTCGAGCTGCGTGGGATCGACGAGTACATGCGCGGCACCGGCCGGATGCTCCGGGACGGGGTGGAGAAGATCTGGGGCCCGGGCCGTCACCTGGCCGGAAACAACACCTTCAGCTACTTCCTCGACCCGCACGGAAACACCGTCGAATACACCACCGAACTCGACGTGATCGATGAGGATAGCTGGCACCCGCACGTGTATGACTTCTCCCAGCCCGAGGTGTCGGATCAGTGGGGCACCGCGAACGCGATGAACGAGTTCGTTGCCACGAAGTCGTTCAACGATTTGGACCAGGGGTTGTTCGTCGCCCCGCCCGTCTGAGCCGAGCCGGACGGACCGCGGAACCGCGAGCGAAAGGACCGAGCTGTGTTCGAGTACTTCCCCGGCAATTACGTGTGGAGTCTCGGTGTCGTGGCGACGCTGAACTCGGGCGGGTTGATCGACGAGGTCGACCGGGCCTGCCGTCCGATCAAAGAGGCGGCGCTCGCCGGAGCCGATGCCGGCACCCCGGACTTCCTCCGGGCCTGGACCTCGTTGACCGATCAGCTCGTCGGTCGGGCCGAAGAGGCCGAATCGGCTGGCCATGAGCGAACGGCCGGGCAGCTGTACGCCCGGGCCACCAACTACCTCTGCCAGGCCGAGCGAATGCTCTCGAGTTCCGACCCGAACCGGGTCCCGACCTACCGGCGGGTGCTCGAGCTGCAGCAGAAGGCGTTCGAGCTGCGCGATCAGGGTCGGGTCACCCGCGTGACCATCCCGTACGAGGGGTCGTCGCTGCCGGCTTACTTCAGTCAGGCGCCCGCGGCCCGCGACGGTGCGGCCCCCGTGATCGTTCTCGTGAACGGTTTGGACTCCACCAAGGAGCATCAGTACTCGTCCGGGCATTGGGAGGAGCTGGCCGCGCGCGGCATCTCATGTCTGATGCTCGACCAACCCGGCACCGGCGAAGCACTGCGCCTGCAGAACCTACGGCTCGCATCGACGCCGAGGCGTGGGCGAAAGCAGCGGTCGACTGGCTCGAACAGCGCGAGGACGTCGACCCGAACCGCATCGGAATTGTCGGCTGGTCGTTGGGCGGGTACTTCGCGCCGCGGGCCGCAGCGTTCGAGAAGCGATTCGCGTTGGTCGTGGCGTGGGGAGCCAATCACAACTGGGGCGAGGTGCAGCGGGCCCGGCTCGAGCGCGAGGGCGAACGTCCGGTGCCGCATTACTGGCAACACGTGCTGTGGGTGTGGGGGTACTCCGACCTCAACGAGTTCATCGAGTTCGCCGATGGCGTCCACCTCGACGGCGTGGTCGACCAGATCGACGTCCCGTTCCTGATCACGCACGGCGCCAACGATCGGCAGATACCACTGCGCTACGCACACCGGTCCTACGACCAGGCGACCCGATCCCCGAAGCGGGAGCTGCGCATCTTCACGGCCGAGGAAGGTGCGAGTGAGCACATCGGCCTCGACGATCTGCCCCACGTCAGCACCTTTGTAGCCGACTGGGTGGCCGACACGTTCGCTGAGGTGACGAACCCCGCGCTAGTCCAGAGCGGCGCGCACGAGCGTGCCGTCCGGCTTAATCCTGAAGGACGTTCTCTACGGTGCGAACCTCGAAGGTGTCGAGGCACTCCCTGCTCGTCGGCGAATAGACCGCCCGCTCGGGACAATTCTCATAAGTCTCAAGCGTCGCTTTGTCCGGGTAGGACCGGACCCACACCAGCTCGTTCTTGTCGTCGTTGCGCCAAGCGCCGAGAATCTCGAATTCCGTAGGCCTTGCTGGTCGGCACGATTCCCGTGTGGAACACGCTCAGGAAGTCATCGAGACGCCCGGGCTTCATGGTGTAAATACGCACTTCCGTGATCATGTTTGCGGCCGTCCATCCTGATGTGGGCCCGAGTCGGATGACGGGGATTCTTCCACGGATGTAGCCGGGCCGGGTTCTCGCCCGGGCCCGGGTGGGCCGGCGAAGGCCTGAGCAATGTCGAGCCATTCGTCGGCGTTCGGGCCGGTCGACACCAGGGCTAGCTCGCTGCGGTGGCGTCTTTGGGTGACGATGAGACAGAAGTCCAACGCGGTTCCGGTCACCGATTCGACCGCGTCACTCGGACCCCAGGTCCACAATTGACCACCTGGTCCGGTCAGTTCGACCCGGAACGCCGCGGCGGGAACTGGTCGGCCACGATTGTTGAAGGCGAAGTCGCGCGTTCGCACCCCAAGATCGGCGACGTGCCGCAGGCGGTCGGTGGCTCGTTTGTCAGCCCCGACCGTATCGGCGATGTCCACTCCGTGCGCCCAGGTCTCCATGATCCGCGCGGTGGTCATCGAGAGCGGGCTCATCGTGCGCCCGACCCACGGCAGCCGGCTGCCGGGTGCCGCGGCCGACAGTGCGTCGGCGGAGGCGGCCGCGTTGATGCGCCACGACGCCAGGATGTCAGCCGGCGAAGGTTCGGCCGGCGGTTCGGCCGGCCCGTCCGGATCGACTGCGTCCGCCGCCGCCGACCGTCGGGCCGAATAGGCGTCCGGATCGAGCACGGCCAGGGCGGTCAACTCATCCGTCTTCGACAGGTGCTGGATCTGGTCCGCCACCGTCCACCCGATGGCGGGGGTGAGCCACCGCCAGGCCGCGGCGGGTAGCCCGGCGACGAGCGCGTCCAGTTCCGCGCACTCGGCCCGGAAGTCATCGACCAGTTCGGCGAGGGTGACCGTTGGCTGGGTCATCGCAGTACTCCTTCACCGGTCAGCCGCGCGATATCCGACGAGCGGTAACCGAGGAGCGACCGCAGCACGTAGTCGTTGTGCTCACCCAACGTCGGCGCCGGCGCGAAGCACCTGTCCGGGAGTGTCGGACAGCATCGAGCGTGGCCCCTCCACGATCGCGGACGTGTGCACCGGATGCGGCACGGTGACGAGGTAGCCGCGGTGCGCCAGCTGCGGATCGCTGCAGAAGTCGCGGCTGTTGGCCGACCGGTGGGCGGGAACACCGGCCGCCTGCATAGTCACCTCGACATCCTGTGCGAGCCGCGTCGACGTCCATTCGGCGATGGCCTCGTCGACGCTGCGAGCCGCGGACCTGCCGTCCCGGCGCGGTGGCCAGAGCATCGTCGCGCGCGAGGTCAGGGCGATCCATTACCTCGCAGAGGCGCTGCCACTCGACGTCGTTACGGACGGCCACGGCGACGAAGCGATCCTCGCCGTTCTCGCTCAAACACGGGTAGACGCCGTGCGGTGCGTTCATTCGGTCGGCGTTGCCCATCCGACTGACGATGCCGCCGGTATCGAAGTGCCACGCCAACTCCGGCGACTGGAAGTAGACCGCCGATTCGATCTGGGACACGTCGATGTAGCAGCCCTTGCCGGTACGGCGGCGGTAGTCGAGCGCCGCGAGCACCGTCGCGGTGCCCATCCTGGGCCCGATGAAGTCGCTGTACGGGCCGAACGGCCCGACCGCAGGTCGATCGGGCCAACCGACGATGTCTTGGAACCCGCTCAGTGCAGCGCCGACATTTCCGAACCCCGCCAGCTGGCAATGCCGCCCGGTCTGGCCCATGAGCGAGGAACTCACCATCACGAGGTCGTCGCGATCCGCGCTCAGCGCGACGTAGTCAAGTCCCCACCGCGCCATCCGGCCCGGCGCGTAGGACTCGACGACGACATCGCTCCAGTCCGCGAGTTCGCGCACGATTCGTCGTCCCTGCTCGGTGCTCAAGTCGACGGCCAGGCCGAGCTTGCCGGCGTTACAGGTCTCGTAGACCGCCGAGTTGCCGCTGCCGGCCACGCCGCGGTAATACGGCGGCAACGACCGGCTCGGATCGACGTGAGCCGACGATTCCACCCGGACGACGGTGGCCCCGAAATCGGCGAGTGACCGGCCGATCAGGGGCCCGGCGACCACCCAGCTCAGGTCGAGGACCTTGAGTCCGGCCATCGGCCGTAGGTCATCGCTGGACGACGCTCGGGCCGGCCGCCGATCGACCTGCGGCGGCGCGGTCCAATCGGCCAGCACCTCACGGGTGTGCTCGCCGAGTAGGGGCGCGGGCCGCCGCAGGGCGAACCCGTCGGGCGTGGTGCGAGCGAAGCGGCCGGGCAATCGACGCCGCCGCCCGGCGTCCTGGACGTCGGCGTCGAACCAGAAGTCACGGTCGGACAACTGCTCGCTGCGTCCGACGTCGGCGGTGTCGTACACCGGGACGCACAGCAGCTTGCGGTCTGAAGCCGCCACCAGGATCTCGTCCTTGGTCTTGGTGAGTAGGAACGCGGTGATCTGGGTGCGGATATCAGCGAGGTCGGCGAGCGTGAAGGTGCCCGCGTCGAGCTGGGCCGGGACCGTCTTCCAATCGATATCGAGAAGGGCCGCATCGACCGCTCCCTCGTCCACCATCCACCGGATGAACGCGGCACTGAAGCTCCCCGCGCCGGGGCCCACGCTCAGATGGAACTCGACGACCCCGTCCTGGCAGATCCACTTTCGCGTGCTCGGCGCGGTCCGGGAGCCGCTGCCGCTCTGATCGATCCGCACACCGAACCAGGACGGATCGTCGTCCCCGACCGCGTACGCGAGCACCTGACCGATCGTCGCGACACTCAGCGCCGACTGCGCGGAGACGTCGACGTGCTGCCCTCGTCCGGTCTGTGTCCGAGCGTGCAGGGCAAACAGCGCGCCGCTCGCCGCGTCGGCACTGGCATGCAGGAATGCCTGGGGCAGCGATATTCGCAGCGGCGCCCGATCGCCGTCGCGGTGCGCGTCGAGCGGTCCACCGGCCGCCCACACCGTCAGGTCGGCGGCGGCATAGTGCGCCTTCGGTCCGGTGCGGCCGAATGCGGTGACGGAAACGTAGATCAACGCCGGGCAGGCTTCACGCAGGTCGGGCCAGTCCAGGCCGTACCGCTGCATGACACCCGGATCGGCCGACTCGATCAGGATGTCCGCCGTTGCCGCCAGGGTGCGGACCAGTCGCTCGGCCCGAGTCCGTCTGCAGATCGGCGGTAACTCCTCGCTTGTTGGCGGCGAAGGCGTCGAAGAAGTAGGACCCGGACACGTCATTGAGCGGCGCGCACCGACGCGCAGAACTGCCATCAGGCGGTTCGACCTGGACGACGTCGGCACCCAGGTCGGCCAGCATCCGGCCGGCCAACATGCCCCGCTCGTCGGTCAGGTCCAGAACCCGGCAACCGTCAAGGAACGCCATCATTACCCCTCTCGAGTCGCAGCCAGTATTAGCAGAAGGCAACATGGTCGCGCGTCGGAGCCGATGACTATTGCGCCTGCGGCCTCATCGCGGGCCTGGTTGGACCAGCCCGGTGTCGAACGCGAAGACGATCGCCGCTGCTCGGTCGCGTACGTCGAGCTTGGTGAACAGGTGGCCGATGTGGGTCTTGACGGTTCCTTCGCTCAGGACGAGTTCCGCGGCGATCTCGATGTTGGTCGCGCCGCGAGCGATGAGGATGAGCACTTCGCGTTCGCGGGCGGTGAGGATCGCGAGGGCCGAGTTGGCGGTGGGCGGCGACGGCGCCGCTGATCGGTAGGTCTGCAGGACGCGCGCGGTAACGGCGGGGTCGAGCCACGCGCCGCCGTCAGCGACCGTGCGGACTGCCTTTTGCAGGTCGGCGGCGGGAACGCCCTTGAGCAGGAATCCGGATGCTCCGGCGCGCAGTGCGGCGGCGAGTATCTCGTCGTCGTCGAATGTGGTCAGGATGAGCACGGGTGGAGCGGCGCCGAGTTGCTGCAGCGCGCGCGTTGCCTGGACGCCGTCGAGCACCGGCATGCGCACGTCCATCAGCACGATGTCGGGCGCGGTCTCGGCGACCGCCGCCACGACGCCCGAGCCGTCAACGCATTCCCCGACGATTTCGAATCCGAATCGGCTACGGAGTAGCCCACGCAGGCCGGCCCGGATCAGATCTTGATCATCCACCAGCAGCACCCGGATCACGCCATCACCTCTTGGCCGAACCCGTGCAGCGGCAGCACCGCGACGACCCGCCAGGTGCCGGCGTCGCGGTCCGGCCGTGCACGTACCACCAAGAGCCTCCGCCCGGGCGCGCATACTCGCGAGCCCCGTGCCTCCCGCGACCGGCGCTGTCGGCGTTATCGGCGTTATCGGCGGGGCCAACGGTGTCTCAACGGTCAAGGTGACAGTGGTTGGCTGCACCTGCAGGCGACATCGAGCCTTCGCGCCGGGCGCGTGCCGGACGCTGTTGGTCAGAGCCTCCTGCAGGATCCGGTACAGCACGACGCCGGTCGTATTGGGTAGTTCGGTCACCGGGCCACTCGTCTCGAACTGCACGTCGACTCCGGCGCCGCGGACGGTGTCGACGAGCCGTCCGAGCTGGTCGGCGCCGGGCAGCAGGTCGGTGACCTGCCCGTCCTGGCGGAGCAGGCCGACCGCCTGCCGAACCTCGGTCAGCGCGAGGCGGCCCTGTTTCTCCGCTTCGGCCATCAGGTGACTGGCTTCGGCGACATCTTCGTCCAGAGCCAGGCGGGCACTCGAGATGTGCAGCAGCGACACCGTCAGCGCATGCGCGACCGCGTCGTGGATCTCGTGGGCGATGCGGTTGCGCTCCTCGACCCGGGCCCGCTCGGCCAGTCCGGCCTGCGCCGTGCGCAGCTGCTCGGCCAGGCGCCGCTCGTGCTGGGCGACCTGGCAGGCGACGACGGCAAAGGTCGTGCCGGCGATCCAGGGCAGCCAGCCGTGGTCGGGATCGGCGATCACCTCGACTACCAAAACGCCGATGGCCGTCACGTACTCGGTGATCCAGGCCACGGGCCCAGCCGATCCAGGCCAGCCAGCCCACGACCGTGACCGACGCGAACCACCCCGGGTTGCCCGACGAACCATGGCAGATGAACGCGACCGCGATGGTGCTCGCCGCCGCTGGTGGAATCAGTGCCCAGGCCGGCCGGCCCGTCCGAAATCCGAGCATGGCGAGGACGGCGATCACCCCCGCGGTCAACCTGATCGCATCGACGCCGTGGGCGATTATGCCGACCAGAACGAACGCGACGAGAACGGTCGCCGGCACCAGCCGGGGCGCCTGCACGCGGAGCAGATTCATCGCGGCCGAGCCTACGGGCGGCTGGAGTTCAGTCACCAGCCGATCAAAGTGCGGTGCGCCGGGCCGCGGCGACGACGGCGACCGAGGCCAGGACGACCACGGCGATCAGCGGGCCGGTGGCCGCGTCGATGCCCAACCACGGTTCGCGGATCGACCTGGTCATCAGGGTCAGCGGCAGCGGACCGGCGATGGCCCGCAGGGCCGACCCCATGACGTGGGGCGGGGGACCGCCGGCGCCGAGCAGGAAGGACGGGAAGAAGAGCAGCAGTCCCGACCGCCTGCGCTGCTCGGGCGGACGGCAGGACGGTGCCGAGCAGCACGCCGGCCGCGACGAAGCCGATCGAGCCGGCCACGAACCCGGCGCCGACCCGCCACCAACTCTCGACGGTGGGGACGCCGTAGACGGGCGCCGCCACCACGAGCAACAACGCCGAGCTCAGCGCGATCGCGACCAGCCCGAGAGCCAGTTCGGCCAGCGCGAAGGACCAGCGTGAGAAGCCGGCCGCGGCGAAGCGGCGCAGCACTCCGCGTTCCCGGTAGGACGCGATGTGGACGGGCATCATGATCAACCCGGTGGCGGCGATGACCACGGTCAGGTATGACGCGACGTACCAGTGGGCCGGGTTCTGGCCGGCGAAGGCGGGGTCGGGCGTCGTCCCGAACGAGCCGCCGATGATCAGCATGGTGACGACCGGGAACGCGAAGACGAACGTGAGGGTGAGCGGGTCGCGGCGAAGCAGCCGCAGCTCGGCGCGCATCAGGCGGTGGACCGACGATCGGGCGTGGACGCGGCGGCTCGTGCTTGCGGTGAGGGTGGCGGTCGCAGTGGTCATCGGTGGGCTCCGATCAGGGACGGGACGGCCGGAACCGCCGCCGGTGCCGCCGGTTCGGCGAGCAGGCTGAGCAGGGCGGCCTCGAGGTCGGGAATGTCGACGCGCAGGTCATCGGGCAGGTAGTCGTGGCGGACCAGTTCGGCACCGACGCGCGCGATCACCTGGCGGTCGCCGTGCACGACGAGGTCGGGCCCGCAACGCAGGACGTCACGGACCCCGGTGAGGCCGGCGATGGCGGATTGCAGCGCGAGCGGTTCGGGCGGGGCGCTGAAGCGGACGGTCGCCCAGGCAGCATGGCGCGCGACGAGTTCAGCCGGGGTGCCCTGGTCGAGGACGAGCCCGTCCCGCATGGCGATGACCCGACCGCACAGGGCTTCGGCCTCGTCCAGCTCGTGGGTGACGAGCAGGACGGTCGTGCCCAGCTCGTGCAGCTGCTCGACCGCCGCCCACACCCCGCGCCGGGCGGCGGGATCCAGGCCCTGGGTCAGCTCATCGAGGATCACCAGCTCGGGTCGGTTCAGCAGGGCCAGCACCAGGAACAGCCGCTGCCGCTCGCCGCCGGACAGCGACGCGAACACCGACCGGCGACGGGCCATCAACCCGAACTGGTCGAGCAGCGCCTGCGCGTCGACCGCTCGGTCGGTTGCGAACAAGGTCGATCGCCTCATCCACCCGCAGCCGATCGGGCAACGCCGAGTCCTGTAGCTGCGATCCGATCCGCCGACGGACCGAGTCGGCGTCGCGGACCGGATCGAGGCCGAGCACCCGCACCTCGCCGGCATCCGGTCGCCGCAACCCCTGGATGCACTCCACGGTCGTGGTCTTGCCGGCGCCGTTCGCACCGATGATGCCGACGACCTCGCCGGCCGCCACATCGAGGTCCAGGCCGTCCACCACCGTCCGAGACCCGTACGACTTTCGCAGTCCACGAACGCGGACCACCAGATCACGCGCTCCGTTCGTTGTCATAACCATGACGTTCACCCTGCCGGTCAGCCCGGGCGCACGCATCTGACCGCAGTCGGATCTTCGGCTCGGCCCTGAGTCGTACGGTTCCATGAGACCGAGGTGTGCAGGACGTGCGCGCGTGGCGAGATGCGGCCCTACGGAGCATCGTCAGGTTCGCCGATATTCTGAGCCGGCTCGAACGACCCGACGGCGAGAAGCGGAGTGCGATGTGCCCATGGTCGACACGGCGGCTCCGGTAATGACAGCGATCATCTAGTGCCGGCCGCCCACGAAATGCGCACTCCGGTTGCCATCGTCGGGGCCGGTCCGGCCGGCTTGCTGCTCTCGCTGCTGCTCGCCGCGAACGGTATCGATTCGGTGTTGATCGAGACCCGCAGCCGCGAGTACGTCGAGGCCCGGATCCGGGCCGGGGTACTCGAGCAGTCATCGGTCGATCTGCTCGAGGAGGCGAATCTCGCCGACCGGCTGCGCCGTGAGGGCGATCGGCACCGCGGCATCTATCTGCAGTGGCCCGACGAGCGTCACCACCTCGACTTCGTCGACCTCATCGGCCGTGGAGTCTGGATCTACGGCCAGACCGAACTCACTCGCGATCTCGGCCACTCGCACGATGCGCAGCGGCCAACTGGTCTATTACGACGCGAGCGAGGTCGAGGTCCATGACGTCGACACCGATCGTCCCTTCGTCAGCTTCCGCGATGAGACCGGGGTGTCACAGCGGCTGCGGGCGGACGCCGTTGCCGGCTGCGACGGATCATTCGGCCCGAGTCGATCACTCGTCGCTGACCGAGGCACGGTCTGGGAACGCGACTATCCCTACGCCTGGCTGGGCATCCTCGCCGACGTCGCCCCCTCGACGGACGAGCTGATCTACGCCTGGCACCCGGAAGGGTTCGCGCTGCATTCGATGCGGTCGAGCTCGGTCAGCCGCTTCTACCTGCAGGTGCCGCCCGGGCACCGACGTGCGGGATTGGACCGACCAGCAGATCTGGGACGCTCTGGCCCTGCGTCTCGGGCACGGTCAGGGCGGGTGGCAGCTGCACCCCGGCCCGATCACCGAACGCAGCGTGCTGCCGATGCGCAGCTACGTTCTCGCGCCGATGCGACGCGGCCGGCTCTTCCTCGCCGGCGACGCCGCGCACATCGTGCCGCCGACCGGGGCCAAGGGTCTCAACCTGGCGATCGCCGACGTCGCCCTCTTGGCCCCGGCGCTGATCGCACTGATCGCCGACCGCGACTCGTCACTGGCCGACGCCTACAGTGACACCGCGCTGCGCCGGGTCTGGCGGTGTACGCACTTCGCGTGGTGGATGACGACCATGCTGCACGCCAATGCCGACCCGTTCGAGGCGCAGCTTCAGCTGTCGCAACTGCGCTGGATCGCGACCAGTTCAGCCGCCGCCACCGGGCTGGCCGAGAACTACGCCGGATTGCCGCTCGGGCTCTGATCGGGTCCGTCCGAGTCGCGGTTGGAACTGTCGAAACTGCTGGAACTGTCGAAGGTGACGGCGACGTCCTCGAAGCCTTTCATCTGCTGGGCCTCGGCCTGGGTCGTGTAGGCGCGTCGATCTGCGGCGGTCAGGGTGACGTTGTCGGTGAACGGCGTCATGAGCGAGCGCGGATGAAGCTTCTCGACCCGCACGACGTTGATCTCGACACAGAGGATGAGGGCGGCAGCGCTGATGTAAAGGAACGCGATCAAACCCAGGACGAACGCAAATACGGCGTTGGTCTGACTGACGTGACGCACTACATGGGCGACGTAAAGAACGCCGAACGATTGCAGAAGTTGCCAGACGACCGCGGCCACCAGCGCACCGAGGGCGACATCTTTCGTCGCTAGGTCCCGGGCCGTGGCGATTCGGAAGACGAACACGAAAACCGCGGCGTTCAGGGCAACCGAAGCCGCCAGAACCAGAACTCGGACAGCGACACCGAAGGAACCGGCGTTGCTGGCACCCAGTGCCGACAGTGCGGTGGTTGCCAGCACGGCGAGCCCGGCGGTGGCCAGGATCAGCAGGCCGCGCGACGCGGACCTTGAACGGGTTGGGTCGGCGATTGCGGGGTATCCGCCAAGCGGTGTTCATTGCGTACTGGATCGCTTGGGCGACGCCCAGGCCGCCGTAGAACGATCCGCCGATGCCGACCACGAACCCGACCGTTCCGCCGCTGATCTTCTTGGGGTCGCTGAGCTGGTCGCCGACGATGGGGAATTGGTGCAGCGCCGAATTGAGGACCTGCGTTTGCAGGCGTGGATCGCCAACCAGGACGAGGCCCGAGGATCGTCGAGGTCAATAGCAGCAGCGGGAAGAGCGACACCAAGCCGTAATACGCAATGAGGGCGGCGAGGTAGGCCCCTGAGTCGTCGATGTATTTGTAGACGACGGCCACCGGGAACGCGACACTCGGATGGCGACGTTGAAAATCATCTATTCGGCGCGGCATCCCCATCAGCAGACTTCACCACACCGGCCCGAGCCGGTTGACCCCGAGGTCACCGATCATCGATCGGGTTGGTGTCCGTTAGCTGAGCCGCTCATCGCCCGGCGGCGGGTTGGAGCGAGAATTTGGGCTTCGACCGCTTCGGGGTCGAGGGGGCGAGACATCAGGAAGCCCTGGGCCTGGTCGACGTGGGCTCCGCGGAGAACGTCCATCTCCTCGGTCGTTTCGACGCCTTCGGCCAGGGTTGAGAGCCCGAGGTCCCGTCCGAGCTGGACGAGAGTACCGACGAGAGCTTTGGATTCCGGGGAGCTGGTGACGGCGCTGGTGAACATCCGATCGATCTTTAGGCAGTCGACCGGAAATTGGCGCAGGTACGCCAGCGAGGAGTAACCGGTGCCGAAGTCATCGACGGCGATCCTGACCCCGAGGTCTTTGATCGCTCGCAGTCGTCGTGCGGTGGCCTCGACGTTATGCATGAGCGCGGTTTCGGTGACTTCGATGATTAGCGATCGCGCGGGCAGGCCACTGCTCTGCAAGGCGTCGCGCACGTCGCCGATGACGCCGTCGTGGTCGAGCTGGCGACCGGACACGTTGACCGAGACGTCGAGCCTGTCGCCCTGGGAGTGCCAGGCGGCCATCTGACGGCAGGCTTGGCCCAGGACCCAGCGCCCGACGTCGCGGATCTGCCCGGTCTGCTCGAGGATCGGGATGAACTCGTCCGGCGAGATCAGGCCCCGGGTCGGGTGGTCCCACCGCAGCAGCGCTTCGACGCCGACGACGGTGAGGTCGGCGAGGTTGTAGATCGCTTGGTACATGAGCCGGTACTGATTGCCCGGAAGGGCGCAACGAAGGTCGAACTCAAGATCGGTACGGCGGCTGATGGACGTCTGCATCTGCGGGTCGAAGACCTCATAACGATTCTTGCCGCCGCCCTTCGCCTGGTAGAGGGCGACGTCGGCATCCCGGAGTAGCTCATCCGCGCTGACCCGGTCTCCGGTTGCGATACCGATGCTGATGTTGACGGTGAGTGGCATCGAAGCGTCGTCGAGTTCGAACGGTTGGCGCATCACGTCGAGCAGCCGTTCCGCGACGAGTTCCGGCGCAACGTCGACGGATGACCCATCGATGAGGACGACGAACTCGTCGCCCCCCATACGTCCGATCGTGTCGACGCCGCGCAGCGTGCCCGAAAGCCGATTGGCGACCGCGATCAGCAGCCGGTCTCCGGCTCCGTGGCCGAGCGTGTCGTTGACGTTCTTGAAGTCATCGAGGTCCAAGAACAGTACCGCTCCGGTGGTCTGGTTCCGGCGGTCCCGGACCAGCAACTGCTCGATGCGATCCATGACCAGAGCTCGGTTGGGCAGGCCGGTCAACGCGTCATGCAGGGCCTGATGGTGAAGCTCACCGGTCCGTTGTTCCAGCTGGCGGCGTGCTCGTTCCCGGCCGGTACCGAGGATGAACATCAGCAGTCCGAGTAGCACGCTGAGCGCGAGCCCGGCGAGCAACACGACGAGCGCGTTGCCATCGGTGAGTCCGCCGTGGTTGACCAGCCCGAAGGTCTGCACCGTCCAGCCATTGTTCAGGTCGGTCGTCGAGATCTGTGCACCAGACTTGGCTACGCCACTGCTGAAGGTGACGTCCTGCCCGCCCGCGTGATAGCGCATGGCGACCGAAAGGCTCGACTGGCCTTGAAGTGCGCGGTTCAACAAAATGGCTGGGTCGACCGAGGTGCCGACCCAGCCGGCGAACGCAGCCTGTCGGGCTGCGACCGTGCTCGGAGTCACCCCGCCTCGGTAGATCGGAGTCTGGACCCCGAGCAACGTGACGCCAGCGACGACGTACGGGCAAATAGCTGCCCTTGACCCGAGTCACGCGCGCTGAGCAGCGCGGCACTGCTTGTCGGATCGGCGCAATAGTCGAAACCGGCCGGCGTCGTCGACGACCGGATCGCGGGCGACGCTCGCTGACGGTAAGCAGTAGAACGGACGCGCACCCGGTGGTATGACCGCGAAAGTCCCGCCAGCGCCCAGGAGGCCGCCTGGATCGACCAGCGAACGAGCCGTCCAAGCGGGCAGCGACGATGCTTCGACTATGACCAGCGAGCCGATGCCGGACATCTCCGGGTAGCGGTCCAGCACCCGGCCGGCGGTCGCCCACCGTCGTGAACTCGGTCGGCGTCAGGTTCGGACCAGCGAGAAGCCCGCCCGCGTCAGCGACGACGTCATTGTCGTGTTCGATCGCCAACTGCAACGTCGAGGCGACGGTCGCGGACGAACGTTCGAATGACTTCAAGGCCTTATCGCCGTCGTGCGCGCCGACCATTTGGGCTGCGGATAAGGAGACAACAATGCCGCAGACGGCGACCAGAACCGCGGCCACCGACCACAGATGATGCGTCGACGGGCTTGGACGGTCGCCCGGGCGGCCTGGTGTTTGAGCCGCGGGGGCACGACTGCGCATGAACATTCACTGCTCCGAATACCACGCAGCCAAGCTCATACAGACCTAGCCACTCGAATCGGCACCAGTTCGTCGCTCGAGACCCCCTCGAAAACTGTCGGCGTTGTCTGCCGCCAACCAGTGTCACGAGCATTATTTAATCGCCGTTAAGAGGTGATGCTCCGGCACGGTTGGTCATAAGTCAACGCGGAAGCTTTGAACCGATCAGACCTTCGCGCCGGTGCCCCGCCGACCGCGCAGCCCGTGGATCGCACCACAGCGCGAGCCCGCGGTTGCGCGATTGCCGTTGTCGCCGCCGTGCTGCTGTTCGGTCTGGGCTTGCTGGGCGGCAGCCAGCTCAACGGTAGAAACGTTCACCACCGTCAACCCACCTTCGGTCGAGCGGCCGATGGGCAGCGCTACCCGCCGCCGAATGGATCGAACGGTCACATACAACCTCGCCGCCCGCCCAGCGCGTCGTCCGCACCAGCGCCATTGCCATCCGCATCAGCAACGTCCTAGCCCGCCGCGCGGTGGCCATTCTTGTTGAGGACCTTCGGCCCTAGCTCGGGTCCTTTGTCCGTCGCAGGGTGATCGTGGGACCCAGGCACGACGTGGCCGCAGTGACACGGGGATCCCGAGAGTGCGCCGTCGGGGCCAAAGGTCCTACCGGTAGCGGTCGTTCGGCCGTGTCGCGCGAACCGAGCAGCCGCCAGCGTTGGCGCTGCGCGATATGGCAGAAGGGGCAGCGATGAGTGCGACGGATCTGGACGACGGGGCTGGAGTGACCCGTCCCGACGTGGGTCGGATCGTGGTTGGGGTCGATGGCTCCGAGTCGTCCAGACAAGCACTGATCTGGGGACGGCGATTGGCTCGGCTACTCGGATGTGAGGTGGAAGCCGTCACCGTATGGCAGGTCCCGGCCGTGGCATCGCCCAGCGCCGGCTGGGCGCCGCTGCCCCCGGATGCCGACCTTGCCGGCCAGGCCGCGGCCAAGCTGGCCGACACCGTTGCCGCGGCCTTCGATGACGATCCTCCCGCGGAGCTGCGGTTGTGCGTCCGGCACGGTCAATGCCGCGAGGACGCTCGTCGAGGAGAGTGTCGGCGCCCGGATGCTGATCGTCGGTACCCGAGGACACGGCGGCGCCGTCGGCCGGTTGCTCGGATCGGTGAGCAGTGCCTGCGTCGAGCAGGCCAGGTGCCCGGTGCTTGTCGTACCCGACGAGTGGACCGCGGCCGTGAAGAGCTGGCGAGCTGAGTGACCATGGCGCATTTCTCAGTGGTCGTATGTGGGGGTGGAATCGCCGGCGCGGAGGCGCTCCTGCGGCTGCACCGACTCGCGAACGACAAGCTCGATGTGACGCTGATATCACCGGACGACGACTTGGTCTACCGCCCGCTGACGGTGGTCGAGCCGTTCGCGCGCGACGCGGTGCGGCGCTACCCGATCGCTCGAATCGCCGCCGATGCAGGCGCGCGGTGGATGAAGGACTCACTGGCGTGGCTCGATCGCGAGCAGCGGGTCGTGCATACGTCCGGCGCCAATTCCATCGGCTACGACGCATTGTTGCTGGCCATCGGCGGACGTGAGCGCAGCCACTCGAATTTCGCCGATACCTTCACCGGCCGTGATGGCGGCGACCTGTATCGAAAGATCATCGAAGACATCGGGGCGGGACGGGTCACCCGGCTTGCGTTCGTTCTGCCCCCCGGCCCCGCCTGGCCGTTGCCCCTGTACGAACTGGCGATAATGACGGCCCGCTTCGCCCGGTACGGCGCAATCCCACTGGATATCTCGGTGTCGATCGCGGATGCCCGGCCGCTGGCCGTTCTCGGTCCGGACGCCGGCCTGCGGATCGAGCTACTGCTCGGCGAACTCGGCATCACCCTGCATGCGAACACTGATCCGCTGATCCCGGCGCGCGGCCGTCTGAGCCTGCACCGCGGCGAACCCGACCTCGAAGTGGATCGCATCGTCACCCTGCCGTCGATCAGTGGTCCCAACATCGCCGGAATCCCCGGATTCGCGTTCGACCGTTTCCTGCACATCGACGAGTTCGGCCAGGTCCGCAACGCCGGCGGCCGGATCTTCGCGGCCGGCGATGCGACGGATCAGCCCGTCAAACAGGGTGGTATCAGTGCCCAGCAGGCTGACACCGCGGCCGCCGCGATCGTCCATCTGGCCGGACTCGGACCCCGACCCGCGCCGCTCCGGCCGCGGATCGACGCCAAGTTGATCACTGGTGGCGTGCCGATATACCTCTCGGCCTATGTCATCGACGGGCTGGGATGGCAAACGTCTTTTCACGACCAGCCGCCCTGGTCGCCCGACGACAAGATCGCCGCCGAGGAACTCGGTCCCTACCTGCGCAGCGTCGACGACGATGTTCGGCTCGACAATGTTGGCGTCCCGGCGCCGGCGCAATCCGCTGCTGTAACCGCTGCCGTGGTCATTAGGGCCAAAGTGCCCTACTCGACGCCGCCGATCAGACCGAGACTGGAAACGAGACCACGAACAAGGAGGTCGGCCGATGAGCCCGATGCCCAGAATTGTCGTCGGCATTGACGGATCGTCGTGCTCGGCCCAAGCCTTACGGTGGGCGCTGCGAATGGCGAAGACGACCGGCGCGACGATCGACGTCGTTGTCGCTTGGCACCTACCTGTCATGTACGGCGGCACCTATTTGCCGGAAGAGTTCGACCCGGCCGGCGACGCTGAGAAGACGGCGACCGAAACAGTCGACCAGGTCCTCGGCCAGGAACGACCGGCCGGGTTCCGTGTGGTCGTCAAGCAGGGACTGCCGGCACCGGTTCTGCTCGATGAGAGTAAGACGGCCTACCTGCTGGTCGTCGGCAGCCGCGGTCACGGCGGCTTCGCCGGGCTGCTGCTGGGTTCGGTCAGCGCCGCGTGCGTCGAGCATGCTCGGTGCCCAGTGCTCGTCGTGCACGGTGAGAACGATGGCCTCGAGGCCTGACATGACTCGGTCCGACGTGGCCAGGTGCGTGGTCGCCGGCGTCGATGGCTCCGAATCGGATGAGCAGGTGCTGACGTGGGCCGCCCACACTGCGCACGATCGTGGCGCCAACTTGCTCATCGTGCATGCCATCGACGAGCCGGCCGCGGTCCTTCATCCGGATACCGGCGACTCGGGCGACCTGTCCGAGGCGGAGCTGGTCGGGGCAAAGAATCTCGACCGCGCCAAGGCCATCGCCGAAGCGGCCGAACCGGCGCTCGAGGTCACCACCTTGCTGCGACGGCAGCCCAGCGCAGACCTACTGATCACGCTCAGCGCCGACGCGCAACTGATTGTGGCGGGAACGCACCGCGTCAGTCGTTTTATCGGAGCGTCGGTCGGCTCGGTCGGTCAAAGAATCGCTGCCCACGGCCGCTGTCCGGTCATCGTCTTGCCGGCACCCGATGCGACCCGGTCTGTCGTGGCGGCCAAGTGCGTCGTTGTGGGGGTATCGCAGCACCCGGGCGGGCAGGCCGCGCTGCGGTTCGCCGTGGCCGAGGCTAAGCGGCGCAACGCGGAAGTGCTGGCGCTGCGATGCTGGGCGGGGCCAGTTCGGTACGGCTCGGGTTCGGGCGGGGCCGGATCCGTTGACCCGGCGCGAATCGAGTTGGTCCGCGCAGCCGAGCGCGCCGTGCTCGACGATTGCGTGCGCCCGGTTCAACTCGAGTACCCGGACGTCGCGATTCGCCCGTTGCTGGTCGAATCGGCGCCCGATCAGGCTCTGGTCGCATCACTCACACAGCGCCGACCTGTTGGTTGTCGGCTGCCGACACGAGGACGGCAGCCCGTTTTCGCGGCTCGGTCCATTGGGTGCTTGGTTGATGCACAACTGCGCGATTCCGATCGCCGTGGTCGGCCATCGACCCAGCAGGACGGCATGAACCCGGATCGGGCGCTCGCCGATGCCCGCTCGCTACCCGGCATCGTCGAGGTCATCGACGGCTTGGCGCCGGCCGCCTGGTCAAGCTCGATCATCAACTAAGGAGAACAATGACACTCGAAACGGATCAGACGCCGCGCGACCGAATTATCGTCGGCATCGACGGGTCGGCCGCGTCCGAGGCGGCGCTGCGGTGGGCCGTGACCGTGGCCGACGCGACCGGCGGCCGAATCGTGGCGATCGCGACCTGGCAGGTGCCGCTCACCTACGGGTGGGCGCTCATGTCGGGCGGCTGGTCGCCCCAGAAGGAGGCTCACCAATTGCTCGACCAGGTCGTCCACGCGGTCTTCGGTGAGAATCGGCCGGCGAACGTCCATGTCGTGGTCGAGGAGGGAAATCCGGCGAAGGTGCTCATCAAGCACAGTGTCGGGGCTCAGATGCTGGTGGTCGGCAGTCGTGGTCTCGGCGGGTTCGCCGGACTGATGCTGGGATCGGTGAGCTCGGCGTGCGCCGAGCACGCAAGCTGCCCGGTGCTCGTCGTGCACGAGCCGGACAAGTCGGAGGCGGTCGACCAAGGCGTGGCCTGATGGAGCTAGCAACGACATCGTCGGGGCCGACCATTGACGCCGAGGCCCTCACTGCGGACCGCCGGTCGATCCACATCCGCCCCCTTCGAACCGATGATCAGCTCGCGCTGCCCGACTTCGACAACCGGGCGTCGGACCACTCGCGCTACCTGCGCCACTTCGCGCAGAGCCGACGTTCGGCGGATGTATATGTTGCGCAGTTGAGAGGATCAGTCGGCTCCGATCACCTGGCCGTGGGCGCCGTCGTCGACGGCGCGATAGTCGCGGTGGCTTCCTTCGACCGCATCGCCCAGGCCCGCCAGCGCGGAATCACCCGGTTCGTCGCCGACGTCCTGGCCCAGAACGTTGCCATGGTCAACCTCGTCCGCGCACTAGGACTTCGGACCATGGTCGAGGCTGACGGTGACGGTCACGGTGACGGTCGCACTGCGGTCGATCGTTGGCGTCGCCGGCGAGGGATGAGGCAGCGGTGACCGCGCTCGCGATTCGAACGCAAGGATTGTCGAAGAAATACGGATCGACGGTCGCACTCGCTGACCTGGATCTCGAGGTCGTGGCCGGTGAGGTCGTCGGCTATCTGGGGCCGAACGGCGCCGGCAAGACAACAACCATCAGGCTGTTGCTCGGCCTGATCCGGGCCACCACAGGCACCGCCGCCATCTTCGGGTTCGACTGTGAACGGCAACCGGTCGAGGCGCATCGTCGGCTGGCCTACGTCGCCGGCGAGGTCAGCCTGTGGCCTGAGCTCACCGGGGCGCAGACGCTGCACCTGCTCGGCCGCGTCCAGGGCCGGGTCGATCCGAGGTACCGCGACGAATTGATCGCGCGATTCGCATTCGATCCGTCTAAGAAGGTCCGAACCTATTCCAAGGGCAACCGACAGAAGCTGATCCTGATCGCCGCGTTGATGTCACGCGCCGATCTGCTCGTGCTCGACGAACCGACCAGCGGACTGGATCCGTTGATGGAACAGGAATTCCGACGCTGCGTGCACGAGGCCAAGGATCATGGCCAGACGATCTTCTTGTCCTCGCACATCCTCAGTGAGGTCGAAGCACTCTGCGACCGGGTCGGCATCTTGCGTGCCGGCCGACTGGTCGAGATGGGGACGCTGTCGCAGATGCGCCACCTCTCATCGCTGACCGTCGAGGCGACTTTCGACGGGTCGGTGCCGGACCTGTCGCGTGTGCCGGGCGTCAGTTCGGTCCACGTCGAGGGGCACGTCGTGCGCTGCCAGGTCCGGGGAACCGTAGAGCCGCTGCTCAAGGTTCTCGCCGCCGCGGGGGTGCACGAACTTCTGAGCCGCGAGCCGTCCCTCGAAGAGCTCTTCCTGGCCCATTACGGCAACCCGGCCGACACACCGGATCACCTCGCCGATGTCCATTGACCTCGGCTCGGGGATCGAGCTCGCGAGTCGCTCGCCGCGCATCGTCATCGCCGTACTGACGGCCCGTCGGGTATGCGCGATCGGCGGTCGTCTGGGGACTCGTGTTCGGCGTGTACGTCGTTTCTTCGGCGCTCGGATACGCCGCCACCTACAAGACGACGGCCGAGCGGGCGCAGCTCGCGGAAACGCTCGGCGCCAACCTCGGCTTCAACGCGCTGATCGGTCCGGCCCACCAGATCGGTACGGTCGCCGGCTTCACGGCTTGGCGTTCGCTGGGGGTTCTCAGCATCGTCGGGGCGGTCTGGGGTCTGCTGGCCGGAACCCGGTTGCTTCGCGGCGAGGAGGACGCCGGACGGTGGGAGCTCCTGCTCGCCGGTCAGACCAGCCGGCGCACGGCGACCGCCGAGGCCCTGGCGGGATTGGGTGTCGGCCTAGGCACACTTTGGACCATCACCGTGCTGGTGACCGCGGCGGTGGGGCGAGCGAGCGGCGTCAACATCGGCGTCGGCGCGGCTGCGTTCTTCGCGGTCGCGGTCGTGAGCAGCGCTGCGATCTTCTTGGCCGCCGGCGCCCTGGCCAGCCAGCTCGCGCCGACCCGACGCCGGGCCGCGGCGTTCGCGGCCGGTGCCCTCGGCGCGTGCTACGCGCTGCGGATGATCGCCGACTCCGGTACCGGGCTCGACTGGCTGAGGTTCGTCTCACCGCTCGGATGGGTCGAGGAGCTGCGGCCGCTCACCGAGCCGAACGCCGTACCGCTGCTGCCGGTGATCGGCCTCGTCACGCTGTTGTCGGCCGCTGGCGATCCATCTGGCTGGTGCCCGGGATCTCGCGGCCGGCATCATCGCCGAGCGTCCCGCCGCCCGGCGCGGGGCTTGGCCTGCTGTCCGGCCCGATCGGTCTGAACATCCGGTTGACCCGCGGGGTCATTGTCGGCTGGACGGTGTCGATCGGGCTCGGATCGGTGCTGATGGGTCTGATCGCCAAATCGGTGGGCCAGGCGTTGTCGGCCGACGCCGGCGACCGGGAGGCATTCGCGAAGCTCGGCTTCCGGGGCTCGGGGGCGTCGCAGTATCTATCGATCACCTTCCTGATGGTCGCCCTGCTGGTGTCGTTGGTCGTTGCCGGCCAGATCACGACGATCCGCCGGGAAGAGGCGCAGGGTCGAATCGACCACTTGCTGGTGCGCCCGGTCTCGCGGCAGCGGTGGATGCTCGGTCGACTGGTGGTCGTGGTCGCAGCGGTGGTTGTACTTGGGCTGCTGGCCGGCCTGATGGCCTGGCTCGGTGCGGCGCAGCCAGGACGCGGGCGTCGGCCTGGCGACCCTGTTGAACGCCGGCCTGAACGTGGTGCCGGCCGCGCTGGTCGTCCTTGGAGTTGGAACGCTCACGTTCGGCGTCTGGCCCCGGGCAGTATCGGGCGTCACCTACGGGCTGATTGCCTGGTCGTTTCTGGCCGAATTAATCGGCGGTGACATCAACGCTTCGCATTGGATCCTGGACACTTCGTTGTTCCACCAGATGTCCGGCGCGCCGGCGATCAGCTCCCGACTGGGCCAGTGGCTCGGCGATGGTCGTGGTGGCTGCGGTGGCTGCGACTGGTGGCGTACTTGCATTCCGCCGGCGCGACCTCGCGGCCGAATAGACCGCCGAGCCGTCGCCGATCTCGGCCGTCCGTACGCCGGCACGGGACCAAAGTCCGTCCGATCGGCCCCGATGTTGAGTCTTTCGGCCCTACGGACGGGACCGCACCGCGCAGCGACGATTGTCCTCGAGTACTTCACCGGATCCGCCGGTGGTGGCGCTAGAGAACAGGTGAGCGGCATGGCAATCACGTCGTTGGATCGCGTCAGCGCGGCAAAGGCGCCCGGGTCGCCGCCGGCTTCGGCCACAGACGCTCGCGCTCGGGCGCTGGGGCTTCCCTCGGCGACCGCGTTGGTGATCGGCAGCATCATCGGTACAGGCGTGTTCACGATGCCGGCCGTCATGGCCGGCGCCGGGACGAGCTCCCTGCTGGTCCTTGGCGTCATCGCAGTCGGTGCATTGTTGCTGGGCGTGATGTTCGGTCAGCTGACGAAGCGGATCCCGAGCAGCGACGGCGGTCTGTACGCCTACTCGCGGCACGAGTTCGGTGACTTCGCCGGCTACCTGACCGCGTGGTGCTACTGGATCACCGCCTGGGCCGGCAACGCCGCGATCGTGTCGTCCTGGGTGCTCTACGTCGAGTCGCTGTTCGACATCAGCAACCCGTCGGCGTGGACCAACTTCGGCATCGCGTTGACCGGTCTGTGGGTGCCCGCGGCAATCAACCTCGTCGGTGCCCGTCAGATGGCCTGGTTCCAGAACGTCACCGTGGTCCTGAAGTTCCTGCCGCTACTGGTCGTGGGGATCGTCGGCTGGTTCTTCGTCAAGGTCTCGAACTTCGGACCGTTCAACGCATCGGGCGGCAGTCTGTACAGCGCGATCGGCATTGCGGCCGGCGTCGCCCTGTTCTCCTTCATCGGCGTCGAGTGCGCGTCGATCGCGGCCGGCCGGGTGCAGAACCCGCGGCGCAATGTCGGTCGCGCGTCCATTCTCGGCACCGCTGCGAGCGGGCTGTTCTATCTCGCCGTGACCGCCGCGGTCATGGGTCTGGTGTCGCACAACGCGCTCAACGGGAACGGCGCGCCGTTCGTCGATGCCTTCCAGACGATGTTCGGCCACGCGACCTGGGTCGGCAAGCTCGTCGCCGGAACCGCGGTCGTCTCGGGCATCGGCGCACTGAACGGCTGGACGCTGGTTACGGCCGAGATGCCGTACGCCGCGGCCAAGGACGGGCTGTTCGTGCCGCAGTTCGCCAAGACCTTCCGCGACGGAACGCCGTGGTTCGGCATCATCGTCTCGACGATCGTCGCGTCGGCCCTGATGGGCTTCGCCTACAGCGGCCACACCGGGTCTGAAGGTGTTCACGTACCTGGTCGACCTGTCGGTGGTCACGGTCGCGATCCCGTACTTCTTCGCCGCCTGCGCCCAGCTGGCGTACCTGGTCTCGCGCCGGCGCCGGGTCAACGGTTGGGCCCTGGCCCGGGATCTCTCGATCGCGACCGCGAGCGTCCTCTTCTCGATGTGGGTGACGTTCGCCTCGGGCTACCAGGCGGTCTACCAGGCGATGCTGCTGCTGCTCATCGGGATCCCGATCTACGCGTTCCTCAAGGCTCGCCGCGAACGGCTCGGCGAGGTTCTCGAGCCGATCGAATTGGCCGTGCGATGAGCTCGACGAAGGCGCTCGTCCGCCGGCCCGAGTCCTCGGCTGGCGGAGGGCATCGTCACCCACCTCCAACGCCGACCCGTCGACTACCAGCTGGCGCTTCGCCAATGGGACGGCTACGTCGAGGCGCTGCACGCGGCCGGTTGGGAGTCCGTCGAGGTGCCGGCGGCCCCGGATTGCCCCGACGGTGTCTTCGTCGAAGACACCATGGTGATCTACAAGAACGTCGCGGTGATCTCGAATCCGGGCGCCGACAGCCGTAAGGCCGAGATCATCGAGGCCGAGAAGGTCGTCGAGGCGCTCGGTTACTCGATCAATCGCATCCGGCCGCCCGGCACCCTCGACGGCGGCGATGTGCTCAAGATCGGCGACACCGTCTACGTCGGCCATGGCGGCCGCACGAACGCCGCCGGCATCCACCAGCTGCGCGACATCCTGTCGCCGATCGGCGCGAATGTCGTCGCCGTTCCGATCCAGAAGGTCCTGCACCTGAAGTCGGCGGTTACCGCACTGCCCGACGGCACGGTCGTCGGCTATCCACCGCTTGGTGGACGACGCGCTGATGTTCTCTCGGTTCATGCCAGC
>CAVSTK010000007.1:0-71341 GCA_963730855.1 uncultured Actinomycetes bacterium
GCGAGGAGCGGAGCTAATTAGATGTTGTAGTACAGGTCGAACTCGTACGGGTGCGGGCGCAGCCGGACCGGGTCGACCTCGTTGGTGCGCTTGTAGTCGATCCAGGTCGCGATCAGGTCCTCGGTGAACACGCCGCCCTCGAGCAGGTAGTCGTGGTCGCTTCTCGAGCTCGATGAGCACCTCGCCGAGCGAACCCGGAACCTGCGGGATCGCGGCCGCCTCGTCCGGCGGCAGGTCGTAGAGGTCCTTGTCGACCGGCGCCGGCGGCTCGATCTTGTTCTTGATGCCGTCGATGCCGGCCATCAGCATCGCCGAGAACGCCAGGTACGGGTTGCAGGACGGGTCGGGCACCCGGTACTCGATGCGCTTGGCCTTCGGGCTGGTGCCGGTGATCGGCACCCGGATGCAGGCCGAGCGGTTGCCGGCGCTGTAGACCAGGTTGACCGGCGCCTCGTAGCCCGGCACCAGCCGGTGGTAGGAGTTCACGGTCGGGTTGGTGAACGCCAGCGCCGACTTGGCGTGGGCGAGCAGGCCGCCGACGTACCAGCGGGCGATGTCGGACAGCCCGGCGTAGCCGGCCTCGTCGTAGAACAGCGGCTCGCCGTCCTTCCACAACGACTGGTGGCAGTGCATGCCCGAGCCGTTGTCGCCGAAGAGCGGCTTCGGCATGAAGGTCGCGCGACTTGCCGTTGCGCCAGGCCACGTTCTTGACGATGTACTTGAACATCAGGATCTGGTCGGCCGCGTGGGTCAACGTGTCGAACTGGTAGTTGATCTCGGCCTGGCCGCCGGTGCCGACCTCGTGGTGGGCCCGCTCGAGCTTGAGGCCCGGCCTTCATCAGCTCGATGCTGATCTGGTCGCGCAGGTCGGCGTGGTGGTCGTACGGCGAGACCGGGAAGTAGCCACCCTTGACCGTGGTCTTGTAGCCGAGGTTGCCGCCGGGCTCTTCGCGGCCGGTGTTCCAGTTGCCCTCTTCGGAGTCGACGAAGTACATGCCGCCGTTCATCTTCGACTCGTAGCGCACCTCGTCGAAGATGTAGAACTCGGCCTCGGGGCCGAAGTAGACGGTGTCGGCGATGCCGGTCGTCTTGCAGGTACGCCTCGGCCTTCGACGCGACCTGGCGCGGGTCGCGGTCATAGACCTCGCCGGTGCGCGGCTCGACGATCGAGTGGTTGATGTTGAGCGTCTTGGCGACGCGGAACGGGTCGAGGTAGGCGGTCGCCGGGTCCGGGATCAGCTTGAGGTCGGACTTGTGGATCGCGGCGAAGCCGCGGATCGACGAGCCGTCGAACATCTGGCCCTCGGTGAAGGAGCCCTCGTTGAAGTTCGACGCCGGCACGTTGAAGTGCTGCTGGACGCCGGGCAGGTCGGTGAAGCGGATGTCGATGAACTCGACACCCTCGTTCTTGATGAAGTCAAGAACTTCTTTTGAGCTCGTGAACATCCGTCCTCCGGGATCCGGGCCGACGTGACTCGGCCGAACGGCTACGCTGACGGCGATGTTCGGCGCGTTCCGCGAAGGTTAGGTCGGCGTCAGGTTACGTCGGCTACGGCTTACGTGGCCGGCGACGTCGAGGCCGCGGTCGACGCCGGCTCAGGCGAGCACGACGGCGGTGCGGGCGACCCGGTCGTGCAGGCCGCGGCCGTCCTTGTCCCAGATCAGGGCCGGGATCAGCAGCCCGAGCAGGATCGTGCGCACGGCCGCGTCGAGCACGCGTGACCGGGTCGGTCCGGTCGACGCGCACCACCCGGATGCCGAACAGGTTCATGCCGAGCGTGCGCCCGGCCAGCGGCAGGCCGACCAGGTAGTCGAGGGCGAACGGGATCAGGCTCCAGCTGCCGGGCAGCGCCGTTCGATCGCCGTGCTGGCCGGCGAATGCGCCGGTGAACAGGCCGGCGACCAGCGCCGAGGCGAGGCAGTCGACGATGAAGGCGCCCGAGCCGCCGGCCGGTCGGGGCGAGCGAACCCGGACCGGTCGACGGCAGCCCGAGCCGCTGGCCCGCGATCGGCGGGACCCGGGCGCCGCTCAGGTGTGGCGGCGGGCGGCACGCTGGACGTTGCGCATCTTGGCGCCGGCCGGCATCGGGCCCTGCGGCAGCGGTGGGCGGCGGCCGCCGAGGGCCTGCAGTCGCTTGTCGAGCGCGCTGACGTCGGCCTTGGAGAGGTTGCGGGGCAGCCGGTTGAGCCGCAGGTTCAGCTTGGCCAGCGGCACCTCGCCGTCGCCGTTGCCGACGACGATGTCATAGATCGGCGTATCGCCGGCGACTCGGGCGATCCGGCGCTTCTCTGGCGCGATCAGGCCGCGCACCCGCTGCGGCGAGCCTTCGCCGACCAGCACGACCCCGGGCCGCCCGATCAGCCGGTGCACGGCGTCGAACTGGGTGTTGGCCGCCACCGCGTCCTCGCGCCGCCAGTCGCCGCGCAGCTGGTTCTGCAGCACCCAGGCGGCCGCGCCGGGGGTGCCGTCGGCCTGCTTGAAGGTCATCTGCTGCGCGCGGCGGTTGAAGATGAACATGCCGGCGGCGAAGGCGATGAGGATGCCGAACGGGATGCCGATCCAGAGCGAGCCGGTGATCAGCAGCACCACCGAGTACCCGATCGCCGCGCCGAGCACGACCGCGATGATGAACAGCGGCAGGAACTTCGGGTCGGCCTTGCGGGTCATGTTGAACGCCTGGCCGAGCGTCTTCCAGGTCTGCGAAGACCTTCGCGATGCCGGCCCGGCGCGATGCCTTCTTCTCGGCGCGGGTCGGTTTTGGCGGCTTGCCCGTCGCGTTCTTGGTGGCCATACCTAAGAATAGGGCCTGCTGAGCCGGGGGCCGGCGGAGCCGGCCGGAACGAGCTCGAATCAGCGTCAGCTGACGCGGGCGTCGATCGCTTGCTGGTACAGCCGGCCGGCCCGGTAGGACGAGCGCACCAACGGCCCACTGAGGACGCCGGCGAATCCGATCTCCTCGGCGTACTGGTTGAGGGCGACGAACTCCTCCGGACGGACCCAGCGCTCGACCGGGTGATGCCGGGGGGACGGACGCAGGTACTGGGTGATCGTGATCAGCTCGCAGCCGGCCTCGTGCAGGTCGACCAGCGCCTCGTGGACCTCGTCGATCGTCTCGCCCATGCCCAGGATCAGGTTCGACTTGGTGACCAGCCCGGCGGCCCGGGCGGCCGTGATGACGGCGAGCGAGCGGTCGTAGCGGAAGGCCGGCCGGATCCGCTTGAAGATCCGCGGGACCGTCTCGAGTTGTGCGCGAGCACCTCGGGACGGGCGCCGAACACCTCGTCCAGCTGCTCCGGGATCGCATTGAAGTCGGGGATCAGCAGCTCGACGCCGGTGCCGGGGTTGAGCTCGTGGATCTGGCGGACGGTCTCGGCGTAGAGCCACGCCCCGCCGTCGGGCAGGTCGTCGCGGGCGACGCCGGTGATCGTGGCGTAGCGCAGCCCCATCGTGGCGACGCTCTCGGCGACCCGGCGCGGTTCGTCGCGGTCGAGCGCCTGCGGCTTGCCGGTGTCGATCTGGCAGAAGTCGCAGCGCCGGGTGCACTGGTCGCCGCCGATGAGGAAGGTCGCCTCGCGGTCTTCCCAGCACTCGTAGATGTTCGGGCAGCCCGCCTCCTGGCACACCGTGTGCAGCCCCTCGCGCTTCACCAGTTGCTGCAGCGCGGTGTATTCGGGGCCGAACCGCGCGCGGGTCTTGATCCACTCCGGCTTGCGCTCGATCGGGGTCGTCGCGTTGCGGGCCTCGATGCGCAGCAACCGACGCCCGTCCACCGCGGGTGGGGTGCCGTGGATGGTCGGCGAATCGGTCGCGCTGCTCATGCGATCAAGCCTAGTTCAGCGGGCCGTTCCAAGCTCGTGGCCAGCATCGCGTCCGGCCAGCAGCGGCAGGTGCCGCTCGACGATCGGCACCACCTCGGCCACGGTGACCCGGCGACCCAGCTCGGCCGTCAGCGAGGTGACGCCGGCGTCGGTGATCCCGCAGGGAATGATCGCGTCGAAGGCGGCCAGGTCGGGGTCGCAGTTGATCGCGAAGCCGTGCAGGGTGACCTTCTGCGCCACCCGGACGCCGATCGCCGCGACCTTGCGCTCGGGTCGGGCGAGTCCGGTGGACGGGTCGGTGTCGGCCGCGACCCAGACCCCGGTCCGTCCCTCGACCCGGATCGTGTCGAGACCGAGGTCGGCGCACACGGCGATCAGGACGTCCTCGAGGCGGCGGACGTAGTGGACGACGTCGATCGGTTCGGCCAGACGCAGGATCGGATAGCCGACGAGCTGGCCCGGGCCGTGCCAGGTGATCTTGCCGCCCCGATCGACGTCGACGACCGGGATGCCGTCGACCGGTCGCTCCGCCGGTCGCGTGCGCTTGCCGGCGGTGTAGACCGAGGGGTGTTCGAGCAGCAGGACGGTGTCCTCGCCGGCGTCGTCCGCCCGAGCCGCATGGATCTCGCGCTGCATCTGCCAGGCCTGTTCATAGGGCTGAACCCCAGCCCGGATGACGCGCATATTTCGAGCCTAATCTCGTTCGGGCAGCCGCCGCGTGGTGAGTTCGGTCTCGACCGCGAGCCCGTCGGCACCGCGCTCGACGAAGTAGCGCGTGCTTGCCGTCCTGCTCGGTGACCGCCTCGACGAATTCGGTGCCTCGGTACAGGATCCCGGCGCCGTCGTCGGTGGCGTAGCCCGCGCCCAGCACGCCGTCGGCGACCAACTGCTGGAAGAGCGGACGGCGCTGCGGCTCGGAGTCGTAGTGGACGCCGTTGGAGAACGGGACCAGCCCGAGTCCGTTCGTGACCGGACGCAGGGTCGGGCCGAACGAGTCGGTCGTGCCGCCGACGTGCCAGCACAGCGAACCGGCCGAGACTCCGGTCAGCACCACGCCGGCCTGCCAGGCCGCCGCCATCGCTTCGTCGATCCCGTGCAGGCGCCAGAGGGCGAGCAGCCCGGCCACGCTTCCTCCGCCGACCCAGATCACGTCCTGATCGAGCAGGTGCTGCGCTGCGGATCCTCGACGTTCGGCATCGGGAAGAGCGCCAGGTGCGACGGACTCCAGCCGGCGTCGTGCGCGGCGTCGTAGAAGTTACGGATCCCCTCGGTCGAGTCACCCTGCGCGGTGATCAGCGCGCAGATGCGGGGCGCGTGGCCGGTGACCCCGGCCAGCTCGACCGCGAATCGGGTCAACGGGGCGAACTCCCATCGGACCCGTCGGCCGAGTCGGAGTCCGCCGGATGTAGCCAGGATGGTGGGCGAGGAGGCAGGCACAAGGCTGAATCGTAGTGGTGGGGACAGGCCGCAGCCCTGTGGATAACTACGACCGGCAAATCATGATTCGAGATACGCGTGCGCCGTATGTCCAAGTCGTCGTGGAAGGTGCCGGGCTACGTCGTCGAGCGTCCGCTCGGACACGGTGGATCCGGTGAGGTCTGGCTGGGCCGAGTGGCTCGCAGCGGTGCAGCGGTCGCCCTCAAGCGACTGCCGATGACCGCACCGAGTCAGGTCGCCGCCGCCCGCAACGAAGCGGCGGTGCTCTCGGCGCTCGAGCATCCGCATCTGGTCCGGCTGCACGAACTGCGTGCGCGTCGACGGCGCGGTCGTACTGGTGCTCGACCTGGCCGAAGAGGGGTCGCTGGCCGATCTGCTGCACCGCCGCACGAAGCTGACCGCGGGCGAGGTGGTCACCGCGCTCTCGCCGATCGGGACAGCGCTGGCGTACGCGCACTCGAACGGCATCGTGCACGGCGACGTCAGCGCCGCGAACGTCCTGTTCACCTCGATCGGGTTGCCCTTGCTCGCCGATCTGGGCCTGGCCCGGATCATCGGTGACGAGGGTGCGCCACCGGTGCACAGCACGCCCGCCTATATCGATCCGGCGGTCGCCAACGGGTATCTGCCGGGCACGGCGACCGACGTCTTCTCGCTGGCCGCGGTGGCCGTACACGCGCTGCGCGGACGGCCGCTGTGGCCCGGCTCGCAGGCGACCGAAATGATCGACGCGGCGGCCGCGGCGCACCGGCAGTTCGATCTGGACGTCTTGCTGCCAGCCACCCCGGACTCCGTTCGGGCCGTGCTGGCCCGCGCGCTCGATCTGGTCGCGCAGCGGCGCAGCACGGCGGCCGAGTTCGCGCTCGACCTGCGGCACAGCCTGACCCCCATCCCGGTCGAACTGCGAGCCGGCCGGGTCGGGCGTCATGCCGCATCGTCGACGGCCGAGGTGGCCGATGCCCAGGCCGCGGCGGCGTCGGACTCGGTGCAGAGTGGCCTGCTGACCTACGGCCGTCAGCTGCCTCCGTTCCAGCCCCCGTCCCACCGGCTCCGGACGCTCCAGCTGGCCCGATCGAGGGGATCGGTGCGCCGGTCCAGTCGTCGTCGGCTGGGGATTTTGGCGCTGTCGCTCGCCGCCGCCGTCGCGATCACCGGCCTGTTCGTTGCTGGCCGGCGACCGGGGCCACCGGATCGAGCGCCAGCGTCGAACTCCGCGTCGAGCCTGGATTGAGTCGCACGGCGGCCGGGTCGGCCAGCTTCTAACGCGCCTCCGAACCCGCCCCGACCGTCGACCGCGTCGACTGCCGACGCGGTCGATCCGATCATTGTCGACGCTGCCTCGGCCGCCGCGGTGCTCGGCCGCCTCGATCAGGTCCGGGAACAGGCGTTCGCCCGACGCGACCCGAGCGAGCTGGCCCTGGTCTATTCGCCCGGTGAGCTGCTCGAGCAAGACACGGCCACCCTCATCGGACTCGTCGCACCGGGGTGCGTGCTCACGGGTGCGCGAACTGACTACCGAAGCGTCCTGCTCGTAGCGGCCACCAGCGACGTCGGCACTGCGAAAGTCGCGAACACCGTGCAGCTACTCGCGTCAGCGTCGCTGGCGCCGTCCGTCCTCACCTGCGGCGGCGCGACAAGTCGTAACGTCGGCGGCATCGCATCGGCGGCACTACAGATCGAACTGACCCGCACGTCCTCGGGGCGCTATGTGATCGACGCGATGGCGCATCAGTGACCCGGCGGTCAGTTCTCGAGTTCGGCCCGAAGCGCATCGTCGAGGTGCGGGTAGACGAACGCGAAACCGGCCCGAGTGAGCTTGCCCGGGATGACTCGCTGGTTGCGCAGGATCTCGTCCGCGAACTCGCCCAGCGCCGCGCGCAGGGCGAACGCGGGCGCGCCTAGGATCGCCGGCCGATGCAGCAGCCGAGCAAGCGAATGGGTGAACTCGGCATTGGTGACCGGTTCTGGAGCGGTGAGGTTCACCGGGCCGTCCAGGCGCTCGTTGGCGAGGATGAAGCGGATCGCCGCGACCTCGTCGACCAGCGTGATCCAGGGCCAATACTGGTGACCATTGCCGAGTTGGCCGCCGAGCCCAAGTTTGAATAGCGGCACCATCCGGGCCAGGATGGGTCCTCGACGGGCCAGGACGAGGCCGGTGCGCAAATAGGCCACCCGGGTCCCGGCCGCCTGCGCCGGCGCGGCCGCGGCCTCCCAGGCCTTGCAGACGCCAGCGAGGAAAGTGCGCCCGTTGGCACCCGACTCATCGACCGGTTCGTTCTCGGTGTCGCCGTAATAGCCCACTGCCGAACCCGCGACGAACGTCCGTACCGAACCGCCCGACCGGGCTGATTGCGCGATCGCGCGGGCCAGCGTGCCGACCGGCTTCGTGCGACTCTGCAGAATCGTGTTCCGGTACTCGGGCGTCCAGCGATGATCACCGACGCCGGCGCCCGATAGGCAGACGACGGCGTCGATCCCATCGAGGACGCCCGGGTCGAGCTCGCCCGAATCCGGGTTCCACTGCACCTCGTCGGCCGAGGCCGGTGCGCGACGCACGAGGGTGCGAACGGTGTCGCCGTCGGCCCGGCAGGACCGGGCCAGTTCGGTTCCGATCAGGCCGGACGCGCCGGCCAACAGAAGTCGCATCAGGCGGTTATTCGAGTCCCAGCTCGCGGGCGAAGTCGCCGGCCTCGAGCCGTTGCTTAACCGTGCCGAGGAATCGAGCGGCGTCGGCGCCGTCGACGATCCGGTGGTCGTAGGACAGGGCTAGGTACACCATCGACCGGATCGCGATCGTCTCGCCGAGGTTGGGATCCTGCAGGACGACCGCCCGCTTGACGATGATGCCGGTGCCCAGGATCGCGACCTGCGGCTGATTGATGATCGGTGTGTCGAACAGGGCCCCGCGGCTGCCGGTGTTGGTGATGGTGAAGGTGCCGCCGCCCAACTCGTCCGGGACTCACGCGATTGTCGCGGGTTCGCTCGGCCAGGTCCGCGATCTTGCGGGCGATCCCGGCCAGGTTGAGGTCACCGGCATCGCGGATGACGGGCACGGCCAGCCCGCGCTCGGTGTCGACTGCGATCGCCAGGTGCTCGGCGTCGTGATACGTGATCGTCTTGTCCTCGACGTTGACCGACGCGTTGACGACCGGGTGCGCCTTGAGCGCCTCGAGGGCGGCCACCGCGAAGAAGGGCAGGAACGTCAGCTTGACGCCCTCGCGCTCTTCGAAGTCACGCTTGGCCCGATCACGCAGGCGGGCGACCAAGGTCATGTCGACCTCGACAACCGTGGTCAGCTGGGCCGAGACCTGCAGTGACTCGACCATCCGCGAGGCGATGATCTGGCGCATCCGCGACATCCGCTCGACCCGCTCACGCGAGCCGGCCTCAGACCCGCCGGCTGATGCCGCCGCAGGAGCGGGCCGGCTGCCGATGGGCGGGCTGCGCCGGCGGGTGCCGGCTGCGGCCGCCGCAGCGATCGCGGCTAGCACGTCGGACTTACGAATGCGACCGCCGATGCCGGTGCCTTGGATGCCGCCGAGGTCGACGTTGTTCTCGCTGGCGAGCTTGCGAACCAGCGGCGTCAGGTAGGCGCCGGCGACGTCGTCGGACTCGTCCGCGTCGGCGGCCGCGGTGCCGTTCGCGGCCGCGGACGCCGGCGCGGGCGCTTGGGGCGCGGCTTCAGGAGCTGGGGCAGCGGGCGCGAAGACGGGAGCGGCCGGTGGCGGCGTCGGGACCGCGGCGGCGGCGGAGCGGGCGCGGCGACCGGCGCCGGAGCCGGTGCCGGTGCCGGCGCGGCGGGTGCCTCGGCGACCGGCGCCGGTGCTGCTGGTGGCGCGGGAGCTTCGGCGACCGGCGCGGGGGGCGCCTCGGCCGGCGGCGCCGCGGGCGGGGCCGGAGCTTCGGCGGGTGCCGGCGCGGGTGGCGTGGCGGCATCGGCGGTGTCACCGATGACGGCGAGCTCGACGCCGACTCCGACCGTCTCGTCCTGCTGGACCTTGATCGAGGTCAGCACGCCGGACGCGGGAGACGGGATCTCGGTGTCGACCTTGTCCGTCGATACCTCCAGCAAGGGTTCGTCGGCCTGGACCTGGTCGCCCTCGTTCTTCAGCCAGCGGGTCACCGTTCCCTCGGTCACGCTCTCACCGAGTTGCGGCATCGTTACCGAGAACGCCATTGTCTTTGAACTCCTTCTTCGTCAAGCACGTCGTGGGGCGGATCTGAGCTGACCGGTGTGCGGCTCGTCGGGGCCGCACATTGCATGGATCGGTGCTAGTGGACGTGCAGCGGCTTACCGGCCAGGGCCAGGTGAGCCTCGCCGATCGCCTCGGACTGGGTCGGGTGCGGGTGGATGAGCGCGGCAACCTCGCCCGGCAGAGCTTCCCAGTTGTAGATGAGCTGCGCCTCGGCGATCAGCTCACCGACCCGGTCGCCGACGATGTGGATCCCGACCACGGGCCCGTCCACCTCGGCGACGAGCTTCACCGCACCGCGCGTCTGCAGGATCGCGCTGCGTCCGTTGCCGGACAGGTCGTAGGTGTAACTCGTGACCTTGTCGGCGCCGTACTTGGCCTGGGCCTGGGCTTCGGTGAGTCCGACGGACGCAACCTCGGGTGAGGAGTAGGTGATCCTCGGTACGCCGTAGTAGTCGATCGGGGCGACGGGCAAACCGGCGATGTGCTCAGCCACCAGAATGCCCTCGGCGAAGCCGGCGTGGGCCAGCTGCAGGGTCGGGATCAGGTCGCCGACCGCATAGACGCCGTCGACGCTCGTCCGGTTGTACTCATCAACCACGACGAAACCGCGGTCGAGGGTGATGCCGTTCTCTTCGTAGCCCAGACCGCTCGACGTCGGGCCGCGACCGACCGCGACGAGCAGTAGCTCGGCATCGATGGTCTCGCCGCCTTCGAGGCTGACTCGCACGCCGGTGTCGGTCGGCTCGACGCCGGCAAACCGGACCCCGACCTTGAAGCCGATGCCGCGACGACGGAACGCCCGCTCGAGCAGCTTGGAGTTGTCCTCGTCCTCGAGCGGCACCAGGTGCGGCAGCGCCTCGACGATGGTGACGTCGGTGCCGAAGGACTTCCAGGCGCTGGCGAACTCGACCCCGATGACCCCACCGCCCAGGATGACGGCGCTGGCCGGGACGTGGTCGAGTTCGAGGGCGTGATCACTGGTGATGACGCGGGTGCCGTCGATCGTGAGCCCGGGCAGCGTGCGTGAGTACGAACCGGTCGCCAGGATCACGTTGGTGCCGTTGTAAACGTCTTCGCCGACCGTCACCGATTTGGGGCCGCTCAGGCGTCCCTCGCCCTCGACGATCACGATGCTGCGGCTCTTGATCAGACCCTGAAGACCCTTGTGGTTCTTGCTGATGACGCCGTCCTTGTACTTCTGGACGCCGGCCATGTCGATGCCGTGGAACGTTGTGTTGACCCCGAACTGAGCGGATTCGCGGGAGGAATCGGCGACCTCGCCGGCGTGCAGTAGCGCCTTGGTCGGGATGCAGCCGCGGTGCAGGCAGGTGCCACCGACCTTGTCGCGCTCGATCAGGGCGACGGACTTTCCGAGCTCGGCCGAGCGCAACGCGGCTGCGTAACCGCCGCTTCCGCCGCCGAGGACCACGACATCGAACTGGTGCTGCTCCACTGGACTCTCCTGCGCGTCTTGGTTCACGTTCTCCGGGGGGTAAACCCTGGGTCTACGGGGTGGATTCCATCTTGCCCTAGTGACTTATCAGGTGTTGATCGGGCGTCATCTGGGTTAGCAGTGCCATCATCGTGGCGAATGTCCGTTCCCAGGGATCACGACACCGACGCTGACGGCGGAGACAGCGACAGCGACAGCGACAGCGACAGCGACCAGGAGGCATTGCCGGTGAAGCTTTTTCGCCGTAAGGCACGTCCCGGGACGTTGCGCGGGGCAAATTCCGCCGACGTCGACCACCTCGGCAATTTCGCGAAGTCCCGCCTCGGCGTCGAGGCCTATATCGAACCGCGCACCGCGGTGACCGAGACGACGGTCGTACTGGTCGCCCACGACGGTGAGTGGACGCGACGGCGGGTGTCGGGCGAGGGCGCGGCCAGGGACTTTGCCAAGAAGCACTCGATCCCGGTGTATGACGCCGGCATCGTCGGCTACCCGAAGCGGATGCGGGACTGGACGGCCCAGCGAAAGAGCACGGGCCAGACCGGGGTGCCCGGGCTCGGCGGCCCGTCCGTGTAGGCGGCCCGTCCGTTTAGGCCGACGCGATTGACTCCAGCGCGCTGATGATCGTCAGCACGCCGGCGCCGGTACCGCCCTTCGGCGTGCGGCCGTGCGCGCTGCCGGTGTTCCACGCCGGGCCGGTGATGTCCAGGTGTACCCATGGCAGACCGGTCGGGACGAAGTCGGCCAGAAACGCCCCGCCCGACAACATCGCCCCCCAGCGATCGGGCGCGGTCGTGGCCAGATCGGCGACGCTCGAGTCGAGACCGGCGCGCAGCTCCGCCGGCAGTGGCATCGCCCAGACCACCTCGCCACCGGTGGCACCCGCGGCGATCACCCGATCGCGAAATGCCGGCTCACCCATCGCCGCGATGATGCGCGGGCCGAGGGCGATCCGCTGGGCCGCGGTCAGCGTCGATGCCTCGATCAAGTACTGCGGCTCGTCACTCATCGCCCGTCCGATCGCCTCGGCGACGGTCAGCCGTCCGCTGGCCTCGGTGTCGGTGACCTCGACCGTCCGTCCACCCCAGATCGTCACCACGTCCGACGGGCGGTAGGCCGTCCCGGAAGGAAGGTTCTCGGCCATCGGCAGGGTGGCGACGATCTCGATCGGCAGGCGGCGGCGCGCGGCGGCGAGAAGGGCGGTCGCCACGGCGGCGGCGCCGGCCATATCGGCCTTGGCCCAGCTCATCGGCGTCGTTTTGAGGTTGAGGCCGCCCGAGTTGTAGGTGGTGCCTTCGCCGACCAGCGCCACTCGGCTCGTCGCCCGAGCGGGTCGGTAGGTGAGGCGTACCAGCCGCGGGGACCGAACCGAACCCCGCCCGACCGCGAGCAGGCCGCCGAAGCCCTGTCGGCGCAGCGCCCGCTCCTCGAGGATCTCCACCTCGACCGGCAACCCCTCGGCCAGTTCCTGCAAGTGCTGCGCGAAGGATTCCGGGTAGAGATCGTTCGGCGGCGTGTTGACCAGATCTCGGGTGGCCGTCACCGCCCACCCGAGCACGTTCGCCCGACGCAGGGCGGATCGGGCCGACGAGTCAGGTGTGCCCAGCCCGATCTCGACGGCACCGCGGCCCGGCCGAGGCGCCGCCGACTTGTAGCCGGTGAATCGGTATCCGCCCAGGATCGCCCCGAGAGCGGCGGTGGCGACCAGCTCGGCGGGATCCTGGTCGGCGCCGATGCAGATCCTGACCCGCGCCTGAGGCGGCAGCGCCCGTATCGCCGTTGCCACGGCCCGCCCGATCTGCTCAGCCGGCGAACGCGGCCCACTCGAATCGGCGATCCCCAGGCCGGCGACGACGATCAACGGGAAGTCGGCCAGGCCGAGGGTTGGAATCTTGACGATCTCCTCGGCCTGACCCGACCCGCCGGCTGAGCGGTAGGCACTGAGCAGCCGGCCCGACAGTGCCGAGTCGACCGCCTCGGCACCGGGCGCCAGGAAGGCACCGGGGTCGCCCGCGCGCCCTGAATAGGCACCGACCACGACAACGGCCGATCCGATCGGCTTGGCAGCAGCGACGACGGACACCGAAGGCATTCGCGCATCGTAGTGGCGGCGGATTGCTATTGCGGTTCCGCGGAAGGGACGGACGGGACTGACGGCACCGCTGGGTCCGGTGGCGCCGGCGCCACGATTGGCCGCGCGAGCAGAATCGCCGCCCGCACCAGCCCGAGTGCGATCAGTGCGGCCCGGCCGTCCCCGGTGGCGATCGAAAGGTCCAGGATCGGGTCGAGGTCGAAGATGTTGAGTGTTATCGCGATGCCGGGCTCGTCGCCGCGTTGCGCCTGTCGCCACCACTGCCGGGCGCCGGGCTTGGCCGAGTTGGCTACCAGCGCCGCACTCGCCGCGACCAGGCCGTCGAGCAGGACGGGGGTGCGACGGGCGGCGGCGCGTAGGAGCAGGCCGACCAGGAGGGCTGCGTCGGCGGCCTGCAGCGTCGCCAGCAGGTCGGTCGGCTCGGCCCGATGCGGCCACGCCTGTCGGCGGCCATCGCGAACCGCCGCCACCTTGTGCATCCAGGCGGTGTCGTCGATCCGGTGACCACCGCGGCCGATCACCTTGATCGGCTCGACGCCGGCCAGTACAGACACGATGGTGGCCGCGGTCGTCGTACTGCCGGCGCCCAGGTTGCCGACCATGATCAGGTCGGTGCCGGCGTCGATCTCGTCGTCGGCAATAGCCGCTCCACGGGCGATGGCGGCAGTGATGTCGGATCTGGCGTCGACCGCCTCGACCCGGATGCCGGCCCCGGCCTGTTCGGCCAGCCCGTTCAGCGCACCGCCCCCGTCAGTGATCGCGGCGACGGCGCGGGCGGTTTCGGCGGGCGTGAGTCGCGACACACCGGTTGCGGCGACGTCGTGGTCGGCCACCACGACGATCAGGCGCGGCCGCCGGATCTCGCGGACCGGGAACTGGGCCTGCACGCCGGCCAGCCAGACGACCAGCCGCCCGAGCCCATCAAGGTCGGGCGCGGCCAGCAGCGCGTCATGAGCGCGCGTCGAGGAATCGTGGTCAGGCCAGTCCAGGCGGCTGGCCAGACCAGCCAGGTCGGCGACGTCGGTCATGGCGTCATCCTCTCGCGCTAGGTTTGCCCGGTGATAGGCGCGTACGAACAGAGCCCGGCCGGGCGGTCGGCATGAGCTGGACCTGGCGGCTGGCGGCCGACGACGGGTCGGTGGTCAACGGGCCGACGAACCAGACGGCGCCGATTCACCAGACCCGTTCCGACGCCGAGACGTGGATCGGCGAGTTCTGGCAGACATTGGCCGAGGAGGGCGCGGCCACCGCGAGCCTGCTCGAGGACGGCAAACCGGTCTACGGACCGATGCGGCTAGCCGAATGACGCACCGCGGTCGGCCGACGCCGGTGGCATTCAGATGGTGTCGCCCCGCCGGACGGTCGCCTGTGGTGATCGCCAACGCCGAGGCATAAAAGCACGCTGCCCGGCGTACAGACCCAACACCCACCCCTTGTCGGTCACCTTGTCGTGCCGGCTGGCCGCGAGTGTGTAGATCTTGCGCCCAACCCACATCCATTCGATCGCAAAGACCGCGAAGAGGCCGACGGTCAGATACGTGCCGAGATGGGCGGGGATGTAGCCCGCCACCAGCAGCAGCGGGAACACCAACAGCAGATAGTTCGAGAACATCCAGTGGCTGTCGACGTAGTCGCGGGCCAGTTTGCGGACCGGTCCCTTGTCGCGCCGGGGCAGCACTGACTCGTCGCCGCGGCGCAGCGCCTCGCGGTACTCGCGCGTGCTCATCGCCTTGGCCGCCGCCGTTTTGCTCTGCGTCGCCTGCTGCTTGCGCAGTTGGTTCGCCTCTTTGGCCGTGCGCGGCGCCGAGATCGGCTGCCGTTTCGGGGCGGTGTCGCGCCGTTTCGGCGTCGGCCGTCCCTTTCCGGCCCCTGCATCCGTCTGTACGGCGGTCGGGCTCGGAGCCGGCTCGGGTGCCGGGTTCGATCTGCGCAGCAGCTTCACGCCATGAGACTACGGCGTCTGTACACCCCCTGAGTGCTCCGGTGCTGAACCGATGGGCGCGAGTGAACGTGTTCTCAGGCGTACTACTGTCCTGCGCACCCGACCGTGTCCTGCGCACCCCGCCCGCGGAATTCAGAGGATTGAGCGCGAATGCCCCAGCTGCCCCAGCGTCCCGCCGAGCGCCAGCGGTCGGGCCCAGCTGTGACCCGCACCGCGTCCGCTCCGGTGGGCCCGGTTCCGCCACCGGCCGTCCTGGTACGAGAAGTCGGCTGGGTGCTACTGGTGCTGCGGGCGTTTCTGGCGTTCGTGTTCCTCTACGCCGGCATCTCGAAGATCGGCGACCGGTCGTTCCTGGACGGCTCATCCGCCACTGGCATTCACGCGACGCTGGTCGCCGTCCGCGGGGCCAGCCCGATCGGCTCCCTACTCGGACCGGTCCAGGATCACTCGTTCGCGTTCGGTCTGTTCATGTCGATCGCCGAGATGGCGGTCGGGGTCGGGTTTGCGCTGGGGCTGTTCACCCGGATCGCTGCCCTGGGCGCCCTGGTCATCTCGCTGTCGCTCTTCCTGACGGTCAGCTGGGGCGCGTCGCCCTGGTACACCGGGGCCGACATCGTCTACCTGTTCGCGAGTACGCCGCTGCTGATCGGCGGTTCCGGTGGTGTCCTGAGCCTCGATGGGTGGCTGGCCGCCGCGTCCCGCCGGTACCCCGGAGTGAGCGAGGACCGCACCCGTCGGGCCCTGCTGGGAGGAGCCGCCGCGGTCGGCGTACTCGTGCTGATGGGCGCCGGGGCGCTGGCGCGAGGCGCCAAGAGCGCGGACACCGCTGTGCAGACCCCCACAACTCCGACCAGCCCGGCCGCCGGCTCCACGGCATCCGGGACGGCCACCAGCAGTGCGGCCGCCGAATTGGTCGCCGCGTCCGCCGTCGCGGTGGGCTCGGCCAAACAGGTTAAAGACCCCAAGGATGGCGAACCGGCCTGGGTGCTGCAGCTGACCGCCGGCCAGTTCACCGCGCTCAGCGCCGTCTGCCCGCACCAGCAATGCACGGTCGGATTCGTCTCGGCCAAGGATGGTTTCTCGTGTCCGTGTCACGGATCACGATTCGCCGCCGATGGCAAACTGCTGGCCGGTCCGGCCACCCGCGGGCTGACGGCGATTCCGGTGACTGTGACCGACGGAGCGGTGCGTCGCAGCTGATCGCCGGGACGCGGAGCGACGTGCGTGCTTAGAATGGAATGAATCCCGGGACGGCCGGGGTTGCTACTTGTACGAGAGCCACCAGACCCACACTGCACAGCCGACACCAGGGAGTCCGATGACCGCCATCGACGCGCCATCGTTAGAGCACGACCACGTCGCCACGGATGCGCCGCTAGCCCTCAGCGCCACCGCCGCGATCAAGGTTCGTGCGCTGCTGGAACAGGAAGGCCGCGACGACCTGCGCCTTCGGGTTTCAGTCCAGCCGGGCGGATGCTCAGGCTTTCAGTACCAGCTCTTCTTCGACGAGCGCAGCTTGGACGGCGACATCGATGTGACTACGGACGGCGTTCCGGTGGTCGTCGACCGTATGAGCGCGCCGTACCTCGTTGGCGCCACGATCGACTACACCGACACGATCGAGCAGCAGGGCTTCACGATCGACAACCCGAACGCCTCGGGTGGTTGCGCGTGCGGTAATTCCTTCTGCGGCTGATCGAGTCCAGTTCGGAGTCAGCTCCTAGCCGGGCGCGGGTCGACGGTCCTTCACGGATCGGCACCCCGCCCGGCTTTGTGCTGTCTGGGGAGCGCGGTGAGTGCCGTTCAGATCCGAACCGGGTAGACCGGCTCGGGTACGTCCGGACGGATGCGTTCCTCGATGAAGATGCCGTGCCAGATCATGAATACGAGCAGCGTCCAGATCTTGCGTGAATAGTCGTGCGGACCGTCCCGGTGGGCATCCAATAGCCGTAACGCCGCGGCGCGATCGATGAACGCGTCGGCCTGGGATTCGGTGATGATCGAACGCGCCCAGTCATACATCGAATCCTTGAGCCAGTGCCGGATCGGCACCGGGAAACCGAGCTTGGGCCGGTTTATGACGTGAGACGGCACGATGTCGGCGATCGCGCGCCGCAGGGCGTACTTGGTCGTGTTGTCGGCCAACTTCAACGTGGTCGGGATCGAGGACGCGACGCCGAACACTTCGACATCGAGGAACGGCACTCGCAGTTCGAGCGAGTTCGCCATCGTCATCTTGTCGGCCTTGACCAGGATGTCGCCCCGAAGCCAGGTGAACAGATCCACGTATTGCATTCGGGTCGAATCATCCAAGTGCCGGGTCGCCGCGTAGAGGCCTCGGGTCACGTCCATGTAGGACACGTGCGGGTCATACGTCTTCAGCAGGCCGCCGGCGAGCTCCTCGGGGCGGAAGATCCGAGCGTTGCCGTAATAGCGCTCCTCGATCGGGATCGCGCCGCGCCGCAAAAGATCTTTGCCCCGCAAACCCTCCGGCAGCCGCTCCGACAGCGCGCCGAGCAGACGCTTGGCCGGTCCCGGCACGTGATCGAAGGGGCGCAGCGAGATCGGTTCGCGATAGATGGTGTAACCGCCGAACAGTTCGTCGGCCCCTTCACCGGATAGCACGACCTTGACGTGTTTGCGGGCCTCGCGGGCGATGAAGTACAGCGGGACGAGGGCCGGGTCGGCAACCGGGTCGTCGAGATACCAGACGATCAGCGGCAGGGTCTGCATCATCTCCTCGGCGGTCACCACCTTGACGATGTGCTCGACCCCGATGGCGGCGGCGGATTCGGCCGCGACATCGATCTCGCTGAACCCCTCGCGTTCGAAGCCGGTGGTGAAGGTGAGCAGCTGCGGGTTGTGCCGTTTGGCCAGCGCCGCCACCACCGTCGAATCGATACCGCCGGACAGGAACGCCCCGACCGTTACGTCAGCCCGCATGTGCTTGGCGACCGAGTCCTCGAGCGCCTCACCGATCTCGCGGTACAGCTTCTCGGGCTCGGGCGTGGCCCGGATGGCGAAGTCGGGGTGGAAGTAGCGACGGGGGGCGAGTCGTTCGCCCGGGCGCAGGGTGAAGCTGCTGCCGGACTCGAGCCGCCGAATCGCGGTATGCATCGAGGCGGGCTCGGGCACGTACTGCAGGGTCAGATAGTGCTGCAGAGCGGTTCGGTCGATCGCGTCGTCGTCGGCCAGGCCGGCAACCGCGAGCAGGGCTTTTTTCTCGCTCGCGAAGAAGTGGCCGCGATCGTCGGAATAGGTATAGAGCGGCTTGATGCCGAACCAGTCGCGGGCGCCGAACATCACCTGCTCCTGTGCATCCCAGATGAGGAACGCGAACATGCCCCGCAGCTCCTGCAGCACCTTCTCGCCCAAATAGTGGTAGCCGGCAACGACGGTCTCGCTGTCACCGTCGGTCTTGAACTCGGCCCCGAAGTCCTGGATCAGACGCTCGCGGAGTTCGATGTAGTTGTAGATCTCGCCGTTGAAGATCAGGTGGTAGCGGCCGTCCAAGTACGGCAGCGGTTGGTGTGAATGGTCGATGTCGATGATCGACAGCCGACGGAAGCCGATGACCACATCCGCGTCGGACCAGACCCCGCCCTCGTCCGGGCCGCGGTGGCGCATCTGGCGCAACGAAGCCTCGATCTCAGTGGTGACGGGCGCCGAGGACTCCAGGTGGACGTTGGACAGGAAGCCGATTAGTCCGCACACGTGAACCAGTATCCACGTAAGGCGGCCCCTGACCGGGCAATCCGCGAAGCGGCGGGGGACGCCGGAAAGCCACCCCTCCCGGGAATGACCGGAGGGGTCCAGTAGGCTCCGAGGTGCCGAATGGCAGGCGGTGCATGGCTTGAGAGGGCGGTTGTTAGTGCGCGGCACACGGTGGGTTCGAGTCGCCCGGCTCGCTGTAGGCGCTGCCTTGATGATGGTCACCCTGACGGCGTGTTCGACGAACCAGATCAAGGACGATCTGCGGTTCGGCTGGCCGAGCGGTGTCACCAAGCAGGCCGAGGAAATGCGGACCCTGTGGACCTGGTCCTCGGTCTTCGCGCTCTTCATCGGCGCCATCACCTGGGGTCTGATCTTCTGGTGCTGCATCCGCTACCGCAAGCGCGACGAACACACGATTCCGCGACAGCTGAAGTTCAATCTCCCGCTCGAGATCGCCTACACGATCGCGCCGTTCCTCATCGTTATCGGCCTGTTCTACTTCACCGTCCGCACCGAGAACTACGTCGACAAGAAGACCGCCCATCCAGCCGTTACGGTCGAGGTCGTTGCCTTCAAGTGGAACTGGCAGTTCGATTACCAGCAGTCCAACGGCGTCGCGACGAACTATGCCGGCACGACCACGCCAGTCTCGACCGTCGGCTCGTCGGAGCAGATCCCGGTGCTTGTCATCCCGCGCGGTGAGACGGTTCGATTCGTCGAGCACTCCCAGGACGTCATCCACGCCTTCTGGGTGCCGGAATTCCTGTTCAAGCGCGACGTCATCCCGTACGGAACCGACAGCACCTCGAGGGACAACCAGTTCGAGATCACGGCGACCAGCGACGGCTCCTACGTCGGGCGCTGCGCGGAGCTATGCGGCACGTATCACTCGCAGATGAACTTCGAGGTCCGTGTCGTCGAGCCCGATGTCTATGCCAAATACGTAGCGGCCCTACAGAGCATCGGCCCGACCGATCCGGCCGCGCAGCCGAAGGCGCTCAAGATCGCGATGCCCAACCAGTCGTCCTGTGCAACGACGACCTACCCCTTCGACACCGACCGAAGCTCTAGAACCGCATCGACCAACTCCGGGGCCTGCACATGAAGATCGAAGCCCGAGTCTTCCTAGTGATCGCCGTCTTCTGCTGGGTCATCGCGGCGGTCTATGGGTATTGGACCGACCATAGCCAGGGACAGATCGAGGTGGCCGGTACGACGGCGCTGATCTTGTCCGGCGGCTTGCTGGGGATCTCCGGGTCGTTCTTCTGGTTCGTCGCCCGCCGGATCGACGCTCGTCCCGAGGACCGCGAAGATGCCGAGATCGCTGAAGGTGCGGGCGATCTGGGTTTCTTCAGCCCGGGCAGCTACTGGCCGTTGGGCATCGCCTCGGCCGCCACCGTCGCCGGGACGGGCTTCGCCTTCGCGCAGCTATGGTTGGTGCTGACCGGCGTCGTCGGCATCCTGTTCACTGTTGGCGGTTTGCTGTTCGAATACCACATCGGTGGTCGCAAGACCCTCGGCTAGATCCCCGCCGGCGCAGATCGGTCCACGCTCGATAGTCGGCACTCTCCGGTCTCAGGACCGCAGAATATTGCCGACAGCGATGCCAACGTCACCGACGACGTGTCGAGCCTCGGTTGGCGCTGCTCTGCCATCCGCCTATAGAAGTAGCTGCAGCAGGGTGTCCCACCGGGCGTACTGGGTTCGACATCCGGGCACTCCAGACCGGTGATCCTCGTGGGTGTCGCCCGACTCGAGCAGCAGCACTTAGCCTGCCAGAGGCTAGACCGAGGGCGACGGCCCAAGAGCGCCGGATCCGGGCATGGCCCTGAGCAGCGGTGCAGCGCTGGCGGCGAAAGGCGGTCTCGCACAGACGAATGCGCGGCCACGCGCCCTGGGGACGCATAACCGCGCACTGTCGTACAGCGGAGAGCCTGCGGGGAGGCCGCGGCTTGACTAGTCGCTCAGTTGAGCCGGTTCGTGTTCGGCCTCGAGGGCGTCGAGGGCCCGCTGGATCTCGGGCTTCTCCTTTACCGGAGCGAAGAACCCGCGGACGTGCGCGAACGGCGCCAGTCCGACCTGATTCATCCGCTTGGGCACAGCGGTTCCGGTGTAGTTCAGCTGTACGTGACCATGGTCATCGACCGGGCCGAGCGGCTGGTGCACCTCGATGAACTCACCGGTCGGTAGCCGCTTGATGATGCCCGTCTCGATACCGTGCGAGAGAACCTCGCGGTCATGGTGCTGCAGGCCGATGCAGACCCGGTAGGTGAGCACGTAGGCCAACGGCGGCGCGATCAGCAGCGCGATCCGGCCACCCCACGTCATCGCGTTCAGCGAGATGTCGAACGCCTTGGCGACGATGTCGTTACCGCCCGAGACGAACAGCACCAGGGTGAAGGTCAGTGCCATCGCACCCAGGCTGGTGCGGACCGGCACGTCACGTGGACGTTGCAGCAAATGGTGATGAGCGCGGTCCCCGGTGAGTTTGGCCTCGAGGAAGGGATACGCCGCCGCGAGGCCGATCAGGATGCCAGGCAGCACAACCGTGGGCCAGAACAGCGGAGGGATGTTGTAACCCCACAGCCGTATCTCCCATGACGGCATCAGGCGGGTGGATCCGTCGAGCATTGCCATGTACCAGTCCGGCTGCGATCCGGCCGAAACCTGGGCCGGGTTGTACGGCCCGAACAACCAGATCGGGTTGATCTGCACCAGACCGCTGAGTGCTGCGATCACGCCGAAGACGATGAAGAAGAAGCCGCCGGCCTTCGCCGCGTAAACGGGCATGACCCGCTCGCCTCGGACCGTCCCCTCAGTGGCGCCCGGCCCCGCGAACTGGGTGTGCTTCTGGCGCACCAGCAGGGCCAGATGAGCACCGATCAGGCCCAGCAGGATCCCCGGAATCAACAGCACATGGGCTATATACAGCCGCCCGATAATCGCGTCGCCCGGGAATGGACCGCCGAAGACGAGGAACGAGACCCAGGTCCCGACCACCGGAATGGAGAGCATGATCGCGTCGGCGATGCGCAGGCCCGTGCCGGAGAGCAGGTCGTCAGGCAGCGAGTAACCCGCAAAGCCTTCGACGACGCCAAGCACGAGCAGAACCAGGCCGATGATCCAGTTGAACTCGCGGGGCTTGCGGAACGCGCCGGTGAAGAAGACCCGCAGCATGTGGATCAACATCGCGGCGACGAACATCAGCGCGGCCCAGTGGTGGATCTGACGAATGATCAGACCGCCGCGTACGTCGAAGCTGATCTTCAGCGTCGAGGCATAGGCGTTCGACATCGTCACGCCGTCGAGCGGAATGTAGCGGCCGTTGTAGACCGTGTCGCTCATCGAGGCGTCGAAGAAGAACGAGAGATAGGTACCCGAGAGCAGCAGGATGATGAACGAGTAGAGCGCGATCTCGCCCATCATGAACGACCAGTGGTCGGGGAAGACCTTGTTCAGCTGGTTACGGACCGGGCTGGCGAGTTTGAGTCGGTCCTCGACGAAGAGCGCGCCCTTGCCCTGCGGGGTTCGGGGCTTGTTGCTGCGTCGAACGGGTGCGGTCGTGCTCATTTGCGCTCCCAGAATCCGGGGCCGATCGGTTCTTGAAAGTCCTTGACCGCCACGAAGTACTGGCGACCGTTCACGACCTCGACACCGAGCGGCAGCTTCGGCAGCGGACGCGTGGCCGGACCGAAGACCGGCTTGGCGTCCTCGAGCACCTCGAACTGCGACTGGTGGCAGGGACAGAGCAGACGAGTCGTCTGCTGTTCGTACAACGATGCCGGGCAGCCGGCGTGCGTGCAAATCTTTGAGTAGGCCACGAAGTCGCCCCAGCCGTAGCCGGCCTGGCCCTTACGGGAATTGACGTGCTGACCTGGACGCAGCCGGATGATCAAGGTCGGCGCGCTGGCATCGGTGATGTAACCGACGGGGAAGACCGTCGCGATGCCGCCGGCCTGGATGTCGTCCGGGCTGACGCGCCGGCCGTCGGAGTAGATGATCGGCACGCCATTCGGGTAGCTCGACTTCTGCAACCCGTACGGGGTCACGTCGAGCTGGTTGCCCGGCTTCTTGATCAGGGCGCCGACCAGAGCCACGAGGGGGACGGTAGCCAGTGCGCCCCCGGCCAGCCCGAGCGATCGAAGCAGCATCGAGCGACGCGGGATGCCGGCGTCTAGAGCCGCCTGGGCCAGTGTCGCCTGCGTCAGCAGCCGCTCTTCTTCCGAGGTCGCGACGTCGTGCCGGTCCTGCACCGCCTCTTCCTCGGGCATGAGCCACTTGGCCCACAGGACCGAACCAAAGCCCATCGCAACCAGCATCAGACCCAGCAGCGCACCGAGGATGGGCGTGTAGAAGCGGAAGGTCTGATCGGTCCCGGGCAGGTGCCAGTGATACGGGAGCGCGATGAAGGCGACGATGAAACCGACACCGGCGAGGGCGCTGACGATGAAGAACATCGACACCGCCCGCTCGGCCCGCTTCTCGGCCTTGGTGCCGGGAATCGGGAACCGGTTGCGCCGGTGCACGATGTGGATGCCCTGCGAGGCGGCACCAATGACCATCTGCTCTTCGGTGCTCAGGGTCAGCAGCTCGTCCGCGCTCGGGATCGGGGCGTCACCCTGCGGAATCGCGTGCGGGTCGGCGCCGACGAGACCGGTCGGGCCGGAGCTGTGCGGATCGTGCGTCGTCGTCATGCTTTAGCCCCGATCCACAAGATCGCCAGAACCAGTGCGCCAACTCCGAGCACCCAGAGAACGATGCCCTCTGATACCGGCCCGATGCGGTCGATGCCGTTACCGCCCGGGTCACGAGAAGTCTGCAGCGTCTGGACGTAGGCGACGATCGACTTCTTCTGGTCCGGGGTGATCTGGTTGTCGTTGAAGACCGGCATGCTCTCGGGGCCCGAGAGCATTGCCGAGTAGATCTGCTTCGCAGTCGCCTTGTTCAGGCTCGGCGCCGATTTGCCGGCTGAAAGTGGCGCGCCCTTGCCGGTCGAGCCATGGCAGGAGGCACAGTTGAGGCGGAAGAGCTGGCCACCGGCAGCGAGCGTGCTCGAGCCGCCGACGCAGGCTGCCGGACGGGATCTCAGGGCCGCCACCCATCGACTGCACGTAAGCCGCGAGGGCCTCGGTCTGCGCCTCGGTGTACCGGTTCTGCTTGGCCGGCTGCTCGGCCGCCTGCCCGTCCGCCGGCATCCGGCCGGTGCTGACCTGGAAGTAGGTCGCGGCCGAACCGACGCCGATCAGCGCGGGACCGCGGTCCGTGACGCCCTGCAGGTTTGCGCCGTGGCAAGTGACGCAGCTGGTCGCGAAAAGCTGGCGGCCGGTGTCAATCTGCGCCTGCGCGGCGGACGTGTCGGCCGCGCTCGACGGTTGGGCGAACAACCCGAACAGGCCACCCATGACGGCCAGCGACATGAACGCGATGACGAGGCCGGCGAACCGCCGCCGCCAGCGCGGCAGTGCCCGCCAGCTACCGAGACGAGGCGCCCGCCGACCCGGGGCCGCGCTCGACGGATCGGCCCCGGTCGCCGAAACGGCTGGGACGAATCCCAGCTCGTCGGCGTCGAAGTCGACGTCGTCGAAGTCGTCGGTCATGGACGTCCCTTCAGCGGATCAGATAGATCGTTGCGAACAACCCGATCCAGACAACATCGACGAAGTGCCAGTAGTACGACACAACGATCGCGGCAGTCGCCTGAGCTGGGGTGAATCTGCTCAGTGTGGTTCGAGCCAGAAAGAGCAAGAATGCGATCAGACCGCCGATGACGTGCAGTCCGTGGAAGCCCGTGGTGAGAAAGAACACCGAGCCGAAGCCGGTGGCCTTGATCGTGTTGCCGTCGGAGTACTGGATCCGGTACTCGTTCGCCTGACCGAGCACGAAGACGAGGCCCATCAGGAAGGTCACCGTGAACCAGCGGCGCAGGGCGAAGACGTCGCCGCGCTCGGCCGCGAACACGCCGTACTGGCAGGTGACGGATGAGAGCACCAAAATAATCGTGAACGGCAGTGCGTAGAGCGGCAGGCGCACACCCAGCACGTCGTGCAGCACAAGGTCGACGTGGTGACCGTCGGGCAACACGGTCTTGTCGGCCCAGGCGCCCGGATGGGCCGAGCGAACGGTGAAGTACATGGCGAAGAGGCCGGCGAAGAACATCAGCTCACTCGAGAGCCACACGATCGTCCCGACACTCACCAGGTTCGGTCGCGTCAGGGAGTGAACCCTGCTGGACTCGAAGGCCGGCGCGGCTGCTGACGTCACATGGGCATTATTGCCTGACCGAACCGGCGCGCTTCGCGGGGGTGGCCATCCGTGTCGGGTGTGTCGCGCTCGTCTACGATCATCGACGTGAGCCATCCGCACGCGCCGAACGCCGCCGAGCGGGTGAGCGTCGTCCTGTACAGCCACGATCCGAAGTTCCGGGCCGGTGTATTGACTGCGATCGGCCGCCGGCCGGCCATCGATGTGCCCCGGATCGAGTGGCTCGAGTGCTCTACGAGCGCCCAGGTCATCGAGCAGATCGACCTCGGCGACATCGACCTGCTCATCCTTGACGGTGAGTCACAACCGACCGGTGGCATGGGCCTCGCGCGGCAGTTCAAGTACGAGATCGACGACTGTCCACCGATCCTGGTCGTCGTCGCCCGGCGCGATGACCGCTGGCTGGCCAGCTGGTCGCTCGCCGACGCCGTACTGCACTCACCGCTCGACCCGGTCGAGGCGGGGGCGGTCGTCGCCGAGCAGTTGCGCAATCGCAGCGCCGGCATTCCTGTCGTCCGCTGAAGGACGTCGGCCGAATTCGGGGATGCCGAATTGCAGTCTGTCGAATTGCGGTTGCACAGTGACGCCGTCGCCGTGACGCTGGGCCGATGACCGCGCCCGGCCCCACCGTGCCGCCCAGCTTCACCTGGCCGGGCACCCTCGGGCGGCTGCTGCGACGCGATGACCTCGACGCGCCGACGACCGCGTGGGCCATGAACGAGATCATGTCCGGCGAGGCGACGGCCGCCCAACTAGCCGCGTTCGCGGTACTGCTGCGCGCCAAGGGAGAGACGTCGGACGAGCTGAGCGGGCTGGTCGCCGCGATGCTGTCACACGCGCTGCCGCTGACGATCGAAGGCACGGCCGTCGACGTGGTGGGTACGGGTGGCGACCGCGCGCAGACCGTCAACATCTCGACGATGGCGGCGATCGTGGTCGCCGGCACCGGACGCCGGGTCGTCAAGCACGGCAATCGGGCCGCCTCGTCGGCCGCCGGCGCGGCCGATGTACTCGAGGAACTCGGCGTAGTGATCGACCTGCCCGCCGCCGGAGTAGCCACCACCGTCGCCGAGGTCGGCATCGGCTTCTGCTTCGCGCCGGTCTTTCACGCCGGTCTTCGCCATGCCGGTGGCCCCCGCCGCGAGCTCGGGGTGCCGACCGCGTTCAACTTCCTCGGTCCGCTGACCAATCCGGGCCGTCCAAAGGCTTCTGCCGTCGGCTGCTCGGATGCTCGAATGGCGCCGCTGATGGCCGCGGTGCTGGCCGATCGGGGCGATTCGGCCTTGGTCTTTCGGGGCGATGACGGACTCGACGAGCTGACGACTACGACCACGTCGGCGGTATGGATCGCGGCCGGGGGAGCGGTCCGGACGGTCGTGTTCGACCCGGCGCGCTTCGGCTTCGCGCGGGCCGAGGCGGATGCACTGCGCGGCGGCGACCGGACGCACAACGCTCAGGTGGCCCGGGACCTGCTGGCCGGGACCGCCGAACCGGCCGTGCGCGACGCGGTCGTCATCAACGCGGCCGCGGCCATGGCGGCCTATGACGGGCTGGACGGCCGCGACTTCGACGACGCGATCGCGCACGGGATCACCGAGGCCCGCGACGCCATCGACAGCGGCGCCGCCGCCACCTGCTTGGCTCGCTGGATCGAGTCCAGCCAGCGCGCCCGTCCCAGCTGAATCCCCAGACGTTCCAGCCCGAACCGCGTGGCGCACACTGGTGCGGTGGTGAGTTCGCAGCAGCCGGTGGCCAGGGCACATCGGCTCGTGGTGGTGTCCTGGGTCGTCGCGATCGCCGTGCTCGTCGGCCTGGCGACCGCGGTCGTCCACTACCTCGCCGCCGGCGGCCCGAGTGGATCGTCGGCCATGGCGATGCACATGTCGAGTGCCCTCTACCGCGGCGGACGCGGCGCCGACAGTCAACTCCACCAACCGTTGTTCGGGACTGCGTTCTTCACCGCGTGGCAGCTGGACGCGGTCGCCCTGGCCGTCCTGATCGTGCTGGCCGCGGGCTACCTCACGGCAGCATCGCTGGTGCCGATCCGCGGGGACGGGACAGCGCTGGCCGGTCACCCGGACCGCGTCGTTCCTGGCCGGTCTGCTGGTGTGCGGATTCGCCACCAACGGCAGCATCGCGGTGTATGACCAGGTGCTCTTCTCGGCCCACATGATCGGCCATCTGGCGCTGGTCATGGTGGCGCCGGTGCTGCTCGTCATCGGCCGGCCGATGCGGTTGCTCACACTGGCCGCGCGGCCGTCCACCCGCGAGCGGCTGCAGCGCGTCCTCACCGGCCGGGTCGTGTCGCTGATCACGGCCCCACCCGTCGCGCTGGCCAGCTACGCCGTAGCGATCGTGGGCACCCATCTGACCGGCCTGATGGGCCAGATCATGCGGGTGACCTGGGCCGGCCAGCTCGAGCACCTGTTCTACCTGCTGGTCGGCTGCCAGTTCTTCGTGCTCATCGTGGGTGACGAACCGCTCCGGTGGCGGTTGTCGGCGCCATCGCGCTGGTTGCTGCTGGCGATCGCAATGGCGGTCGACACGTTCACCGGTGTGATTCTGATCGAGGCGACCGCGCCGGTCGACATGGTGTCGGCGCCGAGACTGGCGGTCGATCAACTTGTCCGACACGCGTACCGGCGGGGCGATCATGTGGGTCGGCGGCGACGCGATCATGGCCATCGTGATGATCGTGCTGGTGGTGGGCTGGCTGTATCGGCCTGGGCAGCGCGGAGCCGACCAGAACAGCTGGACCGAACGGGCCCGGCGGGCCACCTTCGCCGCGCACACCGGCGTCGAGTGGGGGCCGACTTCGACGGCGCCGACATTGATGCCCCGGTGACTGGTGCGACCGATGAGGCTGACGCCGCGCGAGCGGCCTACAACGATTGGCTCGCCACGCTGCGACCGTTGAGCGAGCGACGCCCTCGGCTAGCCGTCGAAGCCGATCGAGAAGGCGCTCTCGAGGTCGTGCCGGGAGTAGGCCCGGAAGGCGATATGGGTGTCGGTGTGCAGTACGCCCGGCACCTTGCTGAGCCGGCCGGCGATCACGTCGGCGATCTGCTCGAACTCGCGGACCCGAATGATCGCGATGAGGTCGGCGTCGCCGGCGACCGAGTAGACCTCGCTGACCCCGTCGAGGTCGGCCAGCTGCTGGGCCACCTCGGGGATGATGCCGGTCTCGACGGACACCATGACGATCGCTGTGATCATGGCGCCATCGTAGGACGGTCAGCGGGCCGGTCGGCGGCTGCATCGGCAGGCGGCGCCGATCGGCGAACGGGTCGGCGGCCCGGCTGCCCGGTCCGCGGTCGGTCACGATCAGGCCGCTGAACCGCCCGGCGCCCCGGGCCGGCAGCGGCCAGGGCTGCGAGGTCGGACCAGCCGGATGCCGGGCTGCTCCAGCCAGCGCAGGATGACCTCGGTCTCTTCGGCCAGGGCGGCCGGTAACGGCCCTGGCTGCACGCAGTGACCTCGGCGGTGGCTCGCAGTGCCTCGATGACCGGCATCGGCGCTACGCCGCGCGGGGCGACGCCAGCGGCCGCCAACCGACCGTGCCGCACGATCGACAGCTCCCAGCCGCCGTCGCCGTCGGGGCGGGCCGCGATCAGCTCGGCGATATCGGTCAGCGCGGTGATTCGCTGCATCCGGGCGCAGGCGCGGACGAGGGTGCTGATCCGGTCCCGGACGGTGGCCGCCTGCTCGTAAGCGACGGTCGGCCGACAGCCGTCCATGCGGCGCCGCAGCGGCTCGATCAGCGGGGCCGAGTCGCCCGTCCAGCTGGACCGCACCGACTCGACGAGCGCTCGGTAGTCGGCCTGGACGTCGGCGCTCTCGCAGGGTGCCGAGCAGCGTCCGATGCCGGCCAGCAGGCAGGCGGCTCGCACGACCCGGCGCAGCGAGAGCCGGTCGGTGCACTGACGCAGCGGAACCGCGTCGTGGATCGCGTCGCGCACCACTTCGGCCTGGCGCTGTGAACCGATCGGTCCGAGATAGGAGCGGCTGGCCGCGGTCGCCGGACGAGATCTGCGGACGATCGACAGCCGCGGGAACGCCTCGTCGGTCAGCTTGAGCCACACGCTGCGTTCGGGAAATTTGGAGCGCCGGTTGTAGCGCGGCTTGTGCGACGGCGATCAGCCGCAGCTCGCGCACCTGCGCCTCGAGCGGGTGCGCGCACTCGATCGGGTCGACCCGATCGGCGAGGCCGATCATCTCGCCCATCCGGGTGCGGGTCTCGCTGGCGACGAAGTACTGCCGCACCCGGGTGCGCAGGTTGCGACTGGTGCCGACGTAGAGCGGGTTGCCCTGCGCGTCGCGAAAGACGTAGACCCCGGGCCGGACGGCAGCGGGTCGGCCAGGTGCCGCTTGCGGCGCTGGGCGTCGCTGACCTGCGCGGTGAACTCGCGCAGCTCGGGCAGCGAGTGCACGCCGAGGTTGCCGAGCCGGGCGATCAGCGCGTGCAGCACGTCGACGGTCGCCCGGGCGTCGGCCAGCGCCCGGTGATTCGGCTCGGTCTGCGCGTGGAAGTGGCGGGCCAGCGTCGCCAGCTTGCAGTTGGGCACCTCGTCGCGGGTCAGCACCCGGCGGGCCAGCACGGCGGTGTCGACGACGGCGAAGTCGGGCCAGGCGTCGCCGTAGCGGGGCGCAGGCGGCCCGCAGGAAGCCGACGTCGAACGGCGCGTTGTGCGCGACGAGCACGGTGCCGCGGGCGAACTCGAGGAAGGCCAGGACCGCGCTCGATCGGGGGCGCGCTCGACACCATCGCGTCGGTGATGCCGGTCAGGACGCTGACGAACGCGCCGATCGGTTGCCGCGGGTCGACCAGGGTCTGGAACTCACCGAGGACCTCGCCGCCGCGGACCTTGACCGCGCCGATCTCGGTGATCGCATCGGTGCCGGCCGCGCCGCCGGTGGTCTCGAGGTCGACGACCGTGAACGTGGTCGTGCGCAGCGGCTCGTCGAGCTCGTCGAACGCGGTCTGCACGTATATCGGCACCGGGACCTACGGCGGGACCGGCGATTTTCGGACGGCGCGAGGGATCGGCGATTCGGACGCGGCCGGGGGCGGCGCAACCAGGCTCGCGAGCGAAGGTAAGTCGAGGGTCCGACGAAATTGCCGGTGCCGGATCTTATGGTCGGCGCACGCTCACGAATGAGAAGAGGAACGGCATGTTGATCGACTGTGACAGCTGCGCAATGCGTGACATCGCTTGCTCCGACTGCGTGGTGACGATGCTGCTGGCGGCCCGAGCCGGCTGGCTGCGACAGACCCGCCGAGTTCGACGACGGACGGGACGCGCCGGGCGGTCGGAGCGCTGGCCGGGGCCGGGCTGATCTCGCCGCTGAGACTGGTGCCGCACGGGCCGAAGCACTGAACGCGCATAGACCGGCGCACGACGGTCGATCGCGTGATCGATTATCGATTAAGAAGTTCGTCCGCCGCTGTCGCGAGGCGGATTGATTCCCTGCCCCGTCCTCCCGTAATCTTCCCGAGACCTTCGGTTCGCTCGGCAGCCTACGGATGCCGCCGGGGGTCACCGCCGAATCGCACACGAAGCTTGATCGACCGCTAGACCATTCCGGCAGTGGTCGAGCATCGCGAACCGGGGACCCACGTGTTCCTTGGGGTGAATCGGTGCACGGGGCGCAGTCGCATTTGGTCTCGCACGGTTCGTTGCGCTGAGGGGCCATCTTCCGGCCCTAACCCGTCAGCTAACTCGGTAGGCGGCTAAGGAAGAAGGGGCTCCGCCTAGCTGTGGCGACTCGAATCGCGCACGAGTGCGCGTCACGTCCTCGTTTCAGCTCTGGTCGCTCGGCTCTCGCGGCCGCGGTCCCCTTCTGTCCCCGCCCGGCGGCGGCGACACCGCCGGCTCCCGACCAGTCGGCCTCGGTCACGGCCCAGCTGCAGCACGATCGCCAGCAGAACGAGCAGCTCAGCGAGCAGATCGATCTCGTCGATCGCCGATGTCGCAGCCAAGCCAGGCCCTCGGCGCGGCCCAGGCCGCAGCCGCGACCGCCGCAGCTGATACGCGAACACGCGCTCGATGCTGACCGCGACCTTCACCGCCCAGTACGAGGGCGGTGTCGGCCTTCAGCCGCACCGGAGCGCTGCTGTACAGCGATTCCGGGCAGACTACGCCGACAAGCTCACGACTCTCAACATGATCTCGATGCACCGCACCGACATCCTGCCAGGTCGCCGCGGCCAAGACGGCGGCGGACAAGGCGCAGACCGCGGCCGACGTGTTGCTCGAAGGCCGCGACCGCCAAGCAGACGAGCTCAAGCGCAGCAGGCCATCCTGGACGCCGACCAGAAGAAGTACGAGACGCTGCTGGCGACGCTGACGCGGCCGCAGCGCACGGCCTACCAGAGCGACGCTGACGGCGGTAACCAGGACGCCGCCAGTACATGATCCACGCCGGTCCGGCGGCCGCCCAGAACGCGGTCGACTACGCGATGGCCCAGGTGGGCAAGCCCTACGTCTACAACGCGGCCGGCCCGGACGCCTTCGACTGCTCGGGACTGACGATGGCGGCGTGGGCCGCGGCGGGCGTCCGCTGCCGCACAACGCGGCCGCGCAGTACGACTACGGCACGCACGTCGCCGAGAGCTGAGCTGCAGCCCGGCGACCTGATCTTCATGTATCACCCGATCGGGCACGTGACGATCTACATCGGTAACGGTCTGATGGTGTCGGCGCCCCGACCGGGTGAGGACGTCAAGATCGTGACCGTCGCATCGCAGCTGAACATCTACGTCGGCGCTACCCGGCTGACCTGATCGCCGTCGGCTCGCCGGCCGGCGCTCGAGCGCGGCCTCTAGGCTGCCGGCAGGTGACGCCGCCGCACGCTCCTCGTCACCAACGACTTCCCGCCTCGCCAGGGCGGCATCCAGTCGTTCGTCTACGCGCTGGCGGCCGGCAGCCGGTCGGATCGCTCGTCGGTGTACGCGTCGGACTTCGCCGGCGCCGCCGCTTTCGACGCCGCGCAGCCGTTCCCGGTCATCCGGCATCCGACCGGACTGCTGCTGCCGACCCCGCGGCCCGCGCCCGCGTGCGCGCGGCACTGGTCGCGAGTTCGACTGCACGCGCCGCCTGGTTCGGTGCGGCGGCGCCCCTGGCGTTGCTGGCGCCGGCGCTGCGCGCCGCCGGAGTCGAGCGGATCGTCGCCACGACCCACGGCCACGAGGTCGGCTGGGCGAGGTTGCCCGGCGCCCGCACGGCGCTGCGCCGCATCGGCAACGGCTGCGACGTCGTCACCTATCTCGGCGAATACACCCGGCGGCGGCTGGCGCCCGTCGCTCGGGCCGCACCCGAGCTGCGCCAGCTGACGCCCGGGCGTCGACTGTCGACCGTTCATCCCGGCGTGGACGGAGCGGCCCGTCCGCGCGCGTTACGGTCTCGGCGACCGGCCGGTCGTCGTCTGCGTGTCGCGGCTGGTTCCCCGCAAGGGTCAGGACGCGCTGATCGACGCGTGGCGCGCGGTCCGCGCGCCGTCCCCGGGGCGGCGCTGCTGCTGGTCGGCACCGGTCCCTACGAACGGGCGCTGCGGCGGCTGGCCGACGAGCGCGGCGTCGCGGCCGACGTCGTCTTCGCCGGCGCCGTCGCCGCGGACGAGCTGCCGGAGCACTTCGCGGCCGGGGACGTGTTCGCGATGCCGTGTCGCACGCGTCGGGGCGGCGCCGACGTCGAGGGCCTGGGCATCGTCTACCTCGAGGCGGCGGCGGTCGGACTGCCGGTCATCGCCGGCGACTCCGGGCGGGGCGCCGGACGCCGTGCAGGACGGGCGGACCGGCTACGTGGTCGGCGGACGCGAGCGACGCGGCGATCGCCGAGCGGCTCGTCGAACTGCTGTCCGATCCCGCGCTGCGCGCCCGCATGGGGACGGCCGGGCGCGCCTGGGTCGAACGGGACTGGCGGTGGGACGCGCTGGCCGCTCGACTGCGGCGATGCTCGACGGCTGAGTGAGCGCGCCGGCGGGTCAGTGTCAGCGCGGGCGTACAGGGCGGCGATCTCGTCGGCGTACTCCTGCGACGACGTTGCGCTTGAGCTTCAGCGACGGCGTCAGCTGGCCGCCCGCTTCGGTCCAGTCCTCCGGCAGGATCACGAACTTCTTGATCGCCTCGGCGTGGCTGACGGCCTTGTTGGCGTCGTCGACCGCCAGCTGGATCTCGGCGCGCAGCGCCGGGTCGTCGATCAGGTCGGCCATCCGGTGTCGGCCGGGCGGCCGACGCTCGCCAGCCACTGCGGGAAAGCCTCGGGATCGATGGTGACCAGCGCGGCGATGAACGGCTGGCGGTCGCCGACGACCAGGCACTGGCCACCAGCCAGTGCGCGCGCACGCGGTCCTCGAGCACGGCCGGCGCGACGTTCTTGCCGCCCGCGGTGACGATGATCTCCTTCTTGCGGCCGGTGATCCGGACGTAGCCGTCGTCGTCGATCTCGCCGATGTCGCCGGTGTGGAACCAGCCGTCGTCGTCGATCGCCTCCGCGGTCGCCGCGTCGTTGCGCCAGTAGCCGCGAAACACCATCGCCACCGCGCAGCAGCAACTCGCCGTCGTCGGCAATGCGCGCCGACGACCCGCCGACCGGACGGCCGACCGTGCCGATCTTGAGCGCGTCGGGGGGTTGACGCAGATGCCCGCGGACGTCTCGGTGAGGCCGTAGCCCTCGTAGATCGTCACGCCGACGCCCGGAAGAAGTGTCCGAGCCGATCGCCCAGCGGCGCGCCACCCGACACGGCCGCGACGCAGTTGCCACCAGCGCCGCGCGCAACTTGACGTAGACGAGCTGGTCGAAGAGCGCGTGTTGCAGCTTGAGCGACGGCGAGATGTGGCCGGCTCGAGCCCTGCGAATAGCGGATCGCGATCTGCTCGGCGAGATCGAAGATCTTGCCCTTGCCGCTGGCGTGCGCCGCTGCTTGGCGGTGTTGTAGACCTTCTCGAAGACGCGCGGCACGCTGAGCACGAACGTCGGTTTGAAGCCGGCCAGATCCTCGATCAGGTTCTTCACGTCCGGCGTGTGGCCGAGCGTGCACCCGTCGGCGATGCGCCGAGCTCGATCGCTCGGCCGAACACATGCGCGATCGGCAGGAACAGCAGCGTCGAGGTGTCTCATTGAAGAAGTCTTCGAGCCCGGCCTGCAGCTCGACGACCTCGCTGATGAAGTTCCCCTGCGTCAGCTCGCAGCCCTTGGGCCGACCGGTCGTACCTGAGGTGTAGATGATCGACGCGAGATCGTCCAGGCTGGTCGGCGGCGCGTCGGCGCGTCGATGTCGTCGTCACTGATGTCCCGCCGGCGCGGTCAACGTGCCGATGGCGTCGGACTCGAACAGCCAGACCTGGCTCAGGTCGGGCGGCGTGCGCGCACCGAGTCGACGATCGCGTGCGCGGCGGTCTCGACGAAGACGCCCGCGCGCCCGAATCGGCCAGGATCCACTCGACCTGGTCGGCGCTCGATGTCTCGTAGATCGGGACCATCACCGCGCCGATCGTCAGTAGCGCGAGGTCGGCGATCGTCCATTCGTAGCGGGTCTTGCTCATGAGGCCGACCCGGTCGCCCGCCGCGATACCCGAAGCGACCAGCCCCTTGGCCAGCTCCATCACCTGGGTGCCGAACTCGCGGCCGTGACGTCGGTCCAGTCGGAACCGATCCGCCGGCGCAGCGCCACGTGGTTCGGGCGGTTGGACGTTGGCGAACACGTAGTCGGCGGCGTTGCGTTGTTCGGACTCCGACGCGATGCTCGGAACGGACAGTTCGCGCACGGACTGGTCCTCTCCCTTGGTCGGCCGACGTCGTCACCGACTGCCGTATCTGGACGGCCACGGTAGCTGCTGCGCCCTGTCGCGGCGATCCCGGGTCCCGGATTCGCGGCATTCGACGCCGTGGCGCGAGGCGACGGTAGCCTTCGCGCTATGGCCGACCAGTCGACCCAGTCGATCACCATCGCCGCGCCGCCGCGAGTCATGGCCGTCATCGCCGACTTCGCCGCCTACCCGACCTGGGCCGGTTCGGTGAAGAAGGCCGACGTTCTCGAATCGTTCCCGGACGGTCGCGCCAAGACGGTCTCGTTCGCCATCGACGCCGGCATGCTCAAGGACACCTACGACCTCGAATACGTCTGGACGGGCGACGAGCGGGTCGATGGACGCTCGTCAAAGGCCAGATGCAGCGCTCGCAAGAGGGTTCCTACGTGCTCGGCCGACGGCCGGCGTACCGAGGTCACGTATTCGTTGACGGTCGATCTCGCGATACCGATGCTCGGCATGCTCAAGCGCAAGCCCGAGAAGATGGTCATGGACACTGCCCTCAAAGAGCTGAAGAAGCACGTCGAATCGCCGCCGGCCTGATGCGCATCCTCCTGTTCACCGGCAAGGGCGGCGTCGGCAAGACGACGTCCGCCGCGCGACCGCGCTGCGACTGGCCGATCGGGGCAGCAAGACGCTGCTGCGTATCGACCGATGCCGCGCACTCGGTGGCCGACGCCTCGGCTCGCGATCGGCGCCGAGCCGACCGCGGTGACCCCCGGACTATCGGCGGTGCAGGTCGATGCCCAGCGTCGCTCGAGGCGGCCTGGCGCGACATCCAGCACTACCTGCTGCAGCTGCTCGACCAGGCGGGCGTCGACCCGATCGCGGCCGAGGAGCTGGCCGTCCTGCCCGGCATCGAAGAGGTGCTCTCGCTGCTGGCTGTTCGCGACCTGGCGACGACGTCGGCGACTGGGACACGATCGTCGTCGACTGCGCGCCGACCGCCGAGACCCTGCGGCTGCTCGCCCTGCCCGAGGCGCTCGGCTGGTACCTCGACAAGATCTTGCCGGCCCAGCGGCGGCTGGCGCGCGGCCTGCGACCGTTCGCGGCGATGCTCGGCCGCGCCGACGCGTTGCCACCGGAGGACTGTTCGGGGCGCTCGGCCGCTGTGCGAGGAGCTGGCGTCGGTGCGCAAGTTGCTCGCCGACCCGCCCGTCACCTCGGTCCGGCTGGTGCTCACGCCCGAAGCGGTGGTCGATGGCCGAGGCCCGTCGGACGCTCACGGCCCTGAGCCTCTACGGCTACGAGGTCGATCAGGTCGTCGCCAACCGGGTCTTCCCGAAGGAGCGCCGCTGCCGGCGCAACAGCTGGTTGCGACGGTTGGGGGCCGCGCAGCGACGCAGCTCGAGGCGAGCGCCGCCTCGTTCGCCGGCATCGACATCCGGAAGGTGCCCGTACGCGGCGGCCGAACCGGTCGGCCTCGACGCGCTGCGCGCGGTCGCCGTCGAGCTCTACGACGCGCTGCCGGGCCGCGACCCGGCCGCCGTTCGCGAGCCGCGCCGACGGCTGCGGGTCGAGCGGGTCGACGGCGACTTCGTAATGCGGTTGCGGTTGCCGCTGGCCGAACGCGGCGCGGTCGACGCGTCCCGCTCGGGCGACGATCTGGTCGTGACCGTCGGCCGGCCATCGGCGCGTGCTGATCGCTGCCGAGCGTGCTGCGCCGGTGCGACGGTCGTCGGTGGCCGGCTTCGCCGATGGGCGAGCTGCGGGTGCGGTTCGCCCGGATCCAGCGCTGTGGCCCCCGGCGCCATGTCGAGCCGGCGGACCCGGCTGACCGAAACTCGACGCGAGCCGGGCGGGCATGCGCGGTGCCGCTCGCCAGCTGCGTCGGCGCGCGGCGAGGGCGGCCGGCACGACGGCGCTGTCCGTCGGCGCTGATCGAGCGACTCCGGTCGCGCGGACTCACCGCGCCGACGCGCCCGACCGCGCCGACCGACGCCGACCGCCGAGCCGCCCGGCGTCGCCCCGCGTGCAACGCATCGACTCGACGGAATGTAATCAGGACAGCGAGGTCCTGGCGATCGGCGTCGACATCGGCGGCACAAGGTCGCCGGCGGCGTGGTCGACGACGACCGGCCGTGATCGAATCGAGCTCGGCGGACGCCCGGGCACGGACGTCGCGGCGACCGAGCAGGTGATCGCCGACGTGGTGCGCGCTTGCGCGACCGCCACGAGGTCGCGGCGGTCGGCATCGGCGCGGCCGGATGGATCGCCGACGACCGGGCGACCGTGCTCTTCTCACCGCACCTGGCCTGGCGCAACGAACCCCTGCGGGACGCGCTGGCCGACCGGATCGGCGTGCCGGTGCTCGTCGAGAACGACGCCAACGCCGCCGCCTGGGCCGAGTTCCGCTTCGGCGCCGGGCGCGGCGCAGGTGCTGGTGTGCGTCACGTTGGGCACCGGCATCGGCGGCGGCCTGGTGATCGGCGGCGAGCTCTATCGCGGCGCCTACGGACCGGCCTCCGAGTACGGCCACACCACCGTCGTGCCCGACGGACGGCGCTGCGCGTGCGGCAACCGGGGCTGCTGGGAGATGTACTGCTCGGGCCCGCGCTGGCTCGCGAGGCCAGGGAGCTGGCCGATGTCTCGCCGGTCGCCGCGCATCGCCTGCTCGGCCTGCGCCGGCGGGCGTGGACGGCGCTCACCGGTGAGCTCGTCACCACGGCCGCCCGGCGAAGGCGATCCCGGCCGCGGTCGAGATCTCTGCCGCGATGGGCCGGTGGCTCGGCCGGGGGCTGGCCAACCTGGCCGCTGTCCTCGACCCTGACGTCTTCGTGATCGGTGGAGGCGTCAGCGGGCCGGCGAGCTGCTGATCGACCGGCCCGCGCGAGTTCGCGCAACCCTCACCGGTCGCGGATACCGGCCAGAGGCCGCAGGTGTTGCTTGCCGCCCTCGGCCCGGACGCCGGCCTGGTCGGCGTCGCCGACCTGGCGGCGACGGGCTCGGGCAGGATAGGGTCGCCTGATGGGTGCGGGGACGGATCCGGGTGGCGGTCATCTACGGCGGCCGTAACACCGAGCATGGCATCTCGGTGATCTCGGCCGGACCGTGATGGCCGCACTGGACCCCGAAGTATGAGGTGGTGCCGGTCGGCATCACCCCGTCGGCGCCGGGTGCTCACGAGGATGATCCGGCGGACTTTGCGAATCGTCGGGCCGGAACTACCGCCGTCGCGCGGGTAGGCCGTCGTGCTGCCGGCCGACCCAGCAAGTGGCCTGATCCGGCTCGAGCCCGGATGCAGGCTGCCGGAGTGCTCGATCGACATCGACGTCGCCTTCCCGGTCCTGCACGGCCGCTATGGCGAGGACGGCACGATCCGGGGACTGCTGGAGATGGCAGGCGTTCCCTACGTGGGGCCTGCGTCTTCGCGAGCGCCGCCGCAATGGACAAGGAGTTCACAAGAAGCTGCTGCCGCGGCCAGGGCCCTCGGTCGGTGAGTTCGTGGTGGTCGACCCGGCCATGCCGTCTCGGCGGCTGATCTCGAGCAGCTGGGGCTGCCGGTGTTCATCAAGCCGGCGCGAGTCGGGCTCGAGTGTCGGCATCAGCAAAGTCACCGAGTGGGTGCGATCTGCCGGCCGCGCTCGAACTGCGCGCGCGTGACACCAAGATGATATCGAGGCTGCCGTGGTCGGCCGCGAAATCGAGTTCGGTATCCTGGAAGACGAGGCCGGCCGCCCGGCAAGCGAGCGTTCCGGCCGAGATCCGGCTGGTGGCGAGGCCACGATGGTACGACTTTCAGGCCAAGTACCTCGACGACGCGTGCGAGTTCGACGTCCCGGCCGACTCGACGACCGACGACTGACGCGCGGTTGCAGGCCGCGGCGTGCGCGGCGTTCGAGGCGCTCGACTGCGCCGGGCTGGCCCGGGTCGACTTCTTCCTGCGCGCCGATGGCGAGATCGATCGTCAACGAGGTCAACACGATGCCGGGCTTCACGCCGATCTCGATGTTCCCGCGGATGTGGGCCGCGTCCGGGGTCGACTACCCGACGCTGGTCGATCGGCTGATCCAGACCGCGCTGCGCCGCGCTGGCCGCTGACGGACCGCTCAGGACCGGTCGAGCGTCAGAGCGGCCGCCGGACCGGTGCGGCGCGGGCGACGGGGCCGGCGGCCGTCGCGCGCCGCCTGACAGACCGCCGGAAGCACCGCGGGATCGCGGTCGACAGCGTCGCCAGCGGCGGCTGGGCTGTAGCTCTTCGGCACCGTGAGCTCGATGTAGACCGCCGGTCGATCGACCACGAAGATGGTGCTGTCAGATCCTGGTCATCGGCAGCCAGTTGACCGTTGCCGACGCGCGACAACCAGGGCAGCTGCTGCCTTCGGTCAGCTCCTTCGGGCGGGTGACCCCGCACTGCAGGACGATCGCCGGATTGCCCCAGGCGACCACCGAGGCCCCCTCGTCCGGGTACGGGTGCGACCGGCCGTGGGTTGAGCCCGTCGAGCTGTACGGGAAGTGCGCTGAGCACCTGGGCGCAGGGTTCGATCGCGGCCGCGCTCGGCGTGGGCGCGTTCACCGACACGACCGCGGTCGGATCGGCGGCCGCGGTGGTCGACGCGGATTTGTGCGACAACGCGAAGGCCACCATGACCACGAGCGGCAGGGTGATCGCGCTCGCGATGATCGCGGCGCGGCGGGTCGCGAGTCGATGGCGATACTACTGAACCTACTGAGCCAATTGCAGCTGATCGTTGCCGGTTAGAGATGCACGACGGTGCACGTCAGGGTGCGCATGATGCCGGCGACGGCCTGAACCTTGGCGACGACGAGCTTGCCGAGGGCGTCGACCGACTCGGCCTCGGCCCGGACGATCACGTCATACGGGCCGGTGACATCCTCGGCGCTGGTGACGCCGAGGATAGCAGCGATCTCGCGGGCCACCGAGGCCGACTTGGCCGACCTCGGTCTGAATCAGGATGTATGCGTTGACCATAATCGGCTCACTCATCGGCGCGTCCTTCCGTCCCGAGCGTGACCGGACGCGGTAGAACGTAGCGCAGGAGCATTATTTCCCCTATCTCGGGGCCGAACTGTCCTAGTGAAAGAGCTTGCGCTAGTAAGGACGATCGACATCACTGTTGCGGACATGGGGAGTTCGGCCTGATCGCCCGGATCACGGCCGGGCTGGGAACGAATGAGGCGACGTGCAGGCCCCGGGGATGACGCGGCCATCGTGCGCGCGTCCGACGGCCGGGTGGTGGCCTCAACCGATCTGCTGATCGAGAATCGGCACTTCCGCCGGGACTGGTCCAGCGCCAACGACATCGGCCATAAGGCGGCGGCCAAGAACTTCGCCGACATCGTGGCCATAGGCGCCGTGCCGACCGCGCTGCTGGTCGGCTTCGGTACGCCGGGTGAACTCGAGGTCGAGTGGGTGGACGGGTTCACGGCCGGCCTGCGCGAGGAATGTGGCGTCGTCGGCGCCGTAGTGGTCGGTGGCGACATCGTTGCCAGTGACTCGATCACGATCGCCATCACCGCCCTGGGCGATCTGCAGGGCCGCGATCCGGTGACCCTCGACGGCGCCCGGGTGGGCGACGTCGTCGCCTTCGCGGGCCGGCTGGGCTGGGCCGGCGCCGGCCTCGCGGTACTTGGCCGGGGCTTTCGTTCGCCGGTGCAGGTCGTCAACGCGCACCGTCGCCCCGAGCCGCCCTACGCGCAAGGCGTCGAGGCAGCTCTGATCGGCGCGAGCGCCATGACCGATGTGAGCGACGGGCTCGTCGCCGATCTCGGCAACATCGCCGCGGCGAGCAACGTGCGCATCGACCTGAGCGCCAAGCTGCTGCCCGTCCCGCTCAAGCTCAAAGAAGTGGCGGCCGCCCTGAACACCGACCCGATGTCCTGGGTGTTGACCGAGCGGCGACGACTACGCGCTGGTGGCGACCTTCGGCGAAGAGCTCGAGCTGCCACCCGCCTGGACGGTCATCGGGGCCGTGAACGAGGGTTCAGGGTGCGGGTGGACGGGCGGGTTGGCCCAGCGGCGGCCACGAGCACTTCCGCTGACGCAGCACTTCCGCCCACGGCGCGGGGGAGTCGAGCAGTAGAGCCGACTAGCGGGTGACCTTGCCGGCCTTCAGGCACGACGTGCAGACCCGCAACCGGCGCCGGGTGCCGGGCGCGACCAGGGCGCGCACGATCTGAATGTTCGGGTTGAAGCGACGGTGCGTACGGCGGTGGGAGTGTGACACGGCCATGCCGAAACCAGGTCCTTTGCCGCAGACTTCGCAGACACTAGACACGGTGAACTCCCTCAGATTGACTACGATTGCGGGCCGGCGCAGCGAAACTGCGGCCCCGGCGGACACACGAATTCGCCCATAACGTGGTTACGGACCGGTTCAGTTTAGCCAGACGTCGACCTCGCCGCCAAACGGCCGGTCCTCGGCGCCGCTCACGACTCGTCACCAACCAATTCGTCATCAACCGATAGAGCCACTCATCCGTCCGAACCCATTCTGACGGCATCATCGCCGGATTGTCGCCGCCTGCTTGTAACCTGGCGCCGACGCAGGCTTCGAGGGGGAACGTGATCGACACCCTCGATGAGACGACGGTCGCCACGTGGGCCCGACAGGCGGCCGACGCGCTGCAACGGCGGCGGGCCGAGATCGACGCCCTGAACGTCTTCCCGGTGCCCGATTCCGACACCGGAAGCAACATGGCCGTGACGATGCAAGCCGGGTCCGACGCCGTGCTGGACGCGAACGGCCAGCGTGGTGCCGGCACGGCGACCATCGTGGCCCAGGGCGCGGCCCGCTCGGCCCGCGGCAACTCCGGCGTCATCCTGGCCGAGTTGCTGCGCGGCTTGGCCGAGGCCACCCTGACCGGCGAACGGGGTGCGCTCACCAGTGGCGCGCCCGGTCTACGGGCGGCTCTCGGCCACCCGTCACCTTCGCCTACGCCGCGGTGCAGCACCCGGTCGAGGGCACGATGTTGTCCGTGTCGCGGGCGGCCGAGCAGGCGACCGCGGTCCTACCGCCCGATGCGGGGCTCGGTGCCGTGGTCTGCGCGGCCCGGGACGCCGCGATCGTCGCGCTGGCCCACACCCCGTCCCAACTGGCCGTGCTCGCCGAGGCCGGCGTGGTCGACGCCGGCGGCTTCGGACTCGTGGTGATCCTCGATGCCCTGTGCGCGGTCGTCACCGGGGAGCCGCACTGGCCTGCGTCCACCGCTCGATCCAGCTACCCGGCGCCGACATCGACCCCGGCGGCGACGCGAGAGACCGCATCCGATCACCTCGGTTACGAGGTGCAGTACATCCTCGGGCGCCGGCTTCGGCCCTGGATGAGCTGCGAACCGACCTGGCTCGGCTCGGCGACTCGGTCACCGTGGCCGGCATCGAGTCGAACCGTGGAACGTCCACGTCCATGTCGACGACGTCGGCGCCGCGATCGAGGTGGGCTTGCGGGCGGGCCTTCCCAGCGAGATCAGAGTGACTCGCTTGGTGCATCAGAAGCCACCGGCCGTCCGGTCCCGGCCGAGCACGACGTTGCTGGTCGTCCTCGACGGGCCGCAGTTGTCGGGGCCTGTTCGACCACGTCGCCGCCGGCGTGGTCGTGATCGACGCCGGCAGCGACCGGGCCGAGGAGGCTGCGGCCCAGTTGGCGGCCGCCATCCTGGCGGTGCCGAGCGAGTCGGTGGCACCGGGCAGGCGCTGTCTGGTCCTGCCGACCGACGAGCGGCTGACCGACCTGGCCCGGCGGGTGGCCGCCACGCTGCGCGATCAGGGCACGGAGGTGGCCGTCGTGCCGTGCCGATCGCCGGTGCAGGCGATCGCCGCGATCGCAGTGCACGACGACGGCCGCCGAGACGAGGACGACCTGATCGCCATGGCCGAGGCCGCGGCGAGCACCCGGTTCGCCCGGATCGAGGTCGCCGCCGGACCGGGTCTCACCACGATCGGCCCGTGCCAGGCGGGCGACGTGCTCGGTCTCATCGATGGCGACGTGGTTGAGATCGGCTCGGCCGCCGCCGACGTGGCCCTGCAGGTGGTGGCCCGATTGCTCGGTATCGGCGGCGAGTTGCTGACCGTTGTCCTCGATGACGGAGCCGACGTGGTCGCCGGGCTGGAGGACGCGATCCGCCGCCAGGTGGCCGAGCAGTCCCCGTTGGTCGAGCTCACGATCCACCGGGTCGGCGCGTTGGCGGGCCTGGCTCTGCTGGGGATGGAATAGCCGATGGCGCAGTTGACGACGCTGTTGGTCGACGTGGTCGGGGGCAAGACCGCGAAGGCGCTGGCCGGCCTGCTGAAGATCGAGCGGCCGACGGTCCTCGACCTGCTGCAGAACTATCCGCGACGACTGGTCGAGCGCGGTGAGCTGACCGACCTGGCCAGCCTGCGCGAAGGCGACGACGTGACGGTTATGGCCGAGGTGCAGAAGTGCTCGGTCCGGACGTTCGGTCGCCCCGGCAAGAAGGGACTCGATTCCCGGATCGAAGCAGTGGTCAGCGACGGCCGCAGCACCCTGCAGTTGGCGTTCTTCGGTCGGCGCAACAGTTGGCGCAGCAATGAGCTCAAGCCGGGCACCCGGGCGTTGTTCGCCGGCAAGGTCGGCAGTTTCCGCAACCAGCGCCAGCTGGTGCACCCCGAGTATGTATTGCTCGACGGTCCGGGCGCCGACTTCGGCGGGGTCGAGGCGACGTCGACCGCCGCGGTCGTCGATCACTTCGCAGGCGCCCTGATCGCCCTGTACCCGGCCAACAAAGATCTGCGGAGCTGGACGGTGGCCAGAGCGGTGCGGCTCGTCCTCGATTCCCTCGACCCGATCGAGGACCCGCTGCCGGAAGCGATCCGGGTCGAACTCGGACTGCGTCCACTCGATGAGGCATTGCGGGCCATGCACCGCCCCGAGTCGTGGGCCGACTGGAACGCGGCCCGGCATCGGCTCAAGTGGGATGAGGCGCTCGGCGTTCAGCTCGCGCTCGCGCAACGCCGGGCCGCGGCCGCGGTGAGCCCGGCGACGGCCCGTCCCGGCGCGCCGGCGGACTGGCTGAGGCCTTCGATGCCGCGCTGCCGTTCGTGCTCACCGCGGGCCAGACCGCGGTCGGCGCCACGCTGGCCGATGAACTCTCGCGCCCGCACCCGATGCACCGGTTGTTGCAGGGCGAGGTCGGTTCGGGCAAGACGATCGTGGCCCTGCGGGCCATGCTGCAGGTGATCGATGCCGGCGGACAGGCCGCGTTGCTCGCGCCGACCGAGGTCCTGGCCGCGCAGCACGCCCGCTCGATCGCGGCAATGCTGGGCGAACTCGCGAACGCCGGGCAATTGGGCTCCAGCGAGCTCGGAACGCGGGTGGCCCTGCTGACCGGATCGCTGCCCACGGCGGCCCGTCGGGCGGCGCTGCTCGAGGCGGCCGGCGGGGCCGCCGGCATCGTCGTCGGCACCCACGCCCTGATCCAGGATCAGGTGCAGTTCGCCGACCTCGGGCTGGTGGTGGTCGATGAGCAGCACCGCTTCGGCGTCGAGCAGCGCGACGCACTTCGCGGCAAGGCGGCCCAGCCTCCGCACGTCCTCGTCATGACCGCTACGCCGATTCCGAGGACGGTCGCGATGACCGTCTTCGGCGATCTGGACGTCTCGACGCTGACCGAGCTGCCGCTCGGCCGATCACCGATCGCGACGTCGGTGGTGCCGGCGGGCGAGAAGCCGGCGTGGCTCGAACGGGCCTGGTCACGGATCCGCGAGGAGGTGGCCGCCGGGCCATCAGGCGTTCGTCGTGTGTCCCCGGATCGGGGGAGGCGACAGCTGCGCTGTCCGACGACACCGGCGAGGCCGGCGCCCCCAGCCGATCCCGACGACCAGCTCGGCGACGACCTCGATCGGCGGGCGCCGCTGGCCGTCGAGGACGTGCTGGCCGAACTCTCGGCCGGACCGCTCGCCGGTCTTCGGGTGGCGGCCCTGCACGGTCGGCTGGCCGCCGACGTCAAGGACGCGGTGATGCTGGCCTTCAGCCGCGGCGAGATCGATGTCGTCATCGCGACGACGGTGATCGAGGTCGGTGTCGATGTGCCCAACGCGACGGTGATGGTGGTGCTGGACGCCGAGCGGTTCGGCGTCTCGCAGCTGCACCAGCTGCGGGGGCGGATCGGCCGCGGCGCGGCTGCCGGGCCTGTGCCTGCTGGTGACCGAGGCGCCGACCGGATCGCCGTCGCGGGAGCGGCTGGATGCGGTCGCGGCCACGACCGACGGGTTCGAGTTGGCGCGGCTGGACGTCGAACAGCGCCACGAGGGCGACATTCTCGGGGTCAGCCAGTCCGGGCGGCGCTCGCAGCTGCGGCTGCTCTCGCTGCTGCGCGACGAGGAGCTCATCGAGCAGGCCCGGGAGCAGGCCGTCCGGTTGGTCGGCCGACGATCCTGAACTCACCGGGTATCCCGGGCTGGCCGCGCTGGTCGCGAGCCTGGTGGCTGACGAGCAGGCCGAATTCCTGGAGAAGGGATGACCCGCATCGTCGGCGGAGTGGCGGGTGGACGGCCGCTCAGCGTGCCGCCCAACGGCACCCGGCCGACGGCGGACCGGGTGCGGGCGGCGCTGTTCAGCACCCTCGAGACGATGATCGAGCTGTGCGGAGCCCGCGTCCTCGATCTGTTCGCCGGCACCGGCGCGGTCGGGCTCGAGGCGGCCTCGCGCGGCGCCGCGAGCGTCAGCCTGGTCGACTCCGGTCGCGAGGCGGTGCTGGCGATGCGCCGCAACGTCGACACACTCGGGCTGGCCGGAGTCACCGTCCATCCGCAGCGGGTCGAGTCCTACCTGGGCGAACTCGGTAAGACTGATGCGGCGGGCGGTTGGGCCGGGACCGGGGAGGCCTTCGATCTCGTGTTCGCCGACCCGCCCTACGAGTTCGCCGACCCGTCACTGGCCGAGTTGCTGGCAACTCTGGCCGGCGCGGGCGGCTGGCTGGCACCGGGTGCCGTGGTCGTCGTCGAGCGGTCGAAACGGAGTGGGCCGGCGCCCTGGCCCGTCGCGATCGAGGCGATCAAGGACAAGCGTTACGGTGACACTGTGCTTTGGTACGGTCGCCGAGATTAGGAGGGCCGAAGACCCCACATGAGCGATTCCTCAGCGCGTCTGCCCCGCAGAGCGCTCTGCCCCGGGTCATTCGATCCAGTCACCAACGGCCATCTCGACATCATCGAGCGGGCGTCTGTGCTCTATGACGAGCTGACGGTGGCCGTATTCATCAACCGGTCGAAGTCCAGCATGTTCACCGGCCAGGAACGGCGCGAGATGCTGTCCGAGGCGATCGGGCACCGTCCCAACGTCCGGGTCGATCTGTTCGAGGGGCTCGTCGTCGACTACTGCCGAGCGCACGAGATCCCGGTGATCGTCAAGGGACTGCGCGCGATCAGCGACTACGAGTACGAGCTGCAGATGGCCCAGATGAACCGTGGGCTGGCCGGCATCGAGACGGTCTTCATGCCGACCAATCCCGAGTACAGCTTCCTGGCGTCGAGCCTGGTGAAAGAGATCGCGAACTGGGGCGGCGACGTGTCCGCTCTGGTGCCGCCGCTGGTGAACAAGCGGCTGATCGAACAGGCGGCGAACCGTCGCTCGCGCGATCCGGGTTCGCCGTCTTGACCGACGACGCGCTGCACCGCGTTGATGTGCTGCTGACCGAGATGGTCGAGCTGGTCGAGACCGCTCGCGCGCTGCCCATGTCGTCGTCCTGCGTCGTTCCGCGCGAGCACATGCTTGACCTGCTCGACGGCCTGCGCGATGTGCTGCCGGCCGAGATGGACGAGGCCCGGCGGCTGGCCGCGCAGCGCGACACCCTGATCGGCGAGGTCAACGTCCAGGTCGAGCGGATCCGGGACGAGGCGACCCGGGCCGCCGATCGCGAAGTGGCGGCGGCGCGCGAGCAGGCCGCCGCGATCCGGGCCGAGGCCGATCAGTACCTGCGCGACGCCCAGGCCACGGCTCGCGTCGAGGCGCAGCGACTCATCGAGGAGGGGCGCGCTCAGCACCTGCGACTGGTCAGCGCGACCGGCGTGCACCAGGCGGCGGTTTCGATCGCTGAGCGGGTACGACAGGAGGCCGACCAGTACGCAGCCGGGGTCCAGGCCGGCGCCGACCGGTACGCCGACGCGACCCAGTCCGAGGCCGAGCGCGCCGCCGCGGCACTGCGTCAGGACGCCGACCGCTACGCCGAACGCACCCTCGGCGACCTCGTCGAGGTGCTCGGCCGGGCGCTGGCCACCACCGAGCGCGGCCGGGAGGAGCTTTGCGTCGCCATGCCGATGCGCCGGGCGCCGCGCAACGCAGGTACCCGGATCGCCGGGGCGGGACGCACCGGCCGACCGCGACGCACTGAGCCTCGATTTCGGCTGGCCGCCTCGGCTGGGTTAACATGGACGACGGCCTTCAACCACGAAGGGCGATTCACGCCGGCAAGAGATCATGACACTGAACAAGAAGCGGCTCAATCCGCGCGACCCGTTCGTTCTCGACACCCGGGAACTCGGACGGCAAGCCGGCTCGATGCGAACTGTTCAGCGTGATGTTCCCTCGCCAGCGGGACTCGGCCTGGACACCATCCGAGTACCGGAGGGTGCGCCGCTCGCGCTTGATATACGGCTACAGGCAGTTACCGAGGGTGTGCTCGTCACCGGCACCGTCATCGCGCCTGTGGTCGGTGAATGCGGGCGTTGCCTCGACCCGCTCGAGCAGGTGTTCTCCGTCGACCTGATGGAGCTGTTCGCTTACCCGGGCAGCGCCACCGATCTGACGGATGAGGATGAGGTCGAACGGATCGAGGACGATCTCATCGACCTCGGGCCGCTCGTACGAGATGCGATCGTGTTGGGCCTGCCCAGCACCCCGCTGTGCCGCAATGACTGCGCCGGCCTCTGCCCGAACTGCGGGCAGCGGCTCGACGACGTCGAACCCGGTCACTCGCACGAAACGATCGACCCTCGCTGGGCCGGCCTCGCGGCCCTGCGAGGTCTGGACCTTGACAGCAACGAGAGCACAGCCGAATAACTCAGCCCAGCGCATTGACACGCGCATTGATCAGTACGATTAGCACCGAACTTCTCGATAGGGAGCAACGACCGTGGCCGTTCCGAAGCGCAAGATGTCGCGCAGCAACACCCGGGCCCGCCGTTCGCAGTGGAAGACGACTGCGGCGACCCTGGTGACCTGCCCGAACCGCGCCTGCGGGCAGCCCAAGCTGCCGCACACTGTCTGCACCAACTGTGGACAGTACGACGGCAAGCAGGTCCTAACGGTCTGAGCGGACCTATCACTGTGCCGAACCTGCCGCCGCTCTCTGAGATCGATCCGCCGGCCCCGCAGGCCCCGCTGTCCCCGCCGGCGGCCCAACGGACGCCAGCAGTCGTGAGCAGCGCGATCGCGGCTGACGCCGCCGGCCTACTGGATGCCCTTCGGGTCGACATCGATGCGACACTTCTCGAGCGGGCGCTGACGCACCGTTCCTATGCCTACGAGCATGGCGGTCTGCCCCACAACGAGCGGTTGGAGTTCCTCGGCGACTCGGTACTCGGCATCGTCATCACCGAGACGCTCTACCTCAACCATCCCGATCTGGCCGAGGGCCGACTGGCCAAGCTGCGCGCGTCGGTGGTCAATATGCGCGCCCTCGCCGATGTCGCCCGAAGGATCGGCACGCCGACGCCCGGGGGCCTCGGACAGTACGTCCGGCTCGGTCGGGGCGAGGAGGTCACCGGCGGCCGCGACAAGGCCAGCATCCTGGCCGACACCCTCGAGGCGGTCCTGGGTGCGATTTACCTGCAGCACGGCTTGGTGGGCGCGGCTCGGGTCATCCACTCGCTGTTCGATCCGCTGCTGGAAGAGGTCGCGCACCACGGCGTCGGGCTCGACTGGAAGACCGGTCTGCAGGAACTCACCGCCGAACACGGCCTAGGCGTTCCGGACTACGAGATCACTTCGATCGGTCCCGATCACGCCAAGATCTTCACCGCCCGGGCTGCGGTCAACGGCGAACTCTTCGACGCCTGCACCGGTCGGAACAAGAAGGAGGCCGAACAGGCGGCCGCCGAAACGGCTTGGCGGGCGCTGTCCGGTCGCCTGCGCGAATCCGGTGCCTGAGCTACCCGAGGTCGAAACCGTCCGTCTTGGCCTTGACCGGCACGTCGTCGGCGCAAGGATCGCGATGGTCGAGGTGCGTCATCCCCGCTCCATCCGCCGTCATCTTCCGGGCGAGGACGACTTCGCCGCCCGATTGATCGGCACGCGAATCGTTGCTGCCCGTCGCCGCGGCAAGTACCTGTGGCTGCCCCTTGATCCGGGCGGCGAGCTCGCCGGTGGCGCCGCACTGATCGCACACCTGGGCATGAGCGGGCAGCTGCTCGTACAGCCGGCCGATGCGCCGGATGAGCGGCACCTGCACGTCCGGCTCCGCTTCGACAATCAGCGCGAGCTCCGGTTCGTCGATCAGCGGACGTTCGGCGGGCTGATGATCGACTCGCTCGTCCCCACCCTCGATCGGGCCGGTGACCTGGTGCCGGCCCAGGTGGCCCACATCGCTCGTGACCCGATCGACCCGGACTTCGACGACGACCGGTTCGTGCGCCGGCTCCGGGCCCGGCGGACCGAGGTCAAACGAGCCCTGCTCGATCAAGGCCTGGTGTCAGGTATCGGCAACATCTACGCGGACGAATCGCTGTGGCGGGCCAAGCTGTCGGGCCTGCGGGTCACGTCGTCGCTGTCGGCCCCGACGGTCCGGCGATTGCTCGCGTCAGTGCGCGAGGTGCTCGGCGAGGCGTTGCTGGCGGGCGGTACGTCCTTCGACTCGATGTATGTGAACGTCAATGGCGAGAGCGGATACTTCGAGCGTTCGCTGGCGGTGTACGGCCGGGAAGGGCGCCCGTGTGAGCGGTGCGGTCGGCCGATCCGCCGGACCGGGTTCATGAATCGGTCCAGCTTCACCTGCCCGTCCTGCCAACCGGCGCCGCGCGGCGTCAATCGTTAACAGCATGTTCGGTATGGTTTACGGCTTTTGATAGCGTAGAGACGCATAATTGACGCCTCGTTACCGAGGTGCAACCATTAAATGACTTGACGGACACAACGGCGGTTGCTGTTCACCCACACCAAGCGGTGCGCACCAGCGTCGGCTGAAGTCCCGGGTCACGCTCGCTGTTCAGACTCCACCCAACTGTTAGCCACAAGCAACTAACTGCGCCTCGGCGCCTGTCCCGATCGGGACGGCGTGCTCGGGCGCCGCGAAAGGTCGTCACCATGGCACGCGCCCTGTTCGGACACATCAGCAACGCAGCTGATCAGGCGTTGTCGTTCGAGGTCATGCGTCTTCGCCAGCGGGTCGCCGCGCTCGAGAGCGAGCTCAGCGAACTGCGTGAGCTGCATGCCACGGTTCCGGCGTCGCTCGAGATCGAGCTGCACCAGCTGGCCGAGCACGTCGAGCCCGCGCTCGCCTGAGCTCGCGGTGCGCGCGGCCGGTACGGCGGCGCGGTCGGGTGCAAAGGCGGCAGCGGCCGTCTCGGCAGGGTAAGTTCTAGGCGTTCGTGTGGCACCGGTTGAGCGGCCGCCGCTGAATTGGTTTGCGTCCCGTTGAGCTCTTGGGCCCCAAATCGGGCTCTCGTGCCCCCGTTCGCTCGGCCTAAGGGTCGCCGCCTGTTTTGGAGACACCGAGACCTGTGCATCTCAAGTCGCTGACGTTGCGTGGCTTCAAGTCCTTTGCCTCTGCGACCACGCTGCGCTTCGAGCCCGGCATCACCGCCGTCGTCGGTCCGAACGGGTCCGGCAAGAGCAACGTCGTGGATGCGGTCGCCTGGGTGCTCGGTGAACAGGGTGCGAAAGCGCTTCGCGGCGGCAAGATGGAAGATGTCATCTTCGCCGGGACCGCCGGCCGGGCCCCGCTCGGCCGGGCCGAGGTGACGCTGACCATCGACAACGCCGACGGAAAGCTGCCGATCGAGTTCGCCGAGGTATCGATCACCCGCCGGATGTTCCGCGACGGGGCGAGCGAGTACGAGATCAACGGTGAGGGCGTGCGGCTGCTCGACATCCAGGAGCTGCTCTCGGACTCCGGCATCGGCCGCGAACTGCACGTGATCGTCGGTCAGGGACAGCTGGATTCGGTGCTGCAGGCCCGGCCCGAAGACCGCCGCGGCTTCATCGAGGAGGCCGCGGGCGTCCTCAAGCACCGAAAGCGCAAGGAACGGGCCGTCCGCAAGCTCGAGGCGATGTCGGCGAACCTCACCCGCATCAACGACCTGACCGCCGAACTGCGCCGTCAGCTCAAACCGCTGGGCCGCCAGGCCGAGATCGCCCGCCGGGCCGCCGGGGTGCAGTCGGAGTTACGTGATTCCCGCCTGCGCCTGCTCGCCGACGACCTGGTCACCCTGACGACCGCGCTCGATGTCGAGGTCGCCGACGAGAATGCCATCCGGGCCCAACGAGCCACGGTCGAGGCGGCGCTGACCCAGGCCCGGGCCCGCGAGAACGAACTCGAGCAGCTGATGGCGGCCGACGCGCCGCGCCTCACCGAGGCCCAAGAGACCTGGTACCGGTTATCGGCTCTCGAGGAGCGTTTCCGCGGCACCGCCACCCTGGCGGCCGAACGGGCCCGCCACCTGTCGATCGCCTCGACCGAGACCCGAACCGCCCGCGACCCCGATGCGCTCGAGCGCGAGGCCGCCGAGATCCGCGAGCGCGAGGCCGAGCTGGGCACGTCGCTGGAACAGGCGCGGCTGTTGCTGCAGGAGGCCGTCGGCCGCCGTCAGGATCTGGAACGGCAGCTGACCGAGGCCGATCGGGCGCTGGTGACGGCGGCCCGAGCGGTCGCTGACCGACGCGAAGGACTGGCGAAGCTGTCGGGTCAGGTCGACGTGCTGCGCACGCGAAGTGCGGCCGCGACCGACGAGATAGCCCGCCTGCGCGTTGCGGCCGACGAGGCCCGGGAACGCGCCGCGGCGGCTGAGCGGGATCTCGGTCAGCTCGAGGCCCAGGTCGGCGCGCTCGATGACGGTGAACTGAGCCTGGACGAACGCCACGAGGCGGCGGTAGCGGCCCAGCTGGTGGTCGAGGCGAGCGTGCGCGAGCTGACCGCCGCCGAGCGCGAAGCCGAACGCGAGCGGGCGACCTGGACGGCCCGGCGCGAGGCGCTGGCGCTCGGCCTGAACCGCAAGGACGGAGCCGGGGCGGTGCTGGCGGCCGGATCGCGGGTGCCCGGTGTGCTCGGCACGGTGGCTGCGCTGTTGACGGTCGAGACCGGCCACGAAGCCGCGCTGGCGGCTGCGCTCGGCGTCATCGCGGACGCGGTCGCGGTAAGTCGACCGCCGATGCGAGCGCCGCCCTCGAGCTGCTCAAGGCCGAGGACGCGGGACGGGCCGGTCTGCTGATCGGCGGGCGGGCCCTCGGTGCCGTGCCCGATCGCGTCGCGTGGCCCGCGCTGCCGCCCGGCGCCGTCTGGGCTCGCGACCTCGTGCGCGGCCCGCAGGATCTCGATGCCGTGATCGACGCCGCCCTCGATCGGGTGGCCGTGGTCGATGACCTCGCCGCAGCCACGAGCCTGGTCTCGGAGCACGCAGCCGTGCGCGCGGTGACGCGGGCCGGCGACATCCTCGGCGCCGGTTGGGCGGCCGGAGGTTCGAGCTCGGCGCCCAGCGCGATCGAGATTCAGGCCGCGGTCGACGAGGCGGCCCAGAACGCCGCCGATGCCGGCACCCGGCTCGAGCGACTGCGGTCCGAGCTGAACGCTGCCGCCGATCTGCTGGCCGAACGCAACGGCGACGTCGAGGCCGCGCTCACGGCGCTGCACGAGTCGGACGCGAAGCTGTCGGCCGTCTCCGAACAACTCGCCCAACTGGGCCAGGCCGCCCGGTCCGCGAGCGAGGAGGCCGATCGCCTTGATCGCCGGCGGGTTGCCGCCGAGCAGACGCGTGACCAAGATCTGGCCGGCCTGGCCGACATGGAGGAGCGGCTGCGGCTGGCCGAGGTCGAGCACACCGCGCCGAGTGAGCCCGACACCGAGCACCGCGATCGTCTCGTCGCCGAGGTCGCGACCGCGCGCCAGACCGAGCTGGATTCACGCCTGGCGGTGCGTACCGGCGAGGAGCGCGTCCGCGCGATGACCGGCCGGGCCGATGCGCTGATCCGGGCCGCGAAGGCCGAGCGGGCCGCTCGTCAGGAAGAGCAGGAGCGTCGCGTCGCCCGGGCGCGCGGCGCCATAATCGCCACGGCGGTCGCCGACGTGTGCCGCACGATCCTGGCCCGCGTCAGCACCTCCGTCGAGCAGGCCGCCGAGGTTCGCGACACCGCGCATCGCTCCCGCGTCGTGCGCGAGGGTGAGCTGCTGGCGCTACGCACCGTCATTCGCGACAACGACGAGCGGCTGGCCCAGTTGACCGACGCCGTGCATCGCGACGAGATCACCCGGGCCGAGCAGCGGTTGCGAATCGAGGCGCTGCAGACCCGAGCGGTCAGCGAGTACGGCGTCGAGGTCGACGCGCTGATGGCTGAGTACGGACCCGAGCTGCCCTCGCCACCGAGTGCGCTCGAGATGGCCGAGTACGAACGCGCGCTCGAGCGGGGCGAACAAGTCGTCGCGCCGCAGCCGGGACGGGTCGAGCGGGCCGAGCACGAGAAGCGCGCAGCCCGGGCCGATCGTGAGCTGGCCCTGCTGGGCAAGGTGAACCCGCTCGCCCTCGAGGAGTTCGCGGCGCTCGAGGAGCGGCACCAGTTCCTGTCGACCCAACTCGAGGATCTGAAGGCGACGCGGCGCGACCTCTTGCAGGTCGTACGTGAGGTCGACGAGCGCATCCTCGAGGTTTTCACCACGGCCTACCACGATGTCGCCCGCGAGTTCGAGATCGTCTTCGCCACGCTGTTCCCCGGGGGCGAAGGTCGGCTGGTGCTGACCGACCCCGACGACATGCTGATGACCGGTATCGAGGTCGAGGCCCGTCCGCCGGGCAAGAAGGTGAAGCGCCTCTCGCTGCTGTCCGGTGGCGAGCGGTCGCTGACCGCGGTGGCGCTGCTGGTCGCGATCTTCCGGGCCCGCCCCAGCCCGTTCTACCTGCTCGACGAGGTCGAGGCGGCGCTGGATGACACCAACCTCGGCCGGTTGATCGAGTTGATCGAGCAGCTACGCGGCAGCAGCCAGCTGATCATCATCACCCATCAGAAGCGCACGATGGAGGTCGCCGACGCGCTGTACGGCGTCACCATGCGCGGCGACGGGATCAGCCAGGTCGTCAGCCAGCGGCTGCGTGAACGCGAGCCGGCACCGGCCTGAGCTGAGATGATGAGCAGGTGGAGATCCTGCTCATCATCATCGCGGTGCTCGTCGTTTTCGCGATCGCCTTCGGCGTTTACTTCCAGCGCAGCTACCGCAGAGTCCGCCGCCCGTCCGATGATCGGCCGGCCCCGCGACTGGTCGAACCGCCTGAGGCACCGCCGGAGCCGGCGGCCGACGGTACGGGCGTGGCGCCGGCCACCGATACCGCGCTGCTCGAACCCGAACCGGTCGATGTACCCGAGCCGACCGCCGGGCGGCTGCAGCGGTTGCGCGGGCGGTTGGCCCGGTCACAGTCCACGCTGGGCCGCGGGCTGCTGGCGGTACTCGCCCGCGACCGGCTCGACGACGACGCGTGGGACGAGATCGAAGAGGCGCTGATCTCGGCCGACGTCGGCGTCGGACCAACCCAGCAGATCGTCGCCGGCCTGCGGTCGCGGACCCAGGTCCTGGGCACCCGCGACCCGGGCCAGCTGCGTGATCTGCTGTCGGAAGAGCTACTGATCGCGCTGCAGCCCGACCTCGACCGGACGCTTTCGACCGAGGCCCATGACGGCCGGCCGGCGATCGTCATGGTCGTGGGCGTGAACGGCACCGGGAAGACGACCACCTGCGGCAAGCTGGCCCGCGTCCTCGTCGCCGACGGCCGCACGGTGCTGCTCGGCGCGGCCGACACGTTCCGCGCCGCCGCCGCCGAGCAGCTGGCCACGTGGGGATCGCGGGTCGGCGCCGACACGATCAGTGCGCCGGCCGGTAGCGATCCGGCGAGTGTCGCCTTCGAGGCGGTCCAGGCGGGTACCGACCGGCACGTCGACACCGTGCTGATCGACACCGCCGGGCGGCTGCACACCAAGGTCGGCCTGATGGACGAGCTCGGCAAGGTCAAGCGAGTGGTCGAACGCAGCGGCCCGGTCGACGAGACGCTGCTGGTGCTCGACGCGACGACGGGCCAGAACGGGCTCACCCAGGCGCGGGTCTTCACCGAGGTCGTCAACGTCACCGGCATCGTCCTGACCAAGCTCGACGGCACCGCCAAGGGCGGCATCGTGATCGCCGTGCAGCAGGCCCTGGGCATCCCGGTGAAACTGGTCGGTCTGGGCGAGGGGGTCGACGACCTGGCCCCCTTCGATCCCGTCCAATTCGTCGCCGCAGTGGTCGGCGAGCTCGACTGATGCGCAGTCGATGAGGGCGCTCTACAAGGCGGCGGCCGGGCCCGGCTTGGTGCTGGCCGAGCGACCCGAGCCGGACGCCGGACCGGGCGAGGTCAAGATCAAGGTGATCCGCGCCGGCATCTGCGGCACCGACCTGCACATCGAGTCGTGGGATTCGTGGGCGGCGGCAGCGGTCAACGCGCCGCTGATCATCGGCCACGAGTTCGTGGGCGCGGTCGTCGCCGTGGGCGCGGGGGTGCGCGACGTCGAGGTGGGCGACATCGTCTCGGGTGAAGGGCACATCGTCTGCGGCACCTGCCGGAACTGCCGCGCCGGCCGTCGCCATCTCTGCATCCGCACCTCCAGTCTCGGGCGTCAACCGCGACGGTGCCTTCGCCGAATACGTCGTGCTGCCCGAGAGCAACGTGTGGGTGCAGCGCGACCTGGCCCACATCCGGGCCGACGACCTCGATGCCGCGCTCGACGTCGCCGCCGTCTTCGATCCACTCGGCAATGCCGTGCACACCGCACTCTCGTTCCCGCTGGTCGGTGAGGACGTGCTGATCACCGGTGCCGGGCCGATCGGGTTGATGGCGGCCGCGGTCTGTCGCCACATCGGCGCGCGCTTCATCGTGATCACCGACGTGAGCCCGGCCCGGCTGGCCCTGGCCGCGAAGTTCGGGGTCGACCTGGCCGTCGATGTGACCCGGCGTTCGGTCGCCTCGGCCCAGGCCGAACTCGGCATGGTCGAGGGCTTCGACGTCGCGCTCGAGATGAGCGGCCACCCGGCCGCGCTCACCGACATCATCGCCAACCTCAACCACGGTGGACGGGTCGCGATGCTGGGGCTGGCCAGCGAACCGATCAGCGTCGACTGGGCCCGCGTGGTCACCCACATGATCACGATCAAGGGGATCTACGGCCGCGAGATGTTCGAGACCTGGTACGCGATGAGCGCGATGCTGCGATCGGGTCTCGACATCTCGGCCGTCGTCACCGACCGGGTGCCGGCGGCTGAATGGGAACGGGCGTTCGCGCTTGCCCGGGACGGCGCCCGCGGCAAGATCGTGCTCGACTGGACCAACGTCTAGATGTGTTGCTCAGGAGGAATGCCCATGTACGGAATCTCTGGGTGAGCAACTGCGGGTGACGCTGGACGAGATCAGCGCCGCCGGCCTCTACAAGCACGAGCGTCAGTTGGCCTCGCCCCAGGCGGCCCGGATCATCACCGAGGTCGACGGTCGCTCGCGGCCGGTGCTGAACTTCTGCGCCAACAATTACCTCGGCCTGGCCGACCACCCGGCGATCATCGCGGCAGCCAAGCTGGCCCTCGACGAGTGGGGCTTCGGGATGGCGAGCGTCCGGTTCATCTGTGGCACTCAGACCCAGCACGCCGAACTCGAACGTGAGGTGTCGACGACTGCTCGGCACCGAGGCGACGATTCTCTACTCGTCCTGTTTCGATGCGAACGGTGGCGTGTTCGAGGTACTGCTGGACGAGCGGGACGCGGTGATCAGCGACGAGCTCAACCACGCCTCGCTCATCGACGGAATCCGGCTCTGCAAGGCGCGACGGTTGCGCTACCGAAACCGGGACATGGCTGACCTCGAGGCCCAGTTGCAGGCATCGGTCGATGCCCGCCGGCGGTTGATCGTCACCGACGGCGTCTTCTCGATGGACGGCTATCTCGCGCCGCTGGATGAGATCTGCGCGCTCGCCGATCGCTACGACGCGCTGGTGCTCGTCGACGATTCGCACGCCGTCGGATTCGTCGGCCCATCCGGTGCCGGCACGCCCGAACACTTCGGTGTGCAGGACCGCGTCGACATCGTCACCGGCACCCTCGGCAAGGCCCTGGGCGGCGCATCCGGAGGTTACGTGAGCTCACGGACCGAGATCGTCGAGCTGCTGCGCCAGCGCTCCCGTCCCTACCTGTTCTCGAACGCGCTCGCCCCGTCGGTGGTAGCCGGCTCACTCGCGGCGCTGCGGCTGGTCGCATCGAGCGGGACCGCACGCGAGAGGCTGCGGCACAACGCCGCATTGTTTCGGCGACTGATGGCCGCGGCCGGTTTCTCGGTACTGCCGGGGGAGCATCCGATCTGCCCGGTCATGTTCGGCGATGCGAGCGTTGCCGCCCGGATCGCCGACGCCATGCTCGAACTCGGTGTGTACGTCATCGCGTTCTCTTTCCCGGTCGTTCCCAGGGATCAGGCCCGGATCCGGGTGCAGCTTTGCGCCGCGCACACCGACGCTGACGTCGAATCGTGCGTAGCGGCGTTCGTGGCCGCTCGTGACGGGGCCGCCGACGCGGCGCAGTGAGACGTCAATCGCAGGTGGCGCAACACGTAGTTACATGCCCGAAACATGATGTGGTCACCTGCGTTAACAGGACGCCGACAATCTCTCTCCTGCGCGCACACTCGTCGCGTATCGGCATCTGACCTTGGGGGAGCCCCTGTGTCACTGCAATTAGTCCATCTGATCGCAGCCGCGTGTCCCGACGCGAAAACGTACATGCAGTTCGGTCAGGCGGCCGTCGACGACAAGGGAGTTGCCTGCGCCAGTGGCGCCGGCTCGGTCCTCAACTCCGGTGACACCGCCTGGGTACTGGCGTCGGCCTCGCTCGTGCTGCTGATGACGCCTGCCCTGGCGTTCTTCTACGGCGGCATGGTCCGGGCCAAGCACGTCCTGGCCATGCTCATGCAGAACTTCGCGGCCATCGCGATCGTCAGCGTCACCTGGGTCATCATCGGCTTCAGCTGGGCGTTCAGCGGAACCGGCCAGTTGATCGGTGACAACCACTTCGCCTTCCTCTGGAATGCGCACGACGTCGTTCCGGCGCTCGGGCAGTTCCAGACCACCCCGACACTGGCCGTCGTCGCGTTCCAGGCCACGTTCGCCATCATCACCCCGGCGCTGATCACCGGTGCTACGGCTGACCGGTGGAAGTTCGGTGCCTTCGCCGCATTCACCACCATCTGGTCGGTCGTCGTCTACGCCCCGGTCGCCCATTGGGTTTTCGATGGCTACGGCATGCTGAACCGGTCGCTGATCTCCAGCTCGCAGGGTCACTTCTGGGCTGAGGACTTCGCCGGCGGAACGGTCGTCCACATCAATGCCGGTGCTGCGGCACTCGCGATCTGCATCCTGCTCGGCAAGCGCACCGGCTGGCCGAAGGAAGCTATCCGGGGTCACAACATCCCGTTCGTACTGCTCGGTGCCGGCCTGCTGTGGTTCGGCTGGTTCGGATTCAACGCCGGTTCGGCCCTGACGGCCAGCGACCTCGCGTCCTACGCCTGGGTCAACACGAACACGGCAACCGCGACCGCACTGCTCGGCTGGATCATCGTTGAGAAGCTGCGGTACGGGAAGTCGACCGCGTTGGGCGCCGCGTCCGGTGCGGTGGCCGGCCTGGTCGCGATCACGCCGTGTGCCGGTTGGGTCAGCCCGGTCGGGTCGATCTTCATCGGCTTCATCGCCGGTGCGATCTGTGCCTTCGCGATCGGCCTGAAGAACAAGTTCGGCTTCGACGACTCGCTCGACGTCGTCGGCGTCCACTTCGTCGGTGGATGGACCGGCACCCTGTGTGTCGGCTTCTTCTCGACCAAGCACGCCAACCCGTTGGGTAACGACGGTGTCTTCTACGGCGGCCACGGAACCTGGGGCGGCTGGAACCTGTTGTGGCACCAGGCCGTGGCGGCCGGGGTTGTTTCGGTGTATTCGTTCGTCGCCAGCCTTATCATCGCCCTGGTTGTGGGTATCTTCATCAAGAACCGGGTCACCCGCGACGAAGAGCTTGAAGGTCTCGACGTGGCGATCCACGGTGAGAGCGCGTACGAATTCGGCCCGTCCGGCGGCGGTGGGCACTATGAGCCCAGCGGCTCGAGCAAGGAAACGGTGACTGCATGAAGCTGATAACCGCGATCATCAAGCCGTTCAAGCTTGACGATGTGAAGGCCGCCCTCGAGGTGCTGGGGGTTCAGGGTCTGACGGTTAGTGAGGTCCAGGGCTTCGGCCGGCAGAAGGGCCACACCGAGGTCTACCGTGGCGCTGAATACACGGTCGACCTGGTCCCGAAGGTCCGGGTCGAGGTGCTGGTCGACGATCTCGATGTCGACAAGACCGTCGATGCTGTGGTCGAGGCATCGCGGACCGGCAAGATCGGTGACGGCAAGGTCTGGGTGACCACACTCACCACCGTGGTCCGAGTACGAACTGGTGAGCGTGACTCTGACGCCATTTAACGGCGAAACACTCGATCAGGTCCGGGCTGGCGTTCTACGCCAGCCCGGACTTGTCGGTTCGCCCCTGCGGGTCGCCCTCACGGCCGCGTACGACGCCTGGTTGCGGCAACTGTTCGACCGCCTGCCCCAGGCCACCGAGAGCGGGGCCGACGGCTTCGCTCTCGTCGCTGTGGGCGGCCTCGGCCGGGGCGAGCCCGCGCCGTTCTCGGATCTGGACCTGGTGCTGCTGCACCAAGGCCGCCGCGACATCCGCAAGTTGGCCGACGACCTCTGGTACCCCATCTGGGACGGCGGCATCGCCCTGGACCATTCGGTTCGCACCCTCGACGAAGTGGTCGAGGTCGCCAAGGACGATCTCAAGGCGATGCTCGGTCTGCTGGACCTGCGCCACATCGCCGGCGATGTCGGCGTATCTGGTCCGGCCCGCGACCGGATCTACGACGTCTGGCGATCGACCGCCCCCAAGAGGGTCGACGAACTTCGCGAGCTGACCGAACAGCGTTGGAAGGTCTTCGGGTGAGGGCGCCTTCCTGCTCGAGCCGAACCTCAAGGACTCCAGCGGCGGTCTGCGCGATACTCAGACCGTCGCCGCGCTGGCCGCCGCCCAGCTGATCGACGTGCCGGCGGCCGTTCGAGACGCCCGGTCGATGCTGCTCGACATCCGCGGCGAGCTGCAACGCCACACTGGTCGCGACGATGACGTGCTGCGGCTGCAGGAGCAGCTCAGCCTGAGTGGTCCGCTCGGACTCGCCGATGCCGACGAGGTCCTGCGCCAGGCCAACATGGCGGCGCGGACCGTCGCGCTAACCGTGACCAGCGCTTGGCGCCGGGTCGCGGCGAACCGGCCACCCTCGCGCGGACTGCTGCCGCGCCTGTTGGGATCGTTCGGGTCGTCCGCTCGCTCGGCGCCGCCAGCCGCTCGGGTCGGACTGGCGCAGGGGGTCGTCTCGCAGGCCGGTGAGATCGTGCTTGCGCGCGACGCTGACCCGTGGGCTGATCCGCTGCTGGTGCTGCGAGCCGCACGGGTCGCGGCCGAGCAGGATCTGCCGCTCGCCCCGTTCGCCCTCGAGCGGCTGGCATCCGAGAGCGCGCCGATACCGACGCCCTGGCCGGCCGCCGCGTTCGATGAGCTGGTCTCGCTGCTCGGGACCGGGGACCGGGCCGTCGCGGTGATCGAGTCCCTAGACCAGGCTGGCATCCTCGGGCGGCTGATTCCCGAATGGGACACCGTTCGATTCAAGATTCAGCACAATCCGGTGCACCGGTTCACCGTCGACCGGCATCTGTTGGAAACCGCAGCGCAGGCGTCCGCCCTCAGCCGTGAAGTCAGTCGGCCCGACCTGCTGCTGATCGGCGCGCTGCTGCACGACATCGGCAAGGGCGATCCGGACGGCGGCGACCACTCGATCGTCGGCGCCGAGATCGCTGAACGGATCGCGAATCGGATGGGGTTGTCTTTCGGTGACACCGCGACCGTCACCGCGATGGTGCGTCACCATCTGCTGCTACCCGACACCGCGACCCGGCGCGACCTCGACGACCCACTGACGATCGCGCTCGTGGGTGAGGCCGTCGACGGATCAGCCGAACTGCTCGAGCTGCTGCATGCGCTCACCCGGGCCGATGCGGCGGCCACCGGTCCGATGGTGTGGAGCGATTGGAAGGCCGGCCTGATCGTCGACCTCGTGCGGCGCACTCGATCGTTGCTGGCCGGTACCAAGCCGCCCGACTCGGCGCCGCTGGATGATCGCCGCCGACGGTTGGCCGAAGCCGGCGTCCTTGCGGTCGAGATCGATGGCGACCAGGTCGTCGTCGCCGCACCCGACGCGCTCGGGGTGCTTTCGAGATCGGCCGGCGTACTCGCGCTGCACTCTCTGGACGTGCGCTCGGCCTCGATCCGTACGCACGCCGGCATGGCGGTGAACTCGTTCGTCGTCGAGCCACGCTTCGGTGAGCTGCCGGATGCGGTGATCGTGCGCAACGACCTCGTCCGGGCGATGGAGGGCAGCCTGCGGCTGGCCGACCGGATCGCGTCGAAGGAACGTTCCTACGCCCGCGACGGAACGTCGAACCGGCCATCCAGTGTGCTCTGGTTCGACGACGCGGCCACCGAGGCGACGGTCCTCGAACTGCGTGCCGACGACGCGATCGGCCTGCTCTACCGGGTGACTTCGGCCTTGGAGCGACTGGGGCTCGACGTGCGGTCGGCGCGGGTCTCATCGATGGGCGGCGCGGTCGTCGATGCGTTCTACGTGACCGATCGCGAGGGTGCGTTGATCGCCGCCGATGATCGGCCGGCGATCGAAGCCGCACTGGTTTCGATCCGTTAGATTTGAGTGGTTTGGGAGAGTATGTAACCATGGTCGACAATGGCCGCCGCGAAGGCTCACAGCCCAGCCGTACATATCGATAGGCCCGTCCCGGTAGCCTGATCAGCAAGCACTACGAGCACGTTGCGGGCCGACGCCGTCCCGACAGTCCTGATCGTGGTCCGAGCGGATCGCCTAGCTCTCGATCCGGGGTGACGCGGTCGAACTTTCGTCGGAGGGGATCCGTGGTGGTCGAGCGGTCGCAGCAGGCAAGCGAGGTATCCGGATTCGGGTCGATGCCCGGCCGGCCGAGCAGTGCCGCCAACTTCTCCGCGATCCCGGCCGCGTCCGGTCTCTACGACCCGGCCGACGAGCGGGACGCGTGTGGCGTCGCCTTCCTCGCCGATCTCAAGGGGCGACCGACCCACGCGATCGTCGCCTCGGCGCTCGTCGCGCTGCACAACCTCGACCACCGGGGCGCGGCCGGCGCTGAGCCGTCATCGGGTGACGGGGCCGGGATCACGGTCTCGATGCCGGACGGGTTCCTTCGTTCGGTCGTGTCGTTCGAACTGCCCGCGGCCGGTGCGTACGCGGTCGGTAACGCCTTCCTGCCCCAGGACGATGAGCTGGCCGAGGCCGCTCGCGGACTGGTGGAGGCCGCCGTTCGACAAGAGGGGCTGACGCTGCTGGGCTGGCGCGAAGTCCCGACCAACAGCAGCGACCTCGGTCCGACCGCTTTGGGCGTCATGCCCCGCTTCGAGCAGCTCATCGTCGCCGGCGCCTGCTGGCGAGCAGGGCCTGGAGCTGGAGCGGCTGGCCTTCTGCGCGCGCAAGGTCTCCGAGCGTCAGGCCCGTACGCGCGGCATCGAGCTGTACTTCTCGTCGTTCTCGGCCCGCACGCTCGTCTACAAGGGGATGCTGACCACCGACCAGCTCGGCGCCTTCTTCCCCGACCTCACCGACCCCGGCTTCGCCAGTGCGATCGCCCTCGTGCACAGCCGGTTCTCGACCAACACATTCCCGTCCTGGCCGCTTGCGCACCCATTCCGCTATATCGCCCATAACGGCGAGATCAACACGATCAACGGCAACCGCAACTGGATGCAGTCGCGCCAGGCCCTGCTGGCGAGTGATCTGATCCCGGGCGACCTGAGCCGGCTCTTCCCGATCTGCACGCCGGACGCGAGTGACTCGGCGACCTTCGACGAGGTGCTAGAGCTGCTGCACCTGGGCGGTCGCAGCCTGCCGCATGCGGTCTTGATGATGGTGCCCGAGGCGTGGGAGAACGCGGCCGATATGCCGGCGGCGTGGCGGGACTTCTACCAGTTCCACAGTGCGCTGATGGAGCCGTGGGACGGGCCGGCGTGCATCTCGTTCACCGACGGCACCATCGTCGGTGCGGTGCTCGACCGCAACGGACTGCGTCCGGGCCGCTGGTGGCACACCAGCGATGACCTGATCGTGCTGGCCAGCGAGGCCGGCGTCCTCGACATCGACCCGGCCTCGATCGTGGCCAAGGGCCGGTTGCAACCCGGCCGCATGTTCTTGGTCGACACCGCCCGCGGTGAGATCGTCCCGAACCGCGCGGTGAAGGACGAGCTCGCCGCGGCCGAACCGTACGGCGAATGGCTGCACGCCGGCCTGATCAAGCTGGTCGACCTGCCCGAGCGTGAGCATGTCGTGTTCGGTCACGAATCGGTGTCTCGTCGCCAGCAGGTCTTCGGCTACACCGAGGAAGAACTGCGGATCCTGATCACGCCCATGGCGACCGCGGGCACCGAACCGATCGGTTCGATGGGCACCGACACACCGCTGGCCGCATTGTCGAAGAAGCCGCGGCTGCTCTTCGATTACTTCAGTGAACTCTTCGCCCAGGTCACCAACCCGCCGCTGGACGCGATCCGCGAGGAGCTGGTGACCTCGGTCGAGGCCAGCATCGGTCCGGAATACAACCTGCTCGATCCGGGTCCGTCCTCGTGTCGGCAGTTGCTGCTACCGCGGCCGGTGATCGACAACGACGAGCTGGCCAAGATCTGGCACATCAACGCCGACGGCGACATGCCGGGCCTGGCCTGCTCGCTCATCGACGGGCGTTACCGCGTGCACGGCGGTGGCGAGGCGCTCACCGGTGCGCTGGAACGCGTTCGTCGCGAATGCACCGAGGCCGTCGACGCCGGCGCCCGGCTGCTGATCCTGTCCGACCGCAACTGCGACGAGGACCACGCACCGATCCCGTCGCTGCTGCTCACCGCGGCGGTGCACAGTCACCTCGTCCGCACCGGCCGTCGTACCCAGGTCGGCCTGGTGATCGAGACCGGTGAGTGCCGCGAGGTGCACCATCTCGCCCTGCTGATCGGTTACGGCGCGGCCGCGGTCAACCCCTACCTCGCTTTCGAGTCGATCGAGGACCTGGTTGCCCACGGTGCGATCGCCGGCATCACCGCCCAGAAGGCGGTCGCCAACTACATGAAGGCGATGTCGAAGGGCGTGCTGAAGGTGATGTCGAAGATGGGCATCTCAACGATCGCGTCCTACTGCGGGGCTCAGGTCTTCGAAGCCTTCGGCCTCGGCCACGAAGTCGTCGAGGAGTACTTCTCCGGCACCCGCTCGCGCCTCGGTGGCGTTGGGCTCGACGTCATCGCGGCCGAATCCGCGGCCCGGCACGCCCACGCCTACCCGCTGACGCCGACCGCTCGTGCGCACCGCAACCTCGAGATCGGCGGCGAGTACCAGTGGCGCCGTGAGGGTGAACTGCACCTGTTCAACCCCGAGACCGTCTTCCTGCTGCAGCACGCGACCCGGCAGCGCCGCTACGAATTGTTCAACGAGTACTCGGCCAAGGTCGAGGAGCTCAACCGTGCCGGTGGCACATTGCGTGGTCTATTCGAGCTGCGCACCGACGTCCGTCCTCCCGTGCCGATCGATGAGGTCGAGCCGGTCGAATCGATCGTCAAACGGTTCGCCACCGGAGCGATGTCCTACGGCTCCATCTCGGCCGAGGCCCACGAAACGCTGGCGATCGCGATGAATCGGATCGGCGGCAAATCGAACTCCGGCGAGGGTGGCGAGGACGCGGTTCGCTATACGCCCGACGCCAACGGAGACCTGCGCCGCTCGGCCGTCAAACAGGTCGCATCGGGTCGCTTCGGGGTGACCAGCAACTACCTGGTCAACGCCGACGACATCCAGATCAAGGTGGCCCAGGGCGCAAAGCCCGGCGAGGGTGGTCAATTACCCGGGTTCAAGGTCTATCCGTGGATCGCCCGGACCCGGCACTCGACCCCCGGCGTTGGTCTCATCTCGCCGCCGCCGCATCACGACATCTATTCGATCGAGGATCTCGCCCAGCTGATCCACGACCTCAAGAACGCCAACCCGCAGGCGCGGGTGCACGTCAAGCTCGTCTCCGAGGTCGGGGTCGGGACGGTCGCGGCCGGCGTGTCGAAGTGTCACGCCGATGTCGTGCTGATCTCGGGTCACGACGGGGGAACGGGCGCGGCTCCGTTGACCTCGCTCAAGCACACCGGCCTGCCCTGGGAGCTCGGCCTGGCCGAGACGCAGCAGACGTTGCTGCTCAACGGTCTTCGTGACCGCATCACCGTCCAGGTCGACGGGGCCATGAAGACCGGGCGCGACGTGATCGTGGCCGCGCTGCTCGGGGCCGAGGAGTACGGCTTCGCCACGGCTCCGCTGATCGTGTCCGGCTGCGTAATGATGCGCGTCTGTCACCTCGACACCTGTCCGGTCGGTGTGGCTACGCAGAACCCGGTACTGCGCGAGCGGTTCAGCGGCAAGCCCGAATTCGTGGTCACTTTCTTCGAGTACGTCGCCGAGCAGGTCCGCGAGATCCTGGCCTCGCTCGGGTTCCGGACGCTGGGCGAGGCGATCGGCCAGGTCGAGCTGCTTGACACCAGCAAGGCGCTCGACCATTGGAAGGCGGCGGGCCTTGACCTGTCACCGATCCTGGCCGTGCCCACCACCCCGTACAGCGATTCCCGCCAGCGCACCCGCGGCCAGGACCACGGCCTCGAGGCAGCGCTGGACCAGACGCTGATCCAGCTCTGCGAGGGCGCGCTGCTCGACGGCACCCCGGTGTCGCTCGAGCTGCCCGTCCGCAACGTCAACCGCACGGTCGGCACGATGCTCGGCTCGTTCGTCACGCGCCGCTTCGGTGCCGACGGCCTCGAGCCGAACACCATCGACATCACCCTGCGTGGTTCGGCCGGACAGTCGCTGGGCGCGTTCCTTCCACGGGGGATCACGCTTCGCCTGTTCGGCGACGCCAACGACTATGTCGGCAAGGGATTGTCCGGCGGCGTGGTCGTCGTGCGCCCCGACGAGAGTGCTTCGTTCGCCGCCGAACGCAACGTCATCGCCGGCAACGTCATCGGTTACGGCGCGACCGCAGGTGAGATCTATCTGCGCGGCGTCGTCGGCGAGCGGTTCGGGGTGCGCAACTCCGGCGCGACGATCGTCGCCGAAGCGGTCGGTGACCACGCGCTGGAATACATGACCGGCGGAGTCGTGGTCATCCTCGGCGCGACCGGCCGCAACGTCGGCGCCGGCATGAGTGGCGGTCACGCCTTCGTCCTCGACCTCGACCGATCCGTCTTCAATCCCGAGCTGGCCGAGATCGAAGCGGTCAGCGAGGAGTACGGCGGGCAACTGCGCTCGATCGTCGAGCGGCACGCCGCGCTCACCGGTTCGACCGTTGCGGGCGACCTGCTGGCCGATTGGCCCGCTGCGCTCGCCCGATTCAGCCTGATCATGCCGCGGGACTTCAAGCGGGTCCTCGAGGCGACCAAGGTTGCGCGGGCGAACGGGGCCGACGTCGACGCCGCCGTCATGGCCGCCGCGCGCGGCTAGGCTGGACGCGTGAGCCGTCGCGCGAAGATCGTCTGCACCCTGGGTCCGTCGACCGATGGCCTGGAGCGGGCCCGGGCCCTGGTCGACGCGGGTATGGACGTCGCGCGGCTGAACTTCAGCCACGGTGAGCACGAGGACCAGGGCCGCCGTTACCGCGAGGTCCGGCGGGCCGCCGAGCTGGCCGGCCGCAACCTGGCCGTGCTGGCCGACCTGCAGGGCCCGAAGATCCGCCTCGGTCGCTTCGCCGACGGCCCGGTCATGTGGGCCACCGGCGAACGGGTTCGGATCACGGTCGACGACATCCTGGGTGACCACGACCGGGTGTCGACCACCTACAAGCAGTTGGCCGACGACATCCGTCCCGGTGATCGGTTGCTGGTCGATGACGGCAACGTCGCACTGGTCGCGGTCGCGGTCGAGGACGGCACCGATGTGGTCTGCGATGTCACCGAGGGTGGCGTGGTCAGCAACAACAAGGGCCTTTCGCTGCCGGGCGTCGCGGTCTCGGTTCCTGCCATGTCCGACAAGGACGCCGCGGATCTGGAATTCGCCCTTGCGCTCGGTGTCGACTTCGTGGCGCTGTCGTTCGTTCGGGCGCCCGAGGACGTCAAACTCGTGCACCAGATCATGGATCGCGCCGGAGTACATCGGCCCGTCATCGCCAAGATCGAGAAGCCCGAGGCGGTCGAGCGGCTGGCCGAGATCGTGCTCGCGTTCGACGGGATCATGGTGGCGCGCGGTGACCTCGGCGTTGAGATGCCCCTCGAGCAGGTACCGGTCGTGCAGAAGCGGGCGGTCGAGCTGTGCCGCGACTTCGCCAAGCCGGTCATCGTCGCGACGCAGATGCTCGAGTCGATGATCACGCATTCGCGCCCCACCCGAGCCGAAGCATCCGATGTCGCCAACGCCGTGCTCGACGGGGCCGATGCGGTGATGCTTTCGGGCGAGACGAGCGTGGGCAAGTACCCGGTCGAGTCGGTGGCCACTATGGCCCGCATCATCACGTCGGTCGAGTCCTCGGGACGGCAGGTGCCGCCGCTGCTGCACAATCCGCGCACCCAGGGCGGTGCCGTCGCCAAGGCTGCCCGCGACATCGGCGACGCGTTGGGCGCGGTCGCGCTGGTCGCCTTCACCCAGACCGGCGACACGGCGCGGCGGTTGTCGCGGCTGCAACCCACGCAGAAGATCCTGGTCTTCACCCCGGACGAGAATGTGCAGCGTCAGATCGCACTGCTCTGGGGCGCCGAGGCGCATCTGGTCTGGACGGTGAACACGACCGACGAGATGGTCCGCCAGGTCGACACCGGTCTGCTGCAGCTCGGGGTGTGCCATCCGCGTGATCTGGTGATCATCGTCGCCGGAACTCCGCCGACCACCCCGGGGTCCACCAATACGATCCGGGTGCATCACATCGGCGATGTCAGCCAGCGCGGATAACGCCGGCAGCGTCGGCGGTGTTCGTGTCGGCGGTGTCGGTGGTGTCGGTGGTGTTGGTCAGGAAGGTTTTGCCGCGGTGCCGCCCGGATCAGCGGAGCCGATCGGAGCCGGTCCCGGCGATGGACAGTTGGCCGTCGACCGGCTGGTCGCCCTGCTCGATCTCGAGCCGATCGACACCGACATCTTTCGCGGCGGCAACCCCGAGTCGACGCCGCTGAGCTTCGTCTTCGGTGGTCAGGTCGCGGCGCAGGCGCTGATGGCGGCCGGACGGACGGTCGAGGCCGACCGCAGTGTGCATTCGCTGCACGCGTACTTCATTCGCCGCGGCGACCCGACGATCCCGATCGTGTTCACCGTCGACCGCATCCGCGACGGCAATTCCTTCAGCATGCGGCGGGTGCTTGCGGTTCAGCACGGTCAGGCGATCTTCGCGCTGTCGGCGTCGTTCCAGTTGCCGCAACCAGGTATCGACTCGCAGGCGCCGATGCCTGATGTCCCCGGTCCCGACGAGGCGTCGGCCGCGGACGGCTACGCCGAGTTGCAGCGGATCTTCAGCCGGGTCTGGCCCTTCGAGCGCCGCGGCGTTGTCACGACCGCGGTTCCCGGTATGCCGCGGCAGAACCTGGTCTGGATGAAGGCCACCGGGAGGCTGCCCGACGATCCGCTGCTGCAGGCGTGCGCCTTCACCTATGCCTCGGATCTGACACCCATCGTGAGCATCCTGCAGATCAACGACATCAACCGATCCATTCAGGACGTCCGCACCGCGTCCCTCGACCACGCGATCTGGTTCCATCGCCCTGGCCGGGCCGATGAATGGCTGCTGTACGAGGCTGAGTCACCGTCGGCGTCGGGCGCTCGGGGGCTGGCGTTCAGCCGGGTCTTCGCCGAGGACGGCCGGCAGGTGGCCAGCACCGCGCAGGAAGGCATGATCCGGATCCGCTAAGCCCCGTATCCGCTAGGTGCCCGCGCCCCGACCGGCTAGGTGCCCGGGCCGCGACCGAGCGTGCCGTGCGTCCAGTTGCCGGCCAGCATCGTCGCCGCCACCGGCATGGACCGCAGCTGTTCGCCCGAGCACTCGAGCGGGTTGCGATCGATGACGACCAGGTCGGCGGCGTTGCCCGCGCGGAGTGTGCTGGCCGCCGTGCTCGCACGCAGCGCCTCGGCAAGCGAGATGCGCTGTTCGGGATGCCACGCGATGCGATCCGATCGGGTGCGGTCGACGGCCGCGGCGATGGCGATCCACGGATCCAGCGGCGCGACCGGGGCGTCCGACCCGAGCCTGAGCTCGACCCCGGCGTCGAGCAGGGTGCGGAACGCGAACGCACGATCGGTCCGCCCGGCCCAGTAACGATCGGCGACATCGCGGTCGTCGACCACATGCTCGGGCTGGACGCTGGCGACCAGACCGAGGTGCGCCATCCGCTTAGCGTCTGCCGGCGAGATCAGCTGGGCGTGCTCGATCGTGCTGGGCCGCCTGTGGTCGACGTTGCCCGGGGCAACGCCGACCGACTCGAAGGCGTCCAGCGCGAGCGCGTTGGCGTGGTCGCCGATCGCGTGCACGGCCGCGTTCAGACCGCCGCCTCGGGCTCGGGTGAGCAGGGCGGCCAGCTCGTCCGGCGTCACCGTCAGCAACCCGTGGCGGTCACCCCCACTGGCGCCGGGATACGGTTCGAAGCAGTAGGCGGTCCGGGTATTCAGCGACCCGTCGATGATCACCTTGAGTGGTCCCATCGTGGCTAGTCCATCGGTTCCGGCCAACGGTGCGCCGGCCCGGTCGCCGCGGCGGATCGCTGAGTCGAGCTGCTGCGGCCAGACCGAACAGACCACCCGTAGCGAACGCAGCCCGCCGGCGATCCGCTGCTGCCAGGCTGGACCATTGTCGGGTTGCTCGAAATCGATGATCCCGACGACCCCGCGTGCCGCGGCCGCGCGGGCCGCCTGGGCGGTCAAGTCCTCGATTCGCCGCGAGGGCCGATCGGCGATCGCCAACTGGACCGCGAAAGCGTCGTCCTCGCGCCTCACGCCGCCGCCGCTGGCGTCAAACCCGAACCGGCGCAGGGCCGCGAGGTTCAGCCAGACGGCGTGCAGGTCGGCGCTGATCGCGACCACCGCGACCTGGCCTGCGGCCCGATCGAGGAGATCGACATCGGGCTGGTCGGGCCACAACGCGTCGCGATAGCCCACGGCGACCAACAGGTCAGCGGTGGATGATCGCGCGGCGACGGCAGCCCGAATGGACTCGGCGGCTTCCGCGGCCGAGTCGGCGCCGCTCAGATCAAGACGATCCCGCGAGATCGCCCATTGCTCGAAGTGCACGTGGTGATCCCACAGACCGGGCAGTACCCACCGCCCGTCCAGGTCGACCGTCTCGACGGCGCCGCCGGGCGCCCCGACGCTCCCGGCAGAGGTGGTCGATGGGGTAACCGAACCGATCCGGCCCTCGTCGATGTAGATGTCGGACCGGCCGACACCGGCACCGACCAACCGGGCATTACGGAGTATCACCGCCGCGACGCTACAACGCGCTGGCACCCACCGCCCCCGGTCGGGATAATCAGCCGGTGCGTTCACCCGCTCCGTCTTCGAACCATCGTGGCGTGGCGATGGTGGCCGTCCTCGCGGCGCTGATGTTTCTGGCCGCCGCCTGTTCGTCGGGCCGCACCGGCTCGACGGCGACCCCGACACCGACACCGACCGTCAACGACAGCTCGGCCGCGCCGTTACCCGAGTTCCCGACGGCCTCGGCGACGAACCCGTTGCCGACGGCGACGGGAACGGCCGCGGTTTCACGGTTCATCACGGCGGTCTTCGACGATGCGCAGGCCGACTGGCAGCGGGTGTTCACCAGCGCGGGTGAGAAGTACCTGCCGGCCCAACTGATGCTGTTCAGCGCGAACGTGACGACTGCGTGTGGGCAAGAAACGGCGGCGACCGGGCCGTTCTATTGTCCGGCCGACCTGACCGTGTATCTCGACACTGCATTCTTCGATGAGATGGAGCAGCGTTATGGCCTGACCGGCGACTTCGCCCAGGCCTTCGTCGTGGCCCACGAGCTTGGTCACCACATCCAGCGCCTGACCGGGATCACCGCCCAGGTCGCGCAGATCGGCCAGCGGAGCCCTGCGGCTGCCAACTCGTTGTCGATCCTCACCGAGCTCCAGGCTGACTGCTATGCCGGCGTTTGGGCGTATTCGACCTATCAACGGGGACTACTCGAGCCGGGCGACATCAACGAGGCGCTCAATGCCGCTGCAGTGGTGGGCGATGACTTCCTGCAGAAGTCCGCGACCGGAACGGTCCAACCGGAACTGTGGACGCACGGATCGTCGGCCCAGCGGCAGAAGTGGCTTACTACGGGCTACGACACCGGCC
>CAVSTK010000008.1:0-414840 GCA_963730855.1 uncultured Actinomycetes bacterium
GGACGGTCCGCAGGAACTCACCTGACTGAGCGCCCTGGATGACGCGGTGGTCATAGGTCGAGGTGAGCGTCATGATTTTGCTGACGGCCCGGTCGACGAGGTCCTGCTCGGGGTCATGCCGCTGAACTCGGCCGGGTACTCCATCGCTCCGACGCCGACGATGGTGCCCTGGCCCGTCATCAGCCGGGGCACCGAGTGGTTGGTGCCGATCGTGCCCGGGTTGGTCAGGCTGATCGTGGTGCCCATGAAGTCCTCGGCGGTCAGCTTGCCGCCGCGGGCCCGCCGGATGACGTCCTCGTAGGCGTCCAGAACGCGGCGAAGTCGAGCGTCTCGGCCGCCTTGATCGACGCGACGACCAGCGAGCGGGCGTTGTCCTTGCCGGCCAGGTCGATCGCGATGCCGAGGTTGACGTGCTCGGGCTCACCATGGCCGGCTTGCCGTCGACCTCGGCGAAGTAGTTGTTCATCTCGGGGTGGTCGAGCGACGCGCCTTACGACCGCGTAACCGATCAGGTGGGTGAAGCTGACCTTGCCGCCGCGCGCCGCGGCGCAGGTGGTTGTTGATCACGACGCGGTTGTCGGCGAGCAGCTTGGCCGGAACGGCGCGCACGCTGGTCGCGGTCGGGACCGCCAGGGAGGCCTGCATGTTGGCGACGACCCGGGCGGCGGCGCCGCGCAACGTGACGTCCCACCGCCCGGGGCGGCCGGCGCCGCGACCACGGTTGCGGGCGTGCCGGCGCGGAGCCGGCCGAAGCGGATGGGCCGGCCGGGACGGCCGGCGGCGAGGCCTTGGGGGCGACGGCTGGTGCGGCCAGTACTGCCGGCGTGCTGGCGGTCGAGGCGAGGTCGCCCGATTCGGCCAGCGGCGACGCCCGGCGTCGCGCTGCTCATGGTGGCCGTTCGCCGTCGGCGCCGTTGGCGGCCGTCCCGTTGCTGGCGGCGCCGTTGGCGGACGTGCTTACGTGGCGGGGCCGCTGATAGGCCGGGAGTAGTCGGCGAAGAAGTCGTGCCAGGCTTCGTCAACTGCCTTCGGATCGGCGAGGAAGCGCTCGTACATCTCTTCCACGAGCCATTCGTTCGCCCCGAAGTCACTGCTGTGGCTGGGAGTCCCGTCCACGCCAACGGGCTCGTGCGTCGTCGCCACGTTTACCCGTCTCCTCATGTCGCGGATGCTGCCTCGAGCCGCCGATATCTCGATGTCAAGATATCGGTCCCGGATCGCAGATCGCAATCAGGCCGGCTAGTTTGCGCGGACTCATGCCAAGCAGCAATTCCGGTATTCAGAGTACGCCGATCAGCCTATTTTTCACGTCGGATCGGCCGTCGGCTCGAAGACTTGTGCGCAGTCGGTGAGTCCACGGCTGCGCAATAGCCCAGTGTTGACGCTCTGCGTCCCAATCGCGAGGCTTCGGCCGAATTCGGTGGCTACATCGGTGGCGCGGTCAGCGTTCACTGCCGCCCTCAGATCGGCCAGCACTGATCGTCCGTCGGTCAGCGAGGCCCGGGCCGGACGCAACCAGCCCTGATCCAGGGCCGAACCACCGGTGCCGCCCGGAAGCGAGGAGTCGGTCATTACGGACACCAGATGCTCGATGATGGTGTAGCGATCGGTCGCGTACTGGAGTCGTTCCTTGGGCGTGGTCGGTGTCGCCAGGGCGGTGATCTGTCGGTCGGAACCGGCGCAGTAGGAGTTGCTTCGCGCGACGAAGCCACCGGGATGGCCCAGATCGCAGCCTGCCAGGAGCGGGATCGCGGCCACAACAGCCAGGCCGAGGAAGAGTCGGCGGCGAGACGTCACGGTTCCATCGTATGTCCGCCCGATCGCAGGTCGACGCTAACGATCTTGGAGCCGGCGGACGAACTTCAAGCCGGACCACGTTGCATCGATCGCTGCGACCTTGACGTCGACGAGTCCGGCCCCGAGTCCGTGCCGCGAACCAGTGCTCGGTGAGGTCGGTCGACACTCCGCTGGCCTTCTTGGCCAGCACACCCACAGCGCGCCCGCAGTGGACAGTTTCCGAGCGGTCGGTGCGAATCGGCGCTGCAGGGTAGCGGCGTCGGGACAGAAGACGAGGGCAACGTCGTAGCCGCCGGAGCCGAGGCGGCGGTGGTCGTGACATCCGGCGGCAGCGGATCGAGGGCGGCAGTGGTGGTGCGTTGAGGAGCAGCAACCGGGCGTTGGCCCTGATGCCAAGCTTGGTCGGCAGCGGCGTTCCCGAATAGCCCGAGGTCATGGGTAAAGTCTGGCATCGGTGCGGCAGGCTGGATTCATGACGGAATTGACCACCGAGCGACTCGAGCTGCGGCAGTGGCGTGAGGACGACCTCGACGACTACGCGTCGATCGCGGCCGACCCGGAGGTCACTCGTTACCTCGGTGCCGGCGGCCCGCTCGACCGGGCCGGCGCCTGGCGCCAGATCGCATGTTCATGGGGCATCGCCAGATCCGCGGCTGGACAACGTCAGCGGTGATCGAACGCAGGTCGGGCCGCTTGATCGGCCGCGGTGGGCTATGGCAACCCGTCGGGCTGGCCGGGACTCGAGGTCGGGTGGATCCTGGCCCGGTCGGCCTGGGGTCAGGGCTACGCAACCGAACTCGGCCGGGCGGTGCGCGACTATGCCTTCGGCGAGCTGGGCCGATCCGCATCTGATCTCGGTGATCCAGCCGGCCAACCGTCGCCTCGATCCGCGTCGCCGAAAAGATCGGCGCCGCCGGGTACGAGCGAACGGTCGAAATCATCAACGGTGTGGACTGCGGGCAGTGATCTATGGACAGCGCGCGCCGCGCAGTCGCGACTACGCGGGATAACGGTCCGCGGCGAATAGCCTGACGTGGCTGCCTCAGCGGCCACCCAGACCGGCTTCTCGTGCTTTGACGATGGCTTGCGAACGCTCCGATACCTGCAACTTTGTGAAGATATTCGACACGTGATTTCGTACGGTCTTCAGGCTGATCATCAGCTCGTGGGCAATCGTTGCGTTGCCCTTGCCGGCCGCGACAAGCTCCAGGATTTCTCGTTCTCGGTCGGTCAGTGCGGGAAAGGACGCCGCGCTCGATCCCGACCCGCTGGCGAAGTGCGCCACGACGCGTTGCGCGATCTTCGCGCCGAAGATCGCCTCGCCCGCGGCGGCCGCTCGAATGGCCCGTTCGATCTCTTGCTGCTCGGCTCCTTTGAGCAGGTATCCCCTCGCGCCGGCCCGCATTGCGGCAAAGACCGAATCGTCGTCCTCGAACATGGTGAGGACGACCACGGCGGCGCTGGAGACCGACCGGCTCACTCTGCGGGTGGCCTCGATTCCGTCCAGGTCCGGCATCCGCAGGTCCATGAGAATCACGTCCGGGGTCGTTTCGGTGGCGAGTTCGACCGCCCGGGCGCCGGTATCGGCTTCACCGACGATCTCGATGTCGGCGCTGCCGGCGAGCATCAGTTCGAGACCTCGTCGAGACGCCGGGTGATCGTCGGCGATCAGCAACCGGATCATGCTTCGGCCTCCGCTGGCTGATTGTCACCCTGCTCGTCGGCCTGCGCGTCAGCCTCGGTTATCGGCTTCATCGCCAGACACTGGGAGGATCGCGCGCACGATCAGCCCGCCGTCGGGCGGGCAAGTGATCGTGCAACTACCGCCGAGTTCGGTGGCCCGTTCGCGCATCGACGTCCAGCCGACGCCGCGTGACGTCGTCCGATCGGTGCCGCGACCGTTATCGGCCACGGTGAGCCGAAACGAGCCGTTCAGTTCGACGCTCACCACGCATCGGGTCGCGCCCGCATGCCGGACGACGTTCGTCATCGCCTCGGACGCGATCCGAAAGGCAGCGACCTCGACCGCCGCCGGGAGTGGCAACGATCGGCCGACAATTCCGTCAGATCCAGAGACCTCGAATGTGACCACCCCCGACAACGCGGCTGCGCGCTGCCGAATCGCCTCGAGAAGCCCGACCTCGTCGATGGCCGGCGGGCGCAGATCGTCGACCAGCCGGCGCACCTCGGTGATCGCTTGTTTGACCTCCTCGCGCGTCTCGACGATCAGCGAATCACGCTCGAGCGGATCGGTGCGGGACTGCGCCGCATTCAGCTTGAGCACGATCGCGGCCAACGAGGGCCCGACTCCGTCGTGCAGATCTCGGCGCAGCCGACGGCGTTCCTCCTCCCGCCCGGCGATGATTCGACTTCGCGACCCGGAGTTCGTCGTTGAGCTGCTCGGACCGAACGAGGATCGCTGCGTAGCGGGCAAGGTCCGACAGCAGTTTCTGATCGGATTCGGCCAGGTCACGGCCGGGCGGAACCTCGACCACGAGGTATCCGACCTGCTCGCCCCGGTGGACCATCAACGTACGAAGCGCACCGTCGCGACCGGGTTCGGACAGCTCGACCCAGACCCGGTCCACCTTCAGCGCGGCCGCGACTGCTTCGGTCAGCGCGACGATCAGCCCATCCGGGTCGGCCGCCTCGACGCGATCGGCCATCAGACGGATCGCGGTACGCGGATCAGCGCGCAGGCCGTACACCCAGCGTTCGCTGCTTCGCCGCAGCGCGGAGTAAGCGGGCGCCACCGCGACCGCGACGACCCCGACGGCGATCAGTCCACCGACCGTGCGCTGGCCGAAGAGGTGCTGGGTCAGTTCGAGCAGGAGGGCGTACACGGCCACAATCGCAACGATGAGGAGCAGGTACGTCAGTGTGCGCGAGAGCACGAGCCGGATGTCGAAGAGGCGATGTCGCAGAATCGCGATGCCGATCGTGCCGGGGAGCGCGACGGCGACCACGCCGAGCGCCACGGTGAAGGCCGGCCCGTCCCCCCGAGGAAGTGGTTGGCCCAGCCGACCAGCAGGGCAACGGGAACCGTTAGCGCGCCCCAGACCAGCCACAGCAGCTGAAGTCGTTCGTCGCCGCGCGATCGACGCAGGCGTCGCCACACCGCAATGACGCTGCCGAAGAACAGCAGCACCACCAGCACGAGCCCGCTGACGCCGAGGATTCCGGAGACGGCCTCGGGTAGCCACGGGAGCGGTAGAGGGGCGCCGTGATGGCTGTCGGCAAACCCCTGACGATCGCCGGCCGCGCCGACGACGAAGAGTCCGACGCCGACGAGTCCGATGGCAGACCCACCGCCGCCAGAACCGGTTCGCAAAATGGCCGTCAGGCAGGAGATAAGCAATAAGAACGAGCCAGAGGAACAGGAAGACCCAGGCCCCCATGGTCAGTTGATCGACCACCTGGCCGGCGTGCCCGGCGCCCGGACCATCAATGCCAGCGTGACAAAGAAAGCTCCGTGGACCAGCAACAACCAACCGACGGGGTGCCGAGGTATGCGGGCTATCAGCACGAGGGCGACCAGCACCGACGCCGCTGCGCCGAGGTACGCGATCACGGATTGCACGCAATCAGTGTGGCGGTCGAGAGCGCCCCTGTCTGCGGTCCGCGGGAACGTTTCCCGGGGGCGGCGGACAAACGGATCAGGCGCCCGGGTCGGATGGCGACCGAGGCTGAGGCGACCGGTGAAAGCCACCGGCAGCGAATAGCAAGGAGACGTCCATGACGATTTCTGAAGTTCGACCGGTTTCTACCCTCGACGGGCGCCCTGGCCGGCCTGCTCTGGGCCCTGTCGGCGATCGCCGCAAAGACACCCGACCACCCTGCCGCATCCGGTGCCGCGGCCTCCGTCGCGCATGCGGCCGGACGCAATTATGTGGCGGGTTTCGCACTGCTGGTCGGTTCGTTGATGTTGATATTTTTCGCAGCCCAGGCCCGCAAAACTCTGCGTTCGGGAGAGGCCGGCGAGTCGTCGTACTCGTCGGTCGCGCACGGCGGCCTGTTACTGGCGGCCGCTGGATTTGGCCTGCTCGGAATGCCTCGAGATCGGACTGGTCAATGCGGCCAAGGCACATGACGCTGCGGCCACCGACGCCGTGGGTCAGTTGGTCATGATCGGCTGGTTGCCCGCGCTGGCTGGTCTGGTGGCGGCCTTCTGGGGCCTTGGCTTGGGCGGACTACGAACCGCGACACTGCCGAAGTGGTTCGCGGTCGCCACGATCGTCCTCGGCGTGATCGGTGTCCTGGGTCCGCTGGCGTTCGTTGTCTATCTGTTGCTGCCGGTCTGGTTGATTGTTGCCTCGGTCGTCACCGTCATCGCGGGACGCCGGGCGGCGAACGTGCCCAGCCGGTCGACCGATGTCGGTTCGGCCGGATCCCTCGCCGCTCGCTGACGCCACCCCCGCCCGATGACGGGCAGCATCGAATCACCGGCTGGCCGATCATCACCGACTCGGCCGATCTAGCGATGCGGGTCGCTTCGGTGATGACCATCGAGCAACCGTCGATGGTCATCACCGACTCGGCCGGGCTTTGGCTTGACGTGTGCGCTATTTTGGTCCGCTTCAGGACCGCCCGGGCGCGCTTCACGACCGCCGGGGCGGGTCGTGGGTGGTGTTTCGGCGGGGTGTTTGGTGCGGGTCGATCCAGCGGGGCGGGGTCCAGTGTGGTCGTCCGTCGATGATCGACCCGGTCCGGCCGCGGCGGCCGAATTCGCGGTGGTGGTGGCCGCAGACGAGTCCAGTGTTGGCGACGGACGTGGCGCCGCCGGCGGCGAACTCACGGAAATGATGGGCCTGTGTCCAGCCCGGTGGCCGATCGCATCCAGGGAGGGGGCAGCCGTGGTCTCGGGCGGTGATCGCCTGGCGCATTCCCGCCGGAACCAAGCGCTGTGTCTGCCCGTAGTCGAGAACCCCACCGTGCGGGTCGAACAGGATCGACTGGCCCTGCCCGTCGCTGACCAGTTGCAGGGCGGTGGGGATCGAGATCGGGTCGCCGTGGGCGGTGCGGGCCAGCCCCCGGCGGGTCTCGTATTGATCGACCGTCATCGTCAGCAGCAATGTCGCGCCGCTGGGGACCGCGGGTGTCGCGCAGCCGAGCAGGTGCCTAAACCCGTCGGTCAGCGCGTCGTGGTTGCGTTGCCCAGCCGAGCGTGGGTCGCGGGTTCCATCCTCAGCCGGACGGGGGCCGCGTTCGCGTCCAGGAATGCCTCAACCAACGCCACCAACCCCGGACCGAAGCGGCCGTGCGGCGTCACCGAGCCATCGCGGTTCTTCACCAGTACGAGTTCGCGTCGCCGCTCATGATCAGCGTCGGCTGCGAGCGTGCCGTCCGGGTCGAGAGTGTCGAGGAGCTTCACCGCGATCTTGGTCAGCGTCACCGGATCCCACTCCCGCGCACCAGCGACCAGTTCCGACTCAACGACCGATTCGAACTCGACCGCCAATTCCCCCGGCAGCTGCTCGACCGCGCGGACGACCACCCGCGCATGCTCCACCGAAATCATCCCCGCCGCCTGCGCTGAGGCGATCCGCGCGAACAACGGCGCCAGCTCCTCACCCAGCAACGACCGCCGCGGACCCAGATCGGCCGCCGCCCGCACCCGCGCCGACGCCTCACCCGCACTGATCCGCAACCCCTGTCGTAGCAGTGCGGCGGTCGACGACGCCCCGACTTCGGCCGCAAGATGACGATCACCGATTTCGGCGATCACCAGGTGATCCACGACCGACATGCGCCGCCGAAAACTCTCGAACCGCCGCAACACCTCGAGGAGCTCGTCGTGCCAAGACCGCCCAGGTCAACGCCGATCAACCCGTCCAAGGCCATCTCGAGGGCCGCAGTCAGGGCCGCGATCGGGTGGAGCGCCGTGGATCGAACATACATTCGAGCACCGACAAAATTTCACGCCATGACACCAGGTCAAAGCTGTGACGCACCGTTTCCGCGAGTACCTACGCGGGTGGCATCACGACGCAACTGCCCGACCCGGTGGCGATGATTTTGCCGCTCTCATCGCGGATGTCGGCCTCGGCGAAGGCGACCCGTCGTCCGGGTTTGACCACCCAGCCGTGCGTGCGCAGCGCGGCGCCGCCCTGGGCGCGCCGCAGGTAGTTCACCTTGATCTCGAGGCTGGTGTATTCGACGCCGGCCGCCAGGGTGGTGCCGACCGCGCAGCCGATGGCTGAGTCGAGCAGGGTGCAGAGCAGTCCGCCGTGGATCGAACCGAGGCGGTTGTAGGCCGAATCGTCCGGCGTGCAGTCGAACTCGACGTCGCCCGGGTCGACCCGGATCAGCCGGATGCCCAGAACTTCCATCATCGGCGGATGGGCCGTGATCCCGTCGCGCATGGCACGGAGCGAGTCGATGCCGGGCTGGTCATAAACGGTCGAAGCGGTGACGCGCGGGTCGTGCCACGTCACCGTCCGGCTGCTCTGCGCTCCCCAGGCCGACGACGTGGACGGGCCGCCGGGGCTCGCTACCGCTTCGCCTGCCATGACCGGATGCAGACGATGCTGATGATGACCCAGAACGCGCCGACGATCAGATAGATGGGCTTGCCGATCTCGAACGCGGCGATAACGGTCACGATGGCGACCAGCCACGACAGCAGCGCGGCGAAGAGATACGCCTTGGCCGAGAACTCGATCGGAGTGCTACCGGACTTGGCCATGGGCGGAACTCTATCCCGGCCCGCTCAGAGCGGCGTCACATAGGCGCCGCTGATGCCCCCGTCGACCAGGAACGTGGATGCCGTGATGAACGAGGCGTCGTCGCTGGCCAGGAACGCGACTGCTCCCGCGATCTCGTCGGCCTCACCGAAACGGCCCATCGGGATGTGCACCATTCGGCGGGCGGCCCGCTCGGGATCCTTCGCGAACAGCTCCTGCAGCAACGGCGTGTTGATCGGGCCGGGGCACAGCGCGTTCACCCGGATCCCCTCACGGGCGAATTGGACGCCAAGCTCGCGGCTCATCGCCAGGACGCCCCCCTTGCTGGCGGTGTAGGAGATCTGCGAGGTGGCCGAGCCCATCACCGCGACGAATGAGGCCGTGTTGATGATCGAGCCACCGCCACCGGCCTGCATATGCTGGATGGCGTATTTGCAGCACAGGTAGACCGAGGTCAGATTGACGTCCTGCACGCGCTGCCAGGCGTCCAATCCGGTCGTCAGGATCGAATCGTCGTCGGGCGGCGAGATGCCCGCGTTGTTGAAGGCGATGTCGAGCGAGCCGTACGTGTCGACCGCGGTCTGGAACATGGCCTGGACCTGGGCCTCCGAAGTGACATCGATCTCGACGAACAGACCACCCACTTCGGTCGCTGCGGCCGCGCCGGCATCGGCGTTGACGTCAGCGCACACCACCTTGGCCCCCTCGGCCACGAAGCGCCGAGCCGTCGCCAGGCCGATGCCGCCGCCCGCGCCGGTAATGACCGCGACCTTGCCGTTGAGTCGCCCATCCGCCATCGGTTGTAGCCCCGCTTCTCTGGAGTGGTTGGTGGTGAGTTCTAGACGTTGGAGATGAAGACGTTCTTGGTCTCGGTGAAGGCAAGCGGCGCGTCCGGTCCGAGTTCGCGGCCCAGGCCGGAGGACTTGAAGCCGCCGAACGGGGTCCAGTAGCGCACCGACGAGTGCGAGTTCACCGAAAGATTTCCGGAGTCGATTCCACGGCTGACCCGGATCGCCTTACCGATGTCTCGCGTCCAGATCGAGCCGGACAGGCCGAAGTCGCTGTCGTTAGCGATTCGGATCGCGTCGGCCTCGTCGTCGAACGGCACGACCGCGACGACCGGGCCGAAGATCTCTTCGTGCAGCACCCGGTCGGACGGGTCGGTGGGGGCAAGGACCGTGGGTGGGAACCAATACCCGGGCCCGATGGGGCCGCGCCGCGGAAGGCGACGATGGACTCGTCGGTGACGTAAGAAGCCACCCGCTCGCGTTGGCCCGCGCTGATCAGCGGGCCCATCTCGGCCGCCTCGTCAGTCGGATCGGTGACGATCACACCGGCCACCGCGACCTCGAACAGCTCCATGAACCGGTCGTAGGCCGACCGCTCGACGAGGATTCGCGACCGCGCGCAGCAGTCCTGCCCGGCGTTGTCGAAGACCGCGTACGGCGCGGTTGCCGCCGCCTTCTCCAGATCGCTGTCAGCGAAGACGACGTTCGCGCTCTTACCGCCGAGCTCGAGCGTGACCGGTTTGATGCGGGCGGCGCAGCCGGCCATGATCCGACGGCCCACCGCGGTCGATCCGGTGAACACGATCTTGGCCACGTCCGGGTGATCGACGAAGCGCTGGCCGACGACGTTGCCGGCACCCGGCAGGACCTGGAACACGTCCTCGGGCAGGCCGGCCTCGAGCGCGAGGTCGGCCAGCCGCAGCGCGGTCATCGGGGTCAGCTCGGCCGGCTTGAGGACGACGGTGTTGCCGGCCGCCAATGCGGGTGCGAGCCCCCAGCCGGCGATCGGCATCGGGAAGTTCCAGGGCACGATGATCCCGACGACACCCAGAGGTTCGTGGAAGGTCACGTCGATGCCGTCGGCCACCGGGATCTGCGAGCCGAGCAGCCGCTCGGGCGCGGCCGCGTAGTAGGCGACGACGTCACGGATATTGCCGGTCTCCCAGCGGGCGTTGCCGATCGTGTGTCCGGAATTCATCACCTCGAGCTGCGCGAGCTCCTCACGATGCGAATCGAGGACGTCGGCGAACCGCCGCAGCAAGCGACCGCGGTCACCGGGCGCCACATTGCGCCAGGTGGCGAACGCAGTCCGCGAGCGGGCGATCGCGTCGTTGGTCTGTTCGACATCGAGCAGGTCGACCGTCGTCACGACCTGCTCCGTGGCCGGGTTGATGACCTCGTAGGTGGTTGTCATTCGGTGCCGATCACATCCGTTCGAAACTGCGGACACGTTCCCAGTCGGTCACAGCAGCGTTGAAGGCCGCCAGCTCGACCCGGGCCGCGTTGGCGTAGTGGTCGACGACCTCGTCGCCCAGCGCGCTGCGGGCCAGGGCACTTCCCGACAACAGCGTCGCCGCTTCGTCCAACGTGCTCGGGACGTGCGGTGCGTCGGTCACGTAGGCATTGCCGGCGAACGCCTCGGGCAGCGGCAACTCGTTGTCGACGCCGTGCAGACCGGCGGCGATCATGGCCGCCACGGCCAGGTAGGGGTTGACGTCGCCGCCCGGCACCCGGTTCTCGAAGCGCAGCCCCGCGCCGTGCCCGACGACGCGCAGCGCACAGGTGCGGTTGTCGAAGCCCCACATGACCGCGGTCGGCGCGAACGACCCGGGTTGGTAGCGCTTGTAGGAGTTGATGTTGGGCGCGAAGAAGTAGGACAGCTCCCGCAACGCGGCCAGCTGGCCGGCCAGGAAATGCTCGAACAGCGGCGACACTCCGCCCGGACGGTCGCCCGCAAAGACCGGGCTGCCGTCGTGTCCGCGCAGCGAAAGGTGAATGTGGCACGAGTTCCCCTCGCGCTGGTCGTACTTCGCCATGAACGTCAGCGAGTGACCCTGTTGCGCGGCGATCTCTTTGGCGCCGTTCTTGTAGATCACGTGGTTGTCGCAGGTGGTCAGCGCATCGGTGTACTTGAAGGCGATCTCTTGCTGGCCCAGGTTGCACTCGCCCTTGGCCGACTCGACCTGCATGCCGGCGTCGCGCATGCCGAGGCGAATCGCGCGCAGCAGCGGCTCGACCCGGCTGGTCGCCAGGATCGAGTAGTCGCCGTTGTACTGGTTGACCGGCGTCAGGCCGGTGTAGCTGTGATCGAAGGCCTGCTCGAAGGTGTCGTTGAACGCGATGAATTCAAGTTCGGTGCCCACGTAACAACCCCAGCCGCGCTCGTCCAGACGATCGAGCTGACGCTTGAGGATCTGCCGCGGCGATTCGACCACCGGGGTGCCGTCCAGCCACGCGACGTCGGCCAGCAGCAGCACGGTGCCGGGCTGCCATGAGATGTTGCGGAGGGTGTCGAGGTCGGGCGCCATGACGAGGTCGCCGTAGCCCCGGTCCCAGGACGAGATGGCGTAGCCGTCGACGGTGTTCATCTCGACGTCGACCGCGAGCAGGTAGTTGCAGCCCTCGGTGCCGTGTTCGAGGACATCGTTGAGGAAGTACTGCGCATCGCAGCGCTTGCCCTGCAGGCGGCCCTGCATGTCGACGATGGCGAGGACGACCGTGTCGATCGAACCGGCGGCCACCCCGGCTCGCAGGGCCTCGACGCTCAGCGGTGCAGTGGTCATCCGCGGCCGTCCTTCGCTGTCATGAGATCGACGACATAAGGTCCGACGACCATACCTTCCTGGTGGATCGACGGGAAGGCGCCCCGAGCCGACGGCCGTCGCACTCCGGCCGATTCAGCCGAGAAAACCTCGCAGCAATGCGGCGGTGGCATCGACGTGGTCCTCCATCTCGGTGCGGGCCCGGTCCACCAGGCCGCCGAGGATCGCGTCCACGATCGCCGCGTGCTGGCGATCCGAGTGCGCGATGTTGGCTGAGATCACCGGGATGGCCCGCAACAACTCATCGACCCGCAGCGCGACATCAGCCATGACCGCAGTAACCGACGCGCTGCCACTGGCCGCGGCGATCGCCATGTGCAGGCGCGAATCGGCCAGTCGCCGGCCGTCCGCGGTGCAGTTGGTCGCCTCGTCCAGGCAACGGTTCAGGGTCGCGCGGTCGGCGGCCGTGAGCGGCCGGCCGGCCGCCAGCGCCGCGGCACCCGGCTCGATGACCCGACGCAGGTCAAGGGTGTCCTCGAGGCGCTCACGCAGCGGTTCCTTGGCCTGCTCGTTGTTCAGCGGCCGATGCAGCTTGGGCGAGACGATGAATGTGCCTCCACCCCGCCCGCGACGCGATTCGACCAACCCGCCCTCGCGCAACGCCTTGATGGCCTCGCGCAGCGTGACCCGGCTGACGCCGAGCGTGTCGGCCAGTTCGCGCTCGGGCGGCAGCTGTTCACCGTCGGCCAGAACGCCGAGGCGGATGCTCTGCCCGAGCCGCTCGACGGTCACCTCGAAGGCGTTGCGGACGGGCACCGGCGAGAAGACGGTCTGCGCCCACAGGGCCTCGACATCGCCGGGAGCGCGGGGGGCCTCGGCGCTCATCGGACGGCCGAGCTGTGGGCGGCTGCCGCCGCGACGAAGTCCGCGAACAGCTCCAGGCCGTTGAACACCTCGGGGTGCCACTGGACCGCGACCAGCCAGGGTGCCGGTGCCCCACCGTCGAGCGTGCGGGGGTCGCGTTCGAGCGCCTCGACGGTGCCGTCGTCGGCCCACGCCGTCGCGATCAGCCCGTCCGCGATCACCTCGACGGCCTGATGGTGATACGTGGCGACCTCGGCCTGCTCGCCGTAGATCGCCGCGATCCGGCTGCCGGGATCTGTACGTATCCGATGCCGGCCGTGGATGCCGACGGTGGGCGAGTGCCCGTTGTGCCCGACCCGGTCCGGGAGGTGCTGGATCAAGGTGCCGCCCAGGGCGACGTCGAGTGCCTGCAGACCACGACAGACGCACAGCAGCGGCAGGCCTCGATCGAGCGCGCAATGGACCAGCGCCAACTCCCAGGCGTCGCGGTCGCTGCTCGGATGCTGGCTGTTGGGATCGGGAGTCGCGCCGTAGCGCGCCGGGTCGATGTCGGCGCCGCCGCTGAGCAGCACGCCGTCCAACCCGCCGAGAACGGCCGCTGCCAATTCGTCCACCGAGTGCCGGGCCGTGGATCCGGGCGCCGGCAGCAGAACGGGTGCGCCGCCGGCCAGCGCTACGGATTCGGCGTAGGTCGCCGGCAACAGGTCGGCCGGCTCGTCCCACACGCCCCACCTGGCCCGGTTGCGGTAACTGGTCAGTCCGATCCGCGGCGGCGGGTAGTCGGCCGAGACCATGGTGTCATGGTACGGCGAGCGGTCCATAGCTAACTGCGCACCCGAGCGCCCGTCGGGTCATACATCGGGTGCCGGGCCACGGTGCCGGTGGCCCGTTCGCCGAACAGATCGAGTTCGACCACCGTGCCGGGTTCGGCATCGGCGATCGGCAGGTACGCGTACGCGATCGAGGCGTTCACCGTGTAACCGAAACCGCCGGACGTCACCCGGCTGACCACCCGGTCGCCGACCCGAACCGGTTCGCCTCCTATCGCCACCCGACGCGGATCGTCCAGCACGATCGGGCGCAATCGTCGGGTGAGGCCGGCCTGCCGACGCGGCGAGCACCGCGTCCCGGCCCTCGAAGCCACCCGGCTTGTCGAGCTCTACGCAGAAGCCGAGACCGGCCTCGTCCGGCGTGGTCTCTGGGGTGATATCGGTGCTCCAGACCCGGTACCCCTTCTCCAGCCGCAGGCTCTCGATCGCGCGGTAACCGCCGGCGACGAGGCCGTACTCGGCGCCGGCATCGAGCAGGGTGCTCCAGAGGCCGGCGCCGTACTCGGTCGGTGCGTAAAGCTCCCACCCGAGCTCGCCGACGAACGTGACTCGAACGGCCCGCAGCGGCACGTCCGCGACGGTGATGTCTTGCGCGGTCATGAATCTGAACGCGTCGTCGGACAGATCGGTCGGCGTCAATTGCGTCAGCAGGTCACGGGCGCGCGGCCCCCACAGGGCGTAACAGACCAGCGATCCGGTGATGTCGGTGATGCGTGCATCGGCTGCGCGGCGCCGGGCCTGCTTGCGCAGCCAGACCAAGTCGTGGGTGCCGAACGCGGTGCCGGTGACCACGATGAATCGGTCCAGACCCGCTCGGGTGACGGTGAAGTCGGACTCGATGCCGCCCCGCCGATTCAGGGCCTGGGTGTAGGTGACGTCGCCGACCCCGCGGGCCACGTCGTTGTCGCAAACCCAATTCAGCAGGGCCGCCGCGTCCGGCCCGGACACCTCGATCTTCGCGAACGAAGTCTCATCGAACAGACCGACCGCGGTCCGGGTGGCATGGTGCTCCGTCGCCGTGGCCGCCGACCAGCCGCGGCCGGCCCAGCCGAGCGGGGCGATTGCACCATTCGCGCGCGCGGCATTCGGTGCGTAGTACTCGACCCGCTCCCACCCCGACTTCTCGCCGAAGAATGCGCCGTTGGCAGCGTGCGACGGGTAGGCCGGCGACGTCCGCAGCGGCCGTCCGGACTGGCGCTGGCGGTCCGGATAAGCGATGTCGTAGTAGGTCTGGTAGTTCTCTACGGTCCTTTTCAGCGTGAAGCCGGGGGAGCGGTACTGGCGACCGAACCGGTTGATGTCCATGTGCCACAGGTCCATGGACGGCTCACCGTCAAGGATCCACTCGGCCATCACCTTGCCGATGCCGCCGGCTCCGGCGATGCCGTGGGCACAGAATCCGGCGGCGACGAACAGACCATCGACCTCGGTCTCTCCCAGGCAGAACTCGTTGTCGGGCGTGAACGCCTCGGGACCGTTGATGAAACTGCGGACGCCGACATCGCCCATCGCCGGAACGCGGGTCTGGGAGTTCAGCGCGATCTCCTCCAGCCGCGACCAGTCCTCGGGCAGCAGGGTGCCGTTGAAATCGGACGGGATCGCCTCGTAGCGGTGCTCACTTACCTTCCACGGCGCCGGCGATCGCTCGTAGCCGCCCATCAACAGGCCATCCACCTCCTGGCGGTAATAGACGAGCAGGTCGGGATCACGCAGCGTCGGCAGAGGTTTCTCCGTGCGCGGCAGCAGCGAGTCGGTGATCAGGTACTGGTGCGACATCGGCACGATCGGGATTCGTACCCCGGCCAACCGGCCGATCTCGGCGGCGAACATGCCACCGCAATTGACCACCACCTCGCAGTCGATGTCGCCCTGGTCGGTCCGAACGCGATGCACCCGTCCGTCGGTGACGTCGATTCCGGTCACCCGCGTCCGTCCGAATATCTGCGCCCCGCCGGCCTGAGCGATGTTCGCCATCGCGAACGTCAGCTGGCTCGGGTCCACGTACCCATCCGATGGCAGGTAGGCGGCACCGACGACACCTTCGGTGCTCATCAGCGGAAACAGGTCGGCGGCCTCGGTCGGTGAGATCTCGACCAGGGGTAGCCCGTAGGTCGTCGCCCAACTGATCTGCCGCCGGATCTCGGCCAGCCGCTGCGGGCTTGATGCCAGTTTGATCCCCCCACACTCGGTCCAGCCGAGGGCGAACTCGCTGTCGCGCAATTTGCGGTAGAGCTCGACCGAGTACATGTTCATCCGGGTGAGTGTCGGATCCGAACGCAGTTGACCGACCAGCCCGGCGGAGTGAAATGTCGAACCGCTCGTCAGCTCACTGCGCTCGAGAACGATCACATCGCGCTCGCCGCGTTCGATCAGGTGATAGGCGACGCTGGCGCCGCCCACCCCGCCGCCAATGATGACGATCCGAGCGGATCCGGGCAGCGTCTTCGCGAGGGCCACGCGAGCATCATCACCAACTGGCTTGGGACGGGCAACCCCGAAACGCCGATTAAAGGTCTGGGTACTAGACCGTTGCGCCTCGATGGACTTACGATCCCCGCACCAATCGTGTCGTGGGTCACGGCGCAGTGACGCGTCAGGGCCAGGGCGGCTCCTCGGTTTCGGGAGGGCGGTCATGTCAGTGTCCGCGGTGCTCCTCGGGTCGGAGCGGGCTGCCGTCACGGCGCTGGTCGGTCAGCTACCGGAGCTGAGCGCGACCGAGTTCAGCGTTGCCGAACTGCCGGGCGGGCTGACCAACCGCAACTATGTATTGACCGAGGTGGGCGGCCAGAACCGCAAGCTGGTCCTGCGCCGCTCGGATCCGCAGAGCGCGCTGCTGTCGATCGACCGCGAATGCGAGTACCTCAATTCGCGGGCGGCCGCGGCGGCCGGGGTCGGGCCGGCCGTCGTCGGCTACCTGCGCGGTCAAGGCGCGCTGGTCGTCGAATGGATCGAAGCCCGCACCTTCACCGACGCCGATCTGAATGACTCGGCTGCCTTGGAACGAGTGGCTCGGACCTGTGCTCAGCTGCACGCCGGCCCACGGTTCGTCAACGACTTCGACATGTTCGACATCCAGCAGGCCTACCTGCAGGTCGTGCTCGATCGCGGTTTTCGGCTGCCGCCGGGCTACCTCGAGCACCTGCCCGCGGTCGAGCGAATGCGGCAGGCCCTGGCGCTCAATGCGCCCGCGACGGTCCCGTGCCACAACGATCTGCTGGCCGCGAACATCATGGACGACGGCGAACGCACGTGGTTCATCGACTTCGAATACGCCGGTAACAACGACCCCTGCTTCGAACTCGGCAACATCTGGAGCGAGGCGAATTTGGCCCCCGACCGGTTGGTCGAGCTGGTCGAGGCCTACTTCGCTCACCCGTCGCCCGCGCTGGTGGCGCGGGCACGCCTGTTGGCTGTGATGGCGCAGTACGGCTGGATGCTCTGGGCCTCGATCCAAGCCGCGACCAGCGCCGTCGACTTCGACTTCTGGAGCTGGGGAATGCAGAAGTACGACCGGGCGGTCGCCGCATTCGACCACCCGCAGTTCGGCGACTGGCTCAACGATCTCACTGAACGAGCTCAATGATTACGGCAAGCCCGCTAACCGAGAGGATCCGTTGTGGTTGACACCGTTAACGCCGACGAGCAGCGACTCGCCGAGTTGGGCTACAAGCAGGAGCTGAACCGCTCCTGGTCCGGCTTCTCGAACTTCGCGATCTCGTTCTCGATCATCTCGATCCTGGCCGGGTGTTTCACCAGCTTCGGCTTGGGGTGGAACAACGGCGGTCCCGCCGCGATCGCGTGGGGCTGGCCGATCGTCTCTATCTTCATCCTGGTCATCGGGCTCTGCATGTCCGAGCTGGTGTCGGCGTTCCCGACCTCGGGCGGCATCTACTGGTGGGCCTCGAAGCTGGGTGGACCGAAAGCGGGTTATTACACCGGCTGGCTGAACCTCATCGGCCTGCTCGCCATTGTCGCGTCGGTGGCCTACGGCTGCGCCACCTTCTTCGATCTGACCATCGGCACCTTCAGTACGTCGTGGGCATCGCACTACAGCCTGAACCGCGTCTTCATCGAGTTCATGGTCATTTTGATTCTCGCCGCACTCGTGAATATCTTCTCGAGTCACCTGCTCGCGATCCTGAACAACGTATCGGTCTGGTGGCACGTCTTCGGCGCGGCCGCGGTCGTGCTGATCCTGATCTTCGTACCGAGCCATCACGCGAGCGTGTCGTCGGTATTCACTCACACCGTCAACAACACCGGGTTCTTCAGCGGACGCGTGCACGGCATCGGGTTCATCCTCTACGTGCTGCCGCTGTCGGCCATCCTGACGCAGTACACGATCACCGGCTATGACGCGTCGGCCCATCTGTCGGAAGAGACGAAGAGTGCGGCCAACTCGGCGGCGAAGGGCATCTGGCGCTCGATCTTCTACTCCGCCGTCGGCGGCTGGATTCTGCTGCTGGCGTTCTTGTTCGCCGTGCAGGACGAGGACGGCGTCACCAAGGGCGGCGGCGCCGTGGCGGTGATCTTCAGCCAGGCGCTGAGCAGCAATTGGGGCGGTACGGTGCTGCTCATCTCGACCGCGGGCCAGTTCTTCTGCACGGTCGCCTGCATGACGAGCACCACGCGGATGCTGTTCGCATTCAGCCGTGACGGGGCCGTCCCGGGCGGGCAGTACTGGTCGCGACTGAACGCGAACCGGGTGCCCGTATACGGCGTTATCGTCTCGGCGGTCATCGCCGTGATCCTGACGCTGCCGGCGCTGGTCAAGGTCGACATCGGTGGCGCGCCCGTACCGGTCGCTTTCTTCGCCGTGGTGTCGATCGGTGTGGTCGGCCTCTACGTCGCGTTCGCGATCCCGATCTTCCTGCGCTGGAAGGCGGGCAGCAACTTCACGCCCGGCGGCTGGACGCTCGGTGCAAAGTACCGCTGGATGTCGCTCGTCGCAGTGGCCGAGATCGTGATCACCTCGATCGTGGCGTTACTGCCGACATCGTTCGGCGGCGTCCCGTGGAACAACGGCTTCGAGTGGAAGTTCGTCAACTACACGATCCTGGTCGTGCCCGGCGCGCTCATCCTGCTCTGGATCTATTGGCACCTGTCGGTCAAGAACTGGTTCACCGGACCGAGGACCACGATCGACCTGCCAGCGGGCGTCAGCTCGGCCGACGAGATCGAGATCGAGCATGAACACCACACCCACGGACGGGTGGTCGACTAGATCTTCGCCGAGCCCGTGCCTTGCGCTCAGGTCAGGGCTCGACGACGACCTTGAGACCGTCCCGTTTTACGGCCGACCCGAACGCGGCCGCGGTCTCGGCGAGTGAGTAGCGATCGGTGACGATCCGCGCGAGGTCGAGGTCGGTGGCGGCCTCGATCGCCCGCGGATAGACCTCACGCATCCGGCGGACCAGCATCAGGGTCAGCCCCTTGCGGCGAGCGGCCGACGCGCTGAACGAGGTGCGGTCATCGTCCGGGATTCCGCCCAGCACGACCCGGGTGCCCGGACGGACCAGATCGATCGCGGTGCCGACCGCGTCATCGGTGCCGGCGAATTCGATCGCGACGTCGTATCCGTCGCCGATCGGTCGGGCCGCGTCCGGCGTGACCGCCTCATCGGCGCCCCATGCCAACGCGGCGGCCCGGCGGTGGTCGAGCGGGTCGATCGCCACGACCGGCGCTGAGCTGAGCCGGCGGATCAACGCGATGACGAGCAGCCCGATCGGCCCGCAGCCGACGACGGCGACGCTCTGCTCGCGACGGTGATGGGCCAGGTCCAGCGCATGGATCGCCACGCCCAGCGGCTCGAGCAGCGCACCCTCGAGCGGTGTCATCGAGTCGGGTAGGGGATGCAACCGGCGGGTCGGCCAGGTCATCAGTTCGCGCAGCCCGCCGTCGACCGTGTGACCGGCGAAGCGCATCGTCAGACATAGGTTGGTGTTGCCCTCGAGGCAGTATCGGCACCGCTCGCACGGGATCGCTGGATCGATTGCGACCGTCTGCCCGATGAAGGGGCCGGTCAGTGCGATGCCGGCCATCTCATGGCCGAGGACGAGTGGCCGAGCGAGGCGCGCGTCGCCGATGCCACCCTGATCGAACCAGTGCAGGTCCGAACCGCACAGGCCGACGGCGCTCACCCGAACGAGCGTCTCGTCGGCGGCCGGCACCGGATCCGGTTCGGTGAGCACGTCGATCTCACCGGTGCGGACCAGGCGCGCGACTCGGTTCACCATGACGTGGTCACCATGACGTCGGCTCGTAGTCCTTGAGGAAGCAGCCATAGAGATCCTCGCCCGCCTCGCCGCGAACGATCGGGTCATAGACGCGGGCAGCACCGTCGACCAGGTCGAGCGGCGCGTGGAAGCCCTCCTCGGCCAGGCGCACCTTCGTGTAGTGCGGCCGCTCGTCGGTGATCCAGCCGGTGTCGACGCTGGTCATCAGAATTCCGTCGTCGAACAGCTCGCGGGCGCTGGTTCGAGTCAACATGTTGAGTGCAGCTTTAGCCATGTTGGTGTGCGGATGACCCGGTCCCTTGTAGCCGCGGCCGAAACTACCCTCCATCGCCGAGACGTTGACGATGTACTTGCGTCGAGCTGCGGCCGCTCGCATGGACGGACGCAGCTTGCTGACCAGGATGAAGGGCGCCGTCACATTGCACAGTTGGACCTCGAGCAGTTCGAGTGAATCGATCTCGTCGACGCTCTGCACCCAGCTGTTCGTATGCGCCAACTCCGGTACCAGGCCGCCGGCGTCGACGGCTGTGCCTGCGGCGACCCGCTCGGCCGACGCCGACCCGGCCCGCAGCGCCAGTGAGGTCAAGGCGTGCGCGGTCGGGTGGTCGTGAGTGGCGGCCAGCAGTGCCGCCGGATGCGCGTCGTGCACATGATCGAAGGTCACGATTTCGGGCAGGACGCCGGCCGGCAGCGGCTCGGATTCGGCGGCCACCAGCGCGGCGTAGGACCCCGGCGCCCGGCGAACGGTCTGAGCTGCGTTGTTGATGAGGATGTCGAGCGGCCCGGCCGCGATCACCGAATCGGCCAGCGCCTCGACCTGGGCCGGGTCACGTAAGTCGATGCCGACGATCCGCAGTCGGTGCAACCAATCGGCCGAATCATCCATCGCAGCGAACCGACGCACCGCATCGTTGGGGAAGCGGGTGGTGATCGTGGTGTGGGCGCCATCGCGCAGCAACCGCAGCGCGATGTACATACCGATCTTGGCCCGGCCGCCGGTCAGCAGGGCCCGCCGGCCAGTGAGGTCGGTGCGGGCGTCACGGCGCTCGTGACTCACCTTGGCGCAGGCCGGGCAGAGCTGGTGATAGAACGCGTCGACGTCCTGGTATAGGTCTTTGCAGATGTAGCAGTTGCGGGCCCGGATGAGGGTTCCGGCGAGGGCACCGACCGCGTTCGACACCAGCGGGATTCCTTGTGTCTCGTCGTCGATCCGTTGCGGTGATCCGGTCGCGGTGGCCGCGACCACGGCGCTGTCGGCCGCCGCCACCATTGCTCGCAGTTGAGCCCGGCGCTGCTGCTTCACCGTCTTGAAGATCTTGGCGGTCGCCCGCCGTACCGCCACCGCTTGGGGGTGATCCGGCGGCAGGAGGTTCACCTGGTCAAGGACCGTCAGGGCGGCCGCCAGGGCAGTCGGGTCGATCGATGCTGAGTCGCCCGGGCCCACGGTGTTAGCCGAGCCAGTCCTACCGGTGCCGGTCGATGTCACCTGGCAATCCTGCCAGGTCGAGGCTCCTATGCGTCTCGGCGACCGCGTTTGTTGTCGTACACGTCAAATCACACACTAAAAGTAATCAGTAGATAACAGTGAGTCGGCGCGTATCCGTACAAATGCTCACGCCGATCCAAGCTTGGTCTTTCGACGTGACACGGTGTGCGATCAGCTGTTAACTGTCCCCAAACATCGTGCCTAGACGGGGGTTACGCCGATGTGCAGTGTTCGCTATGCGTCTGACGCCTTTGTCGAGTCTTCGTCATGACCGCGATGACGCCACGGGACGGTCGATGGCTGACGCCGCCGCCGATGGACGGTTCCGATGTCTGGTCGGGCGACGGATACGCCGCCACCAACGAACCGATCGGTCCGTACCGGACCTACACCTACGCCGACTATGCGGGCGACAATGGATCCGCCGATCAGGCGGGCTACTCGGGGGCAGCCGGTCAGGCGGGCGGCGCGGTTCACCCCAGCGCCACCGGCTCGGACCATACAGTCGCCCGGCCGGCCTATGTCGCTGCGCACGCCTATCGCGCTGATCCATACGACACTCCCACGCCAACGCGGAGTCATGGCGCGGACTACCCCTATTACGCGGTGGCCGGAGCCGGCCCGCTGGACCCATCCCTCCCGCCGTACTGGCCCCGGCCGGCCGGGGTGCGCGAGCCGGTCGACGGCTTCGCGATCGCGTCCCTCGTCCTCGGGATCCTGGGTGGTCTATTAGCCATCCCGTTCGGGGATAGTGGCGCTGCGCCGGATCGCCCGACGGCCGGTGCGTGGCCGCGCGCTGGCGATCGCCGGTCTGGCGCTCTCGGTGACCTGGATCGCCATCGTCGCAGTTCTGGCCCTGCTCACCTCGATCCTGGCGACGACGCCGGCCAGCCGCGACAGCCAGGGAGCGATCGACCACCGCGGTACCCTCGGCGTGCAGGCGCTGCGAACCGGTGACTGCGCTCAGCTACCCGACACCGTGGGACGGATGACGAACGCCGTGACGGTGCTGCCGTGCGCCCAGTCGCACAACGCGCAGGTCTTCAGCATCGGCACGGCGACCGACGTCGCGTATCCGGGAGCGCAACCGCTCGAGCAGGAGGCGTTGGCTGCTTGCGCGACGGCACTACCGGCGTCCGCCTCGGCCGCGATGCGCGTCGTCACCCTCGTGCCCGACCAGTCCTCGTGGGCGCACGGTCTACGAACACGCGTCTGTCTGCTGCTGGATACCCAGGCCTAGGCGCAGCGGTTGCGCAGCTAACCGGCTCTGGGCACGCAGGCCTCGGCGCCCGCAACGAGTCCGTTCGCGTACCGCTGCTTGTCGGTCGCATTCAGACCGGCGATACCGGCACTGTTGCCGCCGGCCTCGTTGTAGATCCAGGGCATCTTCGCCAGCAGTTGGACGATCCAGATGTTGCCGGGCGCGAGGCCACGGGTGCCGAGGTCATAGCCCACATTGCCCTGCAGCTTTACGGCTGCGCCTTGGGCCGCGGCCCGTTCGGTCTGGAACAGCTGCGCCACACTTCTGGCTCGAGGCGGCGAGGGTTGCGTCGGTGAAGGTGATCCGGGTTCCGCTCGCCGTCGCCCGGTAGTCACCGACGGCCTGGTAATAGACGATGTTGTTGCCGGCGGTGAAGCCGATTCCGCCGTTCGACCCGGCCTGATCGTGGATGCTCAGCGCGAGCGCCGCGTGGGCGTTGTTGGCGATCGCCGCGCGCTGCCCCAGCGAGACGCGGTCGGTCACGTTGTTCTTGGTCATGATTACTCGGTAGCCGTCGGCCAGTAGCTTGGCCCGCACCAGAAGCGCCACTGCGAAGACGTCCTGCATCTCGGGCTCGTTCTCATAGTCCGAGTCATTGAGGCCGGTCGCAGGGTCGGTCGAGTCGATCGTCGGCGCGTGCCCGGGATCGATGGCGATGATCGGCGCGCCCGCCGGTCCGGTTACACCGCTCACGCCGGTCGTTCCGGCCAGACCCGTCACACCGGGCGAGGCGGTCGCTGACGGCGACCCGCGGGCCGGGGCCAACGCCGCCGGTGATGGCTGCGAATCACGAGCGGTGGTTTCGGTCGCACCGGCGACGGCGGACTCGTCGACCGAACTCGGCGCGGCCGTAGCGTCCGTTTCCGCCTCCGCCGAACTCCGCGCCGCGCTGCGTGCGGACGGGCCGGGTGGGTCGGCGCTCGGGACGGTTCGGGCGACGCAGGCGCTCAGGGCGAGGACGGCCGCCACCGCGAGTGCCGTACGGAGCCGGCCCGGTCGCATGACTGCATCATGTCAGCCGGACCGGTCCGAGATCAGCGCCAGTCAGCGCCAGTCAGCGTCAGCTTGAGTCAGCTTGAGTCGGCCGTGGGGTCGATCCCGCAGACCTGCTTGAGGTAGCTGGTGACTTGGTCGGCGGCCGCCTCGACCGCGGGAGTGTCGAACGAGCTCACGACCGACGGGTCCAGCTTCGGTGAAGTCGAAGTTGGCCGCCTTGAGTGCGTTGAACAACGTCGTATCGGCGGCGACCAGGGTCTGCACAGCTGCCTTGATCTGGCTCGGCGCCTTGGACGCGAGCGACTGGATCGCAGCCAGCTCCGTGTTCTCGAACTTCTCGAGGTCGGCCGGCGAATCCGAGGTGAAGGCGCTGCTGAGCTTGTCCGACTGGGCCTGCTCGGCGGCCGCTTCCAGGCAGAACGTCGAGTTGGCGTTGCCGCTGACCTTGGCCGTGGAGGACGTGGACGCCTTCGCGGTGGCGGTCCCGCTGTCGCCGGACGCGGCTGCAGCGGCCGAACTCGCGTCGGATGAGATGGCGCCGGCGGCCTTCGATGCCAACGCGGCACCGGCCAGGCCGGACGAAGAGCTGCTGCCGCATGCACTGAGCAGCAGTGCGGCCGCGCTGAGGGCGGCAGCGGCGCTCAGCGCCCGGACGCCCCAGACCGCGCGGTCGGACGACGTCTTCTTCGACGTGCTTAACACCGGCTACCCCTTCGTGCCTTTAGATCACTCGGCTGTGCCCTGATTGGGAATCTATACAAGATCGGCTATGAACGCCTCAGATTAGACCGGGCGGCCCTTCGTTGGGCAACCAATCGATAACGACCATGCCCGCCGGTGTGGGCCGGAGTCTTCAGGTTCGCGGGCTACCCTCGAGCGAACACCGATGGTTATTTTAATGAAGCGGGGTATTTGTCTTGTTTGGACGGCGCTCGATTGCCGCTTGCATATTGGTCGCGGGCCTCGCGCTTGCCGGGTGTGGATCAAGCAAGACGGCGGCCAAACCGTCGGGATCGAGTTCCCCGGCCGCACCGACGGTCACGACGACCACGTCGGTCGGCGTCACCGTTACCGGCGCCTTCGGCTCAACGCCGACGGTCACGGTTCCCTCGACGACCGCACCCACGACGTTGACCCAACAGGTTCTCAGCGCCGGCACGGGTGCGACGGTTGCCAAGGGTGACACGTTGGTGGCCAATTACGTCGGCCAGACCTGGGCGCCCAAGAGCGGCAAGGTCAACGTGTTCGACAGCTCGTTCTCGCGCGGCGAGCCGGCCGCGTTCCTGATCGGCGAGGGCGCAGTGATCCCGGGATGGGACACCGCCCTGGTCGGCAAGCAGCTCGGCTCGCGGGTGCTGCTGGTTCTGCCCCCGGCCGACGGTTACGGCAGCACGGGTCAGGCGAGCGCGAACATCAGCGGTACGGACACACTTGGTGTTCGTCGTCGATCTGATCGCTAGCTACGGCCCGAATGCTTCGGCGCCGGGGACGGCCGTCACGAATCTGCCCACGACCATTCCGAAGATCACGAACGTCGTCGGCAAGGAACCGACCATCGTCAGCACGGCGGGAATGGCGATCCCAACGGCGCCGGTATCGACCCTGCTGGTGAAGGGCAGTGGCGCCAAGATCGACAGCGCCAAGAGTCTGGTCCTGCAGTTCGTCGAGACCGATCTGGCGACGGGCAAGAGCACGATGTCGACCTGGGGCCAGGCTCCGCAGACGGACTCGGCCAGCAGCGTGCTCGGTGTGATCGACGCATTCACCGGACAGAACGTCGGCAGCCGGGCGGTCGTGCTGCTGCCGGCTACGGCCGCAGTGCCGGCTACTTCGACCGCGGCGGCCGAGGCCGCTCAGCCCCCCGAAGTCTTGGTCGCCGACGTCGTCGGTCAGTTCTGACGGCAACCGTCGTCTCGACGGCAACCGTTCGATCGTCAGGCGTGGGTGATCTCGATGGATCCGATGCCGGCGACGCAGTCAAGGTCGATCCGATCAGCGGCGGTCGGCCACGACGGGTCGGTGACGATCGTGCCGGCGGCGATCCCGGTATGGGCGACTCCATCGATAGTGGCGCTGCCGGCGCCGGCGCCGACGGTTAACCGGACAGGTTCGATTGCCGGGGCCTGAAGGTGCAGGTCGCTGACGCCGGCTGTGACCGTGACCGGCGTCGTGCCGCTGTGCGAGGTCAGTGCGATCGTGACGTTGCTGGCGCCGCCGGCCAGATTCAGCTGCCACGAGACGCGATCGCTCACCACGACCTGTAAGGCATCTGCCGCGGTGCCCGACCCAGGTACGGCCCGCCGTCCGACCGTCACCAGGTCACCGTTGATCAGCGCCGACGGTACGGCCGGGCTACCGGCGGGCGAGCTCAATCGGATCAGGTCTGATCCGATTGAGCCCGAGGTCACCGTCACCGAGGTGAAGCCGGCCACGATCCGCAACTGTGCCGCGCTGCGTCCATCCAGCGGCAGCGACATGCTCGCCGCTGCGGATGGCCGGACCGACGCCGCGACTCCGCTGGGTCCGGTCAGATCGAAGGATGAATCGCAGCCGGTAAGCGCGACGGCGGCCAATACTCCGGTGATCGCGAACGCTGAGACGATGAGCCCGCGCATGGACGGTTTATATCCGCGGCGATCATGGCGCAATCACCGTTGAAGAAAGGACTCGCGATGAACCCAGCCGAGGAGTCGGTCGCCTTCATCGGCCTTGGCCGGATGGGCCTGCCGATGTCGCAGAACCTCGCCCGGGCCGGCTTCGCCGTGCGGGCCTGGAATCGCAGCCCTCGCGCCGGGGTGGAGCCGCCGGGCACCAACTACGTGCTCGAGGCCAGCGCCGCCGCGGCGATCGACGGCGCACGGATCGTCGTCGTCATGCTGCCCGACCTGCCCGACATCCGCGAGGTGCTCGACGCAAGCATGCTGGCTCCAGGCGTCATCGTCGTCGTAATGAGCACGGTCTCGCCGGTCGCGGTGCAGGCCTGGTCGACGCGAGTTGGCCCCGCTCGGACGTGCGGGTCGTCGATGCACCGGTCAGTGGCGGTGACACCGGCGCGCGCGACGGCACCTTGTCGATCATGGTCGGCGGTGCCGGACGATGATGTCGTCGGCGGTGCGGGCGGTGTTGAACGCGATGGGGAGCCGGGTGCTGCACCTCGGCCCGCTCGGTTCGGGTCAGCTCGCCAAAGCCTGCAATCAGATCGTCGTGGCCGCGACGATGGCCGCCCTCGGCGAAGCGGTCACGCTGGGCGCGCGCGGCGGCCTGGACGTCGCTCAACTGCTCGACGCGTTGGCCGGCGGACTGGCCGGTAGCCAGGTCATCGAGGTGAAGCGCTCGCTGATCGCCGCCCATTCGTTCGCGCCGGGCGGCCTGGCGCAGTCGCAGCTGAAAGATCTCGGCTTCGCCCTCGATGCGGGGCGCGCGCTGGGTGTCGCGCTGCCGACGACCGCCCTGGTCGACCAGCTGTATTCGGCGATGTGCGCGCTCGGTCACGGGGGCGAGGACCACAGCGGCATCTTGCAGGTGACCGAGGCGATGAGCGGCCGAACCTGATCGGCGGTGGCGGTTTTCGCGATGACGGTTCTTAGGATGAGGTTGTGCCCGCGCTGGACGAGTACCGCCGCAAACGCGACCCGGCGGCGACCTCGGAACCGATGCCGGCCCGGCGCGGCGCCGCGCACCGAGCGGCGGCGGCGACTCGTTCGTCATCCAGGAGCACCACGCGAGCGCGCTGCACTGGGACTTCCGCCTCGAGCGCGACGGCGTGCTCGTGTCGTGGGCGGTGCCCAAGGGCCTGCCGACCGATCCGAAGGTGAATCGGCTGGCCGTACACGTCGAGGACCATCCGCTCGAATACGGCAGCTACGAAGGTCATATCGGCGATGGCCAGTACGGCGCGGGCAGCGTCAGCATCTGGGATTCGGGCACCTATGTGACCGAGAAATGGACCGACCGCGAGGTCAAGGTCGTCCTCGACGGTGGCCGGGTTCAGGGCCGGTTCGTGTTGTTCCAGACCGGCGGCAAGAACTGGATGATGCACCGCATGGACGGGCCGGCCGCGCGCGGACTGGCAGCCGCTTCCCGATCAGCCCGATCAGTTGGCCCCGATGCGCGCGGTGGCCGGCGACACTGCCGCGGGGCCCGGGCTGGGCCTACGAGATGGCGTGGAGCGGGGTCCGCGCGGTGTCCCGGGTCGAGGGCGGCCGGATCGAGGTGTTCGTCGCCGACGCACCGGCGCGCGGTGATCGACGCAACGTCGCCGACCGTTTCCCCGAACTGCGGGCGATGGCCGAAGGCCTCGGCACGACCCAGTTGCTGCTCGACGGGGTGCTGACCAACATCGGCGCCGGACGGTGTCCTCGTGCCGCATGCAGCCGACGAGCGGCTGACCGTCGCGGCCGGCCGGGTCCGACGCCTCGCCGAGACGCAGCCCATCGTCTACCTGCTCTTCGATCTGCTGCATCTGGACGGCCGGTCGTTGGTCGAACAGCGCTACCACGACGCGGCGGGCGGCGCTCGGAGGCATCAGGTGGTGGCCGACCCGACCTGGCAGGTGCCGCCGGTGTTCGAGGGGCACGGCCCGGCGCGCCCGGCAGCTGAGCCGCGACGCGGCATTGGCCGGCGTGGTCGCGAAGCGGCTGCGCTCGCCCTACCGGCCAGGTCAGGCGTCGTCGGACTGGCGGGCGGTCAGCAACGGCTGATCAGCCGCGTTGAGTGCGCTCGGCCGCGTCGCGGATCACCGAGTGCAGGCTGCCGGTCGCCGCGGCGACGCTCGCTGCTGCTCGGCGCCGGTGCCGTGTCGGCGCAGTCGAGCCAGCCCGTCGGCGACCAGTTCGGTGTCGCCGCGTGCCCGCGAGCGCGGCGGCCACGTGGTCGACGAGCTGATCGACCAGTCTGCCAGCCGCTTCGACCTGGCCGCCGCTGACCGGATCGAACAGCTCGCCGGTGAGCCCGAACCGCGCGGCCCGCCAGGTGGCCGCGCGCAGCAGGCTGCCGGTGACGGCGGCCGGCGGCTCGCCGGCCCGCCGTCGCGTGGCCGCGGTTTCGACCAGGGCCCGGCACAGGGCGGCGATGAGAACCGCATCGTCGACGTCGGTGCAGACGTCGGCCACCCGGATCTCGACGGTCGGGAAACGAGCCGACAGCCGGGCCGAGAAATAGATCATGCCGTCGTCGATGCGCCGCGCCGCTGGCGACCAGTTGCTCGACCTGCCGGTCGTATTCGGCGACGGTGCCGAACAGTTCGGTCGGGCCGGCGCTGGGCCAGAGATTCCACAGGACCGTGCGGTAGCTGGCGTAGCCGGTGTCGGCGCCCTGCCAGAACGGCGAATTCGCCGAGATCGCGATCAGGACGGGCAGCCAGACGCGGATCCGATCGAGGACGGCGACGCCCTCTTCGCGCGATTCGACCTCGACGTGGACGTGCTGACCGCAGGTGAGTTGCTGGCGGGCCAGCAATCCGAACTCGTCGTTCATCCGGCCGTAGCGCTCGTCGTCGGTCTGGTGCGGGCGGACCTTGACCGGGCTGGTTGCGATCGCGACGGCCAGCGGCCTGGCGCAGCCGGGCGGCCTGCGCCACGCTGGCCCGCAGCTCGACCAACTCGCGTGCGAAGCTGATCGAGGGTGTCGCACGGCGTCGTGGCGGTCTCGGCCTGCTCCTGCTTGAACTCGTGCTCGATCTGCGCGTCCGGAGCGGCCGCGCCGGCGGCGGCCAGGCCGGCCGCGGCCGACACCACCTCGTCGCCGACCGCGGCCGGCCGGCCGTCATCGCAGACCGACCAGCAGCAGCTCTTCCTCGACCCCGATGGTGCGCATAGCCACGAACCTAACCGGTCGCGACGAGTTCTCAATCCGAGGGTTTTCGATCGAATCGATGTGGGTACCAACTTCTTGACCGCAGTTGACCGGGACCTTGGAGGCCGTGATGTTGCTAGTTCTTCTGCTCATTGTCTTGGCGATCGCAACTGGCGTCATGGGCGCGGTAATTCAGGGCGCGTTCTGGTTGTTCATCCTGACCGTCGCCTTCCTGGTCGGCGCGTTTTTCTTCGGTCGCGCTTCGCGCGCCTGAAGTTCTCCCAAGTGAAAGGAGCGCTGTCATGAGCGCAGTAGACAAGCTGAAGAACGAGGCCGAGAAGGTCGGTGGCGTCGTCAAGGAGAAGGTGGGATCGCACACCGATAACCGCGACCTGCAGGCCGAGGGCAAGAAGGACCAGGTGTCGGGCGATCTGAAGAATGCCGGCGAGAAGGTCAAGGACGCGTTCAAGAGCTGATGAGCTCGCCCAGAACTGCGTTCTGGGCACAGAGTGACGGAACGACCCGGGCAGTCACGAGCCCGGGTCGTTCTGTGTCATTAAGCTCCGCTCCGTTTCATTCAGCTCCGCTCCTCGCTCGCTTCGCATCGCTGCGAGGCTCCGCACGATCCTGTGTGGGGCGCTCCGCTCCTCGCTCGCTTCGCATCGCTGCGAGGCTCCGCACGATCCCGTGTGGGGCGCTCCGCTCCGCTCCTCGCTCGCTTCGCATCGCTGCGAGGATCCGCGCGATCCCGTGTGGGGCGCCCCGCTCCTCGCTCGCTTCGCATCGCTGCGAGGCTCCGCACGATCCCGTGTAGGAAGCTCCGCTCCTCGCTCGCTCCGCACGATCCGGTGGGCGGCGACATTCGGCCCATGGATCCGATCGTGCTGGGGCCGAACCGGCCGGACACGTTCTACCGCGGAGATGGCCGGATCTCGCGGTTTCGCGGGATCGCGTTCGACGCGCATCCCGAGGACTGGATCGCTTCGACAACTCAGCGATTCGGGCCGGCCCGGGCGGGTTGACCACGCTGACCGATCAATCGTCTGCTGGCCGAGGCCATCGCCGCCGAGCCGCTGGACTGGCTCGGCCCAGACACGTCGGCGCGATTCGGCGTCAGCCCCGCCCTGCTGGTCAAACTGCTCGACGCGGGGCAGCGGCTGCCGCTGCACGTGCACCCGGATCGGCGCTTCGCCGCCGAGCACCTCGCGTCGCCGTTCGGCAAGACCGAGGCCTGGGTCATTCTCGACGCCCCGCCCGATGCGGCCGTCCACCTCGGGTTCAGCGACGACGTCGACGCCGCCCAACTGTCGTCCTGGGTACGCGACGCAAGACGTCGAGCGGCTGCTCGCGGCCACCAACCGGGTGCCGGTCGCGGCCGGCGACGCGCTGCTCTGTCCGGCCGGAATGCCGCACGCGATCGGCGCCGGGATCTTGCTGCTCGAGCTGCAGGAGCCGACCGACTTCTCGGTGCTGCTCGAATGGGAGGGCTTCGCGCTGACGGCCGACGACGCCACGCTCGGCCTGCCGCTGGACGTTGCCCTCGAATGCGTCGACCGGGGTCGCTGCGGGCCCGAGCGGCTGGCGCAGCTGCGCGGCCGTCCGGATGCGGTCGGTTCGCTGCTGCCGGCCGAGGCCGACGGGTTCTTCGTCGCCGAACGGGTCGGCGCCGGGTCGCTGGCGCCCGCGTTCGCGTCCTGGTCGTGACGGCCGGCGCCGGTCGATTGACCACCGCCGCCGGCGCCGCGCTGGCCATCGAGCGCGGCCAGACCATCGTGATTCCGTTCGCCGCCGGCGCTGTGACCATCTCGGGCTCGGTGACCGCGATCCGCTGCCGAGCCGGCGGGTAGCGCAGACTGGTTGCATGGATCGAGGCGAACTGCGCAGCTGGGTCGAGGACGCGCTGGCCCGCCATGACCGCGACGCCCGGGAACGCGGCGAGACGGTCGAGAACGTCACCGTTCCCGAGATCATGGACGCCGTCTGGGGCCGGCTGCCGCTGGAGGTCCGCCGGGCCAACAGCCGTGGCCAGGTGCAGGCCAGCCTGACGATGATCACCCTGCGGCGCGGCATTGCCGCGCAGCGGTATGCACCGGAAAGCGACCCGGCGACGTCCGATCCGCCCGCTGTGACCGGCCGGCCGGGAAGCTGACGCTCACCGCTTTTGGCGGAATTCCGTCGCGGGCGGTGGTCGATCCGCCAAAAGCGGCACGATCGTGACCCGCGTAGCCAGTGGTCGACGGCCGAGTGGGTGTGGGACGCTCTCGGAGTGACCGACGTGGCCCAGCGGCTTGAATGCCAGTGGTGCGGCGGGCACAACGTGCCCACCGCCCAGAGCTGCGATCGATGCGGTGCGCCGCTCGACGCGCGCAAGGTCGTCAGCGACTCCGGCTGGCGCGAGGCGCCGCGGCTGCGCGACCTGACCCAGCTCCACTTCGGATCGAGCACGCGTCCAGGTCGACGGCGGCGTCGTGCCGGTGGCCGAATTCGAGCTCGACCCGTCCGACTCGGTCTTCTTCGAGCATCACGTGATGCTGTGGAAGGACCACGCCGTCCCGATGTCGGTCATGAGCACGCCGGGTGGTGCGCGCCGGATGCTCGGTGACCTGCCGTTCGTCCTGAGCGTCGCCCACGGCCCGGGCCGGCTGGCGTTCTCGCGCGATGCCGGGGGAGCGCTGGTCGTCCTGCCGATCGAGCCCGGCATGGAGCTCGAGGTGCGCGGCCACGCCCTGCTCGCGGCGTCCGGCACGCTGACCTACTCCTTCACGAAGGTGCCGGGACTGCGCACCATGCTGATGGCCGGCACCGGCATGTACTTCGACCAGTTCACCGCCACGACCGCTCCGGGCGTGCTCGTCCTGCACGGTTACGGCAACGTCTTCGAGCGGACCCTGGCCGAGGGCGAATCGATCCAGCTCGAGCCGGGTGGCTTCCTCTACAAGGACTCGACGGTCGGCATGCAGATCGAGAAGGTCGACATCGGCGGCGCCACCGGCGGTGTCGGTCAGGGCGTGCAGGCGGCCAAGCAGATGGCCGGCAAGGGTTTCCGCGGGCTCAAGGCGATGCGCGAATTGATGTCGGACGGGGTCGCCGGCGCCGCGGGCCAGCTGATGAGCGGTGGCGGCGCGGCGCTGGCCGGCGTATTCCAGTCCAGCTCGCAGATGGTGCTCATGAAGCTGACCGGACCTGGACGCATCGGCATGCAGTCGATGTACCAGCACAAGACGACGGACTGATCAGATGACGGGACTCACCTACACCTGCGCCGTACTGCCGCCAGAGCTCGACGCCGACCGGCAGCTCGTGCCCGATGTGCGGGGCGCCGGTGGACGTGCGGGCGCAGTCGACCGACGGCGGCTGGACGAAGTTGCCGCCGATCTCGGACATGGCCCACATCCAGGCCGGGCAGTCGTCGGTGCAGGTCGAGGGCACCCTGTCGCCGATCGCCGACTGGAATCTGGCGCCCGGTGACGAGCGTCTACTTCTCCCACCAGATGCTGCAGTGGGTCGACCCGTCCGTCCGGCTCGACAACATGCCGATGTCCAAGCCGTGGACCCGGATGCGGGCCGGAATGCCGCTGATCATGGCGCAGGCGACCGGTCCCGGGCATATCGCCTTCGCCCATGACGCCCTCGGCGAGGTCGTCGCGATCCCGCTGCAGGCCGGCGCCTCGGTCGACGTCGGCGAGCACCGCCTGCTGGTGGCCACCAACAGCGTGAGCTACGACTGGTACGAGTCCGGCGTCTGGTACTCGACGAACGGGCGCAGCTCGGCTGATATGGGTGCCGGCGTCGGCTTGCTGAAGATCGGGCTCGACCTCGTCGGCGACGGTGACAACAACGACCGCAACGAGACCGAATGGCATTACCCGATGGGCCGCTACCTCGATCGGTTCACCGCCGTCGACCGACCGGGCCTGGTCATGATCGGCGCCGGCGGCAACGCCTACACCCGCGACCTGGCCGAGGGCGAGACGATCCTGGTCAAGCCGCCGGCCCTGTTGTTCAAGGACCCGTCGGTGGCTATGCAGCTGCACGTCGAATACCCCGCGGCCGGCATGAAGTTCTGGCGCTCGTGGGGCAACCGCTACCTGTGGCTGCGGCTGTGGGGGCCGGGTCGGGTCGGCCTCGAGTCGGCCTACGTCGGTGAGGCCGACCCCGGCACGTCCTTCAACAGCATCTCGGCCTCGACCCAGCACGCCTGGTAGTGGCGGCCCGGACGCGGACGGCGGTCACCCGAGCCGGATCAGTTCGGGGGATCGAACTCGACGGCCTCACGGTGTGGCGGGGCGTCCCGTTCGCCGCGCCGCCGATCGGTCCGCTTCGGCATCGGCCACCTGAGCCCGTCCAACCGTGGCCGGGCGTTCGGGACGCCACCACGACCGCCGCCGCGCGCCTGGCAGAGCGACGCCGACGTCGGACTGTTCCCGGCGCCGAACGTCGTGCTGCCCGACTGCCACGAGGACTGCCTCTATCTGAACGTGACCGCGCCCACCGAGGTTGCGCCAGCCGCCGGGTATCCGGTCGTGTTCTGGATCCATGGCGGTGGCTACACCCGCGGAACCGGCTCGGGCGGCGCGGTGCGCGACGGCGCGACGCTGGCGCGCCGCGGCATCGTCGTCGTCACCATCAACTATCGGCTCGGCGCCTTCGGCTACCTATCGCTGGCCGACGTCCTCGACGGTGAGGAGGACTCCGGAGCCGCCGGTCTGCTCGATCAGGTCGCCGCGCTGCGCTGGGTCGTCGACAACATCGCCGCGTTCGGGGGTGACCCCGCGCGGATCACCCTCTACGGCGTCTCGGCCGGCGCGAAGGGTGTGACGAATCTGCTCGCTTCACCGCTGACGGCCGGGCTGGCCACTCGCGCGATCTCCTCCAGCGGCGGGGAATTCCTGGCCACCGGCGATCAGGCGGCGTCCTCGCGCCGGCGCCTGTTCCGCGAACTCGGGCTGACGGATTCCGACGCGACGCGGATCCGCGATGTCGCGGCCGCTGACCTGCTCGCGGCCCAGGAGGCAATCGCCCGCGGCCCGAGCGGCACCTGGATCTGGCGTCCGGTGCGGACCGAGCGGGTGCTGCCGCAAGCGCCGCTCGAGGCGCTCGCCGCCGGTTCGGCCGATGGCGTCGCGCTGCTCGTCGGCAACAACGCCAACGAGGGGATCACCTTCCAGACCCTCGACCCGTCGACGGCCACCCAGGCGGCCCGAGTGCTGACCGGCCTGTTCGGCCCGGATGAGGGCGCGTCGCTGCTGCGCGACTATGCGGCCGCCGGCCCCGACCTCGACGAGACTGGGATCGGGCTGGCGATCTTCGCCGACGAGCGGTACGGCGTGCCGACCCAGCGCCTCGCCGACACGCAGGCCGGCCACGGCGAGGTCTGGCGGTATCGCTTCGACGGCGCGCCGCCTGGAGTCGCCGATACCTACCTGGGCGGCCACGGCCTCGACCTGGGCATGGTCTGGGCCGCCGATCTGATGGGCGGTGGCGACAACCCGCGCGCCCGGCTGGCCCGGCTGATGGCCGACACCTGGGCCGGCTTCATCCAGGGCAACCCGCCCCCCTGGGCGCCGTATGACCCCGAGCCAGCAGCTCACGATGATCCTGTCCGACGAGCCGCACATCGAAGCGGCGCCCCGCTCAGAGCGGCTGAGCCTGTGGGACGGCCGGACGTGGCAACCTGGCTCGTGGTTCGAGATCGACGGCGTGATCTAAGCCGCTGGTTCTGGTCGGGGCCCGGGCCCGGTGGCATTGTTTGGGTTCATGGATTACAAGCGGCTCGGACGGACCGGTTTGCAGGTTTCCCAGCTCTGCCTGGGCACCATGACCTTCGGATTGCAGAGTGACGAAGCGGCCTCGGTCGCGATCCTGGATCGCGCCTTCGAGGGCGGCGTCGACTTCATCGACACCTCCGACGTGTATCCCCTGGGCGGTGACCTCGAGACCGCAGGCCGGACCGAAGAGATCGTGGGCCGCTGGTTGGTCGGGCGGCGCGACCGGGTCGTCCTCGCGACCAAGGCCTTCGGCAAGATCGGCCCGTCCCGGCTGGGATCAGGGCAATTCACGCAAACACATCCTGGACGCCGTCGACAACTCGCTGCGCCGGCTGCAGACCGACTACATCGACCTGTACCAGCTGCATGGCTATGACCCCGAGACGCCGATCGACGAGACCTTGGGCGCGCTCGATGACCTCGTCCGCTCAGGCAAGGTCCGCTACGTCGGTGCCTCGAACTTCCTGACCTATCAGTTGGTGCGCGCGATCGGTCGCAGCGAGACGCTCAATCTGGTCCGCTTCGATTCGATCCAGCCGCGCTACAACCTGCTCTTCCGCCAGATCGAGCGCGAGATGCTGCCGTTCTGCCTCGAGGACGGCGTGGGCGTCATCTCCTACAACCCGATCGCCGGCGGCCTGCTCTCGGGCAAGCACCGTGGCCAGTCGACGCCGCCCGAGGGCAGCCGCTTCACCCTCGGGACGGCCGCCACCCGCTACCAGGATCGCTACTGGCACGACCGCGAGTTCGACACGGTCGAGAAGCTGCTGGCGATCGCCGACGAGGCCGGCGTCAGTCTGGTGACGTTGGCGGTGGCCTGGGTCGCGGCCAATCCGGCGATCACGGCGCCGATCATCGGGGCCAGCCGGGCCGACCAGCTCGACGCCAGCATCGCCGCGGCCGACTACGTCCTCGATCCCGATCTGAAGAAGCGCCTTGATGAGTTGACCAACGACTATCGGATGGGCGACGACCCGCGCTGATGCGGTACCTGCGTCGGCAACAAGAGGAAGGTCACGCGTGGAGCTAGGCCTGGCGGGCAAGGTAGTTCTGATCACCGGCGGGTCGGACGGTCTGGGTGCCGCGCTGGTGCGCACACTCGGAGCCGAGGGCGCCAAGGTGGCTTTCTGCGGCCGCAACGTCGAGCGCATCGACGCGCTCGTCGCTGAGGTCACCGCGGCCGGGGGCGACGTACTCGGTATGCGGGCCGACGTCCGCGACCAGGCCGACCTGCAGGCATTCGTGACGGCGGCGACCGACCGCTGGGGCCGTATCGACGCGCTGGTGAACAACGCCGGTGTCAGTTCGGCGGTGCGCTTCGACGAACAGACCGAGTCCATCTGGGACGAGGATCTCGACCTGAAGCTGCGGGCGGCGATCCGGTTGATCCGGCTGGTGCTGCCGCACCTGCGAGCCGTCGGTGGCGGCAGCATCATCAACGTGCTGGCGATCGTCGGCCGTACCCCGACCGCGGGTTCGACCCCGACCTCGGTGAGCCGGGCGGCCGGGTTGGCGCTGACGAAGGCGTTGTCGAAGGAGCTCGGCCCCGAGCAGATCCGGGTCAACGCGATCCTGATCGGTCTGGTCCAGAGCGGGCAGTGGGATCGCCGGGCCGCGGCCGAGGGAATCGGAATCGAGGAGCTTTACGCGCGGATGGGTGCCAACTCCAACATCCCGCTCGGGCGCGTTGGGCGGGCCGGCGAGTTCGCCGATCTGGCCAGTTTCCTGCTCTCCGAGCGCAGCGCCTTCATCACCGGCGCGGCCATCAACTTCGACGGCGGCCAGAGTCCGGTCGCTTAGGGCCAACGGCGGGTTCGGTCGAGCCGGAACGGTCCGAGTCGCGTCACGGCGAAACCGGCCGCGACGATCGCGGCCGAGCCGGCGACCCCGAGGGCGACGCCCGGCTCGCTGCCCAGAACGCGGCCGAGCTGCAGCAGTCCAAAACCGGCCAGGAGTTCACTGGCGATGAGGCCGACCTTGACCGTCGCAGCAACACATCGTGGCCGGCGCGATCGTGATCCCGAATATTCGACGTCGCGGTCCCACCCCCCTTCGATCTCTCGAAGGGTTCGCTCCTCGTCCTCGGTGAGGGCCATGGGATCTCCCAGATCAAATTCGGATAGAGGATGCCGCGTCAGGTGATCGAACCGTGCTCCGAGCGCGCGCCAAGAAGCGGGACATTGGTCTATTGATGAAGGGGTGAGCGCCCACGCCAGGCCGTGAGATCGAGTTCGGGCATCGTCGTCGAGATCGTGCGCGGCAGGTCGATGTTGATCGACGTGGCTTCGTCCGGATCGTCGGTGAGGCTTACAAGCCATTCAACGGGAATGTGTAATTCTCGCTCGACGCGACTGGGAAGGTCGTGGTGCAGCCACCGCGACAGGGGCTGCGGCGGTGTGGCGATGATGGCGGAGTCATAGTGATATTGGGCGGCGGCGGTGCGAACCGCGTCGAGCGGATCTTCCGACACGACGTCCCCGGTCCCGACGACTCCCGCCCGCTTGAGCTGATCGAGCTCGGTCCGAAGCCGGGCCGTAGCCGCAACGTTCTCGTCCGCGGAAGCCGGAACGATGACGTGGATCTGGAAGTCGGGATCCTCAAGTGTTCGGCCGCTGATGGCCTGGACGAGACCGGTACCGCCGAGCGTGTGGTCGAGGACGAGTAGATATCGCATGACTGATGCTCCTATCTCGGGCGGCTGCCCAGTCCGACACTTGTCAATGTTCGGTCGGTCTGGTGAACAGGTGAAGCCATAGATTCACTTCTCCTACCGTTGAATCTGCCGTGAACCACCCGCAGGCCCCAAGAGTCGATGGGCTCGCAGCGGCCAGGACTTAAGTCACTGTCACGGCCGATCCGCTGATCGCTTCGTATCCGTGTCCCGCGGTGGTGGCGAACTTTGGGACCGAAGACCCTATTGGGCGGCGGGACGCACGCTCAGAGTGAAGGTATGACCCAGATACACCACCGCACCGATCACGCGCTCGCGGCGGCGGTGGTCGACGAACTCACGTGGACTGCCAGCGTCGTCGCGCACGAGGTGGCCGTCGACGCCGACCGGGGCGTCGTCACGCTGTCGGGCGTCGTCGACAGCTATCCGCAGAAGCAGCAGGCGGTCAAGGCCGCTCTGCGAGTGCTCGGTGTGGAAGCGGTGGCCGACGAGATCGTGGTCCGCCCCGCAACCCTCCAGGCCGACACCGAGATCGCGCGACTGGCCTCGGCCGCCCTCGACGGTTCGGCCATCGTCGCGTTGGGGTCGGTCAAGGCCACGGTTCGGGAACGCGTGATCACCCTGACCGGTGCGGTCGCCTGGCAATACCAGCGCACGGCCGCGCACGACGCGGTCGCATCGCTGCCCGGAGTGGCCGGCATCGACAACCTGGTGACGCTCGAGCCGCCGATCAAGGTCTCACCGACCATCGCGAGGTCCAACATCACCGCGGCCCTGGTTCGCAACGCTCGAGTCGACGCCCGGCGGATCCGTGTCGAGGTCGACGCATCCCGGGTGACCCTGACCGGGACCGTGTCGTCGCTCGCCGAGGCTCATCAGGTCCGGCGCGCGGCCTGGTCCACCCCAGGCGTGACCGAGGTCGACGACCGGCTGACGCTGGCGTACTGACGTCTGCATCGATGCGCATCCGCATCGTTCGTAATCGCGCAAGAAGGGCAGGGCATTGAAGATGACCGACCAACTTCACTCCGACCAGGAGCTCAGGCGCGCAATCATCGACGAGTTGTCCTGGACCCCGGACACCGACATCGCCGAGATCACCGTCACCGTTGCCGATGGCGCGGTCACTCTGGCCGGACAGGTCACCAGCTATCCGCGCAGACAGCAAGCGATCAAAGCAGCCCAACGGGTGCGAGGCGTGACGGCGATCGCCGACGAACTGATGGTTGCGCCGGTCTTGGACGAGTTGTCGGATACCGACCTCGCGCGACGCGCCGCCCAAGCGTTGGACCACACGGTCACATTGCCGACCGGCGCGGTGAAGGCAACCATCCACGATCACGCCATTACCCTGAGCGGCACGGTCACTTGGCAGTTCCAGCGCGACGCGGCCGAAAGAGTGGTCGCGCCGCTGAAGGGTGTGACCGCCGTCCACAACGACATAGTCATCGACGCGCCCGTCCCAGTCGATGTCGCGCACGCGAAGTCGGGCATCACGTCAGCCTTGGTGCGGGGCGCTCACATCGATGCCCAGCACATCAACGTCGAGGTCGAGGGCAGCGAGGTGATCCTCACCGGCGTGGTGTCGTCGTGGGCCGAGCGCCGGCAGGCCGCTCACGCCGCGTGGTCGACGCCCGGCGTCACCGAGGTCGATAACCAACTGACCGTGGCGGGCTGAGACGGCAGTGCATGCCGTGCCGAGCCATCAGCCAGCCCCGCCCGAGCGGCCGAGGCGTCGGTCGAAGCGATCGGACCGGCCGCACCGGCTCGACCGGACGCTCTATGAGGAGGAGCTGTACCGACTACAGGCCGAACTCGTCACGATGCAGGAGTGGGTCCAGGACACCGGAGCACGTGTCGTCGTAGTCTTCGAGGGCCGCGACGCAGCCGGCAAGGGCAGCACCATCAAACGGATCGCGGAATACCTCAATCCGCGGGTCGCGCGGATCGTGGCGCTACCGAAGCCGACCGACCGCGAACGGACGCAGTGGTACTTCCAGCGCTACGTCGAACATCTGCCAGCCGCCGGCGAGATCGTGTTGATGGACCGGTCCTGGTACAACCGCGCCGGCGTCGAACGGGTCATGGGCTACTGCACTCCGAAGGAGTACCGCCGCTTCCTGTCGCAGTGCGCAGTGTTCGAGCGGCTGCTGGTCGAGGACGAGATCCTGCTCCGCAAGTACTGGTTCTCGGTGAGCGATCATGAACAACAGGCCCGATTCCGATCACGACTCGACGACCCGATGCGGCGCTGGAAGCTCTCGCCGATGGACCTTGAGTCGATTCGCCGCTGGGAGGACTACTCGCGCGCGAAGGACAGGATGTTCGAGCGCACCGACATCGCCGAATCGCCGTGGTACGAGGTGGAGGCCGACGATAAGCGCCGAGCGCGGATCAACATGATCGCTCACCTGCTCTCGACGATTCCGTACACCGAGGTGCAGCGAGTACCACTCGAACTTCCCGCCCGGCCGGCGGCGACGGATTACATCCGGCCGCCGCGCGAGCTTTACCACCTGGTTCCCGACCATGCAGCCACGCTGCCGTCCGCTGGGCCGAAAGTTCCTCCAGCGCCTCGAGCGCCTTAGACCCGTTCCCCGATCGGGACGTTCGGCCCTGTCGTGACGCGCACCGAACCATTGCGATGGAGGAATGAGACCGGCCACGACGACGCGCGAACACGGAGCCGACGCACTGGGCGGTGGACGGTCGGTCGATCCACATCCGTCCGATCGGCCCGGGCGACCGGACGGCGCTGCTGGACTTCGATGCCCGCGCGTCGGATCGATCGCTCTATCTGCGATTCTTCTCGGCCAATCGCGAAGCCGCCGACGCGTACGTCGAGCGACTGCTCCGCCCGGCCGGCCCTGACCACCTGACCGTCGGCGCGCTCGTCGGATCCGAGATCGTCGGCGTCGCGTCCTACGAACGCGACACCCCGACGACGGCCGAATTCGCGCTGATCGTCGTCGACACCAGCCAGCACCTCGGGATCGGCACGCTGCTGCTCGAACACCTCGCCGCGCACGCACGCACGCACGGCATCGTCAGCTTCTTCGCCGACGTCCTGGCCCAGAACGGGGGCATGATCCACGTGATCAGGGCACTCGGTCTGCCGACCTCGATCACGCCGGAGGACGACGAGGTGCTGCGGTTCTCGCTGATGCTCGCGCCCACCGAGGCAGCGCTCGACGCGGCCGACGAGCGGGATCGCGGCGCCGTCGAGACCAGCCTTCGCCCATTACTCGCTCCGCGCTCGATCGCGTGGTCGGCGCCGGGCATGCGCGCGAACACCGTCGGGCACGAGGTGCTGCGCAACATCCAGGAAGCCGGTTTCGTCGGCGACCTGTACGTGGTCAATCCGAACCACGAAAGCGTCCTCGGGGTGCCCAGCTACCCGTCGGCCCGGGAACTGCCGGATTCGCCCGACCTGGCCATCGTCGCCGTACCCGCGGCCGCCGTACTCGACGCGGTGACGGCCTGTGGTGAGCGCGGCGTGCGGGGGATTGTGCTGCTCAGCTCAGGCTTCAGCGAAACCGGAGACACCGGCGTCGATCTACAGCGCGACGTCTTGCGTGCGGTTCGCCATTACGGCATGCGGATGATCGGACCCAACTGCCTCGGTCTGCTCAACACCGATCCGCAGGTTCGGCTCAACGCAACCTTCGGGCCGATGCCGATGCAGAGCGGACATCTGGGCCTGGTGTCGCAGTCCGGCGCGCTCGGCATCGCCGTGCTGGCCGCCGCGGAGGCTTGTGGCTTGCCGGTGGCCCAGTTCGTATCGATCGGCAACAAGGCCGACGTGAGCAGCAACGATCTGCTGCTCGCCTGGGAACGCAACCCCCAGGTCAGCGTCATCGCCCTCTACCTCGAATCATTCGGCAACCCACGCAAGTTCGCCCGTATCGCCCGTCGCGTGTCGGCCACGAAGCCCATCATCGCGATCAAGTCTGGTCGGTCCCGGGCCGGCCAACGGGCTGGTTTATCCCATACCGCGGCTGCGGCGTCATCGGACTCGGTCGTGGATGCGCTGTTCACCGAGGCCGGCGTGATCCGGGTCGACAACATGCAGGACATGCTCGACGCCGCCCGGGTGCTGTGCGACCAGCCGCTGCCGGCGGGCGCCCGGATCGCGATCGTCGGCAACTCCGGTGGGCCAGGCATCCTCGCTGCGGACACCGCCGAACGCGAACAGCTCACGGTTGTCGACTTCAGCCCGGCGACTATCGCACTGATCCGCGACGCCGTTCCCGGCGCTGCTTCGCACGAAAACCCGATCGACCTGGGTGCGGGCGCACAGCCGGACCATCTCGCCCGTTTGGTGGCCATCCTCGGCAACGCACCCGAAGTCGACATGATCCTGACGATCTTCACCGAGACGCTCGTCGCCGACTGTGCGAAGGCCCTGGCCGCGGTCGCGGAAGCAACCCGCGATTGCGCTAAACCAGTTGTGGCGACGCAGGTCGGCGCGCCGCCCTACTCGATCCCCGTCGCGGGAACCGACTCGTCCGTGCCGGTATTCACCTTTCCCGAGTCGGCGGTGGGAGCGCTGGCCACGGTCTCGCGGTACGCCCACATCCGCGCCCGAAGCCGCGGCAATGCCCTGCTCCCGCGAGATCACAACGCCGACCAGGCCGATCGGCTCGTCGCCGACCGGCTGGCGCAGGGGGTCACGTGGCTCGATGCGACCGACGCCGTCGCCCTGCTCACCGGCTACGGAATCTCGATGAGCCCGCAGCGCGTGGTGACCGATGCGGACGCGGCGGTGCTGGCGGCGGCCGAACTCGGTTACCCCATCGCGATGAAGGTGGCGGCGGGCCTGGTGCACAAGAGCGATGTCGGCGGTGTGCGGCTCGACATCGGCTCGGCCGCCGAGGCCCGACGTGCGTTCGCCGCGGTGGCTGCGGCGGGAGGCGACGGAGGTGGGGTTCTCGTTCAGCCGATGGCTGCCGCCGGCACCGAGCTGATCGTCGGTGCCCTCCAAGATCCGCAGTTCGGTCCGATCGTCATGCTCGGTGCCGGCGGCGTGCTGGCCGACATGATCGCCGACCGTCAGCTTCGGCTGGCTCCGGTGACTACGGACGAGGCGCAAGAGATGATCGCCGGGCTGCGCACGGCGCAGCTGCTCGACGGCTACCGGGGGCGCCCGCGCGTATCCCGGGCGGCCGTCGCAGATCTGGTCACCCGCGTCGCCCAGCTGTCGCAGGATCTGCCCGAGGTCGCCGAACTCGATTTGAATCCGGTGATCTGTGACGGCGAACGCATCCTCGTCGTCGACGCCAAGGTTCGGCTGGCCGCGGCCGCGCCGAGTCCCGACCCGCTCCTGCGCGAACTGCGGACCTGACCCGGTGCCGGCGGCCAGGCAACGGTACGCGGCTGCGGTCATTGGTCGCCCTCGACATAGGACTTCCGACCCTGCCCGGACCGGCGCCCAGCGCGGTTTGCTGTAGTCGTTCCCTTTCAAGGAGGCTGTCGTCAAAGCGCCACCCGAGAGCTTCCTTGTCACCCGCAGAGCGACCCAGCTTGTTCCCGGTGAGCTCGACCGAGCTCGGCGCTGGGGTCAATCCCTGTGCCGGGCCCCCTATTCCAGTCAGAAAGTGGGTTCATCATGAATGACGCCAGCCGAGGTCCGGTCGTCGTCGGTGTCGACGGATCCGAGGCCGACCTGGAGACCCTCCTGTGGGCCGCCGCTGAGGCGAACCGGCGGCACGCCGAGGTATTGATCGTGCATGCGCAGGACGTCGTCGAGCGTTCCGCCGTATCCGCCAGTCCCGTCGTAACTCTGGCGTCCGAAGGGCTTGATTTCACCGCCGACCTGGTCGCGCAGTCGGTACACGTCGTCGGCCAGGCCTTCCCGGAACTGCCGATCCGGACCTTGATCCGACATGACACACCCGCTCACGTGTTGCTCGAACAGTGCCAGGACGCGGCCCTCATCGTTCTCGGCACGCACGGGGATAACCGATTCGTGGGCGCACTGCTCGGGTCGGTCAGCCAGAAGCTCGCCGCGCACGGCACTTGTCCGGTCGTCGTGATCCCGGCCAACGCGTCCCACCTGGCCGACCGGTCGAATTCCGTGGTGGTCGGCGTCTCCCGAAGTGCTGGCGGACGCGCGGCGTTGCAGTTCGCATTCGGTGCGGCGCAGTTGCGTGACGCGGAGTTGGTGGCCGTGCGCTGCTGGCACGAGCCGCCGGTCTATGCCGTTGGCGCGGCCGGAATCGGTTACGTTGTGCCGCCGCCGCTCGCCGTGCTGCGCGACGCCGAGAAGACGATCCTCGAAGACTGCCTCGCTGAGGTCCAGTTGCAGTTTCCGGACGTGAAGGTTCGGGCCGAACTCGCGGAGCGGCCAACCGACCGCGTCCTGATCGAATGCTCCCGGGATGCCGCACTGCTGGTCGTCGGGTGCCGTCACGAGGACGGCAATCGGCTGTCTCGACTCGGGCCGATCAGTTCCTGGCTGCTGCACAACAGCGAGGCACCGATCGTCGTCGTCGGCTTCAAGGAGTCGGTCGGCACCGACTGAGGCTTGGGTCCTCCGTGAGAGCCCGGGCATTGGACATCGTCGCCGAGATGAACGACGGATGAATACGGTTCGAGCGTGAGCCTCGCGTTCGCGTCGTCGTGATTGTGTAATCACCGTGCCGCGATCGGAGCCTGACGAAACCTCTGGCGTCCGAGTACCGCTGCTTGACGTGGCCCGCGAATGGGGCCGTATCGGCTGCATCGGCTTCGGGGGTCCGCCGGCTCACATCGCCTTGTTGCGCAAGCTGTGCGTGCAGCAGAAGCGCTGGATAAGCGAGACCGAGTTCGAGGATGGCATCGCTGCCACGAACCTGCTGCCCGGACCGGCGTCGACACAGCTCGCCATCTTCTGCGCGTGGCGCCTGCGCGGCCGACCCGGAGCGATCATCGGCGGCCTGTGTTTCATCGGGCCCGGGCTGATCGTGATCTTGGCACTGTCCGCGCTGTTCCTGTCCAAACACCCGCCCCGCGAGGTCCGCGGCATCGCTGCCGGCGCCGGTGCCGCGGTCGCGGCCGTCGCCCTGCACACCGCTCTTGGTTTGATGCCAGCGAGTTGGCGTCGAGCGCACCGTCCGCACCAGCACGTTCGGTGGTGCGTCTATCTGCTGGCCGGTGCCTGCGGTGCGGTTCTCACGGGCCCGTACCTCGTTGTGGTGCTGATAGCAGCTGGCGTCATAGAGGTCATCGTGCGGCGACCGCTGGTATCAGAAGCGTCGTCGCCGGCGCTGCCCTTGGTGCTGGCGGCGCCCGTCGCAACCGGCGGCCTGGCCGCTCTCGCGTGGGTGGCCTTGAAGGTCGGCGCGCTCTCCTACGGCGGCGGGTTCGTCATCATTCCGTTGATGCGTGCTGATGCGGTTGATCACTACCACTGGATGACCAACGCGCAGTTCCTCGATGCGGTCGCGCTCGGTCAGATCACGCCTGGTCCGGTGGTGCAGACGGTCTCGGTCGTGGGTTACGCGGCCGCCGGATTAAGTGGTGCGCTTTTGGCCGCCGTCATCGCGTTCAGTCCGTCATTCGTCTTCGTGCTGGTCGGAGCTCCGCGGTTCGGCCGGCTCCGGGCCAACGAGCGGGTCCAGGCTTTCCTCGACGGCGCCGGGCCGGCGGCCATCGGCGCGATCGCCGGCTCGACCGTCGTGCTGGCTGCGACTTTGAGCCATCTTTGGCAGCTAGGCGTTCTGGGCCTAGCGGCGCTGTGGTTGCTCGTCCTACGTCGCGAGGTGGTCGCGGCCCTGATCGGGTCTGGCGCGCTAGGAGCGCTGGCCGCGGTAATCGGTTGGTCGGTCGGCTAGTCGGTCCTCACCCACCTCGACGGCCGGTTCCGAGTGGGTCGCCGCCCGAGCTAGGAACGGGTAGGCGGCCAGGCCGATGACGATCGTCGGCACGCCGCCGATGAGTAGCCCCCACCGCGGGCCGAACTGGGCGGCGACCCAGCCGACGATCGGGCCACCGATGGGCGTCGAACCCAGCCAGGCCAGCGCCCACAGCGCCATCACCCGTCCCCGCATCGCCGGCACCGCGGCCAGCTGCATGGTCGTCTTGGCCAGCGAGTTGAAGGTGATGCTGCCGTAGCCGACGAAGACGAGCGCGGCGAATTCGAGCAGTTCGGTCGGGGCGAGCGCGGCCGCAGTGATGCTGATGCCCCAGCCGATCGCGGCGATCGCGAGGCCGGTGTTGCGGGCCGGTGTTCGCGACGCCGAGACCAGGCCCCCGACCACCGCGCCCGCACCCATGACGGCCGCCATCGTGCCGTAGGTGGCGGCATCGCCATGGAAGGTTCCGGTGGCGATGAGAGGAAGGCTGACCTGGAACTCCCAGGCCAGAGTGCCGATGACCGCGACCATGATCAGCGGTACTAGCACGTCGGGCTTCGATCTGACGTACGCGAGTCCCGCCCGCAGCTCACCCTTCTCGCGGCGCCGCGGTGGCTGCGATTGGATCTCGGCGCCGTTCATCAGCCAGAGGGTTATCAGCACCGCGGCGAACGACGCCGCGTTCAGCTCGAAGCAGATCGCCAGCCCCAGCGACGCGGCGACCCCGCCGGCGACCGCGGCACCGAAGATTCTGGCCATGTTGGCGGTAACCGAGTTGAGGGTCACCGCGTTGCGCAGCTGGTCGCGGGGGACCAGCTCTGAGATCAGGGCCTGGCGGGCGGGGTTGTCGAAGACGTTGACGAACCCGAGCATGGCGGCGAGCAGGTAGACGATCCAGATGTGCATGGCGCCGGCCTCGACCAGCAGCCCGAACGTCAGGGCGAGCAGCCCGGCCAGCACCTGCGTCACGTAAAGGACGCGCCGTTTGTCGAGGCGGTCGGCGATCACCCCACCGAACGGCCCGAACAGGAAGAGCGGTCCGAACCGGACGCCGATCGTCAGACCGAGCACCGTACCGGAGTGAGTCAGATCCAGGACGAGGATCGATTGGGCGACCGTCTGCATCCAGGTGCCGGTGATCGAGATGAGCTGGCCGACGAAGAAGAGCCGGTAGTTGCGGATGGCCAGCGACGAGAACGTCGTCCGCCAGAGCGGCTGGGTTTTCAACGCCTTCGCTGCGGGGGCGCCCGATGTCTCGGGTGTCTCGACCGTCACGCGGTGCCCTTCTGCGCCAGTTGCTCACCATCATCATACTTGCCTACCGGCAAGCAAGCATCGACGGCCGCCGCAACTCAGACTCGAGCTCAGCGGGGCAGGTCCAGGGTGGTGACACGGCGCAGCTCACGGCGATACCGGGTGTCGTCATAGGCCACGCCGCGGTGCATCGTCGCGCGGTTGTCCCAGATCACCAGGTCGTTGACCCGCCACGAGTGACGGTAGATGAACTCGGCCTGGGTCGCGTGCTCGATCAAGTCCCGCAACAATAGCCGCCCCTCCGGCGTCGGCCAAGAGATGATGCGCGACGCGTGGGCCGCCAGGTACAGCGATCGGCGACCGGCATCGGGCAGCTCGCGCACGAGCGGATGGATGGCGCCCTTGAGTTGGTCGAGCTCGGCCGGCGTGAACTCGAAGCCGAGCGTCTGACGTGAATAGGCGATCGAGTGATGAACCAGCAGCCCCTCGACCTGCTCACGCTGCTCGTCATCGAGGGCGTCGTAGGCCGCGCGGGTATCGGTGTAGAGGGTGTCGGCCGCGACCGGCGGGACGACCCGGGCGTGCAGCATCGAGTAGCGTCCGGCGGGATCCTGGAACGACGCATCGGTGTGCCAGAGCCGGTTGCCGAGCGTGTACATCCGGCGCCGGTCGTCGGACTTGAGGATCTCGCCGTCCTCGTCGAGGTTAGAGACATCGGTGAGCGCTTCGTTGCCGAGTCGGCTCTTGGCGATCGCGCTGACACCGGTCTTGGCGTGCAGTTCGCCGTCGAAGCGCTGGGCGAACTCGATCTGATCGACGTCGCTGAACGGCTGGTCGCGAAACACCAGGACGGCGTAGCGGTCCATGCCGGCCCGGATCTCGGCCAGCGTCTCTTTGTCGTGGACGGTGCGCAGATCGATCGGAGCGACTTCGGCGACGAAGTACGGCTGTAACTGGCGGAAGGTGACGGCCACGGTAGGCACCTCGGTTCTATCGCCGGTGATTCCTATGATTTCTGGTCACTCTAGGACGGCGTTCGACGGTCGCGGTAGCGCGGCCGGCTCGAGCGTTACGAAACGCAGCCGCCCATCCTCGTCCTCGACCGCCCCCTGAATGAGTACACCGGTTTTCGACGGGTGGGCCGAGAGATGCACGAACGCGCTCGTCACCAATAGCAGGAGCGCCGCGGTGCGTTCGTCCTGCGGCATCGCTACGGTCGGCGTACTGCCGAATGCGACCGAGTCCCGTCCGGTTCGGAAACCGGTCACCGGCGCCGTGCCGGACCAGACCGGGCTCCAACTGACGACGAACTTCTGTGGCTCGGGATCGGCTTCGGCGACCGATTCGGTCTCGCAGTCATAGATCGGGCTCAGCGCATCGGTGCGCAGGTGTTTGTTCGCGTCGAAGGACACCAACCCGGACTCGACGAAGAGTTGGGCGAAGGCAATGAGGGTGGGGTCGGTGCTCGGCTCGAACACCGGCTCGCCGTGTTCGCGCAGCGCCTCGAGCCGTTCGCGTAGAGACCGGTGCTCGGCCATGGCCGCTCCTTCGTCGTCGATCGCCGGCGCGAGTCCGGACCGGCTGAACTCGAGCCTACGTCGCGGGAACGTCGGCGCCGGTCGGATCGCTGGCCGCCGATTCGGCCCGGCGCTCGGCCACGGTGGGCTCGAACAGGGGCTGGACGAGGGCCGCCAGTGCCCCCCCGATGAGCGGCGCGACGATGAACAGCCAGACGTGCGACATCGCGTGTGTGCCGGCAAAGACCGCGGGGCCGAATGACCGGGCCGGGTTGACCGACGTGCCGTCGAGCGGAATGCCGACCAAGTGGATCGCGGTCAGCACCAGCCCGATCGCGAGTCCGGCGAAGCCGGGAGCGGCCGCGCGTCCGGTCACCAGTAGCACCACGAACACGAGCAGGAAGGTCAGGATGATCTCGAGGACGAAGGCACCTCCTTCGCTGATCGATTTGCCCCAGTCATTGGTTCCGAGCGCGCCGGTCTGGTCCGTCACCTTGCCGAAGCTCGAGGTCATCAGCTTGAGCAGGGCGCCGCCGGCGAGCCCACCGAGAACCTGCGCGACCCAGTAGCCACCGGCCTCCTGGACGGTGATCCCGCGGCGCAGCAGCACGCCCAGGGTTACCGCCGGGTTGACGTGGCAGCCCGACACCGGTCCGATCGAATAGGCCAGGGCCAACAGCGCGAGGCCAAATGTGAAGGCGACGCCCACGGCGCCGATCTTGTTGAATCCGAATACCGCGGAACCGACGGCGAAGAACACCAAGATCCCGGTGCCGATGAACTCGGCGAGCAGTTGACGGGCCAGACGAGACATCAGGGGCTCCTCAGGTTGCGACCGACGCAGGCTATGCCCGAACGCCCCGCCGGTGAGCCCGCCACGCGATGGCGAAGCCCCGGGTCGTTCGCCGCGACCCGGGGCTTCAATACGCAGTGTGAAGGGTTGATCGCGAAATATCTATACACCTGTAGGTAAAGCCGGGCTCCGCGCGTCGCATAGGCGCAGCGCGTGATGCCAGACTGCATGCCATGACGATCGCGGCGATGGACTTGTCGGCGCAGCGTTGGGGCCTGACCGGGGCGGCCGGTCTCATCGGATCGGTCCTGCGCAATGGCCTGCGCGACGACGTGGCCCAGCTGCGCTGCCTCGACATCGCACCGATCGACGGACTGGCCGGCAACGAGGTCACCCATCAGCTGGACCTGTCCGACGTTTCGGCGATGTCGGATGCCTTCCAAGGCCTCGATGGCGTGCTGCATCTGGGCGCGATCGGCGATGAGGCCGACTTCCGCCGGATCGGTGAGGTCAACATTCTCGGCACCATGAACGTCTTCGAGGCGGCTCGGCGCGCCGGCGTCACCCGCATCGTCTTCGCGAGCAGCAACCACATCACCGGCATGTATCCGGTCGGCGTTCAGGTCGATCCGGGCAGCCCCGTCCGTCCCGATGGCTTCTACGCCGTGGCCAAGGTGGCGGGCGAGGCGCTCGGTCAGATGTACGCCGAGAAGTTCGGGTTGGGTGTCGTCTGCCTGCGGATCGGGACGGTCGCGGTCCGCCCGACCGAAGTACGGCACCTGAGTACCTGGGTCAGCTACCCCGACACGGTGCGGGCGTTCCGCGCCGCGATGCGCCGGCCCGTCCCCGGCTTCACCACCTTCTATGTCTCATCCGCGAATCGACGGGCGTTCTGGGACCCCGACGGCGGTGCGCAGTTCGGGTACCGCCCCGAGGATGAGGCCGAGGTCTACGCCGACGGCCTCGGCGGCCCGATCTATGACCGGCAAGGTGGCAAGCACGCCACCGTCGAGTACACCCTCGGTCTGCAGCAGGATTGGTGAGCGCGCTCAGTCGCGGATGACGCCGAGGATGTTCATCGTGCGGGCGAAGCGCTTACTCGTCGAGCAGCCCGTAGTGATAGACGCCGACCCAGTCGAGGCCCGCCTCGAGCGCCTCGTCGTACTCGCGGCGAAAGTGCGAGTCCTCGTAGTCGTGGGATGCGGTGAGGATCGGCATGCCCGGCACCATCGGCGGGTGGAGCATGACCTCGGTCGACAGATCCGACCGCCGCGCCTTGAGCTCGCGGATGAAGGCCTGCTGCTCGGTCAGCGACCCGCCGCCGAAGAGCCGGATCCCCGACACCGAATCGACCACTTCGTCCAGGCGGGCGCCCCGACCCCCGACATCGGTTCCGGGTGCGGCGATGATCGGCCGGGCGCTCAGACCGGCCGAGCCGAGGGCGTCAGCCATGGTGCGGACCACGTTCTCGGCGCCGATCGAGCCGAGCGTCTCATACGTCGCGATCTCGCCATCGGGATCATCGCCGGCCCCGAGGAAGGTGCCGATTCCCTCACCGAGCGGCTGGACCCCGTGCTCGCGCAGCAGCTCTTGCACCCGAACCCGGAGGGCGTGCGGGTCGAGGCCGATGTCGCGCGCGACGGCCTGGCAGCTCGCGCAGAAGCACAGTCGCATCAATCGCTGACCGAGTGGGCTGATCCGGGTGAACAGGCGGGGGCGGATCCAGCCGTAGTTGTAGGGCGGGATGCCGTTGCCCTCCAGCGCGAAGCCGCGCACGTCGAACTGGTCGGCCAGGTCGACGGCGAGGGTGGCGAGGTACTCCTGCACGTCGGGTGAGTTCGGGCAGACGCCCGAGTCGCTCTTGTCACCGAACGGGGTCTCACGCGCGGCGAACGGATAGTCCTGCGCCATCCAGGGCTGGAACATCGCGATCGTCCAGATCGTCAACGGCATGGACCGGGCTGCGGCCTGCCGGGCGACCTCGGGCCAGACGCCGGTGACGTCCTCGTCGGGCCAGACCGACGGTTTGATCCGGCCGTAGCGCTCGGCCCGGGCCGGGAAGAAGACGGCGCCCCGGGGCGAGAACATCACCCGGAGGTCACCGCCGCGCGGCGAGACGGCGGTGATCTGGTGATAGTTCGGGGCGAGATTGATGCCCTCGATCGACCAGCTCTGCAGGTCGTCGAGGACGGCCGAGACGCCGAGCCGCGCGAAGTCCCAGGGGTACAGGTAGGCCGAGAACCGCGGGGCCGGGGCGCTGGTCACTGCCAATCCTTCGGGACTCGGACCGACGCTGGGGTCAGTTCGCTCGGGCGGGTAACGCCCATCATCTGCAGGTCGCGGGTCAGATCGGTACGGAAGAGTTCGAGCAACCGTTCGATGCCGCGCTGCCCGTCCGCTCCCAGGGCGAACAGCCACGGTCGCCCGATCATGACCGCGCTCGCGCCGAGGCTCATCGCCTTGATCACGTCACCGCCCCGGCGTACGCCGCCGTCCATCAGCACCGGGCAGCGACCGGCCACCGCGGCAACGATCTCGGGCAGCGTGCGCAGGGTCGCGTCGGTGCCGTCGAGCTGCCGACCGCCGTGGTTGGACACCACGATGGCGTCGACGCCGCACTCCAACGCTCGCTCGGCGTCCTCACGGGTCAGCACGCCCTTCGCGATGATCGGCTTCTGCCACCGCTCGCGGATCCAGTCGAAGTCGTCCCACGTCAGCGAGGACGGCCGCCCGTCCGCCCAGAGGTAGCCCGGCGACCCGTCCGCGCGCAGCACGTTCGGGATACGGGGGACCAGGCCGTCGCGGTAACGCTGGACCAGCCAGTTCGGATGCCGCAGGATTTGCGGGCTGTAGCGCAGCTGGGCGATGCCTTTCGGACCGAGCAGGGTCTTGGCGCCGTTGCGGACGTCGCGCAACCGAGCCGGACTCACCTGGGTGTCGAGGGTGACCACAAGGGCCTCGAAGCCGGCCGCCGCGGCCCGGTCGATCGCCTGTTCGCTGTGGGCACGGGTACCGAAGGCATAGACCTGGAACCAGAGCGGGCCGGAGCCCGGCGGCCGCGACCTCCTCGATCGCGTGGCCGGACATCATCGACAGTGCGGCGACGGTGCCGGCCCGGCCGGCGGCCGCAGCGGCGGCGAGATCGCCACGCGGATTGATCACGCGGGCCATCCCGCAGGGGGCCAGCAGTACCGGCAGCGAGAGCTCGTGGCCGAGCAGCGCCGTGGTGAGATCGGGCACACCGGGCCGCAAACCGGTCCGGGGTCGCAGGGCGACGTCGTCGAAGGCCTGCCGGTTGGCCCGCATGGACCCCTCGGTCTCGGCCGCGCCGTCAATGTTGTCGAACGCCACCCGGGGGAGTTTGCGCCGGGCCGCACTGCCGGTAATCCTCGACCGTCAACCGCTGGGGACTCATATTCACATGTTCTCAGAGCGCCCGGGGACCAGATTCCTCGGCCGCGCCTCACTTCTGATGGGTATCGTGTTTCGAGTGACACCAGCCCACTCCGCCACGCCCGCTGCCCGTCGCGTTCTGTTGACCGCTCTCCTCGCGATCGCCGTTCTGGTGTTGGCGGGCTGCGCGTCGACCACCCACGGCGCCGGCAAGCCCGCGAGCCCCTTGGCCTCGACGACCGCATCGTCCGCGTCCGCCTCGGCCTCCTCGAGCAGTCCGACGGCTGCCCCGACCACGCCGGTGCATGTCTCGCTGCTCGAGAGCGACGGCGTCACCTACGGCGTCGGGATGCCGATCGTCGCCTATTTCACGCAAAACATCACCGACTCGGCCGCGTTCATCAAAGCGACCACGGTGACGATCAACGGCGCTCCGGCCGGTGGGGCCTGGTACTTCGAGCCCAACGGCGACACGACCAAGCCGATGATGGCGCATTACCGTCCGCAGAACTATTGGCCGGCCGATTCGACGATCAAGATGGACATGCCGATACAGGGGCTGAGCGCGGGCAAGGGCTTGTCCTTCGACGACAGTCTGACGCTGGCGATCAGCATCGGTGACGCGCACATCTCGACCGTCGACTGCGCCGCCGAGCGGATGACCGTGACGTCGAACGGCGCGCCGGCCTTCCCGGCGCCGTTCCCGACCTCGTGTGGTGCCGCGACCACGCCGACCAACAGCGGCACGAAGGTCGTCATGCAGCTCGGTGAGGACACACCCGGCACCGACACGCTGCGGCCCAATGGCGCGGTGCGCATGGTCGGCGGTGGCGGTGCGCTCGGCAACTACGACTTGCTCGTGAACTGGTCCGTCCGTATCACCGCGGGTGGCGAGTACGTCCATTCGGCGCCCTGGAACGGCAACAACATCGGCGCCCGATCGACATCGGACGGGTGCACCAACCTCAGCCCGACCAACGCCGAGGCCTTCTACAAGTTCAGCCACATCGGTGACGTCGTGACGTCGGTGAATACCGGCGGCCCGGCGCTCGGTATCAGCGACGGTTTCGGTGACTGGAACCTGCCGTGGTCGACCTGGCTGGCCGGCGGCGCGGTCCCGACCGACCAGTAGTCCCATCTCGTCGCCTCATACCCCTTCAGCGAGGTGGCGCAGGCGCGGTACGTCGAGAATCACGACCTCGCCGTAGGCCCGTTTCACCAGGCCTTCGTTCTCGAAGTCGCGCAGCAGTTTGTTGACGGTCTGGCGGGAAACGCCGAACACGCCCGCCAACTCGGTCTGGGTGAGGCGCACGACTGGTTCATTCGGCCGCTGCGGCAAGGCGTACACCAGGAGCCGGTGGGCCAGGCGTGAGCGCAGATCCGAGATCGATGCCTCGGACAGTTGCCTGATCAGAATTCGGATGTCGCGCTGCATCGACCGCATGATCGCGTCGTCGATCGAGCGGTGCTTGGCCCGCAACTCATCCAGCGCGCTCTTGCTCAGCACCTGAACGTTGACCTCGGATCGCGCCATCGCGCTCTGAGGCAGGCCTTCGTCGTCGATCAGCGAGCTGAAGCCGAAGCACTCGCCCGGGCCGGCGAACAGGCTCAGATGAACGCGACCGTCCGGGCGCGACGAGGTGAGCCACACCCGTCCCGAGACGATCCGGAAGATCTGCTGGCTCCGGTCGTTCTGCCGGTAGATGTTCTCCTGGGCCTCGAATCGCCGGTTCCGGGCCGCCGCCTCGAAGTCCCGTCGGGCCTCGCGAGTGAGGTAGGTGAAGAAGTCCAGCCGTCGCTCGGCCGAGTGGTCAGACTGCGACGCCGACGGAAATGTCACCTGGTTGACAGTAATCGGCCCGGCTGGTCACTCTAATTGCGGGCGTGACCAATGTTGCGAGCGCCGCCGCCCGGCAGATCCATCTGCATGCCTTCAAGATCGCCGGCGTCGGTCACACCGCGATCGGCACCTGGCGCAACCCGCTCAACCAGGAGCATCGCTACAAGGACCTCGATTACTGGCTCGACACCGCTCGGGTGCTCGAGCGGGGACGGTTCGACAGCCTTTTCATGGCCGACTTCCCGGGTCTGCACAGCGGCTACAAGGGCTCGACCGATGCGGCCTTCGCCGACGCGATCGCGGTGCCGCTCGAACGACCCGACGATGGCGATCGCCGCGATGGCCGCGGTCACCACGCACCTGGGGTTCGCGGTCACGGCGTCGACGACCTACGAACAGCCCTACAGCTTCGCGCGCAAGATGACGACGCTGGATCACCTCACCAAGGGACGCATCGGGTGGAACATCGTCACCTCCTACACCGCCTCGGCGGCCCGCAATCTGGGGCTGGACCAGCAGATCCCGCACGATGAGCGGTACGCGATCGCGGACGAGTTCATGGAGGTCGTCTACAAGCTGTGGGAGTACAGCTGGGAGGACGACGCGCTCGTCCGTGACGTCGCCCGCGGCGTGTACACCGACCCGAGCAGGGTCCACCCGGTCAACCACGCCGGGAAGTACTTCAACGTCCCCGACCCGTTCATGTGTGAGCCGTCGCCGCAGCGCACCCCGACGCTCATCCAGGCCGGGTCATCATCCGAGGGGCAGGCGTTCGCGGCCCGCCACGCTGAGGTCGTCTTCCTCGTCGGCACCGACACCGACGTTCTGCGCCGAGCGGTCACCAAGGCGGTGGCGGCCGCGAACGCCATCGGCCGCAGCCGCGACGACATGCAGTTCATCGCCGGCGTCTCGGTGGTCGTGGCGCCGACCGACGAGCTGGCCCAGATCAAGTTCCAGCAGCAGATCCAGTTCGTCAGCGTCGAGGGGACATTGGCGCGCCAGTCCGCGTTGATGCAGCTGGACTTCGGCCAGATGGACCTCGACGCGCCGATCCAGCACATCGAGACCGACGGCATGCGGACCTGGCTCGAGCGGTTCACGATCGGTGACCCCGACCGGGTCTGGACGCCCCGGCAGGCCGCGCAGAAGGTGGCCGAGTCCTTGGGTGCGATCACGGTCGTCGGCTCGCCCACGACCGTTGCCGATCGCCTGGAGCAGATGATGATCGAGGGGGACCTGGACGGGTTCAACGTCTTCGACAACCTGCCCCTGCGGACCCTGCCCGATTTCGTCGACCTCGTCGTTCCCGAGTTGCAGCGGCGTGGCCGCGTACCCGCCTGCTACCGATCGGACACCTTGCGCGGCAACGTCACCGGCGCGGGCGCGCGGCTGCCCGCACACAGTCGCGGCGCGAGCTACCGGCCCGGCGCGGCAGCGTTCGACTCGGCCGATTCGGTGCGCTGATGTCGCTCGCGCCGACGCTGCCGGCCGCCCGGCCCCCGGATGAACCGCCGTCCTGGGCCGTCCCACCGGGTGGCTGGGATTCGCACGCCCACGTCTTCGGGCCGTCCGACCGGTACCCGCTGGTGCCGTCGCGGCGTTACGTCCCGCCGACCCATACGCCCGAGCAGTACCTCGCGCTGCTCGATCATCTGGGCGTCACGAACGGCGTGCTCGTCCAACCATCGGTGTATGGCTTCGACAACTCGTGCCTGCTCGATGCGCTCGACCAGGCGCCCGACCGGCTCCGCGGCGTCATCGGCGCCGACCTGACCCAGGGGCCGTCGGAGGATCTGCGGGCGCTCGCCGCGCGCGGCGTGTGTGGCGTACGGAACGCGTGGACGCCAGGCCGGCTCAGCTACGGCCGAGCTCAAGGACCAGGCGGCAGTCTTGGCGGCGCTCGGCTGGCACCTCGACATCCGGGTCGAGGCGGTCGATCACCTGGTGATCCTCGGACCGCAGCTGGCCGGGCTCGGCATCCCGGTCATGATCGAATCGATGGGCAGCCCGGCCGCCACCGACACCACAGACACCGCCGGCTTCCAGCTGCTGCTCGAACTGGTGGCCCAACCCCACATCTACGTCAAGCTGTCGCACCCGTACCAGATCGATCCCGCGGGAGAGCCGTACGCCGCCACGCTTCCGTTCGCGCACGCACTAGTGCAGATCGCGCCCGAGAAGCTGGTGTGGGGCAGCGACTGGCCGCATCCGCTGCCCAACGGTGGCGTGATGCCACACGACAACCTGTTGCTCGACCTGTTGCTCGAATGGACGGGCGACGCATCGATCGCCCGACAGGTGCTGTGCGACAACCCGGCCCGGTTCTACGGCAATTCGATCGAAGGAGTTCCTGGTGTCAAACCCGTCTAACCCGCCTACGCCGAATCGGCCCGTCGCGCTCGTGCCGGCCCCGATTCATCCGGCCGGGCTGGCGCTGCTGGCGACCGTCTTCGACGTCGTCGAGATGGATCACTATGCCGTCAGCCAGCAGGAACTCGACGACGCGATCGCTGACGCTGACGCCGTCATCGTCCGGTCGGCGCCGATCACCGCCGAAGCCCTGGCGCGAAGTGGCAGGCTCAAGCACATCTCCAAGCACGGCGTGGGCCTTGACTCGATCGACCTGGACGCGGCCACCGAGCTCGGCATTCTGGTCACCAACACGGCCGGATCAAATGCCAGCAGTGTCGCCGAGCACGCTGTGGCCCTGATGCTCGCCGTACTCCACGACATCCCGTCGGTCGATCGGAGCTCTCGGCGCGCGGCGTACGACCAACCGGGCACCGTGGTGACGGGCGACCTGACCGGTGCGAGCGTAGGTATCGTCGGCCTGGGCAATATCGGTCGGCGGGTGGCCAAGATCTGCGCGGCCGGCTTCGGGGCGCATGTGGCCGCCTTCGACCCATATGTCGATGCCGATGCGATGGCGGCGCTGGGAGTCGAGAAGATCGAAAGCCTGGACGCGTTGCTGGCCGACCGGGACATCGTCACGCTGCACCTGCCACTCACCGACGAGACCGCGGATCTCATCAGCCTGGACGAACTGCGGCGGATGAAACCGGATGCCGTGCTCATCAACGCCGCGCGCGGCGGCATAGTCGACGAGGACGCGCTGCTCGAAGTGCTGTTGGCCGGACATCTGCGCGGCGTCGGCCTCGACGTGCTCGATTACGAACCACCCAGGCTCTCCGAACCGCTCTTCGCCTCGGACCGGATCATCTTCTCGCCGCACATCGCGGCCGGTAGCGCCCAGGTCCGCCAGATCACCGCGGAGGCCGCGGCGCAGGCCGCCATCGATGTGTACGAGGGGCGCTTACCCCCGAACGTGATCAATCCGCAGGTGCTCGACAATGGCCGGGTGACGATCAACGGAAGTGGCGAATGACTGAGATCCGAGTCTTCCCTCGGGGCCCGCGAATCGACCCCGAGATCCTGGTCCGGTTCAGCGTGATCGCTGCGTCGCAGGTGGCCGACGCGATGGGCCGCAAGGGCGTCGCGGTCGGCATCCGTCCGGTCGGTCGGTCGCTGTCATCGCTGGACGGGCGATCGGTTGTCGGGCCGGCGCTCACCGTGCTGACCCGGCCGGGTGACAACCTGGCGGTGCACAAGGCGCTGGATCTCGCCCAGCCCGGCGATGTCGTGCTCGTCGATGCGCAGCGCGATCCGTACTCGTCCATCCTCGGCGATCTGCTGACGTACTACGCGCAGACCCGAGGTGTCGCCGCGTTGGTGATCGATGGCGCAGTGCGCGATGAGGCCGGCATCTCAAGCCTCGCCCTGCCGGTGTTCGCCCGGAGCATTTCGCACATCGGTCCGACCAAGGCCGGACCGGGCGACATCAGCGTCCCGGTGTCGATCGGCGGCACCGCCGTGCGTGACGGTGATCTGATCATCGGCGACAGCGACGGAATCACGATCGTCGCTCAGGCCGAGATCGAGTCCGTCCTTGCGCTGTCCGAGGAGGTTGTTCGGGGCGAGCACGAAAGCCGTTCGCTGATCAAGGCGGGGAGGTGGGATCGCAGCTGGATCGCGAGCGCCGCGACCATCACCACCATCGGCGACACCGAATCGACCACCACCGGAGGAACCCGATGACCCGCCCCGAAGTGACGACCGCCGCTACGATCTTCGACGTCTCTGGTCTGCGAACAATCGTCACCGGAGGTGCGAGTGGCCTGGGCCTGGCCATGGCCGAGGCGATGCTCGACGGCGGTGCAACGGTCGCGATCACCGACGTGCGGTCATCGCGGCTGGATGAGGTCCGGGCTCGTCTGTCGGATCGTCCAGGGCAATTCGAGACGTCCCTGCTCGACGTCACCGACCATGCCGCGGTCGACGGCTTCGTCAACGGCTTCGCCGAGCGCCACGGTGGCCTCGACGTGGTGTTCGTCAACGCCGGAATCGGTCGCCGCTCGGATGCGCCTAACGGTGAACTCGACCTCATGGACGATGCCTGGCACGCGGTCATCTCGACCAACCTCGAGGGTTCGTGGGCCACTGTCCGGGCCGCTGCAGCGGTCATGCGTCCGGCCGGCACCGGCCGGATCATCGTCACCTGCTCAACCGCCGGACTACGCAACGAGCCTTGGGTGCCCAGCGCTTACATCGCCTCGAAGACCGCATTGACCGCGCTGGTCAAGCAGGCGGCCTTGGATCTGGCCCCGCACGGTGTGCTGGTCAATGCCATCGCCCCGGGGCCGTTCCGCACCAACATCGGCTGGAACGAGGAGGGTTCGCGGCCGCCGCGCGACGAATCCGAATTCAACCGCCGCGTGCCGATGGGACGCGTCGGCCTCCCGAACGAACTCAAGGGCGTTGCCCTGCTGCTCGCGTCGCCCGCCGGCTCGTTCATCACCGGATCAGTGATCACCGTCGACGGTGGCGCGATGGTGCATCAGGTCGTATGACACGCAACTTATAGTTGCGTAATGTTTTCCGAGGGTCTACCGTGATGCGCAATCTTTAGTTGCGAAAGCGGGTCCGACATGGAGTACGGAAGCATTCGGCGGGAACTGCGCATCGATGCCTCGCCCGAAGTGGTGTTCGAGGTACTCAGTAGTCCCGAGTACATCCGCGAATGGTGGAGCGCCGAGACTGAGTTCGAGCCGCTTGCCGGCGCGTCGAGCCAGCTCAGCTGGACCAATGAACAAACCGGCGACACGCAGTCGGCGCCCTTCACCGTCGTCGAGGTAGACCCGCCCCGACGCTTCTCGTTCCGCTGGATCTACGACGACGACCAGGCTGCGGATCCGGGTAACTCGTTGCTGGTGACCTTCGAGCTCGTTCCGGTCGACGCTGGCACCGTGGTTCATTTCAGCGAGACCGGGTACCGGGAGCGCGGTTGGGAAGCGGCCGTCCTCGAGGCGCATTACAACGACCATCGCCAGGGGTGGGACTTCTACCTGCCGCGTCTGGCCGAGGTGGCCAACCGGATGTCGGCGGCTCGATGAACGCCGACATCGACGAGGGATTGTGGTCGGCTATCGGTGACCCGACCCGACGCCAGTTGGTTGATCTACTGCTCGCACACGGCCAGGCAACGGCGACTGCGCTGAGTGCCGAGTTGCCGGTCACTCGCCAGGCGGTTTCCAAACACCTTCTGGTGCTCGACCGGGTCGGGCTGGTCCATTCGGCGCCGGCCGGACGAGAGCTTCGCTACCGCGTCGACGAGGCGCAGCTGGCCCGCGCCGTTGCGCAACTGAACGCGGTCGGCGCGCGGTGGGACGCCCGCTTGCGGCGGATCAAGAAGATCGCCGAGGCGATCCAACAATCCAAGAACAGTCAGAAATAGGAGGAGATCCAGATGGTCGATATTTTGCATCGCGTCGGCATCACAGCGACGCCGGCGAGGGTCTACGACGCGCTGACCACGATCGAAGGCCTCGCGGAGTGGTGGACGACGAATACCAGCGGTTCGAGCAACGACACTCTGCTCTTCCGGTTCGGCGATGTCGGCGGCTTCGACATGAAGGTTGTCGACCTGCGCCCGGAGGAGCGGGTGGTCTGGGACGTCACGGATGGTCCAGCGGAGTGGGTCGCGACCACGGTGACCTTCGAGCTCGTGCCGGCCGGCGAGTGGACGATCGTGTTGTTCACCCACGCCGGTTGGCGTGAACCGGTCGAGTTCATGCACCACTGCAGCACCAAGTGGGCGATGTTCCTGATGAGCCTGAAGGCCTTCGTCGAGACGGGCGTCGGGACGCCACACCCGAGGGATGTCCAGATCAGCGACTGGCACTAGCCGACGAGGTTCGACGTTCGATTCATGTCGGGCCGTCGTCGGTCGATGGGGACTACGTGGCTAAGGAATCCCCCTCTCGAACAGCGACTGTCGTCGAGACCGCGAATCGTCCGATCGGCGGCTACCACGGGCGCCATCGCGCGGAGGATCTGAAGAGGCTGGCTGGCTGGCTGCATAGGAAGGCCGACCAGCGGCAGATTATTGCAACGGGGTCGCAAACCCGCTAGCTCGCAGCTTTTCTGACAATACGTCGGATCTGCGACACCAATCCGCGCCGACCCATTTACGTGTCCCTGAGCGCGTCCTAAGTTTGCGCCATGAAACGCGCCTGGTTGCTCGGAATGGCCGTCGTGCTGCTGGCCTGCGGCTGCACGGAGTCCACTCACGGGATCGCAACAGCAGCGCAACCATCGGCATCGAGTGTCTCCAGCGGATTGAAGTCCGCCACGGCCGCCACGCCGTCGGCAAACAGTTTGAACTCGGGGGCGTCGGCCGCCGGCGGCGGTACTGGCGGCGGCGGCAATGGTGGCGGTGGCGGTGGCGGTGGCGGTGGCGTGGTCGTCGTCACCAGCACGGTCAAGCAGACCCTGGTCGCGTCGACTCCGACACTCAAATCGGCATCGCCACTCCCTTCGCCCACGACGCCGATGCTGCCCGACCTTTCGGTGAACGGCATGATCATCGTGCAGGACTCGCCCACGCACGCTCGAGTCACGTTCGACATCCACAACATCGGTACGGTCGATGTGACTCAGCCGTTCTACGTCTATGCGTGCATTACCGCCCTCTGCGTCGAGAAGCAGATCACGCTACCGGTCAGAGCAGCCAACACCACCGAGGTGTTCGTCGATTTCAACCACCCGTCGAGTAAGACTCCAGAGACGGTGGCGGTGGCGGTCGATTCCCGCGGTGAGATTCGAGAGCTGCGCGAGGACAACAACACGACCAGCTTGAGCGACGTGAACCTGAACTTCTAGCCCATCGCCCCGGTTGACCAATGGTCGGTCGCGAAGCTCGAATTGCGCTGTTCGTTTTCGCGACGCGGCCGGCCCCGACGTCGCCGCGGGCTTCGCCCACGTCGGCTGCGCGTCGATCGCGGCCGGATCATCAGAGCGCCGAGCAACGCCGCAGGTGGCGCGTGGCGAAAATGCCGACGAGTGCAGGTAGCCAGAAGGTGATCAGGCGGAAGATGAGTACTTGTTGGACGGCTGCTGCTGCGGGCACGTGCAGTCCAACCAGGACGGCGACCAGGGCGGCCTCGGTCGCACCTAGTCCGGCTGGGATGGGCGAAGCCGATCCGGCGGCCGCGCCGACCAAAAAAGCGATCAGCAGTGCGCCGAGTCCGGCGGCGGGTCGTGGCCCGGGGACCATCGCGATGCTGGCGACAAAGGCAAAGGCCAGGATCAGGGTGGTTGCACCGGATGCCGTGGCTAGTACGGCCAATCGGCCGGGATGCTTGAGCAGCGCGCGGATCGGGATCCAGAACGCCTTCCAATCGCGCGTCGTGCGAGACCTTCGGAGGTGTCGAATCACCATGACGATTGCGATGAGAACCAACGCCCCGACCCAGAACCACGGTGAGCGAAGGGGAGCGATCGTTTGAGCGATCTTCGTCGTCAGGACCCGCATCTCGTGGGCGCCGCCGTTGAGACCGACCCAGCGGCCGGCGAGGACAAGAAACGCCAACAACGCAAGGTCGGTGATGGGGCCGACGAAGTGAAGGGACGTAACGGCGCCCAGGGCGGCCGGCCAGGTCAAACCGCGACGACTGAAGTAGCGCGCATCGACGGCTGCGGCGCCCACGCCGCCGGGGGTGACCCGGTCAGCCGCTGATGCCGCGAGCTGGACCAGGATGGTCTCACCCATCGGCAAGGGAGCGCCGCTGGCGGCGCGAGCCGCGATGGCGGCGGCAAGGTAGTGCAGTCCGGCCAGGATGACCACGATGGCCGCGAACTGCCATCGCAGCCGGAGCAGGTCATGACCGATCAGCCGGAAGAGGGCGAGGACGTCGCCACCGGTATCGCTGTCGACGTGAGCGGCGCTGGTGGTCGCGGCGCCGAGCAGGGCCAGCGCGGCGAGTGAGCCCGCCAGCTGCCATCGCCAGTCAGCGATCCGGCGTCGTCGGCGTTCGGCGGTGGGGTCGAATTCGGTCAGCCCGTCGGGGCAGTCGGGCGCGACAGCAGCGCGGTCACCTCTGCTCGCCACGGCATCGCGGGTCACGGGGGCGATTACCTTCGCGTCCCGCGATTCGCCGGTTCGGTGGTCGTTTCCAGGCGCAATGCCAGAGCCGGGCACGTCGCGACGGCGCGTCGGGTGTCGATCAGGTCTTCTTCGGTGCGAATTCGACGTTCGGTGATGATGGGGTAGCCCCAGTCGTCCCGAGTGATCTTGTCCGGGATGAGTTCGGCACAGAGCCCGTGGCCGTCGCAGCGGGTCCAGTCGATTTGCAGTGTCTTCATCGTGTGCTCGCCGCGGCCAGGGGTAGCTGGGCCCGGACGGGGCGTCCGCAGACGCCGCGGCGGCGGTGGCCTGCCACCTCGTCGGCAAACTGGGTCAGGCCGGTGGTGATGAAGCGGATTGCGCCGTCCGGGTGCGAGCAGGCACCGCGCCCGCTGAGTTGCGCGGCGTGCCGCCTGAGGTCGGCCACGGCCCGACCCCGGTCCTGGTTCAGGGCCAGCAGATCTTGGACGAGCGCGGGTAGCCCGAACCGGCATGGTCCGCATTGGCCGGCCGACTCGCGGGCGAGCCAATGCGCGACCCGGGTCAGTTCTCCGAGCGCGCACGTGCTGTCGTCGAGGAGCAGCACGACTCCGGCGCCCAGGGTCGCACCTTGGTCGGCCAGCGCCGCGGGCGACAGCGGCACGTCCAGGTGCGGCGCGATCCAGGCGCCGTGGTAACCCCCGATCGCGATGCCCGCGGTCCTTGTTGCTCCCGCGTGCATCAGTACCTGGCTCAACGGAATACCCAACGGCACTTCGATCACCCCAGGGCGGGCGACGGCCCCGCCGACCGTGAGAAGCGTCGTCCCGGGTTCGCTCCTGGTGCCCGTCCCGGCGTAGCGCGCTGGTCCGAGACTGGCGAGCACAGCGATCTGGGCGAAGGTCTCAGCGTTGGACAAGAACGTCGGCGCGTCCCCGACCCCGTGCTGAGTCGGTAGCGACCGTCGTCCGGGCGGGATGGCCGGGCCGCCGTTCAGCGAGCGGATCACCGCGCGGGCCTCGCCGGCAACGAAGCCGCCCTCGACGATCTCGATCCGCACCTTTGCGCGAGGAATATCGGGGCGATCGGCGAGTGCGCCCTGTAGGAGCATGGCGTGATAGCGATCGTGCACGGCCAGGCGTATATCGCGCGAACCGATGGCGCCGGCGACCAGTAGTGCCCCGTCAAGGATCAGATGCGGGCACCGCTCGATGAGGAAGCGGTCCTTTTGGCTGGCGGGTTCGCTTTCGGTGGCGTTGACCACGACGACGCGTCGCCCTCGGGCCAAGCCGGCCAGTTTGGTGGCGACGGGGAACGCCGCGCCGCCCCGACCGCGTAGGTTGACCGCCTCGCAGGCCGCCATGAGGTCACGCAGGTCGAGGACCGCGAGCTGACCGTGGAGCTGACGGTGAAGCCCGTAGTCGACGACGGCCCCGTGTTCGGCGCCGCGCAGTAGACGGGCGGGGCCGATCGCGAACAAGGAGTTGGTCATGGTCGGTGTCTCGGTCGCAGTAGTCATCGGGAGGCGCCTGTCAGTCGTCTTGCCGGGGATGGAGGCGCGGTGGTCGCGTCGTCGGCGGCCAGGCCGATGACGCGGTTGAAGGTGGCGATCAGGACGGCGACGACGCATCCGACGGTGAGCAGAACGACCCATTTCTGGCTGCGGTCGGTTCCGGCCATCAGGCCGTGCACGATCGCGATGGCCCAAGCGGGATAGGCGAGCACGTGCAGGCCGCGCCAGGTCGCGGCGCCGACCCGTGTGGACGCCAGCCGCCCTCTCGCCATGCCGAGTGCGGCCACGAACAGCAACAGGTACATGGCGATCGAACCTAACGCGACGGCTGAGGGACGGTATCGAGCCGCGAACGGGATCAGCGCTCCGGCCACGGTGATGTGCGACTTCGAGTCCAGCACCAGCGTCGTGACGTGAACAACGATCAGCAGTAGCCCGAGCACGGCCGCGGTGCGGTGGACGTATTGCGCGATGACTCGGCTTCCCGCCGACCACCACCGCATCGAACCCAGAGCACCAAGTGTGGTGGCGACCGTCAGGATCAGCATCGCGGCCAGACCCGCACCGCGAGCGGTGAACCACAGGTCATTGGTCGTCATCGTGACACCACGCTTTCTCGAGCGGGCCAGCCGGCGGTTGTCTGCACGTGCCCGTCCCGGTGGATCAGGCGGGCGGGCAGATCGCGCGCGGCGAGCCAGGATTCGGCCTGATCGCCCAGCACGATTGCCGCGGTGCTGGCCGTATTCGCTTCCAGTGCTGAGGACGCCGCGACGGAGACGGTCCGCCAGCATCCCCGCGCTGGTTGGCCGGTTGCCGGGTCGATGATGTGGTGCTGGCGCGCGCCACCTCGGACCCACGTGCGCACGGTGGTCGTGCTGGTGGCCATTCCGCCGCCGTGCAGGACGACCGTCTGTCCCGTGCTGCCCTCGGCCTCGGCGACGCGGATTGCCCAACCGTCGCTCTTGTCACCGGCTACGGCGAGGTCACCTCCGACTTCGATCAGAACTGCTGAGTCGAACCGTTTGAAGAGGGTCCTTGCTGCGTAGTCCGCGGTGTAGGCCTTTGCTGTTGCCCCAAGGTCCAATAGCGCCCCCGCGGGTACCGAAAGCAGCCCCGCGGAACGGTCGAGACGAACCCGACGCCACCCGACTGGAACTGCGCCGGGTACGACAGCGGGCCCGGTCGCAGCAACATTGGTGATGTCGCGGTCGTACCCGCAAGCAATGACATTCGCGCCGACGGTGGGATCGACGGTGCCGTCACTCCGCTTCGCAGCGGTTAGCGCTGCGTGGACCAGGTCCACCAGAATTCGCGGTATCGGTACCGGGCGACCGCTGCGGGCGTTGGCGTGAGACAACGAAGAGTCCGCCCGGAATCGACTCGCCGCACGATCGACGCGATCGAGGATCATTGCCAATTCAGCACTTGCGGCGTCGAGGTGCTGGTCCTTTTCGATGACCAGACGGACGGTGCAACTCCACGCCGACCACGTTCGGGTTCCGCTCATGATCCGTGGCTTCCACCGACCGGCGCGCGGTTCTGCTGCGGGGCCGTGAGTGCACCGCCGCCGGTCGATGTCGTTCCCGAGTTCAAGCCGGTGTCGGTCGTGGTTGAGGTGTTCGTTTCCGGCGGGGTCGTGGCCGCCGACGAACTGACAATTTTGGCCACGAAGACACCCGTGATCGCGATGGCGGCGACGACGAGTGCCGAGCTGGCGGCCATCGCCCGGCCAAGTAGTGGGTTCGGACGGTCGTGGCTCATGTTCGTGCTCCCATCTGCGCCGTTAACTGGGCGCAGATCAAAGATGGCACCTGGGATTCTGTGAATCGTCTGCCGATCCTGTGCTTTGGATGAGGAGACCGGTGCGCGGTCAGACGAGGCCGCCGAGATCTCAGTGCCGATCTCAGGTGCTTCCCGGAGGTCGAAAAAACGACCGCGCGTCAGCATCGATGCAATCCACAACGAAGTTGGCCGAGGTGCCGCGATGACCGACGAACCGGATGGTTCACACCGTCGTCGGAACCGAGCGGCGTCGTCGCGGTGGTGGGTTCACGTTGGACTCATGGCGAGCGCTTCTATATCGCTAGCCATCGAGCCGGTCTTGACCCTGCACATCCTGGTCGGTCTCGTGTTCATCGCGCTGGTGATCGCGCATCTGCTTCAGCGCCATCGGGTGTTCAGATCGCTTGCCGGTCGAGCAGCCGATCCACGGGAATGGCCGAGTCCTTCCGGGCGTCTCGCCGTTGCCGACCTGCTGTTGGCGGTGTTGACGATCGCGATGCTCACGTCGGGTCTGTGGGACTGGCTTTCCGGTCATCCGACCAGCTTCCGTTGGCACGCCATCACCGGCGTCGTTCTCGCCGGCTTCTTAATGGTGCACACCGTGCGGCGCCGGAATCGGTTGCGCTCGTCCCGCATCCGCTGAAGGGTTTCTCCGCCGCCGGAATGCAGCGCCAAGGGTCGCCGGCCCAGCAATGGCGGCCTCGCGGATCTGGTGCCCCCGGCAGGATTCGAACCTGCGCCCCTGCCTCCGGAGGGCAGTGCTCTATCCCCTGAGCTACGGGGGCCCGACCGCATGACGCGACGGCCAACCAGCGACAGCGAGCCTAGCAGTCGCGCGGCCTGGCCGATCCGTCCAAACGGCCCGGACGACGGTCGGACGGACAGCCGCTAGGACGTCGGGGCCGGCAGCGGTGTGCCGCCGAGCTGGCGCAGGAGCTGCTCCATCGACACGATCTCGCTGCTCTGGGCCTGCAGCATGCTGTTGGCGAGATCGCGCACATAGGACTTCGACGCGTGGTCCACGGCGTACTGCTCCATCGACAAGCCGCCCTGGTGATGACGGATCATCAGCTGCAGGAAGTCGATATCGAGCGCGTTGCCGGTGAGGGACTGCAGCTTCGAGATCTCGGCCGCGGTGGCCATACCGGGCATGAGCCCGTCCGCGTCCAGTGTGTGCCCCGACATCCAGCCCATCGTCGGCAGCGTCGTCGAACGGGTCAGTCCCCACGTATCGAGCCAACCTTGCATCTCGCCGATCTGGAAGGTCTGGCTGTCGTAGATGTCGTTCGCGAGCAACAGGACGGACGCGTTGGTGGTGTGCAGCCGGGTGTAGCCGGCCATGATGACGGCCTGGGTGTGGTGGGTGGACATGTCGCGGGCGAAGCCGGCGTCCACCGACGATGCACTCACCGAAGCTGCTATTTCGGTTGGCGAGCAGCCAACCGCCCGTTCCCGCGGCGGCGACGGCGGCCACCACGATGATCACCAGCAGGACGGCGACCAACGAGGGACGGCGCCGGCGCGGCTCGTCGTCCGCTGCGAAAGCGACCTCGGTCGCATCAATGACGTCGGAGGACATCCGTCACCGCCCGATCACGACGACGCCGTATTGGCGGCCATGGTGGGGACGACGGAGGCGGAGGCGGTTGCATCCACGGGCACCCAGAGCGGATGGCCGAAGGTGCTCGGGTTCGCGATGAAGGTCGGCTGGGAGCAGGTCGCGCTGGCCTCCGGCGTCGTCTTCGGGTTGAACTTCAGCGCCAGGATGAATTGTTCGATCCGCGGATCGCTGGCCGAGTCGACGAACAGCTGATAATCCCACGCCTGCAGCGAGATGTTGGTCTTCAGGTCCGGGTATGGGCTCATCGCCATCCGGTCCACGCCCGACACCAACTTGGACAGGGTGGCCACCTGGTCCGCGGCCAGGCCCGGCTTGTAGGTGATCCAGACGGCGCCGTGCTCGAGCATGTGCACGGCGTTCTCGTTGGCGATCGCATTCGGGTAGACCGTGCCGCTGCAGTCGGCCCAGTACTGGCTGTGGTTACCGCCGACCGGAGGAGACGTGTTGTAGGTGATGTTGCCCTCGACGTGATTGTGATTCGGCTCAGGCGTATAGACGACGCCGGGGATCGCCTTGGCGTCAGCGATCTCAGGGTTGGTGTAGCCGCCGTTGGTCGACGCGGCGCCCTTGTGCAGCGTCGCGTAGCCGATCACGCCAATGGCCAGCACGACGATGACGACCGTCGTGATGATCAGTCCCCAGGGACGCGTCTTCTGGTTGACGATCGAGCGGCCGGGCTTGTTCGGCGGGCGCTTGGCCGGCCCGGCACCGGAGGGGGCCGTTTTGGTGGGGCTTACGGGAGCGCGCTTGGTCGCCGTCTTGGCCGGCGGTCGTCTTGGCCGCCGGTGCCTTGGCCGCCGGTGCCTTGGCCGGCTTGGCTCCGCGGTTGCCGGATGCACCGGGGGACGTTGAGGGGCGCTGCGCCATGGCCTGCCTTCGGGCGGATCGAGGTGAAAGAAAAGTAAACCGGATACGTCGCGATCGGGGCCAAGTGTAGGTCCCCGGCGTATGAGCGCCACTGATGATTCGGTTATGACGCGGCGAGTGATCCGGTTATGACGCGGCGAGCAGTTCGTTCGTGATAACGCAGTGTCGCCCGCCCGTAGGATCGTCTAGTGACCCTCGACGAACTCAGCGTGGCCATCAAGGACGCCGTCCGGGCCAGTGCGCGCGACCTGGGCTTCGATACGCCAGCGTCGATGGACGTCGTCGTCGAACGGCCGAAAAGCCGCGAATACGGTGATTACGCAACAAACATCGCCATGCGCCTGGCCAAAGGGGCTGGGCGTCCGCCGCGTGAGATCGCCGAGTCGATCGCCGCGCACCTGCGCTCGACCGCCGGGATCAAGGCCGCCGACGTCGCCGGACCGGGCTTTCTGAACATGACGCTCGAGGCCGACTCGCTGGCCGAGCTGGCCCGGACGATCGTGACCGCCGGCGCCACCTACGGTCGCGGCACCGCACTCGCCGGGCGTTCGGGTCAACCTCGAGTTCGTCTCGGCCAACCCGACCGGCCCCGTGCACCTCGGTGGCACCCGGTGGGCCGCGGTCGGCGACGCGTTGGCGCGGGTCCTCGAGGCCCAGGGCGCGTCGGTCACGCGCGAGTACTACTTCAACGATCACGGCACCCAGATCGATCGTTTCGCCCGCTCGCTGCTGGCCCGCGCGCGAAACCAGCCGGCACCCGAGGACGGCTACGGCGGGGCCTACCTCGACGAGATCGCGGCCGATGTCGTTGCGGCTCATCCGTCCGTCCTGACGCTCGATGACGAGGCGGCGCAGGAGGTCTTCCGCGCCGAGGGCGTCGAGCTGATGTTCGCCGAGATCAAGCAGACGATGCACGACTTCGGCGTCGACTTCGACGTCTACTTCCACGAGAACTCGCTGCACGAATCGGGCGCCGTCGACAAGGCGGTGGCCGAGCTGAAGGAGTCCGGCCAGCTCTACTTCGAGGACGGCGCCTGGTGGCTGCGCTCGACCCAGTTCGGCGACGACAAGGATCGGGTCGTCATCAAGAGCGACGGCCAGCCCGCCTATATCGCCGGCGACCTGGCCTATCTGCGCGACAAGCGCGCCCGCGGATTCGACCTCTGCATCTATCTACTCGGCGCCGACCACCACGGCTACACCGCGCGACTCAAGGCGGGCGCGGCGGCCTTCGGCGACGACCCGGCGTCGGTCGAGGTGCTGATCGGCCAGCTGGTGAACCTGGTCAAGGACGGGCACCCGGTCCGGATGAGCAAGCGCGCCGGAACCGTCATCACCCTCGAGGACCTGGTGGACGCGGTCGGCGTGGACGCGGCCCGCTACGCCATGGAACGGTCCTCGATCGACTCGATGCTCGACATCGACATCGACCTGCTCAGCAAGCGCAGCAATGACAACCCGGTCTACTACGTGCAGTACGCGCACGCCCGCACCGCCGCCGTCGGACGCAACCTGGCCAGCATCGGCGTTGCCCTCGACACGTTTCGCCCCGAGCTGCTCGATCACGAGCGCGAGGTCGACCTGCTCGGTGCGCTCGGTGAGTTCCCGCGGATCGTCGCGGGCGCGGCCGAGCTGCGCGCGCCGCACCGCATCGCCCGCTACCTCGAGGAGCTCGCCGGCAGCTATCACCGCTGGTACGACGCCTGCCGGGTAATGCCATTGGGCGACGAGCCGGTGTCCGACCTGAACCGCACCCGGGCCTGGCTCAACGACGCGACGCGGATCGTGCTGGCCAACGGGCTCGGTCTGCTCGGCGTCAGCGCGCCGGATCGGATGTAGGTGGAATGAGCGGCGCGACCACGGCGACACAGGACCTGGACCCGGCGATCTGGCCGGCGTCGGCGACGCGGATCGACGGCGTGCTGACCCTGGGGGGTAGCTCGGCTCACCGATCTGGTGACCGAGTACGGCACCCCGGCGATGCTGCTCGACGAGAACGACGTGCGCGCCCGGGCTCGGGCCTACATCAGCGCCTTCGCCGACGCCGACGTCTACTACGCCGGCAAGGCCTTCCTGTGTACCGAGGTGGCGCGCTGGATCGAGAGTGAGGGCCTGGGGCTCGACGTCTGCACCGGGGGCGAGCTGGCGGTCGCGCTGGCCGCCGGCTTTCCGCCCGAGCGGCTGGCCTTCCACGGCAACAACAAGTCGGTCGGCGAGCTGCGCCAAGCCGTCGGCCGCCGGCGTGGGACGCATCATCGTCGACTCGTTCAACGAGATCGAGCGGCTGGCCGACATCGCCGCCGCGGCCGGGCGTAGGCAGCCCGTCCTCGTGCGGCTGACGGTCGGCGTCGAGGCGCACACGCACGAGTTCATCGCGACGGCGCACGAGGATCAGAAGTTCGGCTTCAGCCTGCGCGACGGCGCCGCCGAGGCGGCGGTCGTCGCGGTGCTCGCAGCGGATTCACTCGACCTGGTCGGGCTGCACTCGCACATCGGCTCGCAGATCTTCGACACCGCCGGCTTCGAAGTGGCCGCGCACCGAGTGATCGAGTTCGCCGCGTTCCTGCGTGATCGGCACGGCGTCGAGGTGGCCGAGATCGACCTCGGTGGGGGACTCGGTATCGCCTACGTGACCGGCGACGATCCCGAGTCGCCGAAAGAAATCGGCCAGCGACTGCGCTCGATCGTCGAACACGAATGCGCCACCGCTGGTCTGGCCGTGCCGCGGCTCTCGGTCGAGCCAGGTCGGGCGATCATCGGCCCGGCCGCGATCACGGTGTACGAGGTCGGCACGGTAAAGCTCGTTCGCCTCGACGGCGGCATCGAGCGGGTTTACGTGTCGGTCGACGGCGGCATGAGCGACAACATCCGCACCGCCCTCTATGACGCCAGCTACACGGTGACGCTTGCGAATCGTGAATCCAGCGCGACGCCGGTGTTGACCCGAGTTGTCGGCAAACACTGTGAGAGCGGCGATATCGTCGTCCGCGACGCCTGGCTGCCGGGCGATCTGGTCCCTGGTGATCTGCTCGCGGTGGCCGCGACCGGTGCGTACTGCCGCAGCATGGCCAGCAACTACAACCACGTGCCGCGCCCGCCGGTGATCGCAGTTCGCGACGGCGGGTCGCACGTGCTGGTTCGACGCGAGACCGAAGCAGACCTGCTCCGTCTCGATACCGGCTGGCGCAGATGAAATGGACCAGGGAATGGACCACGTCGATGGCTAATTCGCTTCGCGTTGCCCTGCTCGGATGCGGCGTGGTCGGTTCGCAGGTCGTGCGACTGCTGCACGAACAGGCGAATGACCTGACTGCGCGCGTCGGCGTCCCGCTCGAATTGGTCGGGGTCGCGGTGCGGCGACCCAACCGCCACACCGATCTGCCGCCCGAACTGCTCACCACCGACGCGCACGCCCTGGTGAGCCGTCCCGACGTCGACCTGGTGATCGAGGTAATCGGCGGGATCGAGCCGGCCCGTTCGCTGCTGCTGAGCGCGCTGGGTAGCGGCAAGAGTGTCGTCAGCGCCAACAAGGCGCTGCTGGCCGAAGACGGCGCCGCTTTGTACGAGGCGGCCGCCGCCAACGGGGTCGATCTCTATTACGAGGCGGCGGTGGGCGGCGCGATCCCCGTGATCCGGCCGCTGCGCGAATCGCTGGCCGGCGATCGGGTGACCCGGGTCATGGGCATCGTCAACGGCACCACGAACTTCATCCTGTCGCGGATGGACGCCACCGGCGCCAGCTTCGACGAGTCGCTGGCCGAGGCGACCGCGCTGGGCTACGCCGAGGCCGACCCCAGCGCCGACATCGACGGCTTCGACGCCGCGGCCAAGGCGGCGATCCTGGCCGGGTTGGCCTTCCACACCCGCGTGACCATCGCCGATGTGTACCGCGAGGGCATCGGTGCGGTGACCGCCGCCGACATCGCGAGCGCGAAGGCGATCGGCTGCACGATCAAGCTGCTCGCGATCTGCGAACGCGACAAGGACACCGTGTCGGTGCGGGTGCACCCGGCGATGATTCCGCGTACCCATCCGCTGGCCGGTGTCGGCGATGCGTTCAACGCCGTCTTCGTCGACGCCGAAGCGGCCGGCTCGCTGATGTTCTACGGCCGTGGTGCCGGTGGGGCGCCGACCGCCAGTGCGGTGCTGGGTGATCTGGTCGCAGTGGCCCGCAATCGGATCAACGGCAGCCGGGGAGCGCGCGAGAGCGCCTACGCCGATCTGCGGGTGCAGCCGATGGGCGAGGTCTCGACCCGCTATCACGTCGCCCTCGACGTCGCTGACCGGCCCGGTGTGCTGGCCGCCGTTGCCCGTGAGTTCGCCGAGCACGAGGTCAGCATCCAGACCGTCCGCCAAGAGGGTCGTGGTGACGCGGCGACGCTCGTGCTGGTCACGCACGCGGCCACCGACGCCGCCCTGGCCGATACGGTCCAGCGATTGACGGCAATGGACTTCATCCGGCACGCGGCCAGCGTGATGCGCGTCGAGGGAATGACGATCGAGTAGCGCACTAGCATGTGGCGGCAGCCGACCGGATGAACGGCCGGCAGCCAGCCGAAGGCGACCAGCAGCCGAGGTATTCGGAAAGGGTTTCAGCAGTCGATGTCGCACCCCAGCGATCCCAGTGCGACCGGCGCCTCTGGCGCGCCCGCTCCGAGCCGGCCCGATGGCCCGAATTGGCCGGGACTGATCGAGCACTACCGCTCGCGCCTGCCCGTCAGCGCGACGACGCCGGTGGTGACGCTGCTCGAAGGGGGCACACCCCTGCTGGCCGCGCCGAGATTGTCCGAACGAACCAATTGCACCGTCTATCTGAAGGTCGAAGGGGCCAACCCGACCGGCTCGTTCAAGGACCGGGGCATGACGGTTGCGATCTCGAAGGCAGCCGAGGCCGGCGCGAAGGCCGTCATCTGCGCCTCGACCGGCAACACATCGGCCAGCGCGGCCGCCTACGCGGTGCGGGCCGGCATGATCTGCGCGGTACTCGTTCCACAGGGCAAGATCGCGCTCGGCAAGATGGCCCAGGCTCTGGTCCACGGCGCTCGGTTGCTGCAGGTCGACGGCAACTTCGACGACTGCCTCGAACTGGCCCAGAAACTGGCGATCGAGTACCCGGTCGCGCTCGTCAATTCGGTCAATCCCCATCGCATCGCCGGTCAGAAGACGGCCGCGTTCGAGATCTGCGACGTGCTCGGTCGGGCGCCCGACGTTCACCTGATCCCGGTCGGCAACGCCGGCAACATCACCGCCTACTGGGCCGGCTACCAGGAGTACGCCCGGGACGGAATCGTCGATCGGACACCGCAGATGTTCGGTTTCCAGGCGTCCGGGTCGGCTCCCATCGTCAACGGCGCGCCGGTGCTGAACCCGGTCACGATCGCGACCGCGATCCGCATCGGCAATCCCGCATCCTGGTCGCAGGCGGTCGCCGCCCGTGACGAGTCCGGTGGTCTGATCGATGCGGTCACCGATCGTCAGATTCTCGAGGCCTACCGACTCCTGGCCCGAACCGAAGCGGTCTTCGTCGAACCGGCATCGGCCGCCAGCGTCGCCGGACTGCTGATGACCGCGGCCGACGGTCGACTGGCCGCCGGCTCGACCGTCGTGTGCACCGTCACCGGCAATGGCCTCAAGGACCCCGAATGGGCGATTGCGGGTGCTCCGAAGCCCGAGACGGTTCCGGTTGACGCCTACGCGGCGGCCAGCAAGCTCGGATTGGTCGACTGACGTGGCCCGTCCCGCGTTCCGTGGGGGTGCCGCGCATGTCCGGGTCCCGGCCACGAGCGCCAACCTCGGTCCTGGCTTCGATGCGCTCGGTCTGGCCCTCGACCTGCACGATGACGTGCTGGCCGTTGTCGGTGAGGACGGGGTGGTCGTCGATGTGGCGGGCGAAGGAACCGACGAGGTAGCGCGCGACGAGAAGAACCTTGTCGTCGCCGCCATGCGGGCGACCTTCGACCAACTCGGTGGTCAGCCGCGCGGGATCGAGTTGTCGTGTGCGAACCGGATCCCGCACGGCCGCGGCCTCGGCTCGTCGGCCGCGGCGATCGTCGCCGGTGTGTTGCTGGCCCGCGCACTCGTCCTCGGCGGCGAGCAGGCCCTGCCGATGTCGGACGTGCTCAATCTGGCCGCGCGACTGGAGGGCCACCCCGACAACGTCGCCGCCTGTCTGCTCGGCGGCTTGACGATCGCGTGGACGGTCGGTCCGACGAAGGTGGACGCGGTGCGGGTGGACCTCGACCCGCACGTGAGCCCGTTCGTATTCATTCCACCGACGCCGTCCTCGACCCATGCCGCCCGCCAGGCACTCCCGGCGACGGTCTCGCGAGGCGACGCGGTGCATAACCTGGCCCGCTCGGCGCTGCTGGTGGCGGCGCTGTCCGGCACCGCCCGCACGGCTTCGGACGCGCCCCAGCGACCGGGCGACCCGGACGACGAGGTGGCGGCCGCCATCACCGTGCCGGCCGATGTTCTGCTCGCCGCGACCGAGGACCGGCTTCACCAGCAGTACCGACGCGCCGGTATGAGCGGATCCGCGGATCTGATCGCCGAGCTGCGGGCCGACCGGATCGCCGCGGTCATGTCGGGTGCGGGACCGACCGTGTTGGCCTTCACGCGGACCGCGGCCGAGGTCAAGGCGGCCATCGACGCCGTTCCGCCGGACTGGGCCGGCTGGGCCGGTCGCGGTGGACCTGGTCGGCGCGCATCTCGTCGCGGCGCAGCGCTAGTGATCGACGCGCCGAAAAGCTATAAGGGCCGCCCATGTTGCCGAGGGCCGAGCGACGGACTACGCTTAGCGCCGTCAGTCCATGACGCCAGCGACATTCGCCGGCCCCCTGCTCGGTCCACCAGTACACCGACTGCAGGGTTCCTGGTCAGAACTCACTCGCGTCAACCAGATGCCGCACCGCACGCGGCCACCTGTGGGCAACGGATTGATTCCCCTCCAAAGCTTCCGGATCACCGCGCGAGCGAGCCCGTCAAGCAGCGCCGCGCGCACACCGGTTGGGGTCGACCAGCGGTCGACCCGACTCGACGTCTGTGGTGCCCAACGCCCGCAGACACCCTCGAAAGGTCAAATACATAACCGTGACAGACACCCAAGAGTTGACTATCGACTCTGGCGAGGCACCTGCGCGTGACGCGGCTGGCTCGGCCCGGGCCGCCGCCAAACGGCGCAGCGGCTCCCTCTCGGCCATGTTGCTACCGGATCTCCAGCAGCTGGCCGGCAGCTTGGGCCTTGCGCCCGGGAAACTCCGCAAAAGCGATCTGATCACCGCAATCCAGGGTGCGCAGGCGGCGGGGTCGCGACGTAGCACCGAATCCGGATCCAGCGCTCCCGCGGCATCTTCGGGCCCAGCGGTTCGGCCTCCAACGGGTCAACGCCGCCCGAGTCGGCGCCCTCCGGATCCGAACCGGCTAGCGGGCCGTCCCGCGGCCGCACCCGGTCGGCCCGTGGCTCGCGTCCGGCCGGCGACACGGGCCGTCGTCCACCGGCGCGCACCAAGCCGTCGGCAACGAGGTCAGCGCCCAGTCGGCGCCGATCGAGACTGTGCCGAGCCAGTCGGCGCCGACCGGCCAGTCGGCCCCCTCGACGACCTACGCAGAACGACAACGGCAGCCAGGGTGATGGCGCTCCGCGTCGCGATCGCGATCGGGGTCAGAACCGTGACCGCCAGGACCGCCAGGATCGTCAGGACCGCCAGGACCGCCAGGACCGTCAGGGCGGCGATCGTCAGGACCGCCAGGGCGCACAGTCGAGCGACCGGCCGGATCGGCAGTCCAATGACCGCAATGATCGTGCGAATGACCGTAATGACCGCAGCGGCAACCGACAATCGAATAACGCCAATGGCTCGAACAACGGCAACCGCAACGGCGGCCAGAACAACGGCGGTAACGATCGCAACGACGAACGGGGCGGTAACTCCGACGATGACTTCGAGGACGGTCCCCGCCGCGGACGTCGCTACCGCGATCGCCGCGGTCGCACCCGCGATTCACGCGATCGGCTTCCGGTCGGTGGCGGCAACTCCGACGTCGAACCGACCGTCTCCGAGGACGACGTCCTGGTCCCGGTGGCCGGCATCCTCGACGAGGTCGCCGAGAAGAACACCTGGTTCGTCCGGACCAGCGGCTATGTGTCGGGCAACGACGACGTGTACGTCGCCAACTCCTACATCCGCCGCTACAACCTGCGCCGTGGTGACGCGGTCACCGGAGCGATCCGGGCGGTCGACGGTGAACGCCGCGAGAAGTACAACCCGCTCGTGCGCCTCGACTCGGTCAACGGCCTCGAGCCCGACCAGGTCAAGAACCGTCCCGAGTTCACCCGGCTGACCCCGCTGTACCCGCAGGAACGGCTGCGCCTCGAGACCGAGCCGCACATCCTGACCACCCGGGTCATCGACCTGGTCATGCCGATCGGCAAGGGCCAGCGGGCGCTGATCGTCTCACCGCCCAAGGCCGGTAAGACCTCCGTTCTGCAGGCCATCGCCAACGCGATCGCCACCAACAACCCGGAATGCCACCTGATGGTCGTCCTCGTCGACGAGCGGCCGGAAGAGGTCACCGACATGCAGCGTTCGGTGAAGGGCGAGGTCATCGCCTCGACCTTCGACCGGCGTCCGCAGGAGCACATCCAGATCGCCGAGCTCTCGATCGAGCGGGCCAAGCGATTGGTCGAGATGGGCCACGACGTCGTCGTACTGCTCGACTCGATCACTCGCCTGGGCCGGGCCTACAACCTGGGCGCGCCGGCCAGCGGCCGGATCCTGTCCGGTGGCGTCGACTCGACCGCGCTGTATCCGCCGAAGCGGTTCCTCGGTGCCGCGCGAAACATCGAGAACGGCGGCTCGCTCACGATCCTGTGTACTGCGCTCGTCGAGACCGGCTCCGCCGGTGACACGGTGATCTTCGAAGAGTTCAAGGGCACCGGCAACGCCGAGCTGAAGCTGGACCGCAAGATCGCCGACAAGCGGGTCTTCCCGGCGGTCGACGTCGATCAGTCCTCGACCCGTAAGGAAGAGCTGCTGCTCTCACCCGACGAGCTCGCGGTCACGATCAAGCTACGGCGCGTCCTGCACTCGCTCGAGCAGCAGCAGGCCATCGATCTGCTCCTCGACCGGCTGCGCAAGACCCGGACGAACCTCGAATTCCTGATGCAGATCGCCAAGACGACCCCCGGCGGCGACTGAGTCACTCAGCTCCGCTCCGCGCTCGCTTCGCATCGCTGCGAGGCTCCGCACGGGCTACGAGCCACCCCAGCGGCCGGGGGAATAGCAAGCGCCCTATTTGCCTTAGACTGAGCACACACCCGGCTCCGGTTCACGTCCGATCGCACCATGCGACGGGCGACCCGGCGGCCAAGAAAGGGACCCAGAGTGAAAGACGGCATCCACCCCGAGTACGTGGTCACTGAGGTGACCTGTTCGTGCGGCAACTCGTTCACCACCCGCAGCACCGCCAAGGGCGGCTCGCTGCACGCTGATGTCTGCTCCGCCTGCCACCCGTTCTACACCGGCAAGCAGAAGATCATGGACGTCGGCGGACGGGTCGACAAGTTCGAGAAGCGGTTCGGAAAGCGCGTTCGCGCCAACTCCTAGCTACCTCGACGGCGCCCGCCGTCCGCACCCGCAGCACATGCGGTGCGGCGGCGGGCGCCGTCTTGTATTTCCCGTCCCGAGATCCGCGATCGGGGTGGTTTATGCGTCTCCGGGACGCAAAAACGCCCCCGATCGGTCAAAACCAGGAGGGCCACCGTGACCGATCCGGTCGAGAACGTCAGTCGGCTCTCGACGCTGCGCGCTGAGTACGACGAGGTCGAGAAGGAACTCGCCGACCCCGCGGTGCACGCCGACCAGGCCCGAGCCCGCTCACTGGGCCGGCGCTACGCCGAGCTGGCGCCGATCGTGGCCGCCGCCGACGAACTCGACGCCTTGAAGGGCGACTTCGCCGCCGCGTCGGAACTGGCCGGTGAGGACGAGTCGTTCGCGGCCGAAGCGACCGCGCTCGCCGCGCAGATCGATACCACCGAGCAGCGGCTGCGCGCCCAATTGCTGCCACGTGACCCCAATGACGGCAAGGACGTGATCCTCGAGGTCAAGGCCGGCGAGGGCGGCGACGAGTCGGCCCTGTTCGCCGGCGACCTGTTGCGGATGTACATGCGCTTCGCCGAGCGGCGGGGCTGGAGCACCGAGCTGCTCGATGAGGAGCAGACGGATCTGGGCGGCATCAAGTCGGCGACCGTCGCGGTACGCGCCCGCCGCGGCGATGATCCCGTCTGGGCCCGGCTGAAGTACGAAGGCGGTGTGCACCGCGTCCAGCGGGTGCCCGTCACCGAATCGCAGGGGCGCATCCACACCTCGGCGGCGGGCGTGATGGTGCTGCCCGAGGCCGAAGAGGTCGAGGTCGAGATCGACCCCAACGACCTGCGCATCGACGTCTTCCGCTCCTCCGGTCCGGGCGGCCAGAGCGTCAACACGACCGACTCGGCGGTACGCATCACGCATATCCCGACCGGCACCGTCGTGTCGATGCAGAACGAGAAGAGCCAGCTGCAGAACCGCGAGGCCGGACTGCGGGTGCTCCGGGCCCGGCTGCTGGCCCAGGCGCAGGAGGCGGCGCACTCCGAGCAGGCCGACGCCCGCCGCTCGCAGGTGCGTACGGTCGATCGCTCCGAGCGGATCCGCACCTATAACTTCGCCGAGAATCGGATCAGCGATCACCGGATCGGCTTCAAGGCCTACAACCTCGACCAGGTGCTCGACGGCGCGCTGGACGACGTGACCGATGCGCTGCAGCACGCGGACATGCAAGAGCAGCTCGACCGGTCGTGAGGTTGCTCGACGATGCCATCGCAACGCTCACTGCAGCGGGCATCGAATCGCCACGGGTCGACGCGCAGTTGCTGCTCGCGCACGTCTTGGGCATGGATCGGGGTGCGCTGCTGACGCTCGACACGGTCGACCCGGTCGCCGCCGATCAGTTTCGCGCGCTGGTTGCCTGCCGGGCCGCGCGGCGAGCCGCTGCAGTACCTGACCGGCGAGGCCCCGTTCCGGTATCTGATGATCGAGGTCGGCCCCGGAGTCTTCATCCCGCGGCCCGAGACCGAGCTGCTCGTCGATGCCGTGCTGCCCGCCCTGCGCGCGTCGTCGCCGGGCGTGACCGTCGACCTCTGTTCCGGCTCGGGCGCCATTGCGCTGGCGCTGGCCGGTGAGACGGACGCGGCCCGCGTCATCGCGGTCGAACGCTCGGCGTCGGCTTTGGCCTGGCTGCGCCGCAACTGCGAGGGCAGCCGGGTCGAGATCGTGGCGGCCGATGTCGCCGACCCGCTGTTGCTCGCCGAGCTCAATGGTCGGGTCGACGTGGTCATCAGCAACCCGCCGTACGTCCCGGCCGGCAGCGCAGGTCGGCCGCGAGGTGGCCCACGACCCGAGTGAGGCCGTCTTCGCCGGGCCGGACGGCCTCGCCCTGATGGGAACGGTCATCGCGTCGGCGGCCCGGTTGCTGCGCCACGGGGGCCTGTTCGCGGTCGAACACGACGAGACGCAGGGCGACGCAGTACCGGCACTGCTCTCGGCCGACGGCCGGTGGACGGACGTGGCGGACCATCGCGACCTGACCGGTCGAGCCGCGGTACGCCACCGCCGTGCGCCGCTGACCCGCCTGATGAGCCGCCTGATGAGCCGGCTGGTAAGCCGCCTGAATGAGCCGGCTGGTCAGGATCACCGGCGCGCTGCGGCAAGATAGCGGGCGTGAGTTCAGTTTTCGACTGTGCCGACCCCCTCGTCCGCGACTCGGCCATCGCGACCGCCGCGCGATCGGTGTCATCCGGTCAACTCGTCGTGCTGCCGACCGACACCGTCTACGGAATCGGTGCCGACGCGTTCGACTCGATCGCGGTGACCAACCTGCTGTCGACGAAGGGCCGCGGCCGCGATATGCCGGTGCCGGTGCTGGTCGGTTCGTGGGACACGATCGACGGCCTGACCGCGACTGTGGCGCCGACCACGCGGCAACTGATCGAGGCCTTCTGGCCGGGTGGCCTGACCCTCGTCGTCACTCAGGCGCCGTCACTGAGCTGGGACCTGGGCGATGCGCGCGGAACCGTCGCGATCCGGATGCCGCAGCACCCGGTCGCGCTCGAGCTGCTCGCCCGCACCGGACCGATGGCCGTGTCGAGTGCCAACATCTCGGGACAACCGGCTGCCCTCACCGCGGCTGAGGCCCAGGCCCAGCTGGGGGAGCTGGTGACCGTGTATCTCGACGGGGGGCCGTCGATGCTCGGTGTGGCCTCGACGATCGTCGACCTCACCGCCGAGGTGCCACGGATCCTGCGGCTGGGCGCGATCAGCCTCGACTCGCTGCGCGAAGTGGTGCCCAACATCGTCGCCGCGGCATAGCCTCATACCCCAAATGCATCCGAGTCTCGAGTACGCGCTGATCTGCTGCGTCGCCGCGGCCGGCAGCTTCTTGCTGACGCCACTGGCCCGCAAGCTGGCGACCCGGTGGGGAGCGGTTGCCTGGCCCCGCGACCGCGACGTGCACGCCGTTGCCACCCCTCGGATGGGCGGCATCGCCCTGTTCCTCGGTTTCGCGATGGCCATCATGATCGCGCGGGCGCTGCCGACCTTGAAATCGGCGTTCGCGTACGGTCCCGACTTCGATTGGCTACTGGTCGCCTGCGCGATCATCTGCGCGGTCGGGGTGCTCGATGACCGCTATGAACTGGACTCGCTCACCAAGCTGGCCGGTCAGGTCGTCGCGGCCGGCGTCATGGTCACCAAGGGCGGCGTGCAACTCACCCTGCTGCCGACCTTCTGGGGTCACGATCCGGCGGTTTACCTGGGTAGCGACCTGGCGATCCCGGTCACGATCGTGCTGACCGTCCTCACCGTCAACGCGGTGAACTTCATCGACGGGCTGGACGGGCTGGCGGCCGGGGTCACCGCGATCGGCGCGGCGTCCTTCTTCATCTACTCCTACCACCTGGCCATGCTCGGTTACACCGACGTCGCCGCGGCGCCGGCGCTACTGTCGGCGGCCCTGGCCGGGTCGTGCGTCGGCTTTCTGCCGCACAACTTCGCTCCGGCCCGGGTCTTCATGGGCGACTCCGGCTCGATGCTCGTCGGACTCGTCCTATCGGCCGCCGCGGTGACCGCGACCACCACCGTCGACCCGACCATCTTCCAGAGCCGCAGCAACTCGGTGCCGCTCGCCATCCCCCTGCTGATCCCGATCGCGGTACTGGCCGTCCCGTTCATGGACCTGCTGCTCGCGGTGGTCCGCCGCGTCGGGCACGGCCAATCGCCGTTCGCCCCGGACAAGCAGCACCTGCATCACCGGATGCTGGCACTGGGCCACACCCAGCGCCGGGCCGTCCTGCTGATGTACTTCTGGTCGGCCCTGATCGCCGCCGGCGGCGTGACGTTCGCCATTACCCACCGCACCTGGACGGTTCTCGTAACCCTCGCCGGGCTCGCCCTCATCGGGTTGTTGATGTCGGCCGTGCCGCGCCTCGTCGGGCCTCGACGATTGGGTGCCCATCGCTAGAATTGATCCCACCGCATTGAGGGTTCACAGGGTTGTGATAAATTTCTGTCGGCCGTGGGGCGGCAAGCGTGCAGTACCTACCATGCCTTGCCACCGGGCTTCGATGACCTGATGGCGGATATATCGCCTTCGATCTATAGGAGCTAATCGTGATCAATCGCGGTGCATCGGCACCGAGACCCAGCTAGTTGCCGGGCTGACCCCAGATGGCCCGCGACGTGCTCAACCTGTCCGATCTCTTGGGCATGGGCGGCGTCGCAGCGGTACTTCTCGGATTCGGCGCCGCGGCGGGTTGGTGGTTGGATCATCTCCTGCAGACATCACCGTTAATGATCGTTCTTGGTATCGCCCTCGGCCTGGCCGGGGGCGTCTGTTACATAATCTTCCAGATCCGTTCCGTCCTGAAAGAGTGACCCGAGTCCAGTGAGCGAGGTGTTGACAGTGCAGCCAGCGTCTCGGCCCCTGGTTGACGCGGCCGCGAACCTGCGCCGATCGGCCATCGCCGCGGCGGTGCTGGGCGTGGTCAGCATCGTGCTACTCAGCGTGCTCGGCCATCCGTTGATGAGTGTCTTCTTCTGCGTCGGTCTGATCTTCGGCGCCGGCAACAACTGGTTCCTGCAGCGCTCGGTGCTCAGCTATGGGGCCGATGCCACGGTGCCCAAAGGCAAGTTCAGCACCCGCGTATTCCTGCGACTCGGCGCGATCACGTTGATCGCGGTCGGCTTCGCCCTGCTGGTCCGTCCAGACGGACTCGGCATTTTCATCGGGCTCGCGATCTTCCAGGTCATCATGCTGGTCGGCGCTGCGTTGCCCGTATTTCGTAGTCTGCGACCCACCGCATGACCGGGAGTGCTGTGCATAACGAGGCCATCACCGTCTCCGTCGGCGATCACATCGCCTGGCACGTCTTCGGCGTGACCCTCAACGGCGACACGATCACCAGCACCCTGATCGCCGGCGCGATCCTGATCGGTCTCGGGCTCTATATCCGTTTCCGGGTCAGCATCGGCAAGCCGTCCGGGCTGCAGCTCTTCTTCGAGACCGTCACCGAAGAGGTCGACGCCCGGGTCGAGGAGTCGCTCGGACTCAAGACCTCGCCCTTCGTGGTTCCGCTGGCGATGACGCTGTTCCTGTTCATCCTGATCGCCAACTGGCTGGCCATCATCCCGACCGGGCACCATCCGGAATACGCACCGCCGCCCGCCTCCGACGTCAACTTCACCTATGCGCTGGCGTTGATCGTGATCGGGTCGATGCACATCATCGGCGTGAAGAAGAACGGCCTGAAGTACTACGCGCACATCTTCCGCAAGCCGTACGCGTTGGTTCCGCTGAACATCATCGAAGAGATCATGAAGCCGGTCACGCTGGCGCTTCGACTCTTCGGCAACATCTTCTCGGGCGTGATCATGGTGTCCTTGATCGCGCTCTTCCCCGCATACATCCTGTGGGCGCCTGACATCATCTGGAAGTTGTTCGATGCGTTCATCGGGCTGATCCAGGCGTTCATCTTCGCGCTTCTTACTGTGCTGTACTTCGGTTCGGTTCGTCCGGTCGAAGAAGGCGCGCACCACTAGCACGCCCGCGAGATCAGTTCCCAGTCGCACGACCCGGCTGAGTCCACCAGAGAGCACATCGAGTAGGAGATTGAGAAATGGCAGTAGAGGTAACGACCAAGTCCATCGAGCTGGCCGGCGGTCTGATCGGTGGCGGTATGGCCCTCGGCGGCGGCGCCATCGGTGCGGCCATCGGTGACGGTCTCGCCGGTAGCTCACTGATCCAGGGTGTCGCGCGCCAGCCCGAGGCTCAGGGCCAGCTGCAGACTCTGTTCTTCCTCACGGTCGGCCTGGTCGAGGCGGCGTACTTCATCAACCTCGCCTTCGCTGTGCTGTTCGTGTTCGTCATCGCCAAGTAGTCACCCCACTCGTCGGTAGGGACCTTTTTCATGGCAGCTCAAAGTGTCGAGGCGTCGGGCAACTTCTTGGTGCCCAACGCGACGTTCATCGCTGAATTCATCGCGTTCCTGCTGATCCTCGGCATCCTGGCCAAGTACGTCTACCCGGTCATCCGTAAGCCGATCGAGGCCCGCCAGGCCCTGATCGCCAAGCAGGTAGAAGACGCGGCGGCCGCGACCCAGCGGTTCGCCGAAGCCGAGGCCGAGTACCAGCGCGCCCTCACCGAGGCTCGCACGCAGGCCGCGAGCATTCGTGAGAACGCGCGCGCCGAGGCGCAGGGCATCGTCGAGGAACTGCGCCGGGCCGCTCAAGAGGAGTCGACCCGCATCATCGCCCGCGGCGAGGAGCAGTTGGCGAATCAGCGCGGTGCGGTCGTCCGTGAGCTGCGGGGCGAGATCGGATCGCTCGCGGTCGAGCTGTCCGAGAAGATCATCAACCAGCGCCTGTCCGACGACGCCCAGGTCGAGGCCACGGTCGACGCGTTCCTGGCCGACCTCGAACACCGCGACTCGGCCGGCTCGGGCGCCTGATGGCTGCTGCAAGCCGCGATGCGCTGGCCAAACTGCGCCAGCACCTGGCCGAGCTCAACATCGCCTCGGCGCGGTCTTTCCGCCCTGGCCGGCGATCTCTACTCGGTCGCCGACCTGCTCGTCGGGCAGCCGCTGCTGCGCCGCACCCTGGGTGACCCGGCCACCGCGCCGGACGGACGGGCGGCGCTGGCGGCTCAGTTGCTCGGCACCAGTGTCGGAGCGCCGGCGGTCGAGGTCGTATCGGCGGCCGTCCGCGAGCGCTGGTCATCGCCTTGGGATCTCACCGATGCGATCGAGCTCACCGCCAACGACAGCCTGTTCGCCGCCGCCGAGGCCGACAACGTCCTCGACGAGGTCGAGGATCAGCTGTTCCGCTTCGAACGGATCCTGGACGCCGAGTCCAACCTGACGGCACTGCTCGACGAGCAGACCGTCGAGCCCGCGCGCCGCATCGAACTGCTCCGGGCAGTCACTGCCGGCAAGGTGCATGGCATCACCGAGTTGCTGCTCGAACACGCCGTCGCCAGCCCGCGAACCCGCGGCATCACCGCGGCGGTCCACGACCTGCTCGACGAGGCGGCCGCTCGGCGCGAACGTTCGGTCGCCCGGGTGTTGTCGGCGGTCGAGCTGACCGACGCCCAGCAGACCCGACTGGCCGCGGCCCTCGCGGCGATGTACGGCCGCGCGATCACCGTTCGCGCCGCGGTCGACCCCAGCCTGCAGGGCGGCCTGATCGTGCACGTCGGTGACGAGGTCATCGACGGCAGCGTGGCCGCCCGGCTCAACACCGTTCGCGCCGCGCTCGCGGTATGACTCACCACTTGCATATCGACCCGACCGACAAGCACATAGACAAAGGACAGGTAAATGCCTGAGTTGACGATCTCCGCGGCCGAGATCCGCAGCGCGATCGAGAGCTACGTCGCGTCCTACTCGCCTGAGGCGACGCGCGAAGAGGTCGGCATCGTCGCCGAGACCGGTGACGGCATCGCCCGGGTCGAGGGTCTGCCCAGTGCCATGACCAACGAGCTGCTCGAGTTCGAGGACGGCACGCTCGGCATCGCGCTGAACCTGGACGTCCGCGAGATCGGCGTCGTCGTCCTCGGTGATGCGTCCGAGATCGCCGAGGGCCAGACCGTCAAGCGCACCGGCGACATCCTTTCGGTGCCGGTCGGCGACGCCTACCTGGGCCGGGTCGTCAACCCGCTCGGGCAGCCGATCGACGGCCTGGGCGAGATCGCCTCGACCGAGCGCCGGGCGCTCGAACTGCAGGCGCCCACCGTCGTGCAGCGCCAAGAGGTGCGCGAGCCGATGCTGACCGGCATCAAGGCGATCGACGCCATGACCGCCATCGGCCGCGGCCAGCGCCAGCTGATCATCGGTGACCGCCAGACCGGCAAGACCACGGTCTGCCTGGACGCGATCATCAACCAGCGCGACAACTGGAAGACCGGCGACCCCAACAAGCAGGTGCGCTGCATCTACGTCGCCATCGGCCAGAAGGGCTCGACGATCGCGGCGGCCAAGCAGACCCTCGACGAGGCCGGCGCGCTCGAATACACGACCATCGTCGCCGCCCCCGCATCGGACTCGGCCGGCTTCAAGTACCTGGCGCCCTACACCGGCTCGGCCATCGGCCAGCACTGGATGTATGACGGCAAGCACGTCCTGATCGTCTTCGACGACCTCACCAAGCAGGCCGAGGCCTACCGCGCCGTGTCGCTGCTGCTGCGCCGCCCGCCGGGTCGCGAGGCCTACCCCGGCGACGTCTTCTACCTGCACTCCCGTCTGCTCGAGCGTTGCGCGAAGCTCTCCAACGAGCTCGGCGGCGGCTCGATGACCGGTCTGCCGGTCATCGAGACCAAGGGCAACGACGTGTCGGCCTACATCCCGACCAACGTCATCTCGATCACCGACGGCCAGTGCTTCCTCGAGACCGACCTCTTCAACGCCGGTGTCCGGCCGGCCATCAACGTCGGTGTCTCGGTCTCCCGCGTCGGCGGTGCGGCTCAGCCGCGAGCCATGCGCGCGGTCTCGGGTCGCCTTCGCCTGGACCTGGCCCAGTACCGCGAGCTCGAGGCATTCGCCGCCTTCGGCTCCGACCTCGACAAGGCCAGCCAGGAGCAGCTCGCTCGCGGCGCCCGCACGGTCGAGCTACTCAAGCAGCCCGCGTCCTCGCCGTTCCCGGTCGGCCGCGAGATCGTCTCGATCTGGGCCGTCACCAACGGCAAGTTCGACGACATCGAGGTCGGTGACGTTCGCCGGTTCGAGACCGAGATGCTCGACTACGTGTCCCACAACGCGCCGCAGATGTTCGACTCGCTCGCCAACGCTAAGTCTCTCGAGGACGATACGGTGGCTGAACTCGACCGGGTGATCTGCGGACTTCAAGAACCAGTTCCAGCCCAGCAGCGCGACGGTAGACGCCGGCACCACCGGCGCCCCCGCGAGCAGCGAGTAACGGGAGCTATCGAGTGGGAGCCCAGCTTCGCGTCTACCGGCGCCGAATTCGTTCGGTCCAGTCGACCAAGAAGATCACCAAGGCGATGGAACTCATCGCCGCGTCGCGCATCGTCAAGGCGCAGGCGCGGATGACGGCTGCCCGTCCGTACGCCGAGGAGCTGACCCGGGCGCTCGCCGCACTGGGTCAGGACTCGTCGCTCAAGCACGCGATGCTGACCGGCGTGGACGACCCCTCGTCGAGCCGGCATCCTGGTGATCACCAGCGACCGTGGTCTGGCCGGTGGCTACAGCGCGAACGCCATCAAGTCGGCCAACGAGCTGGCGGCGCGGTTGCAGGCGGACGGCCGCGAGGTCGTGCGTTACGTCATCGGCCGCAAGGGCGCGGCGTACTACAACTTCCGCCGCATCGCGCTGGCCGGCACCTGGACCGGATTCTCGGAGCAGCCGAACTTCGATGCGGCCCGGCCCGACGACCGAGACGATCGTCAACGCGCTCGTCGCGACCTCGGCCGGTCAGGCCGGCGGCGAGGCCGGAATCGACGAGCTGTACGTCGTCTTCACCCGATTCATCAACATGGGCTCGCAGTCCGCCGCCGCGGTGCTGGTCGCTCCGGTCAAGTCAGCGCTCGACAGCGATGACGGTGCCACGGTCGGCGATGGCGCCACCGGTGGCACCGACGCGACTACGGACGACAGCACCCCGTCGGGTGGCTACGAGTTCGAGCCCGAGCCGGACCAGTTGATCGGCGCGTTGTTGCCGCGCTACATCAGCGCCCGGATCTTCTCGGCCCTGCTCGAGTCAGCTGCGTCAGAATCGGCGGCCCGGCGCCGCGCGATGAAGTCGGCCAGCGACAATGCGACCGAACTGATCAGGACGTACACCCGGTTGGCGAATCAGGCTCGCCAAGCCGAGATCACCCAAGAAATCAGCGAGATCGTCGGCGGCGCCGACGCCCTCGCTTCAGCAGGAAGTGACCAGCGATGACCACGTTGTTCGAAGCCGAAAACAAGTCCGAGGACGGAACGCTCGGCGCCGGTCGGGTCGTTCGAGTGATCGGCCCGGTCGTCGACATCGAGTTCGGCCACGACTCGATCCCAGCGATGTTCAACGCGCTGACGACCGAGATCGAACTGGGTGAGCTGTCCAAGACGCTGACCCTCGAGGTCGCGCTGCACATCGGCGACGACATGGTGCGCGCGATCGCGCTGCAGCCCACCGACGGTCTCGTCCGCGGCGCCGAGGTCATCAACACCGGCTCACCGATCACGGTGCCGGTCGGCGACGTCACCAAGGGCCACGTCTTCAACGCGCTCGGCGTGCCGCTCGACATCGAGGAGTCCAAGCTCGACATCAAGGAACGCTGGTCCATCCACCGCCAGCCGCCGTCCTTCGACCAGCTCGAGAGCAAGACCGAGATGTTCGCGACCGGCATCAAGGTCATCGACCTGCTGACGCCTTACGTGGTCGGCGGCAAGATCGGCCTGTTCGGTGGTGCCGGTGTCGGCAAGACCGTCCTCATCCAAGAGATGATCTACCGGGTCGCCGAGAACTTCGGTGGTGTGTCGGTGTTCGCCGGTGTCGGTGAGCGCACCCGTGAGGGCAACGACCTCATCGCTGAGATGACCGAGTCCGGGGTCATCGAGAAGACCGCGCTCGTGTTCGGCCAGATGGACGAGCCGCCGGGCACCCGCCTGCGCGTCGCGTTGTCGGCGCTGACGATGGCCGAGTACTTCCGCGACGTGGCCAAGCAGGACGTGCTGCTCTTCATCGACAACATCTTCCGCTTCACCCAGGCCGGTTCCGAGGTCTCGACGCTGCTCGGCCGGATGCCGTCGGCCGTCGGTTACCAGCCGACCCTGGCCGATGAGATGGGTCAGCTGCAGGAGCGCATCACCTCGACCCGTGGTCACTCGATCACCTCGATGCAGGCGATCTACGTCCCGGCTGACGACATCACCGACCCCGCGCCGCACACCACGTTCGCCCACCTCGACGCGACGACCGTGCTGTCGCGGCCGATCTCGGAGAAGGGCATCTACCCCGCGGTGGACCCGCTCGACTCGACCTCGCGGATCCTGGACGCGCAGTACATCGGCCAGGAGCACTACGACGTCGCGCAGCGCACCAAGCAGATCCTGCAGCGCTACAAGGAACTGCAGGACATCATCGCGATCCTCGGTATCGACGAGCTCTCCGAAGAGGACAAGATCCTCGTCGGCCGGGCGCGACGGATCGAGCGCTTCCTGTCGCAGAACACCTTCGTCGCCGAGCAGTTCACCGGTATCCCGGGTTCGTTCGTGCCAGTCGAAGAGACGATCGACGCGTTCAAGCGGCTGTGTCGCGGCGACTTCGACGACTACCCGGAGCAGGCTTTCTTCCTCTGTGGTGGCCTGGAGGACCTCGAGGCCAAGGTCAAGGCGCTGCGGAGCGCGTGACACCGGAAGACAAGTAGGAGAATCAGTCGTGGCAACTATGCACGTCGAGTTGGTCTCGGTCGAGGCCCGGCTATGGTCCGGTGAGGCCACCGCCGTTTTCGCGCGCACGGTCGAGGGCGAGATCGGCATCCTGCCCCGCCATGCCCCGTTGCTCGCCGAACTGGCCCCGGGCTGGATCGTGCGGATCCAGTCCGAGGATCAACCGGAACTGCGGGTCGCGGTACACGGCGGGTTCCTGTCCGTCCGTCCCGACGGGGTGTCGATCCTGGCCGAAATGGCTGAGACCGCGGACGAGATCGACGTCGCCCGCGCGCGGGCCGCGCTGAACAACCTGGACTCGGCTGAGTCGCCCGAGGACCTGGCCGCCAAGGACCGTGCGCAGTCGCGACTGCGTGCGGCCGGCGAGTCGGTTTAGCGACTGATCGGGCCGGGGGGTCGCTAAGGATGGTGGTCGCCGACTACATCGGTGTCCTGGTCGTCCTGGCTGCCCTTGTCTGGCTCCTGCTGCTCGTCGTGCGGCAGCGCATCCTCGTTCGCGGCCGGGGCGGAATACCGGTTGCGGTTCGTGGGCGGGGCACCCGGTGGCGCTACGGGATCGGCCGGTACGCCGGCGAGGAGTTGCAGTGGTTCGGTGTGGTCGGTCTTGGCACCCGTCCGTCCCGTTCACTGCAACGCAATGAACTCGAGGTCGTCGGCCGGCATCAGGTCAGTGCGGACGACCGGGCGGCGCTACCGGCTGGTGCGGTGATCGTCGAGCTTCGCGACTCCGGCGGCCCGATCACGCTCGGCTTGGGCGAGGGCGCCTACACCGGCTTTGTCTCGTGGCTCGAATCGTCCTCGCCGCGTTTCGAACTGGACTAGTCTCGGCCCAGTCGGTTTGTCGGGTCACGTCGTCAGCGCTGACCGCTGTCCGTGTCGACAGCGCCGTGAGTACGGCCGGTGTCGTCAGCACCGCCGGGCTGCCAGCGCACATCTCCATCCGGATTGGCGACTCGGGCCAGGATGAACAGCAGGTCCGAGAGGCGATTCAGGTACAGCAGCGCCTGCCGGTTGGTCAGCGCCGGGTCTGCGTCATACAGCGCCCAGGCGCTGCGTTCGGCCCGGCGGGCCACCGTGCGGGCCAGGTGTAGTAGGGCGGCCGCGGCCGTCCCGCCCGGCAGGATGAAGCTGTCCAGCGGGGCGAGGGCGGCGTTGAACTCGTCGCACCAACCCTCCAGGCGCTCGACGTAGCTCTCGGTGATGCGCAGCGGCGGGTATGCGGGGTTCGACGCGATCGGCGTGCAGAGATCGGCGCCGACGTCGAACAGGTCGTTCTGGACGCGCCTCAGCGCCGCGGCGACCGGCTCGGGCACGTGTCCCAAGGCGAGGGCGACGCCGATGGCCGAGTTCGTCTCATCGCAATCGGCGAAGGCGGCGACCCGCGGATCGGTCTTTGCCACCCGCGACATGTCACCAAGTCCGGTCGTGCCGTCGTCACCGGTCTTGGTGTAGATCCGGGTGAGGTGGACCGCCATGCCGCTGACTTTAGCCGCTTGATTCGACGCGCGGGCTAGCCTGGATCGGTGCAGGTATTGCGGGTGACCGGTGGGGCTCGGCTGGCCGGCGATGTGGCGGTGGCCGGAGCCAAGAACAGCGTGCTGAAGCTATTGGCGGCAACCCTGCTGGCGCCGGGCGACACGACGATCAGCAACCTGCCGGCGATCTCGGACGTCGCGATCATGAACGAGATGCTCGAACGGCTGGGTTGCGAGGTCTTCAACGCCACCGTCGGACAGCTCGACAGCGTGCTGGTCCGGGTGCCGGAGCGGCCGCTGATCGAGGCGCCGTACGACCTGGTGCGCAAGATCCGCGGCTCGATCAATCTGCTCGGGCCATTGCTCACCCGTACCGGCCAGGCCCGGGTGGCGATGCCCGGCGGTGACGCGATCGGGTCGCGGCCGGTCGATATGCATCTGGCCGGCCTCGAGCGGATGGGCGCCGAGATCCGCACCGAGCACGGCTACATCGTCGCCGAGAGTGGCGGGGGTCTGCGCGGTGCACAGATCTGGCTCGACTTCCCCAGCGTCGGCGCGACCGAGAACATCCTGACCGCGGCCGTGCTCGCCAAGGGCACGACGATGATCGACAACGCCGCGCGCGAGCCCGAGATCGTCGACCTGTGCCGCATGCTCGTGTCGATGGGGGCCCAGATCGGCGGCATCGGCACGTCGACGCTCGAGATCGTCGGGGTGGAGGAATTGCATCCCACCACGCACCGAGCGGTCGCTGACCGCATCGTCGCCGGCACCTGGGCCTTCGCCGCGGTCGCCACCCGAGGCGACGTGCGGGTACGCGGTGCCACCACCGTGCACCTCGAGATCGCGTTGGACAAGCTCGCACGGGCCGGTGCCGACGTCGAGGCGTTGCCGGATGGATTCCGGGTCCGGATGGAGGATCGGCCGCGCGCGTTCGACGTGGTCACGCTGCCGTATCCGGGCATGCCGACCGATCTGCAACCGCCGGCGATCGCGCTGCTGGCGGTGGCCGATGGCACCGCCATGATCACCGAGAACCTGTTCGAGGCCCGGTTCATGTTCTGTGATGAGATCGCCCGCATGGGCGCGGACGTGCGCACCGACGGACATCACGCGGTCGTGCGGGGCAAGGAACGGTTGTCGAGCGCTCCAGTGCGCGCGACCGACATCCGCGCCGGTGCCGGGCTCGTGGTGGCGGCCCTGGTCGCGGACGGCGTCACCGAGATCGCCGAGCCACATCACATCGACCGGGGCTATGTGCGCATCGAGGAGCAGTTGCGGGCGCTCGGCGCCGACGTGGTCCGGGTCGAGAGCGACACCTTCGGCCGCTAGTCCAGGCCGCGGCTAAATCCAGCCCGCCGCTAGCCCAGCCCGCCGCTAGCCCAGCCCGCCGCTAGCCCAGCCCGCCGCTAGCGCAGCAGTTCGCGGGCCCGTTCGGTATCGGCGTTGAACACCAGAACGTCGAGGTATCCGTTGCGCCGGCGCGACATCGACGACCGGATCCCCGCATCACCCAACGTGGCCCGCGCGGCCAAGGCCTGGGTGCGGGGTAAGCCGGTGGCCACGACTTCGAGTAGACCGAGCTCGGTGGAATCGCCGGCGTCGACCAAAGGCCGGGTGCTCCGGGGGCGCGACGGCTTGAAGATCCACCGCATCAATCCGCCCAGCAAGCCGACGAGGACCAAGACCGTCGCCAGGGCGGACACATCGTTGGTCACGTGATCCATTATCGCTCGTGCCCCCGAGATCCGCTGCCCCCGGAAGGCTCGAACCTCGGTGCGATACTGACGCGAAGTCGCCCGTTGACGAGGAGCTTTCGATGCCCGCCCGCAGAACCGATGTGCCCACCTACCGCGAGTTGCTCGAGCGCACCGACGCGCCCGCGGGTACCAGCTGGGACGTGTTCGGGGTTGGTGATCAGCTGGGCACACTCAACTTCCTCACCGAGCAGACTGCGGTCCGGGCGGCCGGCCTGATCAGCACGGGCCAGATCATCAATCTCGACTACCCACTGAACACGTTCGTGCCGGGCATCTGGGGCGTGCGGCCCGCGACCGTCCACAACATCTATGCCCGCAACTCCACGCACCGTGACGACTGGCTCGATTCGTTCTATCTGCAATCGACCACCCAGCTCGACAGCCTTCGGCATATGGCCGACCCGAAGCTCGGTTTCTACGGCGGTGTCCCCGGTGATCGCGTCGACGTCAGCCATCCGGATCTGGGTATCCACCTGGTGGCCGAAAAGGGGATCTTCGGGCGCGGTGTGCTGCTGGATATGCCGAGCTACTTCGCCCACCTCGGTCGGGCATTCGCTCCGTCCGCGGCTGAGGCCATTACCCCGGCTGATCTCGACGGCGCGCTCGCGTTTCACGGACTGCGATGGGAGTCCGGTGACCTGCTCGTGCTTCGGACCGGCTGGTCGCCGTACTACCTCGGTCTGAGCGCAGACGAGCAGAGCGAGTTCCGGACGCATCTCAGCTCACCCGGGCTCGATCAGTCCTGGGAGATCCTCGAGTACCTGTGGGACAACCAGATCTCGGCCGTGCTCAGCGACAACGCGGCCGTCGAGGTGGTACCCCGGGCCGGCTCGGCCTTCTTCGATCCCGACGAGGCGGTCCCCGATAGCGGGGTATCGCACAACGGCATGATGCACCGGCCCATCATCGGCCGCATGGGACTGACCCTGGGGGAGTGCTTCAACCTCGATGCCTTGGCGGCGGCCTGTGTGGCGGATTCGCGTTACGAGTTCGCACTGAGCGCCAAACCGCTCGACCTGATCGGTGGCGTCGGCTCACCCGCGAACGCGATGGCGATCAAATAGGTCGGTGCGCACCGGTGCGCGTCACCACGCTAGCGACTCGGGCTCGACGCTCGCGAGCCACAGCTCCAGCGGCAGCACGCCGCGGTTGGCCGCCGTGATGCCGGCGTCGAGCAGGTCGTCGTAGGCCAGCGCCGACAGGACGCGCACCTGGGGTCGAGCAAAGAACGCGGCCCGCTCCTCCGGCGTGAACTCGAGGGCAAGCTGGCCGGTCAGGCGGCACCACAGTGCGAACACCACGTCGCGATCGGTACCCATCGGACCACCTCCACGGTCAGTCACCACTGTCCGCGTCGTCGGTGACGCCGGTAAAGATAGCGCGTGACCGTCAGATGAACTTCGGCGTGCCGAATCGGGCTCGATTAAGCGTCCGTGTTCGTCGCGCCGGCCACGACCGGATCTTCGACCGACCACGGGAAGTTGATCCAGCGGTCGGTGTGCTTCCAGACGTACTCGCAGTTGACCTCGGAGCGTGGCTTCTCATAGATCACCGCGCAGCGCACCTCGGCGACGTGGTCGGTAACGAACTCCTTCACCAGCTTCAACGTAGCGCCGGTGTCGGCGACGTCGTCGGCAATCAGCACCCGGGCCCCCGACAGGTCCACGACGTTGGGGACGGGCGGCAGAATGACCGGCAGCTCCAGGCGGGCGTCGACGCCGGTGTAGAACTCGACGTTGACCACGTGCAGGTTCTTCACGCCGAGCGCGTAGCCGAGTGAGCCGGCGGCGAATAGACCACCTCGAGCGATCGCCAGAATGATGTCGGGAATGAAGTGGTCGTCGGCAATCCGCTGGGCCAGTGCCCGGCACGCTGCGTGGTACATATCCCAGGTCAGATTCTCGCGGTTCGGATCAGGGCGGCTCATCGCCATAGCGTGCCAGAACCAGCTTGCGTTCTTCCCGCCGGACGAGCCCTGGTCGACCCGAGCGGCATCAAGGGCATGAAGGGCACGGTCACGCTCGAGCCCGGCCGTTCGTACGACGGGGAGTCCGGGCAACACCTCGCTCACCGACGATCAGATCCAGAAGCTGGCCAAGATCCCGTGGGGCTGACAGGCATAAGGTCGAGGTATGTATTCTCCGCCGTTCAACACGATGGACGACGAGGACGAGATCCGCGCGATGGTCGCCTCGGTCGCCTCAGGGTGGTTCGTCACGGTGGCCGACGGCATTCCGCAGGCGACGTTGCTGCCGATCATCTGGCGTGGCGGCACGGTGATCGCGCACATCGCCAAGGCCAATCCCCAGTGGCAATCCATCCATGACGAAGCGCCGGCCCTACTGATCGTCGGCGGCCCCGAGGCCTACATTTCGCCCTCGTGGTACGCGGCCAAGACCGAGCACGGCAAGGTAGTGCCCACGTGGAACTACACCGCGGTCCACCTCAGCGGGACCGTTCGCGTGCGGCATGACATCGAATGGATCCGGGCGGCGGTCACCGACCTGACCGACCTCCATGAGCGCGACCGCGACGCGCCCTGGCAGGTATCGGACGCCCCAGCCGCCTATGTCGACGGCCAGCTCCGCGGGATCGTCGGCCTCGAGGTGGCCGTGACCAGAGTCGAGGGTAAAGCCAAGCTGAGTCAGAATCGGTCGACGGCCGATCAGCTGGGCGTGATCAGTGGGCTTGGCCAGCAGTCGGATCGCGGGGCCGACGAGATCCGCACAGCCATGGTCGCCCTGGAGACTGTGCCCGAGCGTTGATCCAGCGGTGACCAAGTCCTCCGCCTGAGAAAAATTAGAGCGACTCTACTTTTTTCGCGCGGTCGCGTACTCTTATAAACGCTGAGAACACAGCCAGGCCCGGCGCCATGAGTTCAACGCTTTCGCGTCGACCCACGGTTTTGGACATATTCCGCTGTCCGGGCATCGATCGTGGAGGGCAACATGGAGACGTTCCATATCCGCGCAGTCGCAACCGACGACACGTACACGCTGCGCCTGGCCGGCGAGGCCGACCTCGCCGTCGCCGATGATGTTGTTGCCCACGGCATTGCTGGTCTCGAAGACGTTGCGATGCAGAACTTGGTCATCGACCTGGCCGACGTGACGTTCGTGGATTCCACCGTGCTTGGTTCATTGGTCAAGCTGAGTGTCCAGGCCGAGCATCGCACCAAGGCGTTCGCCCTGGTCAATGTTCCTGACCGGGTTCAGCGGACGTTGAAGATCTCCGGCCTGGATTCCGTCTTCACGATCAGCTGATCGCGAGACGGTGGCCGAGCCGGAGTTCCTAGTCGGTGCGGCGGTCCTTCACCAGATCCGCGACGCCGGTGCTTCGCACGCCGATCCGGATTCGTTCGCAGGTGTCGCAGCCGGTGCGGTAGCCGCGATGCTCGCCGTCGGCCAGATGGTCCTCGGTCACCTGCTCGGCCAGTACGAACAGGGCAGCCAACTGCGAGACGGTAATCCCGTCGCCCTGGACGAGCAGACCGTGCGCGCGGCCGTGCTGGTCGTCGGCCTCGAGCACCCGGTGGGCGAACAGCCAAGCCGATTGCGCATCACCCGGTCGGATTACGCCGGCCAGTTCGGTGCGGGCCGACACCAGGGCGTCGGCGGCGTTGCGGCCGCGGTAGTGCTGATTCGGCAGCTTATCCATGAACAGACGATACTCGAACATATGTTCGACGCAGTCACCGGGCCGGCCCTCTAGCCGGCGTCGTCCGACACCCAGGTCGGGGGTATCGCACGCGGAGGTGACGCTAGGTGGCTGACGCTGCGAGTCGATCGGCGTTCGCCCGCCGCGTACAAGAAACTCGACGATCGGCTCGACCCGCGCCGACGGAGCGTTATCCTCGGCCACCATGCGCTTGGTGATCGCTCGTTGCAGCGTCGACTACGTCGGCCGCCTCACCGCTCACTTGCCGATGGCCACCCGGCTGCTCGTCATAAAGGCCGATGGATCGGTGCTGGTGCACTCCGACGGCGGGTCGTATAAACCGCTGAACTGGATGAGTCCGCCCTGCACCGTCCGCGAGGAACCCGGTGTCTGGACGGTCACCAATAAGGCCGGCGAGCAGCTCATCGTCACCATCGATGAAGTGCTGCACGAGTTCAGTTATGACCTCGGCGTCGACCCCGGATTGATCAAGGACGGCGTCGAGGCCCACTTGCAAGAGTTACTGGCCCTGCACGTCGAGACGTTCGGCGACAACTATCAGCTCGTCCGGCGGGAGTATCCGACCCCCATCGGCCCGGTCGACATCCTGATCCGCGATCCGAGCGTCGTGGTCAACGTGGCTGATGTGGTCGACGTCGCCTACGGAGGCGGCGCGCGGCACGTCGCGGTCGAGATCAAGCGCCGCGCCGGCATAGACGCGGTCGAGCAGCTGACCCGCTACCTCGAACTGCTCAACCGAGACCCATTGCTCGCCCCGGTCACCGGCGTCCTCGCCGCCCAGACGATCGCTGCGCAGGCGCGCACGCTGGCCGAGGACCGCGGCATTCGCTGCGTCGTCGTCGATTACGACGAGCTGCGGGGTCTCGACGACCCGTCGCTGCGGTTGTTCTGACGCCGACCTCGCTCAGCCCGCCGTGCTCAGCCGCCGCGCGGTCGCGGGCCTTCCACCGCCATCGCCGAGTTTTCAGCGAAAATGGACGGCATGCCCCGCCACAACCGCCGCGCCGACGATCCGGTTGACCCGGCTGATCGGCCCCGAATGGTCATCGGGGAGCGGATCGAGGCCTGGCGCGGCGAGGACTACGTCGTCCGGTCACTGACCGGCGCGCGAGCGGCACGACCGTACCGGTGCCCGGGTTGCGATCAAGTGGTTGCCGGGGGCGTCCCGCACGTCGTCGTATGGCCGGTCGAGGACGCCGACGCCGATGACCGCCGGCACTGGCACTCGCCCTGCTGGGGCGCCCGCGACCGGCGGGAGCCGACCGTCCAGCGCGGCCGCGGCTCGCCGCGCTACTAGCCGGAGAGCCGGGTACTGAGCTAGCGGCGTCGCTGCCGCGGGATGACGACGTCGCGCAGCACCAGATCGATCACCGCGACCAGCGGAATGGCGATCAGGAACCCGACGACGCCGAGCAGGGTCGCGCCGACCAGGGCGCCGATGATCGTGGCCGCCGGGCTGATCGTGATCCGGGTCCGAAACAGTCGCGGTATCAGGACGTAGTTCTCGGCCAGCTGATAGACGACGAAGAACACGACCGACGCGATGGCGGCCGGGACCGAGGCGAGTGCAATCACCGTACAGACGATGATCGCTGCGATCGTGGCGCCGACCAGCGGAATCACGTCGAGCAGGGCCACCACGAAGGCGAGCGCGATCGGCGTCGGCGCTCCGATGATCGCCAGCCAGACCAGCGTCACCGCGCCGGCGATGACGGCGGCGACCACGTTGCCGGCCACGTATTCGCCCAGCTGGCGGGTGATCTTGGTGCTGACCGAGCTGACTCCTTCGCGATGTGAGCGCGGCACCAGCCGATGGCCGAAGTCGACGATGTCGTCCAGATAGGCCATGAAGTACAGCGTCAGGATGAGCACCGTCAGGCCGTCGAAGACAGTGGTCGCCAGCGCGGTGCCGGCGGTCAGCGCGTTTCCGGCAACGGTCTTGGCCAGGTTGCCGGAGTCGACGAAGCTGCGAATGTTATTGAGGACGTGCGTACGCGCGTCCAGCTGGCGGATTCGACTGTTGTTCTGCAGATCACTGATGTAGGTCGGTAGATGATGCGAGAAGTTGGTGATCTGGTCGACGAGCGGCGGGACGACCGCGAAACCGAAGCCGGTGGCGACTGCGGCCAGGGCGAGGAACACGACCGTCACCGCGAGCGGGCGGCGCAGTCCCCAGACTTCGACCAACCGCACCGCGGGGTCGAGGCCGATCGCGAAGAAGAGCGACAGCGCGACGAGGATGAGCATGTCTCGCGCATCGACGATCACACGGAACAGGACGTAGGCGAGGCCGACGCCGACGGCCGCGGCAAAGCCGACGACGAACGGCGAGATCCCGCCGCGAGAGGCGAGGGTCGACCCACGCTGATCGATCGAGTCAGACATGCGAGTCTTGCGATACCCCGTTCAGGACCCGGCTGAGCCGTTCGTGCAGGTCGGCGATCTGGGTCCGGGTGTCGTCGCGGTGCGCGGTGAGCTGCTCGACCTCGGACCGGGCGGCCGCGACCTGATCACTCGCCTCGGTGGTGACCCGTAGCGCGTGGTCCTCGGCCTCATTCTTCACGCGCGCCGCGTGGCTGTCAGCCTCGCTCTTGAGCTGGTCCGCCTGCTGCTGCGCGGCGGTCCGGTGGGCGGCCGCGTGCTTCTCGCCCTCGGCCTTGACCCAGTTGGCGTGCTCGACGGCGGCCGCCTTGTGCTCTTCGGCGTGGGCCTCACCCGCCGCCTTGACGGCCACCGCGTACTCGTCGGCCTCAGTCCGGACCGTGGATGAGTACTCGTCGGCTTGAGCGACCTGCTCGGCGCGATATGTGTCGGCGTCAGCCCGCACGGTCGCCGCGTACGTGTCGGCCTCGGCCGTGATTCGATCGCGGTATTCGTCCGCCCCGGTAGTTGTTTCGGCGGCGTACTGATCGGCGGTCGCCGTGGCCTGGGCGGCGGCAGCGATCGCGGCATCCAGGTCGGTCTGGCCTTGGGCGCGCAGCCGTTCGGCGTCGGCGGTCGCGGCGGCCACGATCTGCTCAGCCTGCGCGGTCGACGCCTTGACCTGATCGGCCGATCGAATCGCTTCGGCGTTGCGGCGTTCGCGCAGTGCGATCTCGAAATCGCGCTCGGCCGTCTCGACGCGCTCGACCGACTCGGTCATCAACGCGGCGATCTTGGCGGCGTTCTCGGCGCCGAGTTGCTCGCGCTCCGCTCGGGCGAGATCGTCGAGGCGGACCCGCTCGGCGGCGGCCTCGGCCGTCAGATGATTCTCTTGTTCGTGCGCCGCCGCGACCATCCGCTCGGCCTGCTCGTTGATCTCGGCCCGGTAGCGGTCGGCCTCGGCGATACGGGTACGAAACGCCTCGTCGGCCTCGGCGTGGCGCCGGGTGGCCGCGGCGATGATGTCGTCGGCCTCGGCGCGGGCGGTTGTGCGGCGGCGCTCAGCGGCATCGTCGGCGACCAGACGCATCTGCTGCAGGTAGGCATCGCCCTCGGCCCGCGCCTTGACCGCGCTCGCGTGGGCAGCGTCGATGATCTCGCGAACCTTCGCGTCGACGTTCTCGGCCGTGATCTCGACCGTTGCGGCGCGCACCTGTCGCCGCAATGACTCGATCTGGGCGAACGAACTCTCGAGCTGCGTCGTCATGTCGTTGACGCGCGCGGCCAGCGCCTCACGCTCGCGGGCCTGCGCCCGCACCTCTTCGTCGAGTCCGTTGATCAAATCATCAACCTGACGACGGTCGTAGCCGCGCATGACCGTATCGAACGAGCGAGGGTTTTCGCTCATGATCGAAAGGGCATCCAGAGATTTATCGACTGACATGTACATGATCGTGCCACCCGCCGAACCATCCGCCAATCCTCGCGTTTCGACGACGGGCGATCCGCGCGTGTACCAGGCCGGTACATCAGGGCGAAGTTGGTTGTCTAAGACAAATTCGCCCGCGGTTCGACGAGCTCGATCAGCACCCCGCCGGCGTCCTTCGGGTGCACGAAGTTGATCCGGCTGCCCTCGGTCCCTCCGCGGGCGCTCTCATAGAGCAGTCGGACGCCCCGTTCGCGCAGTTGGCGGCTCACCCGGTCGATGTCTTCGACCGTGAACGCCAGCTGCTGAAGGCCAGGACCGGATCGGTCGATGAACTTGGCGATGGCCGAAGTTGCGTCCAGCGGGGCCAGCAGTTGCAGCCGAGTGGTGCCGTCGCCGACGACGAGCATCGCCTCACGAACCCCTTGTTCCTCATTCACCTCTTCGTGCACGCTGACCACGCCGAAGGTGTCGTGATAGAACTCGATCGCGGCATCCAGATCGGGCACCGCGATCCCCACGTGGTCGACCCGGGTGAACAGCGCGTCGCTCGCCATGTCGTCATGGTGGACGGTGGGGGTGACCCGTTTGGGTCGCACGTGCCCAGACTCACACTGCCGCCGCGGACATCGACCTAGAGTGGTGCCAGTCACCTACGAGGGAGGGCCGACCGTGAACGAGCCAGAGAAGACCGTGTCCGTCATCGTCAACGGCGCCCGCACGCCGATGGGTCGGCTGCTCGGGCAGCTCAAAGACTTCTCGGGCGTCGAGCTCGGGGGCTTCGCGATCAGCGCTGCCATCGAGCGCAGCGGCATAACTCCCGAGCAGGTCGAATACGTGATCATGGGCCAGGTGCTGCAGGCCGGCGCCGGCGTCATGCCCGCGCGACAGGCTGCGGTGAAGGCCGGCATCCCGATGTCGGTGCCGGCCGTCTCGGTCAACAAGGTCTGCCTGTCCGGGCTGAATGCGATCGCCACGGCGGATCTGCTGATCCGCAGCGGCCAGTTCGACGTCGTCGTCGCCGGTGGTCAGGAGTCGATGACCAACGCTCCGCATCTGCTTGCGAACTCGCGCACGGGGACGAAGTACGGCTCGATCGAGATGCTCGACTCGATGGCCTTCGACGCGCTGACCGACACCTTCGACCGTGTCTCGATGGGGGAGTCGACCGACCGGCACACGGCCAGGCTCGGTATCGGACGGGCCGAGCAGGACGAGTTCGCGGCTCGCTCGCACCAGCGGGCGGCCGCGGCAATGAAGAACGGCGTGTTCGATGAAGAGATCGTGCCGATCTCGGTGCCGCAACGCCGCGGCGACCCGATCGAGATCCGCGAGGACGAAGGCGTGCGCCCGGACTCCACCGCCGAGTCGCTGTCGAAGCTGCGGCCGGCATTCGCGGCCGACGGCACGATCACGGCCGGATCGTCGTCGCCGATCTCGGACGGCGCCGCTGCGGTGGTAGTGATGAGTAAGGCCAAGGCGATCGAGCTCGGTCTGAGCTGGCTGGCCGAGATCGGCGCGAGCGGTCTGGTCGCCGGCCCCGACAACTCGTTGCCGTCGCAGCCCTCGAACGCGATCAAGGACGCGCTTCGCCGGGACGGGCTGACGGTCGATGACCTGGACCTGATCGAGATCAACGAGGCGTTCGCGGCGGTGGGTCTGCAGTCGATGAAGGATCTCGGCGTGGGCCCGGACCGGGTCAACGTCAATGGTGGCGCGATCGCCCTGGGCCACCCGGTCGGCATGTCGGGCGCGCGGGTCGCGCTCACGTTGGCCCTGGAACTGCGCCGCCGCGGTGGCGGTATCGGTGCCGCGGCGCTGTGCGGCGGCGGCGGCCAGGGCGAGGCGCTCATCCTGCGCGCACCAGCCGGAGTCTGAGCGAGTCGCACCGCTCTCACGGCGGGCACGGAGGACGTTACTGGTAACGATTTTCATCTACAATCGACCCGTGAGCATCGTGGCGGCAGTGGAATGAGCGGCGACGGCACCCGTCGGCGCGAGACTCGCCAGGGTGGGGTGGTGCGGACTGCGCTGTCGCGCGCCGAAGGGTTCCGCAGCGCCCAGGACATCTACGCCGACCTCCGTGGAGCCGGCGAAGCGGTCGGTCTGTCGACCGTCTACCGGCACCTGCAGGCATTGGCCGACAGTGGCGGGGTCGACGTCATCCACACCCCCGACGGCGAGACGACCTACCGCTACTGCGGTCAGGCCCGCACTCCGCATCATCACCACATCGTCTGCCGGACCTGCGGGCGGGCCGAAGAGATCGAGGGGCCGGCCGTCGAGCGATGGGCCGCCGCGGTCGCCGACGAGCACGGGTACTCCGATATCGAGCACACCATCGAGGTCTTCGGTACGTGCGGCGCCTGCCGGGCCGCGTCCCCCGCGTAACGTCGACTCAGTTGATACTGAGAATGGTTTTCAATACGCTGAACCGGTGAGCGTCGCCCGTCCGCCGGCCGTCGAATTGCGCGATGCGGGTCTGCACCAGGGCGGCCGGTGGCTGTGGTCCGGCCTCGACTTCGACGTGGCGGCCGGTGAGTTCGTCGCGGTCCTCGGACCGAACGGCGTCGGCAAGACCTCGCTGCTGCGCGTGCTGCTGGGGCTCACCACCTTGAGCGCAGGCACCGTCGCCGTCGGCGGCCGAGCGCCGCACCGCGGCAGCAATCTGGTCGGCTACATCCCGCAGCAGCGTGGCTTCGATGCCGACCTCGGCGCCCGCGGCCGCGATCTCGTCCGCCTCGGCGTCGACGGACACCGGTTCGGACTTTCGTGGAACACCCGCGCGATTCGTGCGCGGGTGGACCGAGCGATCGCCGACGTCGGAGCGAGCAGCTACGCGGACCTGCCGATCGGGCGCTTGTCCGGGGGTGAGCAGCAGCGACTTCGGGTGGCCCAGGCCCTGCTGGGCGACCCCGCCCTGCTGCTGTGCGACGAGCCGCTGCTGTCGCTCGACCTGGCCCATCAGCAGGGAGTAGTCGAGCTGATCGATGCCCGGCGCCGCGCGGCTGACACCGCGGTGGTCTTCGTGACCCACGAGATCAATCCGATCCTGCCGTTCGTCGACCGAATCCTGTACCTGGCCAGTGGCCGGTGGGCCACGGGCACGGTTGATGAGGTCATGACGAGCGAGCGGCTCAGCGATCTGTACGGCGTACCGGTCGACGTGCTGCGGGTGCGGGATCGGATCATCGTCGTCGGCGGTGCCGAGACGGGCGGGGCGCACGATCATCGCGACCACGCGCATCCCGACCCTGCGCATCCCGACCCTGCGCATCCCGACCCTGCGCGCGTCCACGGGTCCCTGCGGTGAAGGTCTGGGACTACCTGCAGCTCGGCTTCGCCCAGCATGCCCTGATCGCGGCGACGCTGATCGCGATCATCAGCGGCCTGATCGGACCGTTCGTGGTGTCGCGTGACATGGCCTTCGCCGTGCACGGCAGTGCCGAACTCGCCTTCACCGGCGCGGCCGCGGGACTGCTCATCGCCGGGGACGCAGTCGCGGGTGCGTTGGTCGGTTCACTGGTGGTCGGCTCGGCGGTCGGGTTACTGGGTAATCGGGCCAGTGAACGCAATACCGCGATCGGGGTGGTGCTCGCCTTCGGCCTCGGCCTAGGAGTGCTGCTGCTGTCGTTCTACCGGGGCTTCGCGACTGCGGCCACCAACATCTTGATCGGCCAGTTCCTGGGCGTCAGCACGCGCGACATCGAAGTGCTGGTGGTCATTGCTGCCGCCGTCATCGTCATCCTGTCGGTGATCTACCGGCCGCTGCTGTTCGCGTCGATCGACGGCCAGGTTGCGCTGGCCCGCGGGGTACCGACCGGGGCGGTCGGGCTGATCTTCGTGTACGTCCTCGCCGTCACGGTCACCGAGGCGGCCCAGATCGTCGGGACGCTGTTGGTGCTGAGTCTGGCGATCACGCCGGCCGCGGCCGCCCGGCAGCTGACCGCGAACCCGGCCCGGGTGGCCGGCTTATCGATCCTGTTCGCGCTGATCGCAGCCGACGGCGGGCTACTGCTCGGCCTGCAGTTCGACGAGATCAAACCGAGCTTCTTCGTCAGTGCCTTCAGCTTCGGCATCTATCTGGTGACCCGACTGATCAAGCTGCCACGGCTGTGGCAACGGATGCGCGCGGACCGCCCGGGTCGGTCGGACGCGCCGATCAGCCGCCCAGTGCGGTCGTGAGCTGCTGACGGGCCGACTTCACCTTGGCGTCGACCGCGGTCGAGGTGTATTTGCTGATCGCCCCTGTGTAGCAGGCCTGCACCAGCAATGGCGTGCTCTGCTGCAGGCAGGTGGCGGCGAGCGAGTTCTCGTCCGTCTGCTCGGTTATCCAGGCGTTGAGAGCGTCGCGGTAGGCGAGCATCAAGGGGTAGGCCTGTTTGCTCGACGCGGCCACCTCCGACTGGTCGACGTGATCGAGGTCCTTGCTCCAGACGTCGAAGCTCGAGCGCAGCTGCGTCAGGTCGGTGCTGGTCGTCGCGACGAACGCAGTCAGCTGGTCGGTTGTCGTCAGCGTGCTGGCATCGCGGCTGGTGTACGCCGTCAGGGCGGTGTCGACCAGCGCCGAGTCGTTGTTCAGCTGGGTGGCCGAGACCAGGGCGGTGGCCGACGTTGCTGAGGACGCGGGCGTCTTGGCTGATCCACTGCCGCAGGCGACCAGCGTCAGGCCGAGCGCCGCCACCATTGTGGCGCGCAGAAAGTTGCCGCGCGCGAACGCTGCTGCAGGCTTCACGAACTGTCCTCCTCGCCGCTCGTCGGTGAGCGAACGGCAATGCTACGTGCACATACCCAAGCGGCCCATAGCTTCAAGCACTTACGCCGATCGTTTGTTCCGTCAAAATCGGGCAAGTACGCGAAGCGAGTTTCAATCTCGCACGAGGATGCGGTCGATCTTGGTTATCGCCTCATCCTTGGACGAACGGCCGGCTCCTCGGCTAGGCGCGAAGCGTTAGCCACGCTTGCCTCAGGACATACTAACGTTCTCCAGCTGTGGGCCGACCTTGCCAGTTCGGATGAGTTCACGTCTCGGGTGGAACACCAGCTTGCGATTATCGCGGCGGCCGGGCCGCCGCCGCTAGCTGGCTTGATCGATGTAGCCGAAATGCGGAATGCTAAATCGGTCGAACAACATAATCTTGCTGCCGACGAATACTTCGCTTCGCGTGATCGCGCCATCGTCGAGGTCATGTTGGCTAAGCCATTTTCGAGCCCGATTGAGACGACCGAACTACTGACGTGCTTTGGGCACATGGTTGCAGGGTTACGGTTGTTGCCGGGCGAAAAGCTGCTGGACTTTGGCGCTGGTACTGGATGGACGTCCTGGAACTTTGCTCAGCTTGGCGCCGAGGTTATCTGCTCTGACGTGTCAGCAGCGGCCTTGGACTACGCCCACGAGCGATTCGAACGGTGGCCGCTTTCGCCAGGGAGGCCGCAACCGACCTACTTGCTGTTCGATGGTCACCACTTCGACCTGCCGGACGAGAGCATTGACAAGGCGTGCTGCTTCGACGCCTTCCATCACTTGGTAAATCAGGATGAGGTGATGGCCGAGTTCGCTCGGGTGTTGAAGCCGGGCGGGCTAATTGGCTTTGATGAACCGGGCTTGCACCACTCGAAAGCAGATCAAGCGCAATTTGAAATGCGCGAATTTGGCGTCGTCGAGGGCGACATCGACCTCAACGATATGGCGGCAATGGCAGCTAGGGTCGGCCTGGAGTTCGTGGCCGCCGATATTCTCACCGTTCGACCCATCTGGGCGGACCTTGACGACTTCACTGACCTGGTGGCTACTCGTGTGCCCACACGGAGCATGGTGAACCAGCTCGCCAATCAGGTTCACGCAAAACAGTTATTTATACTGCGAAAGCCGGGAGGTGCGAGTTCGGACAGCCGTGACCGAGCCGCAATTTCTGCCGAAACCAATCTCATACGCGTCGAAACACAAATCCTGGACGAAGGGATATGCGTCAACGCAGAGATCGAGATTCGAAACAGTGGGTCGGCCAGGTGGCTCGCGATCGACGTACCAGTTGGCGGCGTGGCACTGGGTGCTCGGGTTTTAAGCCCCCATCCGTGGGAGACGCAGAGTCCCTACCGACGCCGCCCTTACGCTTGCGCCCGGCCAGAGCGTCGACGTCTTGGCTCGTTTCATCGTTCCGCTGGAATTGGCCGGTCAGCAGCTGAACATAAATCTGGTCGCCGAGTCGGTTTCCTGGTTTGACTTGTGCGGGACGCCCTCGCTCGGGGTCAACTTGCCGACCATCGACACGTAGCAGCTGGCAGGTGACGAGGCCAAGCGGGTTGTTGAGCCCGGCGGACGCGGTACGCGGCGACGTGCGTGCGGTTCGCGCAGGTGGTGCTGCAGAACGGTCCTCATGAGCCGGCGCGCCGACACGAGCCTTGGAGTAGGCCTGCTTCTTGCCGAACCGGGATCACCAGCCGTTGTCGGCGCAGATGCGCCACGCGGTCCGCTTGGCCATCTTGTGGCCGGCGCTTGAGCTCACGCAGCTCGGATAGTTGAAGCGTGACACCCGGCCGCGGCCCCGAGCCATTCTCGCGACGTCCTCGCGAACCTCCTTAGGCGACGGCTTAGCCACAGCAGCATCCTTCTAGCCCGGCCGGCGGACAAGCGATCTCAGGTGTCACAGATCAGTGCAGACCCTCTCGGAAGTCAGCCCACCGCCTCGGCCGACTCCTCGACCTCGAGCACGGACGGAGAGGCTAGTCAGCCCACCGCCTCGGCCGACTCCTCGACCTCGAGCACCGACGCAGCATGCATCGAGGCCTCGTAGGCGCGGGTGCCGCCTCGAATCCCGAACAGCCGCTTCGAGACCAGCAGATAGACCACCGCGGCCACATTTATGGCGAGAGTGACCAGCCGGATCCAGGTCACCTTCTCGGTCACTTCGTACACTTCGAGCGGGACGAAAAGGGTGGTGCCGACGACCGCCACGTACTCGCCCCAGCGCTTGAGCGACCAGAGGCCGACGCCTTCCGCCAGCTGCAGGGCGCCGTAGCCGAGCAGCGCCACCGCGACCCAGGTCAGCGTCGACTGGCGGGCATCTAGGGCGTGCTGGATCGCCCGGATCGTGCCGGAGTCGGCGACGTTGAAGTGAATCTGGTCGAAGAAGGGCTGCAGCGAGCTCAGGTCGCGGTCGACCAGCTCCTTGATGCTTACCTCGGTGCTCTTGAACCGCAGCACCCCGATCCCGAGCGCGATGATCACGATGCCGCGAATCCAGCGTTCGATCGCGAGCAGCCGCAGGATGAAGGCCGACCGGAGGGCCGCGCCGCGCAGTAGGACGGGCGCGTCCGCCGCCGGGCCGCTGGCGTGGGGCTCGCCCAGGACGAAGGTTGCGCAGCGCAGGCACCGCCAGGCCGTTCCGAGCGGCGTGTGGGCCTCGATCTTGGCGCGGAACTCGGGCTCGGTGACGGCGTAGGTCACATGTCCCTTGCGGGCGCAGGTGCGCAGATCCCAGTCCACGCCCATGACCCTAGAGGGCATGGTGCTGGTGGGCGATCGCCCGAATCGCCGCTACGGGCACCGCCGGGGGCCTATTCTGCCCAGGTGCCAAGTCATCCGCCGCCGCTGGACTTCGACCCGATCGACCGGGCCGGTCAGCTGTGGGAGTCGAACTGGCCGGGCGAGAACGACCGGGTCTATGCCTCGATGCGGGCCGTCACCTCGATCATGCGGGCCCAGCAGATCCTGATCGCCGAACTCGACGCGCGGCTGCGACCCTACGGCGTGACATTCAGCCGTTACGAGGCCCTGGTGCTGCTGTCCTACAGCCGCGAGGGTTCGCTGCCGCTGTCGAAGGTGGGCGAGCGGTTGCAGGTACACGCGACGTCGGTGACGAATGTGATCGACCGGCTCGAGGCGGCCGGCCTGGTCCGACGCGAGCCGAATCCGCGTGACGGCCGCGGCACGTTGGCCGTGATCACCGACGAGGGGCGCGATGTGGTCGCCAAGGCCACGGCCGACCTCAACTCGGCGCACTTTGGCCTGGACGCGCTCGATACGCCCGAGCTGGCCCGAATCTTTGAGTTGCTGCGCCGATTGCGGGTCGACGCTGGCGACTTCATGACCGAGTAGCCACCAGGCCGGCGCAAGCACCTCATCGGCAGATCGTGAAAGACTGAAAGCATGTCTCCAGCACCGCAGCGGGCGCCCCGAACGGCCCAGCCCAGCGCCGCAACCCTCGCCGCAATGGGCGGCGCCGTCGACCTCGCCGCCGTCAAGGCCCGCTCGGATGCCGCGGCCCGCGCCGCGACCCAGCCGGCCCGTCCACTGCCTTCGGCCGTCATCGACGTCACCGAAGACACCTTCCAGGCCGAGGTGCTCGACCAGTCCTTCCGGGTGCCGATCCTGCTCGATCTGTGGGCCGACTGGTGCCAGCCCTGCAAGCAGCTGTCACCGATCCTGGAGAAGCTGGCCGGTGAGAGCAACGGCAGCTGGATCCTGGCCAAGATCGACGTGGACGCCAACCCGCGTATCTCCCAAGCCCTGCAGGTGCAGAGCATTCCGACGGTTTTCGCGGTCATCGGCGGACAGCTCGTACCCGGCTTTCAGGGTGCGTTGCCGGAGGCGCAGGTGCGCCAGTTCGTCGAGGCCGTCATCGAGGCGGGCAAAGAGGCCGGACTGACCGGGGTGACGGTCCTGCCGGCGGACGATGCCGCCGACACGGCCGGACGGCCGACGCCGCCGCCGCTCCGGCGCCCGTGGCTGAACGAGCCGAGCGATCCCCGCTTCGCTCCGGCCGAGGCCGCGCTGGAGGCCGGCGACTATCCGGCCGCCGCAGCCGCCTACCAAGCCATCCTGGTCGCCGAACCGGCCAACGTCGAGGCCGGCCTGGCCTTGCGTCAGGTTCGGCTGCTCGAACGCACCGAATTGTTGACGGAGGCCGCGCTCGCTACCGCCGACGCCGACCCGACCGACATCGCCGCCGCCCTCGACGCCGCCGACTACTCCTTGGTCACCGGCGACATCGACGCCGCGTTCCAGCGCCTGATCACGCTGGTGCGGCGGGTGCCGTCCGCCGAGCGGGGGGCGATCCGGGACCGGCTGGTCGACTACTTCGAGCTCATCGGACCGGACGATCCTCGGGTGGCCCCCGCGCGCCGCGACCTCACCAACGCGCTGTTCTGACGACCAATCAGCGCCGACCAGTGAGCCCGGCTGCTGCTCGTAGACGTGCGAGCCTAGCATGAGCGAGGCGCGCAGCTCAAGTATGCGGCATTAGGGCGTTCTCAGGGATGACGCCGAGGCGGCCGGCCTGGTAGTCGTCCATTGCCTGCTGCAGCTCCTCGACGGTGTTCATGACGAACGGTCCGTACTGCACGACGGGCTCGCGGATCGGGCGACCACCGAGCAGCAGCACCTCCAGCGCCGGCCGGTTGGAGTCTTGCGGCTGGTCGGCCGACACCGTCAGCCGGTCACCGGCGCCGAGCACCGCGAGCTGCCCCTGGTGGATCGGGCGACGATCGGCGCCGACCGTCCCGCGTCCGGAGAGCACGTAGACCAGCGCGTTGTAGTCGGCCCGCCAGGGCGCAGACAGCGTCGCGCCCGGCACGATGCTGGCGTGCGCGAGGGTGATCGGCGTATGGGTCGAACCGGGCCCGGCGTGCTCGCCGATGCTGCCGGCGATCAACCGCACGAGCGCGCCGCCGTCGGCCGACGACAGCAGGGTCGAGGCGTCACCGGTCAGGTTCTGGTAGGCGGGCGGACTGAACTTGTCCTTGGCCGGCAGGTTCACCCACAGCTGCAGGCCATGGAACAGCCCGCCGGACATCACCAACGACTCGGGCGGGGTTTCAATGTGCAGGATGCCGGACGCCGGCGGTCATCCATTGGGTCGCGCCGTTCTCGATCACCCCGCCGCCGCCGTGCGAATCCTCGTGCTCGAAGGTCCCGTCGATCATGTAGGTGACGGTCTCGAAGCCGCGGTGCGGGTGCCAGTTGGTGCCCCGGGGTTCGCCCGGCGCGTAGTCGACCTCGCCCATCTGGTCCATGTGGACGAACGGGTCGAGCTCGGCCTTCGAAACGCCGGCGAAGGCCCGCACGACCGGGAACCCCTCGCCCTCGAAGCCGCGCGGACCGGTGGTCACTGATCGGGTGGCGCGCTCGGAATCGCCCAGCGTGGCCACCGGGATTCGGGGCAGGGTAAGCGGGTCGGCAGTGACAGCAGGCATGACGTCCTCCAGATAGTTGCGTGTGCAACTGTATGGTAAGTCCAACAGAGCTTCGGCAGCGATCATTCCGGCTGGGCATTACGGCTAGCGTCGTGTCCGTGACCCCTGGCCGCCCCGCCGTACCCGACCCTGCCGTACCCCACCCCGCTGGTCCGAATGATCCGGCTGACGCGATCCGCCAGATCGCGGTGCAGGTGGCCGCGATCGCCGCGAACGGCCTGACCTACGCCGAGATCGCGCTACGACCTCGACCGCTACCGCAAACTGGCCGGGCTGGGCGCCGAGCTGCTGGCCGCGATCAGCGGTCGAAGCGCCGTCGAGCTGACCCTGGAACTGGGCCGCGACAGCGGTTACGTCACGCCGAAGGTCGACGTTCGCGGGGTGCTGTTCGACGACGCGGCGTCGGGTGCTGCTGATGCAGGAGCGATCGGACGGGCTGTGGTCGCTGCCCGGCGGCTGGGCCGACCCGTTCGATACGCCGAGCGAGGCGGTGATCCGCGAGGTGCGCGAAGAGAGCGGCTATGACGTCATCGTCACCAAGCTGGCCGCCTGCTGGGATCGCGACCGGCAGGGTCATCGGCCGCCACTGCCCGTCCATGCCTACAAGTTGTTCTTCCTCTGCGAACCCACCGCGCGAGCATGAGCCCGACGCGCTCGAGACGCTCGCGGTCGGCTGGTTCGGCCTCGATGAGTTGCCGCCGCTCTCGCTGCACCGGGTGACCGCGCGCCAGCTCGAGCGGATGCTGGTGCATCACCTCGACCCGGCGCGGCCGACCGACTTCGACTGACCGGCTAGCCGCGCGCGGCGGTCGCGGACAGCTGATCCCGCAGCGACTCGAGCGGAACCGGTTTCGATATCAGGTAGCCCTGGATCGTGTCGCAGGAGTAGGACCGCAACCGGGCGCGCATCGCCGCCGGTCTCTACGCCCTCGGCCGTGACCGACAGGCCCAGGCTGTGTCCGAGTTCGATGACCGAACGCACGATCGCGGCGTTGCGGACGTTGTCGAACATCGACAGCACGAAGGACTTGTCGATCTTGAGTTCGCTGATCGGCAACATGGACAGATAGCCGAGGCTCGTCTGGCCGGCGCCGAAGTCGTCGATCGAGATCGTGAAGCCTGCTTCGTGCAGTCGGCGCAGGGTGGCGGCGGCGCGCGGCGGGTCGCTGAGCAGCAGCGTCTCGGTGACCTCGAGGACGACTCGGCGCGGATCGCATCCGGTGCCGGCCATCACGGCGAGCAGGTCGTCGGCGAAGTCGCTTCGAACCAGGCTGCGGGCCGAGATGTTCACGGCCACCGTGAGCGTCCCGGTCGGGTCGAGCGCGGCCAGGTCGAGCGTCGCCCGCCGCAGCACCCACCAGGTCAACGGCTCGATCAACTCGGTCTGCTCGACCGCCGGAAGGAACGTATCCGGGTAGAGGATGCCCCGGGTCGGGTGGTTCCACCGCACCAGCGCCTCGACCGACTTGATCGTGTCGGACTGCAAATCGACCTTCGGTTGGTAGTGCAGCACGAGCTCGCCCTGCTCGATGGCATCGCCGAGCTCGCCGACCAGTCGCAGCGCGTCCGAGCTGTAGGTGTCCTGGCTGGCCGCGTAGGCGGCGATCCCGATGTGCTGATCCTTGGCGACGTACATGGCGACGTCGGCCCGCTGCATCAGCACATCAGCGGTCAGGCCGTCGTGGGGAGCGATCGCGTAGCCGATGCTCGCCTCGACCGCCAACGGCAGGCCGTCGATCTCGACCGCCGTACCGAGTGCTTTGCGTAGCCGCATCAAGGCCTCGGCCGCACCGTCGGTGTCGCTGCCAACCGGCCCGATATCGGCGATCACGATGCCGAATTCGTCGCCGCCGATCCGGGCCACGATGTCCGACTCGCGCATCACGGCCGTCAATCGTCGGGCCAGCGTTGCGATCAGCTGGTCGCCGTTGTCATGGCCGAGGGTGTCGTTGATTTCGCGGAAGCGATCGATGTCGATGACGGCTACGGCGATCGGCCGACCGGTCGACGCACCGGCCATCCGCTCGTCGATCAGCTTGACGAAGCGCGACCGGTTGGCCAGCCCGGTCAATTGATCGTTGTTTGCCAGCACCGCGTTGATACGAGCCTCGCGGCGAAGCCGTCGGGTGACCGAGACCGATACCGCGAGCATGGCCGCCCACACGACGAGCAGTCCGATCGCCAGTGCGGCAAAAACCGCGTTCTGACCGTCGTCGATATCAGTGGCGATCGGGGCATATGGCAGATAGAGCTCGACGACGCCGATCGTGGGTGCCGTCTGGGTGACCCGGAGTGGCTCATAGATCTCGGCCACACGGGGGCCACGGTTGGCGGAGGCAGGATCATCTGCGTTGAGGTAGGTCAATCGGGCGATCGTCTCGCCGTGGGCCGCGTCGATCGCCTCATCATCCGCGCTGCCGGTCGGGCCGCCGCCGTAGGCATAGACGATGCGACCATCGAGGTCACGCAGCCGTAGCCGCACTACCTGGCCGTTTTGCAGTATTCGGGTGACGCTTGCGTCGAGCGCAGATCTTTGGTCCGCAGTGATGCCGGTGCGCAGATCGGTCGACGCAGCAGCGGCGAGATGGCGGTGCGCTGGATCAAGGTCGCCGCTCGGACGCCTTCGGCCAAGCCTTGCCGATCGCCTTGAGCCACGAGGAGACGAACCAGTACGACGCCGAGCACGACCACCGGGACGAGGCTGGCGGTGGCGTAGATCGTGAACAGTCGACGGGTCGACCCGGGGCCGTTCGCGCGCGACGCCGTTGCCTGCGGACGTTCATGCGGTGGCCAGCTGCTCGGGATTCGGCGGCGCCACGACCCGATTGCGGCCCCCCCGCTTTGCGGCATACAGCGCAGCGTCGGCGGTCGCGTACATCGCCTGGACGTCGATCGCGTGGGTGGGTGCGTGCGCGAGTCCGGCACTGACCGAGATCGACAGCGGGTGGACCTCGTCGTCGCCGTCACGGACGAGGAAGGTGGTCGCCCGAACGTCCCACAGAATCTGGTCGGCGCGGCGCGCGACGGAGTCCCGCGAGCAGCCCGGAAGCAACATCGCGATCTCGTCGCCGCCCATCCGGCTGACGATGTCGCCCTCGCGGCAGCCCTCGGTGAGCAACGCGGCGAGTCGAATCAGTACCTCGTCTCCGGCCGGATGCCCGTACCGGTCATTGACCGATTTGAAGTCGTCGACGTCGATCAGGATCAATGCGGTGCCCTCGCCCCGGGGGCCACTGGACAGCGCCGTGAGGGCCGTCTGCGCCGCTTGATCGAGCACCCGGCGGGTCGCCAGTCCGGTAAGCGGATCGATCGCCGCCTGCTGCTTGAGTTGGCCGACGAGGGCGTCCTGTCGTTCGCCGGCAAAGACGAGCAGTGCGACGGTCGTGAGCAGGGCACAGCTCATGTACACCGCATCGGCCACGCCCGCACCGACGTGTAGCTCGGCCACCACGACGATGATCTCGCCGATGACCGTGGCCAACGAAACGCAGATCGCTCCTGGTCGCCGCAGTTGGGAGGCGCCGTAGAGAGCCGGGAAGAAAAAGAAGACCTGGCCCGCCACCGTCGCGTCCGTGGTGAACAGATCCAGGACGACGATCACCGCGATCGCCGCGAACGGGCAGATGGCCCACGAGAGGGTATGGGACGGGCGCAGGAAGCGGATCGACCAGCCAGCGCCGATAACCGCGATCGCGGCGAGCACGGTGACGATCAGCACGACCGGATCGCGTCGCGAGCGCTCGTCGGCAACCGTGAAGATGATCGTCACGGCGGCCGCGACCGCGCAGAGCACGGTAATTGTTCGTGCGGCTACGTCATGATCACGGGGTTGCAGCCAGCTGCGGCCCAACATTGCGGTGCGCTCCCAGGGGTCGACGGCTCCGGGCCATCAACCACCGCCCCCGTTCGACATGTGATCGCCGTTAAGTTTGATCCTTACGCGCTGTGTCGACAATGTCCAGTCGAGCGTGCGCCGGGCTAGCTTTCGTCCGAGGTTTCGACATAGCGTAACCAGACGACACCGAGGGGCGGAATCCGCAGTTCGGCCGACGCGGGCTGGCCGTGCCAGCTGGTCTCGTCCGCGTGCACGGAGCCCAGATTGCCGACCCCGGAGCCCGAATAGACCTCGGCGTCGGTGTTGATCACCTCATCCCAACGACCGGCCCGGGGGAGCCCGAGCCGATACCGCTCGTGCGGGACGGACGAGAAGTTCGCCACGCAGGCCAGCATCGAGCCGTCGACACCAAAACGAACGAAGGACAGGGTGTTGCCCGATGCGTCATTGGCATCTATCCAGCTGAAACCAGCCGGGTCGACGTCTTGGGACCACAGCGCCGACGTCTCTCGATAGGTGAAGTTGAGGTCGCGGACGAGTTGTTGCATGCCGCGGTGACCGTCGCCGTCGAGTAACCACCAGTCCAGGCTGCGCGCCTCGCTCCACTCGGCTCCCTGTGCGAACTCTTGTCCCATGAAGAGCAGTTGCTTGCCCGGGTGTGCCCACATGAATGCGAACAGCGCCCGCATGGTGGCCAGCTTCTGCCATTGGTCACCCGGGATCTTGTTCAGAACGGATCCCTTGCCGTGCACGACCTCGTCGTGCGAGATCGGCAGCATGAAGTTCTCGGAGTAGGCGTACATCATCGAGAACGTCATTTCGTTGTGGTGAAACTGGCGATGCACCGGCTCATGGTGGATGTAGCTGAGCGTGTCGTGCATCCAGCCCATGTTCCACTTGAAACCGAACCCGAGTCCGCCCAGATGGGTCGGGCGGGTGACGCCGGGCCAGGAGGTGGACTCCTCAGCGATCGTGACGACACCGGGCACGCGCTTGTAGACGGTCGCATTCACCTCTTGCAGGAACGCGACCGCCTCGAGGTTTTCGCGGCCACCGTAGATGTTCGGAAGCCATTCGCCGGCCGGGCGGGAATAGTCCAGGTAGAGCATCGAGGCGACGGCGTCGACCCGCAGCCCGTCCACGTGGAACTCCTCGAGCCAGAAGAGCGCGTTGGCCACCAAGAAGTTGCGGACCTCGCTACGGCCGAAGTTGAAGACGTACGTACCCCAGTCGAGTTGTTCACCGCGCCGCGGATCGGCGTGTTCGTAGAGGGCAGTGCCATCGAATCGAGCCAGCGCGAAGGCGTCCTTCGGAAAATGACCGGGGACCCAGTCGATGATGACACCGATGCCGGCCCGGTGCAGTTGATCCACCAGGTAGCGGAACTCGTCCGGGTTGCCGAACCGCGATGTCGGCGCGTAGTAGGAAGAGACCTGATATCCCCACGAGCCGCCGAACGGGTGCTCGGAGACCGGCAGGAACTCGACGTGGGTAAACCCGGTCGCCAGCACATAATCGACCAGCTCGATGGCCAACTGCCGGTAGGACAGACCCATCCGCCAGGACCCGAGGTGCACCTCATAGATCGACACGGGCGCGGCGTGCCACGGCGTCTCGGCCCGCCGTTGGAGCCACTCGTCGTCGTCCCATTTGTAGGCCGAGGTGAAGACGACCGATGCGGTGGCGGGCGGGACCTCGGCGGCGAAAGCCATCGGATCGGCCTTGTCGCGCCAGACTCCGTCGGCCCCGAGGATCTGGAACTTGTACCGGCTGCCGTCGCCAACACCGGGGATGAAGAGCTCCCAGACGCCCGACGATCCCAATGTCCGCATCGGATAGGCCCGTCCGGACCAGTAGTCGAAGTCGCCCTCGACCCGCACGCCCCGCGCCGCCGGGGCCCAGACGGCGAACGAGGTGCCCGCTACCGTCCCGCCCGGTGTGTCGTAGGCCCTGACATGGGCGCCGAGCACCTGCCACAGGTTCTCGTGTCGTCCCTCGCCGATCAGGTGTAGGTCGACCTCGCCCAGCGTTGGCAGCCAGCGATAAGGATCGTCGACCCGAAACGTCTGCGAGTCGTAGGTGACATCGAGGCGATAGTCGGTGGGTGAGCCATCGACGACGCCCGGCGAAGATGCCGGCATCGTGGATTCGGGTGAGCGCGCTATGCGTGCCGTCGCTCAGGACGACGGTTACGGCGCTGGCCTCGGGACGCAGCGTGCGAATGACCGTCCGGCCATCGGGCAACGGATGTGCGCCCAGGATCGCGTGCGGGTCGTGGTGGGCACCGCCGACGAGGCGTTCGAGTTCGTGCGGGTCGACCGCGGCGTGGATCGAGCGGGGCGACCGTCTCAGTGCGGTTCGGGGGTCCGGACAGGGTCACGACGGCTCCTTGAGGCTTCCGTGCTCGTAGCTCGCGTTCGCGAGCCGAGACAGCGATGCCAATGGCACGCTGAGCCATCGAGGCCGATTGCGGGCCTCGTACATGGCTTCATACACCGCTTTGTCGGCCTCGAAGCCGCGGATCGCGGCGTCGTCGGCCCGCGGATCATGCCCGGCCGCCTCGGCGTAACCGGCGAGGAACGCGTTGCGGTTGCGTTCGGTCCATTCCACCGCGCGGTACTCGAGCTGCGAGGAGCGGGCCATGTCGAGCACCGGGAAGTACGCCGGCATAGTCGTAGGAGCGGAGCATGCCGGCGATGTCGCGCAGCGGTGAGTCGAATTGACTCCGCTGCGCGATCGAACGGGCGGGTTCGCCCTCGAAGTCGAGCAGCACCCAGCGATGCACCGTGCGCAGCACCTGGGCCAGGTGCAGGTCGCCGTGGATGCGCTGGGTGGCCAGCGGTGTCGACGACGAACCGAACTCGTCGAACGCCTTACGCAGTCCGGCCTCGCAGTCCGCGATCTCGGGCACCACCAGCAGCGCCCGGTCGAGCCGCTCGTGCATCTCACCGGCGCGCTCGCGGCGCTGACTGGCGGTCAGCTCGGCGACGCCGAAGGCTCGCGCCAGGTCGGCATGCACCTCGGCCACGGCCGACACCGAGGCGATGCGACTCGCTGGCAAAGTCGCCACCGGCCTCGTCGGCATGCAGATCGGCCTCGGCCATCAGGTCGCGAACACTCGTCTTGGACAGCTCCCAGCCGTCCGTCCCCGTGGTCATGAACTCCTGCACCATGGCCAGACTCAGCGTTTCGCCGCCGATGTCGGCCGATACGGCGCCGTAGAGCTTGGCAATGTGGCGGGTGCCTTCGGGGCCTAGCGCGCCGAGCGCCTGATGCACCTCGATGTCCGGGTTGAGGCCGCCCTCGAGGCGTCGATAGACCTTCATGATGATCTGGTCGCCGAACGTCAGCGAGGTATTGGACTGCTCGCCGGTGAGTACCAGGCTGGTCGATTCCATCGGCAGTTCCTCGGGCTCGACGAATCGCTCGAATCGAACGACCCCCGAGCTCGATTCGTCGCGCAGCCCAACCAAATAGGCATGCGTACTTTCGCGGTCGTGCAACGCGTCGTAGAGCCAGCGCGTCTGCTCGACCCGATTCGACCGTCCCGATCAGTACGTGCTCGAGTGAGTCGACCGGCTCGTCCCGCTCGACGATCGGCACCTGGTAGGTCTCGCTGGTGCCGTCGGCGAAGGTGATGTCGACGAGCCAGATCGACACCGCGGGCGCGCCGGTACCTATTGCGGCGAGTTCCCGGGTGCTCAGCTCGAACTCACGGCCCTTCGCGGCGAACCACCGCTGGGCGGTGACCCAGCCGTTCAGTAGCGGGGCGAGCTGTTGAGCGGTGACGTTCACGGTTCCATTCCTTCCCGAACCGGCGGCACGTCGCGATCACGCTCGCCGGTCGGCCGGGGCAGCCGCAGCCAATAAAAGCCGTGCCCGGCGAGGGTCAGCAGATACGGAAGGTCGCCGACGGGCGGAAACTGCGATCCACCCATCAACTCGACCGGGGTCGAGCCCTGCCATGGGCTCAGGTTGAGTTCGACCGCCTGGGGAAATCGCGAGAGGTTGTTGACGCACAGCACGGTGTCGTCGCCGAAGTCGCGGACGAAGGACAAGATGCTGGGGTTGCTGCCGCCGATGTCGTTGAACGTGCCCAGGCCGAAGGCCGGGTTGGCCTTACGCACAGCGATCATCCGCCGCATCCAGTTCAACAACGAGGATGAGTTGCGGGTCTGAGCCTCGACGTTGGTGACCTGGAATCCATAGACCGAGTCCATGATCACCGGCAGGTGCAGCCGGGCCGGATCGCAGGTCGAGAATCCGGCGTTGCGGTCAGGGGTCCACTGCATCGGCGTCCGCACCCCGTCGCGGTCGCCCAGCCAGATGTTGTCACCCATGCCGATCTCGTCGCCGTAGTACAGGACGGGCGAGCCCGGCAATGACAGGAGCAGCGCGTTGAAGAGTTCGATCTGGTTGAGGTCGTTCTCGAGAAGTGGCGCCAGTCGGCGACGGATGCCGATGTTGGCCTTCATCCGCGGGTCCTTGGCGTATTCGGCCCACATGTAGTCGCGCTCTTCGTCGCTGACCATCTCAAGCGTCAGCTCGTCGTGGTTGCGCAGGAAGATGCCCCACTGGCAGTTGTGCGGGATCGGCGGCGTCTGGGCCATGATCTCGGAGATCGGGTAGCGCGACTCGCGACGCACCGCCATGAAGATCCGCGGCATCACCGGAAAGTGGAAGGCCATTTGGCATTCGTCGCCGACGACCGGGTCGCCGAAGTACTCGACGACGTCGGCGGGCCACTGGTTCGCCTCGCAGAGCAGCACCCGGTCGGGGTAATCGCGATCGACCTCTTTGCGAAGACGCTTGAGGAATTCGTGGGTCTCGGGCAGGTTCTCGCCGTTCGTGCCCTCGCGAACGAAGAGATACGGGACGGCGTCGAGCCGGAATCCGTCAATCCCCTTGTCGAGCCAGAAGCGCAGCGCGTCGATGATCGCGCGTTGCACGTCGGGGTTGTCGAAGTTCAGATCGGGCTGGTGGCTGAAGAACCGGTGCCAGAAGTACTGCTTACGGATCGGGTCGAAGGTCCAGTTGGACGGCTCGGTGTCGACGAAGATGATCCGGGCGTCGCTGAAGCGGGTGTCGTCGTCACTCCATACGTAGAAGTCGCCGTACGGACCGGTCGGGTCACTGCGGGAGGCTTGAAACCACGGGTGCTGATCAGAGGTGTGGTTGGCCACGAAGTCGACGATCACGCGGATGCCGCGCTGATGCGCTTCGTGCAGCAGAGCCGTGAAATCATCAACCGTTCCGAACTCGGGCAGCACGCCGGTGTAGTCGCTGACGTCGTACCCACCGTCGCGAAGCGGTGACGGATAGAAGGGCGGCAGCCAGAGGCAGTCGACCCCCAACCACGACAGGTAGTCGAGCTTGCCGATGAGGCCCTGGATATCGCCGGTGCCGTCGCCGTTGGAGTCAGCGAATCCACGGACGAGGACCTCGTAGAAGACCGCCCGCTTGAACCACTCCGGATCCGCGACCCGGGCCACCTCGGTCATTCGTCGACCGGATTGACGACGAAGATGTGCGCAGGCTGCGACGGATCAAGCTGAACGAAGTTGAATTGGCCCCAGTCGTACTCGGCGCCCGTGAGCAGGTCGCGGACGGTTATCCGGTCGGTCCACTGGCGCCCGAGTGCGGGCAGGTCGAGGGAGGTCCAGCCGGCCGCGGCGCCGTACGGATTGGTGTTGCACAAGACCAGGATGGTGTCGCCCGTCGTCGGATCCTGTTTGCTGAAGCAGAGGATCGAGGCGTTGTCGATCCAGTGCAGCCGGATATTGCGCAATCCGTGCAGAGCCGGATGTGCATTTCGGATGGCGTTGAGCTGGGTCAGTAGCGGTGACAACGATCGCCCCTCGGCGATCGCGGTCGCGAAGTCACGTGGACGCAGTTGGTACTTCTCCGAGTCCAGGTATTCCTCGCTGCCCGGGCGAACCGCTTCGTTCTCGAAGAGCTCGTACCCCGAATACACCCCCCACGACGGGGAGATCGTTGCCGCGAGGACAGCGCGAATGGCGAACGCGGCCGGCCCGCCGTGCTGCAAGTACTCGCTCAGGATGTCGGGCGTGTTTACGAAGAAGTTCGGTCGCATGTAGTCGGCCGATTCGACCAGATCGCCGATATAGGTCTCGAGCTCGGCCTTCGTATTGCGCCACGTGAAGTACGTATAGCTCTGGGTGAATCCCACCTTGGCCAGCGTGTGCATCATTGCCGGCCGGGTAAAGGCCTCGGCTAGGAATAGGACGTCCGGGTGGTCCTTTTTGATCGCCGTGATCAGGCGATGCCAGAAATTGATCGGCTTGGTGTGCGGATTGTCGACGCGGAAGATCTTTACGCCGGCGGCGATCCAGACCTCGACCACCCGAAGGCACTCGGCGTAGATCCCCTTGGGATCGTTGTCGAAGTTCAGCGGATAGATGTCCTGATACTTCTTCGGCGGGTTCTCGGCGTACGCGATGGTGCCGTCCGGCTTCGTGGTGAACCACTCCGGGTGCGAGCTGACCCACGGATGATCGGGCGCGGTCTGCAGCGCGAGGTCGAGCGCGACCTCGAGCCCGAGTCGACGAGCCCGCCGCACGAAGGCGGTGAAGTCGGCCATCGTGCCGAGGTCGGGATGGATGCTGTCGTGGCCGCCGTCGGACGAACCGATGGCCCAGGGCGAGCCGACGTCCCAATTGGCTGCCACCAGCGCGTTGTTCGGACCCTTGCGGTGCACATCGCCGATCGGGTGGATCGGAGGTAGGTAGACGACATCGAAGCCCATGCTGGCCACGTACTCGAGGTGCTTCGTCGCGTCCTTGAGAGTGCCGTGGCGCAGTGGTCGGGCCGGTGCCTCGACGTCGCCGTCCAGGACGGCGCCGATCGAGCGCGGGAAGAACTCGTACCAGGAGCCGAACAGTGCGCGCTCCCGGTCGACGAGCACCGGATAGGTCGCGGTCCGGGTGACCAGTTCGCGGATCGGGTACTCGTGCAGCGCGGCCTGCAGCTCGGGTTCGAGCGCCGGTGCGACCCGGTCGGCCAGATCCAGCGAGTTGTCGGTGAGGGCCAGGGCGGCGGCGGTCGCCTGGATCCGGGCCGGCGCCATCGCCTTGGGAAAGGCCTTCGCCGCGCGGGCCAGCAGTGCGGCGCCGGTCTCGAGATCGTTCTCGAGCTCGGCGGCGTCCTGGCCGGCCTCGAGCTTGACGGTGACCGCGTGGTGCCAGGTCGAGAGCGGGTCGCTGAAGGCCTCGATCGCGAACGTCCACGTACCGGGGCGGTCGAACGTCACCGACGCGTGCCACCGATCCGATCCCGCAGCACCGGGCGCCATGCGTAGGACCAGCGCCTTGGTGCCGCTCGGCGAGCGGACCACCACGTTCGCGCCAACCGCGTCGTGCCCCTCGCGGAACACGGTCGCGGCGATGGGCACGACCTCGCCCACGGCGGCGCGCGCCGGAAACTCGCCGGCACTCACACCGGCGATCACTGGTTCTACGTCGGCTATACCGAGTCGGCCCACCACACCGGCAACGCTACCCAATGACCTGCCCCTGTAAACCCTTGCAGCGCCCGAAATGCGGCGGCAACGTTGAGCCGATACCCTCTTCGGGTGAAAGCCTTGCGCCGTTTGACAGTCCGAGCCGCTTTTCCCCCAGAGTTGGTCAAACTGGGTGAAATTGTCAATAACCTTCGCTGGTCCTGGCACCCCGATTCCCGTGAGCTTCTCGAAGCCGTCGATCCCGATCTCTGGCAGGCGTGCGGGGGCGATCCCGGCCGCATGCTGGGCGAGGTGGGCGCCGAGCGGCTGGCCGTGCTGGCCCGGGATCGCCGCTTCCTCCGCCGGCTCGCCGACGTCCACGACGACCTGACCGATTACCTCGAGCAGCCGCGCTGGTACCAACGCCAACAAGCCGATCCGAGCGGCCCGGACCTGCCCGCCGCGATCGGGTACTTCTCGCCCGAGTTCGGCATCGCCGCCGTGCTGCCGCAGTACTCCGGCGGTCTCGGCATCCTGGCCGGCGACCACCTCAAGGCGGCCAGTGACCTCGGCGTGCCGATCATCGGCGTCGGTCTGCTGTACCGATCCGGCTACTTCAGTCAGTCCTTGTCACGTGACGGCTGGCAGCTCGAGCGCTACCCGTCACTGGATCCGCAGGGCCTACCGATCCGCATCCTGCGCGAACGGGCCGGTGATCCGGACAGCCCGCCGGTTCGCATCACGTTGGACCTGCCGGGCGGTCGTCAGCTGCACGCCCAGGTCTGGGTGGTCAACGTCGGCCGGGTGCCGCTGCTGCTGCTCGACTCCGACATCGAGGACAACGACGCCGTTGCCCGGCAGGTCACCGACCGGTTGTACGGCGGCGGCAAGGAGCACCGGCTCGAGCAGGAACTGCTGCTCGGCATCGGCGGCGTGCGCGCGATCCGGGCCTACTGCGCCTCGACCGGCACGCCGGCGCCCGAGGTGTTCCATTCCAACGAGGGTCATGCCGGATTCCTCGGCGTCGAGCGCATTCGAGAACTGGTCGAACAGGACGGTCTCGACTTCGGCGTCGCGATGCAGGCGGTACGGGCCGGGACGGTGTTCACCACTCACACCCCGGTGCCGGCCGGTATCGATCGATTCCCGAGCGACCTGGTCGCTGAACACCTCGCCAGCCTGATGCCCGGGGCGGTCGACCGGATCATCGCGCTCGGGGCCGAAGAGGACCCCGACACGTTCAACATGGCGCACATGGGCCTGCGGCTGGGCGGTCGGGCCAACGGCGTTTCATTGCTGCACGGCGAGGTGAGCCGCGAGATGTTCGCCGACCTGTGGCCGGGCTTCGACCCGAACGAGGTGCCGATCAGCTCGGTCACCAACGGCGTCCACGGATCGAGCTGGATGTCGAGCGAGATCATGGAGATGGTCGAGCGCGAGGTCGGCATCGACGTCATGGAACTCGGCGGCGAATGGACCGGGCTGAACCGGGTCAGCAACGCCGACCTGTGGGCCGTCCGCCGGGTGCTGCGCGAACGGCTGGTCGGCGAGATCCGCCGCCGGATCAAGGCTTCTGCGCTGCAACGCGGGATGAGCGAGGCCGAGCTCGGCTGGACCACCTCCGCCTTCGACCCCGACGTCTTGACGATCGGGTTCGCCCGCCGCGTCCCGTCCTACAAGCGGCTCACCCTGATGCTGCGTGACCCGGACCGGCTGCGGGCGCTGCTGCTCGACCCCGACCACCCGATCCAGATCGTGCTGGCCGGCAAGAGCCACCCGGCCGATGACCACGGCAAGCAGCTCATCGCCCAGATGGTCAAGTTCGCCGATGACCCGGCGCTTCGGCACCGGATCACGTTCCTGCCCGACTACGACATCGCGATGGCCCGTTACCTCTACTGGGGCGTCGACGTCTGGCTGAACAACCCATTGCGACCGCTCGAGGCGTGTGGCACCTCGGGCATGAAGGCAGCCCTCAACGGCGCGCTCAACCTCTCGATCCTCGACGGCTGGTGGGACGAGTGGTTCGACGGTGAGAACGGCTGGGCAATCCCATCGGCCGACGTGGTGGCCGATGCCGACCGGCGTGACGAGGTCGAGGCCAACGGCTTGTACGACCTGATCAGCAACCATGTCGCGTCCCGGTTCTATGACCGCGACGCCAGTGGCATTCCGGCCCGCTGGGTGCAGATGGTCCGGCACACGCTGGTCGCGCTCGGACCGAAGGTGATGGCGACCCGGATGGTGCGCGACTACGTCGAGCAGCTCTATGCGCCGGCCGCGGCGGCCGGGATCAAACTGGCGGCCAAGGACTATGCCGAGGCCAAGGCGCTCTCGGATTGGCGCAGCACGGTCGTCGAGGCGTGGCCGGGCGTCAAGGTCGTCCACGTCGAGTCGAACGTCGATGGCGACCCGCAGCTCGGCGGCGTCCTGCACCTGCGGGCCGAGATCGAACTCGGCCCGTTGGGGGCCGACGACGTCGACGTGTCGGCGGCGTACGGCTCGGTCGACCAGGACGATCGCCTGATCAATGTGCAGACGATGTCGTTGTCACCGATCGACGATGGCGACGGCGCGATCCGCTACAGCGGCGACATCCCGCTCGAACACACCGGCTCATTCGGCTACACGGTTCGGGTGCTGCCCAAGAGCGAGCTGCTCAGCTCGCCCGGCGAACTGGGGCTGATCGCCAGCGCAATGTGACATCTAGCTCCGGGCCTCGCTCGCTTCGCGTCGCTGCGTTGCCTCCGCACAAGCTAAGGGCGGTCACGTTCAGCTGCGCTGGTGGCGAGGTCAGGTTGGCGGTTAGCAGGCGGGCAGGTGGGTCTTGGCCGGATCGGGGCCGGTGTCGACCCAGAAACCGGCAACGTAGCCGTGGGCGTTGATGAAGGTGGCCCGGTACCACCACGGGTCGCCCGCGACCGAGGTTCCGCGCACGTAACACGACAGCTGGACGGGCGAGCCGACCTGGCTCATCACGGTGATCACCGCGTGTCGGTGCCGGCGCCCGACCGCAGGTTGACCGCGGTGCCGACGGTCTTGTAGTTGCCGGGGCCGGTCGTGTTCGCGCGGGTGCTCCCGCTGGATCCCGAGCCACCGCCGACGGCGCTGCCGCCGGTGCTACTTCCGGTGCCACCGGCGCTGCCGGTCCGCGCCGGATTGACCGCGTGCGCGCCGGCCGTGGTGGACTGGCTCGGCGTGGCTGCGCCCCCGCCGGTCGAACCACCGATGACCTCGACGATCAGCGCGGCGAGGATCGCCAGCCCGATCAACATCAGCGTTACGAAACGCTTGTTCTTTCCCCGATTCACGTTGCCCCCATCGACGCCGCCCGTACGTCGCCCGCCTTATTGTGCGCGATGAGTGGTCAAATTGCGGCAAGGTTCGCAGCGGTGGCGAAAAACGCCGGACTACGCGTCGCGCAGGACCTGCAGCAGCATCGAGGTGCGCGCGCCGATCGACAGGGTGCGCCCACCGGGTACGTCCGGCGCCCCGGGATCGGGCTCGCCGGTGGCGAAGGTCGTGTCGATGACGACTCGGTAGGCATCGGCCCACGGCGCGCCCGGCAGCGTGAAACTGACCGGATCATCGCCGCTGTGCACGATGAACAGGTACGACTCGTCGATGATGATCTGGCCGCGTTGGTCGACGATCGCGCAGGCCGCGCCCGTCCAGATACATGCCCATGGTGCGCAGACCGCCGTCGAACCAGTCGGCGTCGGCCAATTCCCGTCCGTCCGGATGGAACCAGGCCAGATCCTTGCAGCCGTCACCGCCCGGCACCGGACGTCCGTCGAAGAAGGCGCGCTGGCGCAGCACGGGTGATCGCCGGCGCAGCGCGATCAGACTGCGCACGAGGGCCAGGAAGGAATCGGCCTCGGGGCCGCCGGTCCAGTCCAGCCATGACGTCGGATTGTCCTGGGCGTACGGGTTGTTGTTGCCGTTCGTGGTGCGCCAGCGCTCATCGCCGGCCACGACCATCGGCACACCGGCCGACAGCACGAGCGTGGTCAGCAGGTTGCGCACCTGCCGCTGCCGCAGCGCGATGATCGATGGGTCAGTCGGTCTCGCCTTCGACGCCGAAGTTGTAGGACCGGTTGTCGTCGGTGCCGTCGCGGTTGTTCTCGCCGTTGTCCTCGTTGTGCTTGTGGTTGTAAGACGACCAGGTCGCGCATCGTGAAGCCGTCGTGCGCGGTGATGAAGTTGATCGATGCGAACGGCGAACGGCCATCGTCGGCATAGAGGTCCGATGATCCCGACAGCCGGTACGCGAGGTCGCGCACGCCATTGCCGCCGTCGGACCAGAAGCTGCGCACGGTGTCGCGATAGCGGCCATTCCACTCCGTCCACGGGGGCGGGAACTGGCCGACCTGATAGCCGCCGGCGCCGACGTCCCACGGCTCGGCGATGAGTTTCGACCTGCGAGATCAGCGGATCCTGATGGATCGTGTCGAGGAATGGCGACTGCTTGTCGACGTCGGGCGCCGCCCGAGCGAGGGCCGACGCGAGGTCGAAGCGGAAGCCGTCGACGTGCATCTCGCTGATCCAGTAGCGCAGCGAGTCCATGACGAGCTGCAGCTGGAATGGACCACGAGTGTCGAAGGTGTTGCCGCAGCCGGTGTAGTCGGCATAGCGACTCGGGTCGCCACTCGCGGTGCGGTAGTAGAAGAAGTTGTCGATGCCCCTGAACGACAGCATCGGCCCGTCGGGTGGGCCCTCGGGGGTGTGGTTGTAAACGACGTCGAGGATCACCTCGATGCCGGCCTGGTGCATTGCCCGGACCATCGCCTTGAACTCGCGCACCTGGTTACCCGGGCCGGTCGCGTACGCCTCGTGCGGGGCGAAGAAGCCGAGGCTGTTGTAACCCCAGTAATTGATCAGGCCGCGATCCTGCAACTGCGGTTCGGATACGAAGTGGTGGACCGGCAGCAGTTCGATCGCGGTGACGCCGAGGTCCGTTGAGGTAGTCGATGACGGCCGGGTGTGCGAGTCCGCCGTAGGTGCCCCGCAGGTGCGGCGGCACGTCCGGGTGCGTCATGGTGAAGCCGCGAACGTGCAGTTCGTAGATGACGGTGTCGTCCCACGGGGTGCGCGGTCGTCGGTCCTCGCCCCACGGGAAGTCCTCGTGCACGAGCACCGAGCGGGGCACGAACGGCGCCGAATCGGCCGGGCTGTCGGCGTACACCGCCGGGTTGTCGACGAACGCACCCTCGATCGCCCGGGCGTACGGGTCGATCAGCAGCTTGGCCGCGGTTGTGGAACAGGCCGCGGGACGGGTCGTTCGGGCCGTCGACCCGGAATCCGTACCGCTGACCGGGAACGACGCCGGGCAGATAGCCGTGCCAGACCTGAAACGTGCTGTGCTCGAGCGGCACCCGGACCTCGGTGCCCTCGTCGTCGAAGAGGCACACCTCGACCCCGGTCGCCGTCGAGGACCACAGCGCGAAGTTGGTGCCCTCGCCGTCCCAGGTGGCGCCCAGCGGGAAAGGGCGGCCGGGCCAGGTTGCCTTGCTAGCCCGAGTCACCGGTACGCGCAGGGGCGCTGGATCGCTGTTTCGGGCCGACCGACTTCGAGCAGACATAGGGGCAAAACTCTAGTCTGAGTCGACCGGACCGGGCACTTGGTCGACGCGATCGGCGTCGGCGCGGCGATCCGGTCGGGCGAGCGTTCTCAGGAAGCTCATGGCGAAGACTCAGCAACTATCAGGTTCGGACGGCTTACCTGGTTGCAGGGCCGCTCGACGGAGAGCCGGCCAGCGCTTTTGGAGGAGAACAGATGGACGAGCCGCGCGAGAACCTGTCGCCCGACGAGCAGCCAGCGCCGCGCCCTCAGCGCCGGCGGCGCCGACGCCGCCGCCCGCGGCCTGGCCCTCGGATGGACTGGGGCAGAGCCACCAGTGGCCCGGCAACCTACCCGCAGGCGTACGGACAACCGCAGTACCCGTCGGTCGGCCAGCCGCAGTACGCCCAGCCGCAGTACGCCCAGCCGCAGTACGCCCAGCCGCAGTACACGCAGCCGCAGTACGCGCAGCCGCAGTACGCGCAGCCGCAGTACACGCAGCCGCAGTTCACGCAGCCGCTGTACGGGCCGTCGGGCAGCCGCAGTACACGCAGTCTCAGTACGACCCCTACGGTCAGTCGGCCTATGCGGCCCCGGCCGAGGCACCGTCACCGGCCCGTCGGCGCCGGCGGATCGCCCTCACGTCCGGCCTGGTCGCCGTACTGGCCGCCGCCTGCGTCGCCGGCATCGTCACCACCAACTCCTCGCTGTCGCTGACCGGCACCGGCAGCGCCGCCAGCGCGATCCTGCCCGGCTCGGGCAGCAGCGGCACGACGGGGAATGGTTCGACCGGAGCGGTTCGACCGGCAGCGGGTCGACCGGCAGCGGGTCGACCGGCAGCGGCAGTGGGTCGAGCGGCACCAGTGGCGGCACGACCAGCACCGGCACCGCCAACGCGACCCAGTCGATCGGTGTCGTCGACATCGACACCACGCTGAAGTACCAGAACGCCGAGGCGGCCGGCACCGGCCTGGTGCTCACCTCCAACGGTGAGATCCTGACCAACAACCACGTCGTCGAAGGCGCGACCAGCATCTCGGTCACCGTGGTCAGCACCGGCAAGACCTACACCGCGACGGTGGTCGGCACCGACCCGACCCAGGACATCGCCGTGATCCAGCTCAGCAACGCCAGCGGTCTGGCGACGGCGAAGATCTCGACCACGGCCAAGGTCGCGGTCGGCGACGCGGTCACCGCGGTCGGCAACGCCGGCGGCACGGGCGGCACGCCGAGCACCGCCAGCGGCACGGTGACCGCGGTCGATCAGTCCATCACCGCCAGCGACGACAACGGCTCGAACCCCGAGAACCTCACCGGCCTGATCGAGAGCAACGCGCCGATCGCGGCCGGCGACTCGGGTGGTCCGCTGTACAACGCCAGCGGCGAGATCATCGGCATCGACACCGCCGGGTCCAGTTCGTCGGCGTCACCGCGCGGCTACAGCGCCACCTCGCTGACCGAGGCGTACTCGATCCCGATCACGACCGCGGTCTCGATCGCGACCCAGATCGAGCAGGGCAAGGCCTCGAGCACGATCCACCTCGGCTACCCGGCCTTCATCGGGGTCCAGATCTCGGCCGCCACCAGCACCAGCGGCGGCTTCGGTGGCAGCCCGGGCACGGCTACAGGTACCGGCGCGGTTGTGTCCGGTGTCGTCGCGGGCACGCCGGCGGCCGCTGCCGGTCTGGCTGCCGGCGACACGATCACCGCGGTCGGCTCGACGGCGATCACCTCGCAGACCGACCTGTCGACGGCGCTCGCGACCTACAAGGCCGGCCAGAGCGTCTAGATCACCTGGACCGACGCATCGGGTGCCAGCCACACGGCGACGATCAAGACGATCGCGGGCCCGGCCGACTGAGCCGTACGCCGACTAGCCGTACAGCAGTACTGCACGTCAGCTTCACGAACCGGGTGGCCAGCACGAGGGCCGCCCGGTTCGTGCGGTTGGATGAGCGGGTGCCAGAGATCAACCCGGATGCCGTGCTGCAGTTCGACCAGGTGACGGTGCGTCGCGGCAGCAAGCTGCTGCTCGACTCGATCGACTGGACGGTCGAGGTCGACGAGCGCTGGGCGGTGCTCGGTCCCAACGGCGCCGGCAAGACGACGCTGCTGCAGATCGCCGCGGCGATGCTGCACCCGACCGGCGGCAACGCCTACCTGTTCGGCGAACGGCTCGGCGCGGTCGACGTCTTCGAGCTGCGGACCCGGATCGGGTTCGCCTCGGCCGCACTTGGCCCAGCGGATCCCGAATCGCGAGCGGGTCGCCGACGTCGTCATCAGCGCCGGCTATTCGGTGCTCGGCCGCTGGCGCGAGGCCTACAGCCCGGTCGACGTGCGGCGGGCCGAGTCGCTGCTCGGCCGGCTCGGTGCCGCCCAGCTGGCGGATCGGACGTACGGCACGTTGTCCGAGGGGGAGCGCAAGCGGGTGCAGATCGCCCGGGCGCTGATGACCGACCCCGAGCTGTTGCTGCTCGACGAGCCGGCCGCCGGCATGGATCTCGGTGGCCGCGAGGACCTGCTGGCCCGCCTCGTGCGGCTGGCCGACGATCCCGAGGCGCCGGCCTCGGTGCTGGTCACCCACCACGTCGAAGAGATCCCGCCCGGCGTCAGCCACGTACTGCTGCTGCGCGACGGACGGGTTGCGGCCAGCGGCCTGGCCTCGGACGTCCTGACGGCCGAGAATCTGACCGCGACGTTCGGGCTGCCGCTGACGGTCGAGCGGCGCCGCGGCCGTTGGTACGCCCGGGCGATCTAGCCGGACCCGGCACGGTTGACTACCTGCATCGGCGCCAACGGCAGAAGGGCAGAGGCGATGAGTGAGTTCGTCAACATCGAGACCGGGGGCGACCTGGCCCGAGGCGTCGCCGTCATCAGGTTCAGCCGGCCGCCGATGAACGCGCTGAGTGTCGCGCTGCAGGACGAGTTGCGGGCGGCCGCCGAAACCGTCGGCAGCGACGACGAGATCCGCGCGGTCGTGCTCTACGGCGGTGAGAAGGTGTTCGCGGCCGGCGCCGACATCAAGGAGTTCGCCGGAATGGACCACGCGGCGATGATTCGCGACGCCGATCGCCTGCAAGCGGGGTTCAGCGTGCTTGCGCACATTCCCAAGCCGGTCATTGCGGCGGTGACCGGTTATGCCCTCGGCGGTGGCTGCGAGCTGGCGCTGACGGCCGACTTCCGGGTCAGCGCCGACAATGCCCGCTGGGGCCAGCCCGAGATCTTGCTCGGCGTGATCCCGGGCGCCGGCGGTACCCAGCGACTGCCCCGGCTGATCGGCCCGGCCAAGGCCAAGGACCTGGTGTTCACCGGTCGCATGGTCGACGCCGACGAGGCGTTGGCGATCGGGCTGGTCGACGTGGTCGTACCCGCCGCCGACGTGTACGCCACCGCGCTGGCGATGGCGGCAAAGTTCGCCAGGGGCCCGATGCTCGCGCTGCGAATGGCCAAGCAGGCGATCGACGGCGGCCTCGAGGGACCGCTCAGCGCGGGACTGCGCCTCGAGTCGCAGCTGTTCGCCTCGCTGTTCGCCACCGAGGACCGGCAGTTAGGGGTCACGTCGTTCCTCGAGAACGGGCCGGGCAAGGCGAAGTTCAGCGGGACGGCCGGCGCGTGAGCGGGCCGGTTCAGGTCGTCCTGTTCGACCTCGACGGCACGCTTTCGGATTCGGCGCCGGGAATCCTGGGCTCGCTGCGGCAGGCGTTCGCCGTCGTCGGAGCCGAGCCGATGACCCCCGAGCAGGAGCGGCACGTACTCGGTCCGCCGTTCTACTCCTCGCTGCCCGAGATCGTGGCGCCCGAACTGGTGCCTGACATCATCACGTCCTACCGAGGCTTCTATTCCGACGGCGGCATGTTCGACGTCACGCCGTATGAAGGCATCGACGAGCTACTGAGCCGGACTGACGGCGCGGGGCGTGACCCTGGCGGTGGCCACCAGCAAGCCCGAGCACTATGCCGGCCCGATCGTCGAGCACCTCGGCCTGCACGAACACTTCGAGACCATCTGCGGCGACACTCTCGACGGCGCCCGCGACTCCAAGGCGCTCGTCGTCGGCGAAGCGCTACGGCGGCTCGGTAACCCCGATCCCTCGACCGTGGTCATGGTCGGTGACCGGCTGCATGACGTGCATGGCGCGGCTGAGCACGCAGTGCCCTGCTACGGCGCCGGCTGGGGCTACGGGGCGCCGGGGGAGCTGGCTCTCGCCGGCGCCGTCGGCGTCTACGCCAAGCCACTCGATCTGGCGCCGGTGTTGGCCGAGGTCGTGCGCTGATGCGGCGCGTCCTGGCGATCGGGCTGATCGCCCTCGCGGCCGTCTTCGCGATCCTCTATCGCGTCGAAAACTCGAGCGAGGACCACTCCTACAACGCCGGCGCCACCCCGCCGGTCTATGTGCACGTCACGCTCGGTCGTCAGTACGAGATCTCGACGCCCGGCGGGGTGTCGACGGTGATCGCGCACGGCGGCAGCCTGGACCAGCTCAACTGCTCCTACACCGCGGCCGGCGGCACCTCGACCCAGCTGCTGCTGGTCACGCCGATGGGCACCGATACCCGGACGACGCATGCGGTGGCGACCTTCGTCGGGCCGGTTACCGGGGCGGTCCGGATCGAGTGCCGGGCCCTGACGAAAACCTTCGTCGACGACGCCGACGGTGTCAGCTCAGATGCGGCCGGCTTGTTCGTGGTGCTGTGCACGATCGCGCTGTCGATCGGTTCGTGGTTGCTGTTGTCCGGGATGTATCGGCGCCGGGTTGAGCGGACGGCCAGCGCCCCCGAGCCGGCCCACCGTGCGCCCGCGTCGGTCGACGCAGCGCCGATGTCGCCCGACGGCGAGCCGGCGCAGGTCGACGACCGCGCGTGAAGCCCTAAGCTGGGGGCAATGGCGCCCTACTTAGACCACGCGGCGACCACCCCGCTGCTGCCGGAGGCCCGCGCGGTCATCACGGCGGCACTCGGCGAGGTCGGCAATGCGTCGTCACTGCACGGCTCGGGCCGTCATGCCCGCCGGCGGGTCGAGGAGGCGCGCGAGAAGCTGGCGGCGAGCCTGGGTGCCCGTCCGTCCGAAGTGATCTTCACCAGCGGCGGTACCGAATCGGACAACCTGGCGCTCAAGGGAATCTTCTGGGCCCGCCGGTCCCGCGATCCGCGTCGGACCCGCATCGTCGTCAGCACGATCGAGCATCACGCCGTTCTCGACACCGTCGACTGGCTGGTCGAGCACGAGGGTGCCGAGGTGAGCTGGCTCGAGGTCGACGGCGACGGTCGTGTCGACCCGGCTGTTCTTCGCGCGGTACTGGCCGCCGACCCGCAGACGGTCGCGCTGGTGAGCGTGATGTGGGCCAACAACGAGGTCGGCACCGTGCAGCCGATCAGCGAGCTCGCCGCGATCGCGCGCGAGTACGGCGTCCCCTTCCACACCGACGCCGTGCAAGCGGTCGGCGCGGTGCTGATCGACTTCGCGGCCAGCGGAGTGGATGCGCTCAGCGTCACCGGTCACAAGCTGGGCGGACCCGTCGGCGTCGGCGCGCTCCTGCTCGGCCGCGACGTCGAGTGCACGCCGATCCTGCACGGTGGCGGCCAGGAACGCGATGTCCGCTCGGGCACGCTCGACATCCCGGGGACGACCGGTTTCGCCACCGCCGCGGCCGCCGCGGTCGAGCGACGCGAGCGGCAGGTGGTGCGGCTGACCGCGCTGCGCGACCGGCTGATCGCCGGGATCCTCGCCCAGGTACCGGATGCGGTGGTCAATGGTCATCCCACCGATCATCTTCCCGGCATCGCCCATCTGTCCTTCCCCGGCTGCGAGGGCGATTCGTTGCTGATGCTGCTCGACGCCCGCGGCATCGAGTGCTCCACCGGCTCGGCCTGCTCGGCCGGCCTGGCCCAGCCCTCACATGTCCTGGTCGCGATGGGCGCCGGCGTCGAACGGGCCCGCGGATCGCTTCGCTTCTCGCTCGGGCACACCTCGACCGACGACGACGTCGACGCGGTCATCGAGGCGATCGCCCCGGTCGTCGAACGGGCCCGGCGCGCCGGACTGGTGTCGGTGTGACCGCACCGCTGAAAGTGCTGGCGGCAATGAGCGGCGGTGTCGATTCGGCCGTGGCCGCGGCCCGCGCCGTCGCCGCCGGCCACGATGTCACCGGCGTACACCTGGCCCTGTCGGCTGAGCCGGCGACGCTGCGGACCGGCGCCCGTGGGTGCTGTACCCGCGAGGACGCCGGTGACGCCCGCCGAACGGCCGACATCCTCGGCATCCCGTTCTACGTTTGGGACCTGTCCGAGCGGTTTCGGGCCGACGTGATCGACGACTTCGTCGCCGAGTACGCGGCCGGCCGAACCCCGAATCCGTGCCTTCGCTGCAACGAGAGGATCAAGTTCACCGCGGTGCTCGATCGCGCCCTCGCGCTCGGCTTCGATGCCGTCGTCACCGGTCATCACGCGCGACTGCGTGACGGCATGTTGATGCGCTCGGTCGACGCCGCCAAGGACCAGTCCTACGTACTGGCCGTGCTCGATCACCGCCAGCTGGCGCATTCGATCTTCCCGCTCGGCGATTCGACCAAGACCGAGGTTCGGGCCGAGGCAGCCGCGCTCGGTCTGGCGGTCGCGGCCAAGCCCGACTCGCACGACATCTGCTTCATCCCGGACGGCGATACCCGCGGCTTCCTGACCGCGCGACTAGGTGAGCAGCCGGGACCGATCCTGGACCAGAGCGGCGCGCAGGTCGGCCACCACGAAGGCGCGTTCAGCTTCACGATCGGCCAGCGGCACGGACTCGCGCTGACCCGACCGGCGGCCGACGGCCAGCCCCGCTACGTCCTTGAACTGACCCCGAGCACCAACACCGTCGTCGTCGGTCCGGCGGCCGCCCTGGCTACGGACGAGATCGCCGCCGTACGCCCGGTGTGGACGGACGGCGTCACCCGCGTCGGGCGCTTCGAGTGTTTCGTTCAGGTGCGCGCCCACGGCACCGCGGTTGCCGCCACCGTCGACGTGGCCGGTGACGACGTGCAGGTCCGCCTGTCCACGGCCCAGAGGGGCGTCGCGGCCGGTCAGGCGCTGGTCATGTACGACGACGACACCGTCCTGGGGTCGGCCACCATCAGTGCCTGAACACATCTGGGCGCCCGGCTCGGTCACCGGCGTCGGTTCCATGCCCGGCATCGAGATCGACGAGACGCAGCGGTTGTTGCTGGGCGAGCTGGGGGAGCTGCCGCACCTGGCCGAGTTGCCCGCGCGCGGTGTCGGCGCCGACATGATCGGTCGTGGTGCCGCCATTCTGGCTGACCTTCCAGTCGAAGTTCAGCCTTCAGGTTGGCGTTTGACCGCTCACGATGGGCGAGACCTGCGCCGGGCCCGCGACTTCCTCGAGCGCGATCTTGATGTGCTGGAGGTCGAGGCCGGCTCACACGCCGGACCGTTCAAGATCCAGATCACCGGACCGTGGACGCTCGCGGCGTCGATCGAGCTACCGTCCGGGCACCGCGTCGTCAGCGATCACGGCGCCACCCGGGACCTGATCGAGTCATTGGTCGTCGGGTTGGCCGGGCACCTCGACGAGGTCCGCAAGCGGCTGCCGAACGCGCGGCTGGTCGTCCAGGTCGACGAACCGTCGCTGCCGGCCGTGCTGGGCGCGCGGGTGCCGACTCCGTCGGGATACGGCACGGCCCGTTCGATCGAGGACGTCGTGGTCCGCCGCGGGCTCGAGCAGGTGCTGGCGGTGATCCCCGAGGGCGCCCGGGTCGTGCACTGCTGTGCCGACGACATCCCGGTCGACCTGCTGCGTGAGGCCGGCGCCAATGCCATCAGCTTCGACGCCCTGCGGATCGGCACCCGGCATGACGACGCGCTCGGGACGGCGCTGGAATCAGGCGTTTCACTCTGGCCCGGGGTGCTGCCTTCGAGCGACACTCCGATCTCGGCCCGGAGCGCGCACCGCCCGATCGCAGCGCTGGCCAGCCACCTCGGGATCAGCGCGCAGGACCTGCCCGCAAGCGTTGTGCCGACCCCGGTTTGCGGCCTCGCTGTCGCTACCCCGGCTTATGCTCGGCGAGTGCTGACCGTGCTCACCGAGCTCGGTCACATCCTGACCGATCTCGACTGATCCAACCCTCGGGGAGGGCCGCGTGAGCACGCCGGTGACTGACGGGGCGCGTCAGGAGCACGCGAACATCTCGTCACAGATCGACGAGGACGCCTACCGCTATTACGTCCTCGACGATCCGACGGCGAGCGATGCCGACTATGACAAGCGGATGCGCCGCCTGCAGGAGCTCGAAGACGAGTTTCCCGAACTGCGCACCCCGGCCTCGCCCACGCAGCGGGTCGGTGGCACCTACTCGACCCTGTTCACCGCGGTCGACCACCTCGACCGGATGCTGTCGCTCGACAATGCCTTCTCGATCGAGGAGCTGGCCGCCTGGGCCGCCCGGGTCGAGCGCGACGCCGGCACGACCCCGGCCTATCTGTGCGAGCTGAAGGTCGACGGGCTGGCCGTGAACCTGCGCTACGAGGAGGGCCGTCTGACGCTCGGGGCCACCCGCGGGGACGGACGCACCGGCGAGGACGTCACCCCGAACATCCGCACCATCACCAACGTGCCGCAGCGCCTCGCCGGATCGGGCTGGCCGACGCTGCTCGAGGTCCGCGGCGAGGTCTACTTCCCGGTCGCCGCGTTCGAGGACCTGAACGTTGCCCTGGTCGAGGCCGGCAAGGCGCCCTTCGCGAACCCGCGGAACACGGCCGCCGGCTCGTTGCGCCAGAAGGACCCGCGAATCACTGCGTCGCGGGGCCTGAAGCTGGTGATCCACGGCGTCGGCCGCGTCGTCGGTGGCCCTGATGTCGGCGCCCAATCCGAGTGGTACGACGTCTTGGCCGGTTGGGGCCTGCCGACTTCGGACCGGGTGCGGGTGGTCACTGGCCTCGACGCCGTCGAGGAATTCATCGAGAACTACCGGGTGCATCGCCACGACGTCGAGCACGAGATCGACGGCGTCGTCGTCAAGGTCGACGACCTCGGCCTGCAGGGGCGGCTCGGCTCGACCAGTCGGGCCCCGCGCTGGGCGATCGCGTTCAAGTACCCACCCGAAGAGGTCAACACCAAGCTGCTCGACATCCGGGTGAACGTCGGCCGCACCGGCCGGGTGACGCCCTACGGGGTCATGGAGCCGGTGAAGGTGGCCGGGTCGACCGTTGAGCAGGCCACGCTGCACAACGCGTCAGAGGTCGAGCGCAAGGGCGTGCTGATCGGCGACACGGTGGTGCTGCGCAAGGCCGGTGACGTCATCCCCGAGATCGTCGGCCCGGTGGTCGCCCTGCGCGACGGCAGCGAGCGGGCCTTCGTGATGCCGACCCGATGCCCTTCGTGCGGCACAACCTTGGCCCCGTCGAAGGAGGGCGACGCCGACATCCGCTGCCCGAACACCCGTTCCTGCCCGGCCCAGCTGCGCGAGCGACTGTTCCACGTTGCCGGCCGGGGCGCGTTCGACATCGAGGTGATGGGTTACGAGGCGGCCTCAGCCCTGCTCGAGGCCGGCCGCGTCACCGACGAGGGCGACCTGTTCGCACTCGATGCCGCCGCGCTCGAGTCGGTGCCGCTGTTCACGCTCAAGGACGGCGGGCTCACGGCCAATGCCCGGCGGTTGCTCGACAACCTCGACGAGGCCAAGCACCGGCCGCTGTGGCGGGTGCTGGTCGCGCTGTCGATTCGCCACGTCGGCCCGACCGCGGCGCAGGTGCTGGCCCGCGAGTTCGGTTCGATCGACCGCATTGCCGCGGCGTCCGCCGAGGAGCTGGCGTCGGCCGATGGGGTCGGGATGACGATCGCCGAAGCGATCGTGGAGTGGTTCACGGTCGACTGGCACCGCGGGCATCATCGACAAGTGGCGAGCTGCCGGCGTGGTGCTGTCCGAGGAGCGCTCGGCCGTCGACGGGCCGCGGCCGCTGGAAGGCGTCACCGTCGTGGTCACCGGAACGCTGGCCGACTTCAGCCGGGACGCCGCCACCGAGGCGATCACGTCGCGCGGCGGCAAGGTCTCGGGCTCGGTGTCGAAGAAGACATCGTTCGTCATCGCGGGGGACTCACCGGGCAGTAAGTACGACAAGGCCGTCTCGCTGAAGGTGCCGATCCTCGACGACGACGGGCTGCGGGTGCTGCTGGCCGACGGTCCCGAGGCGGCGGCCGCAGCCGCGGTTGTGGTGGACGCGGGATGACGGTGCTGATGTCGGATCTCGGCTTGGTCGAGTCACCGCGCTGGCACGACGGCCGGCTCTGGTTCGCCGACTGGATCGCGGGTCGGATCGTCGCGGTCGACGGGTCTGCTCGCGGCGAGGTGATGATCGAGCACAAGTCGCTACCGCTCTGCTTTGACTTCCTGGCCGACGGCAGCCCGCTGGTCGTTTCGGTCACAAGGAACGCCGTCCTGCGCGCCGACCGGGCTGGGGAACTGAGAGCTGTACGCCGATCTGAGCGGGTTGTCGCCGTTCGGTGGCAACGACATCGTCGTGGACGGACGCGGCAACGCATACGTCGACAACCCGAACTACGACGCGCTGGCCGGGCCGCCACCGAGCGGGCCGATCGCCCCCGGCTGGATCGCGCTGATCAGCCCCGATGGGTCGGCTCGTATCGTCGCGGATGATCTGGCCTTCCCGAACGGCGTCGCGGTCTCGGCCGACAACACGACCCTGATCGTTGCCGAGTCGCACCGCAATCGGCTCACGGCGTTTGATATCGCGGCCGATGGCAGCTTGCACGGCCGGCGGCTCTGGGCCGACCTCGGAAGCGGCGCTCCCGACGGGATTTGCATCGACCTCGACGGCGCGGTCTGGTACGCCGACGTACCCAACAAACGTTGCGTGCGGGTGGCTGAGGGCGGCCACCTTCTGGACACGGTCGAGATCGACCGGGGTTGCTTCGCCTGCATGCTCGGTGGTCCGGACGGGCGCACTCTCTACATCGTGGCCGCGCGCTGGTTCGGGATGCGGAGCATGGCCGGCGAGGTTCCTTGGGACGGTCAGGTGCTTGCGGTGAGCGCACCGTCGGCCGGGGCCGGCTGGCCCGCGCGGACCTGATCCGCAGCTATCCGCCGGCGCCACCACACCAGAGCGCCGAGGGCGAAGCCGATCAGCGCGACCCCGACGCCGGCCGCCACCCAGGCCTCGATCCGGTCGCGCCGCTGCAGCGCTCGCACCGCCGCGGTCTCGGCGACCCGGACCGTCCACGAGCCACCGACCGTCGCCGGGTCGTCGGTCGCGCTCAGGAATTCGACCGTCACCCGATCGCTGCCCGGGGGTGCGGTCACGACATCGCGGAAGGCGAAGCTCTTTGCCGTGTCCGTCCCGGATTCACCGGCCGTCGCGTAGACGATCACCGGCGTCCCGCCATCGACCGACACCGCCAACTTCGGCACTTGGTCTCCGACGACATTCGGATCGGATGCGACCCCCGCAACGGTCACGGTTCCGTCGCCGCCCGTTACCGAGCTGACCGCCCCGGTCGGGTCCCCGGCGACGGTGATCGCCGACTCGGCCGACGTCGTGTCGGCGGTTCCCTCGCCGACGTTCTGCGCAGTCACGGTGTAGCTGTGAGCGCCATTGGCCGCCGTGAACGAGACGGAGAAGTTCGAGCTGCCGGTCGTTGACGTGGTGGTCGTTTTCGCGACCAGACCCGCGCTGTCGTCTATCTCGACCGGGACGTCTGATGTCGCGTCGGGATCCGTCGCCGACCCGGTGACGGTGACGGTGTTGCCCTGTGCGCTCACGGCGACGTCGGAAATCGTCGGGTTATGGCTGGCGGGGTCGTCCAACTGGCCATTCGGCATCAGCGTCTTCGCCTCGGCGGTGACCACGCCGCTGATGGTCGCGCCGTAGGTCGAGGAGGCACCGTCAGTCAGGATCGCGACCGCGTACTTGTCGTCGTCGACGTACCCGGTCGAGTTGAATACCGCGTTGGGCGAGTCGTCTCCGTCGTCGCCCCAGCCCTGCTTGATCGCTGCACCGGTGGTCGCGGACGGGATGCCGAAGAACTGGTACGTGCCGTCCGCGCCGTACTCGGCCGCGTTCGCCATCGCGTTCATCAGCCAGGGCCCCACGGTCGGATCCTTGGCTATCGCGGCGTACAAATAGACCATCCCCTTGGCCGAGATCTCGGTGTTACCCCACCAGCCCGGCTGCGACGGCGGAGTACCGAGGAAGCTGATGCCGTAGCGGGCGGCGACCAAGTTGATGACATCGTCGCCGCCGACCAAACCGTAGAGGGCGTCGGCATCGTCGTCGTCGGACTGGGTGATCATTTGGTACGCCATGGTTTCCGTCGTGCCGGTCATCTGCCCGGTCGCCAGCAGTTCGGTCGCGATCAGGATCTTGGCGACCGACTCGCTGGCGAACGAACCGGTGTCGTCACCGCCACCGCTGTAGGACCCCGTGCTCAGGTCGAGGACGGCGATACCGGTGCGATAACCGGCACTCGTCGCCACCTGCGCGGCCGCTTGGGCATCGGTCGTGATCGTCGCCGCAGCGTTCCCGGTCCCGAAGGCGAGCTGCGTCGAAGCCACCAACGCGGTGATCGTGACGACGATGGTCGTCGCTCTCGCGCGCGACCCCGTTCGCCGCGCCAACCGGCGCCGACCTGTCAATCCCGCCACCCCCGTCCGTCTCGACTGTTGCCGGGGAAACCAGCTGGCGCCCGGGTGCGAGCTGTGCGGATTTCCTGCGCCAGCTGTGCAGATCTCAGGTGCCGGCGGCTCGGTGAACGTTGCCCCGGATACAGTCGGGTATGCGCAGCTTCGTGCTCATCCCCGGTGCCGGTGGTTCGCCTTGGTTATGGAGTCGGCTGGTGCCGCTGCTCACCGCCAGCGGAAACGAAGCGATCCCGATCGACCTGCCGGGTGAGGATCCACACGCCGGGCTTGCGGTCTACGCCGAGTTGGTTGTGGCTGCGATCGGGAGCCGGTCGGATGTCGTGCTGGTCGCCCAGTCCCTCGGCGGATTCACCGCGCCGATGGTGAGTGAACGGGTACCGGTCAGTGAGATCGTCCTGGTCAACGCGATGATCCCCGTCCCGGGCGAGAAGCCGGGCGAGTGGTGGGCGGCGACCGGCGCGACGACGGCGCGCGATGCCGCGGCGGTCGCCGGCGGGTACGGACCGTTCGACGTGTCGACCTACTTCCTGCACGACATCCCGCCCGACATCGTCGCCGAGGGGGAGCGTTACCAGCGATCAGAGGCTGACAGCGTCTTTGCGTCGATCTGTGACTTCGTCGCTTGGCCGACCTTGCCGATCAGGGTTATTGCCGGGGCGGACGATCGATTCTTTCCGGTCGAGTTCCAGCGCCAGATCTCGCGCGATCGCCTCGGGATCGAGGCTGACGTTCTTCCCGGTGGTCATTTGTTGCCGCTGTCGCAGCCGCGGTTGCTGGCGCAATATCTGTTGTCCGGTTAATAAGCCGTTGGTCCGGATCGGCTGCTCAGCTGCTGCCGGGGTTGGGGATGAGGATTGCGCGGGATTGTTTGACGGTGACGGTCGTCGTTTGGGGGGCGCTGGTGGCGGTTCCGGTGATGGCGAGGAAGGGCCCGCCGTCGATGTTGTAGCGGCCGGTCCAGGTGGTGGTGGCGGTGATGGTCATGGTTCCGGTGGTGGTGTAGGTGTGGCCGTAATAGTCGGGGCAGGTGGCGGTGCTGCAGTGGTCGGTGGTGAGGAATGGTCGGCCGGGGGTGGTGGCGGTGTCGGTGTGCTGGTCGCCGAAGTTCCAGGCGACGGTTTGGACGGACGCGGTCAGGGTGACCTGATGTCCGGCTAGTGGGCTGGTGCCGAGGTTGACGGTGGCTGGGGTGTTGATCCAGAGCAGAGTTTGGATGTTGACGAGGGTCTTGCCGTCGGGTGGCGCGGTTCCGATGGTGGGTTTGGGGACGAGTTTCACGAACGCGTCGTGGATGGCGGCTTGATCGACGGCTGGTGGCGCGGTGGTTGCGGTGCAGGTGATGGGTCCTTGGCGCCAGCTGCCGTTGGCGGTTTTGGATCTCGGTCGAGACGACGGTGTACGGCTGGCCGGTGGGTGACGCTGCTGGTTGTCCGGCGCATTCGTTGGCGGCTTGGCGGCATTCCGGGTCGTTGATCGCGACCTGCGCCCGAGCTTGCGGCGCTCCGCAATCGTCCTCTCGAGTCACCACGGTCGCTTGCGTCGGCGATCTGTGGTACCGCCCGCTGCTTCGGCGAGCTTGGCTTCAACAGTCAGCTCGTCGCCGTGAGCGTCGCTCGGAACGTTGACGGAGTCGGCGTGGCTCGCCGTCGCAGTACCGGAACTGAATGCCAAGGCGTAGGGTAAGCGTCATCGCGTCAGAATGACCGCGATGCGATCGGAAGAATTCATCCGTGAGTCGACGGCGGCAGCATGCAATGAGCCATCTGCGCCAGTCCATGTATAGATCGAAGTAATCGGATTGGTTTGCGGCGACGTAGGCGTTGCTTGTGCGACCATCAACGCTCGGCGATCACATTTGGCTCTTGGTCGAGCGTCACTTGCGACAACGAAGTCGGACTGTCACCAGGTACCGTCGACGCGAGACGAACTTGTTGACGGATAGCCGTGCCCCCGTCAGCGTGTGCCGCCGCCCGCTTCAGGCGTCGAGGTCTGGATGTATCGCTGGCAGCCGGCGCACGCTCGGCGCGCTGATCGCTCGGAGCAGGTTGGCGTTCGTGGTGGCGATGCTCCAGTCGACGGCCCGGAAGAAGTAGCCGGCGAAGGCGATGGCGCCACCGGAGTCGTCTTTGATGAACCGCGGGTCTTGGACGGGTGGTACCTCGCCGGGTTTGACGGCGGCGCCGGTGAGCAGCGGAGCCGTCCCGGTGGGCGATGGCGTCGCCGACGCCGGGCTGACCGTCGCCGATGCGGCCGGGCTGATGGGGACGGCCGAGCCACTGGCGGCCCCAGGTGCGGCGGCTGGGGTGGCTTGCACCGCAGGCAACCAGGCCAAGCGCCGCAATAGGGATGAGTAGTACTAAACGATGCACCCGCAATTCATACCAAACATTGGCAAAGATCGTTACCAGGAGCAAAGATATCAGTGGATAACCATCGATCGAGTAGCCAAGCAGGCGCAGAGAGGTACGGTGCCTCGGGTGACGACACCTCAGGAGGAGCGGGACGCGGCGCGGGCGGCCTATGTGAAGGCCCGCGAGGAGTTCGACGCGGCCGAACTGGCCTGGGATCCGTTCCTCGACGCGAGCGGAGACGCCGACACCGATCCGATCGCCGCCGAGGCCGCGTTCGACCGGCTCAAGCGGGCCAACGACGCCCGCCAGGATGCGTTGGATTCACTCTGGGTCGCGTGGCGCAACCGTCCGGGCGAGCGAGAACGACCGACCGAGCAGAACTAGAGCGTCCGCTGCACCGCTCGTTGCCATTGCGCATAACCGTCGTCGCGGCGAGCGTCGTCCCACTGCGGTTGCCAGCGTCCGTCCTCATGCCATTGAGCACTGAGTTCGCGCTCGTCGGGGAAGAAGCCGACCGCCAGGCCGGCCGCATAGGCGGCCCCAGCGCCGTGGTTTCAGCGATCGCCGAGCGGCTCACCTCGACCCCGAGGACGTCGGCCTGCAACTGCATACAGAGGTCGTTCGCGGTGACGCCGCCGTCCACCTTCAACACCGCCAGGTCGACGCCCGAGTCCGCGCGCATCGCATCGACCACGTCCCGGGTCTGATAACAGATCGCCTCCAGCGTCGCCCGGGCGAGATGGGCCTTCGTGTTGAACCGCGACAGGCCGGTGATCGCGCCGCGGGCGTCGCTACGCCAGTACGGGGCGAACAACCCCGAGAACGCCGGCACGAAGTACACGCCTCCGTTGTCGTCGACCTCGCTCGCCAGGGCCTCGACCTCGGCCGCGGTCGAGATGATGCCGAGCTGGTCGCGCAGCCACTGCACCGCTGAGCCGGTGACCGCGATCGATCCCTCGAGGGCGTATCGGGCCGGCTGACCGGCGAACTGATAACAGACCGTCGTGAGCAGGCCATGGGTGCTGGTGACGATCGCGGTGCCGGTGTTGAGCAGCAGGAAGTTGCCGGTGCCATAAGTGTTCTTGGCCTGACCGGGCTCGAAGCACACCTGGCCGACCATTGCCGCTTGCTGATCACCGAGGGCCGCGCTGAGCGCTACTCCGGCGATCGAGTCGGGACCGACCGCGTGGCCGTACGGATCCGGATCCGAGGACGGACGGATGGTGGGCAGCATCGAACGAGGCACGGTGAACAGCGCCAGCAGCTCGTCGTCCCAGTCGAGGGTGCGCAGATCCATCAGCATGGTCCGGCTGGCGTTGGTGACATCGGTCAGGTGCACGCCGCCCTGGGTTGCGCCGGTCAGGTTCCAGAGCAGCCAGCTGTCGACCGTCCCGAACACGGCGTCGCCGCGCTCGGCGTCGGCGCGTACGCCGTCGACATTCGCGAGTATCCAGGCGAGCTTTCCGCCGGCGAAATACGGCGCCGGTGGCAACCCGGAACGTTCGCGAATCAACGCTCCGTGGCCGTGCACCTCCAGGTCGGCCGCGATCTCGGCCGTTCGGGTGTCCTGCCAGACGATCGCGTTGTAATAGGGCGCGCCGGTGTGCCGGTTCCACACCACCGTCGTCTCGCGCTGGTTGGCGACGCCGATCGCGGCCAGATCCTTCGGAAGTGCGCCCAGGGCGGTCATCGCGGTGTCGATCGCGATCCTGGTATTGGTCCAGATCTCGACCGGGTCGTGTTCGACCCACCCGGGCTGCGGGAGGATCTGGCGATGCTCGAGCTGATGGCGGGCCACCTCGACGCCGGCTGAATCGAACACCATGAAACGGGTGCTGGTAGTGCCTTGGTCGATTGCCGCGACGAATGAGGCCACGGCGCACACCCTAGGACGCGGTCGCTGCGTCGCCCAGCGGTGGCGTCAGCTGACGATCGTCACGGCCTGCACGCTCGCGGCGATACCGGCCAGGTGATTGAGTCGCATCAGCTCGGTCGGCAGCCATCGCAGCGCCGGCCGACCGACCAGCAGCGCACCGTCGCTGAGGGGTGCCACGGCCAGCTCGGTGCCGACACCGGACCAGTCGCGGGGCGCCCACGGCTCGTCGGCCTCGAGCTGACGGGCCGGGGTCGGCGGCCACCAGGGCACCTCGAGCGTCACGATCTCGGGCGCCGCCGAACTGGCCGCGGTCACCTCGGCGATGCCGTCGTGCGACGGGCTGAGCACCAACGCCCAGCCGGCCCGAAAGATCCGGGCGACGCCGTCGGCGAGGACGCGTGAGGAGTCGGCCGGACGGGTGGCGAGAGCCTCGAGCAGCTCGAGCTCACGGTGCGGGTCGATGACGCCGGCGTAGGGCCGGATCGACTCCACCCGCACGCCCTCGATCGAAGCGGCGGCCGTAAGCAGGGAGTCGGCCAACCGGCCCGGCGGCAGATCGATGACCAGATCGTCGATGGCGAAGCCGGGGGAGCGCTCGATGATGTCGACGCTCAGGATGTCGGCCCCAACCCCGCCCAGGGCGGTCGCCACGGCCCCGAGTGTGCCCGGCCGGTCGGGCAGCGCGAGCCGCAGCAGGTAGGACATCCGTATAGCTTGCCCGATAGTTATGTCGGCCGCGTAAATAAGCCGACATAACGACCAAGGACCCGCGGTCCGAGTGCACAAACCGATTGGGCCGGCCCGACTAAGCTCCGTTGGTGTGTCTGCCGAAGTTCATATTCTCCCCGATGACGTAGCCCATTTGGCCCAGTTGGCCCGCTTGGCGGTGACCGATGCCGAACTGGAACTGTTTGCCGGTCAGCTGCAAGTGATTTTGGGCGCCGTGGCGCGGGTCGGTGAGGTGGCCACCGGCGGCGCTGACATCGAGCCGATGACCCACGCCGTCTCGATGGTGAACGTCTTTCGCCCCGACGAGGTCCGTCCGAGCCTGTCGCGCGACGACGTGCTTCGCGGGGCCCCGTCGGTCGAGGACTTCAAGTTCCGGGTGCCGCGCATCCTCGGTGAGGAGGCGTGAGCGCCGACATGGAGCTCGTCCGGATGACCGCGGCCGAAACGGCGGCTGCGGTCGCCGGCGGCGACGTCAGCGCGGTCGAGGTCGCGCAGGCCCACCTCGACCGGATCGCTGCGGTTGATCCGGCCGTCGCTGCGTTCCTGCACGTCGATACCGACGGTGCGTTGAGCGCGGCCCGAGCTGTCGATGAAGCCCGGGCCACTGGACGGACGCTCGGACCGCTCGCGGGTGTTCCGCTGGCGATGAAGGACGTCGTGGTCACCCGCGACCTGCCGACGACCGCGGGTTCAAAGATCCTCGAGGGGTGGCGGCCGCCGTACGACGCCACGATCAGCACACGGATCAAGGACGCCGGCATCGTGATGCTGGGCAAGACGAACATGGACGAGTTCGCGATGGGCTCGTCCACCGAGAACTCCGCCTACGGGCCGACCCGCAATCCCTGGGACCTCGATCGGGTTCCGGGCGGCTCGTCGGGTGGTTCGAGTGCCGCCGTCGCCGCCTTCGAGGCGCCGCTGGCCATCGGCACCGACACCGGTGGCTCGATCCGCCAGCCCGCCGCCCTGACTGGCATCGTCGGGCACAAGCCGACCTACGGCGCGGTGTCGCGCTACGGACTGATCGCGTTCTCATCCTCCCTCGATCAGGCCGGACCGTTCGGACGGACGGTGCTCGACACCGCTCTGCTGCACGAGGCGATCGCGGGCTACGACCCATGCGACTCGACCTCGATCCAAGGGCCGGTCGCCCCCGTGGTCGCGGCCGCGATCGACGGCGCCCGCGGTGATCTGGCCGGCCTGCGCATCGGGATCGTCAGCCAACTCTCGGGTGACGGCTACCAGCCCGGCGTCCTGACTGCATTCCGCGCGGCCGTCTCGCAGCTCGAACAGCTCGGCGCCACAGTGGTCGAGGTCAGCTGCCCGCACTTCGAATACGCACTCGCGGCGTACTACCTGATCGCGCCGAGCGAGGCCTCGTCGAACCTGGCTCGGTTCGACTCGGTGCGATATGGCCTGCGGGTCGGTGACGACGGCAACCGGTCGATGGAAGAAGTGCTGTCGCTGACCCGTGAGCAGGGATTCGGGCCCGAGGTGAAACGCCGGATCATGATCGGTACGTATGCGTTGTCGTCCGGTTATTACGACGCCTATTACGGCCAGGCCCAGAAGGTGCGCACGCTCATTTCGCGTGACTTCGCGGCGGCCTTCGCGCAGGCCGACGTGCTGATCTCGCCGACCACGCCGACGGTGGCGTTCGGGATCGGTGACCGGGTCGACGACCCGATGGCCATGTACCTCAACGACCTCTGCACGTTGCCGGCATCGCTGGCCGGGTCACCCGCGATCTCGGTCCCGTGCGGGCTATCGGACGGCCTGCCCGTCGGCCTGCAAATCATGGCGCCGACCGCTGGCCGACGAGCGCTGCTACCGGGTCGGCGCCGCGTTCGAGGCGGCCTATGCCGCAAGTTCCGGACCGATTCTGAACAATGCCCCGGAGTTGGTGACGTCATGATCAGCTACGAAGACGCGCTCTCGCGCTACGAACCGGTCATCGGGCTCGAGACCCATGTCGAACTGGGCACCGTGTCGAAGATGTTCTGCGGCTGCTCGACCGAGTTCGGCGCCGACCCGAACACGCACACGTGCCCGTCTGCCTGGGCCTTCCCGGTGCCTTGCCGGTCGCCAACGTGATGGCCATCGAATCGACCATCCGCATCGGGTTGGCGCTGAACTGCTCCATCGCGACCTGGTGCCGCTTCGCCCGCAAGAACTACTTCTACCCGGACATGCCGAAGAACTTCCAGACGTCTCAGTACGACGAGCCGTTGTGCGTCGACGGCTACCTCGACATCGAAGTGGACGGCCGGCCGTACCGCGTCGGGATCGAGCGCGTGCACCTCGAGGAGGACACCGGCAAGAACACCCACGTGGGGGGCGCGACCGGTCGGATCCACGGCGCGGATTATTCACTGGTCGATTACAACCGCGCCGGGATCCCGTTGGTCGAGATCGTCACCAAGCCGGTTCCCGGCACCGGCGCCCTCGCCCCCGAGGTTGCTCGCGTGTACGTCACTGAACTGCGCGAGATCCTGCGCACGCTCGGGGTGAGCGACGTGCGGATGGAGCAGGGCTCGTTGCGCTGCGACGTCAACACGTCGCTGAACCGCATCGGCGCCACGCGAGTGGGGCACGCGGACCGAGACCAAGAACGTCAACTCGCTGCGCAGCGTCGAGCGGGCGGTTCGATCCGAGATCATCCGGCAGGCCGAGCTGCTCGACGACGGGCACTCGCATCATCCAAGAGACCCGGCACTTCCAGGAATCGACCGGTGATACTCGCGCCGGACGCAGCAAGGAAGAGGCGACCGACTACCGGTACTTCCCCGAACCCGACCTGGTGCCGATCGCTCCTGACCCCGCCTGGGTCGAGAAGCTGCGCGTCGACCTTCCCGAGCTGCCGATCGCCCGGCGACTGCGCCGCCGCGAGTCATTGGGTGTCTCGGCCGAGGACCTGCAGGCGATGTCGAACGCCGGCGTCGTCGATCTGGTCTTCGCCACGGTCGAACTGGGGGCGCCGGTGGCCGAGGCGCGCAACTGGTGGCTGGGGTATCTGGCCCAACAGGCGAACTCCCGCGAGGTCGAACCCGCCGAACTTGCGATCGACAGCACCCAGGTCGCACGCGTGATCGCATTGGTCGCCGACGGCACGCTGTCCTCGGCGCTGGCCCGTCAGGCAGTCGACGGCGTCCTCGAATCCGGTGGGACTATCGATCAGGTCGTCGCCGATCGCGGGCTGCGGCTGGTCTCTGACTCGGGGGCGCTCACGACGGCCGCCGACGAGGCGATCGCCGCCAACCCCGACATCGCCGACAAGGTCCGAAGCGGCAAGCTGCCCGCGGTCGGCGCCCTCGTGGGCGCCGTCATGAAGGCGACGAGTGGCCAAGCGGACGCAGCGATGGTGCGGGCGATCTTGCTCGAGCGATTGGGTGCTACCGAGCCTTAGTCGGTCGCGGCCTAGCCGATCCGCTCGCCGGTTGCGGGATCGAACGCGTGCGTTTCCGTGGCCCGGACGTCGACTGAGATGACGTCACCGGTGTGCGGTGGGATGCGGCCGTCGAAGCGCACGATGAAGTGCCGCTCGTTGGGTTCGTCGCCCGGCAGTACGCCGTACACGTAGGCGTCAGCACCGAGCTCCTCGACGAGATTGACCTCCATCTTCAGCGGCGCGTTGGCATCGGTGACGGCGAATGATTCGGGCCGAATGCCGAGGATGATCTTGGTCAGGTTCGCGGCTTTGGCCGCCGCCATGATCTCAGCCGGCAGCGTGATCTCGACCCCACCGAGCCGGGCGCCGGTGCTGGTGAGTTCGACCGTGCGCAGGTTCATCGCCGGCGAGCCGATGAAGCCGGCAACGAAGGCATTGGCCGGGCGGTCGTAGAGATTGCGGGGCGTGTCGCACTGCTGCAGGAAACCGCCCTCCTTGAGGATCGCGACCCGATGGCCCATCGTCATCGCCTCGACCTGGTCGTGAGTGACGTAGAGCGTCGTCGTTCCCAGCCGGTGCTGCAGTGCGGCGATGTTCGCGCGGGTCTCGACGCGCAGCTTGGCATCGAGGTTCGACAACGGTTCGTCCATCAGGAAGACACTCGGCTCACGCACGATCGCACGGCCCATTGCGACCCGCTGACGCTGGCCGCCGGACAGCGCCTTCGGTTTGCGATCTAGGTATGGCTCGAGGTCGAGAAGCTTCGCCGCGGCGAGCACCTTGGCGGTCCGCTCCTCCTTGGACACGTTGCTGAGTTTGAGTGCGAAACCCATGTTCTCGGCGACCGACATGTGCGGGTACAAAGCGTAGTTCTGGAACACCATCGCGATGTCGCGGTCCTTGGGTGGCTTGTTCACGACATTGACGCCGCCGATTTGGATCTCGCCCTCGTCGACATCTTCCAGGCCGGCGAGCATCCGCAGCGCGGTCGATTTACCGGACCCTGACGGGCCCACCAAGACCATGAACTCGCCGTCGTTGATATCGAGATTCATCTTGTTCACGGCGGGCACCGGGTTGCCCGGATAGATCCTGCTCGCGTTGATGAAACGTACTTCAGCCATGGTGCCACCCCTACTCGGTGTGGTCGCCGCTCCGGGTACGGACGAGAGGGGATCTCATCTCACGGACTTCCGATCAGCGGCGTAGATCCGCCCCACCGTTGGGCGGCACCGGCTGGTCGGCATTGCGGTCGGTCCGCCCATTGGACGCTCATGACTCCGAGACGTCAAGGGAGTGACGGCTGTGGGTCGAACAGGTTGCGACGAGAGGCGCTCTAGCTCCTGGCCGCACGATCGCAGCAGCGAGGCTGCCGACCGTCGATTGTGACCGAAATCATAGATAATGTTGCGAGGTGGAGCGCATGCAGGTAACCGACCACATGCGGAAAAACCCCGGTTTTACTGGGCTCGGGGAGACTATGTTGCGATGCGCAACGATCCGGAAACAAGTTCTCTTACCCACTTCCTAAACGACTGTGACCTGTGCCACGCTCCCGTGTGCAGCCCCGTAAGCGCTCTCAGTACGGGGTCGCGGAAGCTCTCTCACCCTCGAAGGGGGTCCAGCGTATGTCGTGGAAAAAAGCCGCCACAATGATTGCAGTCTGCGCCGTCGCAGCCAGCGGCCTGGCGGCGTGCAGCAGTAGCAAGAAGGCCAGCTCAGGTGGCGGATCGTCGTCCAGTGCGGCGGCGCTGACAGGCGATTGCGCGCCCTACTCGGCCTACGCCGGGCACAGCGGCTCAACCGTGACGATGTTCGGTTCCATCCTCAGTCCGGAATCGGATTCGCTCAACAAGTCGTGGGCCGACTTCGATCGGTGCACCGGGATCACGATCCAGTACACCGGGTCGAACACGTTCGAGTCCGACCTGCCGGTCAAGGTCAGCGGCGGTAACCCGCCCGACCTGGCGATCATCCCGCAGCCGGGCTTGCTGGCGACGATGGTGCAGTCCGGCGCGGTCAAGAAGCCACCAGCCGGCACTGTCGCCAACGAGGCGAACTGGAACGCAGCCTGGAAGTCGTACGGGTCGGTGAACGGCACGTTCTATGCAGCTCCCATGAGCGCGAACATGAAGTCGCTCGTCTGGTACTCGCCGAAGTACTTCAGCGCGCACGGCTACACGGTGCCGACGACCTGGAAGGACCTGATCGCGCTGTCGGACAAGATCGCCGCCGACAACAACGGGGCCAAGCCTTGGTGTGGTGGCATCAGCTCAGGTACCGCGAGCGGCTGGCCGGCCACCGACTGGCTCGAAGAGGCGGTTCTGGGCACCTACGGCGGCCAGGTCTATGACGACTGGATCTCGCACAAGGTCAAGTTCTCATCGGATCAGATCGAGACCGCTATGAAGACGGTCGCGAGCTACATGCAGAACCCGAGCTATGTGAACGGTGGCTACGGCGACGTCAAGACGATCGCCACGACCACCTTCCAGAATGCCGGCCTGCCGATCCTGACCAACAAGTGCGCGATGCTGCAGCAGGCGTCGTTCTACGAGGCCCAGTGGCCGAAGGGCACAACCGTCAGCGACACCGGCGACGTGATGGCGTTCTACCTGCCACCCGTCGACCCGTCGATCAAGACACCGGTCGAGGGCGGCGGCGAGTTCGTGACCGCATTCTCGGACAAGCCGGCGGTGCAGGCAGTGCAGAACTACCTGTCCAGCCCGGAGTGGGCCGACAGCCGGATCAAGGTCGCAACGGGCTGGGTTTCCGCTAACACCAAGGTCGACCAGACGCTGTACACCGACCCGGTGGACAAGCTGTCGGCCAAGTACCTGGCCGACCCGACGGCCACGTTCCGCTTCGATGCATCCGACGCCATGCCGGCAGCCGTCGGTTCGGGTGCGGAGTGGACCGCGATGGTCGAGTGGTTCGGTCAAGGCAAGTCGGTTGACGCGGTGGCAAAAGAGATCGACGCGGCTTGGCCTAACTAGCCACTGGCCGTACGCCACCGCGGTTGTTGGCGGGTGCGATTGGCGGTGTGGCGGCCCGTGGGATTCCCACGGGCCGCCCATCAGCCGGTCCCGCCGACACATATCTGCGTATCGCTTCTGATTCCACAAATAAGGAGTGTTCGTGACCGCCCACTCTCAGCTGATGGCAAGCACTCTCACGGACGCGGGCAGCAAGTTCCTCGGCGTCATCGAGGCCGTCGGCGGCTTCCTCCTCGTCCTGGCAATCATCTTCTATCTGGCCGGACGGGTGACCGGACGATTCCAGCGCCCGCTGGCGATCATCATCTGTCTTGGCCCGGCCGTCGTGCTCGCCATAGTCGGACTCGTGATCCCAGCGATCACGACATTCATTACTAGCCTCAAGAATCAGCAGTCCATCACGCAACCGAACGCCAAGTTCGTCGGCTTCAAGAATTACAAGTACGCGTTCACCGATTCCACGACGTTGCACACGTTGTTCCGAACGCTGCTCTGGCTGCTGATCGTGCCGAGCGTCGCGGTGGTCGTGGGATTGCTCGTCGCCCTGCTCGTCGATCGCATGAAGCATTCCGGCATACCCAAGACGCTGATATTCCTGCCGACCGCCATCTCTTTCGTCGGCGCGTCGATCATCTGGTCCTACGTCTACAACTATGTCGATCCGAGTAACCCGCAGACCGGACTCCTCAGCCGGGTCGTGATGCTGTTCGGGTGGAGTCATCCGCCCAACTGGCTGATCACAATCCCGCTCAACACCTACCTCGAGATGGTCATCATGATCTGGATCCAGGCCGGGTTCGCGATGGTCGTCCTCGGTGCCGCACTCAAGGCGATTCCGGAAGAGATCCTCGAGGCCGCTCGAATGGATGGCGCAACCGGCGTGACGCTGTTCCGGACGGTGCAGATCCCGATGATCCGCAACACGATCGTGGTCGTGCTGACGACGGTCATGATCGCGACGCTCAAGGTCTTCGACATCGTCTTCACCATCAACAACGGCAACTTCGACACCGACATACTGGCCCGCAAGATGTACGCCGACATATTCGTGACGGCGCAGGTCGGCCGTGGTAGCGCGCTCGCGGTCCTGTTGTTCGTCTGTGTACTGCCACTCGTCGTCTTCAATATCGTTCAGCTGCGGAAGGAGCGTGCGCGGTGACCACCTCCAACCCGCCGATGATCGAGGTACCCGTGCCGGACGAGCCGGCTGCTTCGAAGCCGGTCCTGCACGGTGCCGAGGCGCGCAAGGCCGTTCGCGGAATGTTCAGTAACTCCATCGCGACTGCGGTGGTAGTGGTCATCGCCGCGCTGTGGACACTGCCGGTGTTCGGATTGTTCGTGAACTCGTTCCGTTCGAAGCAGGACGCGGCAACCACCGGTTGGTGGAACGCATTCGCCCACCCGAGCTTCAGCTTCGACAACTACCACGCGGTTCTATTCGACAACGGCGGCACGATCCTGCCGCTGGTCAATTCCCTGGCCATCACGATCCCGGCGACGATCATTCCGATCTTCCTCGCCTCGATGGCTGCCTACGTACTGGCCTGGGTCCGCTTCAAGGGCAGCGACATCATCTTCTTCACGCTGTTCGCGCTGCAGGTGGTCCCGCTGCAGATGGCCTTGGTCCCGCTACAGAAGCTGTACGTGCACGGCGCGCACATCGGCAACGTGCCGATCTTTCCGAACTTGCACCTCAACGGCACGCTGGCCGAGATCTGGCTATCGCACACGATGTTCTCGCTGCCGCTTGCAGTCTTTCTGCTGCACAACTTCATCGCGCAGTTGCCGGAATCGCTGATCGAGGCAGCCCGCGTGGACGGTGCGAGCCAGCTGCGGATCTTCCGCACGATCGTGTTCCCGCTGTCTCTGCCGGCGATCGCCTCGTTCAGCATCTTTCAGTTCCTCTGGGTCTGGAACGATCTGCTCGTCGCCAAGACGTTCGGCAGCACCGACGCCTCGGGGCAACCGATCACTGCTCGCTTGCAGGCGCTGTCGGGTAGCTTCGGTTCGCACCTGGAACTGCTCGCACCGGGTGGCTTCATCGCGATCGTCATCCCGCTGATCGTCTTCCTGCTGCTGCAACGCTTCTTCGTCCGCGGTCTGCTCGCGGGCGCCGTCAAGGGCTGAGTGCGCGTGCAATTTCCCTCGGGTTTCATCTGGGGAGCCGCTACCGCGGCTTACCAGATCGAAGGCGCCGTGGACGAGGACGGGCGCGGGCCATCGATCTGGGACACGTTCAGCCACCAGCCCGGCACAACCCGAAACGGTGATACCGGTGATGTGGCGACGGACCACTACCATCGGATGCCGGCCGACGTCGCCGTGATGGCCGATCTGGGGTTGCGCGCGTACCGGTTCTCGATCGCGTGGCCTCGTGTAATGCCGAGCGGTGCTGGAGCCGTCAACCAAGCCGGTCTCGACTTTTATTCACGGCTGGTCGACGAGCTGCTGTCTCGCGATATCGAACCGTTCGCGACGCTCTACCACTGGGACCTGCCGCAGTCGTTGGAGGATGCCGGCGGCTGGACCAATCGTGAGACAGCAGCCCGATTCGGTGACTATGCCGGCGTCGTCGGCGCCGCACTGGGCGACCGAGTGCGCCGATTCACCACCCTTAACGAACCGTGGTGTTCGGCCTTCCTCGGCTATGCCACCGGCGTGCACGCGCCCGGACGGACCGATCTGGTGTCCTCGCTGCGGGCCGCCCATCACCTCAACCTGGCCCATGGTCTCGGTGCGGCCGCGCTGCGCGCGGCGGCGCCGGACGCGCAGGTTTCGGTCACGCTCAACCTGGCCCAGCTACGCCCGGCATCGGATTCTGCGGCCGACATCGACGCGACCCGCTCGGCCGATGCCCTCGCCAACCGGATATTCCTCGAACCGATCCTGAACGGGCGCTACCCGAGCCGACCTGATCGAGGACACCGTCCGATCTCACCGACTGGTCGTTCGTCGCGCCGGGTGACCTCGAGCGCGATCGCGGCCCGTCCAGACTTTCTCGGCGTCAACTTCTACACACCGGAACTCATCGCCGCCGCCCCCCCGCCACACGAGCGCCCGACCGGGCTGAACGCGCACGACCCGGATGCGGCCGGCCAACCGTCGATGTGGCCCGGCAGCCAGTCCGCCTGGGCGCTGCCGCAGGACGGCCCCTTCACCGCGATGGGTTGGCGCATCGAGCCCGGTGCGTTCACCGAACTGCTACTGCGGGTTGCCCGCGACTACCCCGGCCTGCCGATGGTGATAACCGAGAACGGCGCTGCTTTCGACGACGTGGTCGGTGCCGACGGCACAGTGCACGACACCGACCGGATCGACTACATCGACGCCCACCTGCGTGCGCTGCACGATGCGATCGAGGCCGGCGCCGATGTTCGCGGCTACTTCGCGTGGTCGCTCATGGACAACTTCGAGTGGGCCTGGGGCTACGAGAAGCGCTTCGGCATCGTCGCGGTCGATTACGCAACGATGAGCCGGACGCCCAAGGATTCGGCCCGCTGGTATCAATCGGTGATCGAACACAACGGTCCTCCGACGGCGGTTGGCCAACCGGACTATCAAGCCTTCGAGTCGGCTCCGCCGCCGCTGGGGTGGATGTGCAGGATCCGCTCGTCGGCCGTAGCACTGGCACCGGCCGGCGCCGGAGCGACGCCGGTGTTCGCGGTGGCCAACCAGAGTGAACCGTCCGGATCGGCGACGACGGTGATCAGCCGCCCGTACTTGTCGGTGAGGGACGGCGTCATCGTGCCGATCGTGGCCACCGGCCCGGAAGCGCTGGTGCGGGTGGTGATTGACCCGGAGTACAGCGATCCGCCGGCCAGGCTGGTGACGAACAATGCCCCACCGGTGACGCTGCAGCCGGCAGCCGTCGCCGCGCTCCCGGTCGCGGTGGCCGGCAGGGTGCCGATCGCGGCGACGCCGGCCGCGGCCGCGGCCGGCCAGCCGTAGTCGCCGCCCTTGGTGATCTGGTTGATCTCGTCACCCGTCGCGGCCGTGCCGGTGGCGGCGGCCGCGGCCGGTTCGGTCTCGAAGATCGCGCCGGTGTCGGGATCGACGCACAGGCCCGAGATCGAATGCAGTCCCTGGGCCAGGACCGGTGCGCCGGGCGTGACCGGTTGGCCGACGTCGGTCACTTCGAGGACCTTGCCGGCCAGGCTCGCCGGGTCCTGCGCCAGCGCCGGCTGGCCGGCATCGCCCGTCCCGATGAGCAACTGGCCATCGGCCGTGAACGCGATCCGGCCGCCGTTGCCGGTAGTGCCTTTCGGGATGCCGATGTAGACCGGGGTGATCGGCCCGGTCAGGGTGAACTCGACGACGCGGTTGTCGGTCGCGGTGGTGATGTAGGCGAAGATCAGGTGGTCCTCGCCGTAGTCCGGCGATAGCGGCCAGGTCGAGCAGCCCGCCGTCACCGCTGACGTCGAGGCCCGGGATGGTCCGAACACTCGCGACCGGCTGGCCGGCCGTCGCCTGGACCTGCACGATCGACGCCCGTCGTGCGCTGCCCGACGAGCGCGGTGCCGTCGGGCAGGACCGCGATGCCGATCGGGGCCGTCAGGTTGCTCGCCACGACCGCCGGGTCGACGGCCGATGGCGTCCCGGACGGCGACGACGACGGGGCCGACGTGCCGCCCGGGGTCGGCGCCGGAGCTGCGGACGGAGCAATCACTGCTCGAACCGGTGGCCAGCGGGGCAGCCTGATTCGGCTCGAGCGTGTAGCCCGGCTGGGGTGACCAGTTCGGTCCGGCGGCCTTGCCGCTGCCGCCGGCGCAGGCGGTGAGAGCCGTGAGAACCGCGACCGCGAGCGCGAACACGGCCAACACCGTCCGTCGGCGCCGTCCGCGGTCGGGGCGGATCGCCGGCCAGTCATCCGACCAGTCTGCCCCACGGGCCTGAGTCGGCGCCCGTCCTCGTCCCGGGTGCCGTTTAGGCTTGGCCGGTGTCGACGATCTGTGTATCCGATGTGGCCACCGCCGAGGCGCTCCAGGATCTGACGCGCCTCGACCCCGAGCTGCAGGTGGTGATCTGGCCCGCGGACGGGCCCCCGCCCGACGCCATCGGCGACGTCGACTTCTTCGTGCCGCTGTATCCGCAGAGCCAACGCAAGCCGCACGACCTCAGCAACATGCCCGAAGCTGAAGGTGGTGCAGACCCTCAGCGCCGGCATCGACGAGTGGCTCAAGTTCATCCCGCCCGGTGCGGTGCTTGGCCAACGGCCGCGGCCTACACGGGATGAGTACGGCCGAGCTGGCCGTCGCCGGCATCCTCAGCCATTACCGCGAGCTGCCCCGGTACGCCCAGGCGCAGCGCGAGGGCGAGTGGCTGCGCCGCGATCGACGGGGCCTGCGGGGTCAGCAGGTGCTGGTGCTCGGAGCCGGCGACATCGGTGAGCGGATCGGTGCCGCCGTGCGCCTCTTCGACGCGCAGGTGACTGAGGTCGCCCGACGGCAGCGATCGGGCGTTCGGACGATGGACGAACTGCCCGAGCTGCTACCGAGTGCCGATGTGCTCGTGATCGCCCTGCCGGTCACCCCGCAGACCATTGGCGTGGTGGATGCCAGTGTGCTGGCTGCCCTGCCCGATGGCGCTCTGGTCGTCAACATCGCCCGCGGGTCGATCCTCGACACCGAGGCGCTGCTGGCCGAACTCAACCGCCGGCGTCTTTATGCGTTCCTCGACGTCTTCGAGACCGAGCCGCTGCCTGCCGGCCACCCGCTGTGGACGGCCCCGAACGTGGTGATCACGCCGCACATCGGCGGCGGCACCGACGGCTGGCAGGACGGAGCGACCCGGTTCGTTTACGAGCAGGTGGAGCGCTACCTGCGCGGCGAGCAGCTGCTCAATCTGGTCAGCCCGGACCCGGATACTGAGTCATCTAGCTCCGAGCCTCGCTCGCTTCGCGTCGCTCGAGTCTCCGCACGAGCCTGAGTCATCTAGCTCCGAGCCTCGCTCGCTTCGCGTCGCTCGAGTCTCCGCACGAGCCTGAGTCATCGAGCTCCGAGCCTCGCTCGCTTCGCGTCGCTCGAGTCTCCGCACGAGCCTGAGTCATCTAGCTCCGAGCCTCGCTCGCTTCGCGTCGCTCGAGTCTCCGCACGAGCCTGAGTCATCTAGCTCCGAGCCTCGCTCGCTTCGCGTCGCTCGAGTCTCCGCACGAGCCTGAGTCATCGAGCTCCGAGCCCGCTAGCGGCGGCGCGAGCCCGGGGCCGGGATGATCTCGGGCTCGGGAATCTCGGGCAGCCGCCCGCCACTGGCGGCCGCGATCGCGGCCAGATCGCGGATCCGGACACACGGCAACCGGACGGCGCCCCCCTCGGCCAGTACGGCGTAGACGCTGCGGCGCGACACCGACAGGCCACGAATCGTCTCCCACGGCAACATCCGGCGGCCGAAGAGAGCCCGTACGAGGATCCCGTCCGTCCCGACGGCTGTGGCATTTCGCGCGATGAAGAAGGCGGCCAGGATCGGGATCAGGTACAGCAGGGTGAACGCGCTGATCCGGGCTTGGGTGGGATGTTCGGCGCCGCCGTAGAGTGCGATCGGCGCGAAGCCGACGACCAGGAATCCGACCAGCAGATAACTCGACCGGGGAACCCGGATGATCACGACGGAACTGCGCTCGGACACCAGCAAAAGGTACGCCGTAAGGTTGCTCACGTGACCAATGAGCCCTCGCAGACCTCATCCACCGGCTCCGATTCAGCCTCCAACCCGGTGGCCCATCGCAAACCGCACAGCGGCATCGTCACCGATGGCATCGAGCGCGCGGCCGCCCGCGGCATGCTCCGCGCCGTCGGCATGGGCGACGACGACTGGCGCAAGCCGCAGATCGGCGTCGCGTCCTCCTGGAACGAGATCACGCCGTGCAACCTCTCCCTCGACCGGCTGGCCAAGCAGGCCAAGGTCGGCGTCCGGGCCGCTGACGGCTATCCGCTCGAGTTCGGCACGATCTCGGTGTCGGACGGCATCTCGATGGGCCACGACGGCATGCACTACTCGCTGGTGTCGCGCGAGGTGATCGCCGACTCGGTCGAGACGGTTTTTCGAGCCGAACAGCTCGACGGCGGCGTGCTGCTGGCCGGTTGTGACAAGTCGCTGCCCGGCATGCTGATGGCGGCCGCTCGCCTGGACGTCGCCGCGGTCTTCCTCTACGCCGGATCGACGCTGCCGGGTCGCTACAACGGCCGGGACGTGACGATCATCGACGCCTTCGAGGCGGTCGGTGCCTGCCTGGCCGGCAAGATCACCCGCGACGATGTCGACGCGATCGAGCGCGCCATCTGCCCGGGCGAGGGCGCCTGCGGCGGCATGTACACCGCCAACACGATGGCCTCGGCGGCCGAAGCGCTCGGCATGTCGCTGCCCGGCAGCGCCTCGCCGCCCGCGCCCGACCGGCGCCGCGACACCTTCGCCGAGCTGTCGGGCCAGGCCGCCGTCCACCTGGTCGATGCCGGCATCACCACCCGCCAGATCCTGACCAAGAAGGCGTTCGAGAACGCGATCACGGTGGTCATGGCGCTGGGTGGTTCGACCAACGCGGTGTTGCACCTGCTGGCGATCGCCAATGAGGCCAAGGTCGAGCTGACTCTCGACGACTTCAACCGGATCGGTGACAAGGTGCCGCACCTGGCCGACGTCAAGCCGTTCGGCCAGTACGTGATGACCGACATCGACTCGGTCGGCGGTGTGCCGGTCGTCATGCGGGCGCTGCTCGACGCCGGGCTGCTCCACGGTGACACGCTCACGGTCACCGGTAAGACGATGGCCGAGAACCTGGCCGACATCGCGCCGCCCGATCTGGACGGCAAGATCGTCCGGGCCATGAACAATCCCATCCACCGCACCGGCGGACTGTCGGTCCTGCGCGGCTCGCTCGCCCCCGAGGGCGCGGTCGTCAAGAGCGCCGGCTTCGACTCCGATTCCTGGCTCGGCCCGGCCCGCGTCTTCGACGGTGAGCAGGGTGCCATGGAGGCGGTCGCCAAAGGGACATTGAAGCCCCAGGACGTCGTCATCATCCGCTGGGAGGGGCCCAAGGGCGGGCCCGGTATGCGCGAGATGCTCGCGGTCACCGGCGCTATCAAGGGTGCGGGCCTCGGCAAGGACGTCCTGCTGATCACCGACGGCCGCTTCTCGGGTGGCACCACCGGGCTCTGCATCGGCCACGTCGCCCCTGAGGCGGCGGTCGGCGGCCCGATCGGCCTGGTGGAGGAGGGTGACATGATCCGGCTCGATATGAAGAACCGCACCCTCGACCTACTGGTCGACGACGCCGAACTCGAACGGCGCCGCGCCGAATGGAAGCCACTGCCGCCGCGCTTCGATTACGGCGTCCTCGGCAAGTACGCCAAGCTCGTCGGCTCGGCGGCGACCGGAGCGGTCTGTGGCTGACGACGCTGCCGATGACACGGCCCCGCGCGCGGGTCGGATCCCGTGGTTGCGACCGGAAGACCTCGACCAGGCCCAGCGCGGGGTCTATGACGCGATCCTCAGCGGGCCGCGCGCCAAGCGCAGCGGGGGAACGTCGCTCACCGAGGAGGGCGGCGGTCTCTACGGCCCGTTCAACGCGATGCTGTTCAACCCGACTCTGGGGCAGGCCCAGCAGGCTGTCGGCTCGGCGATCCGGTACTCGACGTCATTGACCGGGCGGGCCCGCGAGATCGCGATCCTCGAGATCGCGCGGCACGAGCGCAGCGACTTCGAGTGGTACGCCCACGTACAGGCCGGGCTCGCCGCCGGGCTGACCGAGGCCGAGTGCGAAGGGCTGCGAACGGGCGCCGATCTCGATCTGGATCCGGCCGAGGCCTTGGTCCGACGGCTGACCGTGACCCTCATCGAGTCCCGTGACCTGGACGACGAGCAGTTCGCGGACGCTGAGGCCGGGCTCGGCTGGACCACCCTGCACGAGCTGATCTCGCTGGTCGGGTATTACCAGTCGATCGCGTTGTCGATGCGGGTGACCCGCACGCCGCTGCCGCCGGGTGTTGCGCCGACTTTTTGAGGCTTGTCCGAGCTGCCCCCGGACGTGTAGTCTTCGATTCGTGTCCGGTCTCCTCGTAATTGACAAGCGCGTCCGCTAAGCCTCTCGGCTAAGCGACGCGCTCACCCTTCGTGCACCAGCACGGAGGGTTTTTTGTTGCGATGGCGACGGCGATCCCGTGGCCTTGGACCGGTCAGACCAGCACAACACATCAGAAAGGCAGCCCCGATGTCCGACAATCCAACCGACTCTGGCTCTTCGATGACTGGCGCCAAGGCGCTCGTTCGATCGCTCGAAGAGGTCGGCGTGACGGACGTATTCGGTATCCCCGGTGGGGCTGTCCTGCCTCTGTACGACCCGCTGTTCGACTCCACAAGAGTTCGGCACATCCTCGTCCGCCACGAGCAGGGCGCGGGGCACGCCGCAGAGGGTTACGCGCAGGCGACCGGACGAGTCGGAGTGTGCATCGCGACCTCGGGTCCAGGTGCCACCAACCTGGTGACCCCGATCGCCGACGCGTACATGGACTCGGTGCCGATCGTCGCGATCACCGGTCAGGTGGCGCGCGCCTCGATCGGCACGGATGCCTTCCAGGAAGCCGACATCACCGGTATCACCCTGCCGATCACCAAGCACAGCTTCCTGGTCCAGCGGGCCGAGGACATTCCGCGCGCGATTGCTGAGGCCTTTCATCTGGCCGCCAGCGGTCGCCCCGGGCCCGTCCTCGTCGACGTGCCCAAGGACGTGCTGCAGTCACGCGCCCCGTTCAACTGGCCGGCTGAAATCGACCTGCCGGGATACCACCCGGTCACCCACCCGCACACCAAGCAGGTGCGCGAGGCAGCCAAGCTCATCGCCGCGGCCAAGCGACCGGTGCTCTACGTGGGCGGGGGTGTGCTCAAGTCACGGGCGTCGGCCGAACTGCGCAAGCTGGCCGAACTCACCGGTATCCCGCTGGTGACCACGCTGATGGCGCGCGGTGCGTTCCCCGACAGCCACCCGCAGCACTTGGGCATGCCCGGCATGCACGGCTCGGTCGCGGCCGTCACCGCCCTGCAGAAGGCCGATCTGCTGATCGCGTTGGGCACTCGTTTCGACGACCGGGTCACCGGCAAGCTGGACACGTTCGCACCCAACGCCTCGATCATCCACGCCGACATCGACCCGGCCGAGATCGGCAAGAACCGGATCGCCGACGTCCCGATCGTGGGCGACGTGCGTGAGGTGCTGCTCGAACTCATCCCGGCGATCCAGGCCGAGTACTCGGCCGGGGTGCGGGCCGACATCACCGCGTGGTGGATCCAGCTCGACCGGTGGCGGACGAAGTACCCGCTGGGCTACGAAGAGCCGTCCGATGGAACCTTATCGCCGCAGTACGTGATCGAGCGGCTCGGCCAGATCGCCGGCCCCGAGACGATCTTCGCCTCCGGTGTCGGGCAGCACCAGATGTGGGCGGCGCAGTTCATCTCCTACGAGAATCCCTACACCTGGCTCAACTCCGGTGGCGCCGGCACGATGGGTTACGCGATCCCGGCCGCCATGGGGGCCAAGGTCGGTAAGCCCGATACGTTGGTCTGGGCGATCGACGGCGACGGTTGCTTCCAGATGACCAACCAGGAGCTCGCGACCTGCGCGATCGAGGGCATCCCGATCAAGGTCGCCGTCATCAACAACGGCAACCTCGGCATGGTCCGCCAGTGGCAGACGCTGTTCTACGACCAGCGCTACAGCCAGACCGAACTCGGCACCCACAAGCACCGGATCCCGGACTTCGTGAAGCTCGCCGACGCGCTGGGCTGCGTCGGACTGCGATGTGAGACGAAGGCCGACGTCGACGCCACGATCGAGAAGGCGATGTCGATCAACGACGGTCCGGTGGTTGTCGACTTCACCGTCGGTCAGGACGCGATGGTGTGGCCGATGGTCGCCGCGGGGGCCAGCAATGACGAGATCCGGGCGGCGCGCGACCTGCGCCCCGACTTCGACGGGACGGACTGATGACCACCCACACCCTCTCGGTCCTGGTCGAGAACAAGCCGGGCGTGCTCGCGCGCGTGTCGGGCCTGTTCCACCGCCGGGGCTTCAACATCATCTCGCTGGCGGTCGGTCCGACCGAGAACATCGAGGTCTCGCGGATCACGATCACGGTGAGCGTCGAAGGCGTCGCCCTTGAGCAGGTCACCAAGCAGCTCAACAAGCTGGTGAACGTCCTCAAGATCGTCGAGCTGGCCGAGAAGCAGTCGGTGCAGCGCGAGCTGTTGCTGGTGAAGGTGCGCGCCGATGACACCACCCGCCGCGGCGTGCTCGAGACGGTTGAACTGTTCAAGGCGAAGGTCTGCGACGTCGGGCCCGATGCGCTGACCGTCGAGCTGACCGGCCGTCCCGACAAGCTCGAGGCCCTCGTCGCCATGCTCGAGCCGTACGGCATCCGCGAGATGGTCCAGTCCGGCATGGTCGCGATCGGGCGAGGGCCTCGGTCGATGACCCAACCGGCGCTGCGTACGGTCGAACGAACCGCTTAGATCCCGCTTTTCCTATGGGACGCCCACTATTTCGCCACTGAATGTGGGCGGCTGATAGGAAAAGTGAAAGGTTTGACCCAATAAAATCACTAGCAGAAAGCAGGAAAGCCAGCTCATGGCCGTGGAGATCTTTTACGACGAGGACGCCGACCTTTCGATCGTGCAGGGACGCAAGGTTGCTGTGTTCGGTTACGGCAGCCAGGGTCACGCCCACGCGCTGTCGCTGCGCGATTCCGGCGTCGATGTCCGCGTCGGTCTGCCCGAGGGCTCCAAGAGCCGTGCGCGCGCCGAGGAAGAGGGACTGCGGGTCGTCACGCCGGCCGAGGCCGCCGCCGAGGCCGACCTGATGATGATCCTGGCCCCCGACCACCTGCAGCGCGGTCTGTACCGCGATGCGATCGAGCCCAACCTCAACGACGGTGACGCGCTGTTCTTCGCGCACGGCTTCAACATCCGGTTCGGCTACATCAAGCCACCGGCGCAACGTCGATGTGGTGATGGTCGCGCCGAAGGGCCCGGGTCACCTGGTGCGTCGCGAGTTCGTCGACGGCAAGGGCGTGCCGGTACTGGTCGCGGTCGAGCAGGACGCGATCCGGCCAGGCCTTCGCGCTCGGCGCTCTCCTACGCGAAGGCCATCGGCGGCAGCCGCGCGGGCGCGATCAAGACCACGTTCACCGAAGAGACCGAGACCGACCTGTTCGGCGAGCAGTCGGTGCTCTGCGGCGGCGCGTCCCAGCTGGTGATGTACGGCTTCGAGGTGCTGACCGAGGCCGGCTACCAGCCCGAGATCGCCTACTTCGAATGCCTGCACGAGCTCAAGCTCATCGTCGACCTGATGTACGAGGGTGGCATCGCCAAGCAGCGCTGGTCGGTTTCGGACACCGCCGAGTACGGCGACTACGTCAGCGGTCCGCGCGTCATCGACCCGCACGTCAAGGAGAACATGCGCGGCGTGCTGAAGGACATCCAGGACGGGACGTTCGCGGCTCGCTTCATCGCCGACCAGGACGCCGGCGCGCCGGAGTTCAAGGCGCTGCGGGCCAAGGGCGAGCAGCACCCGATCGAAGAGGTCGGCCGCAAGCTGCGTGGCCTGATGAGCTGGGTCGCCACCTCCGACGACGACTACACCGAAGGCACCGCGGCCCGATGAAGCTCGCCGTAATCGCCGGTGACGGAATCGGCATCGAGGTAACCGCGCAGGCGCTGCGGGTGCTCAACGCGGTGCAGCCGGGCGTCGAAGCCACCGAGTACGACCTGGGCGCGGCCCGCTGGCACCGCACCGGCGAGTTGCTGCCGGACTCGGTGCTGGAGGAGATCCGCGGCCACGACGCGATCCTGCTGGGCGCGGTCGGCGATCCGTCCGTCCCGTCCGGCGTGCTCGAGCGCGGGCTGCTGCTCCGGCTGCGCTTCGAACTCGATCACCACGTCAACCTGCGCCCGGCCAAGCTGTACCCGGGAGTGGCGACGCCGCTCGCCGGCGAGCCGCCGATCGACTTCGTCGTCGTGCGCGAAGGCACCGAAGGTCCGTACACCGGCAACGGCGGCGTGCTGCGCAAGGGCACCCCGCACGAGGTCGCGACCGAGGTCAGCGTCAACACCGCGTTCGGCGTCGAGCGGGTCGTCCGCGACGCGTTCGAGCGCGCCCAGCAGCCGCCGCAAGCACCTCACGCTGGTGCACAAGAACAACGTGCTCGTCTTCGCCGGTGACCTGTGGATGCGCACGTTCGCAGCGGTCGCCAAGCGAGTTCCCGGACGTGCAGACGGCCTACCAGCACGTCGACGCGGCGACGATCTATCTGGTCACCGACCCGGGTCGCTACGACGTGATCGTCACCGACAACCTGTTCGGCGACATCATCACCGACCTGGCCGCGGCCATCGCCGGTGGCATCGGGCTGGCCGCCAGCGGCAACCTCGACGTGAGCCGCACCAACCCGTCGATGTTCGAGCCGGTGCACGGCTCGGCGCCCGACATCGCCGGGCAGGGCAAGGCCGACCCGACGGCGGCGATCCTGTCGGTGTCGATGCTGCTCGAGCACCTGGGCGAGACCGACGCGGCGGCCCGGATCGAAGCGGCCGTCGCCAAGGATCTGGTCACCCGCGATCCGGCCGAACCCGGGATCGACCAGCGAGATCGGCGAGCGGTTGGCGACCGCCTCAGCTGGTTAATCGCTCGTAATCGCTAGTAATACCAAGGAGTACCGCAATGCAGACCGACGACTTCCACGTCTTCGACACCACCCTGCGCGACGGCGCCCAGCGCGAGGGCATCAGCTACTCGGTGCCGGACAAGCTCGCGGTCGCCCGGCTGCTCGATCAGCTCGGCGTCGGCTTCATCGAGGGCGGCTGGCCCGGGGCGATGCCGAAGGACACCGAGTTCTTCGCCCGGGCCGCCGACGGCGAGCTGGTGCTGAAGAACGCGACGCTGGTCGCGTTCGGCGCCACCCGCAAGGCCGGCGTGAAGGTCGAGGACGACCCGCAGGTGCGGGCGCTGCTCGACTCGCGGGCCAGCGTGATCACGCTGGTCGCGAAGTCCGACGTGTGGCACGTCGAGCGGCGCTGCGCACGACGCTGGAGGAGAACCTGGCGATGGTGCAGCGACACGGTGGCGTTCCTGCGGGCCGAGGGCCGCCGGGTGTTCCTCGACTGCGAGCACTTCTTCGACGGCTACAAGCACGACCGCGACTACGGCGTCCGGGTGCTCGACGCCGCGGCCGCGGGCGGCGCCGACGTCGGCGTCATGTGCGACACCAACGGCGGCATGCTGCCGATGGGCATCCAGCGAGATCGTCACCGACGTGCGCCCGCGCACCGGCATCCGGCTCGGCATCCACACCCAGGACGACACCGGCTGCGCGGTCGCGAACACGCTCGCCGCCGTCGCCGCCGGGGCGACCCACGTGCAGGGCACCGCCAACGGCTACGGCGAGCGGGCCGGCAACGCCAACATCTTCTCGGTCATCGGCGGGCTGGTCACCAAGATGGGCTACGACGTGCTGCCCGACGGCTGCCTGGCCGAGATGGTGCGGGTCTCGCACGCGATCGCCGAGATCGCCAACCTCGCCCCCGACGGCCACGCGCCCTACGTCGGCGCGTCGGCGTTCGCGCACAAGGCCGGCCTGCACGCGTCGGCGATCAAGGTCGCGCCCGAGATGTACAACCACCTCGACCCGACCGTCGTCGGCAACGACCAGCGCATCCTGGTCACCGAGATGGCCGGGCGGGCGTCGGTCGAGCTGAAGTCGAAGGAGCTCGGCATCGACGTCACCGCCCGTCCCGACGTCGTGGCGACCGTCGTCGAGCGGATCAAGGAGCGCGAGGCCGACGGCTGGTCCTACGAGGCGGCCGACGCGTCGTTCGAGCTGCTGATGCGCGACGAGCTCGGCACGCGCGCCGCAGCAGTTCACGCGTCGAGTCCTACCGGGTGATCATCGACCGGCGCGAGGACGGCGCCGTCGTCTGCGAGGCGACGGTCAAGGTGCGAGGCCGGCGGTCAGCGGGTCATCTCGACCGAAGAGGGCAACGGTCCGGTCAACGCGCTCGACCGGGCGCTGCGCGTCGCGCTCGGCGTCGCCTACCCGCGGCTGGCCGACTTCGAGCTGACCGACTACAAGGTGCGCATCCTGCCGGGCAAGCTCGGCACCGACGCGGTCACCCGGGTGCTGCGTGCAGACCTCGGACCAGCGGCGCGAATGGACCACCGTCGGCGTCGACTCGAACGTGGTGCAGGCGTCGTGGCTGGCGATGGTCGACGCGGTGCGGTTCGGCCTGCTGGGCGCGCCCGTCGCCTGACGGTCGAGCGTAGCTGGTCAGCTGGCGCTGGGCGAGGACGCAGGCGGCGCAGCTGTGGGCGCAGTTGGCGCCGCCGCCGTCGGACGGCAATCGGCGACGGCTGCGTCAGTACTGCCGGGTCGCTCGTGCTCCAGGTGCCGTTGCCATCGGCGGCGCCGGCGTGATCGCTGCCCGAATGGTCGCCGCCGCAGTCACACCGCCGCCGGTCTCGGTCGAGCAGCGCGTCGAACTCGGCCTCGGCGGCCACCGGGCGTCGAGGCGGATGCTGCTGGCCAGCCCCCACGCGATCGATGCGGCCAGCGACGCCGGCGAGCAGCGCGGCCACCGCGATGACCCGGACCGAGGCCGGGGCGGGCGGCCGTCCAGGGCAGGATGCCGACGACGACGAGCAGCGCGGCGAGGCCGCCGAGCAGTGACCACGGCGCGCCGGCGTCGGGCCGATCGGCACGGCCGAGAGCTGGCGCTGCATCTCGGTCACGCTGATGATTATGCCGCTGCGGGCGCCCGCGGCCGTGCGCAGTAGGTTGGCGGCCATGCGCATCGCTCGTTTCGTCCACCCGGCGTCCTCGACCGCAGCCGCCGGGGTGGCCTGGGGCGTGGTCGAGGGGCCCGCCGAGCGCCGCGCGACGCGCTCACGGTCGCCGCGATCGACGGGCACCCGTTCGAGACGATCACCTTCACCGGCGATCGCTGGTCGCTGGCCGACGTGCGGCTGCTGGCGCCGATCCTGCCGAGCAAGGTGGTCGCGGTCGGCAAGAACTACCTCGACCACGTCCAAGAGATGGGCGACGAGGACGCCCGAGGCGCCGATGCTGTTCCTGAAGCCGTCGACCTCGGTGATCGGCGACGGCGACTACATCCGGCTGCCGCCGGACACCAACGAGGTCCATCACGAGGCCGAGCTGGCGGCGGTCATCGGCCGCCCGGCCCGCGACGTCGAGCCGAGCGACGCGCTGAGCCACGTGTTCGGCTACACCGCGGCCAACGACGTCAGCGCGCGCGATCAGCAGCGCGCCGACGTCCAGTGGGCCCGGGCCAAGGGCCACGACTCGTTCTGCCCGCTCGGGCCGTGGATCGAGACCGTGCTCGACCCGTCCGACCTGCGGGTGACCGCGCGCGTCAACGGCGTGCTGCGGCAGGACTCGCGCACCAGCCTGCATGATCCACAACCTGCCCGAGCTGATCGCGTACATGTCGGCGGTGATGACGCTGCTGCCCGGCGACGTGATCCTCACCGGCACGCCGGCCGGCGTCGGGCCGATCGTCGCCGGCGACGTCGTCGACATCGGGATCGAGGGCATCGGCGTGCTGTCGAACCCGGTGCGCGAGCAAGTGACGCGGAGCGACGGTCGACCGGTGCGGGTGCGGTTCTGCCCGTCGCCGACCGGCAACCCGCACGTCGGGCTGATCCGCACCTGCCTGTTCAACTGGGCCTACGCCCGCCACGTCGGCGGCACCTTCGTCTTCCGGGTCGAGGACACCGACGCCGCGCGCGACTCCGAGGAGAGCTACCAGGAACTGCTCGACGCGCTGCGCTGGCTCGGCCTGGACTGGGACGAGGGGCCCGAGGTCGGCGGACCCGTACGCGCCCTACCGGCAGAGCGAGCGCGGCGCGATCTACGCCGACGTCATCGCCCGGCTGCGCGCCGCCGGCCACCTGTACGAGTCGTTCTCCGACGCCGAAGAGATCGAGGCCCGGCACCGGGCCGCCGGCCGCGACCCGAAGCTCGGCTACGACAACTTCGACCGCGACCTGAGCCGCGGAGCAGCGGGCCGAGTTCGTCGCCGCCGGACGCGCGCCCGTCCTGCGGCTGCGGATGCCCGACGAGGACCTGACCTGGACCGACCTCGTCCGCGGCGAGGTGACCTTCAAGGCCGGCAGCGTGCCCGACTTCGTCGTCGCCCGCGGCAACGGTCAGCCGCTGTACACGCTGGTCAATCCGGTCGACGACGCGCTGATGCAGATCACGCACGTGCTGCGCGGCGAGGACCTGCTGCCCTCGACGCCGCGCCAGATCGCGCTGTACCGAGCGTTGATCGACATCGGCGTCACCGACTTCGTGCCCGCAGTTCGGCCACCTGCCGCTACGTCATGGGCGAGGGCAACCGCAAGCTGTCCAAGCGCGACCCGCAGTCGGCGCTGAACACCTATCGCGAGAAGGGCTACGTGCCCGAGGGGCTGCTCAACTATCTGGCCCTGCTCGGCTGGTCGATCGCCGACGACCACGACATCTTCTCCCTCGCCGAGATGGTGGCGGCGTTCGACATCGCCGACGTCAACGCCAACCCGGCCCGGTTCGATCCGAAGAAGTGCCTGGCGATCAACGCCACCCACATCCGTCTGCTCGACGCCCGAGGACTTCGCCGGCCGCCTCTCGGTGCAGGCGGCCGCGGCCGGGTTCGCGGTCGATCGAGGCGGTGCTGAGCGCGGCCGCGCCGCTGGTGCAGGAGCGCATCCAGACCCTGGGCGAGGGGGTCGACCTGCTGCGCTTCCTGTTGTCGACGAGGCCGACTTCGTCGTCGACGAGGCGGCGGCGGCCAAGAGCCTGGGACCGGCCGGGCGCGACGTCGTCGCGGCCGCCATCACCGCGCTGGAAGATCTGCCGGAGTGGACGACGCCGGCGATCGAGACCGCGCTGTCGGCCGCCCTGATCGACGGGCTCGGGCTCAAGCCGCGCGACGCCTACACGCCGATCCGGGTCGCGGTCACCGGCCGGACGGTCTCGCCCCCGCTGTTCGAGTCACTCGAGTTGCTCGGCGCGCGGCGCGCACTGAAGCGGTTGCGAGGCGTGAGTAGCTGACGGCGCGGGTTGATGGTGTCGGTACGGGCTTGGGCGAGGCTCTAGTTCGGTCGGGGTTGGGCCTTCGGGGGAGGGAACCAGATGCGCAGGCCTACGTGGCTGCAGCTCGCGGCGCTGGCCGCGCTGTGTCTCGGCGTCGCTGCCCTGCTCGTGATCGCCTCACACCCGACCTCGGATGGGTCCGGCCGGGCCGATGCCGCACCGAACGCGGGTCTATCGGGTGGGGTGGACGCAATAACTACATCGCAACCGTCCGCCTCGCAGACGTTGTCCGCGCCCACGGAAACGTCGTCGACGGGTACCGATGCGGCGCCACGGTTCATCTCCGCGGTGCCACCGGTGAACCTGAGCACTTACCCGCCGTCGCCGACGGTGCAGGTCGCCGCCAACATTTGCGCGGTCACCGGTTCGGGCTGCACCGGCCTGATCACCGCGACCACGGCGAGTTGCACCTACCCGCCCTATTCCGGCGCACTCGTCGGTGTGGTCGGCGCCGGGTGGGCCATGTGGCAGCGCGGCCCGGACGACTGTGTCTATGCGATGGGCGTGAGTGCCGGATGACGCCGCAAAAAGTGACGAGAGCGATGGCTTTGGATCAGCCGACCGGACTCCGGTAGAGTCTCGCGTTGGTCCGGTGGACGGTACAGCCGGGCCTGCCTTTGGGGTATGGGGTAATTGGCAGCCCAACTGATTCTGATTCAGTTAGTCTAGGTTCGAGTCCTGGTACCCCAGCGATTTACCGCACGATCAATCTGGGGCCCCATCGTCTAGAGGCCCAGGACACCGCCCTCTCAAGGCGGCGGCACGGGTTCGAATCCCGTTGGGGCTACACGCACCGTCGATCGTGGCAATCCGGCGCACTCAGCGCCGCCCGGATTGCCACGATCGCCGACACACCTCAGCCGTTGGCGGCGATCGAGACCGCTTCCCATTCGCGCCAGGTCGCGAGCCGCGACTCGTAGTCGTTGACGGCGATCGCCAGCGCGCCGCTGCCGAAGAAGATCCGCAGTGGTGGTTCGTCGGCGTCGACGACGGCCAGGATCGCGGCCCGGGTCGACTCGGGCCGGCCCGGCGTCGTCATCCGCGCCTTGCGGGCCTCGGCGGCCTTGGCCCGGAACTCCTCATAACCCGGCACCGGCTCCGAGTGGACGGCCGAGGCGCTGCCCCAGTCGGTCGCGAAGGCGCCCGGTTCGATGATGGTGACCTTGATGCCGAAGTCGGCCACCTCGGCGGCCAGCGCCTGACTGATGCCCTCCAGCGCCCACTTGGACGCGTTGTAGGCGCCGATGTTCGGGAAGGCGCTGATGCCGCCGATCGATGAGACCTGAATGATGTGACCGCGACGTTGGGCGCGCAGGATCGGCAGGGCGGCCTGGGTCACCCAGAGCGCCCCGAACAGGTTGGTCTCCATCTGCGCGCGGGCCTCCGCCTCGGTGAGGTCCTCGACCAGGCCGAAGTGGCCGTAGCCAGCGTTGTTCACGACTACATCGAGCCGGCCGAACTTCTCGTGGGCGGACTTGACGGCATCGAAGTCGCCGGCGCGGTCGGTCACGTCGAGCTTGAGCGGCAACACCCGCTCGCCGTACTGGGCGACGAGGTCGTCGAGCGTCGAGGCGTCGCGAGCGGTCGCGGCGACGCTGTCGCCGCGCTCGAGGGCGGCGATGGACCATTCCCGACCGAACCCCTTCGAGGCGCCGGTGATGAACCAAACCTTCGGTGATGTGGGCATAGCTGTCCCTTCACGAACTTCCATTGCGGGTGATGGTGGTGAACGGGCCGTCCGAGATCGGATCGGTCCGGTAGTCCATCCGAAGCCAGCCGGGTCGGGCGGCGATGAATTCGGCGAAGACGGTCTCGTAAGTGTCGCCGTCGTTGAGGGGGAGTCGGACCAGCAGACCCGCACCGTCCGTCCGGGGGGTGGCATCGGCGAGCGCGTCGAACCAGCCACCCCACGTCTCAGCTACGGGACGGTCCGGGTGAATCGAGCTGCGGGTGGTTTTCGAGCAGTCGGAGGTCGTCGGGTGGCCCGATCAGTCCGCGCGGCTTGAACACGTAGGTGCCGGGATCAAGGCTGACGTCGGTCAACGTCACGCCGTCGAAGGACCACCACCGCAGTTCGGCCGGCGCCGCAAGCACCAGATTGAAGCTGGCCATCGCGTCGATCTCGATGTACTGCGGCCAGGACGGGCCGTGGCGCAGCGCGAGCAGCGGAAGTACGCCTCGGCTCGGAGCACCGCAACCAGCGATCCGCCGTTCAGGCCGGTTGAGCACGACCGCAGACGTGCCGTTGGCCGGGTCGCTGACGCACCAGCTGCCGCCCGCGGTCCGGTCCCGGCCGCCGATGGCGCCGGGCACCTCTGGCCACCACTCGGCGGGTTCGTCGAATGCCCGGCGGCGGTGTTCGTCGCGCAGCGCGAGCAGCTGAACCGGGAAAGCGTCATCGGGCGCCCAGCGACCAACAAGCGTGCACACCGGGCCGACAATAATCGCGGCGGAGTTCTGCCGGCCGGCGCAGTGATAGAGGCCATCGCTGCGGCCGCGAGAATTATCGTCGGTGGCGTCTGTGCTAGCCGACACACTTTAGGACGGCTCGAACCAGAGTCGGCATTCTTGGCCGGTCGGATTACCGCATTAATCAATTCGATCGGGCCGCCGAATCGGCGCCTTGGGCGAATGGCACCAGCGTTTTAGCGCCGCGCCTGCGTGAATTTAACGGGCGCGAAACGGCCCATCCGGCTACCCGGTAAATTGCGCCGGCCCGGTTAGTATCGAGGCGCCGCGGTCCCGCTGAGACTTGTCGTTACTGCTCCCCAGCACAGGCAGATCGATGTTCGCGCCGCGCGAATTCTTACTCATGTTCTTACTCAAGGAGCAACGTGGCTACTCAAACGATGACCAAGCTGGTCGATGATCTCGATGGCAGCACGGCCGAACGGACGGTCACATTGACGTGGGACGGGAACACGATAGAAATTGATCTCAGCAAGAAAAACATTGCTGCGCTGGATAGTGCGCTGAAGCCATACATCGAGGCCGGTCGGCCGGTCCGACCGCCACGGCCCAGCGGTCGTCGGGCAACGTCGCGCCGCTCGGCAACCCCGGACGTCCGCGAGTGGGCCCGCGCGAACGGTCACGAGATCTCTGATCGCGGCCGGATTCCGGTCGCGGTGATCGAGGCCTACGAGGCGCGCTGATCCAGCGCCGCGGCGACCCGGGCCGCGCCCTGCAGCAATAGCGGCCCGGCCCGCAGACCGGGCGAGCGGCCGAGCCGCTCGATCGGACCCGAGATCGACAACGCGGCGATGACGGCGCCGTCGGCCGAGCGCAGACGGAGCCGAGACCGAGGCGACGCCGGCCTCGCGCTCGGCGACCGACTGGGCCCAGCCCCGTCGGCGCACCTCGGCCAGGGTTCGCGTCGAGAACTGAGCCTGCGCCAGCAGTTCGGGCAGTTCGGGATCGGTGCGCCACGCGCACAGCACCTGCGCGGCCGAACCGGCCGTCAGTGGCAGTCGGCTTCCGATCGGGACGGTCGTCCGCAGGCCGGTGGCTCGTTCGGCCACGGCAATGCACAACCGGGCATCCCTGTCGACGCGGTACAACTGAGCGCTCTCGCCGGTCGCGTCCCGAAGCCAGGCCAGAACGGGCGCCGCGGCCAGTAGCAAGGGATCCGGTACTCCGGCGGCCAGCTCGGTCAGCCGTCCACCGGGCACGAACCGGCCGTCCTCGTCCCGACCGAGCAGCCGGTGCGTGAACAGCGCCATCGCCAGTCGGTGCGCGGTCGCGCGGGGGATACCGGTCGTCTCGACCAATTCAGCCAGCGACATCGGCTGATCACTGGCGGCGGCGAGTATCGCAACGGCTTTGTCGATGACCCCGATGCCGCTATGCTCGCTAGAAGGGTATCCCACAGTACGATATTATTGTCTCGCATGTTGAGATAGCAAACGCAGTGGGATGGCCAGCACAGTGAGATAGCAAGCTCGCCGGGCCGAACCGGCGGCACGTCGTTGGAGGTCGCATCACCGATGGGTTACACAATCGCTGAGAAGCTCTGGAACAGCCATGTCGTGCACAGCGCGGTCGGTGAGCCGGACATCCTCTATATCGACATGCACCTCGTCCACGAGGTGACCAGCCCACAGGCGTTCGACGGACTGAGGCTGGCCGGTCGTCCCGTCCGTCGCCCCGACCTCACGCTGGCGACCGAGGATCACAACACGCCTACCGACTACACGCTGCCGCTGCTGGGCACTAGCTCGATCAAGGACGACGTCAGCCGGACGCAGATCGACACCCTGCGACGCAACTGTGAAGACTTCGGCATCCAGCTCTATCCGATGGGCGACATCGACCAGGGCATCGTGCACGTCATCGGCCCGCAACTCGGGATCACCCAGCCGGGTATGACGATCGTGTGCGGCGACTCGCACACATCGACGCACGGCGCGTTCGGCGCGCTGGCGTTCGGCATCGGTACCAGCCAGGTCGAGCACGTCCTCGCGACGCAGACGCTTCCCATGGACCGTCCGCAGACCATGTCGGTCACCGTCAATGGGACTCTGCCCGAAGGGGTCACGCCGAAGGACGTCATCCTCGCCGTCATCGCCAAGGTGGGGACGGGCGGTGGCCAGGGCTACATGGTCGAGTACCGCGGCGATGTGTTCGAGCAGATGAGCATGGAAGGCCGCATGACGGTCTGCAACATGAGCATCGAATGGGGCGCGCGCGCCGGCATGGTCGCACCGGACGAGACCACCTTCGAATACCTCAAGGGACGCCCGCACTCACCGAAGGGCGCCGAATGGGATGCGGCGGTCGAGTATTGGACCAGCCTGCGTACGGACGACGACGCCGAGTTCGACGTCGAGGTCGTCATGGATGCCTCGACCCTGTCGCCGTTCGTCACCTGGGGAACCAACCCGGGACAGGGTGCGCCGTTGACCGACTCGGTGCCCGACCCCGAGCGGATCGACGACGCGGCCGAACGCGCCAACGCCGAGAAGGCGCTGACCTACATGGGTCTGGTTGCGGGCACGCCGCTGCGCGAGATCGCAGTGCAGACCGTGTTCGTCGGCTCGTGCACCAATGGCCGGATCGAGGACCTGCGCGCGGCCGCGGGCGTCATCAAGGGCCGCAAGGTGGCCGATGGCGTGCGGATGCTCGTCGTGCCGGGCTCGATGCGGGTCAAGGCGCAGGCCGAGGACGAGGGACTGGACGAGATCTTCCTGGCCGCGGGTGCCGAGTGGCGTCAGGCCGGCTGCTCGATGTGCCTTGCGATGAACCCGGACAAGCTGGCACCGCAGGAGCGCAGCGCGTCCACCTCGAACCGAAACTTCGAAGGCCGCCAGGGCAAGGGCGGACGCACGCACCTGGTGTCACCGCAGGTGGCCGCGGCCACCGCGGTGACCGGCCGGCTCACCAGCCCGGCCGATCTCTAGACCTCGAGCCTCTCACCGATAAGGACCCGACCCATGGACAAGTTCACCGTGCACGTCGGCACCGCGGTGCCGCTTCGGCGCAGCAACGTCGACACCGACCAGATCATCCCGGCGGTGTACCTCAAGCGCGTCACCCGTTCGGGCTTCGAGGACGGGTTGTTCTCGGCCTGGCGCACGAACGAGCCCGACTTCGTGCTCAATCAGTCGCGCTTCGACGGCGCGACCATCCTCGTTGCCGGTCCCGACTTCGGTATCGGGTCATCGCGCGAGCATGCGGTGTGGGCGTTGACCGACTACGGGTTCAAGGTCGTCATCGCGCCGCGCTTCGGTGACATCTTCCGCGGTAACTCGCTCAAGGCGGGACTGCTCACCGTCGTCCTCGGCGACAAGATCGTGCAGCGACTGTGGGACGACATCGACAACGATCCACAGACGCAGGTGACGGTCGATCTCATCGAGCGTCAGGTGCGATGGAGCGGCGAGGTTCACGACTTCGATCTCGATGACTACAGCCGCTGGCGGTTGCTCGAGGGACTCGACGACATCGGGCTGACACTGCGCAGTGTCGACGCCATCGATTCGTATGAGAAGACGCGCCGCACGTGGCTGCCGAGTGTGAGTGTCACCTCATCCTCGTAACGAGGGTCTCTACCACGGCACTGAACTAGGCCGTTAGAGATTCTCCTTACGCAATAAGGCAAATCTCTAACGCTGCCGGATTGCTCGGCGTGTCACACGCGCTTGATCGCGTCGACCTGTGCTAACAAACCTCACGCGACACCTGCGGATTAGTTTGTCGTGCCCGGCTTAACGCTCTACCGTGTCGAAACGAGTCGGTCATCGTGGCCGATGCGCAGAGCAATCGTCCGGGAGGACAAGTGCCAAACAAGGCTCAGTTCATCGAACTGCTCGCCGACAAGTTCGACGGCGATAAGAGGATGGCTGCGCAAGCGTTGGATGCCGTCATCGAGACGGTCTATACCAACGTTGCCAAGGGCGAGAAGGTCGCGCTGACCGGCTTCGGGATCTTCGAGAAGCGCGAGCGCGCTGCTCGCATTGCTCGTAACCCCGCGACTGGTGCGGCCGTGAAGGTCAAGAAGACATCGGTGCCCGCATTCCGCGCGGGTGCCGAGTTCAAGGCGATCACGAGTGGAGAAAAAAAAGTGGCATCGACAACATCAGCACGGCGAGTAGTCGCCGCGACCAAGGCTCCGGCCAAGAAGGTCGCAGTCAAGAAGGTGGCCGCCAAGGCACCTGCGAAGAAGGCTCCGGCCAAGAAGGTTGCCGTCAAGAAGGTGGCCGCCAAGGCACCTGCGAAGAAGGTTGCCGTCAAGAAGGTCGCGGCGGTCAAGGCTCCGGCCAAGAAGGCTCCGGCCAAGAAGGTTGCCGTCAAGAAGGTCGCGGCGGTCAAGGCTCCGGCCAAGAAGGCTCCGGCCAAGAAGGTTGCCGTCAAGAAGGTCGCGGCCAAGAAGGCCCCGGCCAAGCGCACCACCCGCTAAGTCGTTCCCCGGCGACTGCATCTATTCGAACACCCCAGACCCGGTACGGGTCGGCGAACTGCCGACCCGTACCGGGATCGTCATTTCCGGGGGTAGTAGTCACTCGAAACGATGACCCCGTCACGGCCGCCCAGCACCCAGGCCGACCCTTTGGCGGCGCCCGCGCCGAGCAGCCGCGTGATCGTGTCGCCCTGACTGCACACCGCCACCGTTTCGCCGCGTTTCACGAGGACGGAGAGCGCGTCGATCGCACCCTGCGCGTCGTCCACCGACTCGCGATCGGCGAACGCCGGCTCGATGTCGATCTCGAGCTCCAGGCGTTGCGCCAGCGGTTGCAGCGTCTGCACGCATCGCACCGGGTCGGCCGCGATCAGCCGGACGGGCGCGAACGGGCTGACCAGATCGGCCAGCGCGCGCGCTTGCGAGCGTCCCCTTCGCTCGAGCGGACGTAGTTCGTCGGGGCCGGACCACTCGGACCGTTTGCCCGCGCGGGCATGACGGATCAGCACCACGACCGAGGTCGGTAGCGGCGCCGACAATGCGGTGGCGACTATGGCGCGCTCACCGTCGTAGCTCAACCGGCGATTGGCTTCATCAGGCGCGAGCCATTCGAACTTGTCGACCTCGGCGCTCCGTTCGAAGTCGCCGCCGGTGTACTTCATCGCCCAGAAGTGCACCGTCTTCTCGATGCCCCGGACGCGGTAGTGCACCTCGCCCAGACGTCGTGACAACGTCGCCGACGCACCGGTCTCTTCGGTTACTTCACGGATCGCGGCGCTCAGTGCTGATTCGCCGGCGTGCAGCTTGCCTTTGGGCAACGACCAGTCGTCGTAGCGATCACGATGGACGACGCCGACGAGCAGTTGATCGTCGACCACGCGCCAGAGCAAGCCGCCCGCGGCCTCGATGGAACTGTTACTCGCCACGACCGGCGAGACGCTTCGTGAGGACGTCCTGGTAGTCGATGCCCTTCGGTCCACCCGAACGCACCCAGCGTCCGTCCGGCTCGAGGGACCACGCGGCGGTCTCGGGCGCGAACGCGCGGTCGAGGCAGTACCGGATGTGATCGACCGCGATCGGGTCGCGCACCGGAGTGAGCACCTCGACGCGACGATCGAGGTTGCGGTGCATGAGGTCGGCCGATCCGATCCAGTATTCGGGGTCGCCGTCGTTGGCGAAGTAGAACACCCGCGAGTGCTCGAGGAATCGACCGAGGATCGAGCGGGTGCTGATGTTCTCGGACAACCCCGGTACGCCCGATCGGATCGTGCAGAACGTCCGCACCAGCAACTCGATCCGCACACCGGCCTGCGATGCGCGGTACAGCGCGTCGATCACCTGCTCGTCGACCAGATGGTTGGTCTTGATCTGGATGTGGGCCGGGCGACCGGCCAGCGCGTGCGCCATCTCTTGTTCGATCCGCGACACGAGCCCGGTGCGCACGCCGAACGGCGCGACGAGCAGCGACCGGTACGACGTCTGCCGCGAGTAGCCGGTGAGGACGTTGAACAGGTCGGTGAGGTCGGCACAGATGGCCTCGTCGGCGGTGAACAGGCCGAAGTCTTCGTAGAGGCGGGCGGTGCGCGGGTTGTAGTTGCCGGTGCCGATGTGGGCGTAACGGCGCAATGACGAGCCCTCTTGGCGAACGACCAGCGATGTCTTGCAATGTGTCTTCAGGCCGACGACTCCATAGACCACATGGCAGCCCGCCCGCTCGAGCGCACGCGCCCACTTGATGTTCGCCTGTTCATCGAAGCGCGCCTTGATCTCGACGAGCGCCACGACCTGCTTGCCCGCCTCGGCGGCGTCGATCAGGGCGTCGACGATCGGCGAGTCACCCGACGTGCGGTAGAGCGTCTGCTTGATCGCCAGCACGTTCGGGTCGGCCGCCGCCTGCTCGATGAAGCGCTGCACGCTGGTCGCAAACGATTCGTAGGGATGATGCACCAGCACGTCACCGTCGCGCAGTGTTGCGAACACCGACTTCGGCGTCTCGCCGTCGGCGAAGCGCGGATGCGTCGCCGGTACGAACGGTCGCTCTTTCAGCGCCGGCCGATCGACGTCGTACACCTGCCAGAGCGCGGTCAGGTCGAGTAGCCCCGGCACCCTGAGCACATCGTCGTCCTGGACGTCGATCTCGCTCGTCAGTAGGGCCAGGACGGCCTCGTCGATGTCCTCAGCGACCTCAAGACGCACGGCCGGTCCGAACCGACGGCGGACGAGTTCGCGCTCGAGAGCTTGCAGCAGGTCCTCGTCGCGATCCTCTTCGACCTCGAAGTCGGCGTTGCGGGTGACCCGGAAGAAGTTGTGCTCGACGACGTCCATTCCCGGGAAGAGCATGGCCAGGTGGGCGGCGATCAAATCTTCGAGGGGAAGGTAGGCCGCATCGACCGGGTTGTCGGAAACGACCACGAAGCGCGGCACGTTGTTGGGCACCTTCACCCGGGCGAATCGTTGACCACCGACGTCGGGATCGCGCACCAGGACGGCGAGGTTCAGCGACAGCCCCGAGATGTAGGGGAACGGGTGCGCCGGGTCGACGGCGAGGGGGGTGAGGACGGGGAAGATCTTGCTGCGGAAGTAGCCGGCCAGCCGGCCCTTCTGCTCCTCGTTGAGCGAGGTCCACCGGACGATCCGGATGCCTTCTTCGGCCAACGCCGGTTCGATGTCTTCGAGGAAGCAGCGGGCGTGCCGGGCCGACAGCTCGCGGGTGCGCTGCGCCAGTTGGGCGAGCGTCTCGCGGGGCGACAATCCGTCGGCCGACTGGACGTCCAGGCCCATCTCGGCCCGACGCTTGAGCCCCGAGACCCGGACCATGTAGAACTCGTCGAGGTTGCTCGCGAAGATCGACAGGAACTTCATCCGCTCGAGCAGTGGTTGCCTGCGGTCCTCGGCCAGCGCCAGGACGCGTGCGTTGAACGCGAGCCACGACAGCTCCCGGTTCGAGAACCGGTTGACCGGCAGATCGGGGGCGAGATCGACCAGCTCGTCCAGGTCACCGTCCGGTACGGAATCGGACGGATCGAGCGCGGGTACCCGGACCATCAACGGTTGCGTGCTGGGCACCGCCGACGGCTGCGGGTTGGCGGACTTCGGCGCACTCATGCCTCAATCATGCCCGGTACGGCGCGGGACCGCGCGGTCTGCTCAGCGCGATAGTGTCTGCTCAGCGCGATACCGCGTTGCCGGCCAGCAGGGCCCGGGTGGACGGGCCGAGGCCGAGTTCGCGGGCCTGATCGAGGTCGGCGGCGGTGTCGATGTCGAGTCGCAGGCCGACCGCGGCGCTCAGCGGGTGTGCAATCCGGGCATGTCGGGCGGCCGAGCCGAGCCCGAAACCGGGATCGAGGTCGACGCCGGGCCGGGCTGTCAGCAGCGTCGTTCCGGTTCCGGCGAGATCGGCGACAAATCCGCGCGGGTGGTTCGCCGCCTCGGCCAGAGTCGCCTCGAGGTCGCCCGGGCGCAGTGCGGCCAGGTCGCCGACGAGTGCCGCGACCCCGTCGTCCGGCCACTGTGCGTGGACGTAATCGGCGGCCTCGCGGAGGGCCTGGTTTAGCCCGTCTCCGCTCTGCACCAGGACCGGTTGCGGTAGCGCGAGGGTCGAGACTTCATCGACCGGATGCTGATCGAAAATGACAAGCAGGCGTCCCGCCGAGGCCGCGACCGCCAGGGTGTCGGCGCGGATCGCATCGACGAGCTGCACGTGACCGGCCGGATCAGGACTGGCCGGGACCAGTCGGCTCTTGGCCGCGGGCAGCGCCTTCAGGGGGACGACGATCGTCCAGTGCAGAGTCGGATCCGGCATCGGGCTCACTCACCAAGCCGGGTGACGTCGACGCTGACCTTCATCGAACTCTTGCGCGAATCGGTGACGATGACGCCACTGAGCGGCGGTACGTCGGCATAGTCCCGGCCCCAAGCGGTGATCACATAGCCGGCGTCGACGAACTTATTGTTGGTCGGATCGATGCCCACCCAGCCGAGGCCCGGCACCAGCACTTCGGCCCACGCGTGCGAGGCATCGCTGCCGATCAGTTTCGGCCGGCCGGCCGGGGGACGCGTCTCGAGATAACCACTCACATAGCGAGCCGGCAGACCCATCGACCGAAAACATCCCACCGCGAGATGCGCGAAGTCCTGGCAGACGCCGCGACGCTTCTGCAACAGTTCGCCGAGCGTCGTCCGGACCGTCGTCGCGCCCGGCACATACTCGAAGTCCGAGTGCATGCGGGCCGCCAGCTCGGCCATGACCGTGCCCAGTCCGCGGCCGCGATCGAATGACGATTCGGCATAGTCGGCGACGTCGGTCGCGAGCGGAACCAACGGCGACGCGATCGTGAAGGCGCGGGCCGCGACGTCGTGCTCGAGTTCGCTGCGAGCGACCTCCCAACCGATCGCGTCGAGGGTGCCCAGGTCGACTGTCGGCGCGATTGATCTCGACCTCGCTGCTGGACAACACCGTGAGTGATCGGTGCGGAGTGAAGATCGCGAAGTACGCGGCGGTGTTGCCGAAGAAGTCGCGATGCTCATGCCATTCGACCGAGGCCGGCTTGCACGTCAGCGAATGGACCAGCCGGCGTTGGTCCGGGAGTTCACGCGGGACCAGATGGGCCAGGCCGTAGCTGGCGGTCACGTTGCGGCTGTAGGTGTATTCGGTGCGGTGCTCGACGCGGTAACGCCGAGACGTCCGGGGCTGGTCCATCTGAGGATCCGTCACGACAACTCCAGCGATCCGACCGGGTCGAGGCCCGGGAACGACTGCAGCTGGCCGCCGCGCGGGAACAGGTTCGCCTCGATGGACTGCGCCAATGCGTGCAGTTCGTCGATCAGCTCGATGAGCAGCGCATTCAACTCGGCGCGTTCACCGTCGACCACGGCGGCGAGCTGAGTCGCGTCCACGCGCTGTAGCAGTGCCCCGACCCGCAGGACTGCCTCGGACAGCGCATCACCGGCGCCGTCACGTGCGCCGACCCGATCGAGATCGACGCGCAGCTGCTCGACCTGGTAGGCCACCGCACGCGGGTTGTCACGGTCGAGGAGCAGTAGCGAGAGCAGCGCCTCGAGTCCGGCGCCGGCGCCGTAGCGACGCCGATGGGTGATGATGCTTTCGGCCGCGATCAACACCGACTCGACGACGAGGTCCTCGACCGCGGCCGGCTGGCGGCTCACCAGGCTGGCCTGCAGCAGGCGGCTCACGAGCAGCGCGCGCTCGACCCGCCGACCGGCGTCGAGAAGGTGCCAACCCTGGTCGCGCACCATGCTCTCGGCGGCGAGGCCGGCGAAGGCCAGCAGGGTCTCGAGGACGACGGTCAGCGCACCGGGGATCGCGTCGGCCTGGGCGCGGGTCGGACGCGACGGCTCCGAGCCGAACCAGGTCGCGCCGAAGCGGGACGAATCGAACGGGGTCAACGTGCGCTCGAGGCGGGCCAGCACCGCCCAGGTGTTGCCGGACAGCTGATCGCGAACCGCGGCGGCCAGCTCGCGCAGTTGGCGGGCGTCGTGGGCGATCGTGCCCGGACGCGTTTCGTCGTTGAGATAGCCGACCAACAGCGCGCCGATGTCGTCACCCGCGGCCGGGACGGACCCGGCGCTGAGGTTGGTGAGCGCGCTGAGCAGTACGTCGAGGCACTCACCGACGGCGGGGTCGGCGGAGGGGTTTCGGTCGCGCCAGCGGTTGTCGGCGACACCGACCAATCGGGCCACACCCTCGGCCCGTTCGGCGTAGCGCCCGAGCCAGAACAGATCCTCGGCGACGCGGGGCGAGATCGCGGCAAACACGGCATCGGTACTGATCGAACCGCCCGTCCCGTCCGATCGTTTGCCGACCGAGCTGACGCCGATCGTCTTGTTGCCGAATACCCAGACGTCCTTGGCGATCGCGCCGTCCTGGTTGGACACGGACAGGTCGGACGGCCCGGGCGCGACGCGGCTCAAGCCGCCGCGCAGCACGGTGTAGCCGCCGTCCTGCGCCACGGCGAATGACCGCAGCAGGGCCGGTCGGGGCTCGAGTCCGGCACTGCTCGACGTCGGCGCGGTGCTCATCGTCAACGGTGACTGCCCGACCCAGGCGTACGGCTCGGCCTCGATCTGGCGGACCAGGTCCTCGCGCTGGGCGGCCGACAGTTCCCACCCGAAGCGGCTGCTGCGCCCGACTCCACGCGAGATCGGTTTGATCACCAGTGAGTCCATCCGGGCCAGGACATGCCGACGCGAGAGCTCGTCGCCGCACCACCAGGTGGGTGCCGACGGCAGCCGCAGCGGCTGGCTCAGCAGCACCTCCGCGATGCGAGGCAGGAACGGGAAAAGGCCGGGATTCTCCAGCACACCGCTGCCGAGCCCGTTCGCGATCGACACCGAGCCGAGCCGCGCTGCCTGCACCAGGCCGGGCACGCCGAGCCGCGAGTCGGGCCGCAGCTCGAGCGGGTCGCAGAACCAGGCGTCGACCCGTCGGAGGATGACGTCGACCGGCTGCAGACCCCCGATCGAGTACTGCCAGACGCGCCCGTCGCGCACGGTCAGGTCGGCGCCCTCGACCAGTGGGAAGCCCAGCAGCGACGACAGGAAGGCTTGGTCGAACGCGGTCTCGGTGTTCGACCCCGGGGTCAGCAGCACGACCCTGGGCGCGTCGCCGGCGTTGGGGGCCAGTTGCTGCAGGGCCAGCCGCATGGCTTGGAAGAACGGGTTCAGCCGCTGGATGCGGCTGTCGCGATAGAGGCCCGGCAGCACCTGGGACACGACCCGGCGGTTCTCCATCGCATAGCCCGCACCGGACGGCGCCTGGGTCCGGTCGGTGATCACCCGCCAATGCCCGTCCGCGTCGCGGGCCACGTCGACGGCGGTGAGGAACAGTTGCCGGGCCCGGGCCGACCGGATGCCATCGACGGGACGGACGAAGCCGGGGTGGCCATAGACCACCTCGGGCGGCAACAGACCGGCCGAGAGCAGTTCGCGCGGACCGTAGAGGTCGGTCAGGATCAGGTCGAGGAGTTCGGCCCGCTGCTGGACGCCGAGTTCGAGCTCGGCCCACTCGGGCTCGTCGAGCAGCATCGGGATGGCGTCGAGCTTCCACGGGTGATGCAGCTGCGAGCCGTAGGGACGGTAGGTGACCCCGTCATCGGACAGCAACCGGTCGATGCCGCGCTGGCGTTCGTCCAGCCCGTCCGCGCCGAGCAGCCGCAGTGTGGCCGCCACTTCGCGCCACGAGCCCCGGACGCCCCGGACGGAGTCCACCATCTCGTCATAACGTTCGGTTACCGTGAGACTCGGCCGGGCGTAGTCGGCGACGACATCGCGGTCGCCCTCACCTGCCACGACTGTCACGGCCGAAGTCTACGGATCGGGCGCGACCCGTGCGGCGGGTCGACCCGCGCGCGCCGACACACGTCACGATCGGGCAGACTTACATGGATTGCTGCGCCAACGCGCGAGGCGAGGAGAACGGACACCGATGACGGTTCGACCCGTGACGCCCGGCTCGCTGGTGAAGCCCCGGATACGATTCCGCCAGAAGTCCGGCGAACGGCTGGGCGGCTGGTGGCAGCTGACCTACAGCGTGCTGTACCCGCCGGTCAGCGGCCTGGCCCGGATGCGCTACCGCGACGTCTCCCGGCTACCGCACTCGGGCCCGGTCATCATCGTCGCCAACCACGTTTCGCACGCGGACCCGCTACTGCTGGCCAAGATGATCCTCGACGAGGGACGGGTGCCCCGGTTCCTGGCCAAGGACTCGCTCTTTCGCGGGCGGATCATCGGCCGAGCACTGCTGGGCATGGGCCACATCCCGGTCGAGCGCAATTCGGTGGACGCCCAGCAGGCCCTGGCGCCGGCCATCGCCGCGCTACGGGCCGGGCGGATCATCATCATGTATCCCGAAGGAACCGTCACGCGCGACCCCGAGGGCTGGCCGATGGCCGGCCGGCTGGGCACCGCCCGGCTGGCCCTGGCCGAGCCCGGGGTGCCGGTGATCCCGGTCGCCCAATGGGGCGTGCAGGAGTCGATCGACCTCTATCGCAAGCGGGTTCGGTTGATACCGCGCAGCCGGCACACGATCGCCATCGGCGAACCGATCGATCTGTCGGCCTTCGCCCTCGCCCCGGGCGAGACGCCGACCGCGGCCAACCTGTTCCGGATGACCGACGTGATCATGCGCGAATTGCGCGAACTGGTCGCGGACGTGCGGGGGGTGCCGGCGCCGACCGGTCCGTTCTACAAGTACCGCCCGCCGCGGGGCGTCCGTTCGTCCGACGCAGCCGACTCAAGCAACTCTTCTGATTCAGCCAAGTCCTCCGATCCGTCGACGTCGATCAGCGAAACTTCGTGACAACGCGCGTCGCCGTGCTGGGTGCCGGCTCCTGGGGGACGGCCTTCGCGAAGGTGCTGGCCGATGCCGGCGGCCAGGTCGAGTTGTGGTCGCGCCGCGAGGAATTGGCGCTCGAGATCAATCGGGACGCGCAAAATTCGACCTACCTGCCCGGGGTGAAGTTGCCCGGATCGCTGCACGCCACCCATGACGCCGGCCAGGCGCTGCGCGGCGCCGAGTTCGTCGCGTTCGCGATCCCGGCGCAGCACCTGCGGGCGAACCTGGCCGAGTGGGCTCCGCTGCTGCCCCCGGACGCCACGCTGATCAGCTTGATCAAGGGTGTCGAACTGGGCACGGCCAAGCGGATGAGCGAGGTGATCGGCGAAGTGACGGGGGCCGCGCCCGATCGCATCGCGGTCGTGTCGGGGCCGAACCTGGCGCCCGAGATCGGCCAGGAGCAGCCGACGGCCACCGTCATCGCCTGTACCGACCACGACCGGGCCCGGTTGGTTCAGCAGGCCTGCCGGACCGCATACTTCCGGCCCTATACGAACGTCGACGTGGTGGGCTGCGAACTCGGCGGCGCGGTCAAGAACGTGATCGCGCTGGCGTGCGGCATGGTGGCCGGCATGGGTTACGGGTTCAACACGCTGGGCTCGGTGATCACCCGCGGGCTGGCCGAGACGGCCCGGCTCGGGCTGGCCCTGGGAGCGGACGAGGGAACCTTCGCCGGGCTGGCCGGCCTGGGCGACCTGGTCGCCACCTGTTCCTCGCCGCTCTCGCGCAATCGCCGCTTCGGCGAGGAGCTCGGGCGCGGTGGCACCCTCGCGCAGGCACAGGCGGCGACGAAGGGGCAGGTCGCCGAGGGCGCGCGATCGTGCCGGTCCGTGCTCGAACTGGCCGCCCGCCACGGCGTCGACGTGCCGATCATCCAGGCGGTCGAGGCGGTCTGTTACCGCGGCCTCGCGCCGCGTGAGATGGTCGCTTCGATGATGACCCGGGCGATGAAGAGCGAATGACCGAATCAACCGACGCGTTGCGGTTGCTGACCTACAACGTCCGATCGTTGCGCGATGACGCCGACGCGGTGGCCCGGGTCATTCGCACCGCGCAGCCACATCTCGTGTGCGTCCAGGAGGCGCCGCGGCTGCTGCGCTGGCGCTCGAAATGCTCGGCGCTGGCTCGGCGCAGCGGACTGGTCGTGGTGACCGGCGGCGCGCCGGCGGCGGGCAATTTGATCATGTCCAGCCTGGGGGTCGAGGTGCTGGCCACCGAAGACCGGCTGCTGCAGCGCACACCCGGCCTGCACCAACGGGGCGCCGCGCTGGCCCGGCTGCGCTGGCGGGGTCACGAGTTCGCGCTGGCCGGCACCCATCTGGACCTCGAGGCGCAAGCGCGACAGGATCATGCGACCGAGCTCGAGCAGGTGATCCTGTCCTTCGCCGGATCGGAGCTCGCCACCATCGTTGCCGGCGACCTCAACGACGGGCCCGATTCGCCGCCGTGGCGGATTCTGTCCTCGCATCGGATGGACGCGTTCGCGGCGGCCGGCACCGGGGACGGCTCGACCTTCCCGTCCACCCGCCCGAGTCAGCGCATCGACGCGGTTCTGGTCGACCGGTCGGTAACGGTGCGATCGGTCCGGGTGCTCGACGGCGGGGATGTGACGGCTGGCCAGTGACCACCGGCCGATCCTCACCGAGCTGCAGTTTCCACCGGCGAGCGTCTGACCGGAATCAGAGGATCGCGCCGTCGTCGTCCTCTTCGTCGGGCGTCGGGCGCAGCTTCATGACGAGCATGCCGGCGCCGAGCAGGATCCCGCCGATGCCGGTCAGGAACGTCAGGTCTTCACCGAGTCCGAGCCACGCGCCGCTGGCGAAGACGAAGATCGACAAGGCGATGATGATGATCGCGCCGATCGTGGTGCCGGCCAACCGCGGTAGCGGCGGTGGTGGCGGCGGGACGAAGTGTTCCTCCTCCTCCGTCTCGGGCGGCGGCGGGGGAGTGATGCGGGCCCGCCAATCCGCGTCCTCGCGGTTGAGGTCGCGCTCGGCCGATCGGATCGCGGCCACCGTGTCGACGTGCCAGCCCGCCACCAGCGCCTGAAACTCGGAATTCGCGTCGCGGCCCTGCAGCAGGTCGGGCGCCGTGATCGCCGGCCCGGCCGTACTGAGCGGCCCGGCCGCCGGGCCGACGCCGGGGTCGGCCGGATCGAGCGCATTCACCGAGTCGCCGGCCAACGCCGCGTCCGTGCGCCGCGAGTTCGGCCGGGATCCGGTTCGGTGGCCGCCCGACCCACCCGGGCAACGATCGTGCGCGCGTCGGCGCGGTCAGCGGCCGCCGCGTACAGCAGTCGCCGATTCGGGTCGGGGATCGGGTCGAGATAGGCCGCGATCCGGGCGCGTGCGAGTGCGTTCAGCAATTGGTCGCCCAGGCCGGCGTCGACCTCGACGAGCGGGACGAAGCTGGGTGCGTCCAGGCCGTTGTCGCGTCGCTGCGCCGACTGCGCCGACTGGTCGTTGGGGACGGTCATCGCTGACCGACCTCGGAGGGGGTGCTGGCCGTCGTCAGCGACTCGATGAACGCGACGCTCTCGGTGAAGATGAACTCGGCATCGTTGTCGAGGGTCGCCACGTGATAACTGTCCTCGAGCATGACCTCGCGGATGGTGGTCGAGGTTGCCCCGGCGATCAGCAACCGCGCGGACTTGGGCTCGACGACGTGATCGACCCGGCTGCGCAACATCAGGATCGGCGCCCGAACCTTGGCCAAGTCGGCCAGCGTCACCCGCCACAGTTTCTGCAATTGCACGAACGCCTTGATCGGCGTGCGGTCGTTGGCCTCTTCGGTGACGCCGGGCTTCTTGATGTCACCGCCGATGGACGGGCGCGAGGTGATCGCCCACGAGATGTAGCGGGCGAACGCGGCGTCCTTGCGGTCGGTGCCGAACGAGGGGTTGACGAGCACCAGGCCGGCGACGTCGGGGCGCGATTCGGCGAGCCGGGTGACCAGGGTGCCGCCCATCGACAGCCCGAACGCGAAGACCTGGTCGCAGCGGGCCGCCAGCTCGTCGTAGGCCGATTCGATGGTCGCGTACCACTGCGGCCAGCGGCTGGTGTTGGCCAATCGCCAGTCGCCGCCATGACCGGGGAGCAGCGGGAGTCGGACGCTGTAGCCGGCCGCGGCCAGGTGGTCGGCCCAGGGACGCATCGTCGCCGGGGTGCCGGTGAAGCCGTGGCTGAGCACGATGCCGATGCGGCCATTGCCGGGCGTGCCGGGTTGCCGGGATGCCGCCGGGTGACCCGTGCGGCCCGATCGGACCCGCTCGGCCCGTCGAAGCTGAAGGGCTCGGTGTCGCCCGTAATCGCCACGGCGTCCGTCCCTCCGCTCGCAGTTGGTCTGGCTGACTGAAGAAGTGAAAATTCCTGAAGAATAAGCGACTCAGACTGCCCGTAAGCGTAGCTGCGTGGCCAATCGGCGTGCGGTCGTGTGAGACTGTCCGCATGTTCTATTGGCTGGCGAAGTCGATTCTCGTCGGCCCGATCCTGCGCTTCTTCTGGCGCCCGTGGACCGAGGGACTCGAAAACGTGCCCGCGGACGGCCCGGCGATCCTGGCCAGCAACCACCTCTCGTTCTCGGATTCCATCTTCATGCCGGTCATGGTGCACCGGAAGGTCACCTTCCTGGCCAAGGCCGAGTACTTCACGACTCCCGGCTTCAAGGGCTGGCTCTCGCGGCTGATCGTGACGAGTCTTGGTCAGGTACCGATCGACCGCACCGGCGCCGATGCGGCCAGCGCGGCGCTGCGCACGGGTATTCGGGTGCTCGACAGCGGTGCGCTGCTGGGTATCTATCCCGAGGGCACCCGCTCACCCGACGGCCGCCTCTACCGGGGCAAGACGGGCGTCGCCCGGCTCGCACTCGAGGCCGGCGTCCCGGTGATCCCGGTCGCGATGATCGGCACCGACAAGATCCAGCCGACCGGCCGGCTGCTGCCCCGGCTGCGTCCCCGCCCAGGCATCCGCTTCGGCCGTCCACTGGACTTCTCGCGCTATGCCGGCATGGCGGGCGACCGGTTCGTCGAGCGGTCGATCACCGACGAGATCATGTATGAGCTGATGCAGATGTCGCGTCAGGAGTACGTCGACGTTTACGCGGCCAAGATCAAGGCCACCCAGGGCGACATCGGATTCGGGGCCCGTGAGGCGGCAGTTCGTGCCGCCCTGGCCAAGTCATTGGCGGCCGGCGAGCGCGTCCCCGACCAGCGGGCCAGCTGAGCCATCCACATCCCACTTCGATCGCGCCAATCCGGTCCGAGGCCCTGACGACATGCGCTACTTCTACGATTGCGAATTCATCGAGGACGGCCGCACCATCGAGCTCGTCTCGATCGGAGTCGTGGCCGAGGACGGTCGCGAGTTCTACGCCGTGTCGACCGAATTCGACGGCACCCGGGCGATCGACTGGGTGCGGCGCAACGTCCTCGACAAGTTGCCGGCGCCCGCGGATCCGGCCTGGCGTTCGCGCGAGCGCATCCGCGAGGACCTGTTGAGCTATCTGCTCGCGCCCGGTGAGCCGATCGAGCTGTGGGCCTGGATGGCGTCCTACGATCACGTCGTCCTGGCTCAGCTGTGGGGCGACATGCGGGCCCTGCCGCGGTCGATCCCGCGATTCACCCATGAGCTGCGGCAACGATGGGAGAGCCTGCGGCGAGCCCGCGCTGCCGCCGGCGCCCCCCGATCAGCACGACGCGCTCGCCGATGCACGGCATAACCTGGCCCGCTGGCACGCCATCGCAGCGGCGACGGCCTCGGCCGTTCCCCAAGTCAAAGGAGCATGACAATGCGGGTTGGAGTGCTAACCGGCGGCGGTGACTGCCCGGGACTCAACGCGGTGATCCGGGCGGTCGTCCGTAAGGGCGATGGAGTCTATGACTACGAATTCGTCGGTTTCCGCGACGGCTGGAAGGGACCGCTCGAGGGGCTGACCATGCCCCTGGGGGTGCCCGAGGTCCGCGGCATCCTGCCGCGTGGCGGCACCATTCTGGGCTCGTCGCGCACGAACCCGTTCACCATCGACGGTGGCGTAGAACTCGTCCGCGGCACGCTCGAGCGGCTGGGAGTCGACGCCCTGATCGCGATCGGCGGCGAGGACACGCTCGGAGTCGCGGCCAAGCTGCACGAGTTCGGCGTCCATGTCGTCGGCGTGCCGAAGACGATCGACAACGATCTCAACGCAACCGACTACACGTTCGGCTTCGATACCGCGGTCAACATCGCCACCGAGGCCATCGACCGACTGCACACGACCGCCGAGTCGCACCACCGCGCGCTCATCATCGAGGTCATGGGCCGCCACGCCGGCTGGATCGCGGTGCACTCGGGCCTGGCTGGGGGCGCCAACGTCATCCTCATCCCCGAGCAGCCGTTCTCGATCGAGAAGGTCTGCGCCTACGTCGAGAGCCGATTCGAGTCGCACTACGCGCCGATCATCGTGGTCGCCGAGGGGGCGACGCCGACCGGGGGAGCGGTGCTCGCCGACCGCGGGGTCGACGCCTTCGGCCACCCGCGGCTGGGTGGGATCGGTGAGTGGTTGGCCGATCAGATCGAGCAGCGCACCGGCAAGGAAGCGCGCACGACCGTGCTCGGCCACATCCAGCGCGGCGGCACACCGACCGCCTTCGACCGCGTGCTGGCCACCCGCTTCGGCCTGCACGCCGTCGACGCGGTCGCCGATGGCGACTGGGGTCAGATGGTGGCGCTGCGCGGCACCGACATCGTGCGGGTGCCGCTGAAGGACGCGGTCACCGAGCTCAAGACCGTCAGCCCCGAGTTCTACGCCGAGGCCCAGGTCTTTTTCGGCTAATCGACGTTACGGCTCCGCTGCCCACTTGCACGGGTCCAAAAGTGGGCAGCTCGGCCGTAACGTCAGCCGATCTTGCTCGGCTGACGGGTGGCCTCGAGGACGGCCATCCAGAGATCTCCGTTGGGGTCGACCGTGTGCCGGCTCGCGGTGACGAGCGGAATCGGCAGGTGGACGAACCGGCCGTGCCACCGTCCGACGACCATGCCGGTGCGCCCGGCCATGGCCGCGTGCACCGCCACGTGGGCGAGGCGAACGCAATAAGTGGCGTCATAGGCATTCGCGGGAACGCTGCGGATCGCGTAACTGGGGTCGATGTAGCGCAGCGTCATCGGTATGCCGGCCGAGTCGAAGTGGTCGGTTATCCGTTGCCGAAGCAGCTGGCCGATGTCGTGCAGCCGGGTGTTGCCCGAGGCGTCGGTGCCGGTCGTGCCGCGCTGGAGCAGGTGCTGCCCGGCCCCTTCGGCGGCGACGATGACCGCGTGTCCGTGCTCGGCCACCTTGCGCCGCACCAGCGCGAGCAGTCCGTCCGGTCCCTCGAGCCGGAACGACACCTCGGGCACCAGGACGAAGTCGGCGTCGCTGTTCGCCAAGGCGGCGTAGCAGGCGATGAAGCCCGAGTGCCGCCCCATCAACTTCACCAGGCCAACCCCGTTCGGGACGGACGTGGCCTCGTTGTACGCGGCGCGGATCGCATCCTTGGCCATCGAGAACGCGGTCTGGAAACCGAAGCTGTGGTCGAGGTAGGGCAAGTCGTTGTCGATGGTCTTGGGCACCCCGACGACGGCCAGTTCGACCTCGCGCCGGGCGGCGGCGTCGACGATTCCCTGGGCGCCGCGCATGCTGCCGTCACCGCCGACGACGAACAGGATGTTGACGCCGAACTCGACCAGCCGATCGATGATCAGGTCGGGATCCTGGGCCCCACGGGAGGTGCCGAGGATCGTGCCGCCCTGCTCGTGGATGCGGTCGACCAGCGCCGCGGTGAGCTCGATCGGGTCGAGGCCGGACTCGGCGACGAGTCCCTGGTAGCCGTTGCGGAAGCCGAGGATCGTCTCGACGCCGTACTGCCGGGACAGTTCGAGGACCAGACCGCGGATTACGTCGTTGAGGCCGGGGCACAGGCCGCCACAGGTGACGATCGCCGCCCGGGTCCGGGCCGGGTCGAAGTAGATCTGGCGACGGGGTCCGCCGGCCTCGAAGGCGGGCAGGTCGGCGACCGTTCCGCCGCGCGCGGTGGCCATCGCCAGGGTGTCATCGACCAACACCCGGTCGTCGGCGTTCACGTAATGTTCGGATGTCTGGCGGTCACCGAGCAGCGCGGCCATCGGCGAATCGAAGCGACCGGGGCCCAGCACGGTCACGGTCAGGTCGGCGTGCGTGATCGTCATGGCTGAAATCCCTGCCCGTCGAGAGCTTGAATCCTAACTGCCTGGACGGGCGCGGTTAGGCTGATGCCGTGACAATCACCAGCAGCGATCTCGGCCTCGGCAACGCGTTAGGTCTGGATGCCCTGGGTCTGGACGTGTGGCGCACGCTGCCGGCCGCCCAGCAGCCGAGCTGGCCCGACGCCGCCGCCCTGCGCGAGGTGTCGGCCACCTTGTCCGGCTTGCCGCCGCTGGTGGTCTCGACCGAGGTCGACGCCTTGCGCGATCGGCTGGCCGCGGTGGCCCGGGGTGAGGCCTTCCTACTGCAGGGCGGCGACTGCGCCGAGACCTTCCACACCAGCTCGCAGGCCGACATCGCCGGCAAGGTGCGGGTGCTGCTGCAGATGGCGGTCGTCCTGACCTACGGCGCCTCGCTGCCGGTGGTGAAGCTGGGCCGGATCGCCGGCCAGTACGCCAAGCCGCGCTCGTCCGACATCGACGCCACCGGGCGGTTCTCCTACCGCGGCGACATGGTCAACGACCTGACCGGTGACCGCACGCCCGACCCGCAGCGCATTCTGCGCGCCTACAACACGGCCGCCAGCACGCTGAACCTGCTGCGCGCATACGCAAGCGGCGGCCTGTCGTCGCTGAACCGGGTCCATTCCTGGAACACCGAGTTCGCCCGATCGACCGACACCGGATCGCGCTACGAGCAGCTGGCGGCCGAGATCGACCGGGCCGTCCAGTTCATGCGCGCCTGCGGGGTGCGCGACGCGGCGCTGGACACGGTCGAGCTCTACGCCGGTCACGAGGCGCTGATCCTCGACTACGAGCGGGCGCTCACCCGGATCGAGGACGGCCGGGCGTATGACCTGTCCGGCCACTTCGTGTGGATCGGTGAGCGCAGCCGCCAGCTCGACGGCGCGCACATCGACTTCGTATCGCGGATCGCCAACCCGATCGGCGTCAAGCTCGGTCCGACGACCAGCCCGCAGTGGGCCGCCGATCTGGTCGAACGTCTCGACCCCGACAACACGCCGGGACGGTTGACGCTGATCACCCGGATGGGCTCGGGCAAGATCCGCGACGCGTTGCCGCCGATCATCGACAAGGTCACCTCGACCGGGCACCTGGTCGTGTGGCAGTGCGACCCGATGCACGGCAACACCGAAGAGACGGCCGACGGCGTCAAGACGCGCCACCTCGACCGGATCCTCGACGAGGTCGACGGTTTCTTCGACGTGCACGCCGAACTCGGTACCCACCCGGGCGGTCTGCACGTCGAACTGACGGGCGACGACGTCACCGAATGCCTCGGCGGCACCGCTGACCTCACCGCGGCCGATCTGGGTCGTCGTTACGAGACGGCGTGCGATCCGCGGCTGAACATCGAGCAGTCGCTCGAGCTGGCGTTCCGGGTGGCCGAGCGACTGGTCTCTGACCGTCGTCAGGCCGGCGCCGCGGCGGCCGGATTCGGCCCGCTCGCATGAGCGAGCGGCTGGTCGATCTGCGCAGCGACACGGTCACCCGGCCAACTGCCGGAATGCGCCAGGCCATGGCCGAGGCCGAGGTCGGCGACGACGTCTATAGCGACGACCCCACGGTCAACGCGCTCGAAGCCGAGGTGGCGGCGCTGTTCGGGAAGCCGGCCGCGCTGTTCATGCCGACCGGCTCGATGAGCAACCAGATCGGACTGCGGTTGCTGGCCCGTCCGGGGCAAGAGATCGTGTGCGACTGGATGGCCCACATCGCCCGGGCCGAACTGGGCGCGGCGGCCGTCTTCTCGGGTATCACTTTCCGCACCTGGGCCAGTCGACGCGGTGAGCTGGATGCCGAGCTGGTTCGCAATCTGATCGCGCCGGATGCGGGTCCGTACTTCGTCTCGACCGCGGCCATCGAGCTCGAGAACACCCACAACTTCGGTGGCGGCACGATCCTTGATCCGGCTCAGGTCGCGGCCGTGCGGTCCTTGGCCGAGTCGAACGGTCTCGGCCTGCATCTGGACGGCGCCCGGATCTGGAACGCGCACGTCGCCACCGGCACCCCACTGATCGAGCTCGCCGCCGGTTTCGACACCGTGTCGGTCTGCCTGTCGAAGGGGCTGGGCGCGCCGATCGGTTCGTTGCTGCTGTCCAGCGCCGAACGGATTGCCGAGGCGCGCATCTGGCGCAAGCGCTACGGCGGCGGAATGCGCCAGGTGGGCGTTCTGGCCGCCGCCGGGCGGTACGCGATCGCGCACCACATCGACCGGCTGGCCGACGATCACGCGCGCGCGCAGCGGTTAACGGTCGAGCTCGGTGGTGACGCCGCGGCCTGTCCGACCAACATCGCGGTGGTGGCCGTGGAGGACGGCGCCGCGGCCGCCCAGGTCGCCCGCGAGCAGGGGATCATGCTGACCGTCCTCGGCCCGAAGCTGCTCCGCCTGGTCACCCATATGGACGTCGACGACGACGACATCGACCACGCGATCAAGGTGCTTCGCCCGCTCGCCGTCGCGTAGTTCGGCAGCTATGACAAGTGTTTGAGGGCTTCACGTTGTGACAGCGGGCTGAGGACGTCCGCATGCGTCGGCGACGAATGTGCGCACCCATTCGGGGTCGGTGCGCGCGTAGTCCCGCAGGGCCCAGCCGATGCCCTTGCGCAGGAAGAAGTCCTGATCGCCCGCATTGGCGATCACGGCTGCGGTGAGCAGGTCGAGGTCGGTTGATGTCTTGGCGCCGACCTGGCAGATGACCGACGCCCGGCGCAGCCAGCGGTCCTCGCTGACCGTCCACGACAGCACCGTCGGGCGCAGCACGTCGGGATCCGATCGGAGCAGAGCGCCGATGCGGTGCGACACCTCGTCCACGTGGTCCCACCACGCCCCACTGACGATCATGTGCTCGTACAGCGGCAGGAGCTCGGGCGTCTGCAGTCGTCGCGCCGACTGGACATTGGTCAATTCCGTCGCGGCGTACCGGTGTTCGCGGTGCGTGGCGGTGTCCCACAGCAGCCCGCGCGGTCGCGTCGAGGGCGGCGGTCGAGGCGAATTTGCGCCGGCGGGCTTCGCGACGAACGATGGCCCGAACGGTCGGAACCGGGATGCCGAGGTAGGGCATCGTCGACTTCATGTACTTCTTCATGGCCGGCGCCTTGCCCGGATCAGCCGCGACTCGACAGCTCTCGACGTATGGCCTCGATCAGTTCGAGGTCGGCGCTCTCGTCGGTGGACATCGTCGCCGATCATAGGCAGGCCGGATCAGCCGGCGATTCGCGCCATCATCCAGCTCCGTAGTCCGGCGGGCAGCTGTTCGGCACCCGAGCGCTACCGGGATGAGTGCGGGGTCGCGCAGGATCGCGTCGAAGACCGTCCGGCTGGTGACCCCGTGGTCGGGTCGGCTGACGACCTCGATCCGGTCGCCGGCGCCGAGCTCGCCCTCGGTGACGATGCGGAGGTAGGCGCCCGGGCGCGAGGCCTGAGCAAACCGCTTCACCATCCCGGGCTCGCCGAGGCGGATGCCCAATTTGAAACACGGTTGGCGAGGTTGCGCGACCTCGAGCAACGTTGTGCCGACGCGCCATCGCTCGCCGATCACCGCACCCGAGACGTCGATGCCCTCGGTGGTGAGGTTCTGCCCGAACGGCGCCTCGCCGAGGTCGCGGCCGAGTTCGCGTTGCCAGAGCTCTTCCTCCTCCAGCGCGTAGGCATAGACGGCTTTGTCGGGACCACCGTGGACGGAGCGATCGGCCTGCTCGTCACCGGCGAGGTTGACACCGCGGACGGCGACGCGGCCCACGACGGGGCTCTTCCAGATCGCGGTCGACACCGGGGTGCGAGCGCCGGGCACGGATCGGGGCCGCCCCACGTGGACGCGCACGAGAGAGCCGACGCACCCGCTCAGACTGGTCACGGGTCCATTGTGGGCCTCGCGGTGGAGCCTTCCACGAAGGCCTACTTCGAGTCGCCGATGGTGACGGGGCCGACCTAGAGCGGTAACCGCCTCGACTCGGTCGAGGCGCCGTTTCGGTAGTGCATGCTGGGGTGGTGACGACCGACGCGCCGCCCGCGATGTCGATCTTCGACCCGACGCTGCGAAGGACGAGCATCGGCATCCTCATCACCATCACGCTGATCGCATTCGAGGCCATGGCGGTCGCGACGGCGCTACCCAGCGCCGCGCGGGACCTGCACGGCATCGGTGCGTACGGCTGGGCCTTCACCGGGTTTCTGGTCGCAAACATCGTCGGCATGGTCATTTCGGGTCAGGTCAGCGATGCGCACGGCGCCCGGCGACCACTCGTCGCGGGTCTCACCGCATTCCTGGCCGGTTTGGTGCTCGCCGGCTCGGCCCGCTGGATGAGTGTGCTCATCATCGGACGCGTTGTGCAGGGCCTCGGGGGCGGACTGCTCATCACCGCGATCTACGTCGTGATCGGACAGACGTATCCCGAGTCCACCCGACCCAAACTGTTCGCGGCGACGTCGTCGGCGTGGGTCGTGCCGTCACTCGTCGGCCCAGTCGTGGCGGGCGCGCTGACCCAGCATGCGAGCTGGCGATGGGTCTTTCTCGGGCTGGTCCCCTTCGCGCTGGCTCGGGTCGGCCCTGATGGTGCCCACGCTGCGGAATCTGCGCCCACCGCAGACAAGCAGGGCCGGGTCGCCGATCCGCCACCGTCTCGTCTTCACCTTCGCGGTGGCCGGCGGGATCGCCCTGATCGAGCAGTTCGGGCAGCATCCGTCCTGGTGGTCGATCCCAGCGATCGCGGTCGGCGCGGTCGCTATCGCCGTCGGGCTGCGTGAGATCGTGCCGAGGGGCACCTTCACCCTCCGGCCGGGGCCACCGGCTCCGATCGCGCTGCGCGGACTCATCTCCGGTGCGTTCTTCGGCGTCGATTCGGTGATCCCGCTGTCGTTGACCGTCGAGCACGGCTACGGGGCCACCGCGGCCGGCCTGCCCCTCGCGTGCGCGGGACTGACCTGGGCGATGGGCTCCTGGATCCAGGGTCGACCGCCGCGCGGTGACGAGGAGAACTTCCGCATCGCCCTGCTGCGGTGGGGCGCGTCTTTGATCGCGCTCGGTGCGGTACTCGCCGCGCTCGCATCCCGATCCAGCGTGCCGGGCGCGCTCGTGTACGTCGCGTGGTCCATTGCCGGGCTGGGAGCCGGGTTGACCATCTCGACCGTCAGCATCCTGCTCCTCAAATACACCAATGATGCTGAACGAGGCTCGGACTCGGCTGCCCTCCAGTTGGCCGACGCAACGGGCGCCGCAATGACGACCGGACTTGCCGGTGTGCTGGTCGCCGCCGCGGCTCGTGGCGCGATCGGATACCCGGCGGCATTTACGACGATCGCCCTCGTGATGGCCGGGATCGCCGGCGTCGCGACCGTCGCTGCTGGCCGCGCGCGAGCGCCGCGCTGAAGGCCGACAGCACCCACCGACCGGCCGCTTGACAGACGCGAATTGCTAGCTCACCATTGTGCTACCTAAATAGCACAATAGAGGGACTGCGATGATCGAATTCCATCTGGACAGCCGGTCCGGGGTGCCCCCGTATCAGCAGCTCGTGCAGCAGGTGCGACGCGCGCTGCGGCTCGGCCTGCTGGTCTCCGGTGATCAACTGCCGACGGTCAAGACCGCGGTCGGTCAGCTGGCGATCAACCCGAACACCGTGCTCAAGGCCTACCGCGAACTCGAACATGCCGGGCTGGTCGCCGCCCGTCCGGGGGTCGGAACCTTTGTCGTGGGGTCGCTGCACGGCGATTCCCTGCCGGCCAGCGGGGCGTTGCGGCGCGAATTGGAACGCTGGCTCGAGAAGGCTCGCCGGGCCGGACTGGACGACGAGACCATCGACGATCTATTTCAGGACACCTTTCGGCTGCTGAAGAATGAGGGGGTCGCGTGACTACGGTGCTGGAGGCGGAAGGACTCGGTAAGCGGTTCCGAAAGCGATGGGCATTGCACGACTGCACCTTCGAGGTCCCGCCGGGACGAGTGGTCGGCCTGGTCGGTCCCAACGGAGCCGGCAAGACCACCCTGCTCAGTCTCGCGGTCGGCCTGCTCGAGCCGACGGCCGGCCGGATCAGCGTCCTCGGCGGCCGTCCGGGCGAGAGCCCCGGCCAACTCGGCCGCGTCGGCTTCGTCGCTCAGCAGAACCCGCTCTACGCCGGCATGACGGTCGCCGACCACCTGCGATTGGGCGCGTGGCTCAACCCGACCTGGGACGCGGCCCTGGCCGAGAAGCGGATCGACGAGCTGGGCCTTGACCGCAAGCAACGCGCCGGCAAGCTGTCCGGTGGCCAGCACGCCCAGCTCGCTCTGACGATGGCGATCGCCAAACGGCCCGAGCTGCTCGTCCTGGACGAACCGGTGGCCAGCCTGGATCCGCTGGCCCGGCGGGAGTTCCTGCAGCGACTCATGGAAGCGGTCGTCGACGATGACATGACGGTGGTGCTGTCCTCGCACCTCGTCGCCGACCTGGAGCGGGTCTGCGACTACCTGGTCATCCTGGCCAAGTCGCGCGTCCAGGTTGCCGGCGACGTCGAGGAATTGCTGGCCTCGCACTATCGACTGACCGGCCCCCGTCGTGATCCGACCAGCCTGCCCGCCGGTCAGGAGGTCATCGAAGCGAGCCACACCGACCGGCAGAGCACGCTCATCGTGCGCACCGATGCTCCGATCTATGACCCGGCGTGGACGGTCGAACCGATCGGGCTCGAGGATCTCGTGCTCGCCTACATGCGGCGCGCCGAGGTCTCCGATCGGGCCCGAGCGCCGCGCCTCGGAGTCGTCGCATGATCCGGCTGAGTCTGCGCCAATTCCGGACCCAGGCGTATCTCGCGCTCGTCTTGCTGATCGCGCGGCCGTCCTGCTCGCCGTCACCGGCCCGCATTTCGCGCACATCTATGACGTGTTCGCCAAGGCCCAGGCGGCGTGCGTAGCGTCCTCGACCTGCCCGAACGTCCGCGTCAACGTCAGCACGCTCGACTCATTGCTCGAACTCGTCGGCACCGTCCTGGTCGCCATCCCCGCCCTCATCGGAGCCTTCTGGGGCGCACCGCTGATCAGCCGAGAGTTCGAGAACGGTACCCACCGACTGGCCTGGACCCAGAGCGTCACCCGCGCTCGATGGATCATGGTCAAACTCGCACTCGTCGGCGGAGCCAGCGTCGTCGCTACCGGACTGCTGAGTCTGATGGTCACCTGGTGGTCCAGCCCGATGGACCGGGCGAACATGAACCGATTCGGTCTCGGGATGTTCGGTGAACGCAACATCACGCCGCTCGGCTACGCCGTCTTCGGGTTCGCCCTGGGCGTGATCTTCGGTGTCGTCATTCGTCGAACGCTGCCGGCAATGGCGGCGACCATCGGGGTGTTTCTTGGAGTGCGGCTCGCGTTCACCTACTTCGTGCGCCAAACCTGGTCGCTCCGCGACACCTGACCGAGCCGCTCAGCGCAGTCACGCAAGGCTTCGGCAACTCCAATGGCGGCCCGGACTCGCTCTTCTTGGGTGCATCGAACCTGCCCAATGCCTGGGTATATTCGACGCGGGCCGTGGACGCCGGTGGTCACGCCCTCACGCCCTCGGTCGTCAGCAGTGCGTGCCCCGACCTTGGCCGGCCGATGTCGGCGCCGCCAATGGGAAGCGACCAGCGGGTGCCGGCGCCGACAGGGGCGCGGGACGACCTCCAGGCCTGCGTGACCAAGCTCGGCGCGACCTACCACGGCGTCGTGACCTATCAACCGGCCAGCCGCTATTGGCTGTTCCAATGCCTGGAGACCGGAATCTTCCTCGCGGCCGCGCTGCTGCTCGCCGCACTCTGCTTCCACTGGCTCCGCCGCACCCCCGGTTAAAGGGGATCGCGGGAGTTAGCGACAGAATGGCGAGATGCGTGATGCGATCGTCACCCCGCAGTGGCAGGACTTCTTCGACGCGACCGGTATCCCGGCCGCGGTCAGGGTCGGCCCGACGGTACGGCTGACGGGCCATACCGGTACGCGGCCGGACGGGTCATTCTCGGGCGATCCAGCCGAGCAACTGCGGCAGACGTTCGCGAATGTCGCTGATACCTTGGCTGCCGCCGGCGGCACCTGGGCCGATGTCGAGGAGATCACGACATTCCATGTCGGGTTGCGTGCACAAGCCGACCAGGTGCTTGAAATCGCCGGGGAATTCTTGTCCCCGCCGTTCCCGGCGTGGAGTGCCGTGGGCGTGACCGAACTCTTCGAGCCCGGGGCGTTGGTCGAGGTCACGGTGGTCGCGACGATCGCCGCGACGCCATCGAAGTGAAACGTAGAGCCGGGCGGTTGCCTAGAACGGCCGTGATGGAATAGGAGCTGTGAGCAGCGAACGCGAGGCGGTCAACCGACGCATGCTGCGGGCGCGCGATGAGATGGATCGCTTCTATGCCGAGCCGCTGGACATCGCTGCGTTGGCGGCCGTGGCGTATGTATCCGAGGCGCACTTCATCCGTACGTTCCGCGCGACCTTCGGCGAGACGCCGCATCGCTACTTGCAACGTCGAAGAGTCGAACGGGCGATGTTCATGCTCCGGGTGACCGATCGGCCCGTCACCGAGATCTGCGTGGCCGTCGGCTTCACCAGCCTGGGTACGTTCAGCCGGACCTTCCGGTCGATCGTCGGGGTATCCCCGTCGGAGTACCGGGCGAGCCGGGTGCAGCTGAGTGCCCCGACCTGTTTCTCGATGAGCTGGACGAGACCGAGCAGTTTCGGAGAAGCGCACGCTGTCGGCTGAGCCCTAGCCTCGGTGTCACCAATAACCGACCAGGCAGAGGATGCGATGTTCAACTCGATCAACATGAGCCACGTTTTCGTACTGGACCAGGACGAGGCGCTTGATTTCTACACCAACAAGCTCGGCCTCGAGGTCGGCGTCGACCTGAACTTCGGTCCGATGCGATTCCTTACCGTCCGGGTGCCGGGTGACCCGGGTCGCGAGATCCTGCTGGAATTGCCCGGTCCACCCGGCATGGATCCGGCCAGCGGCGAGCAGACGCGCGAACTGGTGACCAAGGGCGCGACCGGCTTCACCTTCGGCCTGACGACCGACGACTGCCGCAAGACCTACGAGACGCTCAAAGAACGCGGCGTCGAGTTCACCGAAGAGCCGACCGAGCAGCCCTACGGCATCGACTGCGGTGCCCGGGACCCGTTCGGTAACCACTTCAGGATCGTGCAGCTGGCCTCGCCGCCGGCCTGATCGACGGTCAGGCGCGAGCTAGCGGCTGATGCGGTCAACGAGACCCTTGCAGTACGGACAGATAGTGCTGGTCTCGCCGGCCGGCAGCGTCACCAATCCGCCGCAGGTGCCGCACGGCCATTCGGCTGATCCGACGTCCAGCTTGTGGCCGCAGTTGTCGCAGACGCAGGTCGTGGCGCCGAGCATCGCAGTGAACTCCGCGCCACATTTGCCGCAATGCCTGTGTGGCGCCGTCGACCACCGGCTCGATGTGCGTGTATTCGCCCTGCAGACCGGTTCGGCGGAGCATCTCCTCGCCCGCTTCGGCCGATAGATACGGCATCCAGCCCTGGACCATCGTCGAGACGCCCATCCGCTGACGGACTGCCTCGGGAGCGTGGTCCGGATCGAGGGCCGGAACCCCGGCTGCGGCCGATAGTTCGAGCGCGATTCGCTGCTGACGGATAACCACGTCGACCAGTGGCCAGAACGAGTCCGGATTGATCATCATCGACATCATGCTGGCGCCAGGCGCCATAGACGAGGGCCATGGTCGCGGTCTTCATCTCGTCGTCCAGCGATTGCATTTCTGGGGTCGAACGACGGTGGCGAGCGAATTCGCCACCAGGTAATCGACGTAGGCCTTTCGGTAGCCCGGATCGCCGACCCGGTGCGACACCGCGTTCGGCGACCTGAGCAATCCACGAGTCGTAGAACTGCTGCTCGAGTTCAGCGAAGCGCGCCTTATCACCGGCGTCCTTCGCGGCTCGCTTGTCGGCACCGATCTGGTTGATCCACTGCGCGTAGGCGGGATCGGGCACCTGCGCCTCCGGTGCCGCCGCCCCGCTGACGACCTTGCGGAAGTCGTAATCGACCAGGGCACTGCAGTAATCGCAATACAGGTAGGCCGTGGGGGACGGCAGTTTTTTGTCGCCTCCGCACTGCGCGCACGTGCAGTGCCGGACGAAGTCGCTCTGCGGATGAAGGCACCGCGTCCATCCACGACTGACTGCCGACCGCGGCGCTGCCGCCCATGGCCGAGAGCTACGTCATCTGTTGTTGAGCGCCGACCAAGATTCTGCTGCGCCGCGGCGATTCGAACGGCGGCATCATCTCCTGAGCAATTTTGGCGTATTGGCCGGTCCGAGCCCGAACAGCTGGTCGGCCACTGTGCATCTGCCGCGCGGCCACCGCCGGGTCATAGGCCGCCATCAGTTGCTTGACGCTCTAGGGCTGACACGGGAGGGGGACGACTCGCAAGAACGTCGGTTCGATCGTCTGCTGATCGGACGTCTTCTTACCGAATAGCGCCACGCCGTTCCTTCGGAGCGCCGAACGGACTTCAGATGCCGCAAAGTAGAGCAGCACAATCGATGTCGCGCGAGGCCAACCTGCGACGGATTAGGGAATCGGACCAAATCGTGACGAAATATGGCGATCCGGTCAGGATTGGCCGGGCTCCATGGACGCGCATGAGAATGACTGCAAGCGCATGATTGCATGGCCCTCGGCAGCGTTGATGCTCGATGACCCAGCGACACGTGCAGGGCAGCTCATCAGCCGAATCGACTACGTCGTGGTCCTCGACGATGACTGGCCGGCATCATCCAGCCACCTCGGTGTTTGCTCTACCGAGGCGTTGTCGACGAGGCGTTGTGCACTGACGAGCCGCGGATTGCGCCGCATGATAGCGATGCTGTCGATGGGCGGCTCGCAGGTGGAACCAGCGGCCCTGGGCGATGTCGAAGCCGACGCGGCCAACGATGATGCCAGCCAGGCCACGCCTCTGCGGGTCATCGTCGCTCCCGAGATAGGCTTAATGACCGGCCGCGAGCTGCTCGTGGGTCCATGCGTCGGCTGCCACGGCGAGCTGTTCGTGCAGGCGGCGTCCCCGACTCGCTTCGGCGTCGGGACGGGCGAGCCAGCAGGAGTCAGCGACCCCCTCGCCGGAGAATCGCGCGGTAGCCTGCCACCGGTGAACAGATAGGGTGAATCGCGCACCGGGCAGCTCGAAGACCCACCCACTCGTGCCGTCGGGCGCGCCGTAGACCCCCAGCCGCGTTGCGTAGCGGACGATGCGCTGGGCGCCTGTGAGTCGGCGCGAGCCCGCCAGCAGCACGGTGCCGGGTCCGGCGTCCAACCGCAGGGCCAAGGTTGCGCGCTCGGCAACCAGATGCAGGTCCGCCCCCGGCCCGGCGACGCGCGGTAACGACGTGAGGAACTTGCCGATTGCCGGACCCGTCAGTTCAGCGACCGGAGCCGCGGCCCTGGCGAGGAGCGGCGTCTCCGCCAGCCCGCGGATCCAGCGTTCCGGCAGATCGACTTCGCGTTCGACGAATGTGGCCGTCGGCGTCGACACCAGCAACTCGTCGGTACCCACGCTGACGTGCATCAGCGACGCGCGGTCTACGGCTGGACAGGCGCTGCGCAGCGGCTGATTGATGTCGACGTTCGCGTGCCGAAACCAACCTCGCCGGAATCGATCCCGTCTGGGAGCAGGTCGAATCGGACGTGGACACCGTTGCACCGGAGAACGATGCGAACCGCAGACGGTCGCCGCCGGCCGTCACGACGGGGTCGAGGTTGGCCAACTTCTTGGCTAACCCGAAATCGGTATAGGTGGCCGCCGCGACATCGGCAACCGCGAGCACGCCGGCCGCCGCGACATCGGGCCGAGCCAGGAAACCGTCAAAGAGCTGCGGGTTCTCGACGACACCGTCCGGCGTCGCCGCCGAGTGCGGTCTGCAGATCGAGCCGATCACCGGGCAAGGCCAGACACTCCGCGGTAGCCGGTGTTCACGCCGGCACCAGCACGTCGGCGAGCTCCATGAGCGCGCGGGCCTCGTAGTGGGCTTTCGTCGATCCGCGTCCGGCTGCGAAGCGCACGATCGCCGGCGGCAAGGTCGGCTGCGGGACCTCGGAGACGTACCGGGTCAGCCACGCCATCAGCTCGTGGGTCGCGCTCGATATTGGAGGGGTAGCAACCGTCGTCGCGGTGATCGTGAGTACCGCCGGCCAGAGCAGGCTCAGTCCGCCCGCAGTCGCGATCGAGTCCCAGACCGCGACCACTCGCGCGATCGGCAGGTCTCGTGCGGCGATTCGCTCATAGCGCACGCTGCGAATGCAGCCGGATCGAAACGCTGCTCGGCGATCATGTCCAGGGCGGTACGTGCGGCTGCTTCTCGATCCTGTTGCCGGTCCCCGGACATGAGATTCAGCAGCGCTAGGTAACTGAGCCGTCCGGCCGGGAACTCGTGATGGGTGAAGTACGGCCGTTCAAAGGCTCGGACGTGCGAAATCTCCGCACCAGCGCGGCACGAGGACCGACTGCTACGAGAGGATCGCGGTACCCGGGGAAGGTAAGCCTCGGCCTGGGCAGCGTCCCGAATGATTCGGGCCGGATCGGGGGGTGGCAGGTGCGGATCGTCGATCTGTTGGCCGACGGTTCGGCCGTAAGTGCGGGCAGGCCGCTGGCCAGGACCCAATCACGCACAGCGGCGACGCCGTCGGCGATGTCGCTTCGGTGATCTGGCACGTCGACAAGAGGGTCGAGCGGCAAGTGCATGACGGCGAGCTCGGCGAGACGCTCCGGATCGGGCGTGCGCAGTCGTAGCAACGCCTGCAACAGATCGAGGGGACCGAAGCCATGGCCACGTAGCGACGCCCGGATGCGGGCGAACGAAATCGTCGAAGTCGATCTTCGCATCGCCGCGGCTCGGAGTGCTCAGCAGTCACGGCGTGCGGCCGAGCCGCATCATCGACGGCCGCGCTAGCAGGTAGCGGAATGCGGTCGGCCATTGCGCCATCGCGGTCGGTCTTGCCTCCTGGCGCGTGCGCACGTCCTTCAATGAGTATCCGGCCCGCCGCACGTCGGAGATGTAGGCCGCGGCGTCGTGTTCGAGGTGTGCATCGTGGATGCCTGCGACGATGGGCCCCCACGGGCCGTGTTCCGCCCACGGCAGTTGTGTGAGCCATGCGCGAACGGCCGCCGCCCCCTCCGCGTCCGCGCGCTGAACGAGTTCGGCCAACCGCAACTCCGGAAATATCTCGTCGTCGATGTGTGGACGGTGCAGCCGCCGCGGCCCGTCCGCCGCTGCTCTGGCATGAGCCCGTCGATCACCGCCCGGTCGGTGGCCAGCTTCGTCTGGTGCTCAACGAACGGCTGTCCGGATGGCCTGAGCTGTCACAGGCCGCAGGGTCCGGGCGCATCTGCGATTGGCGAAGCGGTCGCGCTTTCGGCCGAGGCTCCGAGGCGTGCCCGGCGCCCGGACGACGAGCGCGAGCAACTGCGGATCATCGGCGGCCGCGGCCCGAAACACGTCGAGCCCGCCGAGCGCAACGGCCGATCCCAAGGAGGCCGCTAAGGTCCTGTGACAAGGCGGCAATCAGATCCTTCTGCTGTTTGCGCTCCTTACGACTGGCGATCGTCGTGCAGAGCTTCGACCACGCTCGTCGGCACCCGAGACGGCCTCGATTGCGAACGGCAGCAGCGCCGCGCTGACCAAGCCGTCACAGGTCGCGATCAGGTTCTGCAGTACAGGCAACCCGCCGGTGATCTCAGCCGGCATGACCGATGGACTGGTGAGGATCTTTGCGATGATGCGCTGGGTGCTGATTCGTTGCGTGAACGGTCAGGCTCGATGCACTGAGCGACCAATCGATCGCGATCCAGGCGGCCCATTTCGACCACTTCGGGCACGGCGTCGGCTATGACCTCGAAGCTTGACCGCGAAACCGCTGGTGAGCATGATGATGGAACGCATCGGGCAGTAATGGGTCTTCGGCCAATCGTGCGAACGGGATTGGTCTGTGGCCATGGGTTGTGTTCATAGACCGAGCCGACCAGGAACGCACGCGCCGGCTCCTGGAGACTTGGTAACCAAATACGTGGCGATCAATGCTGAAACCAGCGGCGGTACAGTAGTCCTGACGAGTGCCACGACAACTCACGCTCGCCCATCCGCCACCGCAGCCGCGCGCGGCGCAAACTCGCGGCACCACTCCTCGCCATACGCCAGAGCGCGCCACGCCGACGATGAACTCACCCCGTTCGGCGAGTTGAACGCCGCCAGAGAATGGTCCGAGGCCACCCACCGCGCGACTTACGCCGGAGGGTCGAGCCCGTACGCCAAGTCACTGCGCCGACTCCACTTCATGTACTGTCCCATCCTCGGACCAAAGCGTCGCGACCACGAAGATCTCGCGCGATGCAGCTCGACAGCCTAGATAACCCATGTTGTACCACTCGCGGGCCGCCGCGCTGGCCTCTTCGGCGGCGAGAAGCCAGGAATGCACTCCGCACAGATCCGCGTCGCGAACGAGGGTCCTCGAATTCGGCTGCCTCGGCCGCACGGTCCGTCAAAACTGGACTTTATATCTGAGTAACCGGTAGCAAGCCACCCGAAAGTGAACTATGAGAAGGTCGTGCGGCGCTGCGGTCGCTCGGCTAGCTGGACAGGTGCGCAGCCGACGTCCGTCCCATCAGCGCCGGAATCGTCAGGACGGCCGCGGCCAACTCGTTGAGGTACTCGCTGTTCAGGGCCTGCGCGCCGTCGACGAGCGCCCGCTCGGGGTTCGGGTGCACGTCGACCATGACGCCGTCCGCGCCCGCGGCCATACCGGCCCGCGCGAGCGGCACCACGAGGTCGCGCCGGCCGGCCGCGTGCGACGGGTCGACGATGATCGGCAGATGCGACAGCTGCTGCATCATCGGCACCGCCGAGACGTCGAACATGTTGCGGATCGCGGTCTCGTAGGACCGGATGCCGCGCTCGCACAGGACGATGTCGAGGTTGCCGCGCTGGGCGATGTACTCGGCCGCCATCAGCCATTCCTCGTAGGTGGCCGACAGTCCACGCTTGAGCATCACCGGCTTGCCGATCGTGCCGACCGCCTGCAGCAGCCCGAAGTTCTGCATGTTCCGCGCGCCGATCTGCAGCATGTCCGCGTACTCGGCGACCGTCTCGACATCGCCGGGTTCCATCACCTCGGTGACGATCGGCAGACCGACCACGTCGCGCACCTCGGCCAGGATCTTCAGCCCGTCCTCACCGAGACCCTGGAATGCGTAGGGCGACGTCCGCGGCTTGTAGGCGCCGCCCCGCATCAGGGTCGCGCCGGCGCGCTTGGCCATCGCGGCCGCCGCCATCGTCTGCTCGGCCGACTCGACCGCGCACGGACCGGCGATCAGGGTAAAGGTGTCGGGCCCGATCGGGACGCCCGCGACCCGGACGGTCGAGCGGCGAGCGTGGTTCTGGGCCGACACCAACTTGTACGGCGCGGTGATCCGCATGGTTTCGGCGACCCCGGGCAGCTGCGCCGCGTCCAGGGTCTCGAGCACCTCTTCGGTGCCGACGACTCCGATGATCGTGCGCATGACGCCTCGGCTGACGAACGCCTCACCGCCGTGGGTGCTGACGTGTTCGGTGACGAACGCGATGTCGGCTTCGGTGGCGGTGGGCGCCATCACAATGACCATGCCCGAAACCCTATCTGCGCGCGTCGGTGCTCAGACGGCCGCCCGCCGGGCCAGTTCGCGAGCCCCGACCCTGGCCTGCTGACCGAGCTCGAAGCTGTCGGCCGTGCGCAGCTCGTTGCCCTCGACCACCGCGCTGCCGTTCACCAGCAGCAGCTGCAACGGCGCCGGCGGCCCGAACACGAAGGCGACGACCGGATCTTCGATATCGGCGTGGCCCAGCCCGTCTACGCGCCAGAGCGCGACGTCGGCCAGCTTGCCGACCTCGAGCGACCCGAGTTCGCTCGCGCGGCCCAGGTTGCGGGCGCCGCCCATCGTCGCCATCGAAAGGGACTGCCGGGCGGTCAATGCGAGCGGACCTTTGCGGGCGCGCGCGATGAGCAGCGCCATGTGCACCTCTTCGGCCAGGCCGCCGTGCTCGTTCGAGGCCACTCCGTCGACCCCGAGCCCGACCGGGACGCCGGCCGCCAGTAGTTCCGGCACGCGCGCGATGCCGGCGCCGAGGCGAGCGTTCGACGTGGGGCAATGCGCGACTCCGGTGCCGGTCGCGGCCAGCTTGGCGATGTCGCCGTCGCTGAGGTGGACGCAGTGCGCGAGCCACACGTCATCGCCGAGCCAGCCGAGCGATTCGACGTAATCGACCGGACGGGCGCCGAAGGTCGCCCGGCAGAACTCTTCCTCATCCGTCGTCTCGGCCAGATGGGTGTGCAGCCGGACGCCGAGCTCGCGCGCGAGCAGGGCCGAGTCGCGCATCAACTGCCCGGTCACCGAGAACGGTGAGCACGGCGCCAAACCGATCCGCAACATCGAGGCGAAGGTCGGATCGTGGTAGCGAGCAACGGCGTCCTTGCTCGCTTCGATGATCGCGTCCGGCTCCTCGACCACCGAGTCGGGCGGCAGGCCACCCTGTGAAACGCCCAGGTTCATCGATCCCCGCGTCGGGTGGAAGCGCAGCCCGATCCGTCGCGCCGCATCGATCTCGGCCGCCAGCAGGTCGCCGCCGTCGCGCGGGAAGACGTAGTGGTGATCGGTCGAAGTGGTGCAGCCCGAGAGCGCCAGCGCGCGAGCCCGGCACTGGCTGCGGTGTATTCCAGTGCGGCATCCAGCTGCGACCAGATCGGGTAGAGCGTCGTGAGCCATTCGAAGAGCGGGCCGTCGGTGGCGTAGCCGCGGGTGAGCCATTGGTAGAGGTGGTGGTGGGTGTTCACCAGACCCGGGAGTAGCCAGGCAACCGCGGCCGTCGATGACCCGCGCGCCCTCGACGGCCGGCGCCGGGCCGTCACCGACGGCAGTGATCAGCCCGTCGGTGAGGACCAGATGCCCCGACGCGTACTCCCGTCCGAGTCCGTCGACGGTGGCGATCGAGCAGCCATCGATGACGGTGGTCGGCATCAGCAGAAGCCGGTGATCGTCGACCAGGCCGGGCCGGCCGACGGGGCGTCGTCGCGGATCACCGAGCCCTCGATCAGGCCGTAGGGGCGGTCGGCGGCGAAGAAGACCTCGTTGTCGTTGGGCTGACCGAACGCCGAGAGGTCGACGACGAAGTGGTGCTTGTTCGGCATCGACATCTTGATCTCGGCGACCTCGGGATGCGCCTCGAGCACCTGCTCGCCCATGAAGTACAGCGTCTGCTGCAGGGCGAGGCTGTGCAGGGTGGCGAAGGATTCGAGCAGGATCCGCAGGATGTCGGCGTGCGCGCTGCCCCAGTCGACGTCGAGGGTGCTGTAGCGCCAGCGTGCAGTCACTGCGGTGGCGAGGATCCGGTCGTCGGTCTCGGCCAGGGTGGTGTATTTATCGCGCGGGAAGCCGTGGAACTCGGAGCCGGCCGATTTCAGCACGACCAGGTCGCTGATGCCGCTGACGACATAGGCGTCCGGCCCGTCCAGCGTCACGACCGTCGTTCGGGTGCCGCTGCCATCGCGGCTGAACGCGTGCTCATGCTCGACGCCGCCGACCGGATGCGGCTCCCACGCGTACTCGTCGATCGATATTTTGGCGCCCGTCACGGCGTCGAAGGAGTCGACGAAATGCCGCCCGAGTCGCAGCGCGAAGTCCTCGATCTGGCCGACGCCGAACTCCTGCGCGAAGGCGTAGACGGTGTTCTTCTGCGTGTCGGTCGCGAGCACCGATGAGTTATCGCCGATCAGGAATGCGTCCGCGAATGCACCACGCAGCGCGCTCGAGACGTTGATGTCTTTGACCTCGTGGCGGCTGCCGTCTCGGGTGACCCGAACGAGGCGGACCTCGGCCTTGCCAAACTGGTTGTCTCCGAGACGGATCGTCATGGTCAGCTCCCTCGGTAGGTCGAGTACGCAAACGGGCTCAACAGCAGCGGAACGTGGTGGTGGGCCGCCGCGTCGGTGATCGTGAACCGGACGACAACCTCGGGGTAGAAGGTAGCGACGTCATGTTTCGCGAAGTAACCAGCGGTGTCGAAGCTCAATTCGTAGACGCCCGGCGCGGCCGCGGGCAGATCGGTGATGCGCCCGTCGACGTCCGTGTCGGCGCTGTGCACGGGCAACCGATCCTGAGCGATCGTGAAGGTCGCGAGATGCACGCGCAGCCCCACCGCCGGACGGCCGGTCGTTGCGTCCAGCACGTGGGTCGACAAGCTCATGACACGCTCCGGTCGAAGGAGTTAATGAGACGGGTGGAGCAGGCGGGTCAGGCGCAGCTGCGCGATCTTGGTCTAGTTCGCCGAGCACGGTCGCACGCTCGGTCGAATCGTCGTTGCGCAGCCGCTGTTCGCAATCCGCGAGCAACTGCTCGGCGGACCGACCGGTGGCGCAGACCAGATAAGCCCGGTCGAAACGCCGCTCGTAGCGGCGGTTCGCATCCGCCATCCGGGCCACCAGCGTCTCGTCCGCAGAATCCATGCCGGACTGCTCCTGGCGCGACCAGCTCGCGTGCTCGCCGCCGGGCCGGTCGCCGATTCGCGGATGTGCCGCCAGGGCCGCAGTCAGGCCGTTGTCGTCGAGATCGGCCGTCGCGCGGTCGGACGCGGCGAAAAGCGCCTCGGGATCTGCGTACGGACGTCCGTCCAATATTGCCGCGATCCAGGTCGGGGCGGCGCAGCAGGCGGTCAGTTCGGCCAGCAGGCGGTCGGGGTCACTGCTCGTGTTGAGCCGTGCCAGCCAGCCCGGATCGTCCGCCGTCGTCATGACTGGATCGCGTCGCGATGCGACGGGGGCAACGAGTCGTCGAAGGCGGCGGACAGCTGAGCCCGGCCGTCCTCGGTGGGCGCCCCGATCAATCGAACCCGGGCCATCCCGCCGTCGGGGTAGACGTCGAGACGGACCCGATCGGTCGGCGGTCCGTCCGGCAGCACGAACCGGTGCCGGGTGTCGGCGAGCAGCGGGGTGCGGGGCAGCAGCTCGTGACCGTCCGGGGTCGAGAGTCGGGCCCAGCCGGGGGAATTGCCCAGGAAGTAGCTCGTGTCCAGTTCGGCGATCTGAATGTGGCCGGCGCAGCCGAGCACGAAGTCGACCCAGTCATTGCCGTTGTCGCGGCGGCGGGCTGTCTCCCAACCCTCACCCGCCACGCGGGCGTTGCCGGGCATGATCAGGTTGCCGGGTGATGAGTAGAAGACGTTGCTCGCGCCGGCGACCTGGCCGCCGTTCTCGAGGGCGACCAGATCGAAGACGGCCGGCAGCAGCCGCGGATCCGGCACAACCACGCCCCGGACCCGCAGCCGAGCCACCCCGCCATCTGGATACATGGTCAGTTTCACGTGCGTGAACCGCTGCGGCACATCGACGCCGAACTCGTTCTGGGCGTTTCCGTGGACCGGCGACCGTGGCACCAGGGTGGTCCATTCGCCGCCATAGAGGGTCGAGCCATCGGGATAGCCCTCGACCGCGCAGGCCTCGACCGAGATCTCGGGCGGGTAGTTGCCGGTGAAGAACGCGGTGTCGACGACGACGCCACGCACGATTCCGGCGGCGCCGAGCCGGATGATCGCCTCGTCGTGGCCGGCCTCGCGGCGACGGCGCGATTCCCACCCGTCATAGACCTGGCCCTTGTGCCCGAACGTGTGCGGCGAGAAGGTCGCCGGTGCGACCTTGATCAGGTTCTCGCGTTCGGCGAAGAACTCGTCGTTGGCCCACATGACGCTGCCGCCCAGTGCACGGGACGCGAGGTCGGGCAGGTGATGAAAGTCCTCACTCATATGTCTGCTCCTCGGGTCAGCAGCTGGCCGCTCGCGGGCGTCCTGGTCGAACGATCCTGCCCGCGCAGCCACGCCTTGCGCACCACGCCGGTGAGCGTCTGCCCGGCGTACGGCGTGATCGGGTTCTTGTGCTCGAGCCGCAGCGGATCGACGACGAGTGGCTCCTCCGGCGCGAACGCGACGAGGTCGGCGACCGCGCCGATTTCGATCCGTCCGCGGCCGGGCAGGCCGGCCATCCGCGCCGGCCCGTCGGCCATCCAACGCGCGACATCGACCAGGGTGTAGCCGCGGGGACGGGCGTGGGTCCAGATCGCGGCCAGCCCGAGCTGCAGCGACGCGATGCCGCCCCAGGCCGCACTGAAGTCGCCGGTGTCGAGCCGCTTGAGCGCCGCGGTCGAGGGGGAGTGGTCGGTGACGACGCAGTCGATCAGCCCGTCCGCGAGCGCCCGCCAGAGCGCATCACAGTTCGCCTGATCGCGAATAGGCGGGCAGCACTTGAATTCGGTCGCGCCATCGGGGACGTCCTCGGCGTGCAGGCACAGGTAGTGCGGGCAGGTCTCGACGGTGAGCCGGACGCCGCGCTGCTTGGCCGCGGCGATCGCCGGCAGCGCGTCGGCGCTCGAAAGGTGCACGATGTGCGCCCGCCCGCCCGTCCGTTCGGCCGTATCGATCACCATCTCGATCGCACTCACCTCGGATGCCGGTGGGCGCGAGCCCAGGAAGTCGGCGTAGGCCCGGCTGGACGGTGCGTCGGTGATCAGTTGCGGGTTCTCGGCGTGGACCAGCAGCAGCCCGTCGAAGGTCGCGATCTCGGTCATTACCGCCTCGAGCTGCTCGGGATCCAGCCCCGGGAACTCGTCGACGCCGCTGGGCAGCAGGAAGCACTTGAAGCCGAAGACGCCGGCATCGTGCAGTGGTCGCAGCTGGTCGACGTTGCCCGGGATGGCGCCGCCCCAGAACCCGACGTCGACCGCGACCTGGGCGTCCGCCGCCTGCCGCTTCTGCGCGAGGGCCGCGACGTCGCAGGTCGGCGGGATGCTGTTGAGCGGCATGTCGAGGATGGTCGTAACCCCACCGGCCGCCGCGGCTGCGGTGGCCGACGCGAAGCCCTCCCAGTCGGTGCGGCCGGGGTCGTTGACGTGCACATGGGTGTCGACGAGGCCGGGCAGCAGCACCTCGTCCGGGCGCAGCTCGATGACGTGATCGGCCTGGGTCGGCGCGTCCAGGTCCCTGATGGCAGTGATGCGTCCGTCGTCGATCTCGACCGTCACTGCGCGTTCACCGTCGGGTAGGACGGCGCGCCGAGCCCGAATGGCCAGTTGGGTCATCGAGCGCTCGCAGCGGCCCGCAGGTCGGCGCCGATCTGCGCACCGATCCGGCGCAGTAGGGGACGGGCCTGGGCCACGCTGCGTCCCAGGTCCGGCTCGAGGTCGTTCAGCGCGTAGGTACGTCCGATGCCGGCCGCGCTCAGCTGGTCGGCGCTGAGCTGGACGCGACCGGCGACGGCGATGACCGGGATACGCCGGGCCCGAGCGGCCGCGGCGACCCCGGCCGGAGCTTTGCCAGCCAGCGTCTGCTCGTCCAACGAGCCTTCTCCGGTGATCACCAGATCCACCCCGTCCAATGCGTCCGCGAAGTTGACGAGGTCCATCATCAACTCGATTCCGGGCCGCAGACGACCGCCCAGCACCAACGCGCTGAAGCCCACACCGCCGGCCGCACCGGCGCCGGGTGTGCTCGCGTGATCGACGCCGGTCTGGGCCGTGATCAGGGCCGCCAGCCGACCGAGGTTCGCGTCGAGCTCGCGGACCTGATCGGCGTCGGCGCCCTTCTGCGGGCCATAGACCGCGGCGGCGCCGCTGGGCCCGCAGAGCGGGTTGTCGACGTCGCTGGCGACCAGGAGCTCGATGCCGGTGAGTCGGGCCACGGCCGGCTTCAAGTCGATTCGCGCCAGCCGCCCCAGCGCCCCGCCACCCCGCGCCAGCGGTTGGCTGTCGGCGTCGAGCAGGCCGGCACCCAGGGCCGCCAATAATCCGGCTCCGCCGTCGGTGCTGGCGCTACCGCCGATGCCGAGCACGATCCGGGTGACTCCGGCATCGACCGCGGCGGCGACGGCCAGCCCCAGCCCGTAGCTCGTCGCCCCCATCGGGTCGAGGTGTGACCCGAGCCGGGCGAGCCCGCAGATGTTCGCCAGTTCGATGATGGCGGTGTCGTCGCGTCGGCCGTAGGTTGCCGTCAGCGGCAGTCCGGTCGGGCCGGCGGCGGGCGCCCGGACCGACGCGAAGCCCGCCGCGATCGCCGCGTCGAGCGTGCCGTCACCGCCGTCCGCCACCGGGACGATCGAGATCGTCAGGCCGGGGTCGGCCTGTAACAACCCGGCGCTCAGTTCGGCCGCGACCTCGTCGGCCCGCAGTGATCCCTTGAACTTGTCGCTCGCCAGCAGAATGCGCATCAGTCCCGCGCTGAGTGGCCAGCACTCTCGGCCCGTCCGGACAGCTGCTCGACCAGGCCCAGCAGCGCGGAATGGTCGAGATCACCATGACCCTGGGCCTTGACCGCTCCGACCAGCTGGGCGACCACGGCGCCCAGCGGAATCGCGACGCCGGCTGCGCGAGCCGCGGAGGTCACGATCTCCATGTCCTTGTTGTGCAGGTCGATGCGAAAACCCGGCTTGAAGTCGCGGGCCAGCATCGCGGCCCCCTTGCGGGTCAGCACGGTGTTACCGGCGAGGCCGCCGCCCAGCACCGTGAGCGCGGCGCTCGTGTCGACGCCGTACGCGTCGAGGAACACGATCGCCTCGGCCATCAGCTCGATGATGCCGGCCACCACCAACTGGTTGGCCGCCTTGACCGTCTGACCCGCGCCGGCCGCGCCGACGTGGACGACCGTCTTGCCGACCGCGTCGAGGTAGGGCCGGGCCGCCTCGAAGTCGGCCGCGTCGCCGCCCACCATGATCGACAGCGACGCGTCCTTCGCGCCCTGCTCGCCGCCGGACACAGGCGCATCGATCACCCGCAGGCCGCGGCTCGCACCCTCGGCGGCCAGTTCGGCGGCGACGTCGGGTCGGATGCTCGAGAAGTCGATCACCAACGTGCCGGGACGGACGGTGGCGAACACTCCGCCCGCGCCGGCCAGGACGGCACGAACGTCGGGGGAGTCGGGCAGCATCAGCGCGACCACGTCGGCGTCAGCCACCGCCGCGGCCACGCCGGCCGCGCCGCGACCGCCATCGGCGACGAAGCGCTCGACCACGGCCGGCTGCCGGGTAAAGGCGACGACGTCATGGCCGGCCGCGAGCAGATGCCGGGCCATCGGATTGCCCATGATGCCCAGCCCGATGAAGGCGATTCTGCTCATGACCGACCTGCCTTTCCGGTGCGGCCGCGGCGTTCCCGTGGCAGCCAGCGCAGACTGTCGTCCGTCGTCGTAGTCGGGTTGTACTCGAGTCCGACCCAACCGTCGTATCCGGCTTCCTGCAGCGCAGTCAGATGACGGTCGAAGTCGATCGAACCCGAGCCGGGCTCGCCTCGACCCGGTACGTCGGCGATCTGCACATGGGCGATGTCGCCGTGGTACGACGCGATCGCGGCATCGAGGTCGTCGCCATTGGTGGCCAGGTGGTACAGGTCGCAGAGCCAGCCGACATTCGCGGCGCCCGCCGCCCGAACCCGCCGCACGACGCCGACGACGTCCGCGGCCGTCCGCAACGGGTACGGCTTGGGCCCGCTCAGCGGCTCGATCAGGATGGTGGCGCCGATCCGGGCCGCTATGTTGGCCGCCCAGGCCAGATTCTCGGTGGCCAGTTCGTCCTGCGCCGAGGCGTAGGTGTCCTCGACCCGAACTCCGTACAGGGCGTTGAATACCGATCCGTGCAGCGCCCCGGCTATGCCGACGGCCACCTCGACGCCGTCCCGGAACTCTTCGGTCCGGCCCGGGATCGAGGCGAGCCCGGCGTCGGCGCCGGCGAGGTTGCCGGCGAAGAAGTTCAGCCCGACCAGCTGAGCCCCGCTATCGCTGATCGCGGCGATGAAGTCATCGACCTCGCGGTCGGGCGGCACGGCAAGCTCGAAGGGCCACCAGAACTCGATCGCCTCGAAGCCCGCTGCCCGGGCCGCGGCCGGCCGCTCGAGCAGCGGCAGCTCGGTGAACAACATCGAGCAGTTCGCCAGGTAGGGGAGCGTGTGCGTCATGCTCATCCGATCCGTCGTCGATAGAGGGCTTCGAGTCCGTCACGATCGGTTCCGCACCGGTCGCCCACCTCGGCGCTGTCGAGTGCGCCGCACTGCAGTCCGCGCACCAGCAGCGCGGCCATCGCCTGCGCGGTGGCCGGCTCGTCCATCGTCGAGCTGACGGCCGAGCTGGCCTGGTCGAGATACGTGCGCAGTCGGTCGGCCGCGACCGCCCAGCCGTCCCGATAGAAGGCATAGGTCGCGGCGTACCGGGTAGACCAGCTGGAGCGGATGCAGATCCCAGCCCTGGTAATAACCACGCTCGAGCGAGCGACGGACGAGGCCGGCGTGCAGCCGCCAGGCCGCTCGGATCTCGGTGGGCGATCCGACCGGCAGCACGTTCGTCGAGCCGTCGGACAGAGCGACCCCGGTGCCGGCGGCGGCCACCTGCATGACCGCCTTGGCGAAGTCCGCGACCGGGTGCGCCAGGCTCTGATACGGCGCGGCGATCCCGCAAGCGGCGCTGTAGTCATAGGTGCCGTAGTGCAGGCCGCTCACCCGCCCCGCGCCAGCGTGCACCATTCGGGCCACCACCGCAGTACCGTCGGCGGCCAGCACCGACTGCGGCGTCTCGATCTGGATCTCGAAGCGCAGCGCGCCGGTGCTTAGTCCGTGCGCCGACTCCAGCGCGGCACAGACGTCGACGAACGCGCTGACCTGGTCGAGATGGGTCACCTTGGGCAGCGTCAGGACGAAGTCCTCGGGTAACGGCCCGGCCTCGAGCAACCCGGTCAGGACGAGATCGACCGTACGGACACCGCGGTGCCGGCTGGCGGGTTCGAGGGATTTGAAGCGGATCCCGGCGAACGTCGGACGGGCCACGCTGGTCGCCGCCAGCGCCCGACCGGCCCCGATGGCCGCAGCGTCCTCATCGGCCTTCGAATGAGCCCCGTAACCGTCCTCGAAGTCGATCCGCAGATCTTCGATCGGCTCGGTCTGCAGCTTCGCCCGCACGCGAGGCAGGACGTCCGCCGCAGTGGCCGCGGATGCGTCGAGCAGATCGACGAGGGCAGCGACGTCGAGACCGTTCGCCTCGATCGACTCGGCCGCCAGCGCACCCCACCGGGCCGGCAGCTCCGGTTGATACTGATCAGCCGGCACGTAGACCGTGTGGACCGGCTGACGCCGCCCGACCGAGCCGGGATAGTCGCGAGCCGTGGCCGCGTCAGCGGCGGCCAGCGAACGGTCGAGCGCGACATACACGTCCTCGCCCAGCATGCGGATGGATCCTGCCTTCGTCGCCCGGCTGCGCCGGTCCGGCGCTCATAGAGCGAATAGTAGATTCTGGATGATGGAAGTTCGCCGCTGCCCCCGGGAGACCCGATGAGCTCGGACGAGCCGGTCGCCGGTGGGGTGCAGTCGATCGAGCGGGCCTTCGAGCTGCTCGAGCTGCTGGCCGACGCCGGGGGCACCCTCGGGCTCTCGGAGTTGGCGAACTCATCAGGGCTGCCGCTGCCGACCATCCACCGATTGATCCGCACCCTGGTAAACCGCGGCTACGTCCGGCAGGAGCCCTCGCGTCGGTACAGCCTCGGGTCGCGGCTGATCCGACTGGGCGACACCTCCAGCCGGCTGCTCGGCGCCTGGCTGCGTCCATACCTGGTCGAGCTGGTCACGCTGACCAACGAGACGGCGAACCTGGCCATGCTCGACGGCGACGAGGTCGTCTACATCGCGCAGGCACCGAGTCCGCAGCAGATGCGAATGTTCACCGAACCAGGTCGACGGGTGCTGCCGCACTGCACGGCCGTGGGCAAGGCGCTGCTCTCGCAACTGCCGTCCGACGAGGTCCGGGCGCTGCTGGCCCGTACGGGCATGCCGGCGTTCACGACGACGACGATCACCGATCCGGGCGCTCTGCTCGCCCAGTTGGAGGTGATCCGGGCCCAGGGTTATGCGGTTGACGACGGGGAGCAGGAGCACGGCGTGCGCTGCTTCGCGGTGGTGATCCCGGACGCGCCGACCCAGCTGGCGGTGTCGGCGTCCGGGCCGCAGCCACGGATGAGCGACGAGGCGGCGACGCGGATCGTGCCCGGGTTGATCCGGGTCGCGGCCGAGATCTCGCAGTCGATCGCGGCCGTCGGCCGGCCCTGAGCTCAGCGTTTGCCGCACCGCGCCCAGCTGCGCGCTGCGGACTCGCAGCGCCTTCAGCGCGGCGACGTCGGCGGCCTGGCCGGCCTCGTCGGTCTCGACGACCAGCGCGGCTCCGCGCAGCGCCGGTGATCCCGAACAGCGCCGCCGAACGCCGCCAGCCCGATGGTGCCCTCGCCCAGGGCCGCGTGCCGGTCACGGCGCGAGCCGGCCGGATCGCGGCTGTCGTTGACGTGCACCAGCCCGATCCGGCCCGGTCCCACCGCTGCGATTCAGCGCGGCGAAGGCGGCGCGCATCCGAGTGGGCGAGGACAGGTCGTGGCCGGCCGCGTGCAGGTGGCAGGTGTCGATGCACAGCCCGATCCGGTCGTCGTCCAGTTCGCTCGAGGTAAGCCGGCGATCGAGTCGATGTCGTGGGCCAGCGCGCCGCCGCCGCCCGCGGTCGGCTCGATCAGCAAGCGGGGCGCCGTCCGATCATCGAGCAGCGGCAGGAGGTTGCTCGCGGACCTGGGTCATGGCGTCCGTCCACCGGTTGCCGAGGACGGCCGAGCCCGCGTGCACGACGACGCCGGCGGCGCCGATCGCGGCGCCCCGGCGCAGTGAGAAGGCCAGCGCGGCGCTGGATCTGGCCAACGTTTCCGGTGACGGTGAGCCGAAGTTGATCAGGTAGGGCGCGTGGACGAAGACGGGCAGCCCGCGCGCGTCGCACTGCTGGCGGAACAACTCGTCGCCGTCGGGATCGGCCGCGGGTTCGGCCCAGCCGCGCGGGTTGGCGACGAAGATCTGGACGGCCTCGGCCTCGATCGCGCCGGCGCGGGCGATGGTCTTGCGGGCCAGGCCGCCGGCGACCGAGACGTGGGCGCCGATCAGGCGACTGACGGCGCGACGCACGGCGCCGGGCACCGGCTCAGGCGACGCTGAGGGTGATGGTCGACCCGTACGGGGACGGTCTTGCCGGCGGGCGGATCCATCCCGACCACCTCGTTGAGGAATCCGCCGAAGGACGGTGTTCACCTTGACGACGAAGCCGAGCGCCTGCAGCTTGGTCTGCGCCTCGGCAACGGCGTGCCGGACGGGATGCTGGGATCACGACCGGCGCCGGGCCCTTCGACACGCTGAGGGTCACGGTCTGGAACTTGGCCAGTGACGCGCCGGCGCCGGGCGTCTGCGAGATGACGTTGCCGGACGCCACGACCGGGCTGTAGACGGTGTTGACCGTGACGGCGAAGCCGAGCGCCTTCAGGTCGGTCGGTGGCCGCCGGCTGCGTCTTGCCGGTCTCGTCGGGGACGGTCAGGATCGGTGGCCCGGACGAGACGATCAGGGCAACGCCGGCGCCGCGGGTGACGCCGGTGCCGCCGGCCGGATTGGTGCCCAGCACCGCCCGGCGGCACCGTGTCGCTCGGCTGGCTGGTCGTCACGGCGTCCACCGTGATCGGCACGCCGCCGAGCAGTGACCGGGCCTCGTCCGGGGTGCTGCCGACGACGACCGTCGGGACCGTCACCAGCTCCTTGCCCTTCGAGATCACCAGGGTGATCTTGTGGCTGTGCGGCACCCGGGCGCCCGCCGTCGGCTGGGTGCCGATGATCATGTCCTTGGCGACGGTGCTGCTGAACTGGGTCACCGTCGTGCTCGAGACGTCGAAGCCGGCCTTCTTGAGGGCGGTCGTGGCGGCCGACTGGTTCTGGCCGGTCAGCGCCGGCACGTGGCCGAAGCGACCCGAGCCGTACCACCAGCTCGCGTAGCCGACCGATCCACCGAGCAGCAGCACCAGGATGAACCCGATGAGGCGCGGCGCCGGCGGCGGTAGCGACTGAACGCTGCCGGCGCTGCTTCGGCGGCGGGATGACCACCGGCGGCGGCGGGCCCTCGTCCGGAAACTCGTCCTCCATCGCGTTGATCGCGCGGGTGTGCTGGACGCCCAGCCGGCGACCGGGGGCGCGGGGAAGTTGGCCGGTCGGGTGTTCGTCGGCTCCGGCGAGCCCATTCAGCCCGGCGCCGGTAGCCCGGTGACCCCGGTGGCGCCAAGGTCCTGGGTGCGGTTGGCGGCGGCCTCGCCGCGCGGGCGGCCGCCGGCGTGCGGACTTGGCCGGCGCGACCGTTCCCGGCACGACGACGTAGGGCAGGGCGAGGTCGGTGCGGACATCCTCGAGCTCGGCCAGGAAGGCGCCGGCGTCGATCGGACGGCCGCCGGGGTCGTTGTCGGTCGCCCGCCGCACGAGCTCGTCCAGGCGGGGGTCGAGTCCGCGCACCCGCGACGACGGCGCCGGCACCTCGCTGTGCACGTGCTGGTAGGCCACGTTGACCGCGGAGTCGCCCCGAACGGCGGGGTACCGGTCAGCAGCTCGTAGAGCACGATGCCGGCGGCGTACACATCGGAGCGGGCGTCGGTACGTCCGCGGGTGATCTGCTCGGGCGAGCAGTACGCGACGGTGCCCATCATGATCCCGGTCGAGGTTGCGTTGCCGTCCGTCTCGATCGCCCGGGCCAGGCCGAAGTCGGCGACCTTACCGTGCCGTCGTCGGCGATCAGGATGTTCTCGGGCTTGACGTCGCGGTGGACGAGCCCGGCCCGGTGCGCCGCGGCCAGGGCCGCCAGTACGGCCTCGAGGATCGACAACGCCGCCGCGGGCTCGAGCCGGCTGCGCTCGCGCAGCAGGTCGCGCAACGTACTGCCGCTGACGAGCTCCATGACCAGGAAGACCAGCCGGCCGGTGGGACCGTCGTCCTCGCCCTGGTCGAAGACGGCCACCGCATTCATGTGGGTCAGCCGGGCCGCGGCGCGGGCCTCGCGGATGAACCGGTCGGTGAACGCCGGGTCGGCCGACAGCGCCGACGACATCACCTTCACCGCGACCAGCCGGTCGAGACGCTCGTCGTTGGCGGTATAGACGACCGACATGCCGCCGCGCGCCAGAGGCGCCTTGATCAGGTAGCGGCCCTCGAGCAGACGACCGACAAGCGGGTCCGCAATGGCCGTATACACGACGCACAGTTTAGGCCGACCCGTGCGTTCCTGCCCGCTAGACATGCAGCGGGCCCGGGTCCGCGGGCGCCTACGCTGATGCGGTGACCGACAGCGCCAGCGACAGTGACTCCGACGGCGGGTATGCCGAATACTCCGAAAGGGACGGCGAGTACGACGACAGCGGTCCGCTGGCCCCCGACGAGATCCAGGTCGGTACGGGAGGGCACAGATCCTGGCCGACGCCGACCGGTCCGGCGGGCTGATGCTGATGGTCGACCGGATCCGGCAGTCCTACGTCGACCTCGACGATCCGACCTACCTCGACTTCGAATACGTGCAGACGATGGTCGACGTCCTCGACGCGTTGACGCCGCCACCACCGGCCCCGCTCACCGTCGTGCACGTCGGCGGCGGGGCGCTGACGCTGCCGCGCTATCTGGTTGCTCGCGCCCTCGCTCGAGTCAGGTGGTACTCGAGCCGGACGAGGCGCTGACCAGACTGGTTCGTCGGCGGATGCCGCTGCCGCCGCGCAGCGGTATCCGGATCCGCCCGATCGACGGAGCCAGCGGCGTCCTGGCGCTGCCGGCCGGACGGGCGGACGCGTTGATCCTGGATGCGTTCCTCGGGGGACGCGTGCCGGCCGAATTCACCGCGCCGGCGTTCGTCGCCGAGGTCGTGCGGGTGCTGCGTCCGGGCGGTGTGCTGCTGGCCAATCTGCCGGACGGGCCGCCGCTGACCTATCTTCGCCGGGTGCTGGCGACCCTGCGGCTCAGCTTCGATCACACGATCGTCGTTGCCGATGCCACCGTGCTCCGGGGCCGCCGATTCGGCAACGTGGTGGTGGCCGCATCGAACGAGCCATTGCCTGAGGCCGAGGTTGCCCGGGCGGCGGCGGCCGCGGCCTTCCCGCGACGGATGCGGGGCAACGCCGACGATGAGCACCCTGATCAGCGGTGCTCAGCCGTTCACCGAATCCGATTCGACCCGCTCGCCCGCTCCACCCGAGCAGGCCTGGCGGGTCGAGCTCTAGGGCGAACTTTCGGCGGCCGATCAACCATGGCAGGCTAGATCGCATGGCGGCCGACATCGAATTGCTCACTTTCGACGAGGCCGCAGCCATCCTGGGCACTACGCCCCGGCGGTTCACCCAGTTCCTCAGCGACGGTGATCTGGTGGCGGTCGTCGACTCTGAGGGCGTCCGGCGCATCCCGGCCGACTTCTTGCAGGAGGGCGCGGTCGTCAAGGCGTTGCGCGCGACGATCCGGCTGCTGCGCGACGCGCACTACGAGGATGCCGAGATCGTCGATTGGATCTTCCGTCCGGACGATTCGCTGCCGGGCACCCCGATCCAGGCGCTGCGCGAGAACCGTGGCCGTGAGGTGAAGCGCCGCGCCCAGGTCGCCGGGTTCTGAGGGTGTCGCGCTGGCCCACCTCACCTACCTGGGGATTCTGGCGGGCTGTTTGGCCGCGCCCGTCCTGTTACAACTCGCGCTGCCGATCAAGCTGGTGACGCAATGGCGCCGGCTGCTGCTGACGCTGATTCCCATCGTGGTCGTCTTTATGGGCTGGGACGCGTTCGCGGTTCACGACCGGCAATGGACGTACGCCCGGCACTGGATCACCGGGCTGCTCCTGCCCGGCCGGGTGCCGATCGAGGAACTGGGCTTCTTCGTCGTCATTCCGATCTGCGCGGTGGCGACGTTCGAGGCGGTGCGGCATTTCCGGCCGCGGTGGAAGGCCGGCGACGAGCGATGATCTATACCGTCCTGGCGGTGGTCGGGGTCGGCGTCGCGGTCGTACTCGACCTGGCCGTCACCCGGACTCGGCTCGTCACCCGAGCCGTGTTCTGGACCACCTACGCGATCATCGTCGGCTTTCAGTTGATCACCAACGGACTGCTGACCGGCATCCCGGTGGTGCGTTATCGCGCGTCGGCGATCACCGGCCTGCGGATCGCCTACGCGCCGGTCGAGGACCTGCTGTTCGGGTTCGCGCTGGTGTTGTCGACGCTGTCGCTGTGGGTCTGGCTCGGCCGGGCGCGGCCGACTGGTAACCGGTCCGACCGCGCGGGGTCATAGCTCCTCAGCTCACCCGGTCAGTTCGGGGGCCCGCTCGGTCGAAGCGGCCGGTTCGGTCGACGCGACCGGCGTGGTCGGATCGCTGCTCTCGTTCGCATCGCTCGCCCCGCGCCGCAGGAACAGCCACGCCACCAGGGCCGAACCGGCGATGACCAGCAGCACGGCCGGGCGCATCTGCACCCCGTTGCCGTTCGGCCGGATCATCACCACGAGCGCGATCGAGGCGCCGGCCAGCCAGCCGGCCCAGGCCCGCGAGGTCAGGATCACGGCGGCCACCGCCAGCGACCAGATGAAGTACCAGGGTTGGACGGTCGGACCGAGCACCACGACGATGAACAGCGACGCGGCGAGCAGCGGCCACCATTGCCGGCGCAGCGCCAGCGCCCACGCTCCAGCCAGCAGGATCAGGCTGAGCACCGTTCCGGCGCTGCGGAATTCGCGCATCGTCGCGTTGACCGACGTCGTGCCGTGGGTGATGCCGCGGGCGAGGTTCCACAGGATCGCGCCGAGCGACGGCAGCGACATCCAGTTCACGATCGGCGCGGCCGAATTGACCAGCTTGATCCAGCCCCAGCCCAGACCGCTGAGCGACGTGAACGAAGCGAACAACGCGATCGAGCCGACCCCGACAATCAGGCTGGCCAGCGTCACCCCGCGCCAATTGCGCCAGTTGGCGGCCGACGGGGCATGGTGCAGCCAGAGCGGCACGAGGAACGCCAGCGCGACCACGGCCGGTGACTTGATCGCGACGGCCGCCGTAGCGATGACCGTTGCCAGCCCCAGCGTCCGCAGCCAGGTGCCGGGTCCGGTCGCTACGGCTAACGCCGCCGCCATCAGCCCGACCATCAGCATGTCGTTGTGGCCGCCGCCGACGCCGAGCACGAGGACGAGCGGATTCGCCAGCGCCACCCAGATCGCGAGCTCCGTCCGTCCACCGGCCCGTTCGGTGATCCGGGGGAGCGCCCACGCAAGCAGCGCGAAGCCGAGTAGCGCGAACAGCCGAACGACCATGACGGTCACCCACACGTTGGTGACCAGGTAGCCGACGAGGCGCCCGAGCGTCAACCAGAGCGGGCCGTACGGCGCCGGTGTGTCGACCCAGCGGTGACTCACCTCTTCGGCGAAGGAGCCGGGCAGCGCGGACGGACCGAGCGTGTACGGGTTGAGGTCATGACGCACGAGCTGACCCTGGGCGGCGTAGGCCCACAGATCGCGGCTGCCCAGCGGGATCGCGAGGACGATCGGCGTGACCCAGGCGAAAGAGATCCGGCGCAGCTGGCGCCATTCGATCCCCGGCGTGCGTTGCAGCGCGAGCCGCCCGAGCTGCAGCCACGCCAGCGACAGCGCGACCAGGCCGAGGTAGAACAGCGTCTTGGGCAGCGGGCCTCCGATCCGCACCCATCCGATCACGGCGGTGTTCGGCCGCCGGAAGAAGAGTGGGACCGCGCCGACCCAGTAGGACGTCAAAGCGATAAGGACGCTGCCGACCAGACCGGTTGCGCCGAGCACGGTCGGCGAGTCGGTCGCTCGGCGGAGCCGCGTCAGTCGCATGCTGACCATGGTGGCAGAGGACGGATTACTGGCCGGCCGACTCGGGCCGGTCGGCGACGGTCGGCTCGGCGACGGTCGGGTCCGGGGCGGACTGATCGGCGACGAACGGTAGTCGGGCACCGAGCACAGCGAACGGACGCACATCGCCCGGGAAGAGGTAGTTGCGGGCAAGGTCGACGAAACCCATCCGCCGGTACAGCCGAAACGCGCGGGTGTCGGTGTCGGGCGTCGAGAGCAGCATCGCATCGTGGGCCAGGTCACCGCCGAGCGTCGAGAGAATGCGGTAGCCCAGCCCGATGCCCTGCGCGGCCGGCAGCACGTGCATCTCGGACAGTTCGAACGCGTTGATCATCCAGTGCCGGTCGTCCTCGCGTAGCGCCCGCCGGACCAGGTCGTGCCACCACTGCCCGACCTGGGTGGTGTAGCCGTACCCGAATCCGAGCAGCTTGCCGTCGGCGGCCACGGCGACGCGACAGGCGAACCCGTCGTTTGCAGTGTGCCGCCGAGCGGTGATCGCCCGCTGGACGCCGGTCTGCGACGAGTAGCCCATCGCCTTCGCATAGATCCGCATGGCCTCGTCGGCGTGCACGATGAACTCGCTCGGAGTCAGCGCGACGATCCGAGCATCGTCGAGCCGACGCCGGTCGGCGTCTCGGTTCATCGCGCGCATAACGTGATCGTGCCGTATTCGGCGCAGATCAGCCACGCTGGGGAGTTTGGCGCCGAGGAGCCGGACCTATCCGATCTCGGCCGGGATGCCGCCGGTGAGGGCGACCAGTTCGTCGAACGTCGTCGGAAAGATCGCGTGCGGGATGCCGCCGGCGGCCCAGATCTGCGGGTACGCGCGCAGTGCGACGTCGACCAGGGTTGGCAGCGGCCGGGGGTGGCCCACCGGCGCGACCCCGCCGATGCGCTGCCCGGTTGCCGCGTAGACCAGTTCGGCGCTGGCCCGATCCAGGGCCGGTACGCCCAGTGCCTTGGCGGCCAGGGCGGTGTCAACACGGTGCGCGCCGCTGGTCATCACGAGCACCGGGCCGTCGGATTCGGTTACGAAGACGAGCGAGTTCGCGATGGCGCCGACCTCGACCCCCAGTTGGGCGGCGGCCGAGGCCGCGGTCGGGGCCGCCTCGGGCAGTATTTGGACGCGGCCGGCCAGGCCGGCGGCCTCCAGGATGGCGTCGATGGCGCTCACGTTCGGGTGCACGGTCACAGCGGTGATTCTGCCGCCTGGCCCCAGCGGTTATGAGCGGCCCTTCATGAATAGGGAGCCCCGGCGCTGGGAACGATTCGGGCGCAGAGGACGGAGACATCATGAACGAATACTTCGAACGACCCGAGGGATTGGGCCCGGTGAGTGGCTACAGCCATGCCGTGGCCGGTTCGGGACGTCTGGTCGCGGTGTCGGGCCAGCTACCGGTCGATTCGGACGGCAACGTAGTCGACCCGACGGACTCCTTGGTTCAGGCCCGTCAGGTGTTCAGCAACCTCGACCGTGCCCTCGCGGCCGCCGGTGCATCGGCCAAGGACGTGATCAAGTTGACGTTCTACTTGACCGATCTGAACGATCTGCACGCGATCCGTGCCGCCCGCGATGAGTTCATCGGTGACAATCCGCCGCCCGCGAATTCACTCTTTCAAGTAAGCGCGCTGGTGCTGCCCGAGGTCCGGTTCGAGGTCGACGCGCTCGCGGTCACCTCGACGGGCAAGAAGAGCCGGTAGCTCAGGTTCAGGTGTTGATGCCGCACTCGGTCTTGCCGGTGCCCGACCAGCGGCCGGCGCGTGGGTCTTCGCCCTCGAGGACGCGCCGGGTGCAGGGCGCGCAGCCGATAGAGGGGTAACCGTCATAGACGAGCGGGTTGACGAGGATGTTGTTGGCCGCGATGTAGGCGTCGACATCGTCCTGTGTCCAAGCCGCGATCGGGTTGATCTTGACCATGCCGCGTTTGGCGTCCCAATCGACGACCCGGGTGTTCGCGCGGGTGATCGCCTCGTCCCGGCGCACGCCCGACGCCCAGGCAACGTAGGGTTCAAGCGACCGCGCGAGGGGCTCGACCTTCCGCATGGCGCAGCACAGATCAGGGTCGCGGTCGTGCAATCTCGGACCGAACTCGGCGTCCTGTTCGGCGACCGTCTTCAGCGGCAGGATCGTGCGGACATTGACGGGCAGCATTGCCGCCACCGCATCGCGAGTGCCGATCGTCTCGGCGAAGTGATAGCCGGTGTCGAGGAAGAGGATGTCGATGCCGGGTTGGGCGCGTGAGGCCAGATGTGGCATCACCGAATCGCCCATCGACGATGTGACGCACCACGTCGAGCCGAACTGCTCGGCCGCCCAAGCCAGAATCTGCTCGGCGGGAGCGCCCTCGAGCTCGTCACCGGCGCGCCGGGCCAGCGATTGAAGCCGCTCATGGTCGATCGCGGGAGCGCTCACCCGTCCTCCTTCGTTGCCACTGCGTGCCGGCAGGCTGCCATTGCGTTCAGCCGGCATTGCGTCAGCCGGCAGAGCCACTGCGTCAGCCGGCAGAGCCGCCTCGACCGGTCTCATCCAGTCAGCCGCGACCCCCACGTAGCTGAGCCGAAACACCCGCTGACAAGCTCCGCAGCGCCATTCGCCGTGTTTCTCGCCAAATGGCCGCAAGTTCTCGTCCGCGCAGTACGGGCAATAGAACGGTGCCGCGCGCTCGGTCATTCCGTCCTCACGGCCAGAACGCTACGCCGCTGATCGGTATCAGCTCCACGAAAGAACCCCGCACGTTCGCCTCGGTAGATTGTGCGGTGGATTCTGCCGGGTGCAACCGGACGCATCACGTTCGCCTCGGTGGATTATGCACGGTGTTTCGACGAGGGGTTCGGGTCGGATCGATCGTGGCTGGTGGAACCCAGTGCGGTACGCCGTCGGTCATGACCCCGCGCCAGCCGGCCGCGGCGAAGTTTCGGTGGTGGTAACCGCAGACGAGGCCCATATTCGCGATGGAGGTGGGGCCGGCGTCACGGTTCCATTCCTTGAAGTGATGCGCCTGCGTCCACTGGGCGGGGCGATCGCAGTCCGGGAACGTGCAGCCCTGGTCGCGGGCGTAGAGCGCGAGTCGCATCCCGGACGGCGCGACCCGCCGGGTGCGGCCGTAGTCGAGGATGCCGCCGTGCGGATCGAACACCACGCTCAGCGTTTGTGAGTCGACGGCCAGGTCGAGGATGCGCCGGACCGGGATCAGGTCACCATGGGCGGTCTTGGCGTAGCCCGCGCCCGATTCGGCCTGGTCGGCGGTCATCGTGACGAGCAGGGTAGCGACGACGCCGCCGCTGTCGGGCAGCGCGGTGGTGCGCAGCATCATCAGCGGCACTTCGCGCAGCGCGTCGTGCATCCGCTGCCCCGCGGTCCGTGGGTCGGGACTGTCATCGACGGACGGGGCCGGCGCGGCCAACGAATCGAACACGACCCGCCAGAGCGCTCCGCATTCCGGGGTCAGCACCGCGCCCAGTTGATACATGCCGTCGGACCGCTGGACGAGACTGGCGTCGCGGCGGTGCTCAATCTCGGCGTCCGTGAGACCTGCACCCGGGTCGAGCGCGGCTAGGGCCCGAGCGGCGGTGCGGGCCAGCTGGACCGAGTTCATGCCCGCGGCGGTCTCGGTCAGCTCGCGCTGCAACAGGTCGCCGTGCTCGGCCTCGACCGACGCGGGCAGGGCATCGATCGTCCGTCTGATGACCGCGGCGTGATCAACCGAAATGGCACCCGTCGCTTGGGCGGCGGCGACCGACTCGAAGGGCGGGGCGACGACCGCACCCGTTCGGAGCCGTCGTGCGCCCAGATCGGCCGCGGCCTGGACGCGCGCCTTCGCCTCGCCTGGCGGGATGTGCAGCTCCCGGCTTAACAGGGTCGCCAGATTTGGTGCGAGCAGCGAGTGCACGTCCGCAGCGTCGATGTCGTTGATCAAGCGGTGATCGATAGTGGCCGATTGCCGTCGGAATAGCTCGACGCGGCGAAGTATCTCGAGCTTCTGCAGAAGGGAACGATCGACTTCGGCGCGAAGGCGAGTTAGAGCGTCCGAAAGTTGGCCCAAGGCAAGCTCGTCCGCCGCTGACAGACAACTCGAAACCGCAACGGACGCTGCGGTCGATGTCATGAAATAAACCTATAGCCACCCTCTGACAGAAAAGGTCGACCCAAGAAGTGATCGTTGGGCTATCCACGAGCACAACGAAACCTCGACCGCGAGGGCCCCCTCTCCGAATAGGCAGACAGGTCTCAAGTTCATCGTCCGGGTTGGCGCAGCAGACTCTATGCGGTCTGTTCGCATGAGCTGACGCTTAGCCATGCACCTACGAATCCGCGCGAACCACAGACGCACCCGCGCGGATCGACTTCGGTATCTCAGCGACACGGTCGACCGTGTCCAACAACTCGTCCAGTTCGTAGGCCGGCGCAGGACTATCGAGATCGACTACGTACTCGATTCCAGTCGACTGCCAGGTCTCGGTGTCGAAGTCACCCGACGCTGTGACCCGAACCCCGTCAACGACGACCCCGAGTCGTGCGGCCTCGCGGAAGACATCGTTCAGGACGCAACCTGCCGCAGCCAGGTGGAAGAGGTGAGCCCCGGTAAACGATGTGTCGACCGTGACGCCCTCGGAAGTCCACTGATGGGGGAACCGGACCGTGCCAGGCGCCGTGCCCTGCAACGTTCCAGCCCCCACGACGGCGCCGAACCCACTCATATACCAATGATCCCAGGTCACCACGAGCTATCCAACGATGCCGTCGAAGATGTATGGCGAACGCACGCACATCGGCCATGAGCGGTCAGGCATCCCGGGGGAGGTATTCACAACTAGCCAGGTTGCCCACACCGGTTCGCGGCTCACATGCTCGGGCGAGAACTTGGATCGTCGAACGATGCGTCCCAATCGGCTACTGAACCCAGAACCGGCGGGTCGTTGTCGCCGGCGACGCGATCTGGATTGCGACCAGTCGAGCCGACAACGACGACGGTCCCACAATCGACCGTTCGGATTCGACCACTCTCGCTCCGCTGCGGTCGGCGCCTGATGTCAGAACCGCTATCGGGGCCGGAACGCCGCAATTCGTCGCCTCGAGCGCTCACTCGATCTGGCTTCGCGACGCCGGCAACGTCAATCCGCTCATCTGCATGAACGCGACCACCGGCGCGATCGGTGAGTACTTCTCTCAAGCCCCCGGATTACTCACGCAAGCCCCGGTTTCCAGTTCAGCTCGCGCCACGCTGTTCCTGTCCACGAACGGCGCGATCAGCGCGATTGAGCCGGCCAGCAGTTGTGCCTGAACAGGCAGACCGGCAGGGCCTGGAGGTGTTCGGCGTACCGCCAGCCGAGCTCATTCTGTTGGCACCTGTACGGGCTGGGCGATCGGCCTTAGGTTGATGGTCATGAGCAGCGACACCTATCGCGTTATCGAGATCGTCGGCACCTCGCCCGAAAGCATCGACGCCGCTATTCGCAACGGCGTGGCGCGGGCCAACGAGACGCTGCGTCAGTTGGACTGGTTCGAGGTGGTCGAGACACGCGGCCACATCGAAAACGGCGCCGTCGCCCACTTCCAGGTGACACTGAAAGTCGGCTTCAAGCTGGAGGCTTAGAAGCAGCCACTCCTCGTCGGCCCGGGCAACGTACGTCGCGAACGACTCGCCATCGGTGCGTCGTTCCTGATAACCGACGAGGATCCGCTCGGCGTAATCGGCGGCTTCGTCCGCGGTGACCTTCAGGCCGCGGAACTTGCGGCCGAACGCGGCTTCGGTGCCGAGCTGCCCGCCGAGGTGGATCTGGAAGGCCTCGACATCGTCGCCGTCGGCGCCCTTCTGCACGATGCCCTTGAAGCCGATGTCGGCGACCTGGAAGCGGGCGCACGAGTTCGGGCAGCCATTCACGTTGATCGTGATCGGGGTGTCGAAGTCGGGCAGCCGCCGTTCGAGATCGCGGCGGATCGACTCGGCCCGTCCCTTGGTCTCGACGATCGCCAGCTTGCAGAACTCGATGCCGGTGCAGGCGATCGTGCCGCGGTGGAACGCCGACGGCCGGGCCACCAGGTCGATCGCCGCCAGCTCGCTGACGAGCGTTTCGATGTTGGCCTCGGGAACATCGAGGACGACCAGGCCCTGCTGCGCGGTCGTGCGGACCCGTCCACCGGCCAGGCGCTGAGCCAACTCGGCCAGTGCGGTCAGATTCGCGCCGGACGTGCGGCCGGCCTGGGTGGTGACGCCGACGCTGTAAAGACCGTCGCTCTGCTGCTCGATGCCCACATGATCGCGGTGCGGGGGAGAAGCCTGGGGGCGCCGGACCGTCCGGCAGCGTGCGCCCGAGGTACTCCTGTTCGAGTACCTCGCGGAACTTCTCGGTGCCCCAGTCGGCGATCAGGAACTTGATCCGCGCGTGGTTGCGCGATCGGCGGTAGCCGTAATCGCGGAACACCGACGCGATCCCGGCCCAGACCTCGGTGACCTCGGCCGGTGCGACGAAGATCCCCAGCCGCTGGGCGAACATCGGGTTGGTCGACAGGCCGCCGCCGACCCAGACGTCGAAGCCGGGCGTGCCGTCGGGACCGACGACGCCCACGAAGGCCACGTCGTTGATCTCGTGGTTGGTGCAGTGGCGCGAGCAGCCCGAGATCGACGTCTTGAACTTGCGGGGGAGGTTCGAGAAGGCTGGGTCGCCGAGGTAGCGCTCGACCGTCTCGCGCAGGGCCGGGCCGGCGTCCAGGACGCTGTCGGCGGCCACCCCTTCGAGCGGACACGCCAGCATCACCCGGGGCGTGTCGCCGCAGGCCTCGGTCGTCGAAAGTCCGACGGCCTCGAGCTTCTCCCAGATCGCCGGCACGTCCTCGACCCGGATCCAGTGCAGCTGGACGTTCTGCCGGTCGGTGACGTCGGCGACGCCGCGCCCGTAGGTGGTCGAGATCTCGCCGATAACGGCCAGCTGCTCGGAGGTCAGCGCGCCGCCGTCGATCCGGATCCGCAGCATGAAGTACTCGTCCTCGAGCTCCTCCGGCTCGAGGATCGGCGGTGCGGCCGCCCGGAATGCCGGCCCGACGCTGCGTGTACAGGCCGTACCAGCGGAAGCGGCTGCGCAGGTCACCCGGGTCGATTCCGGCGAAACCGGTCTTGGCGTAGATATCGATGATCCGCTGCCGGACCAGCAGGCCGTCGTTGTCGCGCTTGGCCCGCTCGTTGGGGTTGAGCGGTTCGCGGTAGCCGAGGGCCCATTGACCCTGGCCGCGTTGTGCCGTGCGCGGTGGCATCCGGTGGATCCTTTCGTCGAAGACTCGCGTTAGCGTCGCACGCTCCGTAGCGCTGAAGGTAGCTGGCCCGCCCCGCGCGCCGTTGCCAGACCAGCGGCGGCCGGTTGCGAGCTCGGCTGATCGGCAGGCCGAGAGTGACGCGTTGCACCCTGAGGCGTCGGCGACTCTTGGTGGCCGTACCCCTCGCTCGTATGCGACCATGGTCGGGTGTTCGTAACCCGCCTGGTCGCTCGCCTGCATGTTGATCTGCAGCGCGTCTCCAGCGCGGTGTGTCGACCTTCCTGACGCGTCGGCACCCGACTGCGCATCGACCCCGGCCTGAGCGTCTCGCTCGAGGGCGGTCGAGCGCACTCCGTAAGCCTCGACCTCCCGAGCTCGGCCCGGCCGCCCCTTCCGGCGCTGCCGTCCTCGCACGTCCGTCACCAGTCGCAAAGGCCCCTCTCATGTCGCCCCTGGCCAGTACCCAGCAAGCGCCCAGCTCGCGCCGGGACGGTACGAGGGTGACGGCTGGCGGTGCCACGATCTGGTTCACCGGGCTGCCGAGCGCCGGCAAGACGACGATCGCCACCGCGCTGTCGGCCCGCCTCGCCGATCTCGGCCGGTCGGTCGAACTGCTCGACGGCGACGTCGTGCGTCCCATCCTGTCGGCCGAACTCGGGTATTCGCGGGCCGATCGGGACGCGAACGTCGCCCGTATCGGCTGGGTCGCCCAACGCCTCGCCGATCATGGCGTCCTCGTGCTCGCCTGCGTCGTCTCGCCGTTTTCCGAGGCTCGGGATCGGGTACGTAACGCTCATGACGCCGCCGGCGTTCCGTTCTACGAGGTTCACGTCGCCACGCCGTTGGGCGTGTGCGAGTCCCGCGACGTCAAGGGCCTGTACGCCCGCCAGCGGTCCGGCTCGATGACCGGGCTGACCGGCGTCGATGACGACTACGAAGCGCCGGCCGACCCTGAGCTGCGTCTCGACACAAGCGACCGATCCGTCGACGACGTCGTCGACGAGCTGCTCGCCACCCTGTTCTCGTTCACCGAGGAGACCGCGCGATGACCGCGACCATCAATAACGAAACCCTCGACCGGCAGTGGCTGCTCGATCTCGAGGACGAGGCGATCCACATCATCCGCGAGGTCGCCGGTCAGTTCGAGCGTCCGGTCATCCTGTTCTCGGGCGGCAAGGACTCGATCGTCATGCTGCATCTGGCGGTCAAGGCGTTCTGGCCCGGGCGGCTGCCGTTCTCGGTGATGCACGTCGACACCGGCCACAACTTTCCCGAGGTGATCGAGTACCGCGACCGCCACCTCGCCTCGCTCGGCGTCAACCTCGTCGTCGCCAGCGTGCAGGACTCGATCGACGCCGGCCGGGTGCGCGAGATCCCGGGCCAGTCGCGCAACCCGCTGCAGACCGTCACCCTGCTCGACGGCATCAACTCCAACCGCTTCGACGCCGTTCTCGGCGGCGCGCGCCGTGATGAGGAGAAGGCCCGCGCCAAGGAGCGGATCTTCAGCGTCCGCGACGACTTCGGCCAGTGGGACCCGCGCAACCAGCGCCCCGAGCTCTGGGACCTCTACAACGGCCGGCACCGTCCGGGCGAGCACGTCCGGGTGTTCCCGATCTCGAACTGGACCGAGCTTGACGTCTGGTCCTACATCGCCCGAGAGGGCATCGACGTCCCGAGCATCTACTACGCGCACCAGCGGCCTGTCTTCGAGCGGGACGGGATGGTGCTGGCGGTGACGCAGTGGACCGAACCGACCGAGTCGGAGCGGGTCACCAACGAGTGGGTGCGCTACCGCACGGTCGGCGACGCCACCTGCACCGGCGCGGTTCGGTCACTGGCCGCCGATGTCGATGACGTCATCACTCGAGACCGCCGCCGCCACCATCTCCGAACGCGGCGCGACGCGGGCGGACGATCGGGCGAGCGAGGCCGCGATGGAAGACCGGAAGCGGCAAGGCTACTTTTAGTGGTGCTCAATTCTGGGATCACCTGTGCGCTGTAATGCCTGGTGAGCTGCTGCGGGTCGTCACTGCCGGTTCGGTCGACGACGGCAAGTCGACCCTGGTCGGTCGCCTGCTGCACGACGCGAAAGCCGTCCTGACGGATCAGATGACCGCCGTCGAGGACGCGAGCGAGCGACGCGGCTACGACGGGGCCGACCTCGCGTTGCTGGTCGACGGGCTGCGGGCGGAGCGCGAACAGGGCATCACCATCGACGTCGCCTACCGGTACTTCGCCACCGCGCAGCGCACCTTCATCCTGGCTGACACACCCGGGCCACGTGCAGTACACCCGCAACACCGTCACCGGAGCGTCGACCGCCGACGTCGCGGTGATCCTGGTCGACGCGCGCACCGGGGTGGTCGAGCAGACCAAGCGGCACGCGGCGGTGGCCGCCCTGCTGCGGGTCCCGCACGTCGTGCTGGCGGTCAACAAGATGGACCTGGTCGATTACGCCGAGGATGTCTTCGACCGGATCGTCACCGATTTCGCCGCCGCCGCCGACAGTCTTGCGGTCGCCGACTTCACCCCGATCCCGGTCGCCGCACTGGTCGGTGACAACGTCGTCGACCGCTCGAGCCGGATGACCTGGTACGACGGTCCGTCGCTGCTCGAGTACCTCGAAGCGGTCAAGCCGCGGGTGGCGGCCGATGTGCCGGGTCGATTCCCGGTCCAGCTGGTGATCCGGCCGCGCAGCGCCGAATATCCCGACTACCGCGGTTACGCCGGTCGGGTCGAGGGCGGCATCCTGGCCGTGGGCGATCAGGTCGTCGTGCTGCCGGCCGGCCGGACGACCACCATCGTCGGTATCGACACGCCGGACGGCGAGCTGTCGACCGCCGCGCCCGGGCGGTCGGTCACGCTGTTGCTGGGCGACGACATCGACATCGCGCGGGGCGATCTGATCGCCGCCGACCGCGAACCGCGGCCACAGATCGTTCGTGAGCTGACGGCGACGGTGTGCTGGTTGGCCGCCGAGCCGCTCAAGCCGGGCGCGCGATTGCTGCTGCGGCACACGACCCGTCAGGTGCTGGCGATCGTCGATGCGGTGGTCTCGCGCCTGGACATCGCGACGCTCACCAGCAACCCGGCCGACGAGCTCGCCCTCAACGACATCGGGACGGTCCGCATCCGTACCGCCGAACCGGTCATGGTCGACGCGTACGAGGTCAATCGCTCGACCGGCGCGTTCCTGCTCGTCGAGGAGTCGAGCGGGGCCACCGTCTCGGCCGGGATGGTGTCGCAGCTGTGACCGTGTCGCGGCCGTGACGGCACCGCAGCCGGCGACTCGTCGGGGCCACCGACGAGCCGCCCGGCACCGTCGATGCTGCCGCTGCTGCTCGACGTCACCGGACGGCGGGCGCTCGTCGTCGGCGCCGGTCCGGTGGCGGCCCGGCGCATCTCGATGCTGATCGAGGCGGGCGCCCAGGTGCGGGTCGTCGCGCCGCAGGTGAGCGATGAGGTGGTCTCGCTCGGCGTACCGGTCGAGCGGCGCGAATTCGAAGCGTCCGACGTCGACGGCGCGTGGCTGGTGTTCGCCTGTACCGACGTCGCCGCCGTCAACGCGGCGGTCGCCGCGGCGGCTGAGGCGAACGGGACCTTCTGCGTCCGCGCGGACGCGGCCACCGGGGGCACCGCCCGTACCCCGGTCGTGCTTCGCCGCGACGGAATCACGGTGGCCGTCAACGGGGGCGACGACCCGCGCCGGGCCACGCTGCTGCGGGACGCCATCGCATTCGGTCTGGACGCCGGCACATTGCCGGCCCGTCGGCACCGCACCAGCAGCCGGATCGGTCGCGCTGATCGGCGGCGGCCCGGGTGCCGCCGACCTGATCACGGTCCGGGGGCGCCGGCTGCTCGAGTCGGCTGACGTCGTCGTCGTCGATCGGCTGGCGCCCAGGGAGCTGTTGGACGGCCTCGGCCCCGGACGTCGAGATCATCGACTGCGGCAAGTCCGCGCACCGGCACAACCTGACCCAGGACCAGATCAACGCAGTGCTGGTCGAGCGGGCCCAGGCCGGCCGGCGCGTGGTGCGGCTCAAGGGCGGCGACCCGTTCGTGTTCGGCCGGGGCGGTGAAGAGGTGCTCGCCTGCCTGGCCGCCGGTGTGGCGGTCGAGGTGGTGCCGGGAGTCAGTTCGGCCCTGGCCGCCCCCGCGGCGATCGGCATCCCGCTGACCCATCGCGGTCTGGCCGCCGACTTCACCGTCATCTCGGGCCATCTCGATCCGGGCCGGCCGCCCGAGGACGGGATGGACTGGGACTACCTGGCCACCGGCCCGTCCACCCTGGTGTTGTTGATGGCGATGGATCGCCTCGACAAGATCGCCCGCGAGTTGATCCTGCGCGGGCGCGACCCGGGCACTCCGGCGGCGGCGATCGCGAATGCGACCCTGCCGGATCAGATTGCGGTGCGCGCGCCGCTGTCGGACTTGGCCGAGCAAGTGACCGCGGCCGGCCTGTCGGCGCCCGCCGTGATCGTGATCGGTGCGGTCGTGGACGCGCTCGGGGCGACCTGACGCTGGCCGATTCTGTCGGCGGGGACTGCTAGCATCGAACAAACGTTCGAGCAGGTGGCCTTCCCCGGGAGAGTAATGGATCGCAGCGACGCGCAGCTCCCGATTCCCTACGCGCTGGCCGCGCCCGGACGCCGCGGTGGCGCGGTGCTGGCGGCCCAGGCCCGTCAGTTGCTCCGCGAAGCGTCGGCGTGGGTCGATGCCGACGAGCGCTTCCGATTGGCCCACTTGGCGGCGCTGCGCAGTTCGGCCGCGCTCTTCGCCGAGCGGGCCCGACCCGGTTCGCGGCGCGGCCCGACCAGCGCCTGGGTACTGCTCGCCGAGGTCGCCCCCGAGATGACCGATTGGGCCACCTACTTCTCGGCCGGAGCGGCCAAGCGCGCGGCGATCGAGTTCGGCTCACACGGCGTGGTGTCGGCTCGCGAGGCCGATGACCTGGTGCGGGGCAGCTCCGACTTCCTGCACCTGGTCGAGGTATCGCTCGGACTGGCCGACGGTGGCCTGGCTGGTTCGGGCGTCCGAGCGGGATGACGCGGGACGGCCGGCGACGATCCCGGTCGACGTCGGTGGCGCGGGTTAGGGTCTAGCTGTGGTGGCAACCTCGACGGCCCGGCAGCAGGTCGAGCTTCGGCTCGTCCAAGCGAATCCTCGCCGATCTCGGTCTCGCCGATCTGAGCGCCGTCACCGTTCTTGACTGCGGCGGCGGGACGGGCCGCCTCGCCGTCCCGGTCGCGCAGCTTGGTGCCCACGTCACCGTGGTCGACATCAGCGCCGACGCGCTGGCCACGCTCGCCAGCCGGGCCACTGAGGCCGAGGTGGCGCAGCGGGTGACCGCGGTCCAGGGCGACCTCGAAGACCTCGGTGCCGCCATCGGTGCCACGCGATTCGATCTGGCGCTGGTCCACGGAGTGCTCGATGCCGTCGATCCCCGCGCGGCGCTCGCCGCGGTGTATGCCGGATTGCGACCCGGGGGACTGGCCAGCGTCTTGATCGGCAATCCGGCGGCCGTCGTGCTGGCCCGGGTATTGGCCGGCGACCTCGATGCCGCGGTGGCCGATCTTCGTGACACGTTGCCGGCGCTGGACGCCAGTGGGTTGACCGAGTTGTGTCGCGCGGTCGGGTTCTCGTCGATCGGGTCAGCGGGGTCGGCGTCTTCGCCGATCTGATTCCGGCCGCCGCGTTCGATGCGGACCGCTCAGCCGCTGCGCTCGAGCTCGAAGCGCTCAGCCGCGACCGGTCGCCGTTTCGCGAGATCGCGACGCGACTACACGTCCTGGCCCGCCGCGGGCCGGCTGACTAGGGGCGCGCAATGGGTCGAAGCGCCGATGTGCCGCGGGTGTCGGGACGTACCGGGGGTGATGACTCCGGCTGTCCGATCCTGCATGTCGACATGGATGCCTTCTATGCCAGTGTCGAGATCCAGCGTCGGCCCGAGCTGGCCGGCCGTCCGGTTCTCGTCGGTGGCACTACTCGGGGCGTGGTCGCCGCGGCCTCATACGAAGCGCGCCGGTTCGGTGTTCGCAGCGCGATGTCGATGACGCGGGCGTTGCAGCTGTGTCCGCACGCGGTCGTGCTGCCACCGGATCGAGCCGCCTACTCGGCGGCATCGGCCCAGGTCATGGCCATCCTTCGGTCAGTCACGCCGCTGGTCGAGCCGTTGTCACTCGACGAAGCCTTCCTCGACGTCCGCGGCGCGATCGGGCTGCTCGGTCGGCCGCTCGACATCGCGGCATCGATCCGCGAGCAGATCGTCACGACCCTCGGACTGACCTGTTCGGTCGGAATCGCGGCCACCAAGTTCGTCGCCAAGGTCGCGTCCGCGCGCTGCAAGCCGGACGGGATGCTGGTCGTGCCGGCGGCCGAGACGTCTGGCGTTCCTGCATCCGCTGCCGGTGACGGTGCTCTGGGGCGTCGGTCGGCGCACGGCTGAGCCGCTACGCGGGCTGGGCATTCGCACCATCGGTGAACTGGCTTCGACACCACCCGACGCGCTTCGGCGGGCGGTCGGATCGGTGAACGCCGACCACCTCATCGAACTCGCGAACGGTCGTGACCCACGAGCGGTCAGCCCGGCCGAGGTCGAGAAGTCGATCAGCTCCGACCGCACCACCGACGTTGATCTGACCGAGCTGGACCAGGTCAGCCACGCGCTGCTGCAGTTGTCGGACGACGTCGCCGGGCGGCTACGGACCCGGTCGATGGTCGCGCGAACCATTGGGATCAAGATCCGGTTCGCCGACTTCCGCACCATCACCCGGGTCCGTACGCTGCCCGACTGGGTCGATTCCGGCGACGTCCTGCACGCCACCGCGCTCGAGCTCTATCGCCAACTCGATCTCGGCCGCCCGCGGATCCGGCTCGTCGGGGTGAAGGCCGAGGGCTTGCGTCCGACCGGGTCGGCGCCCCAGCAACTGAGCTTCGACGACGTGCTGAGCGCGGCCGGACCGGACCCGCGTCCGGAACCGACCCGGCTGGACCGGGTGGCCGACGACGTCAGGCAGCGCTTCGGCGCCCAGGCAATCGGACGGGCGACCACGCTCCCGGCGACAACTGCTCGCCCGATCACCGGCCGCGACACGCCACGTTCGCCAACATCCCGCCCCGCCGCACTCCGCCCAGTTGCTGGCCGGGTTACGCTAGAACGAGCCCCGACGGTCAACGCCGGCGACGGTTGAGTATCTGTTTAGCGCTCAAACTTTCCCGATCTGAGTCCGCCTCGTATATTGGTGATCGCGCGACTCATACCTCAGCCCAGTTCGTCAACTCGCAGTGACGAGAACACCGAAGGAGGGCCAACGTGGCGCTCTCCGAACACGAGCAACGGTTACTCGACCAGATCGAGCAGGCGCTCTACGCCGAGGACCCGAAGTTCGTCACCAACGTACGGTCGGCGCGGCGTCAGTACGCTGCGTCGCCGGTGGCTGCCGATCAGCATCCTGGGGTCGTTGGCGGGCCTGGCCGTCGTACTCGTCGGGCTGACGCCAAACAGGTCGCCGTCGGTGTCATCGGCTTCGTGCTGATCGTTGCCTCGTGCACATACGCGGCCGGAATGCTCAGCCGCAAGTCGCGTCCGGCCGACGAGCCCGGACCCAGTAAGCCGGCCGCCGGCGCGCAGGCCCGGCAGAACGGCATCCGGTCCCGGATGGAAGACCGGCTCCGTCGCCGCTTCGACGAATCCTGAACCTGTCCGGCGCTCCCCGACATAGCCGCTGCCCGACCTCGGTCAGCGCGACCCGGTGCGCAGTCCGCTCCGGTCGACCGGCTGCCATCGGCCTCGCTGATCCGTCGTCCTTGGCCCGCCACAGTGACGCCGGCCGCAGCCGCGCTCGCCACCGGGTCGCGGGTTGTCGCCCCCCGCAGCAGCTCCCGTCGGACCAACTCGAGGGCGCCGATCAGCTGCGACGGAACGCCTGATCCGGCGTTATCCATCTCGTCGACGCCCGAGTAGCGCCGACGTTCGATCGCATCGGCGAGGCGCCGTAGGGCGCCGCGCGCGTCGTCGCCGGGCAGCAGCTCGCTGAGCCAGACGGTGACCTGCCGGACGCTGCGGGCATTGGACCAGCCCAATCTCAGATCGCGGGTCGTCTCGGCCAGTTCTGACCACAACGGCTCGGGGCCGTAGTCTCGCGAGGACTCGAGGCGTCGCCGTCGTCGGCGGATCCGCAGCAGCCCGGGGGTCAGCAGGCCGAGCACGATGACGACGGCGCCGATGATCAACCCCAGCCACACCCAGCGGGTGCCATCGCTGTCGTTGGCCGCGAGGGACGAGCCCGAGGTCGCCCCGGTAGGCCGCCCAGGTCGGCCTCCGGGTTGAGCCCCGCGTTCTTCGGATCCGCCCCGTTGGCCACCACCGCCGTGGCCGGGTGCGGCGCCCAGGGCAGCGCCACGGCCCGCCCGGCGTCGGCACCGGTGAGCGGCGTCGGGTCGAAGGGCACCCAGCCCACGCCCTGGAAGTAGGCCTCGACCCAGGCGTGCGCGTCGTCGGAGGTGACCTCGAACTGCCCGGCCGCGTTCGGGGCCGCGTGGCTGTAACCGAGCACCACCCGGGCCGGAATGTTGGCGACCCGCAGCATGACGGCCAGGGCGGCCGCGTATTGCTGGCAGAAGCCGGCCTTGCCGGTGGTCAGGAAGTCGACGAGGTCGCTGCCGGACTCGCCGCCCTTGGTGGCGAGGCTGTAGATGAATCCGTTGGCCGGATCGGTGAAGTACGTCGACAGGGCCCGGGCCTTGTCGTAGGGCGTCGCCTTTCCGGCGGTGATCGAGGCGACCAGATTGCTGACGACCACCGGCACGTCGTTGATCGTCAGGTCGGTCTGCAGTACCGAGCTGCCGGCGCCGAAGGTGGCCCGGGCAACGGTGGGCGAGGCCTCGAGGGTCTCGGTGGACGGGTCGAGCTGGGAAACCGTCTCGGAGTAGACCTGACCCGCCTTGACGTTGCCGGACGACGACGCCGTAGCGGGTGTTCCAGGACCAGCTGCTCGGGGGGTTCGTCAGCGCGGTCGGGGTGGCGAAGACCGGGGGCGTACCGGCCAGATGGTTGACGGTGACGGTCGCCTTGAATGCGCCCGCCGCTACCGCCGGGCCAAGCACGGCCGGGTCCTCGCTCAGCTGGCCGGTGGCGGATACCAGTTGTTGAGCCTGCCCCTGTACCCAGGCCTTACCGTTGTAGGTCTCGAGGACGGCCGACCTCAGGTAGAACGCGCTCTTGGCGGCCGCGCCCGTGACGGTGACGCTGAACAGGTTGACGGGGGTACTGCGGGTCAGTTCGCCGCGCAGGGTGGCCAGCGGATCGATGACGACGCCAGTGCTGCCCTTGCCGTTGCCGCCGGTCCCGACCCGTCCGTTGTGCAATGCGTTGGCGAGCAGGTTCACCGAGGCGAGCGGCAGAACGAAGGGGCACCAGGACGGCGATCGCGATGGCGATGACGCCGATCCGCCGCCCGGACAGGGCGGTCGACAACCGCGATCGGACGGCGCGTTCGGGCCGGGTGACGATCCGTCCCCAACTGGTGAGTTCGTGGGTGGAACGGCTGGACAGGATCAGCAGGTAACCGCCGCCGGCCAGGATGAACCAGACCCAATTGACCGGGTCGCGGGGGACGGCTCCGGCGAGCGTGAAGACCAGCAGCAGGGGCACCCCGGCCAGGGCCGGACGATGCATGATCACGACCAGTCCGTCGAGGACGATCGCCAGCAGTACCAATCCCAGCGAGATGTAGAGCCGTACGGGTGCGGTCGAGTGCAGGGGCGCGCTGCTGTCGCGGATCGTGGCTGCCGACGGCGCTCGACAGCACCCGGAAGTCGCCCCAACTAGCCCGGGTCGGGACGACGCCGAACCAGGCATGGCCGGACAGGTAGACCCGAGTCAGATAGCCGACTAGCAGCACCAGGCCGGGGATGAGGTGCAGGACCGATGGCGTCCAGCGCAGTCGGAGCAGCGCGGCGGGCACGATCACGATGGCCATCGAGATCCACGCCTGCACCAACCAGGAGCCGTCGGTGAGCAGCTGCAGCAACGGCAGCGCACCCAGCAGACTGGCGGTGAGGGCTCGCAGGGTCAGCCGCGCGGCGGCGCCATCCGAGTTCGGCGCCGGCACGGCTGCGGCTGCCGGGGCCGGCGGTGCCGGTGTCGTGACCGTCGAGGCGCTCATGCCGAGCCCTCGGGCAGCAGCCGGGTGGTGGTGGCTCCCGCTGCATTGGATCCGACGCCGCTCGGCACGGCGTAGCCCGAGGAGGTGAGCCGATTGTCGCCCCGCTGGCTGACCAGGCCCGTCCAGACGGTGGCGACCTGGTCGGTGTTTCGCGCGCCGATCACCGACCAGCCCGACGCGCGCAAGGTGGCGGCCGAGTTCGCCCAGGACGGGTCCTTGGCGATCGGATCCCGCCAGCTCGGGGTTTCGAGCAGGATCGCGAAGGCCGGCGAGGCGGCTCCCCGTGGATGCAGTTCGGTCAGCGCGCGCAGCGAGTCGGGGTCGAGGCGGCCGATGATCGCGATGAGGGTGGCCTCGCGGCCGGTGTCTCCGGTCGACCGGAGCAGGCCGGTCAGGTCGCGGTCGTTCAGTCCCTCGAGACCGGCCAGGGTGTCGAGCAGGCCGCCGGCCTCGGCGCCGACGTGCCGGGCACTCGTCGCTCCGACCGCGAGCGTCACCTCACGCTGGTTCGCGAGCAGATGGGTGGCGATACTCGCCGCCGCACTGATGGCCCATTCGAGGCTGTTGGTTTCGCGCGGATCGGCGCCGACCGGCTCCTTCAGCATCCGCTCGTGTCCACGGACCCGGGCATCGAGCAGCACGACCGTGTGGGCCTGCCACGGGCGCTCCTCGTGCCGCACCATCAGGGCGCCGATCCGCGCGGTCGAGCGCCAGTGGATCTTGCGCAGATCATCGCCGCGTCGGTACTCGCGGGTCGAGGCGTCATCGGCGCCGCGGGCACCTACCGAGTGGCTGCCCAGGTTCTCGCCGGTGTCCCAGGAGCGGGGCAACGGCAGCCCGGGCAGCGGCTCGACGACGGGGGTCAGGACGAACTGCGAGGTGGCGGTGAACGACCGGTGCACGTCGACCAGCCGGAACGGATCGGTCAAGCGCAGTCGTAGTGGCCCGACCGTGTATCGACCACGCGGCAGCGACGGGATCCGGTAACTCACCGCGCGCGACTCACGCCGGCCCAGGCCGTCCAATACGAAGCGGGCCCGCCCCGGCAGTCGCGCCGGCAGCGTGTCCTCCATCATCAACGTGCCGGTGGGCAGCACCGATCGGTTGGTGACGGTCAGCGAGACCGTTGTCGGTGTTCCGGCGCTGGCCCGGGCCGGTTCCGCGCTGCGGCGGCTGGCGATGTTGACCTGCGAACGGCGCACGATGACGTTCGCGACGAGCGGGATCGCCACCGCGAAGGCCCCGGCCCGAACCAGGTCGGTCTCGCCGAGCAGCAGTCCGCAGATCGCGGCGGTGAAGCCGGCCGCGAGCAGACAGCAGGCCCGCGTGGTGAATCCGCTCAGCCAGGACCGCGCCTTTGCCGCAAAGTTTTCCCACATCGCCGCGTCCCCCCAGGCTTCGCGATCAGCCGGCGGTGCCATTGGCGGACGGGACGCTTTCGGGGCTGACCGTGGCCGGAATGGCGATCGAGCCGACGATCGAGGCCAGCACGTCGGCCGCCCCCGTCCGCTCATGTGCGCCTCGGCGGTGAGCAGTAGCCGATGGCCGAAGGCGTGCCCGACCAGCGCCTGCAGGTCGTCGGGGATCACATAGTCACGCCCCTGCATCGCCGCCCAGGCCTTGGCCGCGCGGACGAGCTGCAGGCTGGCCCGCGGTGACGCGCCGAGCCGGACGGCGGTCGACTGCCGGGTCGCGGTGGCCAGGTCGACGGCGTACGCCTTCATGGTGGCCGCGACGTGCACCGACCGAACCGCTTCGATCGATGCGCGCACCTCGGCCGAATTCGACACCGGCACCAGTACATCGAGCGGATCGGTGGCGGCGTGCTCGGACAACATGTCGATCTCGGACTGGCGGTTCGGGTAACCCATCGAGATCCGCGCGGTGAAGCGGTCGCGCTGGGCCTCGGGAAGGGGGTAGGTGCCTTCCATGTCCAGCGGATTCTGGGTGGCCACGATCATGAACGGCGCCTCGAGCACGTAGGTCTCGCCATCGACCGTGACCTGGCGCTCCTCCATACATTCCAGCAGCGCGGATTGGGTCTTGGGCGAGGCTCGGTTGATCTCGTCGCCCACGACGATGTTCGCGAACACCGGACCCGGCTTGAACTCGAAGTCGCGGGTCTCGGAGTTGTAGACGCTGACGCCGGTCACATCGCTGGGCAGCAGGTCGGGCGTGAACTGGATCCGGCGCACGGTGCAGTCGATCGATCGCGCGAGGGCTTTGGCGAAGGTGGTCTTGCCGACTCCGGGCACGTCCTCGATCAGCAGGTGGCCCTCGGACAGCAGTACCGCGATGCCGAGTCGGACCGCGTCGTGCTTGCCCTCGATGACCTGCTCGATGTTGGCGGCGATCCGCTTGGCCACGGTCTGCACGATCGACACGTCAGCGACGTCGACGACCGGCGGTTGGTTCTCCACGGACAGGCGCCCATCTACTCGAAACTCGCGTCGGATCACACGTCCGCCCGGCCAGTATCACCGAGACCCACTCGTTATACGACGGTACATGGGATATCGGTTCGGTTTCCGTTCGAATTTCTTACCGCTGTTCGCCGTACCCTTTGCGAGTCCCGGCGACGGACCGCCCGCGCGCCGAACAGCCTTCGGTGGGGTGTCAGGTGGGGGTGTTGGAGTTGACCGTGGCATCAAGTGGGGTACGGTGGGGCATCGTGGGGATCAGCGGTCCGGAGTCGCTGATCCGTGGAGGAGGTGGGTACCGATGTTTCTCGGTACCCACACACCTCGACTCGATGACAAAGGACGCCTCGCCATGCCGGCGCGGTTCCGTAGCGATCTGGAGGGTGGGCTGGTGATCACAAAGGGCCAGGAACGTTGCCTCTACGCCTTCCCGATCGCTGAGTTCACCCGCCTCACCGAGCTGCTACGCACCGCCCCGGTGACCGATCGGCGCGTCCGCAACTACAGCCGGGTCTTCTTCGCCAGCGCCTCGAACGAGATCCCGGACGGTCAGGGCCGCATCACCGTCCCGCCGATGTTGCGCAGCTACGCGGGCCTGGAGAAGGACTGCGTGGTCATCGGCGCCAACACCCGGGTCGAGATCTGGGACGCGGGCGCCTGGGCGCAGTACCTCGACGGCACCGAACAGGACTTTGCCGACGCGGATGACGAGGTGCTGCCTGGACTGTTCTGAGCCGCCCCACGTTCCACCCAGCTGGTCCAGTCGCCACGTCCGGCTAGGCCTCCTCCCGTCGTCTTCCTGGCACACCTTCCCCGGTTCCAGGCCGGCGCGACGGGCGGGGACCTAGCCGAGCGTCACTGTCAACCGCGATCTACCCGTCCCGACTCATGGAATGAGCATGATGCCCGCGACCGACTCCGGTGACGTCTTCAGCGATGACGTCTCCAGCGGCTCGAGCAGCGGGCACGTACCGGTCCTACTCGATCGGGTGCTGGCTCTGTTGGCTCCCGCGTTGACCGATCACCCAAGTGTCGTGGTCGACGCCACTCTCGGCCTCGGCGGTCACGCGCAGGCGCTGCTCGCCGCGCATCCGCAGCTCACCCTGGTTGGTCTGGATCGCGACCCCGATGCGCTGCGCCGAAGCGGCGAACGCTTGGCGACCTACACCTCACGCCTACATCTCGTCCATGCGGTCTATGACGAGCTGCCCGCCGTCCTCGCTGACCTCGGCCTGGCCCACGTCGACGGAGTGCTCTTCGATCTCGGGGTCTCGTCGATGCAACTCGACCAGACCGAGCGCGGTTTCTCCTATGCCCGCGACGCACCGCTCGACATGCGGATGGACCAGAGCAGCGGACTGACGGCGGCGGATGTCCTCAACACCTACTCGGTGCGGGAGCTGGCCCGCATCCTCTCGCAGTTCGGTGAGGAGCGATTCGCGCTACGGGTCGCCCAGGCGATCGGTCGTGAACGCTCGACCGCGCCGCTGACCTCGACCGCGCGGCTGGCCGACCTGGTGCGGGACGCCATTCCGGCCGCTACCCGGCGCACCGGAGGTCATCCGGCCAAGCGCACCTTCCAGGCGCTGCGCATCGAGGTCAACGGCGAACTCGACGCCCTTGACGGTGCTTTGCGGGCCGCGCTCGACGCGATCTCGATCGGTGGCCGGGTGGTTGCGATGTCCTATCACTCGCTCGAGGACCGGCTGGTCAAGACAGCAGTTCGCGGAACTGGCCGCCGATCGGACCCCACCGGGCCTACCCGTTCCGCTGCCGTCGGCCGGTCCGCAGTTGCGACTGCTCACTCGCGGCGCCGAAGTGGCGTCTCCGGCCGAGATCGAGGCAAACCCGCGCGCGGCCTCCGTGCGGTTGCGCGCCGCGGAACGGATCCGGGTGCCGGCATGAGGACGATCACCGAACGCACCGAACCGGCATCGACCAGTGGCCCGGGTGAGCGCGGCGCGCCGCGCCGGGCCCCGTTCATCCTGCTCGTCCTCGGCCTGATCGGCGCCGGCCTGTGCGCGCTGCTGGCGATCAATACGGTCGCGGCCGCGGACGAGGTCCGGCAGCGCGATCTGACCTCGAGCAACGACGACGCCAGCAACCAGATTCAGCAGCTCAAGATCGACATCGCCAACAAGCAGGCGCCGGCGGCATTGGCCAGCGCAGCGCGGGCGCTCGGCATGGTGCCCGACCCGAACCCGGCCTTCCTGGTGCTCTCGCCCAACGGGACCGTCACCGTCGCGGGGTCGGCGGTCAAGGTGCCCGGCAAGGCGGTTGCGACTCCGACGCCCACCCCGACGCCGCGCAGCCTGGTCAGCCCCGACGTCACCGCCCCGTCCACGTCGCCGTCGGCCGCCCCTCGCCGTCGGCCACTCCGCGTCGGCCGCGCCGGCTCCGACGACGGCTGCCCGGCTCCGACGACGGTCGCGATCACCGGGGCCCGATGAATCAGCCGCCCCGCCGTCCGCCGTCGGGTGGACGTCCGGCTCCGCAGCGAGCGGACCGTTCGGTCCCGCAGCGATCGCCGGCCCCGCCGGCGGCCCCGTCGCGAGCGGCGGGCTATCGCGATTCGAAACGCCGCCCGAGCCGTCGCAGGCGCACCCTGCGTCTGGGCCGCCTGAACAACCGGCTGACCACCGGCTTCGCCGCGGTCTGTCTGCTGCTGACGGTTGTCGTCGTGCGTCTGGTCCAGCTGCAGGGTGTCGACCAGGCCGGCTACGCGACCGCGGCGGCCAAGCAGCAGCTCAACAGCATCACGCTCAATGCGCTGCGGGGTGAGATCGTCGATCGGTTCGGCACCGTGCTCGCCTACACGACCAACGCACAGGACATCACGGTCGACCCGCAGCAGATCGCAGCCGCAGACCGCGCCGACGACGCCGCCAAGCTCGCGCCGTTCGTCGGGGAATCCGCGTCGGCGATCGAGAAGGTGCTCGACGGAACCTCGCAGTATGCGCTGCTGGCGTCGGCCCTGCCGCCCACGGTCGCCGACAAGATCGAGGCCCTCGACCTGACCGGCGTGTACACGCAGGCGACGACGCAACGCGAATATCCGGGCACGACCACCGGTGCCAACATCATCGGGCTGGTCCATTCCGATGGCATGGGCGCGGCCGGCATCGAGAACAAGTACAACAGCGTCCTCGCCGGCACGAACGGCTCACTGACCTATACCCGCGACGTCAACGGCAACATCAATCCCAGCGGCGCCACCCAGCGGATCGCTCCGGTCAATGGCGGCACGGTCACGCTGACGATCGACCAGAGTCTGCAGTACACGGTCCAACAGGACCTCAACACCGCCGTCGCCGGTTCGAACGCGCGAGGCGGCCAGGTCGCGATCCTGACCAAGACCGGCCAGGTGCTGGCGCTGGCGTCGACGGGCACCTATAACTCGGCCGATCCGAACTCGCTGAGCTCCAAGGATCCGGATGACCCGCCGATCGAGTCGGTGTTCGAGCCGGGATCGGTCGGCAAGATCATCACGATGGCCGCGGCCGTCGACAAGCACCTGATCACGCCCAGCACCGTGATCAACGTGCCGACCACCCTGCAGGACGGTGGCGTCACGATCCATGACGACTGGTGGCATCCCGCGCAGAACTTCACCGCGACCGGCGTGCTGGCCGAGTCATCCAATGTCGGAACCCTCAAGATCGCGCAGCAGGTCGGGCCGACCGATTGGTTCAAGTACGCCCAGGCCTTCGGGGTCGGGCAGGCGACCGGAATCGAGTTGCCGGGTGAGAGCGCCGGCTACATACCGGCGCTCAAGGACTGGTCGGACTCGACCTTCGCCAACCTGCCGTTCGGTCAGGGCGAGAGCATGACGATCCTGCAGCTGGCGAGCATGTATCAGGCCGTCGCGAACGACGGCGTGCGCATTCCGCCGCGCATCGTCCAGTCGGTGACCAGCCAGGACGGGTCGATGTCGGTGACCAAGCAGGCCGCCGGAGTCACGGTGGTCTCGTCCGCCACCGCAGCGACCCTGCGGACGATGCTCGAGTCGGTCATCCTGCCGGGGGGCACCGGCACCCGGGCAGCGATCGCGGGTTACGCGGTGGCGGGCAAGACCGGCACCGCCCAGCAGCCCGACCCGGCGACCGGGCGCTACAGCAACACCGTCAACTGGGACACCTTCGCCGGCATGGTCCCGGCCGACGACCCGCAGTTCATCGTCAGCATCATGATCGACAACCCGTCCGACGGGGCCGAGGGCGGCGACGTCGCGGCGCCGCTTTTCCACGACATCGCCAGCTACGAACTTGCTGCACGCCGCGATCGCGCCGACCGGAGTGCTGGCGAAACACGTACCGCTACAGATCTGTGACTCGGGCACGCTGTTTTATTCGCCCAGTACCGTGTGCTGACGTGCCCCCCGCAGTGAGTCCTGGGACGGCGGCGACGGACCCGCCGCTATCCGGGCCGCCGCGCCCCGTGCCGGCCCAGATCCGTCTCTCGGCGCTGGCGCCGCCAGTGGACGGGCTGATCATCGGTGCCGACGTCACGGTCAGCGGGATGACCCTGGCCAGCGACCAGGTCCGGCCGGGCGATCTGTTCGCCGGTGTCGCCGGGCAGCGGGTGCATGGCGCCGCCCACGCGGCCCAGGCGTTGGCCGGCGGCGCCGTCGCCGTACTGACCGACCCGGCGGGCCTTGCCCTGTTACCCGCGGGTGTCCCGGCCATGGTGGTGAGCGATCCACGGGCCCGACTGGGGACGGTGGCGGCCGCGGTGTACGGCCAGCCCAGTCACCGCCTGGCCGTCATCGGCATCACCGGAACGAGTGGCAAGACGACGACGAGTTACCTGGTCCGGGCCGGGCTGACCGCGGCCGGTTCGGTCAGCGGCCTGATCGGCACCGTGGCGACCATGATCGGCAGCGAGTTCATGCCGGCCGGTTTCACCACTCCCGAGGCGCCGCAGCTGCAGGCGCTGCTCGCGGTGATGGCCGAGCGCGGGGCGTCGTCGGTGGTCATGGAGGTGTCGAGCCACGCCCTCGAACTGCGCCGCGTCGACGGCATCGAGTTCGCGGCGGCCGGCTTCACGAATCTGTCGCAGGACCACCTGGACTTCCACCCCGATCTCGAGGCGTACTTCGCGGCGAAGGCCCGGCTCTTCGACGGACGGGCCCGCCGGGCCGTCGTGATGGTCGATGACGAATGGGGGCGCCGGATCGCAGCGATCGCGGGGCCCGACGCGATCACCGTCAGCGCCGATGGATCGGACTCGTCGGCGCGCTGGGTCGCGACCGACATCAGAGGTCGACGCCGACGGCAGCACCCGGTTCCGGGCGGTCGGACCGGATGTCGATGTCAGCGCCGGATGCCGCATCCCCGGCCGGTACAACGTGGCGAACGCGCTGCTGGCGCTGGCGCTGCTCGATACGGTCGGCATCGCCGCTGAGGTGGCGGCGCCGGCGATCGCGGCCGCCAACCGTACCGGGGCGGATGGAGCGCATCGACCTGGGTCAGCCCTACCTGGCCGTCGTCGACTACAGCCACAAGCCGGCTGCGGTGGCCGGGGCTCTCGCCGCGCTCCGCCCGCTGACCGCCGGCCGGCTGATCATCGTGCTGGGAAGCGGCGGCGACCGCGACCGGGGCAAGCGTCCCCTGATGGGCGCAGCCGCCGCCGAGGGCGCCGACGTCGTATTCATCACCGACGACAACCCGCGATCCGAAGACCCGGCCACCATCCGCCGCGCGCTGCTCGAGGGTGCGTTGTCGGTGCCGTCCGATCAGCGCGCTCGGGTCACCGAGGTTGACGGACGCGGGGCCGCCATCGCCGCGGCGGTGGCCGAGGCCGCGCCGGGCGACACCGTGCTGATCGCGGGCAAGGGGCACGAGACCGGCCAGGAGATCGCCGGAACCGTGTACCCCTTCGATGACCGCATCGTCGTGCGCCGAGCGATCGAGGGAACGCGGTGATCGAGCTGACCCTGGGCGAGGTCGCCGAGATCGTCCACGGTCGCCTCGCGGGGGGCGCCGATGCGGCTGCCCTCGTCACCGGCGGGGTCGAGTTCGATTCGCGCCGGGTCGGGCCCGGTGACCTCTTCCTCGCGGTGGCGGGTGAGCACGCGGACGGCCACGACTTCGCGGCCGCGGCGATCGCGGCCGGAGCGGTCGCGGTGATCGCGACGCGGCCGGTCGACGGTGCCAGCATCGTGGTCGCCGAGCCGCTGACGGCGCTGGCCGACCTGGCCCGCGAAGTTCTGCGCCGGCTGCCCGATCTGCTGGTCATCGGAGTGACCGGATCGTCCGGGAAGACCTCGACCAAGGACCTGCTCGCCCAGGTGCTGGGTGTGGCCGGTGCGACGGTGGCCGCGCCCGGATCATTCAACAACGAGCTCGGCCATCCATACACCGTGCTGCGGGCCGATCGGTCGACCCGGTTCCTGATCACCGAGGTGAGCGCCCGGGGAATAGGCCACATCCGATACCTGACCCAGATCGCGCCGCCCCGCATCGGTGTCGTGCTCAATGTCGGCTCGGCCCACCTGGGCGAGTTCGGTAGCCGGGCCGCGATCGCCGTCGCCAAGGGCGAGCTGGTGGAGGCGCTGCCGTCCGCCGCCGAACGTGGCGTGGCGGTGCTCAACGGCGACGACCCGCTGGTCCGCGCGATGGCTGACCGGACCCAGGCCCGGGTCGTGCTGTTCGGACGCGCGGCCGAATGTGACGTGCGCGCCGCTGACGTCGTCGTGGACGGGCAGGGCCGAGCGTCCTTCCGCCTCGAGTCGACCACCGGCACCGCCCGGGTCGGGCTAGCCGTGCGGGGCGAGCATCAGGTCGCCAACGCGCTGGCCGTCGCGGCCGTCGGCATCGAGTGCGGTCTGGACCTCGCGACGATCGCCACCGAATTGTCGCGGGCCGCGGCGTTGTCGCCCTGGCGGATGCAGGTCAGCGAGCGGGCCGATGGTGTCGTCGTGATCAACGACGCCTACAACGCGAACCCCGAATCCATGCGGGCCGCCCTCGATTCGCTGCTAGCCATGTCGCCCGCGCTCGATGTTGCGGATGCCGCACCCCCGCGAGGGCGGACCTGGGCGGTCCTCGGGCCGATGGCCGAACTGGGGGACGGCAGCGCTGAAGCGCACCTGAGTCTGGGTCGATCGGTCGCCGAGCTCGGGATCGACCGGCTGGTCGCCGTCGGACCTGCGGCCCGTCCGATCGCCGACGGGACGGCTCTGGGAGGCTGGGACGCTGACCGTGCCGACCGGGTACCCGATATCGACACGGCGCTCGAACTGCTCGAACGCGAGCTTGCGCCGGGTGACGTGGTGTTGGTGAAAGCATCACGGTCGGCCGGGCTGGAACGGATCGGGCTGGCGCTGGTCGACGGCAGTGAGGGAGAGGTGCGGGCATGAAGACAGTGCTGGTCGCCGCGCTCGCCTCGCTGCTCTGCTCGATCCTGTGCACGCCGCTGGTCGTTGCGTTCTTCCGTCGGCACGGCTTCGGTCAAGAGATCCGCAACGACGGGCCGCCCAGCCATCTGATCAAGCGCGGCACCCCCACCATGGGTGGCGTCGCGATCGTCGGGTCGACCGTCGTCGGCTACTTCTTCGCGCACCTGATCATCGCCTATCAGGACAACCGCGGCCCGACCGTCTCGGGCATTCTGCTGCTGGGGCTGATGACCGGCCTGGGCATTGTCGGCTTCCTCGACGACCTCATCAAGCTCCGGCGCCAGCGCAGCCTCGGACTGCGCGCCCGCGCCAAGATCGGTGGCCAACTGGTGGTCGCGGTCGGATTCGGAATCCTGGCGATCCACTTCCGCAATCGCATCGGTCTAACGCCGGCCTCGACCCATCTGTCCTACGTGCGCGACATCGGCGTTCCGCTCGGCGCCGTCGGGTTCGTCGTGGTCGCCTACATCATCATCGCGGCCACCTCGAACGCCGTGAACCTCACTGACGGCCTGGACGGGCTGGCCGCCGGAGCCGCCGCCATGGTCTTCGGCGCATTCACGCTGATCGCCTTCATCCAATTCCGTAATCCCTGCTCGCCGTCGTTCCACCCCGGCTGTTACAACGTCCGCGACCCGCTCGACGTCGCCATGGTGGCCGCGTCGGCGCTGAGCGCCTGCTTCGGGTTCCTGTGGTGGAACGCGTCACCCGCGCAGATCTTCATGGGTGACACCGGTTCGATGGCCCTGGGTGGCCTGATGGCGGGTCTGGCGATCATCACCCACACCGAGTTGCTGCTGGTTGTGCTCGGCGGCCTGTTCGGCGTCGTCACCCTGTCCGGGATCGTCCAGGCCAGCTGGTTCAAGTTCACCCGCTGGAAAACCGGGACCGGGCGAAGAGCGTTCAAGATGTCGCCCCTGCATCACCACTTCGAGATGTCGGGTTGGCAAGAGGTGACGATCATCGTGCGTTTCTGGATCATCGCCGGCATCGCGGTCGCGTTCGGGATGGGGCTGTTCTATGCCGAGTTCATCGGCAATGGATAGCACGTCGAGTTCATCGGCGATGGCTAGCGCCTTCACCGGACTGACGGTGCTGGTCTGCGGCGCCCGGTTCGCCGGGCTGACGGCGATCGGGGCCCTCGCCGATCGCGGCGCCCGGGTGCTGGTGACCGATCAAGTCGCACCCGACCGGCTGCCGGCCGGTGTCGAGTTCCTCGGTGCCGTCGATGAACTACCGGGCGGGGTGGCGTTGGCCGTCACGTCACCCGGCTGGCGCCCGTCCCATCCGCTGTTCGCCTCAGCCGCCGACCGCGGCGTCGAGGTCATCGGCGAGGTCGAACTGGCCTGGCGGCTGCGAGGTGCGGATGCCGCTCCGTGGCTGGCCGTCACCGGGACGAACGGCAAGACGACGACCGTCCGGATGCTCGAATCGATCCTGCAGGCGGCCGGACTGCGGTCTCTGGCCGTCGGCAATGTGGGCGTCTCGATCATCGACGCGGTCATCGCGGACCCGCCCTATGACGTTCTTGCGGTTGAGCTCTCGAGTTTTCAGCTCTACTGGTCCTCGACCGTCCGACCGCTCGCGGGCGCGATCCTCAACCTGGCGCCGGACCACCTGGACTGGCACGGCTCGATGGCGGACTACGCCGCGGCCAAGGCGCGGATCTTCACCGCCGATGTCGCGATCGCCAACCTCGACGATCCCAGCGTCGTCGCGTTGCTAGACCAGGTCCCGGCCGGGACCCGTCGGGTCGGATTCACCCTGGGCGAGCCGGACGAGGGCCAGTTCGGCGTGGCTGCCGGTCAGCTCATCCACTCGGTCGATGGTGTCGGCGCGGTGCTTGCGACGGTCGACGACGTCCGTCCGAGCGGATCGCACAACGTCGCCAACGCGCTGGCCGCGAGTGCTCTCGCCGACGCCTTCGGGGCGGCCGCCGAAGCGATCGGCACCGGGCTGCGGGCATTCGTGCCCGACCCGCACCGCAACCAGTTCGTCGCCTCGGTGGCCGGGGTGGATTACATCGATGACAGCAAGGCGACCAACCCGCACGCCGCGGCCGCATCGCTGTTGAGCTACCCGCGGCTGGTCTGGATCGCGGGCGGTCAGCTCAAGGGCGCCCCCGTCGATGAATTGGTGGCCCAGATCGCCCCCCGCCTGCGGGCCGCTGTGCTGCTGGGCGCTGACCGAGGGCTGCTACTGACCGCGTTGGGGCGACACGCCCCGGATGTACCGGTTATCGAGGTGACGCTGACCGACCATGGAGCAATGTCCGAGGTGGTCCGCGCCGCGGCGGTGTTCGCGCGCCCAGGCGACACCGTCCTGCTGGCGCCTGCCGCCGCGTCCTATGACATGTTCAGCGGCTATGCCGCTCGCGGCCAGGCGTTCGTCGACGCGGTCGCCGGCCTCACCGACGGCGCGGCCGGTAATGGCGCCGCCGACCCACCCGATCGGGTGGACCCCCGATGAGGACGATGACGACCAGGGCGACGGTCAGGGTGAAAGCCGCCCCGAAGCCAGCCGCGCAACCGGCAGCAAAGGCGGATGCCAGCACGGACACACCGCTGTGGCGCGGTAATCCGACGAACTGGATCCGGCCCGCTCGCGACGTTCGCCATGCCGGCCGGCGCTTCCTCGACAAACCGAACGCCTCGATCCAACTGATGTTGTTGTCGGCCGGCGGCCTGCTCGCGTTCGGCCTGATGATGGCCGCGTCAACGACGATCTCCGCATCCCTGCAAGCTGGCAGCCACCAGACCATGTGGTCGCAGGTGATCAAAGAGATCGAGTTCCTGGTGCTCGGCGTGCCGATCTTCTGGTTCGCGGCCCGCATCTCGCCGCGGACCTACCGGTTGCTGACGTACCCGATGCTGCTGGTGTCGATGACAGCGCTGGTCGCCGTGCTGGTGCCGGGCATCGGCGCCACGATCAATGACGCGCACCGCTGGATCTCACTCGGTCCGCTGCAGCTACAGCCCTCCGAGTTCGCCAAGATCGGCATCCTCTTGTGGGGGGCCGACCTGTTGGCCCGCAAGATAGAGCTGGGCACGCTCAACCGCGCCCGTCATCTGTTCCTGCCGCTGCTGCCGGGTTTCTTCCTGACCTGCGCGCTGATCATGCTCGAGCCCGACCTCGGTACGACGGTCTGCTTCCTGCTGATCCTGGTCGGACTGCTCTGGACGGTCGGCACGCCGCTGCGGTACTTCGTCGCGCTCCTCGCGGTGGTCGGTGCGGCGGTGGGGGCCTTGGCGTACGCGGCGCCCTACCGGCTCGAGCGGCTGACCTCGTTCACCGACCCGTTCAAGCACGCGCAGGGTTCGGGCCTACAGACCGTCCAGGGCTTGTACGCGCTGGCTTCGGGCGGCATCTTCGGCGTCGGACTCGGCGGCAGCACCGCGAAGTACAGCTGGCTGCCCAACGCCAACACCGACTTCGTGTTCGCGGTGATCGGTGAAGAGACCGGTCTGATCGGCTGCGTCGTCGTGCTCGGGCTGTTCATGCTCTTCGCGTTCGCCGGCCTGCGCATCTCGCGGCTGTCGGCCGACCCGTTCGTCCGACTGGTCGCCGGCGGGGCGACGGTGTGGATCTGCGGCCAGGCCGTCATCAACGTCGGTTACGTGACCGGCCTCCTGCCGGTGACCGGCATCCCGTTGCCGTTCATCTCAGCCGGCGGGACCTCGCTGCTTGCGACCTCGGTGGTGTTCGGCATGCTCGTTTCGTGTGCGCGGCACGAACCGGCCGCGGTGCGGCACGCCCAGTCGATGTCGTCCAAAGGGCGGCGCTCGCGGGTCGAACGATGGTGTCGGATGCCGGTGCCGCGGGCCTATGTCGCGCCAGCCCGAGCCGCCCGGGCGGCAGCTAGAGCCGCCACCCGATCCGCCCGTACCGAGCCGGTCCGAGCTCGCGTCAGCCGTCCGGCCACGGCCGGCGATTCGCATCCATCGGCGGCGCGCCCGGCCGCGCCACGTACCGCTCCCCGGACAGCGCAGCGAGCCGCCCCCGGAGCACCGACGCGCGCCAACCCCCGGACCCCGCCCCGCCCCGCGCCTCGAACGCCGTCCCGGAGCACTCCGCGCTCGACGCCCCCGGATTCCCAGCGGCACGCGCCCAGCCCACTTCGCTCGACGGGCACCGAGGGGCGTGTGCGGAGGATGCCGTGAGGGTGTCCGTAGTGGTGGCCGGGGGGCACTCAGCGGGCCATATCGAACCGGCGCTGGCCGTCGCCGACGCGATCCGGCGCATCGACCCGAGCGCGACCATCACTGCATTGGGAACGGTCCGTGGCCTGGACACCACGCTGATCCCGGCCCGCGGGTATCACCTCGAGCTGATCCCGCCCGTCCCGCTGCCTCGAAAGCTCAACGCGGCGCTGCTTCGAGTCCCGATACGGCTCTGGGAATCCGTCCGGGCGACCCGGGCGATCCTGGCCAGGGCCGACGCCGACGTCGTCGTCGGCTTCGGCGGCTACGTGGCGCTGCCGGCCTACCTGGCCGCGCGGCGCGCCAAGATCCCCATCGTCGTGCATGAGGCGAACGCTCGTCCGGGCCTGGCCAACCGGCTCGGAGCGCGGCTGACGGGAAACGTCTACACCGCCTCGGTCGGCATCGAGCTGCCCCACGCACGCGTGGTGGGGATCCCGCTGCGGCCAGCAATCGCCGACCTCGATCGGGCTGCGCTGCGCGACGAGGCCCGGGCCGAGTTCGGCTTCGACCGATCGGCCACCGTCGTGCTCGTCACCGGCGGATCACAGGGCGCCCAGTCGATCAACCGGGTGATCGAGGCGAGCCGGCCGATGTTGCGGGCCGCCGGGATATCGGTGCTGCACGTCGTCGGGCCGGCCAACGACGTGGCCAGTGACGAGCCGGACCAGTCGAGCGCCGCGACCGCCGGTCGCGCACCCGCCCGGTACGTCGCGGTGCCGTTCGTCGAGCAGATGCAGCGGGCGTATGCGACCGCCGACTTCGTCATCTGCCGCTCCGGCGCGATGACCTGTGCCGAGTTGTCGGCGGTCGGGCTGCCGGCCGTCTACGTCCCATTGCCGTTGCGCGGCGGCGAACAACGGCTCAACGCCGAGCCGATCGTGCGGGCCGGCGGCGCGCTGCTGGTCGAGAACGAGCGATTCAGTGCCGAGTGGATCGCCGAGAACCTGCTGCCGTGCCTACTCGATCCCGAGCGGGTCGCCGCGATGTCCGCCGCCGCCGCGCGGGCTGGCGCGCGCGACGCCGATCTCGTGCTGGCGCGACGGGTGCTGGAGCTCGCGCGGACCCATCACGGGCAGGATTGATTCATGACCCAGCCACCGACCAGCGACCACTCCGGGGACCGACCGCTCGACTGGGCCGCTCCGGGTGCGGCCCTGGTACGCAGCGCCGCCACCGACGTCGTGCCCAGGCTCGCCGACCTCGGCCAGGTGCACATCATGGGCATCGCCGGATCAGGCATGAGCGCACTGGCGCGAATATTGGTCGCCCGGGGGATCGCGGTCAGTGGCTGCGAGGCGCGGGAGTCGGCGTCGGTCACCGCGCTGCGCGCGATCGGCGCCGACGTCGTGATCGGGCATTCGGCCGATCATGTCGAGACGGCCGATTCGTTCGTCTACACGACCGCGATCAGTCCGAAGCACCCCGAGTTCGTCTCGGCGCGCGAATCGGGCAAGCCGTTCCTGCGCCGGGCGGCGGCGCTCGCGGCGGCCCTGGAAGGCAGCCGGACGGTCGCCATTGCCGGCACACATGGCAAGACGACGACGACCTCGCTGCTGACGGTTGCCGCGCAGGCGAGCGGGCTCGACCCGTCCTTCGCCATCGGGGCGACCCTCTACGAGAGCGGACTCAACGCCCATCTGGGCAGCGGCGACCTGGCCATCGTCGAGGCCGACGAGAGCGATGGGTCATTCCTGCTGATGCGCCCGGTCGCCGCGGTGATCACCAACATCGAGGCCGACCACCTCGAGAACCACGGCGATCTCGAAGGGATCTTCCGGGCGTTCGAGCAGTTCGTCGACCGGGTCGACGTCGGTGGCGCGCTGCTGATCAGCGCCGACGATCCCGGCGGGCGTCGGATCGCGGGCTACGCGCGCGCCCGGGGTCACCGGGTGTTGTCCTACGGCTCGGCCGACGATGCCGACGTGCGGGTCAGCGAGATCAACGAGCGCCACAACGGGGTCGACTTCGTCGTCGAGGGCGGCCCGTTGGCCCGGACCGTGGTCAGCGTCGGAGCCCTGATCGGTATTCACATGGCGCACAACGCTGCGGCCGCGCTGGCTCTGGCGGCCGACCTCGGCATGGATGTCGACCTCGTCGTCGACCGCTGGGCCGACTTCGCCGGAGTACATCGGCGCTTCGAGTTCCACGGTGCGGTCGAGGGGGTTCGGGTCTATGACGACTACGCCCATCACCCCACTGAGATCGCCGCCGTGCTTACCGCCGCCCGGGCCGTCGCCGGCGATGGCCGGCTGGTCGCCGTCTTCCAGCCCGGTACCTACAGCCGCACCCAGACCTTCGCCGTCGAGTTCGCCCGGGCGCTGGAGCTCGCCGACATCGCGGTCGTCCTCGACGTCTTCCCGGCCCGCGAGGAACCGCTGCCCGGCGTCAGCGGCGCGACGATCGCCGACCTGATCGAGCTCCCGGCCCCGGCCGCTGTGTACGAGCCATCCTTCGCGGCGGCCTCGGGACGCATCGCCGAGCTCGTGCAGCCGGGCGATGTCGTTGTCACGATGGGGATCGGCAACGTGTACCTGCTGTGCGCCGAGATCCTCGACCAGCTGCGGACCCGGTCGAGGTGACCACCTGACTACGACCTCGTCGCGGCGAAGCCTCGGCTCCTTCTCGCCCGACTCGCCGTCGGATCGTTCGCCGTCGGATCCGGCTGGTGAAGGGAGCATCGGGCGGGTGCCGCTGATCCTGGCGGGTGCTGCGGTGCTGATCCTGGTCGCGATATGGATCGTCGCGTTCAGCCCGGCCCTCGGAGTCCGAACGGTGACGGTCACCGGGATCAAGCCGATCACCGCCACCCAGACCCTCACCGCGGACCAGGTTCGAACTGCCGCCAAGATCGGATCGGGGTCGCCACTGATCCGCCTCGACACGGCTGCCATCCGCGCCCGGATCGAGGCACTGCCCGACGTCGCCGCCGCGACCGTCACGGTCGCCTACCCCTCGACCGTCCGCATCCAGGTCACCGAGCGGGTCGCTGTCGGCTATCTCGCCAACTCCGAGGCCGGCGGCAGTCCGTTCGAACTCGTCGACGGGACGGGAACCCAGTACCGCGACATCGCCGCGGCACCCGCCGGCCTGCCCAGGTTCGCGCTGCCGTCCGGCGCCGCCGCGAAGGCCACCGGTCACGACGTGTCGGTCGTCGCCGCCGCGTTGAACACGGTCGTCCTAGGCCAGCTCAGCGAGATCAGCGCGGACTCGTCGGACTCGATCACGCTGGTCCTGCGCGACGGCCGGATGGTGACCTGGGGGAGTGCCGACGGCAGTCAGCAGAAAGCGGCCTTGCTGCCATCGCTGCTCGCCCAGCCCGGCACCCACTTCGACGTCAGCAACCCGAATCTCGTCGTTGCCCGCTGACGCAATCTATTCAGCTGCCCCCGCTGGCTCGCTGGCGCTCGCTTCGCGGCGAGGTTCCGCCCGAGCGCATCGGGTCGGTTTCACCGATAGCGGAGTGCAAGCGGGTCAATCAGCCGGCGCTGATTATTTGCGTCCGATTAGTGCAACCGTGTCGGCGCGCCTTCGGCAATGCGACGAATCGACAACTACCGTCTTGCTCAACCAATCAGGTTGACATAACATTAAGGCTTTACCTGAGGGTGAGGGTTCTTCCATCAAATCTCGTTGCCCTTGCCTCGACGGCAAGCAGTTGTCACCCAGCGACATTCATCAGCATCGGCCCGGCGAACGTGAGCTACTAGGTAGGGGACTATGACGGCACCGCACAACTATCTGGCGGTCATCAAAGTCGTGGGCGTCGGCGGCGGCGGCGTCAACGCCGTCAACCGCATGATCGAACGCGGACTCAAGGGCGTCGAGTTCATCGCCGTCAACACCGACGCGCAGGCGTTGCTCATGAGCGACGCCGACGTCAAGCTCGATGTCGGCCGTGAACTGACTCGCGGCCTGGGCGCGGGCGCTCAGCCCGAGGTCGGCCGTAAGGCCGCGGAGGACCACAAGGACGAGATCGAAGAGGTGCTCAAGGGCGCCGACATGGTGTTCGTTACGGCGGGCGAGGGCGGCGGCACCGGCACCGGTGGCGCGCCGGTCATCGCCGCGATCGCGCGTCGACTCGGCGCGCTCACCATCGGTGTCGTGACGCGGCCCTTCTCCTTCGAAGGCAAGAAGCGCGCTTTGCAGGCCGACCAGGGCGTCGACGCGCTTCGCGTCGGAGTGCGACACCTTGATCGTCATCCCCAACGATCGCCTGCTGCAGATCTCGGATCCTGACGTGACCGTTATGGACGCGTTCCGCAGCGCCGATCAGGTTCTGCTGTCCGGTGTCCAGGGCATCACCGACCTGATCACGACGCCCGGCCTGATCAACCTCGACTTCGCCGACGTCAAGAGCATCATGAGCGGCGCCGGCTCGGCCCTGATGGGTATCGGATCGGCCCGGGGCGAGAACCGGGCCCGCAATGCCGCCGAAGAGGCGATCGCCAGTCCGCTGCTCGAGGCGAGCATGGAAGGCGCGCACGGTGTCCTGCTATCGATCTACGGTGGTTCCGACCTCGGCCTGTTCGAGATCAACGAAGCCGCGTCCCTCGTCGCCGAGGCGGCCCACCCGGACGCGAACATCATCTTCGGTGCGGTGATCGACGACACCCTCGGCGATGAGGTTCGGATCACCGTCATCGCGGCCGGCTTCGACAGTGGTCAGCTGCCATACAAGAAGGTAGAGCCGCGTCGTGACTCGGCGGCGTCGCCCCTGGGCTCGACGTCCGTGCACGCGCCCAGCATGGCCACGACTATCGTGCCTGAAATAGACCACAACAACGGCTGGTCAGTTCCGGCCTCGGCCATCGGTCGGTCGACGGTGAGCGTCGATGAAGATCTCGATATCCCCGACTTCCTGAAATGAACCATCGGCGCCTGCGCCAGGAGCAAGTGAGTTAGTCCAATGAGCGCAAGCGTCGACGATCGCCGGCCGTCCGAACTGGTCGCTTCGCTCGCCTCGGTCCGTGCTCGTCTCAGCGATGCCGCCGTGAAGGCATCGCGCGAGAAGTGGTCGATAACGCTGGTGGCTGTAACCAAAGGATTTCCCGCGACCGACATTGCCATCCTGCTCGGCCTGGGCGTTTACGACATCGGCGAGAGTCGTGACCAGGAGGCCCGCGCGAAGCTGGCGGAATTGCGGGCCGGTCGAACCGTCGACCGGTCTGGGCAACCGCCGTCCGATCCGCGGGTGCACTTCATCGGCCGTCTGCAGTCGAATAAGACGCCGGACGGTCGCCCGCTACGCCGACGTCGTCCATACCGTTGATCGGATCGCGATAGCGACCGGGCTGGCCGAGGGCGTGACGGTCGCCCAGCGCGATCCACTACCGGTCTTCGTTCAGGTGAGCCTGGACGGTGACCCCGCTCGAGGTGGCGTGCCGGTGAGCGAACTGGCCGCCCTGACCGACCGGGTCGAGACCGAGTCGGCGCTGCGGCTGCTGGGACTGATGGCGGTCGCGCCGCTTGATCAATCGCCGGCGATCGCCTACGAGCGGCTGGCCGAGTTGGCCGCGACGGTGCGTGAATCGCACCCCGGCGCGACGTCGATGTCGGCCGGTATGAGCGCCGACTACGAGGTAGCCGTGAGGTTTGGGGCGACACACGTCCGAATTGGTACGGCGTTGCTCGGACGCCGTGAGGTTATTTTGAGCTAGCGTCGCCCAAGTAGGCGTTTTGCGCGCGCTGCGGGCACATCCCGTGGCAGTTGGTTCTGCCGGCGACGCGCAGCGAGCACCGATTGTGGAGGACGTAATGCCCGGAGCAATGCGCAAGATGGGCGTTTATCTCGGCCTGGTCGAGGATGACGACTACGGCGACGTCGACAGCCATGACCGCGGCTACGCACGTGGCGAGTACGCGACCGAGGCTCGTGCCGCTAGGCCGACCGAAGTTGTGCGACAGGTGGCGCGCGAGTGGCCGGCCGAGTACGACGGGCGCGGTGACGGCCGAGGAGACTATGCCGACCACGGCGACCGGATCGAGCGGAGTGAGGCGGTCGAGGTCGACCGTTCTTCCTACCGGATCACCACGCTGCATCCGCGCACCTACAACGAAGCCCGGACGATCGGCGAGCATTTCCGGGCCGGCACGCCCGTGATCATGAATTTGTCCGAGATGGACGATGCGGACGCCAAGCGACTGGTCGACTTCGCGGCTGGGCTAACGTTCGGTTTACACGGTCGAATCGAGCGCGTTACCGCAAAAGTGTTTCTGCTCTCACCTCACAACGTCACGGTTACTGCGCAGGACAAGGCGCGCATCGCCGATGGAGCATTTTTCAACCAGTCATGACCTAGTTTCGCGACGTGGCCCGGCCTGATCGGCCGGGCCATTTTCGTTTAACGGATCTCGCGCGCGGATGGCGGCGGCCCGCGGACCGCGAAGGACTCCGGCTGAAGGCACTTATAATCGGCTCGCATCAGTGATCTGCTGGCGCTGACCCGAGTGGACTCGTGGTGAGTCGTCGTCGGCTCGGGTCGAGTTGGCCTGCCTTACGCCGGCTGGCGGGGTCGACGCCCGGCTGGCATCGACTGGCTCTGGCTGGCGCTAGCTCGCGCTGGCCGACGCCGGTGGGCTCGGAGTTGCATCGAGGCAATGATCGAAACGGACGAACCGAAGGGATGAGTACATGTTGGTCTGGGCCATCATCGCGCTCGTCCTGTGGGTGTGTTTCATCCTTGTTTGGGTCCGGCTGATCGTAGAGGTGACCCGGATGTTCGCCCGGCGCTGGCGCCCGGCCGGCGTCGCGGCGATCGGTATCGAGATCGTCTACTCGAGCACCGATCTGGCCCTGCGACCGCTGCGGCGTCTGCTCCCGCCGTTGCGAGTCGGTACCGTAAGCCTCGACCTGAGTGTGCCGATCCTGATAATCGCTATCCTGGCCCTGCGGGCGGTTGTCCTATCGCTCGCTTGACGTTAGTTTTTGATGACTTGCATATCAGGTTGAACAGCTGCATCATCCGCAACTGGGATCGTCGGTAGAGCCAGCGATCTCGAACAGCTAGCCGAGCTTCCCCAGCTATAGACCCGAGCCAGATCTGTAACAAAGGATGAAGGTGCCGGAGCAGCAGGTTCCGCGCCAGCGAACATAGAGGTGACCGAATGCCGTTGACACCCGCTGAAGTTCATAATGTCGCCTTCAAGAAACCCCCCATCGGCAAGCGCGGCTACGACGAGGAAGAGGTAGACGCCTTCCTCGACATCGTCGAGGTGGAGCTGTCTCGTCTGCTCGAAGAGAACAACGAGCTCAAGACGCACCCGAACGGCGCCAGCGCGAACGGCGGCGGTGGTGGTGGCGGCGCGAACCCGGCTGAGTTGGCTGCGGTGCGCGACGAGAACGGACGGCTCCAGGGTCGGGTCGCCGAGCTCGAGCGCGCGCTGAGCCAGGGTAAGGACGGCACCTCGCAGCAGTTGGCGCAGTTGCAGCAGCAGCTGGCCGCCACCCAAGAGGCGCACGCCCAGACGCGGCAGGCCTTGGAACAGGCCCAACAGGTCGCCGCGCAAGCCCAGGAGGCGGCTCGCACCGCCCAGCAGCAGGCCGCTCAGGCTGCACAGGCCCAGCCGGCCGCCCCGGCCGCGGCGTCACCCGAGCAGCACGCTCAGGCGATCCAGGTCCTCGCGATGGCGCAGCAGACTGCCGAGCAGCACCTGTCACAGTCGCGCGCCGAGGCCGAACGGGTTCTGGCCGAGGCTCGGCAGAACGCGGACGCGCACGTCGGTGATGCGCAGAACCGGGCGGCGACGCACCTCAACGAGGCCCAGGCCCGCGCCGACCACCTCGACCGCGAGAGCACGGCCCGCGCCAATCAGCTGGTGTCGGACGCCGAAGGACGAGCGGCGGCGATCACCACTCAGCTCGAGCAGCGCAAGGACGCCCTCGAGCGACGGGTGGAGCAGCTGCGCACGTTCGAGCGCGAGTACCGCACCCGGCTCAAGAGCTACCTCGAGTCGCAACTGCGCGATCTTGACGCCAGCGGCCGGTCGGACCCCGCGGCTTCGGGTGGACAGAACGAGCACGTTCCGCAGGAGCAGCCGCAGCCCGTCCAGAGCTGAGACGCATCAGCGCAGAGGGCACCGACTGCCACATTGAGCTGCGCTCCTAGCTCGCTTCGCGTCGCTGCGAGGCTCCGCACGAGCACAAGGGCGTGTCCGCAAGCGGATCAGCTCCGGCGACGATGCACGTGCTGCGGCAAGACACGCCGGGTTGACACACGCACCGCGCTCTTCGTCGCCAACTTGGCGGCTCTGCGCGCGGGCTCAGTCTTGCGGCTGCCGGCGCAGCCAGATCCGCAGTCCCAGCTCTTCATCGCCCGCCTCGAACGAATGACGTGGCATCGGCCGGTGCGCCTTCGGTGATCGATACCGCCAGCACCTCGCGGGCCAGCAGCTCGCTCGTGGGTGCGGATCGCCTCGGCCGGTGCGGGGGAGCCGCCGACCTGCCAGGCGAGCGCGATCCGGTCGGTGACGTCGAAGCCGGCCTCCTTGCGCGAGTCCTGAACCAGCCGCACGATGTCGCGGATCAGCCCGAGCAACCGGAGTTCGTGGTTGAGTTCGAGGTCGAGGGCGACCGTGTCGGCACCACCGCTGCTGACGGCCCAACCGGAACGCGGCGACTCGGTGACGACCACGTCCTCCTCGGTGATCGGCAGTTCGCGATCACCGACGACGATCACCGCCGTGCCGGCCCGCAGTTCGGTCACCAGGGCGGTGGGCTCTACGGCGGCGATGGCGCTGGCCACCGCCTGGGTCTCGCCGCCGAACCGACGTCCGAGCGTTCGGAAGTTGGGTTTGACCGACAGCTCGATCAGCTCCCCGGTGTCGGCCAAGCTGGCCAGCTCGAGCACGTTGAGCTCATCGCGCACCTGATCACGAAGGTCGGCCGGCAGACTCGTCCAGCCCGGAGCGGCCACCAGCGCCCGCGCGAGTGGCTGGCGCGTTTTGAGCCCGGACTCGGCGCGCGCGGCCCGTCCCAACTCGACCAACCGACGCACGAGCCCGACCTGGGCGCCGAGGGCGGGATCGACCACCGCGGGGTCGGCCACCGGCCAGGACGCGAGATGGACGGACTCGACCGCCGCGCCACTCGGTGTCCACTCCCGTGGGCGCGAACAGCGCGGACCAGACCCGCTCGGTGCAGAACGGTACGAACGGTGCCAGCAACCGGGTCAGGATGTCGAGGCACTCGTGCAACGTCGCCAGCGCGGCCGGATCGCCGTCCCAGAAACGCCGCCGCGAGCGTCGCACGTACCAGTTCGACAGGTCGTCGATATAGGTCGCCAACGCCTTGCCGGCGCGCGCGGTGTCGAAGTGGTCGAGCGACTCACTCACCTCGCCGATCAGCGCATGCGCACCTCCGAGCGCCCAGCGATCGAGTACCGCGAGGTCGCTGAGATCCGGCCGGCCGGCCGGCGTCCAGTTGTTGGCCCGGGCGTAAAGCGACTGGAACGACGCCACCGACCAGTAAGTGCGCAGTACCTTCGACGCGATCTCTTCCAGCGCCTTGTGCCCGACCCGACGGGCCGACCAGGGCGACCCGCCGGCGAGCATGAACCAGCGCACCGCGTCGGCGCCATGGCGGTCCATCAACTCGATCGGCTCGAGGATGTTGCCGAGATGCTTGCTCATCTTGCGGCCGTCCTCGGCCAGGATGTGACCCAGGCAGAGCACGTTGCGATACGAGCTCTCGTCGAACACCAGGGTGCCGATCGCCATCAGCGTGTAGAACCAGCCGCGCGTCTGGTCGATCGCCTCGCAGATGAAGTCGGCTGGGTAGGACGCCTGCGCGAGTTCGGCGTTGCGATGCGGGGCACCGAACTGCGCGAACGGCATCGAGCCCGAGTCGAACCAGGCATCGATGACCTGCGGGACCCGTCGGTAGACGCCGTCCTCGCCCGGTCGGGTGAACGTGATGTCGTCGACCATCGGCCGGTGTGGATCGAGGTTGGACAGGTCCGTGCCGGCCAGCTCGCCGAGTTCGGCCAGCGAGGCGACACAGATCAGCTTGGTCGGGTCGGCGTCATTGCGCCAGACCGGCAACGGCGTGCCCCAGTAGCGGTCACGCGACAGCGCCCAGTCGATGTTGTTGTCGAGCCAGTCGCCGTAGCGGCCGTGCTTGATGGTCGAGGGGAACCAGTTCGTCGCTTCGTTCTCGGCGATCAGACGGTCCTTGATCGCGGTGGTGCGGATGTACCAGGACGGCAACGCGTAATACATCAGCGGCGTATCGCAGCGCCAGCAGTGCGGGTAGGAGTGGGCGTAGGGGACGTGCCGGAAGAGCAGCCCGCGCCGGTCCAGGTCAGCGACGATTGGTTCGTCGGCGTCCTTGAAGAACAGGCCTGCCACCAGCTGACCGTCGGGGCCGAAGTGCCCGTCGGGCTGGATCGGATTCAGGACGGGCAGGCCGTAGCGCCGTCCGACCGCGAGGTCGTCGGCGCCGAAGGCCGGCGCCTGATGAACCAGCCCCGATCCGTCCGCGGTGGTGACGTAGTCGGCCAGCACGATGTAGTTCGCGTTCTCGATCGGGAAGTAGTCGAAGGGACGCTGATACGTCCAGCGCTCGAGGTCGCGTCCGGTGTAGCGGGCGAGCACCTCGACGTCATCGCCCAGCGTCTTGGCCAGCAGCGGCTCAGCCACGACGAACGTGCCGGCGCCGGAACGCGCCACGACGTAGGTGACATCGGGGTTCACCGCCACGGCGACGTTCGACACGAGCGTCCACGGAGTCGTCGTCCAGACGAGCAGGTCGGCGCTACCCTCGCTGCCCGACCCGCCCGACCATGGACCGGACGTGAGCGGGAAACGAACGTAGACCGATGGGTCGACGACGTCGGCGTACCCCTGGGCGACCTCGTGATCGGACAAGGTCGTGCCGCAGCGCGAGCAGTAGGGCGCCACCCGGAAGTCCTCGACCAGCAGGCCCTGGTCGAAGATCTGCTTCAGCGCCCACCAGACGCTTTCGACGTACTGCGCGTTCATCGTCCAGTAGGCGTTGTCGTAGTCCGCCCAGTAACCCATCCGCTCGCTCATCGTCAGGAACTCGCCAACGTGGCGCTGGACGTTCTCGCGGCAGTGCGCGTTGAACTCGGCGATGCCGAACTTCTCGATGTCGGGTTTGCCGGTGAAACCGAGTTCTTTCTCCACCGCCAGCTCGACCGGCAGGCCATGGCAGTCCCAGCCGGCCATCCGGGGTACGTGATAACCCCGCATCGTCCGGTACCGCGGGAAGATGTCCTTGAAGACCCGAGCCTCGATGTGATGGGTGCCCGGCATGCCGTTGGCGGTCGGCGGGCCCTCGTAGAAGATCCACGGCGGGCCGTCGACGGTCTGTTCAAGGGTCCGCGCGAAGATGCGCCGGGCCGACCAGAAGTCGATGACTTCGTGATCCACAGTCGGCAACTCGACCTGCGCCGGTAACGGACGGTAACCAGTGCCACTCACGGTGACTACTCCTCGAGTCGATCGCTCCACCCGAGGGACGAGCAGCCGAACCGGCCGCCCGCGGTACCACCCTCGTTGGCGGGCATCGAAAATGCCCGCCCACTCTTATCGGTCCGGTTCTATTGACCACCAGGCCGATTTGATCGACTTAGCGGCTTTCTTCCGGTGCTCAAAGGTGATTTCAGGCGCGAATTCCGGCTCTGGGCTCACACCGTCCCCAGATCGCTCGGGCCAGGATGGTCCGTGTCCTACTTGTCCTCGTCAACGCGCCCGTTACTGTACCCAAAACCAGCCTGCCGATGTTGGCTATTCCGGCTAGCGTTGTCGGCCGTCGCCTCGTATTGTTGGCCGCCTTTGCGGCCCACAATCCGGGTTGCAGCGTGACGGCGGGGTTATATCGCCCGTCCGAGTGCATTCAGAGAGGAAAGCCCGTGGCTGTTACACGCGCAGCAACGAAGGTTGCGTCTGCCAAGGGGGCGGCAAAACCGGTGGCGACGAAATCCGCTCCGGCCAAGAAGGCGGCGGCCGGTCCCGCAGCCACAAAGACGACGCCGGCCAAGAGGGCAACGTCATCCACCGAAAAGGCTGCCCCGGCAAAGACGGCTGCGCCGGTCAAGAAGGCCGTCAACGGCACTGTCACAAAAGCGTCGCCGGCCAAGTCGGCGGTGAAGGCCGCGGCAACCAAGGCGGCGCCCTCCCAGAAGTCGGTCTCGGCACAGAACGCTGCGCCGGCCAAAAAAGCAGCGCCGGCCCAGAAAGCGGTACCGGTCCAGAAAGCGGTCTCGGCTCAGAAGGCTTCCGGACCGACCCACAAAACAGCGCCGGCCCAGAAGGCGGTGCCGGCCCGCAAGCCCGTGACGCCGAAGGACGCGCCCGTGAAGCGCGCCGCGACCAAGGCTCCCGACGCTGACGTCATCGCCGAAACCACACCCGAGCCGCCGGCGGCGCCAGCCGTCGCGCCGCCGCGTCCTACGACCATGATCGCGACCCGCACCCGCCCGACCCCACCGAAACAGGCTCCCGAGCCCTGGAGCGACGAGGAACTCGCGCTGGTGCGCAAAGAGCTACTCGCGGAACTGTCAGACATGCGAGGCGAGTACGACCGTTCGCTGGACGAGCTCAATGTGCTGCAGACCGGCACCGACGGCGCGGGCGACGACCAGGCCGATGCGGGCAGCAAGACCTTCGAGCGTGAGCAGGAGCTGTCGATCGCGGCGAACCGGATGGATCTGCTCAACCAGATTCAGCGCGCCATCGAGCGGGTCGACTCGCGGACGTACGGAGTCTGCGAGAGCTGCGGCCGGCCGATTCCGAAGGCCCGTCTCAAGGCGTTCCCGATGGCGACTCTCGACGTCGAATGCAAGCAGCGCGAGGAGCGCCGCTGACGCGTTGGTGTCACGATCGATCACTTTCGGCTGAGGTGCGCGAGAATGAATGGGTGAGCAGCGCGCCCGATCCGACATCGGTGACACCGGTGGCACCGGCGACGCCGGCAACCAGCGAGCCGACTGAACCCATCGAGTCGGCCACGAGTGGATCGACGGGGTCGCTCCGACCGGAGCGGCCGCGCCGGCTGCTGCTGTTGAGCCTCATCGCGACCGCGGTCGTAGCGTTGGACCTGATCAGCAAGTCGTTGATCGTGAGCCAACTCGGCCCGCAGGGGCAGGTCCGGCTGCTGGGCGGCGCGATCTACCTGATCGAGACACGTAACGCCGGAGCGGCGTTCTCTGTCGGTACCGGCGCCACGATCCTGTTGACAGCCGTTGCCGTGGTGGTGATCGTCATCATCTTCCGGGCCGCCCGTCGGATGCGCTCGATCGGCTGGTCGGTCGCGCTAGGTCTGATCCTGGGCGGCGCGATCGGCAACCTGGTCGATCGGCTCTTCCGGGCCCCTGGCTTCGGTCGCGGCCACGTCGTCGACTGGATCAGCCTGTTCGCGAACGACGGCCACATCTGGCCGGTCTTCAACCTGGCCGACTCGGCGATCTGCTGCGGGGCCGTCACGGCGGCGATCGTCGCGGTCGTGGGAATCGAATTCGACGGAACGAGGCGCGGCTAACGCAGTGAGCACAACCCGATCGCTGCCATTGCCCGAAGGCTTGGCCGGACTGCGTCTGGACGTGGCCATGTCCCGGCTGCTCGGCCTGTCACGGACGACCGCGGCAACCCTCGTCGACGACGGGCAGGTCCTGCTCGATGGGCAGCTCGCGTCCCGCTCGGCCAAGGTGCACGAGGGTTCCGTGCTCGAGGTGACCCTGCCCGATCCTGATGCGCGCGAACCCGAACTGGTCCGCCACGTCGGGGAGCGGGTGGCCGGTCTCGCCGTGATCTATGACGATGACGACCTGGTCGTCATCGACAAGCCGGTCGGCGTCGCCGCGCATCCGAGCCCCGGCTGGACCGGTCCGACGGTGATCGACGGCCTCGCCGCGATGGGTTATCGCATCGCGACCTCGGGCGCGCAGGAGCGTCAGGGAATCGTGCACCGCCTCGATGTCGGCACGACCGGATTGATGGTCGTCGCCAAGAGCGAGCACGCATACTCCGTCCTCAAGGACGCCTTCCGGATGCGGACGGTCGACAAGCGCTACGCCGCGTTGGTGCAGGGCCACCCGGATCCGAGCGGCGGGACGATCGAGGCGCCGATCGGGCGGCATCCGAGTTCGGACTACAAGTTCGCGGTCGTCGCGGGCGGTAAGGACAGCGTCACCCACTACGAGACGACCGAGGCGTTCCGAGCGGCTTCGCTGCTCAGCGTGCACCTCGAGACCGGACGCACCCACCAGATCCGGGTGCACATGGCGGCGGTCCGGCACCCCTGCGTCGGCGACGTGATGTATGGCGCCGACCCGGTTCTGGCCAAGCGGCTGGGGCTCAACCGGCAGTGGCTGCATGCCGTCAGCCTGTCCTTCCAACATCCGGCCACCGGGTCGACCGTCCGCTTCGAATCACCGCTGCCGGCCGACCTTCACAATGCCCTTGAGGCACTTCGCGAGGAATAAAAGGGGCGACACTCACCGTCCACGAGCTTGGTACATCGCAGCAGGTTTAGGGGCAGAATCATCTCTGCCGCGCACCGCACTCGAAGGTTCGCGCCGCTGGACCGATCGGGTGGAGGCCTGTGCGCTGTGAGTGATTCTGCGCTGAAAACCAAGTCCGAGTCGTTCGTCCACCTGCACAACCACACCGAGTACTCGATGCTCGACGGCGCCGCCCGCCTCACCGAACTCTTCGAAGAGACGGCCCGGATGGGCATGCCGGCGCTGGCGATGACCGACCACGGCAACGTCTTCGGGGCCTACGACTTCTACGCCAAGGCCAAGGCGGCCGGCGTCAAGCCGATCATCGGCATGGAGGCCTACCTCACGCCCTAACACCCCGCGCTTCGAGCGCACCCGGATCCGCTGGGCCCAGGGCGGCGAGAACGACGTGTCCGGTGGTGGCGCATTCACCCACATGACATTGCTGGCCGAGAACACCGCCGGCATGCACAACCTGTTCCGGTTGAGCTCGCGCAGTTCGCTGGAGGGCTTCTTCTACAAGCCGCGGGCCGATCGCGAACTGCTCAGCGAATACGCCACCGGCCTCATTGCGACCACGGGTTGCCCCTCCGGTGAGATCCAGACCTGGCTGCGGATCGGTGACTACGACAAGGCCCGGGCCAGCGCGGCCGAGTTCCGCGACATCTTCGGCGCCGGCAACTTCTTCCTCGAGCTGATGGATCACGGCCTCGACATCCAGAAGCGGGTCCAGGAGGACCTGCTCAAGCTCGGCCGCGACCTCGCCCTACCGATGATCGCGACCAACGACCTGCATTACACGCACGCGGCCGACGCCGACACCCACGACATCCTGCTGTGCGTCCAGTCCGGCAAGACGATGGCCGACCCCGGCCGATTCAAGTTCGACGCCCGGGACTTCTACCTCAAGACGCCGGCCGAGATGCGCTCGCTGTGGGCCGACAAACATGATCTGCCCGAGGCCTGCGACAACACGCTGCTGATCGCCGAACGGTGCGACGTCACCTTCGCCGAGGGCGCCAACTACATGCCCCGCTTCCCGGTGCCCGCGGGTGAGGACGAGAATTCGTGGTTCGTCAAAGAGGTCGAGAAGGGGCTGCTCTACCGGTATCCGGGCGGCATTCCGGCCGAGGTGCGCAAGCAAGCCGACTACGAGGTCGGCGTCATCATCCAGATGGGCTTTCCCGGGTACTTCCTCGTCGTCGCCGACTTCATCAACTGGGCCAAGGACAACGGCATTCGGGTCGGCCCTGGTCGCGGCTCGGGTGCGGGTTCGATGGCCGCGTACGCGATGCGGATCACCGACCTTGATCCGCTGCGGCACGGCCTGATCTTCGAGCGGTTCCTCAACCCGGACCGCGTCTCGATGCCCGACTTCGACATCGACTTCGACGAGCGCCGCCGCGGTGAGGTGATCCGCTACGTCAGCGAGAAGTACGGCGACGACCGGGTCGCGCAGATCGTCACGTACGGCACCATCAAGGCCAAGCAGGCCGTCAAGGATGCCGCTCGGGTACTCGGCTACCCGTTCTCGATGGGCGACCGGATCACCAAGGTGATGCCGGCGCCGGTCATGGGCAAGGACGTGCCGCTGGCGAAGATCTTCGACACCTCCGACAAGCGCTACGGCGAAGGGGCCGAATTCCGCGCCCTGTACGACGCCGACGTCGAGGTCAAGCGGGTCGTCGACCAGGCCAAGGGGCTCGAGGGGCTCAAGCGCCAGTGGGGTGTGCACGCGGCCGGGGTCATCATGTCCTCGGAACCGCTGATCGACCTGATCCCGATCATGAAGCGCGAGCTCGACGGCGCGATCATCACGCAGTTCGACTACCCGACCTGCGAGAAGCTCGGCCTGATCAAGATGGACTTCCTGGGGCTACGCAACCTCACGGTGCTCGATGACGCGCTGCGCAACATCACCGCCAACCGGGGCGAGACGATCGTGCTCGAAGAGCTCGAACTCGACGACCCGCTCACCTTCGAACTGCTCGCCCGCGGAGACACCCTCGGCGTCTTCCAGCTCGATGGCGGCCCGATGCGGGCGTTGCTGCGCTCGATGCGTCCGGACAAGTTCGAAGACATCTCGGCCGTCGGCGCGCTGTACCGGCCGGGCCCGATGGGGATGAACTCGCACAACGAGTACGCCGACCGCAAGAACAATCGCAAACCGGTCGTCGCGATCCATCCCGAGCTCGCCGACCCGCTCGGTGAGATCCTCGGTGAGACCTACGGCCTGATCGTCTACCAGGAGCAGGTCATGGCGGTGGCCCAGAAGGTCGCCGGCTACTCCCTCGGCGGCGCCGACCTGTTGCGACGCGCGATGGGCAAGAAGAAGAAGTCCGAACTGGACGCGCAGTACGAGACCTTCAACGGTGGCATGAAGGAACGCGGCTTCTCGGAAGGCGGCCGTCAAGGCGCTCTGGGACACGCTGCTGCCGTTCTCGGACTACGCGTTCAACAAGGCGCATTCGGCCGCCTACGGCGTCATCTCGTACTGGACCGCGTTCCTCAAGGCGAACTACCCGGCCGAATACATGGCCGCGCTGCTGACCTCCGTGCGCGACGACAAGGACAAGTCCGCGATCTACCTGGCCGAGTGCCGGCGGATGGGCATCAAGGTGCTGCCGCCGGACGTCAACGCATCGACCGCCGACTTCACCCCGACCGGCACCGACATCCGGTTCGGGTTGTCGGCCGTGCGCAACGTCGGGGCGAACGTCGTCGCCTCGATCGTGGCGTCCCGTACGGCCAAGGGCGCGTTCACCGACTTCGCCGACTTCCTGCGCAAGGTCGATGCGGTCGTCTGCAACAAGCGGACGATCGAGGCGCTGATCAAGGCGGGCGCATACGACTCGCTCGGGCACGCGCGTCGCGGGCTGCTGATGGTCTACGAGCCGGCCGTCGATGCCGTCTCGACACCAAGCGCAACGAGGCCAACGGCCAGTTCGACCTGTTCGGGTTCGGTGACCTCGAGTCGGCATTGCCTTCAGGCGTCGATGTTCGACGTGCACGTCACCGACGATGAGTGGGAGAAGTCCGTCCTGCTGGCCTTCGAGCGCGAGATGCTCGGGCTTGTACGTATCGGATCACCCGCTGCTCGGTGTCGAGCACATCCTGGCCGGCGGCGGCCGACACCTCGATCGCGATGCTGCAGTCCGAGTCGACCGAGGGGCTCGGCACCGTCACCGTCGCCGGCATCCTGTCCTCGGTCAACCGACGGGTGACCAAGGCGGGCGCTCCTGGGCCCGGGCGACGCTGGAGGATCTCGAAGGCTCGGTCGAGGTGCTGTTCTTCCCGGCCACCTACGCGCAGGTCGGTCTGCAGGTCGTCGAAGATGCTCTGGTCGTCCTTAAGGGACGGCCGCAGGCCCGCGACGACACGGTCGAGCTGATCGTCAGTGACTTGACGCTGCCGGATCTCACCGCACGGTCGCAGGGGCCGGTCGTGGTCAGCGTCGCGCCGGCCCGTTGCACCCCGGCGCTGGTCGAACGATTGCGCGAGGTGCTCGCGTCCCACCCCGGCACCACCGACGTGCACCTGCAGCTGGTGAACGGTGAGCGGCAACAGAAGCTGCGCCTGGGCGACGGGTACCGGGTCGCGCCGACCGCGGCGTTGATGGCCGACCTCAAGGCGTTGCTCGGACCGCGCGCGCTCGGCGGCTAGGCGATTGCTGAGCGTTGCCTGAATGCGGCGCGAACAGGCGCCGCCCCTACCCAGCCCGCGCGTACCGTCGATTCGGTGGTGATGTTGCCGATCAATGATCCCGACCGGGGCCCCTTCTCTGCCGCCGACGCCGGCGATTCGTCCGCTGCTGACGGTGTCGTCTTCGGCGACATCGGTGCCTTCGCGCAGGGGGACGGGCTATCGCGCTGGGCTCTGGGCCGCTATCTGCTCGGTCGCGCGCTCGCGGTGCAGATGAGCCGGGCGCTGCTGGTGGTGGCCGGCGTGATCGTCGCTATCGCTGTCGGCAGCTACTTCGCCGGGTCGACGGCCTTCGCGGTATTGATCGGCCTGATCGCCGTCGTGGTCCTCATGGCTCGAGCGATCCTGGGGGCGGTGCTGCGCCGCACGACCGTCCCGTCGCTCGACCCGGATGGCGAGCGGCGACTCGCGGCGCTGGTCGGCGACACCCGCAAGGACGTGGTTCGCGAACTGCGCCGGATCGGTCTGCCGAGCCGATCGGTGACCATGCCGTTGCTCGCGATCCGGCTGGCCGGACGTCATCGCTCCGAGGTGATGCGCAAGCTGCGCGACTTCGATGTCGAACGCGTCGTGTCGCCCGGTCGCCTTGATGAGGTGCATCTGCTGATGACGCCCGGGGCGCGCCGCCACGATCGGCTGCGTTAGCCGCCGATCAGTGGGCACAATCAGCCCATGCGACCTGGTCCCGCGCCGACGACCTCGGCGCGGGCGAGTGCGGTGACCGGTCTGGGCCGGGGCATCGTTGTATTCGGCCGGATCTGGCCGGGTGGTGACACCGAACCGTTCCAGGGTTTCATCGTCATCGACCCCCGCGGCGTCGTCGACTACGCCGGGCCGTTCGGGGCCTATCCCGTGCCGGCGCAGCTCCCGGTGCTCGGCGGCCCGCAGACCTGGATCGGTCCCGGGGTGGTCGACGCGCACGTCCATCTGGGCTTCGGTGACGTCGATGACTGTCTGCGCCGCGGTCTCGTGGGGGTACGCGACCTCGGCTCGCCGATCATCCGCTCGCGCCAGTGGCGCAGCGGGCATCGGACGCCGACCGGACTGCGTCCCGTCGTGGCGATATCAGGACCGATCATCACCGCGCCCCTGGGCTACCCGAGCCGCTCGTGGGGCCGCGACGGCTACGCGATGTTCGTCGCCAGCCCGGCCGATGCCCGCACCGTGGTCCACCGGCTCGCGGCCAACGGCGTCGACGTGATCAAGGTCGCGCTCGAGCCGGGGACGGGCGACTGGCCGGTGCTCAGTCCCGCAGCGCTGCGGGCGGTGGTGGCCGCCGCCCACGACGCCGGCCTGGCCGTCGTGGCCCACGCGCTGCGAGCCGACATGGTGCGCCGGGCCGTCGATGCCGGGGTCGATGAACTCGCGCACACGCCGACCGATCTGCTGGACGAGGAGCTGGTCGAGCTGATGGCGGCCCGCGGTGTGAGTGTGGTGTCGACGCTGCAGACCTTCTTCGCCGACGGGGTGGGCCGGACGGCCGCCGCCAACGCCGCCGCGCTGTACCGGGCCGGGGTCGTCCTTCGCTATGGCACCGACCTCGGCAACGCCGGTACCCAACCGGGCGTCGACCCTCGTGAGCTCGACCGCTTGGCCGACACGGGTATGGGCCGGCTGGGTGCACTACGGGCGGCGACGTTCGGTTCGGCCGGGGCGGCCGGGGTACGGGCCCGCTCGGGCCTGATCGTGTCGGGCCGGCCGGCCGCGGTCGTCATGCTGTCCGGTGACCCGATCGCCGAGCCCGGCGTGTGGCGCGCTCCGACCGCCGTCATCGCCGACGGTCGGCTCATTCTCAACCAGCAGTGACAAACTGACACCGTGACCTTGCCGGCCCCTGAGGGCGTCCCCCCAGCGGGCGCGCCCCCGCTCACCCCCGAACCGCCACGTGATCCCTGGTTCACCCGGGCTGAGCTGCGCCTCGCGGCAGTGACGATCGTTGTGCTGGCCACGCTCGGCGCGCTGGCCGGTTTGGGCTGGGCGGCCTGGGCCCGCACCGCGACCCGGGGGCTGATCTACACCAACACCTCGATCATTCCGGACGAGACCGAGGGCTTCATCTCATCCGACGGTCGGTTCGCCCTGATCACCGCGGTGATCGGCCTGGCGGCGGGCCTGCTCTTGTGGCGGCGACGGGCGCAGCGGGGACCGGTCGTGGTGGCCGCGTTGGGCGTCGGCGCTGTCGCCGGCGCGCTGTTGACCGATCTGGTGGGGCATCTGGTCGGCGGTGGCACGGCCAACGGGACCGTCGGCCACGTAGTGCCCCGGCTGCCCCTTCAGGTGCATGCGTTCGGCTTCGTCCTGGTCGAGCTGATCGTCGCCGTGGGGGCGTACACACTGTGCGTGGCGTTTGTTCATCCCGACGACCTAGGTATCAATCCCGACGACCTAGGCATCGATCCCGACCGGGGCCGCCAGTCGCCCGAGGCGGACGGGTCAGTTGGGCTGGGTATCGAGCTGCAGCTGGCCGGGGGAGACCGCGACACTCTGGGTGCGGGCCATCAGGACGACCTCACGGCGCAGTAGCCGCACGGCCATCCGCAGTCGATCGCCGGCGTCAGCCGCTTCGAGCAGGGTTCGGCGTTCACCCGTGGCGAGACGGATGCGGCCGGCCACCTGGTAGGACAGCGTGACCGGATCGGATGAGAACCGAGCCACCGGGCGGTCGCGGCCGACCAGGTCGGCCAAATCGCTCAGGTATCGCGCGCACCCGACGCGGGCGGCGTCGGCCAACGCCGCTGGCACGTGGCCCCTCAACTCGGGCAACCACTCGACGCTGGCCTGCAGATAGGGCTTGCCGGTCGGCTCGACCGCGAGAATCCGGAATCGGCGCCGACCGACCGTAAGCACCTCCGAGCCGCCGTCCTCGAGCATCTCCAGCTCGACGATGGCGGCGTAGGTACCGACGCCGGCCAGTTCGGTGGCCGCCGGGCGTTCCAACAGGCCGTCCGGATGAGTCACCGAGATCACGCCGAACCCGGCGTCGTCCGGAGGAGTACCGGCGTCGCCGCGGAGATCAGCGATGAGAGCGCGGTAGCGCGGCTCGAAGATGCGCAGCGGAAGCGCCGCCCCCGGAAGCAGCACCGTGTCCAAGGGGAAGATCGGAAGCAGCTGCGACACCTGCCTACCGTAAAGCTCTGACGCCTCCAGCCGGGTAAATGAATCGAACGACGCCGGTAGGATTTGGGATGTGTTGCGCCGCATCGACCTGTCCAGCCCGGTCAGCCCAGTGAGTGACGCCGCCTCGACCCTGCGACGGGCCCTGCCCAGGGCGAAGGTCGATGTCCGCGAAGCGATGATCGCGGTGACGCCGGTCGTCGAGGCGGTCGCCGAGCGCGGCTACGCGGCGGCCCGGGAGGCCACCCTGCGCTTCGACGGTGTCGACGTACCGGATCCCCGGGTACCGAAGGCGGCCTTCGAGGACGCGCTCGCCAACCTTGACCCGGCGACGCGGGACGGACTGCTCGAATCCATCCGGCGGGCCCGAATCGTCCACAGCGCGCAGCGCCGCGAGAGCGTCACCGTCGAGGTGGTGCCGGGCGGCAGCGTCACCCAGACCTGGGTGCCGGTCGAGCGGGTCGGGCTCTACGTGCCCGGCGGCCTGGCCGTCTACCCGTCCAGCGTGGTGATGAACGTGGTGCCCGCCCAGGCGGCCGAGGTCAGCTCGATCGCGATCGTCTCGCCGGCCCAGAGGGAGTTCGGCGGTCTGCCGCACCCGTCGATCCTGGCGGCCTGCGCGCTGCTCGGCATCGACGAGGTCTACGCCGTCGGCGGGGCCCAGGCGGTCGCGCTGCTGGCCTACGGTGACGAGTCGCTCGGCATCGAACCGGTCGACCTGATCACCGGACCGGGCAACGTCTACGTGGCCGCGGCCAAACGCCTGGTCCGTGGTGTGGTCGGCATCGACGCCGAGGCCGGCCCGACCGAGATCGCCGTACTGGCCGACGCCGGCGCCGACCCGGTGCACGTGGCCGCCGACCTGATCAGCCAGGCCGAGCACGACCCATTGGCCGCGTCGGTGCTCGTCACCGATTCGGTCGCGCTGGCCGACGCTGTCGACCTCGAACTCGAGCGGCAGGTCGGGCTGACCAAGCACCTCGAGCGCGTCCGCACGGCGCTGACCGGTGAGCAGTCGGCGGTCGTGCTGGTCGCCGACCTCGAGCAGGGCCTGGCCGTCGTCAATGCCTACGCGGCCGAGCACCTCGAGATCATCACGGCCGATGCCCGGCGATGGGCCGAGCGGGTCCGCAACGCCGGCTGCGTATTCGTCGGCACCTACTCGCCGGTATCGCTCGGCGACTACTGCGCCGGGTCCAATCACGTGCTGCCCACTGGCTGCACCGCCCGGCACGCGTCGGGGCTGTCGGTGCAGTCGTTCCTGAAGGGGATGCAGCTCGTCGAGTATGACGAGGCGGCGCTGGCCGACGTGCTGCCGCAGATCCTGGCGCTGTCCTCGGCCGAGGACCTGCCGGCCCACGGTGCAGCCGTCAGCGCCCGGTTTCAGCAGTGACCACGCTGGCCGACCTGCCGCTACGCGACGAGCTTCGGGCCGAGGTTCCCTACGGCGCCCCGCAGCTCGATGTCGCCGTGCGGCTCAACGTCAATGAGAACCCCTACCCACCCTCGGCCGCGGTGATCGCCGACATCGCTGCCGCAGTGGCCACCGTCGCCGGTGAGCTCAATCGCTACCCGGATCGGGATGCGGTCGCGCTGCGGGCCGATCTCGCGACCTACCTCAATGCCGACGGTGGCGTCGACCTCACAACGGCGAACACATGGGCCGCCAACGGCTCGAACGAGATCATGTTGCAGCTGCTTCAGGCCTTCGGCGGCCCGGGACGCATGGTGCTGTCCTTCGCCCCGACCTATTCGATGTACCCGGAGTACGCCCGCGACTCGCACACCGGCTGGATCGCCGGACGCCGCGGCGACGACTTCACGATCGACATCGCCGAGGCGACGGCGCTGATCGGCGAGCACCAGCCGGCGGTCATCCTGCTGGCCTCGCCCAACAACCCCACCGGCACCGCGCTGACGTCGAGCGCGATCGAGGCGATCTATGACGCCGCGCCGGGCATGGTGGTCGTGGACGAGGCCTACGCCGAGTTTCGCCGCGACGGCACGCCCAGCGCGCTCGCCCTGCTGCCCGGGCGTCCCCGGCTCGTCGTCACCCGGACCATGAGCAAGGCGTTCGCGCTCGCCGGTGGACGCATCGGTTACCTGGCCGCCGATCCGGCCGTGGTCGACGCGGTCAGCATCGTGCGGTTGCCTTACCACTTGTCGGCGGTGTCGCAGGTGGTCGCGCGTACCGCGCTTGCCCACGCCCCGGAGTTGCTCGGTAAGGTCGGCGAACTGCGGGCCGAGCGCGACAAAACGGTCACCTGGCTGCGCTCGATCGGCCTGCAAGTGGCCGAGTCCGACGCCAACTTCGTCCTCTTCGGCACCTTCGCCGACCGCCACGCCGTCTGGTCGGGCTTGCTGGCCCGCGATGTGCTGATCCGTGAGACTGGCCCGGATGGCTGGCTGCGGGCCTCGATCGGCTCGCCGGCCGAGATGGCCGCGTTCCGGGCAGCCCTAGTCGACGTGATGCACGTCCAGGAGGTGCGCCCATGACGCGATCCGCCCGCATCGAGCGGCAGACGAACGAGACGAAGGTGCTCGTCGAGATCGATCTCGACGGCGTCGGCCGCGGGGACGTATCCACCGGCGTCGGCTTCTTCGACCACATGCTGAATTCGTTCGCCCGTCACAGCCTGTTCGACCTCCAGGTCGAGGTCGTCGGCGATCTGCACATCGACGCTCATCACAGCATCGAGGACACCGCGATCGCGCTCGGTCAGGCGTTCGCGCAGGCGGCCGGTGACAAGGCCGGTATCCGCCGCTTCGGCGACGCGACGATCCCGATGGACGAGGTGCTGGTGTCGGCGGCCGTCGACCTGTCCGGGCGCCCGTACCTCGTGCATCACGAGCCCGACGGGGCACCGCCGACCATCGGTGCCGAGTACCCGAGCACGCTGACCCGGCACGTCTTCGAATCGTTCACCCACCACGCCGCGATCGCGCTGCACGTCACCGTGCACAGCGGCCGCGACTGGCATCACATCGTCGAGGCGCAGTACAAGGCGGTTGCCCGGGCCCTGCGCGCGGCGACCGAGTTCGATCCCCGTGTCCACGGCGTCCCGTCCACCAAAGGCATTTTGTAACCGCCCATGAAGCGTGTCGTCGTGCTCGACTACGGGTCGGGAAATCTGCGCTCGGCCGAGCGGGCGCTGGCCCGGGTCGGCGCCCAGGTCACCGTCACCAGCGACCCCGCGGCGGCCACCTCGGCCGACGGTCTGGTGGTGCCCGGGGTCGGCGCGTTCGCCGCGTGCATGGCCGGCCTGAACGCGGTCGACGGGGGCGCGATCATCGCGAAGCGTCTGGCGGCCGACGGTCCGGTGCTCGGTATCTGCGTCGGCATGCAGGTTCTCTTCGACGCCGGGGTCGAGCACGGCGTCGAGACCGCGGGTCTGGGGGTGCTGTCGGGTCGGGTCGAGCCGCTGCACGCCCCGGTCCTGCCCCACATGGGGTGGAACACGGTCGCGGTACCCGCCGGCTCGACGCTGTTCGCCGGCCTCGATCCGTCCACCCGGTTCTATTTCGTGCATTCGTACGCAGTGCATTCGAGCGATGCGGGACGAACGCGTCACCATCACCCACCATGGCGAAGACTTCGTCGCGGCGGTCGAGTCGGGCCTGGTCAGCGCGACGCAGTTCCATCCGGAGAAGTCAGGCGACGCCGGCGCCACCGTCCTCGAGAATTGGCTGAACACGCTGTGACCCGTCAGACCCCGTTCGTGCTGCTGCCCGCGGTCGATGTCGCCGATGGCACCGCGGTGCGCCTGGTTCAGGGTGCGGCCGGGTCCGAGACCTCCTACGGCGACCCGCTCGAGGCTGCGCTGACCTGGCAACGTGACGGCGCCGAGTGGATCCACCTCGTCGACCTGGACGCCGCTTTCGGCCGGGGCGAGAACCGCCGGTTGCTGGCCGAGGTGATCGGCAAGCTCGACGTCGCCGTCGAACTCTCCGGCGGCATTCGCGACGACGCCTCGCTCGAGGCCGCGCTGGCCACCGGTGCGGCCCGGGTCAACATCGGCACCGCCGCGCTCGAGTCACCCGACTGGGTCCGCGCGGCGATCGCCCGCTTCGGCGACCGGATCGCGGTCGGCCTGGACGTCCGCGGCACGACCCTGGCCGCGCGGGGATGGACGCAGGAGGGCGGTGACCTATGGGCGACCATGGCCCGCCTCGACGCCGACGGCTGCACCCGCTACGTGGTCACCGACGTGCACCGCGACGGCACGCTGACCGGTCCGAACGTCGAGTTGCTGACCCAGGTCTGCGAACGCACGACCGCGGCCGTCGTCGCCAGTGGGGGAGTGTCGTCCCTGGCCGATCTGCAGACACTGGCCGCGGTCGTCACCCCGAGCGGACGGACGGTCGAGGGCTCGATCGTCGGCAAGGCGCTCTACGCCGGCGCGTTCACGCTGCCCGAGGCGATCGAGGCCGTGGCGCGGTGAGCGAGGGCTCGACGATCGAACGGTTCGGCTCAGGCGGCCCGTACGAGGATGTCATCGGCTACAGCCGGGTCGTACGATCCGGCGACCTGTTCCTCACCGCCGGCTGCACCGCGACCGTGGCCGGCGAGCTGGTCGGGATCGGCGACGCGTACGCCCAGGCGTCCGCCGCGTTCGACGTCTGCGCTGGGCGCCCTCGAAACCGCCGGCTGCCTACGGTCGGGCGTACTGCAGACCCGGATGTACATCAGCGACCGGGCCGACGCGGACGCGGTCGGACGGGCCCACAGTGAGCGCTTCGACGCGATCCGGCCGGCGGCGACGATGATCGTGGTGAACGGGTTCCTCGACGAGCGGATGCTGGTCGAGGTCGAACTGGTGGCGACCAGATGACCGTCGCCGTCCGGGTCATCCCCTGCCTGGACGTCGACGCCGGACGGGTCGTCAAAGGCGTGAACTTCGTCGGCCTCCGCGACGCCGGCGATCCGGTCGAGCTGGCTCGTCGCTACGACGCCGAGGGCGCCGACGAGCTGACCTTCCTCGACATCACCGCCTCGTCCGGCAATCGCGAGACGACCTATGACGTCGTCCGTCGCACCGCCGAGCAGGTCTTCATCCCGCTCACCGTGGGGGGCGGGATCCGGTCGGTCGCCGACGTCGACGCGCTGCTGCGGGCCGGGGCCGACAAGGTGGGCGTGAACACGGCCGCCATCGCTCGTCCCGAACTGCTCGCCGAGATCGCCGACCGCTTCGGACGGCAGGTGCTGGTGCTGTCGGTCGATGCCCGGCGAGTGCCCGACGGCACCCCGATGACGCCCAGCGGCTACGAGGTCACCACCCATGGCGGCCGGCGCGGCACCGGTCTCGATGCGATCGAATGGGCCGTCCGGGCGGCCGAGCTCGGAGCCGGCGAGATCTTGATGAACTCGATGGACGCCGACGGAACGCGGGCCGGCTTCGATCTCGAGATGATCACCGCGGTACGGGCCGCGGTCGGCCTACCGGTGATCGCCAGCGGGGGGGCCGGCAGCGGTCGGCGACTTCCTGCCGGCGGTGCAGGCCGGCGCTGACGCGGTGCTGGCCGCGAGCGTCTTCCACTTCGGCGAGCTGACGATCGGTGCGGTCAAGGACGCGCTGCGCGTCGGTGGGGTCATCGTCCGCTGACTGGACGAAAATTTGAGGTCCGTCATAGGCTATCCACAGCAAGTCCCCATGTTGGCCCCAGCCGGCGCGCTCAGGATGACCACAGCACATGCATGGACCGCGCCAAGGGAGAAAGCCATATGCGTACAGCTTCGGCCACCAAACGACGAGTTCTGGTCGTGGACGATGAAGAGAACGTGACGCATCTGGTCTCGTCCGCACTGAGATTCGACGGGTTCGAGACCATGACGGCCGACAACGGAAACTCGGCGCTCGCGGCCGTGGCCGAATCCGACCCCGACCTGATCGTCCTCGACGTGATGATGCCGGGCCTGGACGGTCTGGGCGTGCTGCACAACCTGCGCGCCGCCGGGTCGCAGGTGCCGGTCATCTTCCTGACGGCCCGTGATGTCGCCACCGACCGCATCGGTGGCCTGCGAGCCGGCGCCGATGATTACGTCGTCAAGCCGTTCAGCGTCGAGGAGTTGCTGGCCCGGGTGCACGCCGTCCTGCGGCGCGCCGCCCCGGACGAAGCTCGCGTTGGCGTGCTCCAGGTGGCTGACCTCGAACTCGACGAGAACAGTCACGAAGTCAGTCGGGGCGGGGAAGAGATCCATCTGACGGCTACCGAGTTCGAACTGTTGCGCTATCTGATGCGTAACGAGCGGGTCGTGCTGTCGAAGGCGCAGATCCTCGACCGCGTCTGGAAGTACGACTTCCAGGGCCAGTCCAATATCGTCGAGCTCTATGTCGGCTACCTGCGCAAGAAGGTCGACGCCGTCGAGCCCAAGCTCATCCACACCGTCCGCGGTGCCGGCTACGTCATCAAGGCTCCCCGCAGCTGAACCCGGTTGGGTGCTGGGGTGACCTATGACGGAACACTTGTCTGCGATAGACCCCAACCCGTCCGCGCTCCCCGCGTCGGCCGGGTACTGGTCGCCACCGCAGACGCCGCCCGACTTCTCCCCACCACCGAACCCGCCGACCGCAATCGGTCCAGGCGAGCCGCCTTTCGATCGCTGCCGCCGTCGCGCGCCAAGCGCGGCTGGCGGTTCGTTCCGCGCACGTTGACCTCGCGACTGGTCGTCGGCGTGGTCTCCTCTGGTGCTCGTCGTCGGTGCTGGCGGCTGCCGGCGCCACCTATGCGGCGCTCGGCAAATTTCTGACTGACCGACTCGACCAGCAGGTCGGCGGCCTGGCGACACAGGACCTCCGATACATGGGTCGCTGCGTCGACCCGAACGCTGGGTTGTGCAGTCTGCCGAACGGCACCCAAACGAGCTTGAAGGCCGCGCAGCAGCAATGGATGACCATTCTCGGCGCCGGACGGCACTCAACTGAAGCTCACGTCGGACACGGCTGATCTGGTCATCGTGCAGCTGAGCAACACAGACCGGGCCGCGATCCTCAACGCGCCGACCAATTACCGAACCGTGTCCACGAGTGACGGGGCAACGATCCGGATCACCGCTCGCCCGATCTCGACGCCCCAGGGCAACTACTACGAGGTCATCGGGCTATCGACGAGCGACATCACGAAGACCCTGCACCAACTGCTCCTGATCGAAGCTTTGATCGGCGTCGGTGCGGTCGCTGGTGGCGCTGCTCATCCACGACGGTCGGCGTGCGGCTGAGTCTTCGACCACTGCATCGGGTCACGACGACCGCTCGGATGGTGGCCGAGGAGCTCTCACCCGAGGGCGCCGGGTTGGAGCGCCGGGTGCCGGTGACCGAGCCCGACACCGAGGTCGGCCAGTTGGCCGAGTCGGTCAATACGTCTGCTCGGTGCCGTCGGCACCCAGTTCGCCGCCCGCGTCGAGAGCGAGCAGCGAATGCGCCAGTTCATGGCGGACGCCTCCCACGAACTGCGGACGCCGCTGACCTCGATCCGAGGCTATGCCGAACTGGCCCGCATGCAGCGCGCCTACGACGACAAGAACGGTGGCCCCACCTCGAGCGCCAGCGATGCCGAGGCGCTCGAGCGGATCGAGGGCGAAGGCACTCGCATGTCACGCCTGGTCGAGGACCTGCTGACGCTGGCCCGCGGCGACATCGGAGCGCCGATCGAATCGCTGCCCGTCGACGTCACCGAGGTCATCGAGTCAGCGATCGAGGGAGCCGAGGCGGCCTACCCGAACCGCCGGTTCGGCATCACCGTCACGCCCGGCACGACCGTCCGCGGCGACCACGACCAGCTGCTGCGGGTCGTGCGCAATCTGGTCACCAACGCCGCCGTCCACACCGCGCCCGGCCGTCCGATCCGGGTCGCGGCCACCCGCGAGGTCGGCGAGGTCGTGATCCGCGTCATCGATTCGGGACCCGGCCTGCCGCCGAGCAGGCGGCCCACGTGTTCGAGCGGTTCTGGCGGTCGGACGGGTCGCGGGCCCGATCGAGCGGTGGCAGCGGGCTCGGATTGGCGATCGTGGCGTCCATCGTCGCGGCCCACGGCGGCACCGTCGGCTTCGTCAGCTCGGTCGAGGCGCGGCAGCACCGTGACCGTGCGGCTGCCGGCTCGCTAGATCACCGCGAACCGTGGCCGGGGGCGCCACGGCCGGAAACTGATTACCCGACCGCGCCCATGGGCGGGCAGAATCGAGCCGTGCGCGAATCCAGCAACCTCGATCCGGCCGTGGCGGCCCGGCTCAAACGCGATGCCGCCGGCCTGGTGGTGGCCGTCGTCCAGCAATATGACTCCGGCGAGGTGCTCATGATCGGCTGGATGGATGACGAGGCGCTGCACAAGACCCTCACCACCGGCCGGGCCACCTACTGGTCACGGTCGCGGCAGGAGGAGTGGATCAAGGGCGAGACGTCCGGTCACATCCAGCTGGTGAAGTCCGTTGCCCTGGACTGTGACGGCGACTCGCTGCTGGTCAAGGTCGATCAGGTGGGCGCCGCCTGCCACACCGGTGACCGGACCTGCTTCGACGCCGACGAACTCCTGGCGACTGCGGTGACATCATGACCCAGTCGATCTCTCGGGCCGAGTTCGGTGAGCTGGCCAAGACGCATCGGTTGGTGCCGATCGCGCGGACGCTGTTCGCCGACGCCGAGACGGCCGTCGGGGTCTACCGCAAACTGGCCGACGAACGCCCCGGCACGTTCCTGCTCGAATCGGCCGAGCCCGGCCGGTCGTTCTCCCGCTGGTCGTTCGTCGGTGTCAATGCCGTGGCCACGCTGTCGGTCGTCGATGGCGAAGCCAGTTGGACGGGCAACGTGCCGGCCGGTCTGCCGACCACCGGCAATCCGCTCGACGTCCTGGGAGCGGCGTGGCGAGCGTTGAAGGCGCCGAGGCTGCCCGGGCCTGCCTCCGCTGACCGGTGGATTCGTCGGCTACCTGTCCTACGACGTCGTCCGCTGGATCGAGCAGCTGCCCGAGAAGGCCACCGACGAACTCGGCCTGCCCGAGCTGCAGATGCTGCTGGTCACCGACCTCGCGGCCGTCGACCATCACGAATGCAGCGTCGTGCTGATCGCCAACGCGCTCGCGCACCCCGACCTCGAGCGAGGCCGAGCTCGATGCCGCGTACGACGATGCGATCGGCCGGCTCGACACGATGCAGAAGGCGCTGGCCGCTCCGGCCAGCTCGACCGTCGGCAGCCTGTCGATCACGCCACCGAAGCCGGCACAGTCCCGCACGCCGCTGACGGAATACCTGCCCGCGGTCGAGCAGGCGCTCGAGGCGGTCCGGGCCGGCGAGGTGTTCCAGATCCAGGTCGGGCAGCGGTTCTCGGTGCAGACCCCGGCCCGTCCGCTCGATGTCTATCGGGTGCTGCGGACTCTCAACCCGTCCCCGTACATGTACTTCATGCGACTGCCCGGCGTCGACATCGTCGGCTGCAGCCCCGAGGCGCTGGTGACGGTCAGCGGGCCGCTGGCGACGCTGCATCCGATCGCGGGCACCCGCCGCCGGGGCGAGACCGCCGAACAGGACGCGGCGCTGGCGGCCGAGCTGGTGCACGACCCGAAGGAGCAGGCCGAGCACGTGATGCTCGTCGACCTGGCCCGAAACGATCTCGGCCGCGTGTCGAAGCCCGGCACCGTCGAGGTGGTCGATTTTGGATCGGTCGAGCGCTACAGCCATGTGTGGCACATTGTTTCGACCGTGCAGGGTGAGGTCGCGGACGGCCGCGACGCATTCGACGTCCTCACCGCCAGCTTCCCGGCCGGCACCCTGACCGGCGCGCCGAAGGTCCGGGCCATGGAGCTGATCGAGTCGCTCGAGCCGGTGCGCCGCGGTGTGTACGGCGGAGCGGTCGGCTACCTCGACACCGCCGGCGACCTGGACATGGCGATCGCCATCCGCACCGCCGTGATGATCGACGGCACCGCCTATGTGCAAGCGGCCGCCGGCATCGTCGCCGACAGCGTCCCGACCCACGAGGAGCAAGAGACCCGCAACAAGGCGCGCGCGGTGCTGCAGGCGATCGCCACCGCCGAGACATTGCGGCCCGTCCCACCCGGCGGCTCGTGAACCGTTCCCGCGGCACGCTCGCGCTCGCGCTGATCGCTCGAGCTGCTGGGCGCGGCCGGCGTGTTGCTGTTCGCCGGACGCGACTGGCAGCGGGTCGTCGTGACCCGCGTTCGTCCGCTGCCCGATGCCACCGCGAGCCTGACCGGACGCGACCTCTACGCGGCCACGACGGCGTTCGCGCTCATTGCGCTGGCCGGCGTGATCGCGATCGCCGCCACCCGAGGATGGGGACGCCGCCTGGTCGGCATCGTGCTGGTCGTTTCGGCCGGCTTCATCGTCTGGTACTCGATCGAGGGCACGTCGGCGATCTCGGCCGACCGGGCGCGGACGAGTGTCCCCAGCGGCGTCGGCGTCGACAACTCCTCGATCGCGCATGTGACCGTGAGCGCGGTCTGGCCCGTTCTGACCGCGTCCTCGGCCCTGCTGATCGCGCTGGCCGGCGTGCTGACGACCGTCTTCGCCCGGCGCTGGTCGGCGATGTCGGGTCGTTACGAGGCGCCGACCGACGGCGCGCGGGCCGAGCGCGGCAACGGCGATATTGCCATGTGGTCGGCTCTGGATCGCGGCGATGACCCGACCAGCGACCCGACCAGCGACTCGACCGTGATTCGACCAGTGATTCGACGACCCGAACCGAATCCTGACATTGCGGTAACCGAATCCGGTGCCACATGCATCTAGAGTCGGCCCGGTGACGACCAGCACCGGCTCGGGTCAGCGCGGTCTGGTGCTCGTCGTCGAGGACGAGCCGGCCATCGCCGACATCATCCGGCTGTACCTGACCAAGGCCGGCTACACCGTGCACCACGAGCGTGACGGTGAGGGGGGCCTGGCTGCGGTGCGGCGACTCAAACCGGCGGCCGTGATTCTCGATGTCGGCCTGCCGGGCATCGACGGGGTCGAGGTCTGCCGGCGGATGCGATCGGATCACGACTGGACGCCGGTGCTGTTCGTGACCGCGCGCGACGATGAGGTCGACCGGATCGTCGGCCTGGAACTCGGCGCCGACGACTACGTGACCAAACCGTTCTCGCCCCGTGAACTGGCCGCTCGGGTGACGAGCGTGCTGCGCCGCGCCAACGGGGTGCCCGACTCGGCGCCGTCGATGGTGCTCGGTGCGATCCGGCTCGAACCGGCGCAGCGGCGGGTGTTCGCCGACTCGGGCCTGACCGATCCGACCGAGATTGCGCTCACGGCGACCGAGTTCGACCTGCTGGCCTATCTGATGCGCCGGCCCGGACGGGTGTTCAGCCGCGAACAGCTGCTCTCGGAGGTATGGGGCTACTCCTCGTCCGCGGGCACCCGGACCGTCGATGTACACATCGCCCAGTTGCGGTCCAAGCTCGGTCCGGCCAGCCCGGTGCGCACAGTGCGCGGCGTCGGCTACGCGGCCGAGGCGACCCGGCAGTGACCCTGCCGTCGGCCCGCCCGCCGCCGACCGCCGCGTCGTCGGCGCCGCGGAACGCTCGCGTTGCGTATGGCCGTGCTGGCCAGTGCCGTCGCAGTTATCACCGCGGTGGTCGCCGGCGGTCTGTCGGTGATCCTGGTCGAGCGGACGTCCGGCCACGACGCCCAGCGCCAACTGGCCCAGCTCGCCGACGTGACCCAGGTGTCGGTGCAGGACGGCGAGAACTCGACGGTGAGCGCGACCCGGGCGCGCCGAACACTGAAGGTTCTCAAGATCGACTATGCCAGCGTCGGCGCGGGCGGCCGGGTGGTGTCCGAAGACGCTCTCGCTCGCGACGCGGTGACGCCGAGCATGGTCACCAGCCTGCTCGCCGGCGCCTCGATCTCGATGACTACCCGGGTCGACGGCCAGTCGGTCTACATCGAGGGGCGCAAGATCAACACGGGCGCGATCGTGCTGGTGCAGAAGCGCTCCGACGCCCTGGCGGTCGGCCAGCGGGCGGTGCGCTGGATACTGCTCGCGCTCGCCATCGCCGTGGCCATCGCGATCGGGCTAGGCCTGTTGGTCGCCTGGCGGCTGGCCCGGCCCCTGCGGCGCACGGCCGCCGCCGCCCACGCGCTCGCGGCCGGTCGCCGCGACGTGATCGTGTATCCCGAGGGGCCGGAAGAGGTGGCCGAGGTCGCGGATGCGCTCAATGCGCTGGCCGCCGGATTGAGCCACTCCGAGTCCCGTGAGCGCGAATTCCTGCTCTCGGTGTCGCACGATCTGCGCACCCCGTTGACCGCGATCAGCGGCTACGCCGAGTCCCTCGCCGACGGCCTCATCGCACCCGAGCGCACCCAGGAGGTCGGCAGCGTCCTGGTCGCCGAGTCCCAGCGCCTCAACCGGCTCGTCGCCGACCTGCTGGACCTCGCCCGTCTCGGCGCGCAGGAGTTCCGGATCGACCTCATCGACCTCGACGTGCTCGCATTCGGCCGGGCCACCGCCGAGGTCTGGTCGGCGCGTTGCGCCGCGGTCGGCGTGCAGTTCTTCCTCGACTGCCCGCCGGGCGCATTGATGGTGCGCACCGATCCGTCCCGGCTTCGCCAAGCACTGGACGGACTGTTCGACAACGCCCTGCGGATCACCCCGGCCGGGGCGCCGATCGTGCTCGCGCTGCGCCCGCGCATCGACGGGCCCCAGCCGGTGATCGCGATCGAGGTGCGTGACGGCGGCCCCGGTTTGTCCGACGCCGACCTGCGGGTCGCCTTCGAACGCTCGGCCCTCTACGAGCGGTACCGCGGGCTGCGTCAGGTCGGGACGGGCCTGGGGCTGGCGATCGTCCACGGGCTGGTGACCCGCCTCGGAGCGACGATCGTCGCGGGGCACGCACCCGAGGGCGGAGCGCAGTTCACCGTCGAACTACCGATCGTTCGCTAACCTTCGGATGTACCCGGTGGCGTCCGATTCGGGTTGGCTGGCTAGCATCGGAGCAGTTCAACCGAGGGGCCGGCTCAGGACGACCCGAGGAGGTGATGTTCGTGGCAAGTGTTCTGGACGACATCATCGTCGGTGTTCGCGCGGACCTCGCCGAGCGCGAGGCAGCCGTGTCGATGGACGAGATCAAGGCTCGCGCCGCCGTCCGCCCGGCCGCCCTCGACGCGATCGCGGTGCTGCGCGGCGCGGGCGTCGGAGTGATCGCCGAGGTCAAGCGTCGCAGCCCGTCCGTCGGTGATCTGGCCACGATCAGCGACCCGGCCCGGCTGGCGCATGAATACGAATCGGGCGGGGCGCGCATCATCAGCGTGCTTACCGAGCAGCGCCGCTTCGGCGGCTCGCTCGATGACCTCGACTCCGTGCGAGCGGCCGTGTCGGTGCCGGTGCTGCGCAAGGACTTCATCATCGGGTCCTACCAGGTGCACGAGGCGCGCGCCCACGGAGCCGATCTAGTGCTGCTCATCGTCGCCGCCCTCGACCAGAACACCTTGATCGGCCTGCGTGAACGGATCGAGTCGCTCGGCATGACCGCGCTGGTCGAGGTGCACACCGAGGATGAGGCCAGTCGCGCTCTTGACGCCGGTGCGCGCGTCATCGGCGTCAACGCCCGCAACCTGGCCACCCTCGAGGTCGACCGATCGGCCTTCGAGCGGATCGCTCCCGGCCTGCCGAGCAGCGTCGTCAAGATCGCCGAGTCGGGTGTCCGCGGACCGTTGGACCTGATCGAGTACGCGTCCGCCGGCGCCGATGCCGTCCTGGTCGGCGAGGGACTCGTCACCCACCCGGATCCGCGCCAGGCCGTCGCCGACCTCGTCACCGCCGGCTCGCACCCCGCCACCCCCCGCGCCCGGCACACGTAACTGCCGCGCGCCCACGCGACCGGGGCGCCGCGCTGCCGGCAACGTTGACACCTCAGCAGCGCGACCCGCCGCAAGGGCAGCTGCCGGGGTGTCAACGTCGGCCGGTGGGCGACCGGGGGCGGGCAACCTCGGGTGCATTAGTCGCTCGCGGCACCGGCTAAACTGAGCGGGTGAATCTCCCTGGGCGATGGCGCGGCTGAGAAGTACTTGTCACCCCGCCCGTCCAACCGTTCGGAGATGTCGCAATGACCCAGCTGGCTGATTACTCGACCGTGCCGGATGCCACCGGCCACTTCGGCCCGTACGGGGGCCGATTCGTCCCCGAGGCCCTCGTGGCCGCGCTCGACGAGCTCACCGCCGCCTTCCACAGCGCCCAGGCCGACCCCGAGTTCACCGCTGAACTCGACCGACTGCTGCGCGATTACACCGGCCGGCCGTCACCCCTCACCGATGCCACCCGGCTTTCGGCCGAGGCCGGCGGCGCCCGGATCCTGCTCAAGCGCGAAGACCTCAACCACACCGGTTCGCACAAGATCAATAACGTGCTGGGCCAGGCCCTGCTGACCGTCCGGATGGGCAAGACGCGAGTGATCGCCGAGACCGGCGCCGGCCAGCACGGTGTGGCGACGGCCACCGCGGCCGCACTGCTCGGGCTGGAATGCACGGTCTACATGGGCGAGGTGGACACCGAGCGGCAAGCCCTGAACGTGGCCCGCATGCGGCTGCTCGGCGCGGAGGTCGTCGCGGTGACGTCGGGTTCGCGAACGCTCAAGGACGCGATCAACGAGGCGATGCGCGACTGGGTGACCAACGTCGACTCCACGCATTACCTATTGGGGACCGTCGCCGGCCCGCATCCGTTCCCGCTCATGGTGCGCGAATATCACCGGATCATCGGTGACGAGGCCCGGGCCCAGGTGATCGACCGGGTCGGTCGGTTGCCTGATGCCGTCGTCGCCTGCGTCGGTGGCGGCTCGAACGCGATCGGCATTTTCAGCGCGTTCATCGCAGACGAGTCGGTGCGGCTGGTGGGCATCGAGGCCGGTGGCGACGGGGTCGACACCGGCCGGCACGCTGCGTCGATCACCGGGGGCACGCCCGGCGTCCTGCACGGTGCCCGCAGCTACCTGCTGCAGGACGACAACGGGCAGACCGTCGAGTCGCACACGATCTCGGCCGGGCTCGATTACCCCGGCGTGGGGCCCGAGCACTCCTACCTGCGCGACATCGGCCGGGCCGAGTACTGGCCGGTCACCGATGCCCAGGCGATGATCGCCTTCGCGCAGCTCTGCCGGACCGAGGGCATCATCCCGGCGATCGAGTCCTCGCACGCGTTGGCCGGCGCCGTGATCCTGGGCCAGCAGCTCGGCCCGGACGCGGTCATCCTGGTCAACCTGTCCGGACGCGGCGACAAGGATGTCGAGACCGCCGCCACCTACTTCGGCACCAGTCAGTGACCGCGCTGCAGAAGGCGCTCGCCGCTGCGAAGTCCGAGAATCGCGCCGCGCTGATCGGATATCTGCCGGTCGGCTACCCGGACGTGCCGCTCTCGATCGCCGCGATGACCGCGATGGTGGCCGGCGGAGTCGACATCATCGAGGTGGGCGTTCCCTACAGCGACCCGGTGATGGACGGTCCGACGATCCAACAGGCGGCCGAGGTAGCAGTGCAGGCCGGGGTGGGCATCGGCGACGCCCTGACCGCGGTGCGCGCCATCGCCGAGGCCGGTGGAGCCGCGGTCCTGATGAGCTACTGGAACCCGATCGAGCGGTACGGGGTCGACGCCTTTGCCGCCGACCTGGCCGCCGCGGGTGGATCCGGGGCGATCACGCCCGACCTGATCCCGGACGAGGCCGCGGCCTGGCTGGCCGCCACCGACGCTACGGCCCTCGACCGGATCTTCCTGGTCGCGCCGTCCTCGACCGACGCGCGGGTCGCCTCGACGGTCGGCTACTGCCGCGGATTCGTCTACGCGGCCTCGACGATGGGGGTCACCGGGGTCCGGGCCAGCGTCAGCGGCGCCGCCCAACAGTTGGTCGAGCGGGTCCGTCGGATCGATCCGGACCTGCCGGTCTGCGTGGGCCTCGGCGTGTCCGATTCCGATCAGGCGGCCGAGGTCGCCGCGTTCGCCGACGGGGTCATCGTCGGGTCGGCCTTCGTCCGGCGATTGCTCGATGAACCCAACGATCAGGGAGTTGCCGCGACCGGCCGCCTCGCCGCCGAACTGGCCGAGGGCGTCCGGCGTCGCTAGGTCTGCGGATGATCTCGTCTAAGTTGGTCAAGTGCGCGTAGCAGCTTTCCTGCCCAGCCCGACGCAGAGCGTCTGGCACGCCGGGCCCATCCCGATTCGGGCCTACGCGCTGTGCATCGTCGCCGGCATGATCATCGCGGTCTGGCTGACGAACCGCCGTTGGATCAAACGGCGGCGGGTCGGACAGCGAGGTATGGGACATCGCCGTCTGGGCGATCGTCTTCGGGCTCATCGGCGGCCGGCTGTACCACGTCGTCACCGACCCCGAGCTGTACTTCGAGCACGGCGAGAATCCGGTCAACGCCTTCAAGATCTGGGACGGCGGGCTCGGCATCTGGGGTGCGATCGCGCTCGGCGGTGTCGGTGCCTGGATCGGATGCCGGCGAAAGGGCATCCGCTTGGCCGCATTCGCCGACGCCGCGGCGCCCGGCATCGTTTTCGCCCAGGCGATCGGCCGCTGGGGTAACTGGTTCAACAACGAGCTCTACGGCGGCCCGACGAGCCTGCCCTGGCGGCTGCAGATCCACAAGATCGATGTCGTCACCGGGCACCTGACCCAGTGCGACGTCGGCAACATCGGCACCGTCGGGGTATGCGGCTACTACCAGCCGACCTTCCTCTACGAATCGCTGTGGGACCTGGCTCTGGGGTTCGCGCTGCTCTACGTCGGTCGACGGTTCGTGCTCGGCCAGGGCAACCTCTTCGCGCTCTACGTCATGGGCTACACCGTCGGACGCGGGCTGGATCGAGGCGCTGCGCGAGGACCACGCGAATCACTTCCTGGGCGTGCGACTCAACGACTGGACGGCGCTGCTGGTGTTCCTGGCCGGTGCTGCCTGGTACTACCGGCACCGCAACGTGCCGGCCGCTCCGCTGTACCGGGACGGCCGAGAACCGGTCGATGGCACCTCGGTTGATCGCGCCGACGCCACGGTCGAAGCGGCGTCCGGTTCCGATGCCGGATCCGATGCCGATGCCGATGCGGTTCCGGGCCGGGGAAGGCTCGCCGGTAGCTACGGTGCCTCCCGTGCCGCCTGACGCCGGCCCCACGACCACATGACCGCTGTGCCCGCCCCCATCGGTCACACGCACGACCATCCCGATCACCGCGACGTCACCGGCGGCTGGTTACGCCCGACCGTCTTCGGGCTGATGGACGGGCTGGTGTCGAACTTCGCCCTGGTTGCCGGCGTCGCCGGGGCCAACGTGTCGGCCCATTACGTCGCGGTCGGCGGGCTGGCCGGCCTCGTCGGTGGCTCGTTCTCGATGGCGACCGGCGAGTACGTCTCGGTGCAGAGTCAGAACGAGGCGGTGAACGCCGAGGTCGCGGTCGAACGGGCCGAGCTACGCGACAACTCCCAGGCGGAATGGAAGAGTTGGCCGAGCTATACATCGGTCGCGGCGTCGACCACGAGCTGGCCTTCGAGGTCGCCCGCCAACTCTCGCGCGACCCGGAGCAGGCCCTGATCATCCACGCCCGCGAGGAGCTCGGGATCGATCCGCACTCGCTGCCGAGCCCCTGGACGGCCGCGCTCAGCTCACTGTCGTCCTTCGCGATCGGGGCGCTGATGCCGCTGCTGCCGTACCTGTTCGGGCTGCGGGCCCTGTGGTTGTCGGCCGTGCTGGCCCTGACCTCGCTCTTCCTGGCCGGAGCAGTCTCGGCCCGGTTCACCGCCCGCGGCTGGTGGTTCGCCGGCTGGCGGCAACTGATCCTCGGGGTGGCGGCGGCCGCGATCGCGTACGGCGTCGGCGACCTGTTCGGCCAGGCCGTCGGCTAGTCCGTCGGCTAGCTCCTGCGCGAGGATCGCCAGCGCCTCCCGCTCGACCTGCTCGGGTGGCCCGGACACGTCGACCCGGCCGCCGGGCTCGTCCGGCTCCAGCGGCTCGAGGGTGTCGAGCTGGCTGCCGAGCAGCGACGGGGGCATGAAGTGGCCGACGCGGTGATGAGCCGGGCGTCGAGCAGCGCGGCCGAGCCGATCAGGCAGATGAACCGGACGTCGGGATGGCCGGCCCGCAGCAGGTCGCGGTAGGACCGTTTCAGGGCCGAACAGGTGACGACCGCGCCCGTGCCTTCGGCCTCGCGCAGCCCGATCCAGTCGGCGATCGCCTGTAGCCACGGCAGCCGGTCGGCGTCGGTGAGCGGCTGGCCGGCGTGCATCTTGGCGACGTTCGCCGCCGAGTGGAAGTCGTCGCCCTCGGCCATCGGCCAGCCCAGATGTTGCGCCAGCAGCGCGCCGACCGTCGACTTCCCGGTGCCGGAAACGCCCATCACGACCGCTATCGGGGGACGGGCGGGGGCCACGGGCAGGGCGGGCTGGGGGGTGGACATGGCCGCGATTGTGCCAGCCACTGCGTCATAACACTGGGTCCGTGTCAGTCCCATTAGGCTGGTGGGGTGTTCGATACCCTCGCCGACCGCCTGTCCGCGGTCTTTACCGGCCTCCGCGGCAAGGGGCGCCTGTCTGAGGCCGACATCGACTCCACCGCCCGCGAGATTCGGATCGCGCTGCTCGAAGCCGATGTGGCGCTGCCGGTCGTCCGTGAGTTCATCGCCGCGCTCGAAGCAGCGCGCGGCCGGCGAAGAGGTGTCGCGGGCGCTGAACCCCGCGCAGCAGGTCATCAAGATCGTCAACGAGGAGCTGGTCGCCGATCCTGGGCGGTGAGACCCGGCGGCTGCAGTTCGCGAAGAACCCGCCGACCGTGATCATGCTGGCCGGCCTGCAGGGCTCGGGCAAGACGACCCTCGCCGGCAAGCTCGGCCGCTGGCTGCGCGACCAGGGGCACACGCCCCTTCTGGTCGCCTGCGACCTGCAGCGCCCCAACGCCGTCACCCAGCTGCAGATCGTGGCCGAGCAGGCCGGGGTCGCATCGTTCGCGCCTCAGCCCGGCAACGGCGTCGGCGACCCGGTCGCGGTCGCCCGGGAATCGATCGAATTCGCCCGGCGGGCGCAGCACGACATGGTCATCGTCGACACCGCCGGTCGGCTCGGCATCGACGCCGAGATGATGGCGCAGGCCGAGGCGATCCGCGACGCGGTGTCACCCGACGAGACGTTGTTCGTGGTCGACGCCATGGTCGGCCAGGACGCGGTCAACACCGCGGCCGCCTTCCGTGACGGCGTCGGCTTCACCGGGGTGGTGCTGACCAAGCTCGACGGTGACGCCCGGGGCGGCGCCGCGCTGTCGGTCCGCTACGTCACCGGTCAGCCGATCATGTTCGCCTCGAACGGTGAGAAGCTCACCGACTTCGACGTCTTCCACCCCGACCGGATGGCGTCGCGCATCCTCGGCATGGGTGACGTCATGACCCTGATCGAGCAGGCGCAGAAGTCGTTCGACCAGGGCGAGGCCGAAGCGATGGCGGCCAAGCTCAGCGGCGGCGGCACGTTCACCCTCGAAGACTTCTTGGACCAGCTGCAGGCGATCCGCAAGATGGGCTCGCTGACCAGCCTGCTCGGCATGCTGCCCGGTATGGGCGCGCAGATGAAAGAGGCGATGAGCCAGGTCGACGACCGCGACCTCGACCGCACCGAGGCGATCATCCGATCGATGACGCCGGCTGAACGGGCCGAGCCGAAGCTGATCAACGGATCGCGCCGGCTGCGGATCGCCAAGGGCTCGGGCGTCACCGTCAGCGACGTCAACCAGCTCGTCGATCGATTCTTCGAAGCCCGCAAGATGATGTCGCAGATGGGCGGCATGGGACTGCCCGGGATGCGCCGAAAGAGCGCCACCAAATCGAGCAAGAACGCCCGGAAGGCGGCCAAGGGCAAGAAGGGTCGTTCGGGTGGGCGGCCGGGCAACGGTCCGACCCCGCCGCGGCTGCCGGCCGGCTTCCCCGGCGGAATGCCCGGCGGCTTCGGGGGCAGCGTTCCCGGCCAGCTTCCGCCGGGAATGACCATGCCGGACCTGTCCAAGCTCAAGCTGCCCAAGCAGTGACTTTTCGGCAACATCCGACCGGTCGGCCGAGCGCCAGATAGCCTCGTCAGGTGCTCAACATTCATGCCCGCGGCGCGGTCGGCCGGTTCTGGGCCCCGGTCGGTCGCACGCTGGCCAACGCCGGCGTCAGCCCGGATGTGATCACCCTCGTCGGCTCGATCGCCGCGATCGCCGCCTCGCTGACCTTGTTCCCGCGCGGCTATTGGTTCGCGGGGGCCGCCGTCGTCGGCGCGCTGGCCTGCCTGGACATGCTCGACGGGGCGGTGGCGCGGGCCGGCGGACGCAGCTCGGCCTTCGGGGCGGTCCTCGACTCGACCTGTGACCGGGCGGTCGACGCAGCCATCTTCGGCGGCATCGCCTGGTACTTCGCCCGGCACGACCAGCCCGCCCTGCTGCTGGCGTCCTTGCTGTGTCTGGTGCTCGGCTCGCTGACGTCATACATCCGGGCCCGGGCCGAGGGCGCCGGGCTGAGCGCGACGGTCGGGATCGCCGAACGGGCCGACCGGCTCATCATCGCGCTGGTGGGCACCGGCTTGACCGGTACGCCGGCCCACATCCCCTACCTGCAGGCGATCGCGCTGTGGGCCCTCGTCGCGGCGTCGACCGTGACCGTTGCCCAGCGGTTCGCCACCGTCTATCAGCAGTCGCGCGCGATCACGGCGCCGGCGTCGCCGGCCGGGGAGACGTCCCCGGCGGCGCAGCCGACGCCGTGAGTCAACCGTGACCTCGCTTCGGACCGAGGCCGACCAGCTGCGCGGGCTGGCCGTCGACGCCGGCTTCGGCGCCGGGTGGGGTGCGGTCAAGGCGCTGCCGGAGTCGTGGGCCCGCACCGGGTTCCGACTCGGTGCCGACCTGGCCGTTCGCCGTAATCGGCCCGCCGTCCGGCAGCTGCGAGCGAACCTGCGCCGGGTCCTCGGCCCGGATGCGTCGAGCGACGAACTGGACGCGCTGGTGGCCCAGTCGATGCGCCGTTACGCCCGCTACTGGCTCGAGACGTTCCGGCTGCCCCGGATGGATCATGCGGCCGTGGCCCGCTCGGTCGCCCGCGCGACGACCGGGACGCAGTACCTCGACGAGGCCCGGGCGGCCGGGCGCGGCTACATATTGGCGCTGCCGCACATGGGCAACTGGGATGTCGCCGGCATCTGGCTGATCGACCGCTACCACGAACCGTTCACGACGGTGGCCGAGCGGCTCAAGCCCGAGTCGCTCTTCGACCGCTTCGTCGCCTACCGCGAGGGCCTGGGCATGGAGGTGCTGCCGCTCACCGGCGGCGAGCGCTCGGCCGTCAGCGTGCTGACCGAACGCTTGCAGGCCGGCGGCGGGGTCTGTCTGGTGGCCGACCGGGACCTCACCCGTCAGGGCATCGACGTGACGTTCTTCGGCGAGCCGGCCCGGATGCCGGCGGGTCCGGCGCTCCTAGCGGCCACCACCGGAGCGGCGCTGCTACCCGTCGGCGCCTGGTTCACCGATGCCGGCACCGACGCGTTCGGTCGCCGGGTCGACGATGGCTGGGGGCTCAGCATCGGCGCGCCGATCGAGACGCCGGGCACTCGCCTAGGCGACCGGGTGCGTACAGCCACCCAGTCGCTCGCCGACGTCTTCGCCGGCCTGATCGCCGAACACCCGGCCGACTGGCACATGCTGCAAAAGTTCTGGCTGGCCGATGTTAAGCGGCCGGCCCAGTCCGACCACCCGGTGGTCGGCTGATGCGCATCGGCATCGTCTGCCCGTATTCGTGGGATATCCCCGGCGGGGTCCAGGCGCATGTGCGCGACCTGGCCGAGACCTTCATCTGGCAGGGCCATTCGGTGTCGGTGCTCGCGCCGGGGGACGAGGACGAGGCGCTGCCGCCGTACGTCCTCACGTCCGGGCGGGCCGTCCCGTTCCCTTACAACGGCTCGGTGGCCCGGGTCCAGTTCGGCCTGGTGTCGGCCGCGAGGGTGCGGCGGTGGCTGCGTGACGGTGACTTCGACGTCGTCCATGTGCACGAACCGGCGGCGGCCAGCCTGTCGTTGCTGGCCTGCATGATCTATGACGGTCCGCTGGTCGCGACCTTCCACATCGCCCTGACCCACTCGCGCTTCCTGGCGATGTTCGACAACGTCCTGCAGCCGTTCCTGGAGAAGATCAACGGACGCATCGCCGTGTCGCCGGCCGCCCGTAAGGTGATCGTCGAGCACCTCGGCGGTGATGCCGTCGTCATCCCGAACGGCGTCGCGGTGGCGCGCTACGCCAACGCCGAGCCGCTGCCCGGTTATCCCCGCGAGGGCGGCACGATCGGGTTCATCGGTCGCTATGACGAGGCCCGCAAGGGAATGCAGGTGCTGACCGAAGCGCTGGGTGGCCTGCTCGAACGGCGCCCGCAGTTGCGCCTGCTGGTGGCCGGCCGGGGCGAGGCGGCCGAATTCCGATCCGGCCTCGCCCCCGAGGTCAGCGAACGCATCGACCTGCTTGGTCAGGTCAGCGAGCACGACAAGGCCCGGATGCTTCGCAGTGTCGACATCTACTGTGCGCCCAACACCGGTCAGGAGAGTTTCGGCATCATCCTGCTCGAAGCACTGGCCGCCCGGCACGCCGATCGTGGCGAGCGACCTCGACGCGTTCAAGCAGGTTCTGCTCGGGGGCGACGTCGGCTCGCTGTTCGCGGCCGGTGATCCGGTGCGCCTGGCGCAGGCCCTCGATGACCTGCTGGGCGATGAGCCGCGGCGCCGCCAGCTCGCGCTAGCCGGGGCGCAAGCGGTCCTCCCGTTCGACTGGAACGTCATCGCGGCCCAAGTCATGCGGGTTTATGAAGTGGCGATCAGCGGGACGACCGGTGCGGGGCGTTTACGATGAGCGCCAATGTCCACGGCTGGCTGGCTCATTCTTGTCGGGATCCTCGTCGTGGTGGTCGCGCTCTGGATCGCGTTCACCGCATCGCGGCTCGACCGGCTGCACGCACGGCTGGACGCGGCCCAGTCGGCCCTTGACGCCCAGCTGGTGCGCCGGGTCGCCGCGTTGCGGCACGCGGCCGAGCTCGGGGCGAACGACGATCGGGCCCCACGGTTCGGCCGGTGTGTCCGCCGAGCAGCGGGCTCAGATCGAGGCGCTGGCCCAGCCGCGCGCTGACCGCGGTCGGCCCGGACCGCCAAGACGTCGAGAACGAGGTCGGCCACGCGGTGGTCGACCTCGCGGTCAGGGGCGTGGACCTGACCGCGGCCCAACGTGACGAGCTGCACGAATCGGCCGTCCGCGTGTCGATCGCTCGGCGCTTCTACAACGATGCTGTCCGTGACACGCGCGCGCTTAGGCGACGAAGGATGCCGCGACTGCTCCACTTGGCGGGTCGGCGTGAACTTCCTCAGTTCTTCGACATCGACGACACCGTTCCCGAAGAGTTAGGTAGGCCATGATCCTGCGGTACCGCTGGTCGCGCCGCCGTTGCGAAGCGCTCGCGCTCGCAGCGATCGGGCTGTCGGTGCTCATCGGTTGCACCCAGACCGTCAAGCCGCCGAAGCCCTCGCCCCCGAAGCTCTCCGTCGCGGCCGAGCCAACGATCTCGGCGACCCCGACGCCTACGCCGACGCCCACGCCGACCTCAGATCCGGTCAACCCACTGACTGGGCTGGGGCCCGTCCCGGCTGGTTCGGTCGTGGCCGTGAAGATCGACGACACCGCGAACGGACGGCCGCAACACGGCATCAACCAGGCCGACATCGTCTACATCGAGCAGGCCGAGGGCGGTTTGTCGCGGCTGGTCGCCGTATTCGCCAGCCAGAAGCCCGTGGTCGAGCCCGTCCGCAGCGTCCGCACCAGTGATCCCGAGCTGCTCAGCCAGTACGGCGCGATCACCCTGGTGGCCTCCGGCGGTGGCGGCGCCTCACTGCCAACCCTCGACCGGTCGATCCTGCATTCGGTGATCGATGACCGCAACGGGCCCGGCTTTGCGCGCGACAACAACCGCGGTGCCCCTTATAACTTGACCTCGAACCTGGCGACGGTGACCGCCAAGGCCGGCGCGACCGGCGCGGTGCAGAGCATCGGGTTCACCTGGTCGGCCGTCGTGCCGGTCGGGTACGCCCGGCGCCAACGTCGCGACCAAGGTCGGCAGCACGCGCGGTCAACTTCGTCTACGACCCGGCGACCAGTCGCTACACCCGGGTGATCAACGGCGTCGCCCAGAAGGCGTCGGACGGCAGCCTGATCACTACGCCGAACGTGATCGTGCAGCTGTGCGCGGTAACCCCCGACACCAGCGACGTCGACGTCAACGGCAATCCATCGCAGTACACGCATACCATCGGGACGGGCGCGGTGGTCGTATTTCGTAACGGCCAGCGCATCGACGGCACCTGGACCCGAACCTCGTCCACGACCGGAACGACGCTCACCTCCGCGGCGGGAACCCCGATCGATCTGGCCCCCGGCGGCGCGTGGGTCGCCCTGGCCAATGCCGGCACCGCGGTGACCTCGAGCTGACACAGGTCACGACATGCCGCTGAGCAAACTCAGGTCGCGTTAGCTCCTAGAATGGGTGCCATGTCAGAGCAATCGATTGACCCGAGCGCCACCGGCAACAGCCCCACGACCGGCACTTCGCGGGTAAAGCGCGGTATGGCCGAAATGCTCAAGGGCGGCGTGATCATGGACGTCGTCACCGCCGAGCAGGCCAAGATCGCCGAGGATGCCGGGGCGGTGGCAGTGATGGCGCTCGAGCGGGTGCCCGCCGACATCCGGGCCGAGGGCGGGGTATCGCGGATGAGCGACCCCGACATGATCCAGTCGATCATCGACACGGTCTCGATCCCGGTCATGGCCAAGGCCCGGATCGGGCACTTCGTCGAGGCCCAGATCCTGCAGTCGCTCGGCGTCGACTACATCGACGAGTCCGAGGTACTGACCCCGGCCGACTACTCGCACCACATCGACAAGTGGGCCTTCACGGTGCCATTCGTCTGCGGTGCGACCAACCTCGGCGAGGCGCTGCGGCGGATCACCGAAGGGGCGGCGATGATCCGGTCCAAGGGCGAGGCCGGCACCGGTGACGTGTCGAACGCGACCACCCACATGCGTCAGATCCGCGACGAGCTTCGCCGGCTGACCTCGCTACCACCCGACGAGCTTTTCCTCGCGGCCAAGGATCTGCAGGCCCCCTACGAACTCGTCGCCGAGGTCGCGGCCGCCGGCAAGCTGCCGGTCGTGCTCTTCACCGCGGGCGGCATCGCCACCCCGGCGGACGCGGCGATGATGATGCAGCTCGGGGCCGAGGGCGTGTTCGTCGGTTCCGGCATCTTCAAGTCCGGCAACCCGGCTCAGCGGGCCGAGGCGATCGTGAAGGCGACCACCTTCTTCGACGACCCGGACGTGCTCGCCAAGGTCTCGCGCGGGCTGGGCGAGGCGATGGTCGGTATCAACGTCGAGCAGATCCCGCAGCCGCACCGGCTCGCCGAACGTGGTTGGTGACGCGCCAACTGACGGTCGGCGTCCTCGCGCTGCAGGGTGACGTCCGCGAGCACCTGGGCGCGCTGCGGGCGACCGGCGTCGAGGCGGTGACCGTTCGTCGTCCGGCCGAGCTCGACGCCGTGGACGGGCTGGTGCTGCCGGGCGGCGAGTCGACCACGATGATCAAGCTGATCGAGGCGTTCGATCTGCTCGATCCGCTGCGCAAGCGGATCGCGGACGGAATGCCGACCTACGGCAGCTGCGCCGGCATGATCCTGCTGGCCGACCGAATCGCATCCGACGGCGATGCGGGAGCGGCCGGCCAGCACGACGCTCGGCGGGCTCGACATCACCGTGCGCCGCAACGCCTTCGGCCGCCAGGTCGACTCGTTCGAGTCGGACGTGCCGGTCGACGGGATCGCCGGTGGCCCGGTCCATGCGGTCTTCATCCGGGCGCCCTGGGTCGAGCAGCTCGGGCCGGCGGCGACCGCGCTCGGCCGCGTCCCGATGGCCGCCGGCAGCGCCGGTAGGATTGTGGTAGTCCGCCAGCAGCATCTGCTGGCCACGTCCTTTCACCCCGAGCTGACCGGGGACGGGCGCGTGCACGCACTTTTCGTAGATCTGGTGAGAGGAAACGCATGAGCGGCCACTCCAAGTGGGCGACCACCAAGCACAAGAAGGCGGTCGTCGACGCCAAGCGCGGCAAGCTGTTCGCGAAGCTGATCAAGAACATCGAGGTGTCGGCCCGCCTCGGTGGCGGCGATGTCGACGGCAACCCGACCCTGTACGACGCGATCCAGAAGGCCCGCAAGACGTCGGTGCCGCTCGACAACATCGAACGGGCGGTCAAGCGTGGTTCCGGGGCCGAGGCCGGCGGTGCCGACTGGCAGACGATCATGTACGAGGGCTACGGACCCAACGGCGTCGCCCTGCTGATCGAGTGCCTCACCGACAACCGCAACCGGGCGGCGATGGAGGTCCGGACGGCGATGACCCGCAACGGCGGCTCGATGGCCGATCCGGGCTCGGTGGCTTACATGTTCAACCGCAAGGGCGTCGTGATCGTCCCCAAGGCCAAGCTGACCGAGGACGACCTGGTCGCGGCCGTGCTGGACGATGGCGCCGAGGAGGTCAACGACATCGGCGATTCCTTCGAGGTCGTCAGCGAACCGACCGACATGATCGGCGTCCGCACCGCGCTGCAGAAGGCCGGCATCGAGTACGAATCGGCCGACCAGTCGTTCCTGCCCAGCGTCCAGGTTCCGCTCGAGGCGGAGGCGGCCCGCAAGGTGTTCAAGCTCGTCGACGCGCTCGAGGATCTCGACGACGTCCAGAACGTCTACTCGAACTTCGACGTGTCCGACGACGTGCTCGAGGCGATCGGCGCCGAGTAATCGACGTTACGGCTCGGGTGCCCACTTTGATGCACGAAAGTGGGCGGTGGGGCCGTAACGTCAGCCGAAACGGTGCCAGAACCGGAACAATGTGTAGCCGACGCTCCACACGTTCCCGTCGCCGCCGACGGCGTGATAGGCCCCGCTGATCGCGTCGATGAAGCGGGCGTTGAACGCCGGCACCGCGTACAGCAGCGCGAACAGTCCGAGCATGCCCCAGGGCTTGATCGGGCCGAGCGCGCGCTGGGTCTCGGGACTCAGGTATGGCTCGATGATGCCGAATCCGTCCAGGCCCGGGATCGGCAGCAGGTTGAGGATCGCCGCGCTGACCTGCAGGAACCCGAGGAACGACAGCGCGGCCCAGAACCGGTAATGATCACCGCCGACGAAGAAGCCGTTGGTGATCTGGACGTGGCCGGCCGCCACCCGCAGCACGATGACCGCGACGACGACGTTGACCAGCGGTCCGACGGCCGAGGCGAGACTGCGCTGGGCCCGGGTGCGGAAGGTGTGCGGATGCAGGTAGACCGCACCGCCCGGCAGGCCGATACCGCCCTGCGCGATGAAGTACAGCGGCAGCGCGATCGACAGCAGCGGGTGCGCATACTTGAACGGGTTCAGGGTGAGGTACCCGGCGGCCTCGACGCTGTGGTCGCCCGCGCGGTAAGCCGCGAAGGCGTGGGCGAACTCGTGCAGGCAGACCGACACGATCCAGGCGCCGAAGACGAACAGGAAGACCCCGAACTGGGCGACGGCGGCCGAGTTCGAGTTGCTCCACGACATCACGGCACCAGCCACCGTGACCGCGACGAACGCCAGGAAGATCGGGCTGGGCCGCACCACCCGGCGCGGGCGGATCGGTGTGGATTCGGCGTACACGACCTCGACCCTACGAGGAATCGCTGCCGCGTGTCGTGCTGATCAGGCGATGGACCAGCACTTAGGCTGTCGAACGTCCGTTCGATCAGGGCGAAACCAATGACGAGGGGTGCGGCCGGTGCGGGTGCTCGGGGTCGACCCAGGCCTGACCCGGTGCGGTGTCGGGGTCGTCGAGGGTGCGCGCGGCCGGCCGCCGCGGCTGGTGCACGTCGACGTCATTCGCACCGATCATGACGTCGAGATCGGCCAGCGGCTGCTGCTGATCGCCAACGACATCGAGGCCCGAATCACCGCAATGCGGCCGGACGTGATCGCGGTCGAACGGGTCTTCATGCAGCGCAACGTCCGCACCGTGATGGGCACGGCGCAGGTATCGGGGCTGGTGATCCTCGCCGGGGCCCGGGCCGGAATACCGGTCGCCCTGCATACCCCGACCGAGGTGAAGGCCGCGATCACCGGATCAGGACGGGCCGACAAGGCCCAGGTCACCGCGATGGTCACCAGGCTGCTGAGGCTCTCCGTTGCACCGAAGCCGGCCGACGCCGCCGATGCGCTGGCCCTGGCGATCTGCCAGCTCTGGCGCGGCGAGGCCCAGGTCAAGATCGCGACCGCGCTCGCCCGTAACGTTTCGTCTCGTACTACTGGTGTGGAGGCGTTCGGATGATCGCGAGTGTTCGTGGCCTGGTCGCCGCGGTGTCACCCGACGGCGCGGTGATCGAGCTCGGCGGCTTCGGCGTGGCGGTGTCCTGCTCGCCCGCGACCCTGGCCCGGCTGCGGGTCGGGGAGACGGCCCGGCTGGCCACCAGCCTGGTCGTCCGCGAGGACTCGCTCACCCTGTTCGGTTTCGCCGACGACGACGAGCGGGCCCTGTTCGAACTTCTGCAGACCGCCAACGGAGTCGGCCCGAAGCTGGCCCAGACGATCCTCGGCGTCCATCCGCCGCGCGAGGTCCGGCGCTCGATCGCGACCAATGACCTGCCCGCATTGATGAAGGTGCCCGGCATCGGTCGCAAGGGGGCCGAGCGGATCGTCCTCGAATTACGCGACCGGATCGGATTCCTCGACGCGGGCAGCGATGGCGGGCTGCCCGGGGGCGTGACTCCGGTCGCGCCCTGGCGCGATCAGTTGGCCAACGCGTTGTCGGGGCTCGGATTCTCGACCAAGGAGTCGACGGACGCGGTCGACGTCCTCGCTGACGAGCTGGCCGAGACGGGCGAGAGCCCCGACCTTGCGGCCCTGCTACGCCGATCGATCCAGCTCCTCGGCCGGTCGCGATGAGCGAGCCCGAATCTTCGGTCGAGGACGTCATTTCGCCGCTGCCGGTCTTCGACGAACGCGAGGTCGAGGCCAGTCTGCGACCGAAACGGCTGACCGAGTTCGTCGGCCAGCCGAAGGTCCGTGAACAGCTCGGCGTCGTGCTCGAGAGTGCCCAACGCCGCGATCGGCCGCCGGATCACATCCTGCTGTCCGGTCCGCCCGGGCTCGGCAAGACCAGCCTCGCCATGATCATCGCGGCCGAGCTGGGCGCGCCGATCCGGATCACCAGCGGCCCCGCGATCGAACGGGCCGGTGACCTGGCCGCGCTGCTGACCAGCCTGAGCGCCGGCGAGGTGCTTTTCATCGATGAGATCCACCGCATCGCCCGGCCGGCCGAGGAACTGCTCTATATGGCGATGGAGGACTTCCGGGTCGACATCATCGTCGGCAAGGGCGCCGGCGCCACAGCGATCCCGCTCGACCTTGAGCCCTTCACGCTGATCGGTGCAACTACGCGGGCCGGCCTGCTGACCGGTCCGCTGCGTGACCGATTCGGTTTCACCGGCCACATGGAGTTCTACGAGCACGCCGAACTGGTCGAGGTCCTGCGGCGCTCGGCAACCCTGCTCGGCGTCGATCTGCGCGAGGACGGCGGCAGCGAGATCGCGCTGCGTTCGCGCGGCACTCCGCGCATCGCCAACCGTCTTCTTCGCCGGGTCCGCGACTTCGCCGAGGTCCGGGCCGACGGAGTGATCACGCTGGCGGTAGCGCGCGCGGCGCTGGCCGTCTATGACGTTGACCAGCTCGGATTGGACCGGCTCGACCGAGCCGTCCTCGATGCCCTGGTGCGGCGCTTCAATGGCGGCCCGGTTGGGGTGGGGACGCTGGCGGTGGCGGTCGGCGAAGAGGTCGAGACGGTCGAAGACGTGGCCGAGCCGTTCCTGGTTCGGGCTGGTCTGCTGGCCCGAACTCCCCGTGGACGGGTGGCGACGCCGGCGGCCTGGCAGCACCTCGGCCTGACGCCGCCCGGCGGCGGTGACGCCGGTGCAGCCTCAGGTGATCGGCGCGACGTTGGTCCGACGCTGTTCGACCCCATGCCCTGAACACCTACACTCGCGGCAATGAATTACCTGCTGCCCGTCGTCGTCGTCATCTTCCTGATCGGGGCGATGACACTGTCGCGCCGCAACCGGCGCGCGCACTGGCTCAGCAGCAGCAACAGCGGGAAGAGATCCGCTTCGGCACCGAGGTCGTGACCACCTCGGGTCTGTACGGCACGGTCGTCGGCATCAACGACGACGACACCGTGCAACTCGCGATCGCCCCAGGGGTCGAGGTCAAATGGGTCCTGGCCGCGCTCCGCGACGTCGCCTCGATCCCTGTGCCTCCGGTCCGGCAGGTGACGACGAGACCGATGACGAGCACCGCGACAACAGCGGCGGCCCGGACGATTCGCTCGAGTCCGCACAGCAACTAGACCTGCTCCGCGCCCGACGACCGATATGACGATATGACGTATTTCGAAGGCGGGAGCGGGGCACTACCCGCGTCGTTCGGTCGTTCTTCGGGGTGTCCGTCATACTGGCGGGCGCACACGTCGTCCTAACGAGCCGGCCACCGACTGTCCGACCCGGTCTGTCTCGTCCTGACGCCATCGACTGAACTGACCTACACAGCGGCCCACCCTGGGCCGGGCGAACTTACGAGGAGACTTCCCCCGTGGCACCACCTGCCGGAACGCTGCGCGTCGGGCGATACTTCCTCGCCCTCGCCGCCATCTTCGTGGTGCTGTTCACGATCGTGTTCTGGCCCGGCACCGACCACGCTCCCAAGCTGGGCCTGGACCTGCGCGGCGGCGCCCAGGTCATCTACAAGGCCCAGACGACGATCCGGCAAATCGCCGAGCAGCGACTCGATGAACCAGGCCAAGAGCATCATCGACCAGCGCGTCAACGGTCTCGGTGTCGAGCAGGCGCAGGTGGTCATCCAGGGCAGCGACGAGATCGTGGTGACGGTTCCCGGCAAGCGGGCCGACGAACTGCAGACGTCGGCAAGACGGCACTGCTGAACTTCCGGCCGCTGATCGCCGGCGGTTTCGCGGCGACCGCGGCCGCGCCGACCGCATCGGGCTCGGCGACCGGTACGGCCACTCCGACGGTCAGCGGCTCGGCCACCAGCAGCGCCTCGACGACTCCGAGCGCGTGCGACCCCGTCGCGCGGTCGCGTCGGCGGCGCCGAGCAGCGGGGTGTCGGCGAAGAACGCCGGACGCGCGCGCCCTGGTCGCCTCGACCACGCCGGCCGCCGAGCACCACGCCGGCGGCGAGCACGACACCGGCCGCGGCAAGTTCTGCGGCGACCCCGGCCGCGAGTGCCCGGCAGTGCGAGCGCGACCTCGACGACGACCGCGCCGGCCCTCGACACGTCCGCCCTCGGCTACAGCGCGCTGACACCCGCCCAGATCACCCAGATCGAGAACTTCAAGTGCGGCGACGCGGTTTCGCAGAAGCCGACCGATTCGGTGGTCGTATGTGACCAGACCGAATCGACCAAGTACATGCTCGGCCCGGTGCTGGTGCCCGGTACCGAGGTCTCCACCGCCAGCGCCCAGGCGCCGAACGCTTCCGCTGGTTCATTCCAATGGACCGTGCTGATCCAGCTGAAGTCCGCTGGTCAGAAGACCTGGTCGGAATACACCGCCGATCACCACAACGCTGACTCGAGCGGGCCGACGCAGGACACGGTGGCGGCCAACTACGTCGCCTTCACCCTCGACGACCAGGTGATCTCGACCCCGACCGACATCCTCAGCACGATCAACGGCAACACCCAGGTCAGTGGCAGCTTCACCCAGACCCAGGCCACCGATCTCGCCAACTCGCTGAAGTACGGCGCGCTGCCGCTGAAGTTCAGCCAGCAGGCGGCCCCGACGGTGTCGGCGACGCTCGGCACCGCTCAGCTCAAGGCCGGCCTGCTTGGCCGGTGGCATCGGGCTCATCCTGGTCGTGCTGTATTCGCTGATCTATTACCGCGCGCTCGGACTGGTCACGATCGCGTCGTTGCTGGTCTCGGGTGGGCTCACCTACGCGTCGCTCGTCATTCTCGGTGCGCAGATCGGCTTCACCCTCACCCTGGCCGGCATCGCCGGCTTCATCGTCGCCGTCGGTATCACCGCCGACTCGTTCGTCGTGCTGTTCGAACGAATAAAGGACGAAGTGCACGAAGGACGAACCATGCGGGTCGCGGTTCCGCGCGCCTGGATCCGGGCGCGGCGCACGATCATCTCGGCCGACATCGTGTCGTTCCTGGCCGCGGCCGTCCTGTACGAATTCGCCGCCGGCGACGTCCGCGGTTTCGCGTTCACGCTCGGCATGTCGACGATCCTCGACCTGGTCGTCGTCTTCCTGTTCACCCATCCGCTGGTGTCGCTGCTCTCGCGCAGCGCGGCCTTCGGTTCGGCCCGCTTCACCGGCTTGAACGCGGTCCGGGCCGGCGGTATCGCGCAGTCGGCGCCGACCGCGCAGGACCGGCGTCGTGCCGTGGCCGCCCGGCGGGCGGCCACCGGCCGAGCCGACCGCGCGGGCACGGACGACGCCGAGTCCGCGGCCGCGTTCGACTCAGCGACTACTCCGACACTGCTGACGGCAACGACACCGTCGACGACGGCGCGGTCGCGGGCGATCGTCGACGTCGGCGCACTCGACGCGGCCGTCGACTCTGGCGCGCCGCCCGGCGGGTTCGGCGATCGCGAGGACGCGCCCGCGTCCGCGGGTCCGAACCGCTCCGGCGGCCGGCACCGCGGCCGAGCGAGCCGCGGCCCGCCGCGCCCGGATCCGTGGCGGCGCCGGTACCGATTCCAACAACGACGGGAACGGCTGATGGCGCTCGGTTCGGTTGTCCGCCGCCTCTACCGGGGCGAGACGCGTTTCGACTTCATCGGTCATCGCCGCTGGTGGTACTACGCCTCGGCCGCGATCATGTTCATCAGCCTGATCAGCTTCATCTTCCGGGGCTTCAACATCGGCGTCGAGTTCAAGGGCGGCACCCAGTACCAGCTGACGGTCACCAACACCTCGATCACCCCGAAGCAGGTCGAGAAGGCGTTCTCGGACGCCGGCTCGCCGCCGACCGATGCCGCCACCGAGGTCGGCTCGGGCTCGACCCGCCAGATCGTCGTCCAGTTCCCGACCCAGAGCCTCGCCGAGCAGAAGGACGTCACGGCCAAGGTCTCGAGCGAGCTCAAGCTGTCGGACAAACAAGATCAGCCTCGACACGGTGAGTTCGAGCTGGGGATCCGACATCACCAAGAAGGCGATCGAGGGACTGATCATCTTCTTGATCGTGGTGACGGTCTACATCTCGCTGCGCTTCAACTGGCGGATGGCGATCGGCGCGCTGGTCGCGCTGCTGCACGACCTGCTGGTCGCCGCCGGGGTCTATTCGCTGGTCGGGTTCGAGGTGACCCCGTCGACCGTCGTCGGGCTGCTGACCATTCTCGGTTTCTCGCTCTATGACACCGTCGTCGTCTACGACAAGGTCAACGAGAACATCCGGGACATCACCGCCAGCTCGCGGACGACCTTCTCCGAGGCGGCCAACCTCGCGGTCAACCAGACGCTGATGCGCTCGATCAACACCTCGCTGATCGCGCTGCTGCCGGTCGCCGGCCTGCTGTTCGTCGGCTCGCTGATCCTCGGCGTCGGCACGATCAAGGACCTGGCGCTGATCCTGTTCGTCGGGCTGGCCGTCGGCGCGTACTCCTCGCTGTTCCTGGCCACCCCGATCGTGTGCGAGCTGGCCGAGCGCGAGCCGGCGTACCGGGCGCTGGCCCGGCGGGTCGCGGCCAAGCGGGCCAGCGGCCGGCCGCAGCCAACGACGAGTCGGCCCGCCGAGCCGACCGCGGTGACGCGCCCGGTCGAAGCGCAGCGGCGGCGGCGCGCCCGCGCCGCGACCCGGTGCTCGCCCGCAGCGCGCCGGCGCCGATGACCGATCCGGTGCAGCGCCGCGAGTCGGCGACGCCGGGCCCGAGCTCGCCGCAGCTGGTCGCCGCACGGGCTGCGCGACATCCCCGACTTCCCGCAGCCGGGCATCGTGTTCAAGGACATCGTGCCGCTGCTCGCCGACGGCGCCGCCTTCGCCGCGGTCGACCGCGGCGCTCGCCGCGTTCGCGGCCGCGCTGCGGGCCGGTCGATCTGATCGCCGGGGTCGAGGCGCGCGGCTTCATCTTCGCCGCGCCGGTCGCCCACGAACTCGGCTGCGGCCTGGTGCCGGTGCGCAAGGCCGGCAAGTTGCCGCCGCCGACGCTGCGCCAGGCCTACGACCTCGAGTACGGCACCGCCGAGATCGAGGTCCCGCTGAACGTGCTCGACGGGCGGCGGGTCTATCTGGTCGACGACGTGCTGGCGACCGGCGGCACCCTGGAGGCCGCGGTCGACCTGATCGCGGCAGGCCGGGGCGACGGTGGTCGGCGTCGGCGTGCTGCTCGAGCTGGGCTTCCTCGGCGGACGGGCGCGGCCCGGCCTGACCGAAACCCAGGCGCTGCTGCGGATCTGATCGCGTCTTGCCCGGGCGCCACCCGTCCGGCACGGCATGCTGCGGGCATGCAACAGCCCTAGACTGGCGTTGCATCAGGTGAAAACCCACTGGGTGCGACCGGAGGCTTCGCTGACCGATCAGGCCGTCTCGACCGACCCGTCGACTGTCGTCACGCCGACAGGCGATGGTCGCGCGCGGTCCGACGCGTGCAGACATGACGGCGCCAGCCGCTACGACCACGGCGAATCGGCTGCGAAGTCCGCTGCTGCGCCCGTCGCGGCCGAGCCGGCCGAGGCCACCGACCACGGCCACCGAGGCCGACCGACGAGCCGCGAGGCCGATGCCGCCGACGGTGCGGCCGGCGCTTCCGGTGGCAGCGCGACCGCCACGCTCGCGGCCGGAGCGGCCGCCGGCACCCTGCATCGCCGCCGGGTCCGCGATCGGCTGGCCCGCCGGCTGACCAACCCGACCCGCCAGACCGGCGTCAAGCCCGTCCTCGAGCCGCTGCTGGCCAGCCACCGCGGCGCGCACCCCAAGGTCGACGCCCGGCTGCTGCAGCGCGGCTACGACGTCGCCGAGACTGGCCCACCGCGGCCAGCTGCGCAAGAGCGGCGACCCCTACATCACCCACCCGCTCGCGGTGGCGACGATCCTGGCCGAGCTCGGCATGGACACCACGACGCTGGTCGCCGCGCTGCTGCACGACACGGTCGAGGACACCGGCCTCGGGCTGAAGGAGCTCGAGGCCGAGTTCGGGCCCGAGGTCGCGCACCTGGTCGACGGCGTCACCAAGCTCGACAAGGTCAAGTTCGGCGAGGCGGCCGAGGCCGAGACGATCCGCAAGATGGTCGTCGCGATGGCCCGCGATCCGCGCGTGCTGGTCATCAAGCTGGCCGACCGGCTGCACAACATGCGCACGCTGCGGTTCCTGCCGCCGGCCAAGCAGGAGCGCAAGGCCCGCGAGACGCTCGAGGTGCTGGCCCCGCTGGCGCACCGCCTCGGCATGAACACGGTCAAGTGGGAGCTCGAGGACCTCGCGTTCGCGACGCTGTACCCGAAGCGCTACGAAGAGATCGTCCGGCTGGTCGCCGAGCGGGCGCCGTCGCGCGACACCTACCTGGCCGAGGTCATCGAGCGGGTGCAGACCGACCTGCACGACGGATCGGTGCGCGCCGCCGTCACCGGCCGCCCGAAGCACTACTACTCGATCTACCAGAAGATGATCGTGCGCGGCCGCGAGTTCACCGACATCTACGACCTGGTCGGCATCCGGATCCTGGTCGAGACCGAGCGCGACTGCTACGCCACGCTGGGCCTGCTGCACTCGAAGTGGCAGCCGGTGCCCGGGCGGTTCAAGGACTTCATCGCCCGTCCGAAGTTCAACATGTACCAGTCGCTGCACACGACCGTGATCGGTCCCGGCGGCAAGCCGATCGAGATGCAGATCCGCACCCACGCGATGCACCGCACCGCCGAGTACGGCATCGCCGCGCACTGGAAGTACAAGGAAGACAAGCACGCCTCGGCCGCCGAGCCCGCGGCCGTGTCGGACGAGATGGGCTGGCTGCGGCAGCTGCTCGACTGGCAGCGCGAGACGCAGGAGCCCGAGGAGTTCCTCGACTCGCTGCGCTTCGACCTCGAGCGCGCACGAGGTCTACGTCTTCACGCCCGAAGGGCGACGTGATCGCGCTGCCGGCCGAGTCGACGCCGGTCGACTTCGCCTACGCCGTGCACACCGAGGTCGGCAACCGCTGCATCGGCGCCCGGGTCAACGGCAAGCTGGTCGCGCTCGAGAGCGAGCTCGACAACGGCGACACCGTCGAGATCTTCACCTCGAAGTCCGAGAACGCCGGCCCGTCGCGCGACTGGATGGCGTTCGTCAAGTCACCCCGGGCCCGGACCAAGATCCGGCAGTGGTTCGCCCGCGAACGCCGCGAGGACGCGGTCGAGCTCGGCAAGACCGCGCTGAGCCGGGCGATGCGCAAGGCCGCGCTGCCGCTGCAGCGGCTGATGGGCGGCAACATGCTGCTGACCGATCGCCCGCGACATGCACCTGGCCGACGTCACCGCGCTCTACGCCGCGGTCGGCGAGGGGCACGTGTCGGCGCAGTCGGTCGTGCAGCGGCTCGTCGCGCAGCTCGGTGGCCTCGAGGGCGCGGTCGAGGACATCGCCGAGACCGCGATCCCGTCCGAGCGCTCGCCCGACGCGTCCGCGCCGCGCCGCGGCGGCGACGTCGGCATCGTCGTCACCGGCGTCAGCGACGTGCTGGTCAAGCTGGCCCGCTGCTGCACGCCGGTGCCGGGCGACGAGATCCTCGGCTTCGTCACCCGCGGCGGCGGGGTCTCGGTGCACCGCAACGCCTGCACCAACGCGGCCGCGCTGCTCGAGCAGACCGACCGGCTGGTCGAGGTCGAGTGGGCGCCGTCGTCGAGTTCGGTGTTCGTCGTGTCGATCCAGGTCGAGGCGCTCGACCGGCACCGGCTGCTGTCCGACGTCAGCCGGGTGCTGGCCGACGAGAGCGTCAACATCCTGTCGGCGTCGGTCAACACCAACCGCGACCGGGTCGCGGTCAGCCGGTTCACCTTCGAGCTGGCCGAGGCCAAGCACCTCGGCCACGTGCTGCGGACCATCCGCAACGTCGAGGGCGTCTACGACGTCTACCGGATCAATACGGGTTGATCCGAGCTCGCTCCGCACGAACCGAGCTCACCCCGATTCGGCAAGATTCTTCGCTCGCTGCAGGCCGAAGAATCTTGCCGAGTCGAGTCACCCGGCGAGGTCCGGGGTCAGCTGATTGCTAGCTGCAGTGCGAGCTGACTGGTCGGTGGCGTTGCCGCGGCGTCGCTGCGGGTGTGGTCGCCGCGGCCGGTGCGCTGGCCGCCGGGGTCACCATCGTGCCGCTGCCGTCGACCGGCGGGGTGACCGTCACCTTGGTGAAGGTCAGCGGAACGACCGGTGCGCCGTCGGTGGCCGGGGTCGCGGCGGCCGTTGAACCGGACGCCGCCGCGTCGGCGTCACGCCGCCGGCGGCGACCGCCTGGACGATGTCCATGCCGGCCGTGATGTGGCCGATCACGGTGTAGGCCTTCGGCAGGCTGCTGCTGTCCTTGTAGATGATGAAGAACTGGCTGCCGTCGGTGCCGGCCCCGGCGTTGGCCATCGCGACCGTGCCGACGACGCTGTAGTCGGCCTTGTCGAGGTTCTCGTCCTTGATCTGGTAGCCCGGACCGCCGGTGCCGGCGTTGGCCGGGTCGCCGCACTGCAGCACGAAGATGCCCGAGGTCACCAGGCGGAAGCAGGACGTGTTGTCGAAGTAGCCCTTGTTGGCGAGGTAGGCGATGCTCTGCACCGTGCAGGGCGCGATTGCCGCGTCCAGGGTCATCGTGATCGGGCCCTTGTTGGTCGTGATCGACATGACCCGGTTCGTCGTCGGCGTCGGGTTCGGGTCGGGCGGGAAGCCGACGTCCTTGGTCGCCGGGGTGGTCGTCTGCGTGTAGCCACAGGGGCCGGCCGTCTGCGGCTGCGGCGCGGCGGACGCGCTCGAGCTGGCTGAGGCCGACGGGGTGGCCGCGGCCGATCGACGTTCGACTTCTTGTTGTCGTTGACCAGCGCGACCATCGCGACGACGATCACCACCACGACGACGACCGAGCTCGACGATCGTGATGATCAGGTTGCGCCGCTTGCGCTTGACGTCGGTCTCGATGCGGCGCTGGAGCTGACGCTCGAGGTGGCGGCGGGCGGCCTCGCGGCGTTGCTTGTTGGTGGGCACTTCGTTGTGGTCCCTTCCAGGGCGGGGCGGACGATGTGCCCCAGATCACGGTATGACGACGAGACCCCGGCAGTGTACGGAAGTCGTTTAGGAGGTTGCCCAGGGATACCGCTGCGATAGTCGTTCGGCGCCGCTGGGCCGGATCGCTAGGCTGGCGCGGTGTTCGTCGCCGGCTTCGCGTCCGACCTGACGGCGACCAACTGCTGGGTGCTGGCCGCCGGTGACGGTGAGCAATGCGTCATCATCGATCCCGGCATCGGCGTGGTCGGTCAACTGGACGAGATCATCGCGCGAGCATCGCCTGCACCCGGTCGCGGTGCTGCTGACCCACGGCCACTTCGACCACACCTTCTCGGTCGTGCCGATCTGCGAGGCCCGCGACGTGCCGGCCTACATCCACCCGGACGACCGCGGTCAGCTCACCGATCCGTGGACGCCGCTCGGGCGCAGCGTCGGCGAGCCGCTGATGGGGCTCGCCAACCTGACCTTCGCCGAGCCCGACGACCTGCAACTGCTCAGTGACGGCGAGACGGTCGACGCTCGCCGGGCTGTCGTTCACGGTTCGGCACACCCCGGGCCACACCCCGGGCTCGGTCGTCTTCGGTACGCCGACCGATGCGAACGAGGACGGTCGGACGCTGATGCTCTCCGGCGACGTGCTGTTCGCCGGCTCGATCGGGCGGACCGACTTCCCGGCGGCTCGGCCACTCAGATGACCGACTCGCTGCGGCTGGTGCTCGCCTATCGACGACGACATCGTCGTGCTGCCGGGCCACGGCCCGACCACGACGATCGGGCCCGAGCGACGCGCGAACCCGTTCCTGCACGACCTGGGCGCCTCGTGAAGCCGACCCCGCTGTCGGGATTTCCCGGAGCTGCTGCCGGCGCAGCGCTTCGTCGAGCTGGCCGTCCTCGACACGCTGCGCAAGGTCTTCGAGCTCAACGGCTTCGCGCCGATCGAGACCCGGGCGGCCGAGCCGCTGGACGAACTGACCCGCAAGGGCGAGATCGAGAAAGAGGTCTACGTGCTGCGCCGGCTGCACGCGGCCGACGCCGAGGACGCCGACCAGTCCGGCGCGCTGGGCCTGCACTTCGACCTGACCGTGCCGTTCGCCCGCTACGTCCTCGAGAACGCGGCCAAGCTCGACTTCCCGTTCCGCCGCTACCAGATCCAGAAGGTGTGGCGCGGCGAGCGGCCGCAGGAGGGGCGCTACCGCGAGTTCACCCAGGCCGACATCGACGTCGTCGCCCGCGACACGCTGGCGTTCCATCACGACGTCGAGGTCGCGCGGGTCATGGCGCAGGCCCTGACCCGGCTGAGCTTCCTGCCGCCGCTGCGGCTGCAGGTCAACAACCGCAAGCTGATCGAGGGGTTCTATCGCGGCGTCGGCGCGCCCGATCCGGCCGCGGTCATGCGCGCGATCGACAAGCTCGACAAGCTGCCCCCGGCCGCGGTCGCCACCCAGCTGATCGAGACGGCCCAGCTCTCGACCGAGCAGGCCCGGCTCTGCCTCGAGCTGGCCGCGATCCGCACGACCGACAGCTCCTTCGTCGCTCAGGTCGCCGCGCTCGGTGTCAGCCACGAGCTGCTGACCGAAGGCCTCGCCGAGCTCGCGGCCGTCATCGATGGCTGCCAGCCGTTCGCGTCCGACCGGTTCGCCGTCGAGGCCGACCTGTCGATCGCGCGCGGACTGGACTACTACACCGGCACCGTCTTCGAGACCCGCATGGCGGGTCACGAGAACCTCGGCTCGATCTGCTCCGGCGGGCGCTACGACTCGTTGGCCACCGACGGCTCGACGACCTATCCGGGGGTCGGTATCTCGCTCGGCGTGACCCGGCTGCTCGTTCCGCTGTTGAGCCGGGGCGAGCTCAGCGCCAGCCGCTCGGTCCCGTCCGCCGTCCTGGTCGCGCTCGTCTCCGACGAGACCCGCGCCGCGTCCGAGGCGGTCGCCGACGCGCTGCGGGCCCGCGGGATCGCCTGCGAGGTCGCCGGCAGCGCGGCCGAAGTTCGGCCGCCAGATCCGCACCGCCGAGCGGCGGGGCATCCCGTTCGTGTGGTTCCCCGACTCCGGGTCGGGCCACGAGGTGAAGGACATCCGCTCGGGCGATCAGGTCCCGGCTGATCCCGCCGCCTGGACGCCGCCCGACGACGGATCGACATCCGCTGATCGTCAACGCATCACAACGAAAGGAAACGCCCCAGTGATCCGCACCCACGACGCGGGAAGTCTGCGCGTATCGGACGCCGGCGCGACGGTCACGCTCGCCGGCTGGATCGCCAGCCGCCGCGACCACGGCGGCGTCGCCTTCCTCGACTTCCGCGACTACTCCGGCGTCGTGCAGGTGGTCGTGCGCGGCGACGAGATCGTGCACGACCTGCGCGACGAGTGGTGCGTCGCCATCACCGGCCAGGTGCGCGAGCGTCTCGACGGCAAGGTCAACCCGGCGCTGGCGACCGGTGAGATCGAGGTGGTCGCCGAGACGCTCGAGGTGCTCAACCCGTCGGCGCCGCTGCCGTTCCCGATCGACGACCAGGTGCAGGTCGGCGAAGAGGCCCGGCTGCGCTACCGCTACCTCGACCTGCGCCGCGCCGGCACCGGCAACGCGATCCGGATGCGCAGCGAGGCCAACCGCATCGCGCGCAACGTCATGCACGAGCGCAACTTCGTCGAGATCGAGACGCCGACCCTGACCCGCTCGACGCCGGAAGGCGCTCGCGACTTCCTGGTGCCGGCCCGGCTGCAGCCCGGCGCGTGGTACGCGCTGCCGCAGTCGCCCCAGCTGTTCAAGCAGCTGCTGATGGTCGGCGGCATGGAGCGGTACTACCAGATCGCGCGCTGCTACCGCGACGAGGACTTCCGCGCCGACCGGCAGCCCGAGTTCACCCAGCTCGACATCGAGATGAGCTTCGTCGACCAGGACGACGTGATCGCGGTCGGCGAGGCCGTCGTTCGCGCGCTGTGGCGCGAGCTGGCCGAGCACGAGATCCCGACCCCGATCCGCCGGATGACCTACACCGAGGCGATGGCGCGCTACGGCTCGGACAAGCCCGACCTGCGCCTGGACCTCGAGCTCACCGACCTCACGAGCTACTTCGCCGACACGCCGTTCCGGGTCTTCCAGGCCGAGTACGTCGGCGCCGTGGTGATGGCCGGGGGAGCCTCGCAGCCGCGGCGCACCCTGGACGCCTGGCAGGAATGGGCCAAGCAGCGCGGCGCCCGCGGACTGGCGTACGTCCTGATCGGTGACGACGGCGAGCTCGGCGGCCCGGTGGCCAAGAACCTGTCCGACGCCGAACGGGACGGGCTGGCGGCCGCGGTCGGAGCGGCGCCGGGGGACTGCGTGTTCTTCGCCGCCGGCCGTCCCAACCCGACGCGATCGCTGCTGGGCGCGGCCCGGCTCGAGATCGGCCGGCGTCTGGACCTGATCGACGAGTCGGCCTGGTCGTTCCTGTGGATCGTCGACGCGCCGCTGTTCGAGGCGGTCGCCGACACCACCGACGTCGCGGTCGGCTCGGGCGCCTGGACCGCGGTGCACCACGCGTTCACCTCGCCCAAGCCCGAGTTCCTCGACACCTTCGACACCGACCCCGGGGCCGCGCTCGCCTACGCCTACGACCTCGTCTGCAACGGCAACGAGATCGGCGGCGGCTCGATCCGTATCCATCGCGCCGACGTGCAGCGCCGGGTCTTCGAGGTCATGGGACTCTCGGCCGAGCAGGCCAACGAGAAGTTCGGCTTCCTGCTGTCGGCCTTCGCCTACGGGGCGCCGCCGCACGGTGGCATCGCGTTCGGCTGGGACCGGATCTGCGCGCTGCTGGCCGGCGTCGACTCGATCCGCGAGGTGATCGCGTTCCCCAAGAGCGGCGGCGGGTTCGACCCGCTGACCGGTGCCCCGGGCGCGATCACCGCCGAGCAGCGCAAGGAAGCCGGCGTCGACGCTGAACCGGCGCGTAACCCTCGGTCTTGGCCTTCAGCAGTAACGTCGACGTGTCGCGTGCGGGCTAACCTCGGTGCCGCTGGCCAAGAAGCTTAGGCTGGTCGTATGACCGGGCCGTCGTTGTTCGAGCTGGATTCCGGGCCCGAACGCGTGCCCGAGCCGGTCGACCCGAACGCGCCCCTCGCGGCCCGGATGCGGCCGCGCACGCTGGATGAGGTGGTCGGGCAGCAGCACCTGCTCGGGGCCGGGCTCGCCGCTGCGCCGCCTGGTCGAGGGCGACGCGCCGATGTCGCTGATCCTGTACGGACCACCCGGTACCGGCAAGACCACGCTGGCGCTGCTGGTGGCCGGCGCGACGAACCGCCGCTTCGCTCAGCTCTCGGCTCTGTCGGCCGGCGTGAAAGAGGTCCGCGCGGTGATCGATGAGGCCCGCAAGACCCTCGGTTACAGCGGCCGCCAGACCGTCCTGTTCATCGACGAGATCCACCGGTTCTCCAAGACCCAGCAGGATTCGCTGCTGGGCGCGGTCGAGGCCCGCACGGTGACCCTCGTCGCGGCCACCACCGAGAACCCATTCTTCTCGATCGTGTCGCCGCTGCTCAGCCGCAGCCTGCTGCTCAGTCTCGAACCGCTCACCGACGCCGACATCGGCACCGTGATCGACCGGGCGCTGGTCGAACCCCGCGGTCTGGACGGCGCCGTCCAGCTCGACGACGACGCGCGGGCCCATCTGCTGCGGCTCTCGTCCGGGGACGCCCGGCGGGCCCTGACCGCGCTCGAGGCAGCGGCGGGCGCGGCGCTCGCCGATGGCAAGACCGTCGTCGATCTGGCCGGCCTCGAACAGGCCGTCGACACCGCGGCCGTCCGCTATGACCGCGACGGCGACCAGCACTACGACGTCATCAGCGCCTTCATCAAATCGATCCGCGGCTCGGACGTCGACGCCGCGCTGCACTATCTGGCCCGGATGCTGGTCGCCGGTGAGGACCCGCGCTTCATCGCCCGGCGTCTGGTCGTGCACGCCAGCGAGGACATCGGCCTGGCCGACCCGACCGCGCTGCTGGCCGCCACCGCGGCCGCCCAGGCGGTCGCGCTGATCGGTCTGCCCGAGGCCCGGATCAATCTCGCCCAGGCGACGATCCACCTGGCGAGCGCCCCGAAGTCGAACGCGGTCGTGATGGCGATCGACGAGGCGCTGGCCGACGTGCGGGCTGGCCTGGCCGGCTCCGTTCCACCGCCGTTGCGCGATGGCCACTACCCCGGAGCGGCGAAGCTGGGCAACGCCCAGCGCTATCGCTACCCGCACGACGTCGCCGACGGCGTATTGGCGCAGCAATATCCGCCCGACGAACTGGTCGGTCACGACTATTATCGGCCGTCCGAGCGCGGCGCCGAACGCCAGCTCACCGAGCGGGTGGCCAAGCTCCGGGCGATCGTCCGGGCCGGCGGCAGTGACAAGAAGCCAACAGTGCCAACAGTGCCAACAGTGCCCATAAAGCGCCCCGATGATGGCGGTGGCAGGACCGGATCGCGCTGACCGCTAGGGTCGAGCCGAGCCATTTACATCCGAAAGGGGCCCAGCGTGTCCGCAGGCGATATTGCTGCTTTGATCGCGGCGGGTGCCTTCGTGCTACTCGTCCTGCTGCTGGCGTTGCCGCTGCTGAAGTTGGGTCGCACCCTGGATGAGACGACCCTGACCATTCGCCAGACCCGCGAGGCCACCGCACCCCTGCTGGCCTCGGCGCAGGAGACGGTCGCGGCCGTCAATGTGCAGCTCGGCCAGGTCGAGTCGATCACCAAGGACGTCAATTCGATGACGTCGAACGTCGCTGCGCTGACCTCGGTCGCCTCGGCCACGCTGGGCGGACCGCTGATCAAGCTGGCCTCGTTCTCATACGGCGTGCGCCGCACCTTCACCCAGCGCCGCGATGCCGACGCCATCAAAGCGGCGAAGGCGAGCCGGCGGACCAAGCGAAGCGCGTCATGAGGCGGCTGTTCTGGCTCGGCCTCGGCGTCGGACTCGGCGTGTTGATCATGCGGCGACTCAACCGGATCGTCGAGCGGCTCACCCCCAAGAGCATGGCCTCGACCATGGGCAGCGCGGTCGTCGACCTGGTGCACGAGGTGCGTGACTTCGCCGGTGAGCTGCGTCAGTCGATGGGCGAGCGGGAGCAGGAGCTGCGCAGCGGCACGGGCATCGACGGCCCAGTCAACGGCTCGGTACCGCAGTGAGGTCGGCCGATGTCCGTAGCCGCTTCCTGAACCACTTCCAGGCCCGTGGCCACACCGTTGTGCCGAGCGCGCCGCTGCCGTTCGAAGACCCGAACCTGCTCTTCATCAACGCCGGCATGGTGCAGTTCGTCCCCTACTTCGTCGGTCAGCAGACGCCGCCGTTCAGCCGGGCGACGAGCATCCAGAAGTGCATCCGCACCCTCGACATCGAAGAGGTCGGCAAGACCACGCGTCACGGCACGTTCTTCCAGATGGCCGGCAATTTCAGCTTCGGCGACTACTTCAAGCACGAGGCGATCCGGTTCGCGTGGGACCTGTCCACGAACTCGATCGAGGACGGCGGCTACGGCCTGGACGCGGACAAGATCTGGGCCACCGTCTACCTCGACGACGACGAGGCGATGGACATCTGGCACAAAGAGATCGGGCTGCCGCTCGATCGGATCGTGCGTCGTGGGATGGCTGACAACTTCTGGTCGATGGGCATCCCCGGTCCGTGCGGGCCCTGCAGCGAGCTGTACTTCGACCGCGGTCCCGAGTACGGCGCCGAGGGTGGTCCCGAAGTCGACGAGGACCGCTACATGGAGTTCTGGAACCTCGTCTTCATGCAGAACGAGCGGGGACCCGGCACCAGCAAGGACAACTACCCGATCCTGGGTGAGCTGCCGGCCAAGAACATCGACACCGGCATGGGCATGGAACGGATGGCCGCCCTGCTCCAGGGTGTCGACAACCTCTACGAAATTGACCAGACGAAGCCGATCCTCGAGCGCGCGGCCGAACTCAGCGGCAAGGTCTACGGCGCCAAGTCCGGTCACGCGGCCTACGAGTCGGACCCCGACGACGTCCGGCTACGGGTGATCGCCGACCATGTCCGCAGCGCGCTGATGCTCATCGGCGACGGCGTCACTCCGAGCAACGACGGCCGCGGCTACGTACTGCGCCGCATCATCCGGCGAGCGGTCCGCTCGATGCGACTGCTGGGCTACGACGCCCCATCGCTGCCGGCGCTATTTCCGGTCGCCCGCGACTGCATGGCGCCGTCCTACCCGGAGCTCGCCAGCGACTTCGACCGGATCTCGGCCTACGCCTACGCCGAGGAAGAGGCGTTTCGCTCGACCCTGCGCGCCGGCACGTCGATGTTCGACCTCGCCGTGTCGGGACTGGAGAAGTCGAGCGCCACCACGCTGCCGGGCGAGCAGGCGTTCTTGTTGCACGACACCTATGGCTTCCCGATCGACCTGACGCTTGAGATGGCGGCCGAACGAGGGGTCGACGTCGACGAGGTCGGATTCCGCCGGCTGATGGCCGCCCAGCGGGCCCGGGCGAAGGCCGACGCCAGCGCCAAGAAGATCGGCCACGGCGATCTGTCGGCCTACCGGGCCGCGCTCGACCTCGGGGGCAGCGACTTCACCGGCTACCGCGAGATCTCGCGCGAGTCACTCGTCACCGCACTCGTCGGGCCGGACGGCCTCCTGCCGATCGCCGTCGAAGGCGACGAGGTGCTCGTGGTACTCGACGCGACGCCGTTCTATGCCGAGGGTGGCGGCCAGCAGTCCGACTGGGGCCGGATCACGATCAACGCCGCCGACCACACGGCCGAGCTCGCCGTCCTCGATGTCCAGGCCCCGCTGCCGGGCCTGATCGCGCACCGTTCGCAGGTGATCAGCGGTGAGGTTCGTCCCGGCGATCTCGCGCTGGCCGAGGTCGACATCAGCCGCCGCCACTCGGTATCGCGCAGTCACTCGGCCACTCATCTGTTGCACCGGGCGTTGCGCCGCAACCTCGGTGAGACCGCATCCCAAGCCGGCTCGCTGAATGCTCCGGGCCGGCTGCGATTCGACTTCAAGACACCCGCGGCCGTCCCGTCGAGCGTGCTCGGCGAGGTCGAGGACGAGATCAACGAACAGCTGCTGCGCGACCTCGAGGTGCGCTGGTTCGTCACCGACCAGGAAGAGGCCCGACGGCTCGGCGCGATCGCGATGTTCGGCGAGAAGTACGGCGACCGCGTCCGCGTCGTCGAGATGGGCGACTACTCGATCGAGCTCTGTGGCGGCACCCACGTCGAACGCAGCGCTCAGATCGGGCTGGTGAAGCTACTCGGTGAGGCGTCGATCGGTTCAGGCGTCCGCCGTGTCGATGCACTGGTGGGACTGGACGCATTCCGCTACCTCGCCCGCGAGCACGTCCTCGTCTCGCAACTCGCGGGCGAGTTCAAAGCCCAGCCCGAGGAGCTGCCGGAACGGATCGCCGGCGTCCTCGATCGGCTCAGGACGGCCGAGCGCGAACTCGAACGGCTGCGGGCGGCCGACGTCCTGGCCGACGCGCCGAAGATAGCCGCGGCCTCGACCCGGGTCGGCTCGACGATCTTCGTAGCGGCGACGGTGGCCGGTGGGGTCGGCCCGAACGACCTGCGGGCATTGTCGTTGGACGTGCGCGGGCGGCTGCCGGGTGACCAACCCGCGGTCGTGGCGCTCGCCTCACCGGCGACCGGCGGCGGAGTCAGCTTCGTTATCGCCGTCAACGCGTCCGGGCAATCGGCCGGCCGCTCGGCCGGTGACCTGGCCAAGGTGTTCGCGCCCGTCCTCGGGGCACGCGGCGGCGGCAAGGCCGATCTCGCGCAGGGGGCCGGTGGCGACGCGGCGCAGCTGGACGCCGCCTTCGCCGCCCTCGTTGCCGCCCTCGCCACGAGCTGACTCGGACCGGCGTCATGACTGACGATGACCCGATCGGTGGCCCGTGGTTCGGGGTGGATGTCGGGAGTGTCCGGGTCGGTATCGCCAAGAGTGACAACGGTGGAACCCTAGCCAGTCCGCTGATCACCCTGCGTCGGAATATGGCTACCAACAGCGATATTGATGAACTCGCTGTGCTGATTCGTGAGCACGCCGCGATCGGTGTCGTTATCGGTCTGCCCAGGACTTTGGCGGGTCGTGAGGGTCCAGCCGCCGTCCTGGCCCGCGATTACGGCGCGGAGTTACGGGCGCGGATTGCCCCGACACGCGTGGAATTCGTTGACGAGCGCCTAACGACGGTTACCGCGGGGCGTACCCTGACCGGCAGGGGTGTTCGGGGGCGAGCCCAACGTGCGGTCATCGATCAGTTGGCTGCGGTGTTGATACTCCAGCAGTGGTTGGATGCGGGGATCTAGGTCTGGGCGCGGTCCGATACGTGTTCAGCTATGCAAGTCGCAGCGGCCTGCGGGCCATACCCGGATGGAGCACGTCGCCGTGAGCCTCGACGAGCGTGGGACGGTGCCGGCCGGTGGCCGGCACTCGCGTCACAGCGCTTCCGAACCGGCTGGTCAGTTCCCGATCGAGGCCTATGCGGGCGATCCGAGCCTCGTCTACCCACCGGTCAACCCGGTCGAGCCCGGTGATGACACCGCGAACGCGCTGTTCGGCGATGACTTCGAAGCCGAGCCGGGGTACGAGTTCGACGGGGCCGGTGACTGGGTCGAGGGTGACTCGGGCGGCGGCGTCCTGTTGCAGGCTCCGCCGCGGCGCTCCGTCGTGCGTGAGGGCCGTCGCCGCCGTCGGCGCCGTCGGCTGCTGCTCGCCATGGTGCTCGTAATCTTTCTCGTCGTCGCCGGCGCCGGCTGGATCGGTTATCGATCGTTGTTCACCTCGACCAAGGTCGCCGACTTCAGTGGGTCGGGAACGGGCTCGGTCAACATCGAGGTCAATTCCGGCGACGGGGTCGGCGTGATCGGTGCCACGTTGACCAAGGCCGGGGTGGTGGCATCGGTCGATGCGTTCACCCGGGCGGCCGCGAGGAACAAGCAGTCCGCCGACATCGCCGCCGGCGAATACAACATGCGCTCGCACATGTCCGGCGCCGCCGCGGTAACCCGGATGCTCGACCCTCAGGCCTATCTCGTGGACAAGGTGGTGATCCCCGAGGGCACCATCGAGAAGGACGTGATCACCAAACTGGCTGACGGTCTCAAGGTGCCGGTGGCGAGCGTCACCGCCGCCGCGGCCGACATCGCCAATCTGGGCCTGCCTGAGGGCTATGCACCGGCTTCTGGTCCGCTGACCTCGGCCGAAGGGTTCCTGTTCCCGGACACGTACAGCCTCGTGCCGGGTAGCACGCCCGCGGCCGCGTTACAGACGATGACCTCCGAATTCACCAGCGAGGACCGATCGATCCACTTCGCCGATGGAGCCAAGGCGCTCGGCATCACGCCGTACCAGGCCCTGATCATCGCGTCGATCGCCCAGTCGGAGGTCAAGTTCGACACCGACGCCAACAAGGTCGCCCGGGTGATCCTCAATCGCGTCGCCGCGGGCATGCCGCTGCAGATCGACGCAACCAGTGCCTATGCCGCCAAGCTGGCGGGCCTCGATCCGGCGTCCGTGCAGTACGCCACGATCGTCTCGCCGTACAACACCTACACCCACAGTGGGCTCCCGCCGACGCCGATCGGCAATCCCGGCGAATCCGTCCTCAAGGCCGCAGTCAGCCCGGACGCCGGTAACTGGCTCTACTACGTCAATGGTGACGCCGCCGGTCACCTCTTCTTCACCGATAGCGAGACGGCGTTCGAAGCCGCCGTCGCGACCTGTAAGGCGCAGAACTGGGGCTGTGGCTAGACCGTGCTCGCCGCCGTCCTCGGGCATCCGATCAATCATTCGCTCTCGCCCGTCCTGCACAACGCGGCCTACGCCGCGCTCGGGTTGATCGACTGGCACTACCAAGCGATCGACTGCATCGAGGACGGGCTGGCCGAACTGCTCGCCGAGCGCACCGACTGGGCCGGGTTCTCGTGCACCATGCCGCTCAAGCGCGTCGCGCTGCAGCTGGCCGAGCAGGCCGATCCGCTGGCCTCGGTGGTGGGCGCAGCCAACACCCTGCTGCCCAGACCTGGTGGTGGCTGGCGGGCCGCGATGACCGACGTCGTGGGTATCACCGCCGCCCTGAACGAAGCGGGAACGGCTGCGGCGCTCGGCGGTCGACGGGTAACCCTGCTCGGCGCCGGCGGCACGGCCCAGGCCGCTCTGGTCGCCGCGGCCGAACTCGGTGCGGCGCAATGCACCGCACTGGTCCGCGACCATCGACGGACGGATGAACTGCTGGCGACCGCCGAGCGGCTCGGCATCCGGGTGCGGATCGCGGACCTTGATCCGGCCGCACCGGAGCTTGATGCCGAGTTGATCGTCTCGACATTGCCGGCGCACGCCGCCGACCCGCTGGCCGCACGGGCCTGGCGATCCGACCAAACAGTCCTCGACGCCAGTTATGACCCGTGGCCGAGTGCACTGGCCGCCGCGGCGCGTCGGGCGGGCGCGACGGTCGTCAGCGGCGCCGCCATGCTGCTGCACCAGGCGGCCGAGCAGGTTCGGCTGATGACGGGCGCCACCCCGCCGCTGGAGGCGATGCGGGCGGCCCTGCATGCGGCCGTCCCCAACAGCGGCATCTGAGCGATTACGCCGGTAGAGTTGTGCTATGGCGGTGACGACGGAACGTCGCGCGATCGTGCGGCTGCGAGGCTCGGATCGCGATGCCCGCGGCGACGACGTCGCCGTCGAGTCGCCGCTGATCCTGGGCCTGCCGGATGAGGTGCTGGCCACCCTCATGCGCACCCCCGGCCACGACCTCGAGTTGGCGGCCGGCTGGCTGGTCGTCGAGTCCGGGGTTCGCCGGGCTGATGACATCGTCACGCTGCGGCAGTGCCGCGACGACGACACCGACCGGGTGCACATCACCCTCCGCGACGGGGTCGACCCGCCGCGGCCGCGGGCGTTCGTCAGCTCGTCGGCCTGCGGCGTGTGCAGTGCCGACCTGCTCGACCTGGCTCCGCACCAACATTCGCAGCCGCACCGCGGCGGCTGGAGCGTCACCCGCTCGATGCTTGCCTCGCTGCCGGATCTGATGCGCACCAGCCAGCGCGGCTTCGCCAAGACCGGCGGCATGCACGCGGCGGCGCTGGCCTCGCCCACCGGCGAGCTGTACTGGGTGGCCGAGGACGTCGGCCGGCACAACGCGGTCGACAAGGTCGTCGGCCGGGCGTTGATGGACGGACTGTTGCCGGCCACCGATCAGCTGCTGGTCGTCAGCAGCCGGGTGTCGTTCGAGATCGTGCAGAAGGCCGTCGCCGCCGGGGTCGCGGGCATCGTGGCCGTCTCGGCGCCGTCGAGCCTCGCGGTCGACCTGGCCCGGGACTACGGGCTGCTGCTGGTCGGTCTCGTCCGCGGTGAATCGCTCAACATCTACGCCGGCCAGGAATGGATCACCGCGGCCTGAGCGGCCTCACGAGCTCAGTCCGGTAGGTCGCCCGGGTTGTCGATATCGCGACTCCAGCCGCCGCGATCGGTTACCGGTAGCCAGGTCACCGAATTGAAGACGGTCCGCATGGCGGCGCCCCCGACCTCACCAACGCCGCGCAGCGCGCTGCTCAGGGCATCGCGACGCCAGGCGGCGGCCAGGTAGTTCGGGTGACCCGTTTCGTCGACCAGCGCGGCGACGGCCACCGATCCACCCGCCGCGCCCAGAGCCGCCCGCAGCGCTGGCACCGCCGGCGCGATCCACGGTAGGTCGACCGCCAGCGTCACCACGACGTCGGCCGTGGTCTCGAGCAGGCCCGCAGCGAGGCCCGCCACCGGGCCGCCGCCCGGCGGATCCTCGCGGCACCAGATCAGCCTGGCGCCGCCGATCGAATCGGTTTCCCGGATCGGCCCGACGACGATCAATCGTCGCGCCGCCACCACTGCAGCGCGGACCCGTTCGAGCAGGGTGATGCCGTCGACCTCGAGCAGCGCCTTGTCGACGCCACCGAGGCGCCGCCCGGAGCCGCCGGCCACGATGATCGCGTCGAAGTCGGGGACGTGCTGCATCGAGCCATCATGACGCGATCATGGCAGTCCTCGCGCGCCCGGCCGCGGTCATCTTTCACGGTCGGTGTCGTATCTTCGATATATGGCCCCTAAAGCGCTGAATATGTGGTTTATCGGCCTAGTCGTATTAGTCGTTGCGGCGCCCTACCTGGCTCGGCTGACCCTGTCGGCACCGGATCGGGCGGACCCGCGCTGGTGGCGGGGACAGCCGGCGCCGCGGCGGCGGGTCGGGGCGACCGCGGTGATCGGGGCCGCGGCCGGTACCGCTGGAGGGGCTGCGGCGGGCTGGTCGGCGCTGCTGCCGGCCTACCTCTGGCTGGCGCTGATCTGCACGCCGCTCGTCGTCATCGACATCGAGACGCACCGGCTGCCGGACCGGCTGACCCGTTCGGGCGCGATCGGCGCGGCGGGCCTGCTGGGCGTGGCGGCCCTCGAGGACGATCGCTGGGGCGCGCTGCTGCGTGGCGCCGAGGCGGCCGGCCTGCTGCTGGTGATGGGCGGTGCGCTGGTCGCGGTCGGCTCGTACGGGCTCGGCGACGTCAAGCTAGGGGCGCTCCTGGCGGCGTACCTCGGCTGGGCCGGCTGGATCAACGTCTTTTACGGGATCAGCGCCGGTTTCGTCCTCGGCGCGCTTGCCGCCCTGCCCCTGCTTCTCGCCCGCCGCGCCACGATGCGTTCAGCCCTTCCGTTCGGCCCCGCACTCATCGCCGGCGCCCTGCTGGTCGCGGCGATCGGGTAATCACTGGCAATCACTGGTAATCACTGGTAATCACAGCACCGAATCGGACCGGTCTGCGAGAATGTCCGCGTGTTGCGTTGGCTGACTGCTGGTGAGTCGCACGGACCCGCTCTGAGCGCGATCCTCGAAGGGTTGCCGGCGGGTATCGAGGTGACCTCCGAGGATGTCCGCACCGCTCTGGCCCGACGGCGACTGGGGTACGGACGCGGCGCCCGGATGAAGTTCGAGCAGGACGAGGTCGAGCTGACCGGCGGCGTTCGGCACGGCATCACCATGGGCGGCCCGATCGCGATCCGGATCGGCAATACCGAGTGGCCCAAGTGGCAGACCGTCATGTCGGCCGATCCGGTCGATCCGGGCGACCTTGAGGAGCAGGCCCGCAACGCCCCGCTGACGCGTCCCCGTCCGGGTCACGCGGATCTCGCCGGCATGCAGAAGTACGACCTCGACGACGCCCGGCCGGTCCTCGAACGGGCCAGCGCCCGCGAGACCGCGGCGCGGGTCGCTCTCGGTGCGGTCGCGGCCGCCTTCCTGCGGCAGAGCCTGGGCGTCGAACTGGTCAGCCACGTCGTCTCGATCGGGGCCGTCGCGGCGCCGGCGGGTGTCGTGCCGACGCCCTCGGACCGCGCGCGCGTCGACGAGTCGCCGGTCCGCTGCCTCGACATCGACGCGAGCGCCGCCATGGTCGCCGAGATCGACGACGCCCGCCGGGCCGGGGACACGCTCGGCGGAGTCGTCGAGGTGCTGGCCTACGGCGTGCCACCGGGACTGGGCAGCTTCGTCGAGGGCGACCGGCGCCTGGACGCGCGACTGGCCGGCGCGCTGATGGGCATCCAGGCGATCAAGGGCGTCGAACTCGGGGACGGCTTCGAGCTGGCCCGCACCCGTGGTTCGCTGGCCCACGACGAGATCGCCCGCGACGCCTCCGGGGTCATCCGCCGCCGCTCCGGACGCTCGGGCGGCACCGAGGGCGGCATGAGCACCGGCGAGCTGCTGCGGGTGCGCGCCGCCATGAAGCCGATCTCGACCATTCCGCGGGCCCTGGCCACGGTCGATGTCGCGACCGGTGAGCCGGCGGTGGCGATCAACCAGCGCTCCGACGTCTGCGCGGTGCCGGCCGCCGGTGTCGTCGCCGAGGCGATGGTGGCCCTGGTGCTGGCGCAGGCGGTGCTCGAGAAGTTCGGTGGCGACTCGGTCACCGAGACCCGTCGCAACGCCGACGCCTACATCGCCCGGCTGGCCGAGCGCGGCTTCGACCGGATCACCGACGAGGACGACCTGGCCGCGCTACTGGTGCCACCAGCGTCCCTGCCCGCCACCGGGACAGCGAGCAACGGGTGAAACCGCGGGCCGTCCTGATCGGGTTGCCCGGCAGCGGCAAGACGACCACCGGCAAGCGGCTGGCCGGCCTGCTCGGGGTCACCTTCGTCGACTCCGACCACTTGGTCGAGGAACAAGCCGCCCGCACGATCGAGTCGATCTTCGCCGCCGACGGCGAGCCGGCCTTTCGGGTGCTCGAGGCCGCCACGATCGCCGCCGCGCTCACCAACTTCGATGGTGTGCTGGCGCTGGGCGGGGGAGCGATCATCACCGAGTCGACCCGTGAGGCGCTTGGTCCGTAGCGGGGTGCCGGTGATCTGGCTGAACTCGTCCGTCCGCAGCCTGGCCCGCCGCGTCGGTGACGGTCGCGGCCGGCCGCTGCTGGCCGGGGACGCTCGGAGCCGGCTGGCCGAGCTGTCGGCCGTCCGTGAGCCGCTCTATCGCGCCATGGCTACCGAGGTCATCAACACCGAGCGGCGCAGCAGCGCGAAGGTTGCGGCCGAGATCGTCGAACGGCTGGGCGCGCCGACCGGCGGTGCGTCCGTGACCGCGCCGATCACCCGGGTCGGCGTGGGTGGACCGACGGGTTACCAGGTCGCCATCGGCGCCGGGCTGGCCGACGAGGTGGCCGGTTTGCCGGCCGGTGCCCTCGCGGGTGCGAGCCAGGTGCTGATCATCCATCAGCCCACGGTCGCCGCTCGGGCCACGGGGCTGGCCGAGCAGCTCGCCGCGGCCGGTCTGCGCGCGTCCGCGTATGAGATTCCGGACGGCGAGGCGGCCAAGACCGTTGAGGTCGCCGCCGCCTGCTGGGCTCGCCTCGGCGAGCTCGGCCTGACCCGCAACGACGCCATCATCGGGGTCGGCGGCGGGGCGGCGACCGACCTGGCCGGCTGGGTCGCGGCCAGCTGGCTGCGCGGCGTGCGGGTCGTCCAGGTGCCGACGACGCTGGCCGGCATGGTCGATGCGGCCGTCGGCGGCAAGACCGGAATCAACACCGACCGCGGCAAGAACCTGGTCGGCGCGTTCTATCCGCCGGTCGCCGTGCTGTGCGACACCTCGGTGCTGGCAACGCTGCCGCCGGCCGACTACCGGGCCGGGCTGGCCGAGGTGGTCAAGTGCGGCTTCATCGCCGACCCGGTGATCCTCGACCTGATCGAGGCCGACCCGGCCGCGGCCGCCCGGCCCGGCAGCGCGGTCGAGGCCGAGCTGGTCGAGCGCTCGGTCCGGGTCAAGGCGGTCGCGGTCACCGAGGACCTGACCGAGCAGGGCGTGCGGATCTTCCTCAACTACGGCCACACGCTGGCCCACGCGATCGAGCGGGCCGAGAAGTACACCTGGCGCCACGGCGACGCGGTGTCGGTCGGCCTGGTCTACGCGGCGGCGCTCGGGCGGCGGCTCGGGCGCCTGGACGATGCGACCGCCGACCGGCACGGTGCCGTGCTGCGCTCACTCGAGCTGCCGGTCAGCTACCCGGCCGACGCCTTCCCCGCGCTGCTGGCGACGATGAGCGTCGACAAGAAGGCCCGCGGCGCTACGCTGCGCTTCGTCGTCCTGGACGGGCTTGGCGCGCCCGACCGTCGTCGCCGACCCGGATCCCGCCGCGCTGATCGGCGCCTATTCCGAAGTGAGCTCGTCATGACCGAAGCTGCGTCCGTCCACCCGGTGCTGGTGCTCAACGGGGCCAACCTGGGCCGGCTCGGCACCCGCGAGCCCGAGATCTACGGTTCGACGACGTTCGCCGAGCTGGCGGCGCTGTGCGAGACCGCCGGCAGTGAGCTCGGGCTGGCCGTCGAAGTGCGCCAGACCGACAACGAGGGCGAGCTGCTCGGCTGGCTGCACGAGGCGACCGACCGCGACATTCCGGTGGTGCTCAACCCGGCCGGCTGGTCGCACACCTCGGTAATCCTGGGCGATGCGTGCGCAATGCTCACCGCCCCGCTGATCGAGGTGCACATCAGCAACGTGTACCAGCGCGAGGAGTTTCGCCAGCACAGCTACGTGTCGCAGTACGCGGCCGGGGTGATCGTCGGATTCGGCGTCGAGGGCTACGTTCTGGCGCTGTCGTGGCTGGCTGCGCAGGCCGACGAGCAGGACAGCTAGCGCCGAGTCGATAGGATCGACGTGTATCGGGTGCTTTTGATCAGAGGAGATCTGCGACCGTGGCCACCACGAACGACCTTAAGAACGGTCTCGTTCTCAACATCGACGGCCAGCTGTGGACCGTCACCGACTTTCAGCACGTCAAGCCCGGCAAGGGTGGCGCGTTCGTCCGGACCACGCTGAAGAACGTCATGTCCGGCAAGGTCGTCGACCGGACGTTCAATGCCGGCACCAAGGTCGAGACGGCCACCGTCGACAAGCGGGCGATGACGTTCCTCTACCGCGAGGGTGACGAGTTCGTGTTCATGGACGCCGACACCTACGACCAGCTGCCGATCTCCGTCGGCCACCGTGGGCGACGCGGCCAACTACCTGCTCGACAACGCCGAGGCCGTGGTGGCCGTGCACGACGGCGTTCCGCTGTTCATCGAGCTGCCCACGTCGGTCGAGCTGCTGATCCAGCACACCGACCCGGGCCTGCAGGGCGACCGCTCGACCGGAGGCACGAAGCCGGCCACGCTCGAGACCGGCGGCACCATTCAGGTGCCGCTGTTCGTGTCGACCGGCGAAAAGGTCAAGGTCGACACCCGGGACGGGCGTTACCTCGGCCGCGTCAGCAGCTGACGGTGGCTGCTCGTTCGAAGGCCCGCAAACGCGCCGTTGACGTGCTCTACGAGTCCGACCTGCGCTCGATCGCGTCGGCCGACGTGCTGGCCGAACGGATCCTGGCCGCTGATCCGCCGGTGAACCCGTACACGATCGAACTGGTCGACGGGGTGCGATTCAACTCCGAGCGGATCGACGAGATCCTGGCCGGACTATTCCGAGGGCTGGACCCTCGACCGGATGCCGCCGCTGGACCGCGCCATCCTGCGGCTGGGAATCTATGAGCTGCTCTGGCAGGAGGACGTGCCGTCGGCCGTCGTCATCGATGAGGCGGTCGAACTGGCCAAGACGTTGTCGACCGATGAGTCACCCAAGTTCGTGAACGGCGTGCTCGCGCGGGTGCTGCGCGACGCATCGGACCTGCGCGTCGCCGTCTAGCCCAGTCGGCACTACCCGATCGGCGGCGAGGTTCTGCGTCCGCTGGACGCAGAACCTCCCCCGAATCGCGGTTGGGAAGTGATCGCGGCCGGTTTACGGCTCGCCGTCGAGGATCAGCGAGCTGGCCGCCAGCACCTGCCACTTGACCAGTCGCTGGGCCAGCGCCTCGACCGTGGTGTCGTACATGATCGCCAGCGATCGCAGGTCGTCGTTGCGGATCGAGAGCACCCGGTTGCCGTAGTCGCCCCGCTCGCGCTGGATCGCCGCGGCGAACCGGACCAACGGGCCGGCGTCCTCGGAGGGGACGTTCTGCAGCCGCTCGAGGTTGAGCACGATCTTGTTCGGGCCGGGCGCGCCGCTGGGTGCAACACGCTCGGTAGGCAGCAGTTCGCTGACCGGGACGCCGTAGAAGCCGGCCAGCTCGGCCAGCCGCTGCACGGATACGGCTCGGTCACCGCGCTCGTAGGAGCCGACGACGACCGCCTTCCAGCGGCCGCCGGACTTCCGTTCGACGCCGTGCAGCGATAGGTGCTGTTGCGCTCGGATGGCACGTAGACGGGCACCAAGGGCCTTGGCGTACTCACGACTGGCGGGGGCGGCGTCGGATTCGTCAGGGCTGTCGATTTCTTGGTGCGCAACGTGTGGTGTTGTCATACGTCATAAACCCCCACAATCGGTATGTTCTTAACCAGTCTCGCTTCAAGGGACGGTAACGCACCGTGATCAGAGTCGTCAATGTGTCCAGGCGAGGTCTAATAGATATATCTACACGGTGCTCACGCACCGCGCACGTCGGTAGCAATCCCGATATATGAGTTCCCAAGTGTAGGCATCTCAAACGCCGCTTTCAGTGTGAATCCTCCGACATTTGCCGGTCGTGGTGTCTGATCGGCGTGCGCAAGCCGGCCGCGCCGCGCGGCAGTGCTAACGTCGTTGGCGCAAGGTCAGCAAGTTCGTTCAAGGTTTTTCATCCTTTAAGGACCGTCCCGTGAGGCGGGCAAGGAGACAGTTTTGGTCAGCGCTGCCCGAATGGGCTCGTCCGCTGTGCTCGACGCCACTGATGTGGCTCGCACCGTCGATCGCATCGCCCATCAGATAATCGAAGTCACGGCCAAACTCGGCCCCGATGTCGTGCTGCTCGGGATACCGACCCGCGGCGTCACCCTGGCCGCCCGCCTGGCCGACCGGATCGCCGCATTCGGCGGCCTGGCGCCGGCCGTCGGCGCCATCGACACCACCCTCTATCGCGACGACCTGCGGCTGCGCGGGGTCCGGGCCCTCGCCCAGACCGTCGAGCCGCCCGGTGGCATCAGCCGGCAAGCTGGTGATCCTGGTCGACGACGTGCTCTTCTCGGGCCGCACGATCCGCGCCGCGCTCGATGCCATCACCGCGATGGGCCGGCCCCGGGCCGTCCAGCTGGCCGTGCTGGTCGATCGCGGACACCGCGAGCTGCCGATCCGCGCCGACTACGTCGGCAAGAACCTGCCGACCTCGCTGGATCAGACCGTCCGGGTCTGCCTGGTCGAGACCGACGGCGCAGATGCCGTCTACCTGACCGCTGCCAAGACCGGTCACGGTGCCGGTGCCGATGCACCGCCAGTGAGGACGCCTCATGATCGAACACCTGCTCTCGGCCGGCGACCTCGGCCTGGCCGACGCCCTCTCGATCCTCGACACCGCCGAAGAGCTCGACAAGGCGATCGCCGGCCACGAGGTGAAGAAGCTGCCGCCGCTGCGCGGACGCACGGTCGTCAACCTCTTCTACGAGGACTCGACCCGCACCCGGATCTCCTTCGAGGTGGCGGCCAAGCGGCTGAGCGCCGACGTGGTCACCTTCAGCGCCAAGGGCTCGAGCGTGTCGAAGGGCGAGTCGCTCAAGGACACCGCGTTGACCCTCGAGGCGATGGGCGCCGACGCGGTCGTGATCCGGCACTCCTACTCGGGCGCGGCCCACCAGCTGACCAAGTGGGTGCGCGGCTCGGTGATCAACGCCGGCGACGGGACGCATGAGCACCCGACCCAGGCGCTGCTCGACGCGTTCACCATCCGCCGTCGCCTCGGCGGTGGGGCGGGTGACCTCAACGGGCTGCGCGTCGTGATCGTCGGCGACGTGCTGCACTCGCGGGTGGCCCGCTCGAACGTGCTGCTGCTGAACACCCTCGGCGCGCACGTCACCGTGATCGGCCCGCCGACGCTGCTGCCGGTCGGGGTCGAGAGCTGGCCGGTGTCGGTCGGCTATGACCTCGACGCGGTGCTGCCCGAGGCCGACGTGGTGATGATGCTGCGGGTGCAGCGCGAGCGGATGAGCGCGTCCTACTTCCCGTCGGCCCGCGAGTACTCGCGGCGCTACGGGCTGGACCGGCGCCGGGTCGCGATGCTGGGCGAGCAGTCGATCGTGCTGCATCCCGGGCCGATGAACCGCGGCATGGAGATCGCGGCCGAGGTCGCCGATGACCCCAAGCGCTCGATGATCGTCGAGCAGGTCACCAACGGGGTCTCGGTCCGGATGGCCGTCCTCTATTTGATGCTGGGTGGAGCGTCATGAGCCTGGTCCTGCGCAATGTCCGGCCCTACGGCGAGGACGCGGTCGACGTCGTGATCACCGACGGCGTCATCACCGCGCTCGTACCCGGTCGGGACGGCCGATGCCGGCAGCGGCGAGCGTCGTCGACGGCGCCGGCGCGGTGCTGCTGCCCGGCCTGGTCGACCTGCACACCCACCTGCGCGAGCCCGGCCGCGAGGACGCCGAGACGGTCGAGTCCGGATCGGCCGCCGCCGCGCTCGGTGGCTACACCGCGGTCTTCGCGATGCCCAACACCGATCCGGTCGCCGACACCGCCGGCGTGGTCGAGCAGGTCTGGTCACTCGGTCGCGCGACCGGACTGGTCGACGTCCAGCCGATCGGCGCGGTCACGGTCGGACGGGCCGGCAAGCAGCTGGCCGAGCTCGGCGCGATGGCCGACAGCGCCGCCCAGGTGCGGGTCTTCTCCGACGACGGCTCGTGCGTCGTCGGACCCGGCGCTGATGCGGCGCGCGCTGGAGTACGTGAAGGCGTTCGGCGGGGTCATCGCCCAGCACGCCGAGGAGCACCGGCTGACCGTCGGCGCGCAGCTCAACGAGGGGGTCGTCTCGGCCCGGCTCGGGCTGACCGGCTGGCCGGCCGCGGCCGAAGAGGCGATCATCGCCCGCGACGTGCTGCTGGCCGGCCACGTCGGTTCGCGGCTGCACGTCTGCCACGTGTCGACGGCCGGCTCGGTCGAGATCCTGCGCTGGGCCAAGAGCAAGGGCTGGCCGGTCACCGCCGAGGTGACGCCGCACCACCTGCTGCTGACCGACGAGCTGGCCGAGAGCTACGACCCGGTGTTCAAGGTCAACCCGCCGCTGCGCACCGACGCCGACATCGAGGCGCTGCGCGAAGGCCTGGCCGACGGCACGATCGACTGCGTCGCCACCGACCACGCCCCGCACGCGGTCGAGGACAAAGAGACCGAGTGGGGCGCCGCGGCGCCCGGCATGCTCGGCCTGCAGACCGCGCTGTCGATCGTCATCGAGACGATGGTGAAGCCCGGTCGCCTGGACTGGCGCGGGGTCGCCGACCGCATGTCGGTCGCGCCCGCGGTCATCGGCGGACGGGCCGATCACGGCCGTCCGATCGAGGTCGGTGAGCCGGCCAACCTGGTGCTGGTCGACCCGGACGCGACCTGGACCGTGACGCCGTCCGCGCTGGCGTCGAAGTCGCGCAACACCCCGTACGCGGGCCGGACGCTGCCCGGAAAAGTGGTGGCGACCGTCCTGCGGGGCCGGTTAACGTCGTTGAACGGTGAGATCCAAACGGGTGCTGGTAACTGCGTGACGCGCGATTCTTGGTTCTCGAAGACGGCCGGACGTTCTCCGGCGATGCGTACGGCGCGCATCGGCGAGACGTTCGGCGAGGCGGTCTTCGCGACCGGGATGACCGGTTATCAAGAGACGCTGACCGACCCGTCCTATCACCGCCAGGTGGTCGTGCAGACCGCGCCGCACATCGGCAACACCGGCGTGAACGACGAGGACGACGAGTCCTCGCGCATCTGGGTCGCCGGCTACGTGGTGCGCGAACCGGCCCGGCGGGCCTCGTCCTGGCGGGCCACGCCGGACGCTCGACGACCAGCTGGCCGCGGACGGCATCGTCGGCATCAGCGGCATCGACACCCGGGCGCTGACCCGGCACCTGCGCGAGCGCGGCGCGATGCGCTGCGCGATCTCGTCGGCCGATCTCGATGCCGGTGCGCTGCTCGAGCGCGTGCAGGCGTCGCCGCTGATGACGGGCGCCGACCTGAGCGCCGAGGTGTCGACGAGCGAGGCCTATTCGGTGCCCGCGATCGGCGAGCACCGGTTCACCGTGGCCGCGCTCGACTACGGCATCAAGACGATGACGCCGCACCGCATGGCGCAGCGCGGGATCACCACCCACGTGCTGCCGTCCTGGTCGACGGCCGAACGAGATCCGGGCCACCGGCGCCGACGCGGTGTTCCTGGCCAACGGCCCGGGTGATCCCGGCACCGCCGACGACGCGGTCGCCACGGTGCGCGAGCTGCTGCGCGCCGGCACGCCGATCTTCGGCATCTGCTTCGGCAACCAGATCCTGGGCCGGGCCTTCGGGTTCGGCACCTACAAGCTCGGCTACGGGCACCGCGGAATCAACCAGCCGGTGAAGGATCGCCGCACCGGCAAGGTCGAGATCACCGCGCACAATCACGGGTTCGCCGTCGACGCGCCGCTCGACGGTCCGTCCGACACCGACTTCGGGGCGGTCGAGGTCAGCCACGTCTGCCTGAACGACAACGTGGTCGAGGGACTGGTCGCCCGCGACGTGAAGGCGTTCAGCGTGCAGTACCACCCCGAGGCCGCGGCCGGTCCGCACGATGCCGGTTATCTGTTCGATCGCTTCGTCGAATTGCTGGAGAGACAAGTAAATGCCGAAGCGCACTGACATCCAGCACATCATGGTGCTGGGCTCGGGCCCGATCGTGATCGGCCAGGCCTGCGAGTTCGACTACTCCGGCACCCAGGCCTGCCGGGTGCTGCGGGCCGAGGGGTTCCGGGTCAGCCTGGTCAATTCCAACCCGGCGACGATCATGACCGACCCCGAGTTCGCCGACGCCACCTACATCGAGCCGCTGACGCCCGAGTTCGTCGAGAAGGTGATCGCGCTCGAGCGGCCCGACGCGATGCTGGCCACCCTCGGCGGGCAGACCGCGCTGAACCTGGCGATCGCGCTGCACAACAACGGGATGCTCGAGAAGTACGGCGTCGAGCTGATCGGCGCCGACGTCGAGGCGATCCAGCGCGGCGAGGATCGCCAGCGGTTCAAGGAGATCGTGCGCGACGGTCGGGGCCGAGACGCCGCGCTCGCTGGTCTGCCGCACGCTGGCCGAGGCGCAGGAGTTCGCGGCCGGTGTCGGCAACAAGGTCGTGATCCGGCCGTCCTTCACGATGGGTGGGCTCGGTTCGGGGCTGACCGCGACCGCCGAAGAAGTGACCACCATGGTGGCGCGCGGACTCGACGCCAGCCCGGTGCACGAGGTGCTGGTCGAGGAGTCGGTGAAGGGCTGGAAGGAGTTCGAGCTCGAGCTGATGCGCGACCGCAACGACAACGTGGTGGTCGTTTGTTCGATCGAGAACCTCGACCCGATGGGCGTGCACACCGGCGACTCGATCACCGTCGCGCCGGCGATGACGCTGACCGACCGCGAGTACCAGCACATGCGCGACGTCGGCATCGCGGTGCTGCGCGAGGTCGGGGTCGACACCGGCGGCTGCAACATCCAGTTCGCGATCAACCCGGTGGACGGGCGGATGATCGTGATCGAGATGAACCCGCGGGTGTCGCGCTCGTCGGCGCTGGCGTCGAAGGCGACCGGGTTCCCGATCGCGAAGATCGCGGCCAAGCTGGCCGTCGGCTACACCCTCGACGAGATCAGCAACGACATCACCAAGAAGACGCCGGCCTGCTTCGAGCCGGCGCTCGACTACGTGGTCGTCAAGATCCCGCGGTTCGCGTTCGAGAAGTTCCCGGGCGCCGACCCGGTGCTGACCACGCACATGAAGAGCGTCGGCGAGGCGATGGCGATCGGCCGCACGTTCACCGAGGCGCTCGGCAAGGCGCTGCGCTCGATGGAGACCAAGCAGGCCGGCTTCTGGACCACGCCGGACCCGGTGTTCGCCGGCTACGACGAGCTGATGGCCGCCGTCGCCACCCCGACCGACGGGCGCATCTACCGGGTCGAGCAGGCGCTGCGCGAGGGCGTCCTGATCGACGAGGTCGCCGCGGCCAGTGGCATCGACCCGTGGTTCGTCGACCAGATCGCCTCGTTCGTCGAACTGCGCGAAGAGATCGAGGCGGCGCAGTCGCTCGACGCCGCCGTTGCTGCGCCGGGCGAAGCGGCACGGCCTGTCGGATCGCCAGATCGCGGCGCTGCGACCCGAACTCGCCGGCGGCGACGCGGTGCGGCTGCTGCGCCACCGCGCCGGGCTGCGTCCGGTCTACAAGGCGGTCGACACCTGCGCGGCCGAGTTCGACGCGAACACCCCGTACTTCTACTCGACCTACGAGGACGAGACCGAGGTCGGCCCGCAGACCGAGCGCGAGAAGGTGATCATTCTCGGCAGCGGCCCGAACCGGATCGGGCAGGGGATCGAGTTCGACTACTCGTGCGTGCACGCGGTGATGGCGCTGCGCGAGGCCGGCTACGAGACCATCATGATCAACTGCAATCCCGAGACGGTGTCGACCGACTACGACACCTCCGACCGGCTCTACTTCGAACCGCTGACCCTCGAGGACGTGCTCGAGGTGGTGCACGCCGAGCGGGCGTCGGGGACGGTCGCCGGCGTGATCTGCACGCTCGGCGGGCAGACCCCGCTGGGCCTGGCCCAGCCGCTCGAAGGATGCCGGCGTTCCGGTGCTGGGCACCCAGCCCGAGGCGATCGACCTGGCCGAGCACCGGGGCGCCTTCGGCCGGGTGCTCGAAGCGGCCGAATCTGCCGGCGCCGAAGCACGGCATCGCGGTGTCGTTCGCCGAGGCCAAGTCGGTGGCCGACGAGATCGGCTACCCGGTGCTGGTGCGTCCGTCCTACGTCCTGGGCGGGCGCGGCATGGAGATCGTCTACGACGAGGCGCACCTGGCGTCCTACATCGACCGGGCCACCGAGATCACGGCTGAGCATCCGGTGCTGGTCGACCGGTTCCTCGAGGACGCGATCGAGATCGACGTCGACGCGCTCTATGACGGGGTCGAGCTCTACCTCGGTGGCGTGATGGAGCACATCGAAGAGGCCGGCATCCATTCCGGTGACTCGGCCTGCGCGCTGCCGCCGATCACGCTGGGCGAGTCCGACATCGACGCGGTGCGCCGCTCGACCCTGGCGCTGGCGGAAGGCGTCGGCGTGCGCGGCCTGCTGAACGTGCAGTACGCGCTGGCCGGTGACGTGCTCTACGTGCTCGAGGCCAACCCGCGGGCGTCGCGGACGGTGCCGTTCGTGTCGAAGGCGACCGCGGTGCCGCTGGCCAAGGCGGCCGCCCGGATCGCGATGGGATCCACGATCGCATCGCTGCGCGAAGAGGGGCTGCTGCCGAAGCATTCGGACGGCGGCAACCTGCCGGCCAATTCGCCGATCGCGGTGAAGGAGGCGGTGCTGCCGTTCGATCGGTTCCGCACGCCGGCCGGTGACCTGGTCGATTCGGTGCTCGGCCCCGAGATGAAATCGACCGGCGAGGTGATGGGTATCGACAACGTGTTCGGCACCGCGTTCGCCAAGTCGCAGGCCGCGGCCTACGGTCCATTACCGACCAAGGGCACCGTCTTCGTCTCGGTCGCCAACCGCGACAAGCGCGCGATGATCTTCCCGATCAAGCGGCTGTTCGACCTGGGCTTCCGCATCATCGCCACCTCGGGCACGGCGCAGGTGCTGCGGCGCAACGGTGTGCCGGCCGAGGTGGTCGGCAAGGTCAGTGAGGGCGGCGACAACATCGTGTCGCGCATCGTGGCCGGCGAGATCGACCTGGTGATGAACACTCCGCGCGGCTCGTCCGGTCCGCGGCTGGACGGTTACGAGATCCGCACCGCGGCCGTCGGTGCCGGCATCCCGTGCCTGACGACGGTGCAGGCCGCGGCGGCGGCGGTACAGGGCATCGAGGAATTGGTGCAGGGCGACGTGCGGGTGCGCTCGCTTCAGGATCTGCATCGCCAGATCGCTTCCTGGCGGGACGCGTGAGCGCAGCCGACGCGAAACCGGGCCGGTGCAGGAACTCGGCGAGATCTTCGCGGTGCAGAACCTGGGCGAATACAAGCTGTTCACGGTCGTGGCACCGAAGCTCGCCCAGCGCGCCCGTCCGGGTCAGTTCCTGAACGTCGGGGTCGGCGGGGCCGACACGTCGATGCCGCTGCGCCGGGCGTTCGCGATCTATGACGCCACCCCGGGCGATGAGTTCGCGGGCACCGTCCAGTTCGTGGTCGCCGAGCACGGCCGCGGCACCCGCTGGCTGCTCGAGCAGATTCCCGGCTCGAAGCTCGACCTGGTCGGCCCGCTCGGGATCGGCTTCGAGCTGCCGCCGACTCCGCGCCCGGCCGTGCTCGTCGGCGGTGGCTACGGCAGCGCGCCGCTGATCATGCTGGCCCACCAGTTGCTGGCGGCCGACTGCCCGGTCGAGTTCATCATCGGCGCGGCGACGGCGGGTCGGCTGTTCGGTGAGCTGATGGCGCGTCGGACCGCCGGATCGGTCACCGTGATGACCGACGACGGCTCGGCGGGATCCCGCGGCCTGGTCACCGAACCACTGGCCGCCGCCATCGAACGGATCGGTGCCGAGGTGGTCTATGCGTGCGGCCCGATGGGCATGCTGCGGGCTGTCGGTGACATCGCCCGGGCCGCCCACATCCCTGCGCAGGTCGCGGTCGAGGAGTCGATGGCCTGCGGCATCGGAGTCTGCATGACCTGCGTGCTGCCGGTGCGCGGATCCGATGGCCAGTCGCGGTTCCTGCGCGCGTGCGTCGACGGACCGGTCTTCCTGGCCGATCGGGTGCGCTGGGCCGATGTCGGCAAGCTGCCGCCGGATCTGGTCGGCGCCGACGCGATGGCGGCGCACTGATGGCCGCTGTTCCCGCAGGCCAGCGGCCGTGAGCGCTGTGAGCACGGTGGACATGTCGACCTCGCTGGCGTCGTTCAAGCTGCCGAACCCGATCCTGACCGCCTCCGGCTGCGCCGCGGCCGGACGCGAGCTGGCCCAATTCTTCGACCCGCGCCAACTCGGTGCAGTCGTGACGAAGTCGATCATGATGAACCCGCGGTCCGGGCGACCGACGCCGCGGATGGCCGAGACGCCGTCGGGCATGCTCAACTCGATCGGTCTGCAGGGGCCGGGCATCGACTCGTTCATCAAGAACGACCTGGCCTGGTTGCACTCGCACGGGGTACGCACGGTCGTCTCGATCGCGGGGGGACGGGTCGAGGAGTTCGTGACCCTGGCCCGCGCCCTGTACGGGCACCCGGCGGTGTCGATGATCGAGGTCAACATCTCGTGCCCGAACGTCGAGTCCCGTGGCCAGGTGTTCGCGTGCGACGTGAACGCGTCCTCGAAGGTCATCACCGCGGTGCGCCGGGCGGCCGATCCGTCCGTCCCGATCTTCGCCAAGCTGACCCCCGACGTCACCGACATCGGCCTGATCGCGCGGGCCTGCGCCGACGCCGGCGCCGATGGCGTGTCGCTGATCAACACGCTGCTCGGAATGGTGATCGACACCGACACGCTCGGGCCGGCACTCGGGGGAGTGACCGGCGGCCTGTCCGGTCCGGCCGTGCGGCCGGTCGCGGTGCGCTGCGTCTGGCAGGTGCGCCAAGCGGTGCCGACGCTGCCGATCCTCGGCATGGGCGGCATCCGCAGCGGGCTCGACGCGCTGCAGTTCCTGCTCGCCGGCGCGTCCGCCGTCTCGGTCGGCACGGCCGTCTTCGGTGATCCGATGGCGCCGATCCGCATTCTGCGTGAACTCGAGACGGCCTTGGCCGAGCGTGGGTTCGCGTCGCTGCGCGAGGTCATCGGGCTGGCTCACCTACCGCGCGCGGAACGGACCGCGAGCGCAGCCGTGGTCGCTCGATGACGGCGCCCTTCGGTCATCGTTTGGCCGCGACGATGGCCGCGCGCGGGCCGCTCTGCGTCGGGATAGATCCGCATGCCGGTCTGCTGGCGGCGTGGGGATTGAGCGCGGACGTCGAGGGTCTCAAGCGGTTCAGCGACCTCTGCGTTGAGGCATTCGCCGATCTGGCCGCGGTGGTCAAACCGCAGTCGGCTTTCTTCGAGGTGTACGGGTCGGCCGGGATTGCCGTACTCGAATCGACCACCGCCGGATTGCGGACGGCCGGCGCGTTGGTGGTTCTGGATGTGAAGCGCGGCGACATCGGCTCGACGATGGACGCCTATGCGGCGGCCTACCTGACCCCCTCGTCGCCGCTGGCGGCCGATGCGATCACCGTGTCGCCGTACCTGGGCCTCGGCTCGCTGGCGCCAGCGTTCGATCTGGCCCTGGAGTACGGCAACGGCGTTTTCGTGCTGGCCCTGACCTCGAACGCCGAGGGTCCGCAGGTACAGCACGCAATCCGCCCCGACGGCCGTACGGTGGCCCAGAGCGTCATCGACGACCTAGGCGCGCGTAACGGCGTGGCCGTTCCATTCGGCTCGCTCGGAGTGGTGGTCGGGGCGACCATCTCACCCGACGTCACGGTCGATCTGTCGACGCTGAACGGTCCATTCCTGGTGCCGGGGATCGGCGCCCAGGGCGGGACGGTCGATGACGTCAGCCGCATCTTCGACGGTCACCTTAATCAGGTCCTGCCGAGTGTGAGTCGCGAGGTGCTGCGCGCTGGCCCCGACGTCGGCGCACTGCGCGAAGCAGTGCGCCGCTTGACCGAGTCGTTCGGGTCCGTCTTGTCGTGATCTGCTCGAGCGAGCCGACTCGGCGATTGCGCTAGCCGAGATCCCGACCGTCACCCGGTGAACTTCGCAGCGGAGGAGTCGATGAAGTCGGCGACGGCCGCCGGCTGCGACATGAATGGCGAATGCCCGGTGTTGATGTGTTCGACGTAGGTAGCCCGGGCCGCGAAGACCTCTTGGGCCGTCACCGGCGTGCAGTTGTCGTCATCGCACACCAGGTACGCGCTCGGAGCCTCCTTCCACGCGGCGGCCAGGGCCGGCGTGATGAACGTCTTCAGCGACTGCCGGCGTAGCAACGTCACCGCCCTTGCCGTCAGCTCCGGCGGGCAGTCGTTGTAGAACACTCGCCCGGCATCCAGTGCGCGCACGAGCCCCGTCGCCGTGTCGACGTCCAGCCACGAGGGAACCTTGGTGGGGTCGATCGGCTCCGTCCACACCGACTGCCCGACCTCCGGCACGGCCGCGGCCAGATAGACGAGTCCGACCAGATTGGTGGCACCCGCCGCGCCCTCGGTGGCGACCATGCCGCCGTACGAGTGCCCGACAACGATCGTCGGCGCGGGAACGGCGGCCAATGACTCGCGAACGATCTGCGCATCGTCGTGCAGATCGGCACTGCCCGAGTCGATACTGGCCAGGTCGACCGTACGAACCGTCCAACCCCGCTCCTGCAGTGCGGCCTTTAGATCTTCGAAGGCCCACGAGCCATGCCACGCACCGTGGACGAGAAGAACGTCGGGTCCTCGATTCATCTCCGGTCCAATCGCTTACTTGACGAAGATCGGCGCCAATGTCTCGCCCAAAAGGGCGACGCGTCCCTCGACATGGCCGTTGGCGGGGGCGTTCATCGTGGCGCCATCGATGCCCGCGTCGCGCAACTTCGCGAACTGTTCGGCGACCTCGGCGGGGCTTCCCAGGATCAACCGGGGGCGCTGGGACTCGGCCTCGGGCTGACGCGCGACGTAGGCGTCGAAGTCGGCCACGGCCTCTTCGTGGGTCGGCGCGATGCAGACGAATGCGAGGTAGGACACCGTGATCTCGGACCGATCGCGACCGAGATCGGCACAGTGGCCCGCGAGCGCGTCGAGCTTGCGCGGGATGTCCTCAGGGGCGCAGATCAGGTTGGACTCGTCGGCGTACTGCGCGACCATCCGCAGCGTTTTGCGCTCGCCCCCGCCGCCGATCATGAGCGGAATGCGGCTCAGGGGAGCGGGATGGTTCATCGCGTCCTTGACCTGGTACCACTTGCCCGCCAGGGTGACCTGCTCGCCGCGCAGCAGCGGCAGGATGATCCGCAGCGACTCTTCGAGCTTCTCGAAACGCTCGGTGAAGGTGCCGAACTCAAAGCCGAGCGAGTCGTGTTCGAGTTCGAACCAGCCGGCGCCGATGCCGAGCTGGGCCCGCCCACCCGAAACGACGTCAAGCGCGGTGATGGTCTTGGCGAGCAGGGACGGGTGACGGTAGGTGTTGCCGGTGACGAGCGCCGACAACTTGACCCGGCTGGTGTGCTGCGCGAGCGCCGACAGCAGCGTGTAGCACTCGATCATGTTCTGCTCGGGTCGGCCGAGACCGGCGAGCTGGTAGAAGTGATCCATCACCAGGACGGTGTCGAAACCAGAGGCCTCGGCCTCGACGGCCTGCTGGCGCACGGTCGGGAAGAGCTGCTCGGCGCTGACGCCGGGGTAGGTGAAGTTGGGGATCTGGTAGCCGAGTTGAGTCACGTCCTCCAACCTACCCACCGAGGCTGGGTCGATACCCCCGTGAGGGAGCGCCGCCTCGATAAACTCGCGCGGTGGTCGAATCGGCGCGAGCAGGCGTGATCCGCCAGATCCGGGCGACGCTCAGGCCGGAGCCGTCTCGCGGTTGGGCGGTCTTCGTCGAGGGCGGCGCCGGCATGGGCAAGACCGCCGTGCTATCTGATTGCACCCGTGCCGTCGGGTCGGCCGGCGTTCGGGTCATAATCGCCACGGGCGACGAAGCGTTGGCGCACAAGGCGTTCGGTGCCCTGTCAGCCCTGCTGCCCGATCCTGATTCGGCCGACGATCCGGTCGAGGCGGCCGGCCAGCGGGTTGATGAGTGGTGCGGCGGCGGCCCGGTGCTGATCTGGATCGATGACGCCCAGCAACTCGATAAGGGCTCGCTGACGGTCCTGGCCCGGCTGTGGACGGCCGCGCGGGACCTGCCGCTCACGGTGCTCATCAGCGCCCGGCCGACGCCTGATCGGCCCGAGCTGGCCGAGCTGGCCGCGTCGGCAACCCTGCGGGTCACGCTGCCCGGACTCGACAGCGATGACGTCGCTGCGTTGGCGGCCGACCACCTCGGCTACCGACCGAATGCCGCCCAGCTCGAAGCGTTGGCGGCGGCCGACGGCAATCCGTTCGCGGTGTCGGTGATGCTCGAGCTGCCGGCGTCCGCGCGCGCGTCGGCCGAAGCGGCGATAGGTGCGGGAACGGATGCGGTCACTGCGGCCGTGCGGTCGCAGTTGGCCCTATTGGCGGACGAGCTGCTCGACGTGGTCACTTCGGTCGCCGTGCTGGGCGCACCGGTCGACCCGACTCAGATCGCGGCGATGCTGCAACAGCCCCTCGCATCGCTCGATCCGATAATTGACCAGGCAACCGCGGCCGGGGTGCTTGAGCGATCGGCTGAAGCGGTCGTTTTTCGGCACCATGCATACGCCGAGGTGGTGCTGGCCGACCTGGCCCCGCAGCTGCGCCGGTCATTGCATCGCGAGGCGCTTCGAGTGCTGCGCGCCGACGGCGCACCCGATGGTCGGTTGGCCGAGCAAGCGCTGCGGGCGGGGGACGCGAGTGCGGTCGGGTTCGTCCGTACGCTGACCGCCGCCACATCCCGGATCGCGCCGGGGGTGGTGGCCGATCTGCTCGGTGAGGTGATGCCGCTGGCGGCGCCCGGCGAGGCCGAGGAGATGATCGCTGACCGCGCGCAGGCCCTATTCCTGGCTGGTCGGGGGCAGCAGGCCGAAGACCTGATCCGGGCCCAGCTACCGCGGACGGCCGACCCGGCGGTCCGGGCCCGGATGGCATCGCTTTCGCTGCGCTCGTTGGTGAATCGGGCGAACACCGCGGGCGCGCTGGCCGAGATCGCCAACCTGCTGGCGAACGTGGGACTACCGACAACGGTCCGTCGTGAACTCGAAGGGCTGCGATGCTGGGTGCTGCTGCTCGCGGGGGATATACGTACGGCGCTGGGGGAGGCCGATCGGCTGATAATCGAGGCACCGGACGATCTGGCGCGCGAACAGGTTCGCGGGCATACCCGCACCACCCGAGCCTGCGGAGCCTGGCTGCACGCGCGCCCTCTGGATGCCCTCGCCATCGTGGCCGAGGTGCGTGATCAATCCGATGCCACGCTTGGCGACGATCACCTCACCGCGCCGGTGTGGCCGCCGAAGTTCGCCGTCGACGGCCTCGGACTGACCCAGGCCCGCGCGCTGCATGAGAGCGGACGAGCACGATCCACCGGCGGGGGAACGCGCTGGGTAGCGGCGTTCCACGACTTCGTCGGCGCCGGCATCTCCTTCGCCGCCGGCGAGTGGGATGACGCCATCGCCGGGTTCGACGCCGGCCTGGACCTCGCGAGCGAATCCGGGACCGGCTGGCTATCGATGGCCGGCGGCGCTCGCGCCCTGATCGACGTCCATCGGGGCGAGCTCATTGCGGCTCGGGCCCGCCTGGACGACATCGCCCGCGCCGGCTACCCGGATCAGTTCGGTCAGCGCTGGCCGGCATTGGTCGACCTGCTGCTCCGCGAGGCCGTGCTGTGGAACGAGTTCGCTGCCGGCGCCGGTGCGATCCGGGCCGACGATGAGGCTCGGCTCGCGGCGACCGCATCGCGAATCTGGGACGACGCCGTGGCGCGGGGCAGCGAGCTCTGGCTGGCCGAGATCGCCGTCGACATCGCCCGCTGTGCCGACACGAAGCTGTTCGAACGGGTCGCGCGCGACGTTGCCGCGCTGACGCCGACTCAGCTGCGCACCGACGCGTTCCGCGACCAGATCGCCGCAATGCATCGTCAGGACCCGGGCCTGCTGGTGGACGCCGCCGAACGCCTCGACGACTCCGGCGATCGGATCGCGGCCGGCCGGGCGTGGGAAGAGGCTGGGCTGCAGGCGGCTCGATCGGGCCAGGCATCGATCGCGCGGCGCGCGCTGCGATCGGCGATCGAGGGCTATAACCGGCTGGGCGCGGTCACCGACGTCACCCGCGCGCGGGCGCGGGCCCATCGGCTCGGCCTGCGCCAGGCCGGGCCACCGCAGCGCCGACGGTCGGAGTTGACCGGCTGGCCCAGCCTGACGCCGACCGAACTGACCGTGGCTGAGTTGATCCGTAAGGGCAACACCAATCCCGAGATCGCCCGTCAACTGTTCTTGTCGCCGCGGACCGTGCAGACCCACGTGTCCCACATCCTGCGCAAAACGGATCTGCGGTCTCGTGTCGAGATCGCGGCGGCGGCGATGAACTAGCGGGCGAATGTAGGTAGGTCGGCGGATGTTATCGGTGTCCGGTCCGAGCAGTCTGAAGGCAGCAGCGAAACACCTCGCTGACGTCCTTCAGGAGAAGTTGAAATGTCACCACTAGAGCTCGTCGCCATCCTCGCCCTCGTCGGCTACTCCGTCTACAAGCAGACCCAGGTCGCCGAGGTCTCGGCGAAGGGTCGCTTCAAGATGGCAATCATCTATGGCATCGTCGGCCTAAGCATCGGCGGCTTCGCGGCCCCGCACGGGGCTGCCGCCGTCGGCCTGCTCGGCCTCAGCGCGATCCTCAGCGTCATCGTGGGAATGGCCCGCGGCCGACTCACCAAGATCTGGCTGCAGCCGGACGGTCGTATTTTCCGTCAGGGCACCGCGGTCACGGTTGGGTTGTTCCTGGCGATGGTTGCTACGAAGTTCCTGCTCGGCACCGTCGCCTACATCGACCACGTGCACGACGGTGGTGGCTTCGGCGAGATCATGGTGATGATCGCGATCATGATGGCGGTGCAGGCCGAGATCGTGTGGCATCGGGCCCAGGCGCTGCAGGCCAGCGCTCGTTCGGTTGCACTCAGCGTGTGATCGGTGCCGTAAGGCGGCGCTCGGCCTTCGGGGTCGGGCGCCGCTGCGCTCGGTCGGGAGCGCGCGGAAGATCAGCGACCGGCTCGTTGTTCCAGCAACTATGAAGCGCATCGGATTCTTGTCGTTCGGTCATTGGACACCGTCACCGCACTCGCAGACCCGCTCGGCGGCGGATGCGCTGCTGCAGGGTATCGACCTCGCGGTGGCGGCCGAAGAGCTGGGCGCTGACGGCGCCTACTTCCGAGTGCATCATTTCGCCCGCCAGCTCGCCTCGCCGTTCCCGCTGCTCGCAGCTGTCGGCGCTCGGACGAGCCGGATCGAGATCGGCACCGGGGTGATCGATATGCGGTACGAGAACCCGCTGTACATGGCCGAGGACGCGGGCTCGGCCGACCTCATCTCGGGCGGGCGACTGCAGCTCGGGATCAGCCGGGGATCGCCCGAGCAGGTCATCGACGGCTACCGGTACTTCGGCTACGTCCCCGAAGAGGGCTCTGACCAGGCCGAGATGGCCCGCGAACACACCCGGGTCTTTCTCGACGTCCTCGAGGGGCACGGCTTCGCGAAGCCGAATCCGCGGCCGATGTTCCAGAATCCGCCCGGCCTGCTCCGGCTCGAGCCGCATTCGGACGGTCTGCGCGAGCGCATCTGGTGGGGCGCCGGCAGTCGAAAGACCGCCGAATGGACGGCCGAACAGGGCCTGAACCTGATGAGCTCGACCCTTATCACCGAAGACGCCGGCGTGCCGTTCCACCAGTTGCAGGCCGAGCAGATCGAGCGGTTCCGTAAGGCGTGGTCCGACGCCGGGCACAACCGCGAGCCCCGCGTCTCGGTCAGCCGCAGCATCTTCCCGCTCGTCAGCGATCAGGACCGCGCGTACTTCGGTCGCGAAGTCCGGTCCGAGGATCAGGTCGGGCACATCGACGGTGGCAGCGCGACCTTCGGCAAGACCTACGCGGGCGAGCCCGACGAGCTCATCAAGCAACTGGCCGAGGACGAAGCGATCGCCGCGGCCGACACCCTGCTGCTGACGATTCCGAACCAGCTCGGCGTCGACTACTGCGCGCACGTCATCGAGTCAGTGCTGACGGACGTGGCCCCGGCGCTCGGCTGGCGCTGAGCGCATCGGTCGCGCCGATCACGGCGATCCGTAACGCCTAGGGACGCCCGGATTGCCGCAACTGGGTCACCCCTAGACTCGATCCACGCGCTACGTCGACAGCCAGGACCCGTCGTAGCCGCCCGGCCGGGTCTAGGAAGGGTGTCCTTGCGTGACCGAGATATTCACGTTCCTGCTGCTCGGGATCGGGTCCGGTGGCCTGGTCGCCGGTATGGGACTGGGCGTCGTCCTCAGCTATCGGGGCGCGGGCGTGATCAATCTGGCCGTCGGGGCGATCGCAATGCTGGCCGGCTTCTTCTTCTGGGCCATCCGACTGGGCCGGTTCGCCACCCTTTCGACGGCGCCGGCGGTGGTGCTGACGCTCGTCTTCGCCGCGATCGTCGGGGTCATCTTCGACTTCTTCGTCGTCCGTCCGCTGCGGGCGGCCACTCCACTGGCCAAGCTGATCGCGGCGCTCGGGGTCCTACTCGCACTCCAGGCGCTGGTCGTTCTGGTGTTCGGCCCGGCCCCGCGGCCGCAGCCCTCGATCCTGCCCACCGCCAACGCCTCGATCTTCGGAGTCCTGGTCGGCGAGTACAACTTCTACATCGCCGGCGTCCTGCTCGTGGCGACGGGTGGGCTCGTCGCGCTCTACCGCTGGACGCGCTTCGGCATCGGCACGCGAGCCGCGGCCGAGAACGAGATGCACGCGATGTACATCGGGCTGTCGCCGAACGCGATGTCATTGGCCAATACGGTTCTGATGAGTGTGCTGATGGGCGTGGTCGGCCTGATGTCGGCGTCGATCACCCAGCTCGACTCGAGCACGCTGCCGCTGCTGGTGGTGCCCGGGCTCGCGGCGGCGATGTTCGGGCGCTTCACCTCGTTCGGCATCACCCTGGGGTCGGGATTGCTGATCGGCATGGGCGAGTCGTTGCTGGTCTACCTCTCGACCCAATCGTGGTTCCCGAGCAACTTCGGGCCGGGCTACCCGTTGCCGGGCATCCAGCAGCTGCTCACCTTCGTGATCCTCGTCGTCGCGATGTACTTCCGGGCCGGCAAGATCCCGAGCCGCGGCGACGTGCTTGAGCAACGACTGCCCCGAGCCCCTCGACCGCGCGCGCCAGCTGCGAAGCACCCTGATCTACGGCGCGCTCGCGGCCCTGGCGCTGCCATTCCTGCCCAGCGCGTTCCGCGGCGCGCTGACCTTCTCGATCATCGTGGTCATTCTGCTGTTGTCGATCGTGATCATTACCGGCTACCTCGGCCAGGTCTCGCTGGTCCAGCTGGCCGTGGCCGGTGCGGCGGCGTTCTCGGTGGCGCATTTCGGTAAGGACTACGGCCTCGGATTTCCCGCGGCGCCGCTGTTGGGCGTGCTCGTCGCTACCGGCCTCGGAGTGGTGTGCGGCATTCCCGCGCTGCGCGTGCGCGGCGTCAGCCTGGCCGTCATCACGCTCGCGGCCGCGGTCGCGATCCAGGACTTCTGGTTCTCGAATACGACCTGGGGCGGCTCGGCCGGCGGCTCGACCGTCGATGACCCATCGTTGTTCGGCTTCGACTTCGGCTCGAGCGGTTCGCTGCACGGGTTCAACGGCGCCGTCCCGAGCCCGCTCTTCGGCTGGTTCGCCCTGCTGGCGCTCGCCCTGGTCGCGCTCGTCGTTAGCAACCTCAGGCGCAGTGGCTTCGGCCTCGACATGCTGGCCGTTCGCGCGAACGAGCGGGCCGCAGCCGCGGCCGGCGTCAGCGTCCGGTCGACCAAGCTGGCCGGCTTCGCAATCTCGTCGACCATCGCCGGCATCGGTGGCGTGATGCTGGCCTACCAGTACGGGTCGATCGCGCCCGGCAGCTTCGACATCCTCACCGCGCTCGACCTGATCGCGTTCGCCTACATCTGGGGGATCACCAGCGTGGTGGGCGCGGTCTGGGGCGGCCTGACCTTCCTCGGCGGCATCTTCGCCTACGCCCTGGACAATTGGTTCGGGCTTCAGGGGTCATGGTTCACGGTGATCGCCGGCCTGCTGCTGATCTTCACGCTCGTCCGTCAACCGGACGGCATCGCGACCACCCTCAGCTACTACCGGGGGTCGGTCCTGCGCCGCACGAGCTCACGGCCAGCGGCGGCGCGAGCCATCCGTTAGCGCGTGGCCCATCGTCGGGTCAGGTGTCGTTCATTCGACGAACTCGATGGCAACGGCGCGGGTCGGGGCACCGTCCGCTCCGGACAGCCGGAGCGGGAGCACGCTGATGAACGGTTCGTCGAAGTCGATCTGTTCGAGCGCGGTCAAGTTCTCGACCACCACCCCGCCGCGCTCAGCGATCAGCTGATGGCAGGGGAAGCCGTCACCGGGGTGCGATTCGTCGGGCGTCTCGTCGACGCTGAGAACGTCGAGGCAGAACGTGCGGACGCCGCGGTCGAGCAACAGGCGGCAGGCGTCAGCGCTGAGATAGGGGTGGTCGAAAAAGACCGGCGTTCGGTAATGGACCGGCCAGCCGGTGTGGAAGGCGACGATGGTGCCGGGACTGATTGCATCGAGGTAGGGCACGACGTCGGCGGCTTCGATAAGAGCCCTCGGAGCTTTGCCACGCGCGTCGATGATCACCGCGGTGCCGATGAACAGGTGCAGGTCGAGCTCGTCGATCCGGGCGCCCTCGGCGCGGAAGTGATACGGCGCGTCGACGTTGGTACCGCTCTGCGATCCCAGTTCGACGGCGAGCAGGTTGAAGCCGTCCGCTGCGATCGTGGAGTGCGGCGCGAGGTGCACGGCGGGATCACCGGGATAGAGCTGGGTGTCGGCGTCAAGGGCCAGGGACAGATCGACGACCCGGCCCACTCGCATGTATCGAGCATATCTTTTCGTCGATCGCCGTCGCCGAATTGACCAGATGCGTGGTTTACGGTAAGTGACCAGTCACGCTTCGCTATCGTTCGGTGTCGTTCCGGAGACGCCACAGATCGCCCACTAAACATCACGGAGCCCAATAAAAATAAGGGCTCCATCTCACTTTTACGACCATCGAAGGCGGTAGGCTGCTACAGATTGATACTTGGTGAATCACCCTGTGTAATGGTCCTGTGTGGTGGGCGCAGCTAGTGGTGATTCATTCGACGGGGAGGTCAATCTGTGGGAGTGCGCAATACGCTGCGCCGTTGGTTGCTCAGCGATGACCCGAATTACCAGACCGGGCGGGATAGATCGCAGTCCCCACCACACCCGCTCGGACATCATCCGAAAGCGACCACTATCCCGGCGACCTAGCCGGATCGAGGCCCGAGACCTACTACGGTCAGCCCGCACCGATCGCTTCGGCCGCCACCGTCACGCCGGCTGCGCCGGCCGCGGTTGTTCCGGTCGATCCGATCGCCGCGCCCAAGCCGGGCGACATCGTCATCGGCAACGCCGAGCGGCGACTGGCGCCGCCGGACCTGCCGGACTTCTACGTCCCGCAGATGATTGCGCCCAAGCCGGTCTTTCAGTCCGGCGTCAACGACTTCGATCCGGAGCTGGTCCGCGAGGCGTGGTCATTTGTCAGCGATCAGGCCGACCAGCTCGTCCGCAACTTCTACGCCGAACTGTTCTACGTCTTCAAAGAAGCGCCCACGATGTTCCCGTCGAACATGACACGGCAACGCCAGGAGTTCGGACGCGCGGTCGTGCAGTGGATCATCTCTGACGATCAGGAAGGGCTGGCCGCGCACCTGGTGCAACTGGGTGCCGACCACCGCAAGTTCGATGTCGAGCCGCGTCACTACGAGGTCGCGGGCGCGGCGATGGTGAGCGCCTGGAAGAAGCTCGCCGGCTGGCGCTTTACCTCCGACCACGAGGCGGCCATCGTCGGCAGCTACACCCGGCTCGCGTCGATCATGATCGACGGCGCCATGATGAGTGCGCACGAGCCGGCCTCGTGGGGCGCGGTGATCGTCGACCACCAGCGAATCTCGAGCGACTTCGCCGTGGTGCGACTCCAGGCCGACGAGCCGTACCCCTACAAGGCGGGGCAGTACCTCACCCTCGAATTGACCAGTCATCGCCGCGAGTGGCGATCGATGTCGATCGCGAGCGCACCGCGTAGCGACAACACGTTCGACATCCATGTGCGCGCGATCGGCGCGTCGGGCGTCTCGGCCGCACTGGTCTGGCAGAGCCGGGTCGGTGATCGACTGCGCCTCGGTCCGCCTCGCGGCGGCGACCTGGTGATCGAGCCGGGCACCGTCGGCGGCGGCCTGCTCTGCGTCGCCGCCGGCACCGGGGCCGCTCCGATCACGGCCGTGGTCGAATCCCTGCTCAGTTGGCCGACGCCGCCACGGCTGTACACGTTCGTCGGCGGACGGACGCGCGACGACACCTATTCGGTCAACCTGATGACGCACCTCATCAAGTCTGGGCAGGGGCGCCATACCGCCGAGGTTCACGCGGTGCTGTCGGATGACCCGAGCTACGCCGGCTATCGCGGCCGGGTCGAAGACCTGGTGCCGCCGCTGCACGACTGGGCCAACCTCGGCGTCGACGTGCTGGTCGCCGGCCCGGACCCGATGATCGCCGCGACTGTCGTTCGGCTGTCCGATCGCGGCGTTCCGCTGAACAAGATCCACTTCGACCGATTCGAGATGGCGAGCTAGTTCGCATTCCGTTGCCACATTCAGCCATCGATTCGACGGATCGACGGCGTGGACCAGACAGTTGGTATGCCTGATGCAATCAGCCTCCCCCGAGGTCTGCCCCGTCCCGCACCACCCGCAGTCAGATCGCCCGTCGGAGCCGCGCATCCGTCGCATCGAGCAGCCGACGCAACCGCCGTGGTCGGCGCGGCGGTCGGGGTCGACGTCGACGAGGCGATCGAGTTCATCCATCAGTACCACCGCGAGAATCCGGATCAGGGCGATCCCGGTCGCCGCATCGCGCAGGTGAAGCGCAGCGTCAAAGAGACCGGCACCTATCGTCATACGTCCGAGGAGCTGACCTGGGGCGCGCGGGTCGCCTGGCGCAATGCGGCGCGCTGCATCGGGCGGCTCTATTGGAACAGCCTGCTGGTCCGCGACCTGCGCGAGGTCACCGATGCCGACGAGATCGCCGAGCAGTGCCGAACCCACCTGCGTATAGCCGGCAATCAGGGCCGGATCCGGTCGGTCATCTCGATCTTCGCACCGGACCAGCCCGGTCAGCCGGGACCGCGGATCTGGAACGAGCAGCTCATCCGCTACGCCGGCTATCGGCGAGCCGACGGCACTGTCCTCGGCGACCCGCGCTACGCCGAGTTCACCGAGGCCGTCCGCCGAGCTGGGTTGGCGCCCGCCGGCGCAGCCCAGCGCGTTCGACGTGCTGCCGCTGGTCATCGAGGCCGCAGGGACGTGCGCCGCGTGCTGTACGAGCTGGCCGAGGAGGACGTGCTCGAGGTCGCGCTCGAGCACCCGAACTTCGACTGGTTCGCCGAGCTGGGGCTGCGCTGGCACGCGGTGCCGGCGATCAGCAACATGCGGCTGCAGATCGGCGGCATCTCCTACCCGGCGGCGCCGTTCAACGGCTGGTACATGGGCACCGAGATCGGTGCGCGCAACCTCGTCGACGTCGACCGCTACGACATCGTCGAGACGGTCGCCAGCCGGATGGGACTGGATCAGTCGAGCGAGCAGACGCTGTGGCGCGACTCGGCCGTCATCGAGATCAATCGCGCGGTGCTGCACTCGTTCAACTCGGCCGAGGTGACGATCACCGACCACCACACCGAGTCCCGGCGGTTCCTGACCCATCTCGGCCGCGAGGAGCGGGCCGGACGCAGCTGCCCGGTCGACTGGAGCTGGATCGTGCCGCCGATCTCGGGCGGGCTGACGCCGGTCTTTCATCGCTACTACGACCTCGAGGCTCCCGGGCCGCAGTTCTCGACCGATCCGGAGTCGACCGCGCTGGCGCTGCATGGCCGTGTGAGCGATCGCCGGCTGCCCGAGCTGGCCGTGCCGCCGGCCGCCGTGCCGCCGGCCGACGCGCCGCCCGAGCCCGCGAAGGTGGCCCGCCGCGACCTGCTGGCTCGGTTGCGCGGTGCCCGGTAGGTTCGCACCGGCCGCCCGCGTGTCGCTCGACGCGGTCGAGGACGGCTGCGTCTAGCATCGAACACATGTTCGGGCTGGCGATGGACGATCTCGACGAGGCGCAGCGCGAGGCGGTCGAGCACGGGGACGAGCCGCTGATCGTCGTGGCCGGCGCGGGCACCGGCAAGACGCACATGCTCACCAGTCGGGTCGCCGCACTGCTGGCCCGCGGGGTGCCGCCCGAACGGGTGCTGCTGCTGACGTTCACCCGGCGAGCGGCGGCCGACATGGTCGGACGGGCGGCGGCACTGTGCGGCGATCGGTCCGCCGCGACCCGGATGTGGGGCGGTACGTTCCACGCGGTCGCGCACCGATTGGTCAGCGAGCACGCCGAACAGCTCGGCCTGTCGGCCGTCACCGTGCTCGATCCCGGCGACGTCGTCGATCTGATCGACCTGATGCGCGATGAGCACGGCCTCACCGGTACGGCGGTCCGCAATCCGTCGGCGCAGGTGATTGCCGACATGTATTCGCGGGCCGTCAACACCGGCCGTCCGGTCCGCGAAGTGATCGAGTCCGACTTTCCGGCGTGGGTGCCGCGCGCCGATCAGATCACCGGGCTGCTGCGCGCGTTCATGGCCCGCAAGCGCGAGCACGGACTGCTCGACTTCGACGACCTGCTCATCGCGTGGCGGCAGCTGCTGCTGAACCCGATCATCGGCGACCGGCTGCGGGCGCGTTGGGATCACGTCTTCGTCGACGAGTATCAGGACGTCAACCAGATCCAGGTCGATATCGTCCGCTCCCTCCGCGCGGACGGGCGTGGGCTGACGGTGGTCGGCGACGATGCGCAGGCCGTGTACGGGTTCCGGGGTGCTCGCAGCGGGCATCTGCTCGATCTCGCCCGGACCTTCGTCGACGCGAAGGTCATCCGCCTCGAACGGAACTTCCGCTCGCTCCAGCCGATTCTCGATCTGGCCAACGTCGTGCGCCCCGGGTCGGGCGATCAGCACGTGACGCTGCGCGCCGACCGCACCGATGGCGGCAGCCGTCCGCAGCTGGTGCGCTGCTACGACACCCGCGCCGAGGCCGAAGCAGTCGCCGATGCCGTGCTGAGCGCCAACGAGGCCGGCCAGACGCTGCGCGAGCAGGCGGTGCTGATGCGGGCGGCCAGCCACAGTCGCGAACTCGAGGCCGAGCTGACGATCCGCCGGATCCCGTACGTCAAGTTCGGGGGACTGCGGTTCATCGACACCGCGCATGTGAAGGACTTCGTGGCCGTCCTCAGATTAACCACCAATCCGCAGGATGAGGTGTCGTGGTTCCGGCTGCTCAAGCTGCACCGCGAGATCGGTTCGGCCCGGGCCAAGGTCTTGGTGCCGCACCTCGTCGATGTCGAGCGGCGTGACGATTCGGGGCTCCTCGCCGCGGCTCCACCACGCAGCCGCAACGCGCTGCAGCGAACGCTGAGCGCGCAATCCGCCGCGGCGGGGGCCACCACGACGCTCGGATCGGGTCCGGCACTGCTCTCGAGCTGCTCGAGCCGTTGATTCGGGCCCACTATGTCGACTGGGCTCTGCGGGTCGAAGATCTGCGCCGCCTGGCCGCAGCCGCTGAAGCCCGCCCCGATCTGTCCGGCTTCATCGCCGATCTGACCCTCGACCCGGCCGCCGCGTCGACCGACTACGCCAAGCCGCCGAAGATCGATGACGACTATCTGGTGCTTTCGACCGTCCATTCGGCAAAGGGCCTGGAATGGACCACGGTGCACCTGCTGCATGCCGTCGATGGCGCATTCCCATCCGACATGGCGCTCAACGATGAGGACGGTCTGGACGAGGAGCATCGACTCTTCTACGTGGCGGTCACCCGGGCTCGTGACGATCTGCGGATGTACCTGCCGATGCGGATGTCGACGAGCCCCGGCTCGTACCGCGATTCTCACGTCTTTGCCCAGCCCAGCCGCTTCCTGACCACGGCGGCCCTCGCCACGATCGATTCGGTCGAGGTCCAGCGCCAGCGGGGCGCCCACGCAGTGGCTCCGTCGACGTTGCCGATCGTCGCGCTGCCGACACTTGATGCCCTGCTCGCCTGAGCCGCCCCGCTAGGGCTGTTGCTCGAGTCCGGCGAATGAGTCCGGACGGCCCGGCGACGTTTCGTCAACTCTGATCGCGTCGTCCCGCTCGCGGGCGGCTTTGCGGTACATCAGCGCGAGGACGACGGCGATCGCGCCGACCGTGCCCGCGACGAGCCAGGACGCGACGACATCTGAATCGACCGCCCAGCTGAATACGGCGGCGGCGAGCAGAAGGGCCGCGAGCAGCCCAAGTGCTGCGTTCAACTCCGAGAATGCATCGCTCCACCAGCGGGGCGCCTTCATGTGACCGAATCTACCCGGGCTCGATGGCTCGAACGAGTTCGGCGAAGACACTGTTCCCGCCCGCCTGATAGAAAACGCTGATGGAGATACGCCGAGCGATACCGGTCCTGAAGACGAACCAGCCGGCTGAGGTACGTGAGTTCTACGAGGGTGTTCTCGGCTTCGGTGTCTCGATGGACGAGGACGGCATGATGATGCTCGTGTCCGCGAGCGTCCCGACGACCCAGGTGATCGTCGGCTGGCCCAGTCCGACCGCGATCGATCCCGAATTACTCCAGGTCGACGTGTCGATCGAGGTTGCCGACGTCGACGCCGCTCACGCCCAAATGCGGGCGGCCGGATTCACCATCGTGCGCGAGCTTCGCGATGAAGCATGGGGCATCCGGCGCTTCTTCGTCCGTGATCCGGCTGGCCACACCGTCAACGTCGCCAGTCACCGCTGATCGCGGATCATGACGACTCGGGGCCACGCTGCCCAGTCTCGGCCGGATTCCGCCGCTCTGATATCTGCCATACCGGTCGCTACCGCAAAGCGCGATCTAGAGTGGCGGAATGTTCAATGCTGATGCGCGCGCCCTGCTCGAATCCAACGCGATCGCCCAGCTGATCACGATCAACGCCGACGGCAGTCCGCAGGTCAGCGGCGTGTGGGTCGGTCTGGATGGCGACGAGTTGGTTATTGCGTCGCTGCCCAAGCGGATCAAGGTCACAAACGTCGAGCGCGATCCACGGGTCGCGTTGGTCGTGCAGTCACCGACCAAGAGCGTGCGTGGACTGGACGAATACCTCGTGGTGCACGGCACGGCCCGCATCACCGAGGGCGGCGCGCCGGAGTTGCTGCAAGAGTTGGCCCACGTTTATCTAGGCCCGGCGGCCGTGTTCCCGGCGCCAGATTCGCCGCCCGGCTACATCTTCCACATAACGCCCGAAAAAATCCTCGGCGAAGGTGAGTGGTCGAGCTAGTCGTCAGCGTCCGGACGGTTGACGTTTCAGTCGTCCCCCATGTCGGGTCGCCCCGACGCGGCCGCCTGGTCGACAAAAAAATTCGGTCGACACGCGGCATCCAGCTATTACGATTCGACGGTGGACCACTCGCCGGGCCTATTCCTGCGCGGGGCTCGCCGAACTTGGCGGGCATCAGTCCGCCGGCGGATCCTCCGGGCGGCCTGGTCCTCGTCGCCGGGCCTATTCCTGTCGTTGACGCTGTGGGCGGTGGTCAACGCGGTCGTACCGGTCGCCATGATCATTTCCGTTGGGCACCTGGTGGCGGCGGTGCCCGCGGCGACACGCGACGGGTTGTCGTCGTCGGCTGGTCACCATCTGCGCGCATCATTAGTGGTCTTTGCGGCGTTGTTCGCCGGATCATTAGTGCTGGGCCCGGTTCAAACCGGACTGGCCGCGATCGTGCGGGTTCGGTTCACCTACGAGATGCAGGACGGGTTGCTGCAATCACTCTCGCGGCCGACCGGGATCGAGCACCTGGAGGATCCTGATCTGCTCGACCGCATCGCACTGGCCAAGGGGACCTTGATGTCGGTCTTCGTGGCGGACGCGCCGATGGCTCTGGCGCAGGTGCTGTCGTCACGGTTGGGTGGCGCGCTGGCCTGCTTCTGGATCGGTCTGTTCCGGTGGTGGATCGCAGTGCTTCTGGTCGGGTTCTGGCTGACCGTGCGTTACCGACTGATCCAGGTGCCCAAGGCGCAGGTGCGGGCGTTCGTCGGCAATGCCGGAATCATGCGACGCGCCGAATACTTCAACGAGCTGGCCACTCGGCCGGAGTCGGCGAAGGAGAATCGCGTCTTCGGTCTGGGCAGCTGGATCATCGATGAGCTGCGCCGGCATTGGCGAGACGCTATGGCCGCCGCGTGGGTTCAGCAGCGCCGGTTCTATGAAGAGATCTGCGGTTCGCGATTCCGGTGCTGGTGCTCTACGTCGGCGTTTGTGCATACGTCGCGCACGAGGCATTCGTCGGCGCCGCATCGATCGGTTCGGTGTCGACGTTCTTGGTCATGCTCACCCGAGCGCAGTACGTCGGCTCATTCATCACCATCGACAACGACGTCGAGTGGATGGGCGCGTCGCTGCCCGAAGTCGAGCTGATCGACGCTGCGGTCACCGAGCTGTCGACCAGCCGCAGCGGCGACGCTGCCATCACCCGGCCGGCCCCGAGCAATCGATTCGATTCGAGCAGACGTCGTTTCGGTATCCGGGCTCGGATCAACGACGTCCTGAGCGACCTGGATCTCGAGATACCGGCCGGCCGTTCGACGGCGATCGTGGGCGTCAACGGTGCCGGCAAGACGACCCTGGTGAAGTTGCTGGCCCGCCTGCACGAGCCGACCGGAGGCCGGCTCACGGTCGATGGCGTGGCCCTCACCGAATTCGATGCGCGGGAGTGGCAGCAGCGGGTCGCCGTCGTGTTCCAGGACTTCAACCAGTACCCGGCTTCGGCCTACGACAACGTCATGTTCGGGGCCAGTCGGTTCCGGGACGACCGCGACGGCGTGCTGTGCGGCCGCCCACCGGGCCGGCGCCGATGCCGTGGTCGACGCGCTGCCCGACGGCTGGGACACGATGCTGTCGCGGGAGTTCGAGCACGGCACCGATCTGTCGGGTGGACAATGGCAGCGGATCGCCCTTGCCCGTGCGCTGTTTGCGACCAGGCACGGGGCCACTGTGCTCGTCCTCGACGAACCGACCGCGTGGCTCGATGTGCGCGGTGAGGCCGCGTTCTACGAGCAATTCCTCGAGATCACCCGGGGCCTGACGACGGTCGTCATCTCGCACCGCTTCTCGACGGTGCGCCTCGCCGACCACATCTGCGTCCTCGAGGACGGCCGCCTCGTCGAACGCGGCAGCTCACGATGAACTATTGGAACTCGACGGTCGGTACGCGCAGATGTTCCGGCTGCAGGCGTCCCGCTTCGTCGACAAGGACGAAGAGGCGACCTCGTCATGAGCCGGATCAGGACTTCGACGCAGCCTGGTGCTGCTGCTCGCTCCGGGCGTGTTCGGCAGCCCCGGGTGGATGGCGATCGGTGTCGTCCTGCAGGTCGCCAGTGCGGTCAGTCTCGCGCTCTACCCGTACGGGCTTCGGCTGTTCACCGACGGCGTCCTGCTGCACCACCGGGGCGAGCTGACGGCCGGGGTCTTTCTGGTCGCCGTTCTGTTCATCGCCTGGTGGGTGTTCGTCTTCCTCGGCAACACAACGGGCTTCACGGTCAGCCAGCGCGGTGATCTGTACCTCACCGCGCGGATCGCCGAGCTGGTCGACACCCTCCCCGGCCTGGAGCACTTCGAGCGACCCGACTACCTGCGCGAACTCGAGGTCCTCAACCAGGATCGCCGGATCTTGGCCGCTGCTCCGCAACAGATCCTGCTACTTCTGTTCGTGGCCGTACGGACGATCGTCATGATGGTGCTGCTGGTCGCCGTCAACCCCTATTTCCTTTTCTTCCGGTTGCCGGCCTGGCGCCGCTGCTCTGTGACTCGGCCTCGGTGCGTTATCGGCGTAGGTCGGATAACGCGCTTGGCCGAATCGGTCCGGCTCACGAACCGTTACTTCGAGCTAGCCGCGACATCGGCGTCGGCCAAGGAGTTGCGTACGTTCGGCCTGGTCGATGAGATCTCGGCGCGTCGAACCGCGCTGGCCGACACCATCGTCAGGCGCACGACGCGAGCTGGATTCGTCGCCATCGGCGCCGGGCTCGCTCGGCTGGGTGATCTTTGCCGCGGTCTGCATCTCGTTGCTGTCGCTCGTCATCTCGCAGGCGATCGACGGCCACACCAGCCCGGGCCAGGTGTTGATGGTCGTGGTCCTCGCGCAGAGCGTCCAACTGCAACTAGGACGGTCGCATCCAGCTCCGGTCAGCTGATGCGGGCCCGCCTCACCGCCCGGCGATTTCTTTGGCTCGAGGACGAGGCGCTCGAGCTTCGGTCGACTAAAGCCGCCACCGTCGTCCCGGATCGGTTGAGCAGTGGCATCACCCTCGAGCGGCTCGACTTCCGCTACCCGGGCACCGACATCAACGTGCTCACCGACGTCTCTCTGCATATTCCGGCTGGCTCATCGGTGGCCATCGTCGGTGAGAACGGCGCGGGTAAGACCACCCTCGCGAAGTTGCTGTCGAAGATGTACGCGCCCACCGCGGGGACGATCCTCATCGACGGAGCGAAGCCTGGATGAGTTCGGACGCCGATGAATGGCGGACCCGCATCGCCGCGACATTCCAGGACTTCGCTCGTTACCAACTCCGGGCCGGACGGGCCGTCGGCATCGGTGACCTTCCCCGGATGAACGATGACGCGGCGGCGACTGACGCGCTGCGCGACGCCGGCGCCGATTCGCTGCTGGCGAGCCCTCGCAGGGGGCTCGACACCCAATTGGGCCGGTACTTCCCGGATGGTCAGGAGTTATCCGGGGGTGAATGGCAGAAGGTCGCGCTGGGCCGCGGACGGATGCGGATTCAACCCACTTCTGTTGATCCTGGACGAGCCCACCGCCAGCCTCGACCCACACGCCGAGAGCACTCTGTTCGACCATTACGTGCAGGCGGCCCGTGACGCTGCGGCTCGGTACGGCACGATCACCCTGCTCGTCTCGCACCGATTCTCGACCGTCCGGATGGCCGACCTGATCGTCGTTCTGGACGGCGGCCGGGTGTCGGAATTCGGGTCCCATGCCGAACTGGTCGAACGCAATGGCCAATACGCCGAGCTCTTCGCCCTGCAAGAACGCGCCTATCGCTAGGCGCTGAACAGGCTTGTGACCGATCCGCATAGGTGAGGAGAATTGGCTTATGTCGGTGATCGAGGTAGCCGGTCTTCGCAAGGTGTACGGCGAGCGCACCGTGGTTGACGGCGTCAGCTTCTCGGTCGAACCGGGCGAGATCTTCGGCATCCTGGGGCCGAACGGGGCTGGCAAGACGACGACGGTCGAGTGCATCGGCGGGCTCAGACAACGCGATGGCGGCCGTGTCGTCGTCGACGGAATGGATCCCGCCGACGAGGGTGCGGCCTTTCGGCAGGTGCTCGGGATTCAGCTACAGGAGTCCCGGCTCCCCGACAAGATGAGCGTCATCGAGGCGCTCGACCTGTACGCCAGCTTCTATCCCGAGCCGGCGAACTCGGCCGAACTGCTGGAACGGCTCGGTCTGGTCGAGCAGCGCAAGACCTACTTCAGCAAGCTGTCCGGCGGTCAGAAGCAACGCCTGTCGGTCGCGCTGGCGTTGATCGGCCAACCTCGGGTGGCGATCCTGGATGAACTCACTACCGGACTGGATCCATCCGCCCGCCGGGACGTGTGGGATCTGCTCGAGGACCTGCGCGGGGCCGGCGTGACGCTGCTCCTGGTCTCGCACTTCATGGAAGAGGCCGAGCGACTCTGCGATCGGGTCATCGTCATCGATCACGGCCAGATCATCGCTGCCGACACACCCGAGGGTCTCGCGGCCAGCGTGCAGGCCGACCAGCGGATGAGCTTCCTGCCGTCCGCGCCCTTCGACCTCGCCGTTCTACGGTCGCTGCCGGACGTACATTCGGCCGTTCTCGTGGGTGATCGGGTGGTGGTGACCGGCACCGACAACGTCGCCAGTGCAGTCATCATCACGCTGCACGGGCGCGACATCTCGGTCGGCAAACTGCGGGTCGACCAGCCCAGCCTGGACGACGCGTTCGTGGCGTTGACCGCCAACCACGATTCGCCGGCGACGGAGGAGGCGGTGACCCGATGACGGTACCGGCTGCCGTTGCCCGGCTGGTTCCGTCCATCAACTGGCGAGCGGCGCGCGCGATGCTGATCAGCGAGGGCCGGCTGCTGCTGCGAAATCCCGGCGTCGTGATCTGGACCGCGGTCCTGCCGGTCGCCGCCGCGATCGTCCTCGGCTCGATTCCGGCGGTTCGCAAGCCAGTCGACAGTCTGGGCGGACTGAGCTTCTTCCAGGTGTATCAACCCGTCCTGGTGTTCTTCGCGATCACGCTGTTGGCCATGCAGGCCCTGCCGGACGTGCTGACCCGTTACCGCGAGATGGGTGTGCTGAAGCGGCTGCGAACGACGCCGGTTTCGCCGGCCTTGCTGCTGGGTGCCCAGCTGACACTAATTCTGTCGGTCGCGATCGTCTGCATGGTTCTGATGGTCGCGCTCCCACCGCTGGGCGGCGCCCCCTGGCCGCGCGACATCGTCGCCTTCATCGTCACGTACCTGTTCGGTGCGTGGGCATTGCTGGGCCTGGGCATGGTGATCGCCAGCCTGTTCCACAACGCGAAGGTGGCCGCCGGCTTCGGTTCGTTCCTGTTCTTCGTGATGCAATTCTTCGGCGGCCTTTGGGTGCAGCGCCCCAACATGCCGACCTGGCTGCGCGACATCTCAAACTTCACACCGAGCGGTGCCGCCGTGCAGGGTCTGACGGACTCAAGTGTGGGGCACTGGCCGCGGGCGCTCTACCTGATCGTGCTGGTGGTCTGGGGAGCCGTGACGTCGCGGTTGGCCGTCCGGTTCTTCACCTGGGAATAGTGGAACAACAACCCGCACCGACGGTCAGCGCTTGTTGTACCGACGCGACTGCGCTCGGCGGGCGGCGATGCGCTCGCGCCGCTCGTAGTTGGTGGCGTGCTGCGAATCAGCCGCGCGGCGTGATCGCACGGTGGCCGCATAGTTGCTCGGGTAGCCGGCTCGCACTGCTCTGCGGTCCGAGTCGATGAGGATGTAGATCATGCCGGCCAGGAATAAGGTTCCGGTGAGGCAGGCCCCGGCGTATGCGGCGGGGGCGCCGAACGGGGGAACGAGGAAGTAGAACCAGGCGGCGGAAAGCGGTGCGATGATCGCGAAGACCCGGATGAAATGCCGCACCCACCACGTGCGACCAGTGACGTCGTGGAGCACCCAGGTGTTGTGTTGCGGTGGCAGCGAGCCGCCGATCGAATACCACAGCAGCGCCCGTAGCTTGGGTCGCTCGCGCGCCTCGGCCGGAACCGGTGGGGGCGGGGGAGCGGATGCCTCGGAAGAGGTCACGAACGCACGATCGACAACGTCATCAGGGGGTCAGTATCGCATAACCGGACAATCCAAGAATCAGCCAGTTCGCCCGACCGGACCGGCCGAGTCGGAGTGAGCGCCAGTGCCCCACCCCGACTCGGCTCGGCCGCGAGGGTCAGGAGCCGTAGCCGTTCTGAGCCAGGTTCCCGAGGGTCAGCACCAGGATGGCGACGACGTTGAGGACGGACGCGACCAGGCCGACGATGCCGAACGCGCGACCGGCCCCGGTCTGCGGGTAGCCGTCCCTGGTCAGGCCACCGCGCCAGGCTGCGAGTGATCCGAAGATCGCCGGCCCGCTGGCCCAGAAGATCGGGATCGACAGCACCGAAAGCGCGCCGAGCACGATCGCGCCGACCTTGCTGCGGCCGGCGGTCCCGCGGGTGGCGAACGCGATGCCGAACCCGACCACCAGGCAGATCACGGCGACGAGTGAGGAACTGATCAGCTGCCCCTTCACACCCTGCGATCGATGGATGTCGTGGTTACTGGCAACGAACATGCCGACGGCAAAGACGGTGAACTGGACGCCGGCCGACAGGGCGATGACCGCGCCGATGAATGCAGCAGCCGACGGGGTGCGGTGCGTCTTCGCGGTCGGCTCGATGCGGGTCGTGGTCTGGGACATCAGCAGTCTCCTTCAGTGTTTGGCCCGGACCGTTCCGGGGCTGTCAGCAGCATCGATCGCGCGCTGTCCCGAAGGCGATGCCCCGACCGTCCCCACGTGTCATCGGACGTCCCGTCGATATCCCGCGATGTCCCGAAGATCGTCCCGGAGCCTACGTAATTCCCCGGTGATCCCGCATTATTGCGGGGTGAGCGTCCAACCGACCGGCCAAGACGGGCGACCGGGCTTTCCGACCGCCGTCGTCGGAGCCGCGCTCGCGACCGGCATCGGCATGATCCCGGTCATCGCCGGCATCAACGCCAATCACCTGCCGGCCGCCGCAACCGCGAGCGCCGGCTGGATCGGCCTCGGACTGGCGGGCGCGATATTGGTCGACCGCCCGGCCACGCGACGGGTCGGATCGATCTTCGCCGCGTGCGCACTCGTGCCTGCGGCGATCGGTGGCATAGCCGTGCTCGAGGACGGACGCCATCCCTGGGTCCGGTTCGAGCGCCTGTGGGTCGAGCTCGGGTGGCTCATTGTTGCCGCCGCCTTGGTCGTCATTGCGTGGACGGTCGACCGTGCCCGCGACCGGATGTCACGCCGCCGGCTGGTGTGGTTGGTCGTCTGGGCCGCCGTCCTGTTCGGCTGCGTCGTGGCCGGCCGGTTGGCCGTCAACGAGGATCGCGCCGCGCTCGCGATGATGCTGGGGTTGTGGGCATTTGCAGCGGCAGCGACCCGGGTGCTGCTGGCGCGTGAGTTGCGGCCGATCGTCGAGCCGTTGGTCGACGTCGCCCTCGTCGTCGGCGCGGTCGCGATCAGCGCCGCCCTCGGCCAGATCGTCCTCGCCGTGGGGAAGTGGTCGGGTCTTCCCTCACCGCAAGCGTCCGCGGCATTCGTCGCCGTCGCCGCAGCGGCGCTGTTATGGCCGCTCGGCATCTGGCTGCGCCGAACGTACCTCGAACGTCGGTACGGCCGGGGCACCCTGACCCCCGCCGATGTCGCTGCGATCACCGCCGGCCTGCACCGCGAAGCCGATCCGCGCGACCTGCTCGTCAAGGCGGCGACCATGGTGGCCGCGGCGAGTGGACATCGTGGGGTCAGCATCGTGCTCGGTGTCGACGAGCCGGATGACCTCGGCGGCCTGCTGCTCAACCATGCGCTCGTGATCGGCGGTGACCGGGTCGGCACCCTCTCGATCCGGCTCGAGCATCCCGAGGGCCCCGAGCCCCGTCAGAGCCGGATGGTCGCTCGGTTGCTGCCGACCGTCTCCCTCGTGGCCCGCGCGGTCGGGCTGGCGATCGAGGCCGACCATGCCCGGCAGGACGTCGCCCGCGAGCGCGACCTCGAACGGAGCCGGATCCTCGGTGATCTGCACGACGGCGTCGGCCCCGTGCTGGCCGGATTGAGCATGCGGGTCCAGGCCGAGCTGCGCCGAGCACCGACACCTCTGCTCGAGGCGCTGGCCAAGGAGTTGGCCGACTGCCGGGGTGACCTTCGGCGGATCGTCTCCGGTTTGACGCCATCGGCGCTGCACGACGGCGATCTGACCGGTGCGCTGACCCGGTTGGTGGAGAGCTTCGCGAGCGAGGGTCGCAGTGTCAGCCTGCGCACCGGTATGGCGCCGGGTTCGACGCTGACCCCGGAGGTCACCGTCGCCGTCTACCGCTGTGTCGCCGAGGGCATCACCAACGCGCTGCGCCACGGCAACCCCTCTCAAGTGACCGTTGATGTGCGCACCGGCGTGACCGGACGGATCGAGGTCGAGGTGTGCGATGACGGGACCGGCGGCGCGGTCGTACCCGGGGTCGGTCTGACGTCACTGCTGCGGCGGGCCGAACAACTCGGCGGGCGGCTGCGCGTCGAGCCGGCGCAGCCGTCCGGCGTACGGCTGCACGTCGAACTGCCGGTCACCGGGGTGGCCGCATGATCGGGGTTCTGCTGGTCGATGATCACCCGATCGTGCTTTCCGGGCTGGCCGCCCTGGTGCAGTCGGATGACGGCTTGAGCTTGCTGGCCACGGCGCGCTCGGTCGCCGAGGCCTCGGCCGTGTCGCAGATTCCCGATGTGGCCCTCGTCGATCTCGATCTCCCCGACGGGGACGGGATTTCGCTCGGGGTGAGCCTGAAGTCGCGCTGGCCGGCCGTCCGTGTCGTCGTGCTGACCATGCACGCCGACGACCAGGCGGTGATGCGGAGCCTGGGCGCGGGCTTGGACGGCTACCTGCTCAAGGACGCCGATCCTGAGGACATCCTCGCCGCGATCCACACCGTCGCCCGCGGAACCATGGTGCTGGGCCGGGGGGCAACGGCTGCGGTTGTTGCGGCGGCGGCGATTGCGCCGCGCACCGACGGCCTGGCCGGACTGGACGCGCGCGAACTGGAGATCCTCGAACTTCTCGTGCAGGGACTGACGACGTCGCAGGTCGCGGCTCGGTTGTTCCTGGCGCCGAAGACGATCCGCAATCGGGTATCGGATGTCGTGGGCAAGCTCGGCGTGGCCTCGCGCGAGGACGCGATCGAGTTCGCGAAGGCGTCCGGAATCGGACCACGCCGCTGAGTCTCGGTGGCGCTATTTCTTCGGCTTGGCCTTGGCTTTGTTCAGGGCCGCCGCAGCCTGCACGAGGGCGGTCAGCGCCTTCTCATCCACCGGGTCGTCCTGATGGAAGTCGATGGCGCGGCGGACGTTGCCCTCGAGGCTCGAGTTGAAGAGGCCGGTCGGGTCGTCGAGGGCGGCCCCTTTGGCAAAGGTCAGCTTGATGACGGCCTTGTAGCTCTCGCCCGTGCAGATGATGCCGGCGTCCTCCCAGACCGGAACCCCGCGCCACTTCCAGGTCTCGATCACGTCGGGGTCGGCCTGATGGATGAGTGCCCGTAGCCGGCCCAGCAACTCCCCGCGCCAGTCGTCGAGTTCGGCGATGCGCGCGTCGATCAGATCGGATGGCGACTGCTCGGTATTCGTCATGGTGGGTCATCCTCCTGCGCGCGTCCGGAAGGCGTCGTGCCCGTCGTTACGTTGCGATCCTAAAGCCGGGCAGCGCCGATCTGCCTCGCTAGGCTGTCCCGCATGGTGATTGAGTCGAGCGGGGTTCGGCAACAGAGCATCTGGGCGAGCATTGTCAGCACTGACGCGCCGGCCTTGAGGGAATGGCTGCTCGCGGTGGGATTCACCGAGGACCTTCTGATTCCCGGCGAACATGCGGGGTCGATTCACCACTGTCAGCTCGACTGGCCCGAAGGTGGGCGGATTCTGTTGTCCAGTACCGATGAGCGCCCCACCCCCTGTCGGCCCGGGACCGGATCGCTGCATGTGGTCACGGCTGACCCGGACGCGGTGCTGACCCGCGCTCGAGCCCTGGGCGCCCCGATCGTCCACGAACTGGTCGATCAGACGGATTACCCGTCCCGAGACTTCACCGTGGCCGACCCTGACGGCAATCATTGGACATTTGCCACTTTCGCCGGATAGCGGTTCGGGACGGGTCCTTGGTGACGGGATGGTGGCTTATTCAGGCGTCCCGGCGGCCGATAGGTCCTATATGGGATCTCGGCCGAATCGGGCCAGCCGTCAATGGGTCGCCTACGCCGCGGTCGGCATCGCCATGGTCGCGTCATTCCCACTTGTCGCGGTTGGAGCGGCCCAGGACGTTGTGTACGTCGCGCTGGGGGCATCCAGCGTCGTCGCGATCGTGGTCGGAGTCCACCTCCATCGCCCGATCCGATCGACTCCGTGGTACCTCATGGCCGCCGGCCAATTGTTGTGGGTCATCGGAGATGCGGTCGACAGCTGGTTCAACGACGTAGACCACACCGCGCCGTTCCCGTCCGTGGCTGATGCGTTCTATCTGGCCGCCTATCCGGTGCTGGCGTTGGGACTGCTGCTCCTCATCCGTGGACGTCGACCTCGACGCGACGTTGCCGGCCTGCTGGACAGTGCCACCCTGACCGCCGCACTGGGGTTGCTGTCGTGGGTGCTGCTCGCCCGGCCGACTCTGGAGGCGTCGCAGGAATCGGTCGCCGCGGCCGCGATCGCCGTCGCCTACCCGATGGCCGACATCTTGCTCGCCGGCCTGTTGATTCGAATGGTGACGACCGCGGGTGGACGAACCGCCTCGTTTCGGCTGCTGTTGGCCGCGGTCGCGCTGCTGATCGCGGGCGACACGACGTCAGCGGCGTTGAGCCTGTTCAGTTCGAGCTCTACGAGCGTGTTCGATGTGATTTGGCTGGCGTCCTACATCGCATGGGGCGCGGCCGCGCTCCACCCGTCGATGCGAACACTGTCAGCACCGGCGAGCGACCTCGGCCCGAGGTTCACCCGAGGATGGCTGGCCGCGCTTGCGTTGGCGACGCTGGTCGCGCCCGGGATCCTCGCGGTGCAATGGGTCAGCCGGTCTCGCATCGATATCTGGGCGGTGTTCGCCGGTTGCGTCGTGATGTTCCTGCTCGTCGTCGCCCGGATGAACGTCGCCATCGAACAGATCGTCGCCGCCAACCGCGACCGCGAGCGGCTGCAGGACGATTTGACCTACCAGGCCGAGCACGACTCCTTGACCGAACTACCCAACCGGGCCCAAGCGCTGCGGATGATCGACGGCGCGTTGAGCCGGGCCCGCCGCAGCTCCGCGGTCATCGGACTGCTCTTCGTCGACCTGGACGGCTTCAAAGCGGTCAACGACAACTTCGGTCACCGCGTCGGCGACGATGTCCTGCGCGCGATCGCACAACGACTGCAGGCCGGCATCCGGGGCGGCGACACGGTCGCCCGCCTCGGTGGCGATGAGTTCATCGTTCTGCTGGAACCGCTCGACACTCAATCCGCGGCGATCGAGATCGCGGAACGGCTGGTCATCGCATCATCGGAGCCGATCACCACGACCGACGGCCATAGGGTTCGCGTCGGCGCGAGCGTCGGCATCGCCATCAGTCAGGACGGCGCTCACGACGCCGAACACCTCCTCCACGAAGCCGACATCGCCGTCTACCGGGCCAAGGTCAACGGACGGGGGCGGGCCGAGGTGTTCGACGACGACCTGCGTCGCGAACTCTCCGAGCGCACCGCCTTGGAAACAGGGTTGATCCAGGCCATCGGGCGCGACCAGTTGGTCCTGCACTACCAACCGATCTTCAACATCGCCGCCGGTGACGTTGAGGGATACGAGGCGTTGGTCCGCTGGCAACGTCCAGGGGTGGGCCTGATCGGTCCGAGCGAATTCATCGCGGCCGCTGAGATGACCGACTTGATCTGCGATCTCGACGCGTGGGTGCTCAACCACGCCTGCCGCCAACTCGCGGCCTGGACGAGCAGCACCGACACCAACCCGATCTCGATGGCGGTGAACATCTCCGGCCGCCACATCTCGAACCCACGAATCATCGCCGATGTCACCGCGGCGCTGGCAACCTCGGGCATCGCGGCCAGTCAACTCATTCTCGAAATCACCGAGACCGTTCTCATCGATGGCGTGCTGGCCATCGATCACCTCACCGAGTTGCGATCGATGGGCGTCGCCATCAGCATCGACGACTTCGGAACCGGCTACAACTCGATCGCCCGACTTCGGCACCTGCCGATCGACATCATCAAGATCGACAAGATCTTCCTCGATCAGGGTGACGATCAATCGAGCAAGCTACTGGGCCTGATGATCCAGGCCGCCCACGCATTCGGGCTGCCCGTGATTGCGGAGGGCGTGGAACACGCCGACCAGCTCGAGACTCTGGCCGCGCTCAATTGCGAAGCGGCACAAGGGTTCTACTTGGCCCCCCCGGCCTCCGCCGATCGACTCCTTCTCGATCAGCTTCGCGACCGCCGTTGAGCAACCCGGTCGCACGGCCCGAACGCAGCCGGGAGCGAGCCGGTAACGAAACCGCTGTGCGGTAGGGCAGGGTGGCCCCATGAACCCGCGATCAGTCCCGGACACGAGCAGCTCTGATGAGCCGGTCCGCCACGCTGTGCGCACCTACGCCGCGCTGCAGCCTCAACTGCGCGCCATCACAGACCGCTACGTCGCGATCATCACCACCGTGCTCGATGACGCAGGCATCAACTATTCCAGCATCACGAGTCGGACCAAGAGCGTTGCCTCGTTCGCGGCGAAGGCTGCCCGCTCGGTAAACGGTGCACCGATGTTCGCCGACCCGCTCACACAGATCACTGACGTCGTCGGGGTCCGGGTGATCACCTACCTGCAGAGTGACGTCGTCGCCGTAGCTCAATTGTTCGCCGACCAGCTGACGATCATCGATGACCGCGACCTCGGCGAGGAGACGGCCCGCGACGGCCGCTTCGGCTACTCCAGCCGGCACCTGCTCATTTCATCGGCGGCCGTACCCGAGCGGCCGGCCTCGGTGCAGGTCCGAACGATCCTTCAACACGCGTGGGCCGAGTTCGAACACGATATCCGCTACAAGGGCACCGTGCCGGCCGAATTGGCACCCGATCTCGAACGGCGATTCACCCTCGCCGCCGGCTTGTTGGAACTGGCCGACCGGGAGTTCTCCGAGATTCGCAACCGCTTGCAGTCCTCGGCCGCGGCCCAGCACCCGGATGCCGATCCCGCCGATCCGCGGATCAGTCCGCAAGAACTGGCCACGTTCCTGGCCGCGCAGTATCCCCAGGCGGGTTGGTCACGCACGGACCACTACAGCTGGATCTCGGGACTGCTGCTCGAACTGGGCATCACCTCACTGGACGAACTCGGCGGCCTGCTCGCCTCGGTCGATATGAACGCTCTGATCGCGCGGATGGGCTACCGGTATCCGGCCGGTGCCGTCCGCCGCCTCGATGACGCGCTGCTAGCGGTTTTCGGCGAGCGGTACGTCCGGCTGACCGGCAACGCGCACCGCATGCCGCTGCTGACGAATCGACTGGCGAAGCTTTCCGGGCGTCCCCCGGTGGAGTAGTTCGGGTGCGCCTGGACAGTTGTCGGACTTCGTCGCTACGTTGCGGTGTCGGCATCGATTGATGCCAGCCAACCTTCGGAGGTACGTCGTGGCGTCCATTCAGGGAATCAGCCTGGTCTGTCTCGCGACGCGGGATCAGGACGCGGCGATCGAGTTCTACGAGAAGCTGGGTTTCGAGAAGCGGACCGACACGCCCTTCGGCGGCGGCTACCGCTGGATCGAGGTCTACCCGCCGCAGGGCACGACCGGGATCGCCCTGGCGCCGCCGCCGAACGACGATCCGGTCGTCGCGCAAGAGACCGGCATCACCCTCACGTCCGCCGATGTCGAGGCGACGCACGCCGAATGGAAGGCCCTCGGCGTCGACGTGGACGATGAGGTCGCGCGGATGGGCGACCCGGTGCCGCCGATGTTCTGGTTCCGCGACCCCAGCGGCCACATCCTGATGGTCGTCGAGCAGCGCTGAGCGCTACGCCTTCCGGTTCCAGCCGTGGAACTGCGAGTGGTCGCCGGCCTCCCAGGCCTCGCGTAGTCCCGGCTTGCTCAGATCCCAGTCCGGGCGGGATTCGCTCATCGCCGTTCGCAGATCACGCCAAAGGTCATAGAACGACGGGCGGCCCCAGAACCAGTAGCCGTTGTAGATGGTGTGCACGACGAGCCCAGGCTTGAGCACGAGGGTGTACGGGATCATCGGGTTATTGTCGGGGTCGGTGTATTCGGCGATGTCGAGATCGCGCTGCACGATCCGCCCCGGGTCGGAAAGGAACGGCCACTGGGCGCCGACCGACGCGCGGAACTCCTGCAGCGTGTGGTGCTCGTCGGTCGCGATGGTGACGACCTGCGTGTAGGCCACCGCGATCTTCGGGTAGTGGGCGGCCAGCTCGAGATGCTGCTGATGCTCCTTCGGGCAGTAGTGGCCCCGGGCGAGCGTAAGGATCATCGGATCGTCGCCCTGCAGCTCGCTCAGCGACCGGATCGTACCGGTGTGGTCGGGCAGCGAGTAGTCGGGGAAGACGCCGCCGGTCTTGATGTCTGTACGCATTCCTTAACCCAAGCAGCCGTTCGCTGGTGCGGCAACTCATGAAAGGGTGCACGCATGAGTGACTATGACGTGATCATCGTCGGCGCGGGCTCGCCCGGCGAGCACTGCGCCGGGGACCTGGTCGACGGCGGCCTGAAGGTGGCGATGGTCGAGCGCGAGCTCGCCGGCGGTGAGTGCTCGTTCTGGGCCTGCATCCCGTCCAAGACCCTGCTCCGTCCGGGCGAAGCCGTGGCCCAGGCGCGTGACGCCGCCGCGACCGCAGAGGTCGACGTCGCCGCCGCACTGGCCTATCGCGACTTCATGGTCTCGGACTACTCCGACGCGGGGTCGGTGTCGTGGCTCGACAGTAAGGGTATCGACCTGATCCGGGGGACGGGCCGGCTGGCCGGACCGGGTGCGGTCGAGGTCGGCGGCGTGCGCTACACCGCCGACCATGTCGTGCTGGCGACCGGCTCGGATCCGGTCATCCCGCCGATCGACGGCCTGCGCGAGCTCGAGGGCGTCTGGACCAACCGCGAGGTCACCGGCATGAAGGCCGTTCCGCGTCGACTGCTCATATCTGGGCGGCGGCGCGGTCGGCGTCGAAATGGCCCAGGCTGTCCGCCGGCTGGGTGGCGAGGTCGTGCTGATCGAGGGCGCTGATCGGGTGCTGTCCCGCGAGCCGAAGCAACTCGGCGAGGCTCTCACCGAGATCTTGCGGCGGGACGGCATCGAGCTGCACCTCGGAGTGCATGCGACCGCGGCTCGTCGCGATGGTGACGATTATGTGCTGGTGCTCGATGATGGCCAGGAACTGCGGGGCGAACGAATTCTGGTCGCGACCGGTCGGCGTCCGCGAGTCGACCGGTGTGGGCCTCGAGACCACCGATGCGAGCTTCGATGAACACGGTGTGCACGTCGACGCACAACTGCGGGCGGGCGCGCAGCTCTGGGCGATCGGCGACGTCACCGGCATCAAGCTGCTGACCCACGTCGGCAAGTACCAGGGTGAGGTTGTTGCCTCCAACATCCTGGGCGAATCCCGCGCCGCCAGCTACGTCGCGGTGCCGAGCGTCGTCTATACCGATCCCGAGGCCGCGTCTGTTGGCGTCGGCGAGGATCGCTTCAGCGGCACCGCACAGCTCAAGGACGTGGGCAAGACGGCGACCTACACCCACGCCTACGCCGACTCGAACGGTTTCCTGACCCTGCTCAGTGACGGTGCGAAGCTGACCGGCGCGTACGCGTTCGGCCCCGGGGCGGGCGAGTGGCTGCAGCAGGCCACCGTGGCGATTCGGGCCGAGGTGCCGATCGACGTGCTGCGCGACGTGATCCAGCCGTTCCCGACCTTCTCCGAGATCTTCGTGCCGGCGCTGAAGTCGCTGCGCGCGGCGATCAGGGCCGGGGGCGGCTGCTTCAAGTTGACCGACTCGTGTGCCGATGGGATGGTGTGGATCCATTTCCCGGCCCCGATGCTCAACCCGAGGCGTCCGGCCGTCTGACCTATCCGATTCCGCTCAATGAGGCCGGCCGGATCTCCTCGCTGCGGCTGCTGAAGCTGCTCGGGGCCGAAGAGGATCCGTGGTGGGACACCGTCACCCGGCTGGCCGCGCGCATCTGCGGCACCCCGTTCGCCGTCGTCAACCTGATCGAGGCGACCTACCAGTATTCGCTCGGGTCGTTCGGCTACGAGGCGGCCACCGTCGATCGCCAGGACAGCATGTGCGCGACCGCGATCGTCTCGGAGTTGCCGTCCTACACCGCGGACGCCAGCCAGGACGCGCGGTGGGCCGACAACCCGTTCGTGACCGGTGATATCGACAAGGTGCGCACCTACATCTCGGCACCGCTGACGCTGCCGAACGGGCACACGATCGGCACGCTCTGCGCGTTCTCCCGCGAGGCAACCGGTCTGACGCCGGATCAGATCGAGGCGATGCGCGATCTGGCCGAACTGACCGTTCGGATGCTCGAGATCCGCGAACGCAGTGAGCAGTTCTCGCAGGCCGCAACTCGCGACCCGTTGACCGAATTACCCAATCGCGCCCTGATGAACGAGACCCTGGGTCAGGCGCTGCGCCGCCATTCACGCGGTGAGGCCAATGTTGCCGTCGTGTTCGTCGACCTCGACGAGTTCAAGCCCGTCAACGACAAGTACGGGCACGGCACGGGCGACGAGTTGCTGCGTGCGGTCGCGGTTCGCTTGATGAACAGCGCGCGCTCAAGTGACATGGTCGCGCGGGTCGGGGGCGACGAGTTCGTCATCATCTGCTCGTCGGTGCCGGAAGAGAACGCACCGTGGTCGATCGACCGGGTCGTCGAGGAGGTCCGGATGTCGTTCGCGGTGCCGTTCATCCTCGGCGTCGGGCCGGTGCGGATCGGTGCCTCACTCGGCATCGCGTACGCGACGTCGCCGGTCGAGACCGCCGCGGCGATACTGGCCCGCGCCGACCGGGCGATGTATGCGAATAAGGCCAACCGGGCGCGCTGACCTCAGGTCAGCTCATTGATCCGGATCAGGTTGCCGGACGGGTCACGGATCGCGCAGTCGCGAATTCCGTAGAACTGCTCGGCCGGTTCCTGGACCACTTCGACGCCGGCCGACTGCAGCTGCGCGAATGTGCCATCGAGGTCATGGGTGCCCAGCGTCAGAATGCCGTACGTCCCCTTGGCCATCATCTCGCTGATGGTGCGGCGTTCCTCGTCGGTGATGCCCGGGTCGACCCCGGGCGGATACAGCACGATGGACGTCTCGGGCTGGCCGGCGGGCCCGACGGTGATCCAATGCAGGTCGCCCTTCCCGACGTCCTTGCGGATCTCGAAACCGAGGGCGTCGCGATAGAAGGTCAGGGTCGCTTCGGCGTCGGTGTGCGGCAGAAAACTTGCGACGATGCTGATGTCCATGTCGGTCAGACTAAATGTCCAGCGACCGGCGGTGCTTCTCGATTCCTGATCGGTCTGGTCACCTGTTTGACCACGCAGGACGGCAGCTCGTCGCCGCCGGATCGCGGCGCCGTGGCCTGGCGACGATAGGCGCTCGGCGGCAGACCGACCAGTTCGGTGAAGCGGGTGCTGAAGGTGCCGAGCGAGGAGCAGCCGACCGCGAAGCAGATCTCGGTGACGCTCAGGTCGCTGTGCCGCAACAGGGCCATCGCCCGTTCGATCCGGCGGGTCATCAGATAGCTGTACGGCGATTCGCCGTAGGCCAGCCGGAACTCGCGGCTGAGGTGGCCGGCCGACATGTGCACGCCCCGCGCCAAGGCCTCGACATCGAGCGGCTTGGTGTATTCGCGGTCCATTCGATCCCGGACCCGCCGCAGCCGGGCGAGATCGCTGAGCCGCTGCTCATCCGAGGCTCGACCGGTCACGGTTAAATCGTGCCACGCTTTTGGCGGGATTCCGTCGCCGGCGGTGGTTTATCCGCCAAAAGCGAGTCCGGGCCGGTCGACGATCGACCGACCCGGACTCTAACGGTGTGCAGCTACTTGGTTACGTCGAACCGATCCGCGTCCATGACCTTGACCCAAGCGGCGATGAAGTCACGGACGAACTTGTCCGAGGCGTCGGAGCTCGCGTAGACCTCGGCGATCGCCCGCAGCTCGGAGTTCGAGCCGAAGACGAGGTCGTTGCGGGTGCCCGTCCACTTGACCGCACCGGAGGAATCGACGGCCTCGAAGGTGTCGTCGGCGGCCGGCTTCCAGGTCGTCTCCATGTCGAGGAGGTTGACGAAGAAGTCGTTGGTCAGGGTCCCCGGCGCCGAGGTGAGCACGCCGTGCGGTGCGGACTTCGTGTTCGCGCCCAGCACCCGCAATCCGCCGACCAGCACGGTCAGTTCGGGCGCGCTGAGGTTGAGCAGGTTCGCCCGGTCGATCAGCAGATACTCGGCCGGCAGTCGGTGCCCCTTGCCGAGGTAGTTGCGGAACCCGTCGGCCGTCGGCTCGAGCGCCGCGAAGGACTCGACATCGGTCTGCTCCTGCGAGGCGTCGGTGCGCCCCGGCGTGAACGGAACGGTGATAGACCGACCGGCCGCGGACGCGGCCTGCTCGATTCCGACCCCACCGGCCAGCACGATCAGGTCGGCCAGCGAGACGCTCTTGCCGGCCGCGTTGAAGCTCGACTGGATGCCCTCGAGCGCGCTCAGCACGCCGGCCAATTCATCCGGGTTGTTGACCTCCCAGCCGCGCTGCGGGTCGAGCCGGATCCGGGCGCCGTTGGCGCCGCCGCGCTTGTCGCTGCCGCGAAACGTCGAGGCCGACGCCCACGCGGTCGAGACGAGCTGGGCGACCGAGAGTCCGGACGCCGCGATCTGCTCCTTGAGCGTCGCGATGTCGTCGGCCGACAACGGCTCGCCGGTCGCGGCCGGGATCGGGTCCTGCCAGATCAGCTCCTCCTGCGGCACCAACGGGCCGAGGTAGCGCTGGATCGGACCCATGTCGCGGTGGGTCAACTTGTACCAAGCCCGGGCGAACGCGTCGGCAAACGCCGCCGGGTCGGCCAGGAAGCGCCGCGAGATCTGCTCATAGACCGGATCGACCCGCAGCGCGAGGTCGGTCGTCAGCATGGTCGGGGCGTGCGTCTTGGACGGGTCGTGCGCGTCCGGCACGAGCGTCGAGCCGGCGCCGTCCTTCGGCTTCCACTGCGCCGCACCGGCCGGGCTCTGCACGAGCTCCCACTCGAAGCCGAACAAGGTCTCGAAGAAGCTGTTGTCCCAGGTGATGGGCGTCGGTGTCCAGGCACCTTCCAGGCCGCTGGTGATCGCATCCGCACCGACTCCGGTGCCGAACGAGTTGTGCCAGCCCAGCCCCTGCAGCTCGATCGGGGCACCCTCGGGCTCGGGTCCGACCAGGCCTTCGGGGTTGGCCGCGCCGTGCGTCTTGCCGAAGGTGTGACCACCGGCGATCAGGGCGACCGTCTCCTCGTCGTTCATCGCCATCCGCCGGAACGTCTCGCGGATGTCGCGGGCCGAACCGTAGGGGTCCGGGACGCCGTTGGGGCCCTCGGGGTTGACGTAGATCAGACCCATCTGGACGGCCGCGAGCGGGTTCTCGAGCTCGCGGTCACCGGTGTAGCGCTCGTCGCCCAGCCAGGTGTCCTCGGGACCCCAGTAGACGTCCTCGTCGGGCTCCCACACGTCGGGGCGGCCGCCGGCGAACCCGAAGGTCTTGAGGCCCATCGTCTCGAGGGCGCGGTTACCGGTGAAGATCATCAGGTCGGCCCACGAGATCTTGGCCCCGTACTTCTGCTTGATCGGCCACAACAGACGACGGGCCTTGTCGAGGCTCGCGTTGTCGGGCCAGCTGTTTAGGGGCGCGAAGCGCTGCATGCCGGCACCGGCGCCACCGCGGCCGTCCTGGATCCGATAGGTGCCGGCGCTGTGCCAGGCCATCCGGATGAACAGCGGACCGTAGTGCCCGTAGTCGGCCGGCCACCAGTCCTTCGAGTCGGTCATGGCGGCGTCGACGTCGGCCGTCAGGGCATCGAGATCGAGGGAGTTGAACGCGGCCGTGTAGTCGAACTCGTCGCCCATCGGGTTGGCGACGGCGGGGTGCTTACGAAGGATCGAGAGGTTCAGCTGATTGGGCCACCAGACCCGGTTGCCCGCGCCCTCGGTCGGATGATTGGGACGGGCAGGCTGGAACGGGCACTCACCGGGACCCGTCTCTTCGTTCATTTCTCCAACGACGGCGTCAGGACCTTCAGACACGGGCAAACCTTTCGGATCAGGGGGCGATAACGGTAGAACTTGATGCGGTGGTGGTGCATGCGGGGCACATCCCCCAATAGACCACCTCGGCCTCGTCGATGACGAAGCCCTGGTTGTCGGACGCGGTCAGGCAAGGAGTGTCGCCCACCGCGCAATCGACGTCGGCCACGACGCCGCACGACCGGCAGACGACGTGGTGATGGTTGTCGGCCACCCGCGATTCGTAGCGGGCCACCGACCCGGCCGGCTGAATGCGGCGCACCAGGCCGGCCGCGGTCAACACGCGCAGCACGTCATAGACGGCTTGGTGCGACACATCGCCAAGGTCGGCGCGCACGAAGCCGATCAGCGAATCGGTGTCGGCGTGCGGATGGGTATAGACCGCGCCGAGCACGGCAACGCGTGGCTTGGTGACCCGCAGGGCCGCGGCCCGAAGCAGCTCCTCATGGCCCAGCGTGGTCGTCACGCCTACCAGTATCATCGCTTTTCTTGAATCAATCAAGATCCGTGCACTGTGAAAGCTCACGGGCGCGTCGGCGATACTCGATCGGTGGTCATGTCCAAGCGGGTCAGTTGGTTCCTCGTTGCGTTCGCCGTTTGGAGCTGGGTGATCTGGCCGACCTTCCTGAAGAACATCTGGGCCGATCCACGGTCGTGGCATCACGGCATGACCGGCTTCTTCGCCGTCCACCTGGCCCTGACGATCGCCTCGCTGATCCTGGGCACCGCCATCGGCATCCTCGGGATCCGGGCGCTTGTCCAACGTCAGAGGGGACGGGCAGGATCGGGAGCATGACCACTACCGCCCGTCTGGAGCTCGTGGCGCTCGATGCACTCGACGTCGATGCCCTCTCGTCCTTCTACGCCGACCTGACCGGCGGCCAGGTCGTCTCCCGTGAGCCGGACTGGATCACCCTGCACACCCCCGACGGGCAAGCGATGGCCTTCCAGCTCGCCCCTGATCACGTTGCCCCGAAGTGGCCCGGTCAGGAGCTGCCGCAGCAGTTCCACCTCGATCTGCAGGTCGACGACATCGAGGTGGCAGCGGCGCGGGCGGTGGAACTCGGCGCGACCCGGCTGGCTGATGGGCCGACTTGGATCACGCTGGCCGATCCGGCCGGGCACCCGTTCGACCTCTGTCGGGCTGAGGGCGTGGGGCCGGTGCCGCGGCTGTTCGCGGTGACGATCGATGCGCCGGACGCGTCCGCCCTGGCCGGCTTCTATGCCGCGCTGCTCGACCAGCCGCTCACCTACGACGGACCGGAGGGCGCGATGATCACCGGCGACGGGAAGAACATCATGTTCCAACAGATCGGTGAATACAGCGCGCCCCAGTGGCCTGATCCGGCTCATCCGCAGCAGGCCCATCTCGACCTCCTGGTCGAGGATCTGGACGCCGGTGAGGCGCGCGCGCTCGAGCTGGGGGCGACTCGCCTCGCCGCCGGCGGCGAGACGTTCCGCGTCTTCGCCGACCCGGCCGGACACCCGTTCTGCCTGACCAGTTAACGATCCTCCGCTCACACGGCCGCTCACACGGCGAGCGGCAAGTCTTCGACCGCGCCCGCTGGGGGCGCCGTCGAAGGAGGAATTCATGCCACTCGTCAACGTCAAGGTCATCGAGGGTGTCTTCACCCCGCAGCAGAAGCAGGACATGATCACCGGCATCACCGACGCCATGGTGGCGGTCGAGGGCGAAGGTCTTCGGGGCGTCACCTGGGTGGTGGTCGAGGAGGTACGCAGCGGCGATTGGGGGATTGGTGGAACGGGACTCACGACCACCGACGTCCAGGGCCTACAGCTTCCAGCCGCCATCGCCTGACCGGTCGCGGTCATGACGGTGCGGGTGAGGCTGCTCGGCCGACCTCGGGTCGAGCCGGCTGAGGCCGTCGAGGCGTCGAGGCCGCGAGGCCGCGACGAGGCCGGACAGCCTCGCCCGCGGCCCCGCGGTCAGAAGTCGTGGGCCGTCCTCGCCCGGGTCGCGCTGGCCGAACGGCCATTGGGTCGCCCGAACCTGGCCGGCGAACTCTTTCCTAACGCCGATGACCCGCTGGCCGCCCTGCGGTGGACGCTGGCCGATCTGCGCCGGGGGCTCGGTCGGCCCGAGATCCTGCGGGGCGACCGGCTGGCACTGGCCCGGGGCGAACTCTGGCTCGACGTCTGGTCGATCCAGGACGGCACGCTGGCCGACGCCGATCTCGGTCAGGTGCTGCTCGACGGCGTCGACCTCGAGGACTGTCCCGAGTTCGATCTCTGGCTGATGATGGCGCGGGCGCGGCTGACAGCGACCTCGCTCGACGCCCTGCGTGAGCGGGCGCTCACCGCGCTGACGGCGGGGATGGCGAGGCGGGCGACCGAGCTGGCCCAGGCCGCGGTCCGCCTCGATCCGCTCGACGAGGCGGCGCAGGAGCTGTTCCTGCGCTGTCTGGTTGCTGACGCCCGGCCGGCCCTCGCCGCCGCTCAGTTGGCGGCCTGCGAGGTCGCCTTCAACCGGGCCGGCATACCGGTGTCGCCGGCGCTGCGGGCGGCGGCTCACGATCGGGCCGGCCGAGCGCCGATCGGGGTGCGCGCCGGGGTGATCGCGGCGTCGCTGCTGGACGCGGGGACGGCCGCGCTGGATGCCGGCGCGGTCGACGGTGGAATCGAAACGCTGCGCCGGGCCGCGGCCGACGCGCAGCGATCGGGCGATGCGGCCCTGCAGGCCCAGGTGCTGCGCGCGCTCGGCGGCGCGCTCGTCCATGCGGTCCGGGGATTCGACGGCGAGGGTGCGGTGGTGCTGCATCAGGCGCTTCGGCTCGCCCGGTCGGCCGGCCGCGCGGCGATCGCGGCCGACGCGTTGCGCGAGCTGGCGTTCGTCGACGTCCAGGCCGGCCGGCATTCATCGGCGACTAGGGCGATCCAGGCGGCCAAACGCGAAACTGCGCATCTCGCTACGGCCGACCCCGAGACGGTTGCGCTGCACGCCGGGATCCTCGCGATCGAGGGGATGAACGAGGCCGACCAGGGGCGGCACGTCGCCGCGGTCCGGCTGCTGACCGAGTCAGCCGACCGGGCCGATTCGGCGAACAGACCACGGCAGGCATCCTGGTCGCGTGGCGTCATGGCCCGTTCGCTGCTGCTGAGTGGATCGGTCGACGCAGCCCGGGCAACGGCGCAGGCGAGCCTGATCGGTGCGCAGTCGCAGCGGTGGAACGCCTTCGTCCCGTGGCCACAGGCCATCCACGCCGAATGTCTGGCGATCGATGCCCAGTGGATCGCGGCCCGCAGCGATGCCGAGCACGCCTTTGCTCTCGCTTGCGAGCTTGGCGACCCCTGCTGGGAGGGCATGGGCGGCCGCGCCCTGAGCCTGATCGAGGCCCACGACGGTGATGACGATGCTGCCTGGGACCTGATCGTGGATGCTCGGCGGCGATGTGACCGCGTCCCCGACCGCTATTCGTGGATCTCGTGCCATGTGGGGCTCACCCAACTGCAGCTGGCCGAACGTCGCGACGCCTCGATCGTGCCGGCGCTCGCCCAGCGCCTGCAGCGCGACGCCACCCGGGCCGACCTGCCCGAATTCACCGCCTGGGCGCTTGTCCACCGAAGTCGGACGGACGGGCCGGGCGCACTGACGCTGGCCTACGACGCCGCGCGAGGCGTCGACAACCCGGCCCTACATGCGCAGATAGCCGCGCTCGGCGGGCCGACCACGCAGCTGAACCCAAGGACGAGAAGCGATGACGATCCGAACTGAGCAGTACGACCAACCATTGGACCGGGCCGCAGCCCATGCCCGGAAGTGGCTCACCTCGCTGGCTGATCGTCCGGTCGGTCCGCGACTGTCGGCCGACCAGCTCGCCGGTGCGTTCGGTGGGTCATTACCGCCGACCGGGTGCGCGCCCGAGCTGGTCATCGACGAGCTCGCGGCGCAGGCTGATCCGGGCCTGATGGCGATCGGCTCCGGCCGATTCTTCGGGTGGGTCATGGGCGGCACGCTGCCAGCGGCCCTCGGCGCCGACTGGCTGGTCAGTGCGTGGGATCAGAACGCGGGACTGCGCTACGCGACTCCGGCCGTCGCTGCGATCGAAGAGACCGCCGCCCGCTGGATCCTCGATCTGCTCGGGTTGCCATCGAACGCCGACGTCGGCTTCGTCACCGGGGCGACGATGGCGAACTTCACCGGACTGGCGGCGGCGCGCGGTGCGGTCCTCGAACAAGCGGGCTGGGACGTGCACGCTGACGGTTTGACCGGCGCACCCCGGGTGCACGTTCTGGTCGGCGCGCAGCGGCACGACACGATCGATTTGGCGCTGCGCTATCTGGGGCTCGGCCGGCCCGAGGTGGTCGCGGCCGATGATCAGGGACGGATTCGGGTCGACGAACTCGATCGGGCCCTGCGGCGGGTTCCGGACGGCGAACCGGTAATCGTCTGCCTGCAGGCCGGCAATCTGCACTCTGGTGCCTTCGATCCGTTCCCCGAGGCCATCGCCCTCGTGCACGCCCGCGCCGGCTGGGTGCACATCGATGGTGCGTTCGGGCTCTGGGCGGCCGCCTGCCCGTCGCTGTCAACGCTGGCGGCCGGCGTCGACGGCGCCGACTCGTGGGCGACCGATGCGCATAAGACGTTGAACACGCCGTATGACTGTGGGATCGCCGTGGTGCGCGACGCGGCCGCGATGCGAGCCGCGTTCGGTGTCCAAACCAGCTATCTGATCACCGACAAGAACGGACCGGGCGACCCGTACGAGAAGGTGCCCGAGTTGTCACGCCGGGCGCGCGGAGTGCCGGTCTGGGCCGCTCTGCGGTCATTGGGTAGCGACGGCGTCATCGACCTCGTCGAGAACCTCGTCCGGCAGGCCCAGGCCATCGCGGCCGACACGGCCGACATCAGCGGGGCGACCGTCCTCAACGACGTCGTCTATACCCAGGTGTGTGTCGCCTTCGCGACCGACGAACTGACCAGGGCGGTCACCGCGTCCCTGCTCGCGGGCGGCGAGACCTGGATGTCGGGGTCGCGGTGGCGGGGGCGGGAGGTCCTACGCATCTCGGTCAGCAACTACTCCACCGACGCCGAGGACGTGCGCCGATCGGTCGACGCACTACGCCGGGCGGCCGCGAGCGTGTAAGAACAGTCAGGTGACCGCCTCGCTCATCGATGAACTCGCCCGCGACGTCGCCCGGCTCGAGGCGCTGCGGGCGGTCAAGGATGCGCAGCGCCGCTACGCCCACTATCAGCAGTACGGGCGCTGGACCGAGATGGCGGCGCTCTTCGGTGACGACGCGACCCTGGACTGGGCTGGCGCGGTGGTCGCGGGACGGTCCGAGATCGGCGAGTGGCTCGGCGGGCGCGACGGATCGGCGGCCGGCGGGGACGGCCTTGCTCCCGGCGCCCTGCACACCGAGTTGATCGACGAGCCGCTGGTGAATCTCAGTCCCGATGGGCGCTCGGCGCAGGGCCGCTGGATGAGCCATGCCTTTCGCGGCGACGGTCAGGGCCACGCGTGGTTCGAGGGCGGGATCTACGAGAACGACTACGCAATCGACGATGGTGCCGCCACGATCAGCGCGGTGCGGTACTTCCCGTTGCTGGCCGGTGACTACGCCGACGGGTGGACCAATGCCGGTGGCGGCGACCTGGCCCGATTCCCGTTCCACTTCACCGCCGACGAGGCCGGCATCCCGATCCCGCCGGCCGACTGGGCGCGCGGCGGTCACCGCGACGACGGACGTGGCCCTGGCCCGGCGAATCACCGCGCTCAACGACGAGGACGACGTGCGCAATCTGCAGCACGCGCTGGGCTATTACATCGACCGCCGCATGTGGGACGACGTTGTCGACCTGTTCGCCGACGACTGCGTGATCGATCTCGACGGCGAAGTGGGCCGCGGTCGTGATGGCGTACGCGACAGCCCTCGAGACGACGATGGGACCGGCGGGACTGGCCCACGGGATCCTCAACGAACACCTGCAGTTCGACACGATAGTCCGGGTCGCGCCCGGCGGCCGCGAGGCGCGCGCTCGGGGCATCGAGCTGGCGCTACTCGGCGCGGCCGACGAGGGGACGGCCAGCTGGCGGATCAACGTCTTCGGCAACCGATTCGTCCACGAGGACGGACTCTGGAAGCTGGCCGAGCTGCGCGTCGTCCGGCTGATGGCGGCCGACTACGCCGACCGGGTGGGGAGCGGGCGCGCTGCCGGGACGGCCGGCGCGCGCCGCTGGTCGCATTCCTCGACCCGTCGCCGATCGCCGAGTCGGGCGCGGCCGATCCCGCCGGCTAACGACCGGCGGTCGACACCGTCGACCTCGCCGATGCTGCCGCGCCGGTACCGCCGGTCGCTGGCCTACGACGGCGCCGAGAACGTGTCGTCCGCCTACGGCTATTTCATCGACGACTTCCAGTGGCCGCAGATGGCCGACATCATGGCCGTCAACGGCAACAAGCAGTCACCGTTCGCCGGGTATTACCTGGGCCGCGAACGGATCCGCGGCGCCGCGACGGCGATGTGGGGCGAGCCGCCACCGCTGCGGGCCGCGATCTCGTTCCACTGGCGTACCCAGCCCGTCATCCACGTGTCGCCCGACGGACGTTCGGCCAATCTGCGCACCCGACTGTTCCAACCGCGCACGTCCAAAGATCCGTCGGTCACGCCGAACAACTTCTACATGGGCGGCTTGCACGGCGGCATGTACCCGAACGACCAGGTCGTGCTCGAGGACGGAATCTGGCGGCTGTGGAGCCTCACGATCGACGAGCACTACTTCTACATGCCGACCTGGACCGATGGTTGGTCCGGCGTCACCGACCCCGATCCGAACGTCGCGCCGCGGGTCAGCCCACTGCTGACCCGGTACCCGCCCGACATCCTGATCACCGAGCTCGGCCGGCGGGAGGAGGGTTTCCGCGGCGGCACCGGGACGCCGATCGACTGGCCCGGCATATTGCCGATGTGGTTCCACTACCGCAACCCGGTCAGTGGTCGCGAACCCGAACACTTCTGGCCCGACTGCGTGCCCAGCGAGCTGCGGCCCGACTCGAGCATGACGCGGCACGGTTATCAACTGCCGCCGAGCGGACCGGCGCGGGCCGCGGGCGCGCCACTAGTCGCTCGGCGGGCGCGAACCATTCGGGTGCCGCCGATCATGCCCTGCGGACCGAAGCCGGCCCACCCCTCGATCAGGTCGAGGTCGATGATGACCGCGGCGCCCAGCCGGGCGAAGTCGTGTTGCTGCTCGAACAGCGGCATCTTGTCGAAGACCGCCTGCCGGGTCGCCTCATCGGTGGCGACGTGGGCCCGTCCCCGCAGCTGATAGTTCGCGTGCGTGGTGCCATCGCGGAACAGCAGCGCGACGTTCGGATTGTGCTCGAGCGCCGTCGCGATGCCGCTGGTGGCGCTGCGGGCCCACATGGCCAGCCGGTCGGTACCGAAGGTGATCACGGATCCCCGAGGAGACAGGTGCGGCCGGCCCTGCTCGTCGACATAGGACAGCGTGAAGGGATTGCGGGCCGCGTAGCCCCATCGAAGACGGCGAGCATCTCGTCGTCCATCTGCAGCGGCACCTCGGGGTGCGGCAGCGCCGGCGCGTTCTGCTGCGAGAAGCGGGTGATCTTGCCCTGATCGGATTTGATCAGCACGAAGAACTCGCGGTCGCGGGTGCCCGGCGACCGGGTGCCGGTCAGATCGATGGTCGGGACGTCGGATCGCGTCCAGTTCAGCGCCGAGAATGGTTGCTCGGCCAGCTTCGCGGCGACCTCGGCCCGTCCCTGCAGGGTCAGGCCGAGCGTCTCGTAGACGACGTCGTCGGCGAGGCACGGCGTCCCATTGCTCCGCGGTCGCGCCGCCCTCGAGCAGTGGGAGTACCTCGTCGATGATGTCGCTCATTCGCTCTCCAACCAATCGAGTGGGTTGCCCGCCGCGCGGCACCGGCGACAGTCAATCAGAGTCCGATCATCATGTGAACCCATTCACAACTCCGACTCGTCCTCACCGTCGGCCAACGCGCGGCACCGCGCGTTCTAACTCGGGGAGCGGACCATCCGGATCGCACCAACGGTGCCGTTCGGTCCGAACCCGGCCCAGCCCTCGATCAGGTCGAGCTCGATGATGATCGCCGCGCCGAGCCGGGCGAAGTCGTGCTGGCGCTCGACCAGGGCGCTCTGGTCATATACCGCGCGTCGGGTCTGCTCATCGGTGGCCACGTGGGCCCGTCCGCGCAGCTGGTAAGTCGCCCGCTGCGCGGGGTCGCGAAACAGCATCGCCACGCTCGGATTGACCGCGATTGCGCTCGCAAGTCCACTCGTCGCGTTACGTGCCCAGAGCGCGAACCGATCAGGGCCGAACGTCATCAGCGACCCTCGCAGCGAGACGTGCGCCGAACCGTCCTCACCGACGTAGGACAGCACCATCGGGTGACCGCCGGCCAGCGCGCCGTCGAAGCGCGCCCGCAGTTCGTCATCCATCTGCAGCGGCGTGGCCGGCATCGGCGGCACCGGGACGTTCTGCTGGGTGAACCGGGTTATCTGGGCGCCGTCATCCTCGATCAGCAGCAGGTATTCGCGGTCGCGGGTGCCGTCGGCGCGCTGGCCGTAGAGCGTCACGCCCTCGAGGTCCGAGCGGCTCCAGGTCAGCTGCCGAGTACGGGTAGGTGGCCAGCCGTTCGGCTACGTTTTCGCGCCCCTCGGCGGTCAGATTCAATGTCTCGAATGACGCATCGTCGGCCAGTAATGGCGTCCAGTCCGACGCCGTCGTCTCGCGGGCCAGCAGCGGCAGTATTTGTTCGATCGGATCGGTCATAGGGCGAGCGTCAACCAGAAGACCTGGCTCCGTCAAGGGCATGGGAGGGTGGACCAATGCCTCGCAAAATAGCCACCAATACCGCTGTCGAGTTGCCTGACCTGCTGGACTTCGCCCGCCCGCGCCACAAGATGATCGTCGTGACCAGGCGGGCCGACGGGTCGCCGCAGTTGTCGCCCGTGACGGGCGGAGTCGACGATGCCGGCCGGATCGTGATCGCGACGTACCCGGATCGGGCCAAGTCCCACAACCTGCGCCGTGACCGCACCTGCAGCGTGCTCGTGCTGTCGGATGACTTCGGCGGCGCTTGGGTGCAGGTGGACGGACTCGGCGAGGTCATCGACGGGCCGGAGTCGGTCGAGCCACTGGTCGATTACTTCCGCAGCGGTGGCCGGTGAACACTCGGACTGGGCCGAATACCGTCAGGCGATGCTGGACCAGGGCAAGTCGCTGATCCGGATCACGATCACTCGCTGGGGCCCGATCGCGACGGGCGGCTTCCCGGCCCGGCTGGCCGACTGAGCCTGCGTCGAACTAATGCCCCCGGACGGTGGGGCCGACGGCCGCGATCGAAGCCGCCGGTGACCCGTCCCCGACGATCGACTCGGCCGGGCTGGGGCCGGCGACGGTGGGCTGGCCGGCCGCATGCCACGCCGTCATGCCATCGATCAGGTCGGTCGCGGGCACGCCGAGCGAGACCAGCGCGGCGGCGGCCAGGGATGAGGTGTAGCCCTCGGAGCAGACGACGATCCACTGCTGACCGGGAACGGCCCAGGGCAGGCGTGCGGACGAGCCGGGGTGCAGTCGCCACTCCAGATGGTTGCGCTCGACGATCAGCGAACCACTCGATCTCACCCTCGCGGATGCGCTGCCAGGCCGGCCGGATATCGACGAAGCGCGCGCCCGCGGCGACCGCCTCGATCGCTTCGCGGACGTCGACCCGCCGCAATGATCGACGGGCGTCGGCGAGCAGGTCGTCGACCGAGTCAAACTGCGCCGCGGCCCGTCCGGCCGAGATCGTCGAGGTCATGACGTCACCGTGAGCGCGCGCGGTGACGATGCGAGGATCACTGGCCGAGTCGAGGTCGGGTTCGGGATCTTCGGTCGCCAGAGTGGCCAACCGGTTCAGCCCGCCGTCACTCGCGACGTCGTAGAAGTTCATGCTCGTCAATGGCGGTGAATAGGCGTGCACGCTCACGGCCGGGGCGTCTGAGAGGTTGCGGACGTCGTGCACGTAGCGCGATCCGAACCCGACCGCGGCCCCGGCGGACCGGCGGAACTCGGTCAATGACTGATCTTCCGCGGCCTGCCGATAGACCGCCTCGTTCAGCTCGCCGGTGAGCACCGAGAACGCGCCGGCCGAGCCGCCGTGATCGTGCAGTTGCGTGCCCTGCGTCGGCAGCCAACTGATCAGCCAGATATCGAGTCGCTGGTCGCGATAGAGCCGCTGGTGCCAGCGATGCTCGGCGTCGTAGCGAACATAGGGATAGCGTCCGGCGGCCACCTCGTCGCCGAACAGGCGGGCGTGCTCGACCAGTTCGAGGGGGGTCAGCGGCGGACGGACGGGCGCAAGCGAATGCGGTGTGGTGCTCATGGATTCTCCACGCAGGTAGGTGTCGGGTTGTGGTCGCTGCGCTCAGATCGCCGGGTGGGGGCGAGAGCTTCAGGACTGCTGACACCGCTGGTCGAACGCGCCGGCGCGGCGGGTCGTCCAGAACGACACCTGCCAGAACGGCGGCATCGCGGTAGCTGAATCCACCTGGCCAGTATTACAAGCCGGTGACCGAAAATCAATGTCTACCTACCGAATATGGAATACGGATCAGCTAAGCCCCTGCCTAACGTCGGATCAGCGGGACTCCCAGGCGTCGACCGGATCGATCATCTTCTGGACGTGCCGGGGGAGGCGTCCGTCCAGAACCTGGGCCAGCGTCGTCTCGTCGAGCACCTTGCGCAGGCTGGCCCGGACCGCGACCCACACCTCGGGCAAGTGCTTGGCCGCGCCGTCGTAGGCCATGTCGGCCGGGCTGAAGCCACGAACCTCGGCCAGTGGGCCGTCGACGGCGCGCAGGATCGAACCCAGCGTCACCCGTTCGGGCGGCCGGGCCAGCGTGTAACCACCCTCGGGGCCGCGGTGGCTCTGGACCAGTTGGGCCCGCCCCAACTCGGCCAGGATCGCTTCGACGAATTTTCGGGGCAGGCCCTGATGGCTGATGAGTAGTTCCGACTTCACCAGTTCGGGACCGTGGGCGGCCAGTTCGAGCATCGCCCGAACCGCGTAGTCAGCCTTGGCCGAGATCTGCATGGCACCCCTAAGATTAGTATGTCTATCGAGATTATAGGGATGGGTCGGGCGCTCGAATGCGACCATGTCCACAACACGCTCTCTTCGACGGGATACGAATGCTCACCTCACCGATCACCCATCCGGACGTCGACTGGTCCATCGACGACGCGGTCCTGGATGCGCATCGGTTCGACCGCTCCGGTTGGGAACCGGACGCCCGTCCCGCGGTCGTGGCCTCGGTGCGCAGCGCGGCCGGCGTCGCCCATGTGCTGCGGCAGGCGCAGCAGTCGGGAACGCCGGTGGTCGCGCGCGGCGGTGGTACGGGCCTGGCCGGCGCGGCGACCGCGATCGACGGCGGCATCGTGCTCGACCTGACCCCGTTCAACCGCATCATCGAGATCTCGGTCGAGGACGAGCTGGCCGTGGTCGAGCCGGGCGTGCTCACCGCGGATCTCGACCGCGCGGCGCAGCGCCACGGCCTGCGCTACGCACCCGACCCGGCCAGCGTCGAGATCTCGACCATCGGCGGCAACATCGCCACCAACGCCGGCGGACTGCGGTGCGCCAAGTACGGCGTGACCCGCGACGCGGTGCTCGGTCTGGATGTCGTGCTCGCCGACGGTCGGCTGATCCACACCGGCCGGCGCGCGATCAAGGGAGTCGCCGGGTATGACCTGACCAGCCTGTTCGTCGGGTCCGAGGGAACGCTCGGCGTCATCGTCAAGGCGACCCTGCGACTGCGCCCGAACCCGTTGGCCACCGCGACCATCGCGGCCTATTACCCCGACGCGGTGACGGCATTCGCGGCCATCGCCGCGGTCCGGTCGGCCGGCGTCGTGCCGGTGGTCGCCGAGTTCATCGACGGGGCGACGCTCGAGCGGATCGACGCCCACCTGGGCAGCGATCTGCGGGCCAAGGGGACCGCGTTCCTGCTGTTCCAGACCGACGGACCGGCGGCCCGATTCGAGGCCGAGCTGGCGCTGCCGCACCTGCGAACGCGGCGCGACCGAGGCGACGCTGTCGACCGATCTCGACGAGGCCGCGCAGCTCATCGCGGTGCGCCGGGCCGCCCTGCCGTCCCTGGAGGCGACCGGGCGGGTCGTGATCGAAGACATCAGCGTGCCCCGCTCGCAGCTGCCGGCCGCGGTGGCGGCGGTCGGCTGAGATCGCGCGCGCCACCGGCACGTCCATCTACACGTTCGCGCACGCGGCCGACGGCAATCTGCACCCCATCGTGGTCCTGACCGGTGATCAGCAACTGAGCGACCCGGCCGTCGTAACGGCGGTCGACCGGATCTTTCGCACCGCGTTGAGCCTCGGCGGGACGGTCAGCGGCGAGCACGGCGTCGGGGTGCTCAAGCGCGAATGGATGCGGACCGAACTGGGCGAGGACGTCGACTGAGATCCAGCGTGGCCTGAAGGCGGTGTTCGACCCGAGCAACATCCTGAACCCGGGTCGAGCCATCTGATTGTCGCCCGCCAGGAGGCTGCACCGGGAGACCGCTGAACCGGTGTGACCGAGGCATCGCAGATTGATGTTGGACACTTCGACCTTTGTCTACTAGTCTTCTAGACATGATCGAGATTGAGTCCGGGAACAGCGCCGTGCTGTCCGCCCCGGACGCCGCCTCGGTCGCTCTGGCGATGGCGACACGGACGACGTCTCACGCAGCGACGCGTGATCGACCTGATGCGTCACGCCGCGCCCTGTTGTCGCTGCTGCTGAGGCAGAAGCGACCGGCCAGTCCCGGCCAGCCCAGCGAGTAGCCGCGCTACCTGCTCTGGCCCCTGGCTGATGGCCGTGAACCTGTCCATAATTGGCTGGCGCCGTCGCGCGACGGCCACTACTCGAGCGCGTCCTCGACCGCGCGCTCATTCGCACCTTTTGGAAAGGTCTGTCTCATGACCATCGCCCATCAGAACGACGTCATCAGCTGGACCGAGCCGAGTTCGGTCGGGGTTCGCGGCACGCTGGTGCTGTTGCCCGGCCGCGGTGAGTCGCCCGATGTCTATGAGCGTTTCGGTCGCCGGATCTCGGCCGACGCCTACCGGGTGCACGTCATCACCGCGCCCACTGACTCGGTCGAGGGCAGCACCGATCAGCTGCTGCAGGTGCTGGCCGATGCCGACGCCGGCACGCCGCGCGTCGTCGTCGGCTCCGACGCCGGCGCCGCCTACGCCACCTACCTCGCCGCCAACTCGCAACTGCCCGGCGTCTCGGCGCTGATCCTCGCCGGCCTGCCGACCAGCACCGCGGCCACCTCGTTCGCCGACTGGGACGCCGAGCTCGACGTCCGCACCGCCTGCCCGACCCACCGGGCCCGCATCACCGCCGGCGGGGTCGACGCGGCCGAACTCGCCAGCGCGCTGCCGGCCGAGTGGCTGGCCGCCGAGATCGCCGGTCAGATCGAGTTGCCGGTGCTCGGCATCCACGGCCGCGACGACGCCCTGAGCCCGGTCGACGCGGCTCGCCGGTGGTACGCGGCGGTGCCGCGCGCCGAACTGGTGACGATCGCCGGCGGAAAGCACGACGCGCTGAACGATCTGACCCACCGCACCGTGGCCGCCAGCGTGGTCCTCTTCCTCGAACGCCTCCGCGGCGGCGCCGACCTCGCCCCGATCGCGTTCAACGAAGACCTCGGGCGGGCGTGAATCACATGACCAGATACGTGATCATCGGCGCCGGAGCCGTCGGCGTCACCCTCGCCGTCGAGCTGCAGCGCGCCGGCCGCGAGGCGGTCCTGGTCGGCCGCGGCCGGCAGCTCGAACTGCTGCGCGCCGGGCAGCGTCCGCTACCTGCGTCCCGACAGCACCTCGACGGTCGAGGTGCTCGCCGTCGGCGGCCCGGACGAGATCAAGCTGCAGCACAAGGACGTTCTCGTGGTGGCCACCAAGACGCAGGACGCCGAGCCAGTACTGGCGCGGTGGGCGCGCGAACCCGTCGACGGCGGACGCTGGCGGGCCGGTGAGGTGCTGCCGGTCTTCACCCTGCAGAACGGCCTCGACGTCGAGCGCAGTGCCCTACGACGCTTCCGCAACGTGGTCGGATCGGTGCTGTTGGTTCCGTCCACCTACGTCGACGACGGCGAGATCCTGTCGCCCGGCGCCCCATCGGTCGGCGTCTTCCTGCTCGGGTCCTACCCCGACGCATCTCCGTCCGCGGCCGCCCGGACCATTGCGGCCGACCTGGCCGAGTCCGGTTTCGAGGTACAGCTCGTCGATGACCTGTCGCGCTGGAAGGCCAGCAAGCTGCTGACGAGCGCGACCTTCGCCCTTGACGCGCTCTATGCACCGGGTCCGGAGCGCGACCGCGCGGCCCGTCTGGTGCAGGCCGAGGCCCGAGAGATCCTGGCCGCGGCCGGACTGCCCGCCGCAAATCTGCGGACCGAGAGCTTCGATCGACTTCAGCCACTTCGCCGTTACGCCGATCGAGGGCCGCGCCCGTCCCGGCAGCTCGACCTTCCAGAGCCTGGCCCGCGGACGCGACGTCGAGACCGACTACCTCAACGGCGAGATCGTCCTGCTGGCTCGACTGCAGGGTGGTCGCGCGCCGATCAACGCCGCGCTGCAGGCGCGGGTCAACCGAGCGGTGCAGGAAGGCACCGCGCCCGGATCGCTGCCGGCCGACGACCTGGCCCAGGTACTGGCCGCGGCGACCGTGCTGATCGATGCCCCGACCTTGGCGGCCGAACTCGCCGGCGCGACGCCGCCGGCGGTGCTGGACGTCCGCTGGGCCCTGGGTGACCCGGATGGCGAGAAGCACTACCTGGACGGGCACGTGCCCGGTGCGGTCTTCGCCGATCTCGACACCGAGCTGGCCGCGCCGGCCTCGACCGAAGGCGGCCGCCATCCGCTGCCGGCGTTGGCCGACCTGCAGGTGGCCGCCCGCGGCTGGGGGCTTCGAACCGGTCAGCCCGTCGTGGTCTATGACAACAACGGCGGTCAGAGTGCCGCGCGGGCCTGGTGGCTGCTGCGCTGGGCCGGCGTCGGCCGACGTCCGCATCCTCGACGGTGGGCTGGGCGCCTGGTCGCGCCATCGGCGAACTCGTCACCGGAGCCGAGCGTCCGAGCGCCGGCGACGTGGTGCTGACCGAGGGGAACCTGCCGACCATCGACGCCGACACCGCGGCCTCGCTGCCGGCACGCGGCATCCTGATCGATGCCCGCGCCGGTGAGCGGTACCGCGGCGAGGTCGAGCCGGTCGATTCCCGGGCCGGCCACGTGCCCGGAGCGGTCAGCCTGCCCACCGCCGCCAACCTCACCGCCGAGGGTCGCTTCTTGAGCGTCGTCGAGCTGCGCGAGCGCTTCGCCGGTCCCGCCGCCGCGGCCGAGGTCGGCGTGTACTGCGGGTCCGGCGTCACGGCCGCGCACGAGATCGCGGCCCTGCAGATCGCCGGCATCGACGCCGCGCTCTATCCGGGGTCGTGGTCGGCCTGGTCGGGCGACCCGGCCCGTCCGGTGGCCACCGGCCCCGATCCGTCCTGACCAGCTTCATCCGAGAACCAGAGCGAGAAGGAAAGCGCGACATGGTCGTCGAGTTCATCAGCGCAGTGAACGTCAATCCGAGCAACGAGCTGAACCGGCTCGGCCGCACCGAGATTGATCTGGCTTTCTTCAAGCGCTACGTCAACGCGCTCGAGGACGCCGGCTTCGACTACACGCTCTGTGCCTATGCGTCGGTCTTCCAGGACCAGTTCGCGATCGCGAACCAGATCGTGGCCCGCAGCGAGCGGGTGACGCCGATCATCGCGCTGCGTCCGAACACGATCTACCCGACGGTCGCGGCCAAGGCGCTGGCCACCCTCGACCAGTTCGGTGGGGGACGGGCCGTGGTCCATTTCATCTCGGGCGGCAGCGACGCCGAGCAGGCCCGCGAAGGTGACTACCTGACGAAGGAACAGCGCTACGCCCGCACCGCCGAGTACATCGACATCGTCCGCCAGGTCTGGACCAACACCGAACCATTCAGCCACGAGGGTCAGTTCTATAAGTTCGAGGAATTCCTCAGCCTCGTCCGGCCGACCAACGGCACGATTCCGGTCTCGGTCGGCGGCTCGTCGGCCGACGCCTACCGGGTCGGCGGCTCGCGGGGCGACATCTTCGGTCTGTGGGGGGAACCGCTGAAGGACACCCAGGACCAGATGGACGCCGTCTACCGCCAGGCCGAGTTGGCCGGGCGCACCGACCGGCCCGCGGATCTGGGTAACCTTCCGGCCGATCATCGCCCCGACCGAGGAATTGGCGTGGGAGAAGGCGCACCGAATCCTGGGCATCCTCGAGGGGGCGCAGTCGCAGACGAACTGGGTGCGCAAGAACTTCGTCGGTGGCGACGGCCCGCAGAAGTCGGCTCTCAGCGGCTCCTCGAGATCGCCGGCCGTCAGGACGTCCACGACCGCGCACTGTGGACGCCGACCGCGAGTGCGACCGGGGCAGCCGGTGCGTCGACTGCACTCGTCGGAACGCCGGAGACCGTGGCCGCCGCGATCCTCGACTACGTCGACCTGGGGGCTGACCTGATCTCGATCCGGGGCTACGACAACCTCAACGACGTCATCGACTACGGCCGCTACCTGCTGCCCCTGGTGCGACAGGAACTCGCATACCGCGAGACGACCGGTCGGCGCGGAACCCTGCAAGACGATCACCCCGGCGCCGCCCGTGCAGACGCCGCCTCATTCACCGAAGTTTGCCGAGAGGACTTCTGCATGAGCACCGTTCCGAACCTTCGACTCGACGATTCCGGCGACGGCATCGCCCGAGGTCAGCTTCATCAGCCTGTCGCACCTGAATCCGTCGACCGAGCTCAACCCGATCCCGTCCCGCGGCATCGACCTGAAGTACTTCCGCAAATACGTCCGCTCGCTCGAGGAGTCGGGCTACGACTACACGCTGCTGCCCTACGGCGCCAGCAGCGCGGACTCCTTCGTGGTCGCCAGCGCGGTCGGTCAGCTGACCGAGCGGCTGCGCCCGATCGTGGCGCTGCGGCCCAACACGACGATTCCCGACCGTCGGCGCGCAGAAGCTCGCGACCCTCGACCAGCTCACCGAGGGACGGGCCGTGGTCCATCTGATCTCCGGCGGAAGCGACGCCGAGCAGGCCCGGCAGGGTGACTACCTGCCCAAGAACAAGCGCTACGCCCGAACGTCGGAGTACGTCGACATCCTGCGCCGGTCGTGGACCGAGCCCGCGCGCGTTCAGCCACGACGGTGAGTTCTACAAGTTCGACGACTTCGGCCCGGGCTTCGCGCCCTTACGAGGCGCCGATCCCGATCTCGATCGGCGGCCAGTCCGACGAGGCCTTCCAGATCGGCGGCGAGAAGGGCGACATCTTCAGCTTCTGGGGCGAGCCGCTCGACGACGTTCGCAGCGAGATGGACCGCGTCTTCGCGATCGCCCGCGCCGCCGGCCGCGCAACGATGCCCCGGATCTGGGTGACCTTCCGCCCGATCGTGGCCCCGACCGACAAGCTGGCCTGGGACAAGGCCCGCGATTACGTCGCCAAGATCAAAGCGACCTACGACCGCAACGCCTACGCCCGACAGCGGTTCGGGACGGGTGCGCCGCAGAACGTCGGTTCGCAGCGAGCCCTCGCCTTCGCCGACAAGGCTGAGTTGTACGACCGGGCGCTGTGGACCAAGACGGCCGCGGTCACCAATGCCTCCGGCGCTTCGACCGCGCTGGTCGGATCGCCCGAGACGGTCGCTGCCGCGATCCTCGATTACATCGACCGCGGCGCGTCCCTGGTGTCGATCCGGGGTTACGACACGCTCGCCGACGCGGTGGATTACGGCCGCTACGTCATGCCGCTGGTCCGCGAAGAACTCGCGCACCGCAAGGCGACCGGTCAGCGGGGCACGCTGCAGGCCGAGCACCTGGGCAACTACGCAGCCGAGTACGCCGAATACGCCACGGCCGACCAGTCATGACCCGGATCGAGGAGTCGCGGCTCACCTTCGTCACGCCCGATCTGTCGGACGAGGCGCTGGCGGCGGTCACCGCCGAGATCGCGCTGAGCGCCGACGAGTACGACCGCAGCGGCGACGTGCCGTGGAAGGGTCTCGAGGTCGCGCACCGCGCCGGCCTGCTGACCGCGGCCGTCGGTACCCAGTTCGGCGGACCCGGGCTCGGCCCGCGCGACGTCACCCGGATCCTGACCGCCATCGGTGAGGGCGACGCCTCGGTCGGCCTGATCGCGGCGAACACGCTGAATGTTCACGTCGGTCAGGCCGCCCGGCCGCACTGGCCGGCCGATTACTACGACGACCTGCTGCGCAAGTCGCAGACCGGTCCCGGCGTTGGTGAACGCGATCCGGGCCGAACCCGAGCTGGGTGCGCCGGCCCGCGGCGGTCTGCCTAAGACGACCGCGACGCGGACGGCCGACGGCTGGGTGCTCAACGGCCACAAGGCCTACGCCAGCGGCGGTACGGGGCTGGCGTATCACGTGGTGTGGGCGGTGGCCGACGAGGACGGCGGCGACGCCGAGCACCCGCGGGTCGGTCACGTGATCGTGCCGGCCGATCTTGCCGGGCATCACCTGGGTGCACACCTGGGATCACCTGGGCCTGCGCGCGTCCAACACCCACGACGTGATCTATGACGGCGTCGCGCTGCCGGCGGATGCGTTCGTCGAGATTCCCCGCGGAGCCGACGGCGTCTACCGCGATCCGGCCGCGACCGCGGGACCGCTGAGCTTCGGTCATCCGGCGCTTTACATCGGCGTCGCCCGGGCCGCGCGCTCGGCCTTCGCCGAATACGCCCGCAACCGGGTGCCGGCCGCGCTCGGGCCGGCCGATCGCCGACGACCGAGCGGATCCAGTCGGTGGCTGGCGAGATCGACCTGCAGATCGTGGTGGCCGAGACGCTGCTGCAAGGGCGCGCTGCTGCGGGTCGAGGCCGGCGACGCCATCCGTCCTGCCCGAGCTGTCGGCGATCAAGGTCGCGATCGCCCGGGCGGTGATCGCCGCGACGCAGACCGCGGTGGCGGCGTTGGGCAATCCTGGTTTGTCCAAGCACAGCTCCCTCGAGCGGCATCTGCGTGATGCCCTGTGTATACGGGTCCACCCGCCGCAGGAGGACACCGTCCTGCTCGCGAGTGGACGCAGGATTCTCGGCCCTTAGATCTCGAACCTCAACCTGATGGCGCATTAGCGCCCTAAACCGCTCACCTCGTCAATTCGACGTACCGAACCGTGAAGGATTTGTCATGCCTGTTTACCGACGACCGAGACGCTCGGCCCGACCCCGGGTCACCGCCGTCGCCGCAACCGCACTCGTCGCCTGTTGGCCCTGGCCGCGTGCGGCGGCGGCAGCAGTAAGAGTACGACGGGCGCTTCGTCGTCCGCCGACAGCGCGACGCCCAAGGCCGGCGGCACGCTGAAGGTGTCGTACTTCCCGGACAACCCGACGTTCTCCTGCATCGACCCGTTCCAGGTGTACTGGATCGAGAGCCGCTCGATCATCCGCAACTATCGCCGATTCGCTGACCGACCAGGACCCGACGAGCGGCAAGATCGTGCCCTGGCTGGCGTCGAGTTGGACGGTCAGCCCGGACGGACTGACCTACACGTTCAAGCTGCGCGACGGGGTGACCTTCAGCAACGGCACGGCCGTCAACGCCCAGGCCGTGGTCGCGGACGCGCAGGGCTGGATCGCTACCGTGAAGGCGACCAACGGCGCGGCCTACGGCGCGTCCTACGTCCAGGGGCTGACCGGTGCGACGGCGGTCGACTCCTCGACCGTGCAGTTCACGCTCAGCCAGCCGAACTCGTCCTTCCTGCAGGCGACGTCGACGACCAACCTGGCGATCACCGATCCGAGCTGAGTACCAGGAGACGCCGGCCCAGCGCTGCACCGGCAAGGGCGTCATCGGCTCGGGCCAGTTCGTCCTCGATCACTACACGCCCAACGTCGAGACGGTCCTGACCAAGCGGACGGGCTACAAATGGCCGTCGTCGCTGGTGAAGAACCAGGGCGACGCGTACCTCGACAAGGTGATCTTCAACTACGTCAGCGAGGACAGCGTCCGCACCGGCAATCTGACCAGCGGCGCGATCGACATCGACTGGCCGCGCAACCCGTTCACGCCGTCGGATGAGCAGTTGATCAAGAGCGCCGGTGACACCCTGCAGCAGCGGTCGCTGCCCGGCGTCGCCTACGCCCAGTTCGCGAACACCAGCACCGGGCACGCCCTCAACGACGCGCAGGTCCGCCAGGCGCTCTACAAGGCCGTCGACCTCAAGACGTATGCGTCGACCATCTTCGGCTCGGACTACCCGGTCGTGCAGAGCGTCTACGACTCGACCACGCCGTACTTCAAGTCCGAGTCGAGCAAGCTGGCCTACGACCCGACGGGTGCCGAGAAGATCCTCGACACCGACGGCTGGACGGTCGGCAAGGACGGCTACCGGTTCAAGAACGGTCAGGAGCTGACGCTGGACTACCCGGTGAGCCAGTTCTCCGAGGGCGCCGAACTGCTGCAGGCCCAGCTGAAGAAGGTCGGGATCAATCTGGACCTGCGCACGCTCACCCCGGCCCAGCAGGCGACCTACCTGCCGAACGGCGACTACGACCTGACGCAGAACTACTTCACCCGGGCCGATCCGGGCGCGCTGCAGTACATCCTCAACCCGGCGGTGGCGAACTCGAAGGCGCTCGCGAATCGGTCGGCCTCGCCGGACGTGATCACCCAGATGCAGGCGCTGTTCGCGAAGGCGATCCAGACCACCGACGTCAATCAGACCAAGCAGGCCTACGCCGACCTGCAGGACTACCTGATCGACCAGGGCGTCGCGTTCCCGCTGTTCGAGCGGGTTCAGGAGGCCGGGGTCAGCAAGAGCGTCCACGGCTTCGCCTTCACCTCGGAGAGCTTCCTGCGACTCAACGACGTCTGGAAGAGCTGACGATGACGCAGACGATGACCCGGTACATCGTGGGGCGCATCGTGCAGGCGGTGCTGGTCCTGTGGGCGGCGTTCACGCTGACCTTCATGATCCTGTACCTGCTGCCGAGCAACCCCCTGCAGCTGCAACTCGCAGCTGCAGGGGTGCAGGAGGACAGCCTGAGCAAGCCGCAGCTGGCCGCGCTGAAGCACAAGTTCGGTCTGGACCAGTCGATCTGGGCGCAGTACTGGCATCATCTCGCCGGCGCCGTGCACGGCGACTTCGGCACCTCGCTGAGCCAGAACGTGCCGGTCAGTCACCTCATCGGCCAGCGGATCGGCCAGACGCTGGAACTCAGCGTCGCGGCGGCCGTCGTCTCGCTGATCGCCGGCTCGGCGCTGGCTTATGTCGCCACCTTCGTGCGCTGGAACCCGCTGCGGATCTTCCTGTCCCGGCTGCCGGCGCTCGGGGCATCGTTCCCGCAGTTCTTCATCGCCCTCTTCCTGATCCAGTTCCTGTCCTTCAAGCTCGGCTGGCTGCCGGCCACCGGATCGCAGGGCTTCGAATCGCTGGTGATGCCGGTCATCACCATCTCGGTGCTCACGTCGTCGGTGCTGGCGCAGGTGCTGATCAAGAGCTTCGACGAGACGCTGCGCCAGCCCTACATCGTCACCGCGCGGGCGAAGGGCTTGTCGCGATCGTCGGTGCATCTCAAGCACGCGTTGCGCAACGCGTCGTTGCCGGCCATGACGATCCTCGGCGTCATCGTCGGGCTGACCGTCACCAGCTCGATCATCGTCGAGACGGTCTTCACCCGCCAAGGCGTCGGTCAGCTCGCGCAGCAGTCCGTGCTCGCGCAGGACGTGCCGGTGGTGCTCGCGATCGTGACGATCGCGGCCACCGTCTTCGTCGTCGTCAACCTGGTCGTCGATCTGCTGTACCCGTTGCTCGATCCGCGGATCTCGCACATCCGCGGCACGAAGGTGCGGGCTCCGGCCGCCGCCGCGTCAGTGGTTGAGGTGAGTGCGATATGAGCGTCGTCGATACACGGCTCCCGATCGAGGTCGCGGCAGTGAACGAGGAGGTCGAGCCGGACCAGACGGCCGGGGCCGAGGCGAGCCCGGCGGTCGCCGGGCCAACCTGCGTGCCGGCGTGCGTCAGCTGGTGCGCAAGCCGCTTCCTCGTGCTCGCCGTCCTCTACGTGCTCTTCGTGATCGTCTCGGCCTTCTGGCCCAGCCTGTTCACCTCGGGCGGCCCGTACGTCACTCATCCCGACGCAACGCTGCGGTCACCGAGCTGGCAGCACCCGTTCGGCACCGACAACATCGGTCGCGACCAGTGGACCCGGATGCTGTACGGCTCGGCGCTGACGATCAAGGCGACACTGCTGGCGCTGGGCATCGCGCTGGTCGCCGGGCTCAGCCTCGGAGTCGTCTCGGGCTTCTTCGGCGGCGTCATCGATGCGCTGCTGATGCGTTTCGTCGACGTGCTGCTGGCGATCCCCGGGCTGCTGCTGGCGCTGTCGATCATCACCGCGCTGGGCTACGGCACCATTCCGGTCGCCGTGGCGGTCGGGGTCGGTATCGTGCCGGGCTTCGCCCGCACCACCCGGGCCGAGGTGCTACGGGTCAAACCGCTGCCGTTCATCGAGGCGGCCCGGGCCGGCGGCGCCTCGTCGCCGCGCATCCTGCTGCGCCACATCCTGCCCAATTCGTGGGGCCCGGTCGCGGTGCTGGCCGTACTCGACGGCGGTGTGGCGATCATCGCGATCGCGTCGCTGAGCTTCCTCGGCTTCGGCGCCGCCCCGCCCGCCGCCGAGTGGGGGACGCTCATCTCGGAAGGTCGCAACTACCTGATCACGGCGTGGTGGCTCAGCCTGCTGCCGGGCATCTTCGTGGCGTTGGTCGTGCTGAGCCTCAACCACATCTCCAAGACCCTGCAGGAGCTCGAGCGATGACCGCCAGGGTGTCCGAGGGCACCACGAAGTCATCGACCCGGGCCCTGATCGCGATCACCGGACTCGACGTCGGCTACGTCCGGCACCGCACCGTCCGTCCCGCCGTCGTCGGCCTCGACCTGGTCGTCAACCCGGGCGAGGTGGTGGCGATCGTGGGGGAGTCGGGTTCCGGCAAGACCACCACCGCGAACGCGATCATCGGCCTGCTGCCGGCCAATGGGCGGATCACCGCGGGTTCGGCGATCGTGGACGGCGTCGAGACGGCCGGCGCGAAGGAACGGACGCTGCGGGCGCTGCGGGGTTCGGTCGTCGGCCTGATCCCGCAGGACCCGATGGTCAGCCTGAACCCGACCAAGCGGATCGGGCCGCAGATCGCCGAGGTCGTCAAGCTGCACGGCGACCCGGGTGTCGACGTCGACGCCGAGGTGATCGAGTTCCTGCAGCAGGCCGGCGTACCCGATCCCGAACTGCGGGTGCGCCAATATCCGCACGAGCTGTCCGGTGGATTGCGTCAACGGGTGCTCATCGCGATCGCGCTGGCCGGCCGTCCCAAACTGATCATCGCGGACGAGCCGACCAGCGCGCTCGACGTCACCGTGCAGAAGCAGATCCTGGATCATCTCGGCGGTCTCGTCCGCGACCACGGCATCTCGTTGCTGATCATCACCCACGATCTGGCCGTGGCGGCCGAGCGGGCCGACCGGGTGATCGTCATGCAGCACGGCCGCAAGGTCGAGGAGGGCGACCCGACCACGATCCTCGTCTCGCCGCGGCAGGCGTACACCAAGCAGCTCATCGCCGCCGCCCCCGGATTGGCCCACGGTGGTCAGATCGTGCCGCGCTTCGACGTCCGCGGCCGCGCCAGGACCCGAGTCGATCCTGACGATGACGAACGTCAGCAAGACGTTCGGGGCCAGCGAACCGCGCCGCGGTGAGCGTGGCTTCAACGCGCTCAACGGCGTCAGCATCGAGGTGCCGCGCGGCTGGACGCACGCGCTGGTGGGGGAGTCCGGGCTGCGGAAAAACGACCACCCTGCGGATCGCGCTGGGGCTCGAGACGCCGACGAGCGGTTCGGTGGTCCTCGACGGCACCGAGATCGCCGGCCTGTCGTGGGGCAAACTGCGCCCGCTGCGCCGCCGGGCCCAGCTGGTGCACCAGAACCCGTTCGCGACGCTCGATCCCAAGTTCACGATCAGCCAGTCGATCACCGAGCCGCTGGTCGCGTTCAAGATCGGTGATCGCAAGTCGCGCCAGGCCCGCGCTCGGGAGCTGCTCGATCAGGTCGCCCTGCCGGCCGCGTTCCTCGATCGGCTGCCGACCGAACTGTCCGGCGGCCAGCGGCAGCGGGTCGCGATCGCCCGCGCGCTGGCGCTCAAGCCAGACCTGCTGATGCTGGACGAGCCGGTGTCGGCGCTCGACGTGTCGGTGCAGGAGCAGATCCTGGCGCTGCTCGCCGGTCTGCAGGCCGAGCTGGGTCTGACGTACCTGTTCGTCTCGCACGATCTGGCGGTGGTCTCCGAGATCTCGCACACGGTCTCGGTGATGAGCCAGGGCCGGGTCGTCGAGTCAGGGCCGGTGGCCGAGGTGTTCACCAATCCGCGGCACGCCTACACGCAGGAACTGCTCGACGCGATCCCCGGCGGGCGGCGGCGATGACCACGGTGGCGAGCCGGCAGCGGGCCGAGGTCGAGACGCCGCGACCCAAGACCCGGCTCGGGTTCAACACCCGGGTGTCGTTCCCGACCGGTGAGGCTGCGCGGGGTCTGCGCGAGGGCATCGAGCTGTTCCGGGCCGCCGAGGAGCTGGGCTACCAATCGGGGTGGGCCTATCAGCGGCACTTCGACAACTACCTGTCCTCACCGATCCCGTTCTTCGCCGCCGCCGGGCAGCACACCTCGCGGATCACCCTGGGCAGCGCGGTGATCCCGGCGCGGTTCCAGGAGCCGATCCTGCTGGCCGAGGCCGCCGCGACGGCCGACCTGCTGACCGACGGCCGGCTGCAGCTGGCGTTCTCGAGCGGCACTGACATCTGGGACGCGGTGTTCGGCGCCGTCGACACCGATGCCCGCACCGAGGGACAGCGCCGACTCGCTCGCTTCCTGGCCGCGGTCGGCGGCGAGACGATCCACACCGTCACCGAGCGCAAGGGGATCGGTGGCCCGGCCGTCGGCACCGAGCTGAAGGTGACGCCGTACAGCCCGGGCCTGCGCGAGCGGATCTGGTACGGCTCGGGCAGCGTCGCGTCGGCGGTGAAGGCGGCCGGGCAGGGTCTGCGCCTGATCATCGGCACGATCCTGCATGACGTTCCCGATGGCGAGGACTTCAGCGTCCACCAGGCCCGGGTGATCGCGGCCTACCGCGACGCCTGGACCACGGCCCACGCGACCGAGCCGCCGCCGGTCGCGGTCGCCGCGTCCGTCCTGCCCGGCACGACTCCGGAGTTGCGCGAGAAGTACGCCGCGTACGACGAGGAGCGGCGCCGGTTCGGGCCGGCCGCGTCGCGCCCGAAGGGTTCGTTGGAACCGACGCTGTCGGCCGAGCTGCCGCCGGGCATCGTGATGAGCCCGGTCTATCACGGCGACCCGGACGCGGTGCTCGCCGCCGTGCTCGCCGACCCCGGTCTCTCGGTCGCCGACGAGCTGGTGCTTTTCCTGCCGCCGGCGTTCGGTCTGGCCGAGAACGTCCAGCTGCTCGGCGATCTGGCTCGGCTCGGTGGCGCCGGGTCTGGGCTGGACGGCCGCGCGGTGACGATGACCCGCATCGTCGACGGCGCCCGGCTGCGGCATGTCTTCGGCGCGTTCCCGACCGGCGTCACCGCGGTCGCCGGTCTGATCGACGGCGAGCCGGTGGGGATCACCGCAAGTTCGTTCACCTCGGTGTCGCTCGATCCGGCGCTGGTGTCGGTGTGTATCGCAGCCACCTCGATGACCTGGCGCCGGCTGCGGACCGCGCCGCGGCTGGGCATCAGCATCCTGGCCGCCCACCAGGAGCCGGCCGGACGTCAGCTCGCCATTCCGAGTCTGGACCGATTCGGCGGCATCGCCTGGCGGGCCACGACCGACGGCGCGGTGCTGCTCGACGGGGCCGCCGGCTGGTTCGAGACGAGCATCGACCAGGTCGTACGAGCCGGCGACCACGACATCGTCGTGCTGCAGCGTGCACGACCTCGACGCCGATCACGCGATCCTGCCGCTGGTCTTCCACGCCAGCCGCTACCGCCAACTGCCGGACGAGCCCGGGCTAGCCTGACGCAATGAGCCTGAAGATCACCTTCGACGAGTACGGCAGTCCCCAGGTCCTGCAGGCCGGTCGACGAGGTCGTGCCCGAGCCGGCCGAGGGTCAGGTGCGGATCGCCAATCGCGTGATCTCGGTGAACCCGGTCGACTGGAAGCTCGTCGCCGGCTACCTGAAGAATTTTCGGCCGGTGCAGTTCCCCGCCGTCCCCGGCAACGAGACCGCAGGGGTGGTCGATGCGGTCGGCGCCGGAGTCGACGGGTTCGCGGTCGGCGACGAGGTGATCTGGTACGGGTTCGCCAACGGCTACCGGGCCCAGGCGAACGTCGAGGCGACGCGCACTGATCGCCAAGCCGGCGAACATCGACTTCGAACAGGCGGCGTCGCTGCCGGTCGCCGGCGGCACGTCTTACTCCGCGGTCAAGCAGCTGCAGATCGGGCCGGACGACACCGTGTTGATCCATGCCGGCGCCGGCGGCGTCGGCTCGGCGGCGGTGCAGATCGTCCGCTCCCTCGGTGCCCGCGTGATCGCGACCGCTTCGGTCGGCAATCACGATTACCTCGAATCGATCGGCGCCGAGCCGGTCGCTTACGGCGACGGTCTCGTCGAGCGGGTCCGGGCGCTGGGCACCATCACGGCCTCGATCGACACGTACGGCGATGCGGCGTCGGTTGCTGCGACCGTCCAACTTCTTCCCGATCTCTCTCGGGCCGTGACGGTCGCGGCCAGCGAGCACTCCACCTCGGCCGGCATCGCGTCGGTCGTGCACGCACCCGAGCGGCTGGCGGCGGCGGTCGACCTGGCCGCGGCGGGCAAACTCCGCCTGGCCATCGCCGAACGGCTACCCCTGGCCGACGCGGCCCGGGCCTTCGAGCTCAGCTACGCCGGGCACCTTCGGGGAAAGATCATCCTCATCGCATGAGCGGGCATCATGCTGGCTGACACCAGCCGGCCCTCGGCGCTGGCCGCGCAGATCGCCGGCGCGCGGGCGAACCCGGCGCCGGCCTGGGTGGCCGGCATCAGCGGGGTGGTCAACGGGGCGACCATGGTGATCGGAGCGGCCGCCATCGGATGGTCGACCGACCACCTGGTCGTGCCGGCGTTGGCCCGCAAACACATCCCCGCCAGTGCCTGGTGGCTCAGTGCCTTGTTCATCCTCGGCGTCTCGGCCGTGCGGTGGAGCACCATCTTCCTGCGCGGGGTGGCGACCGGGCGGGTGCAGTATCACGCGCAGGCCGAGACCCGTCGAGCGGTGGTGCGGCGCTATCTGCAACTCAACGTCCATTGGCATCGTCATCGATCCCCGGGGCGGCTGCTCGCCCACGCGGTGTCGGACGTGGACGCGCTGTGGTTACCGACGCAGTTCGCCTACTTCGCGCTCGGCATGGTCTTCATGCTGCTGCTCGCCCTGGCCGAGCTGTTCTTCCGCGACGTCTGGCTCGGTCTGGTCGGGGTCATTCTCATCGTGGCGATGCTGGGCATCAACCTGCTGTACCAGCGGCTGCTTGGCGCCGCGGGCCGGTGCCGCGCAAGAGGCCCGGGGTGTCGTCGGTGGTGTCGCCCTCGAGTCGATCGAGGGCGGCCCGGTCGTCCGCACCCTCGGCCTGACCGACTCCGAGGACGCCCGGTTCACCGACGGGGTCGAACGGCTGCGGCGCGCGGACGTGGCGATGGCGGCCATCAGCTCCGTCTTCGACCCGATCCTGGAGCTGCTGCCGACCTGCGCCGTGCTCGCGGTGCTGGCCGTGGGAGCGCCTCGCGTCGAGCACGGCAGTCTGTCGGTCGGCGACCTCGTCGGAGTGGTCTATTTGCTGATCACCATCTCGATCCCGCTCAGCGTGATCAGCCGGTTCCTGTCCTTGCTGCCGATGTCGAACGCCGGGCGGGCCCGGGTCTACTCCGTGCTCGCGGACCCTGACTTCATCCGCTTCGGTGATCGCCGCTTGACCGTGGCGGATCCGCTACGGGTCGAGCTCGACCGGGTCGGCGTCACCCGGCAGGACCACGACCTCTTGCGCGATTGCAGCCTCGTACTCGAGCCGGGCACGATCACCGTTGTCGTCGGCTCGGTCGGGTCGGGCAAGACCACCCTGCTCGACCTCGCCGGCGGCCAGGCCGACCCCACCACCGGGGTGGTGCGATTCGACGGCCATGACGTGCTCGATCTGGCCAAGGGGGTCGTCCCGACCAGTGTCGCGATCGTCTCGCAGCACCCGTTCCTGTTCGCCGAGTCGATCCGCGACAACCTGATCCTGTCCGGTCATCCCCGCCACGGGCGGGCGTACGAGGATCAGGAACTGTGGGACGCGCTGCGGATCGCGGCCGCCGACGAGATCGTCGAGAGCTTGCCCGAAGGCCTCGACACGGTCGTCGGTGAACGCGGCGCGACCTTGTCCGGCGGTCAACGCCAGCGGATCTGCATCGCCCGGGCGATCCTGCGCCAGCCCCGGCTGCTCGTGCTGGACGATGCCACCTCGGCGCTCGATCCGAGGGTCGAGCGACGCGTGCTCACCGAGCTGGCCGACCTCATCAAGGCGGGTGGCCCGACGGTGTTGATCGCGACGAACCGCCCGCGCACGGTCGCCTTCGCCGATCAGGTCGTGCTGCTCGAGGCCGGCCGGATCGCGGCCTCCGGCACCCACGAGCAGCTGCTCGCCGTCGCCGAGTACCGGCGCATCGTGACGGCCTACGACGCCCGCTCGGAGGTGATCGGCGATGAGCGCACCTACATCGGCTGAGCCCGCCGACGGCGTCGAAGGCCTCGTCGACCTCGCCGGCATCGGCCCGCGCAGGCTCCTCGCCCTCGCGCTGCGCACGTCGCCGGTTCTACGTCAGGGTCTCGCCGTCACCGCCCTACTCGCGCTGTGCGCCGGCGCGGGCCGGATCGTCGCGCCGCTGGTCGTCCAGCACGCGATCGACGCCGGGCTGGCGCCGCATACGGTGACGACGACGATCCTGATCGGCTCGGCCGCGATCGTGGTGGCGGGCAGCTCATCCATCCTGCTCAATCGGCGGCTGCAGTACCGCGTCGAGTCGGCGCTCGCCGACCTGCGCCGCAGCGGACTGCGTCGGATCCATGAGATGCGAGCCAGCACGGTCGATCGGGTGCCCAGTGCCGACCTCGTCAGCCGGTTGACCAGCGACATCGATCAGATCACGACGTTCCTGCAGGGCGGCGGTATCCAGTTCCTGACCAACGCCGCGCAGCTGGTGATCGCGACCGCCATCATGTTCGGTTACAGCTGGGCGCTCGCGCTGCCGGTGTTGGTGATCGCCGGCCTGCTGTTGATCGTCATGACGTTCCTGCAGCGGGTGATCGCGCGCCGCTACAGCTCCGCCCGGCGCGACCTGGCCCGGATGCAGAGTGTCGTGGCCGAATCGATCGTCGGGGCGCCGCTCATTCGCGCGACCGGCACCGACGAGCGCACCGAGGTCAAGCTCGACCGAGCCGTCGACCGAGCGCGCGACAGCCTGGTACGCACCCTGGTCCCGTTGCACGGCAACGCCGCGCTCGGTGAGCTGGCGATCTCGACGATGACCGTCACCGTCGTCCTCGGCGGAGTGTGGTGGGCGCTGCTCGGTCATCCGGCGACGCCCCGGCTGACGGCCGGACAGGTCGTGGCGATGGTGTTCCTGGTGACGTTCTTCGTCCGTCCCCTGCAGTTCCTCGTGCAGAGCCTCGGCGAGGCGCAGAATGCCCTGACCGGCTGGCGCCGGGCCCTGGAACTGACGTCGACGCCGAGCGCGGTGGTGCGCGACGGGATTCCGTTGCCGCCCGGGGCCGTCGGTCTGCACCTGGCGCAGGTCGCCGCCCGGTACGGCGCCGGCCCACTGGTCCTGCGCGACGTGGACGTGCGGATCGAGCCCGGTGAACACGTCGCCGTGGTCGGGCGCACCGGATCGGGCAAGTCGACCTTCGCCAAGCTGATCACCCGGCGGATCGAGCCGGCCGCGGGCGCGATCGACCTCGGTGGCATTCCCATCGATCAGGTGACCGATGCCTCGTTGATCGGGCGGGTCGTCGTCGTCCCGCAGGATCCGTTCCTGTTCGACGCGACCATCGGGCAGAACATCGCGCTGGGCCGGGTCGGCGCCACCGAGCACGACGTGCGGGCCATCCTGGACGAACTCCGGATCAGCGACTGGTGCGCGGCGTTACCCGATGGCCTGCACACGCCGGTGGGACTCGGCGGTCGCCGCTTGTCGCTCGGCGAGCGGCAACTGGTCGCCTTGGCCCGCACCGCGCTGGCCCGTCCCGATCTCGTCGTGCTGGACGAGGCGACGTCCGGCCTGGATCCGGCCACCGACGTGACGCTGCAGCGGGCGCTCGCGGTGCTGACTCGCAACCGCACCAGCATCTCCATCGCGCATCGCATGATCACCGCCGCCCGCGCCGACCGGGTGCTCGTCTTCGCCGACGGCCGGCTCGTGCAGTCCGGGCATCATGACGTACTGCTGCTCGAGGACGGTCCGTACGCGGGCCTCGTCCAGGCGTGGAACACTTCCGCACAGATGTAGTGCGGTGGCCGTCATGCCCTGAGCGCAGCCGCCAGTGGCTTCAACGCGGCGCAGGAGCCGCGTCGCGGACAACGGGGACGAAGGTCCTAAACGTTGAGGGCCGCCGACCTGAACGCTGCTGACTCGGAAGCGATGCTGAGTACGTGGTTCAGTAAATGACTCGCCGCGCCATCTGTCACTAGTCGTCAGGTGCCTGCATGCCTCAAGCTGGGTGCTCGTCAGGCCGACGATAGCGCACCGAGACTCCCATTCACCAATTCCTCGCTGCGACAGTTTCGACAAGAAGCACCGCAAAGAGCTCAGCGTTCTAGGCCCGACCGCGTTGGTCATCTGCACAGCCCACGAGAGCGACCGCAGGGCGACGGCGTCGAGCTGGGCGATCGACGGCCTCAGCGCGGGTCGACCTGCGGATCGGTCTGGTAGGCGATCACGTCTCGGACCACCCGCGCCACCAGACTCTCGGAGCCGAAGGACGCATCGTGCAGTTCCTCGTCGAGGTTGAGCGCCAGCGCCACTTCTGATGCATCGACCCCCATCAACAGATTCAACGCCGACACAATGCCCGCCGTGTATGCCAGCGAACTCAGGCGCGGGTCGGACCGCTGCACGAGCAGTTCGCACATCCGGGCCCGGGTCAGCGCCACCACGAGTTGGTGACCGGACGTCCCGCTCTGCTGGCGGAGCATCAAGAGGGCCAGCCAGTTCTGAACCCGAGCAGGGCCGACCAGGACCAGGGCGTCGCGAAGAGTACGTACTCGGCGACGCAGACTGCCGCGAGCACCGATCCCGGCGAGTTGCAGGAGCTGGAACGCCAGCGCCGGCTCGGTGCGCAGGATTGCTTCGAGTTCGCCGACCTCGAAGTCGCGACTGAGCAGACTCGATGCGATCCGGGTGGCGCCGACCTGCTAACTGGTCAGCGTCTTGCCGGTCATGTTCCGCGGCCGCTCGAGGTGATAGCCCTGGAAGTACTCGAACCCGAGGTCCAGACAGCGTTGCAGCTCGGCCTCGTCTCGACCTTCTCGGCCAGCAGTTGCACGTTGAAGTCCGCGCAGCGCGCGGCGATCTCAATCAACGTCAGCTAGTCTTAGGCGAGCACGTCAAGTTTCACGATCGATGCGAGTTCGAGCAGCTGTTCGGCTCCGTCGAACCAGACGAAGTCGTCGAGCGCCAACTGGTAGCCCTGGGCCAGCAGCCGGACACAACCGTCGACTACCTCGCTGTCGCAAGCCACGGTCTCGAGGACCTCGACGACTGTCTGCGCCGGGGGCAGCACCATCGGAACGCGACCGGTGAGCACATCTCGATCGGCGTTGCAGAACATCAACTTGTCGCCGACGAGATTCTCGATCCCGATGTTGACGCTCGAATACAAGACGGCGGCCGTCATCAAGCCGTCCATCAGACCAGCACCGGCCAGATCGGCCTCGGGGGCGGATCGAAACAGCAACTCGTACGCCACGACTTGCGACTCCCGGTCGAAGATCGCCTGTCGGGCGACGACGATCTCTACCGAGCTCACGCTTGAGCCTCCGAAGTCGACGGGTCCAAGATGATTCATCGGCTCGAAGATCAAGAACGTGAGCGGCTCGGTTTCCTAGCAGCGATCACCGAACCCAGCGATCGAGATCGTGGGCAGTGCGCACACCTGGTCTTCGGATCACCGATTCGAGTGCGTTCGGCGGATCGATGACTGAGCGGCACCACTCCCTCATCGAGCTGCTGGCGCTAGATACGACTGCACGTCAGGTGGTACATAGTCGTCGAGCGAGAGTGCGGATCGCGGCGCTGACGATTTGCTTTGTCTCTTCGCTGGTTGTTCCGAGAATTTTTGCGACCTCGGCCTGGGTCTTCCGCTGTCGGTAGATGAGACGTAGGGCCTCGGCCTGCCGATGAGGCAGCGAGAGCAAGGCGTCGGTGACTGTTGGTTCCCACGCTCGCGCGTGGCCGAGACTTCCGTCAGTCCCGATCATTGAGCACCTTCGTCGCTCGCGGCCCGCACCGTCGTTAGGTGCATCAGGTTCACACGATCCCGGCTACCGGCCTCGTCCCAGCGGTTGTTGTCCGGGCTGCTGAGTGACGCGCTAGTTCGCACTTCTATCCGCAACTCTCGTCGGGCTCAGCGCGTTCAAGACCGCCGAGGAGCTGGTCGAGTCCGGTTATTTGAAGTACGCGCATTACTCTCGGTTGCGGGTTGTCGATCATGACCTCGCAGTGATCGTCGGCGGCATTGCGGATATTGATCAACGCCGAGAGGCCAGTGGAGTCGATGAAGGTGACGTTGGCCAGATCGATCACGAGCAGTTCGGTAGCCGGTGTAAGTGCGGCCAGCCCGACTTCGCGGAGTTCGCCGGCGACGCGGACGTCGACCTCGCCGGACACTTTGAGCAGGGTCACGCCTTCGGTGTTGGCGACGGTGATACGCATGGCCCACCCTCTGTGAACGACCGAGGCACCGTAGGACGCCTCAAATAGCATTAGCAGGCCCAACGTTTCCGCGGAGCGCAGGCCTGTTACCAGATGCATTTGGACCCTTGTGCCCGGCAGAGTCCGCACCATGAGGAATTTGACGTATTCGGGCCGCCTGGCAGCGGCCACGCCGCGTAATGACATTGAGATCGCGGGTCGCACCACGCGTGACTGCGCACGAGGTGGTTAGCCCTCCGTCGAAGATCAACGGGTCAAGGAGCGTCACTTCGTGACACGCCGGCAACCGTAAGACCCATGGCTAGTCCCTCGAGCAAGACGATGGTCCGCTCGACGCCGGGAAACGTCGAAAATCAGCCGATTCGGTGACGTCGGCGATGCTGATGCGCCAGTCGAAATGATCGTTGTCGGGCGAGCTGGCCAGTGACCGAGTTAGTCCGGCTCCGTTTTTCGAAGGAACCGGCGATCTAGATGCCCACCGCACTACCTCATGCTCGAGACCGTCGGCGGCAACACGAATTCCTAGGCGGGCGGATTCACGACGATCCGGCGGGGCAATAGGACCACCTTGTATCGCTCGCCCGGCACGGCCATGATCGGTGCCGGGTCGACGCCGTACGCGACCGCGATCGCCTTGACCTCAGATTTGTCGGGGTCGTGGATCAGCTCGGCCTCGGCCCGGATCTCGAGCGTCCGGAACGGATTCTGCGGGTCGATGATGAACAGTGTGCAGTGCGGGGTCCTGGCGAGGTTCTTGTACTTCTGCCGCGAATCGGTGACCGAGGTGAACAGCTCGCCCCCACGCAGCAGGTACCAAACGGCGGTCGTCTGGGGCCGGCCCTGGCCGTCGACGGTGGTCAGCGCAGCCGTTCCTCGCGCGTCGAGCAGATCGCGGTGGCTCTCAGGAACGTCGGGGCGCTCGGCACAGGCGTGCTCCTCTCAGGTCGACAGGACGAAATCGTAGTGCAGTGCCGCCC